>JACKNX010000006.1 GCA_024234635.1 Pseudomonadales bacterium | reverse complement strand
GATCGCCGCCAGCATCTGCTCAGGCGTGCCGACAGCCTGCTTCAGGCCCGCCGCAGCGCGGCTCAGGTTGCTGTAGAAACCGATGGGGGCCACCTGCAGGGCGAACTGGACGCCCGGCGATGCCTCCTGCTGCAGGAACTGCGTGCGCGCTTCGGCTGACGGGAATGCAAACCCGGCCCGGATGCCGAGTGCCTTGTTCCGGTACCGCGAGTAATCGCGGATCCCGCTCTCTGAACGTCAATTCAACCACCTCGCGCCAGGTGTGCAGCGCGGCCGTGGCGACCCGGCGATTCATCACCGTTCCGCAGTCCGAACACCGACCACGCAGCATGCCGAGCGCAGTCGTCGTCCGATCGCACTCCACGCGAAGCCCCTCAGGGATTCGTGGCTTCCGACACCGCAGGCAGTACATTTCCCCAACACGACACGGTTGCTTTTTCCGCGCCTTCCGCTCCATCAAGAAGGCCTTGAGCGCCACGCCTGGAATCAGAATTGGCTTGCGATTATCCAGGACAGTAAGACCCTCACGGATCCATCGCTTGACCGTCTGACGGTGCACACCCAGCAGCTCGGCAACCTCGTGCACGGAGTAGCAGAAGAGCAAACGGATACGATTGACATTGATCCGCCGTCTCGCATTCGAGGCTTGGGAAACTACCAATGTTCGCGGCGGTGAGGCGTCCTGACGAGAAGCTCCAGACGCCACAGGCAGCGGGGCACAACAAGATTCAGCGCCGGAATCAACGACAGGATCGCAGGGGCTACCGGCAATCATTGCAGCGCTCCCGGAAACGCGACGCTCCTGCGGGCGGCGTACAGGCTTTCCACCAGCTCGCGAATTCCGGCTTCGGAACAGTCCGCAATGCGGGCGCTATTGATTGCTTCGACCTCATGCTGAGGCCACCCCACGCATCGATACCCAAGCGAAACTGGTCTGGGCCAGAGGCCCTGACTCATCCGCAGGTACAGCGTGGATCGCTTGTAGCCTGTGGCAGCCAGAACGGCCGGCAGCCGCAGAAAGGTGATGTTCATCCTCGGAACTCCATGCATATCGTTGTACACGGGGCATAGCTTTGAGGACTGGGGTGTTTGGTTACATACGCTCTGCTCAGCAGAGGCGCGCATCTGCTAAGCAGCGGTGCGTTTTCGGACTAGTCGTTCCGCAGATACCCGAGGACCGTTCGCTCGGCGAGGTGGAATTCGTGTGCTGCCCACTCGGCAAATTTCCTCTTGGTTCGGAAGTTTCCCCGCTGTTCCTCGTATGCCTTCAACACTTTAGCTTTTTTCTCTCGGGTACCATTTGGTTGGTCGTGTAAGGCATCGGCCGCTTTTCGGGCGTTTGTTTTCCGCCACTCTGGAGTTCCAACTTCCGGCATAACTACTGGTTTCGATTCCCGCCCGCACGATGAAACCGATTGCCCAGCCAGTTCCTGGCGTTCGATCGACTCAACCTCCGATGTCAGGAACAGGCCATCGGCGAGCGGCGGGAGCGCGTCGTCCGGACTGCGAATCTGGGATGAATTGCCAAAGATCGGATGGCAGTTGGTGAGGCTCCCGTGCTGGATCTTTGCCCACACGTAGGCTTCGACGTCTGGCAGCTGAGCATGGACTGACCATCTGGCAACCAACTCCACGCCAGTGAAAAACCGCTCTGACGGTTCGAAAGTCTCAAGATCTTCGGGTCTGAAAGATGCTCGCAATAGGCCATTCATGTAGCCACGACCACTTTCGTCGACGACCAGATCGAAGAAAAATCTGCTCAAGGTTCCCTGCTCAGGGTCTCGGAGGAACGCTGCCAGGCCGCCAGAAAGGCGCCCTAGCCAGACCCAACCCGCGACATCCGCCGATGTCGCGCCGATTCGACTGCGCAGCATTTCCATGGCCAGGGGATAGGCTACGAGTGCCTGTTCTTCATGCTGGGCGACTCGACCAAAATCATTGAATCTTGCATTCTTGGGAATCGTCGCGGACGGGCGAGCGCGGCTTCCCGACTGATCCCAGCAGTCCAACATGCGCAGCTCGCGTTGTAGGCTTTCCCGTCTGTCTTCCTGATCCCGAAGCTCCGACACCGAACCTGGCTGTACCGCGTCCCAACGCGCCATGTCCTGTGTAACTTTGTCCTTTCTGTATACAAGATCCATCCAAAATTCATTCCACGCCTGAAGCAAGGGATCGTCCTGCTGGTCCTGATTCCTCACGAACTCCCTTCGCTGCTTCGGGGAAAGTGCATCCCAGGGGACGAGAGAAAACTGCTTGGCAACAGCAGGTTTGAGTGGTGCGGGAAGCCGGTCAAATTTCCGCGAAAAGTACCGGTCGAGCGTCATTTCCAATGGCACAAACTCGGACATCGGTGAACCTCCCAAGACGCATTGATTCTCTGGAGGCAGAGAGTATCGAGGTGACGGGAATCAGCAAGATCCTGGTGCGAGCTGCATCGGCACACGCTCAGGGTCGTTCCAATGAATGCTACGCAGTATTGAGGTTCGAGTTGCGCATCAGAGTCCCTGCGGGGACTGCCCTTTCAGGGCTTCGAGATAATCTGCCCAGCGCTGCATCATCCGGCGTCGCTCCTCCAGGTGCACGGTCCGGTTGTAGGCCCGCCCGTTCGGATCCCGAACTGCATGGGCAAGCTGATGCTCGATGAAGTCAGGCCGCTCCCCCAGCACTTCGTCCAACAACGTCCTGGCCACCGCGCGGAAGCCGTGACCGGTCATTTCATCCTTGCCGATATCCAGCCGGCGCATGGCCGAGAGTACTGCGTTGTCACTCATGGGCTTGTCCGGCCCACGGCCGGGGAACACATACATGCCTCGGCCGGTGAGCGGCTGGAGGTCCTTGAGAACCGAGACAGCCTGCTTGCACAGCGGGACGATGTGAGGGGTCTGGGTCTTGGTGACCAGATAGCGCCACTCAGCCGCTTCGAGATCAATATCCGCCCACTTCGCCGTTCTCAGTTCGCCAGGGCGAACGAATAAAAGCGGCATCAGTTTCAGCGCGGCACGCACTACCAGCGAGCCGCGATACCCGTCCATCGCCCTGAGGATTTCAGCCAGACGCGTCGGGTCGGTGGTGGCTGCGAAATTCTGCACCTTCATCGGCGGCAGCGCCCCCCGCAGATCCGCAGCAGGATCGCGCTCCAGCCGACCCGTGGCGATGGCATAGCGGAACACCTGGCTACAGTTGGTCAGCGCCCTGTGGGCTGTTTCGACGGCCCCTCGACCCTCAATCCTTCGAAGGACGGCCAGCAGGTCCGGAGCCGAAATCTCTCCAACATCCAATGTGCCGATCCAGGGAAAGACGTCGCGCTCGAGACGACGGATGATCCGGACGCTGTGCGAGGAAGCCCATCCCGGCGAAAACTTCGCGAACCACTCCCTGGCAACCTGCTCAAAGCAGGACGACGAGGCCAGCATCTGATGCTGCTTAAACGCCCGACGCTGGACGGCGGGATCCACGCCATCGGCAACGAGTCGGCGCATCTGATCACATCGGTTACGCGCCTCCTTCAACCCCACCTCCGGATAGACCCCCAGAGAGAGACGCTTCTCCTTGCCAGCTACCCGATATTTCAGTCGCCACCAGCGCCCACCGCTCGGAGCAACTTCGAGGTAAAGACCGCGGCCATCGAATAGTTTGTAAGCTTTTTCGCGCGGCTTAGAAGTGCGGATCGCAGCGTCGGTAAGGGGCATGGGGGCAACCTCAACGCACTAGTGATGAGATGCCCCCGATGTTGCCCCCACCTTCGCCTGGCTGTCAATGCACGAGGCTGGACGAGGTTAGATCGTGTTCTTCAGTGAAATCAGCGAGTTACGGTAGCTATTGGACGGTCTTGAATCGGTTTGAACGAGGACTTGGTGGAGCCAGCGAGGATCGAACTCGCGACCTCTACAATGCCATTGTAGCGCTCTCCCAGCTGAGCTATGGCCCCACGGCGGGAAGGCGCGCATGGTAGGAAGGCGGTCGTGGAGTGTCAACCGCGATGTCATCAAGCCCCGGAGCCGGTTCGGGCGCTGGCGCGGGTTGGCGACACGGTTGGCTGCGCATCTTCTCCCGCACCTGGGCATGCGGGCACCACGGAGTCCTCTGGCGGCCATTGGCAATCGATATCGTCCAGCTCATCTTCCCAGGCATCCTCGTCACACCACTCCACGATCAGACCAGGCGGCAGATCGCTGAGGGTGCGCAGACAATCCGCCGCGGTCGCCAGGTCACTCAACAGGTAACGAACGTAGGGTTCGGACGCCGCGCCCGGCCAGGTCATTTCCGCAAACTCCTCCAGTTGCATGACACAGAACCAGAACGCCTCTTCACCGGGGAAGGACGCGCGGCGCGGCGGCAGCACGTCTACCCGCGCCTCATCCTTTTTGAGCCGGTCGATGAAGCGGATGACGTCGGGGTGGCCGGGAAGCTCCGCACCATTGAGCGCACACAGCTGCTGTACACCCGGTCGATACCGTTCGAAAAATGCTCTTGCCTTCATACGCGTCTCCACCATGAGAAGCCACAGTGTGACGCTGCCGGGACACCCGTCATGCCAGTCGCCTGCCCGGGGCGTTGTAAGCCACCAGCCGCGTCCGACGCCGGAAATCCGCCATCGCAAGCCAGCTTCCTGCACGATTCGCCGGCGCTGCTAGGCTTCCTGGAGTCCCGGTTGCCGAGTGCGCCCATGGTTTATCTGCTATCGCTTGTGTTCTGCGTCGGCGGCATCGTCGCTGCCGTGTTCGGTTTCAGACGCTACCGCACGCTTGTGGTGAAACGGCAACTGCGTATCGTAAAAGGCACTTCAGCCATTACCCGGTGTCTGCAGTCCATACCGATCACCCTGCTGCCCCTGCCGGTTCGCGAGGCACTGATCCACATCTACATGGCCACCTCGGAACGACTGGCGCACGGCATCTTCGAGCGCTACGCGAGCAGCCTGCCAGGTCATATCGCTACCCTGCACAAAGCCGTGGCCGACGCCCGACGCGCTGATCGCCCGATAGCTCCCGTACACGCCGAAACCGCGGCGGCGCTGCGGGATCTCAGGGAGCACATCATCGCCTGTTCCAAACTCGATCTGCTGGGCCCGAGGCAACTGGCGCTGGCCAGTTCCGCGCTGCACCTGGCCGAAGAACTCGCGGGCGTGGAGCTGCTGATGCAGGAAGCACAACGGGCAATGATTCTGCATGAGCGGACACGCTCGGAAGAACTGAGGGCGCTTGCCCTGGCCCGCTGCGCCCGTCTGCCGTTGAAGACCGCCGAGGAAACCCGACGTCGCGTGGAAGCCGGACTCAACGTTCGCGTCGCCTGATCGCCGAACGGCCTGCCCGCGCGCGACGAACCTGTCGGGCACCGGGACGGCACCGCACGGCTCCCGGCCTGCTTCTGTTACTTCTCCAGAAGCTGCCCTCCCACCCAGTGGCGCGCAAAATGCTGTGCCGTCCGACCACTTCGCACTCCCCGCCCCAGGGCCCAGGCTACCGCCTGTTTGTCGAACGCCTCGTCCAGTGCGCACGCATCCAACGATAGCCCATGCGCCCGCGCCAGTCGGCGCACCCAGTGATGCACCACATCCAGGTAGTCGTCCTGTTTGAAGGGATAGAACGAGAGCCAAAGTCCGAAGCGGTCTGAAAGCGAAATTCGCTCTTCCACCGCTTCCGCTTCGTGCAGTTCACCGTCGACCATTTTCGTCTGCAGGTTGTCGCGCATGTACTCGGGCAACAGATGGCGCCGATTGGACGTGGCATAGATGAGCACATTGTCCGCGTGTTTGAACAGTGATCCCTCCAGGGCGCTCTTCAGCGCCTTGTAGCCGGCATCATCCTCCTCGAATGAGAGATCGTCGCAGAACACCACAAAGCGATACGGCAGCGTCGCAAGTTCCGCGGCCAGATCGGCGATACCTGCCAGATCCGTGCGACTGACTTCCACCAGGCGCAAGCCATCCGCCGCATACCGATTGACAAGTGCGTGCACCAGACTCGACTTGCCGGTGCCACGCGCCCCCCACAACAGCACATTGTTGGCGGGTGCACCCACGAGGAACTGCCGCGTGTTGCGTTCGATGGCGGCCTTCTGATGATCGATCCGATGCAGGTCGTCGAGGCTGAGCGAGGCATCCACCGCCGCGCGCTGAAAAGCCTGGCCAAAGCCGTGCGAACGCCACAGCGCCGCCGGCTCCTTCGACCAGTCCACATGCCCCCCTCTCGGCAGCAACAGCAGCAGTCGTTCAATGAGCGCCATTGCGGAAATCTGCAGGGAGTCGAGGCGGTCAGTCATGATCTTCCGGGTAGCTGGAATGCTTTGATGCTTGGTCACGGACCGGCTCAGCACCTGTGAGCGGCCCGAAACGGTCTGGTAAACTTCGTTTATCGCCGGGGAGGCGGGGAATTACAAGATGACGGCCAGCAAACCCATGGAGCGGCCCGACGCGACACCGAGTGAACGCCGCACCGGCACTGAGGATCGACGCGTCAATGCCGAAGACCGCCGCAACAGCGAACGGGTGCTCGACGATCCCGTGCCGCGGCGCAATCCCGACACTACGGATCGCCGCCGCCAGCGCTGACCCCCTCCACACGCAAACGATTGCGAACCGCCATCGCCAGGTCCGGGCGGTCAGTGATCACACCGGATACCCCGCGTGCATACGCCGCTTCGATCGCGGCCTCACCGTTCAATGTCCAGACGTCCAGATACATGCCGTGACGGGCAGCGCTCGCAATCATTGCTTCACTGGATAACGGGATGCCGAAGCGTTCCAGCGGAACCTGGAGCGCGCCCGCAACGGGCCGATAGAGACGGTCCAGCCACAGGGCGCTGAAGAGCAGAAAAACCGTGGTTTCCGCCTGGGAGGTACTGGTGGCGACATCAGGGCAAACGGTGCGGAAGTGCTGCAACGCCGTCCGGTGGAAGGACGCCACCAGCGCCACAGGTTCCCGTGCTGTCTGATGCAGTACGCCACACAGGGCTTCCGCCAGCGGCTTGGAGTCCGCCTTGATCTCGATGTTGAAACGCTGACGCGGAAAGCGCTCCAGCACATCCGCCAGCAGCGGCACCCTGACGCCCTTCCCGCGATACACCGGGTTGCCGTCGAACGGCCAGTGGTACGCCGCGTCAAGCGACTGCACGGTGGCCAGGTCCATGTCCGCGAGACGCCCGGTACCGTTTGTGGTTCTGTCGACAGCGTCGTCGTGCATCAGCACCAGCGCCCCGTCGCGCGTTGCATGAACATCCATCTCCAGCACGTCCACGCCAAGTTTGTCCGCGTGGCTGAACGCCAGCATCGTATTGCCTGGGCGCAACCCATCGCCTCCCTGGTGCGCGATGACATACGGGCGTTGCCCGGCGAAGTAACTGGTTTCCGGCAGATCGACCGAGCCGGTGAGACGCAGCGCCAGAATGAACGCCAGTACAACCGAGATCAGCAGCCAGTTGCGCCGTCGCGCGGACACTGCCATTCAGCGATTCGCCCGTCGCAGCGGCACGACGTTGCTGGTGCGCCGTACGAACACGCGTCGCCGACCGGGACCAGCTTCCAGGCCGATTCGACCTGCGTCATGGAACGTAAGATCGAACGCGTGCACCTGGCTGCCGGTATCGAGCGTGAGCGTATGGCCCGAGAGCCGCCAGTGGCCCGTGCCGAGCCGGGACGAGCGGAACTCCCCGGCGGACAGGCTACCCTGCAGCGACAGGCTCTCCGCCACCTCCCCTTCTGCCTCCCATATACCGGGCAACTGCAGCCGCGCCAGCCACTGTTGCCGACGCAGCCGGGTGAGACGCACCCAGTTCCACGCCAGGAAGGCGACCAGCCCAACGACAACCAGACTCATCATGCCGGCGCGCTCCTCACAAACAGTTCCACATTTCCCGTCACCGCAGCCACTCCCGGCGCATCGACACCACCTCGCCATCCACCCGCATGGGCAGATCGGTTTCGATGTCAGTGAGAATACGTTCCACCACGGTAGCCGCCACTGCCGTGGCAACAAAACCGAAGCCAGCCAGATCGTGGTCATCATTGTGGTCGGTTTCGCAGACCGCAACCTGCGTATTGCGGCCGTAGCGTTCGCGCAGGCCTCCCAGCCGACCGCGCTTTTCCTTGAGCGAGCGACATCCCGGCAGGCGAATGAGTACGGTGAGCAGAGCAACCTTCACGATGCCAGCGCCAGAAACTCCCGCCGGGTCATGCGATAGAAAACTGTATCCAGGCCGTGCCGCAGCTGACGCCGGTCAAACGACATGCCCAGTCGCTGCAATACTTTCACGGAGCGCTGGTTCGGGGTGTCCGTGGTGGCGATCACATGGGCCAGGCCACATTCGTTGAAGCCGTAGTCCAGCACCCGCCGGGCTGCCTCCGTGCCCAGGCCCTGACGCCAGTGATCCGGATGCATGCCATACAGCAACTCCGCTTCTTCACCGGCTTCGAACGCACGGTGACCGCAGAAGCCCACGATACCGTCCGGCTGCTCCTTCAGACGCACACTGAAGAATCCCGAGCCCGTGCGGTCGAAATACGCAGCGCTGTCGCTGATGATGGTGTGCACGGCGTCCAGGGGAAGGATGCGGTTGTCCCAGAGGTAACGACGCACCTCCTTGTTGGTCCACAACACATGCAACGCGCTCGCGTCGTCCGGCCCGATCGGACGCAGCAACAGCCGCGCCGTGGTCAGATCACGCATCGTCCGGTTACCCCCGATCCTGGCGCCACGCGAGGCGGCGCTCTCACCAACAGCAGCTTCCAGCCGCCATCAGCGATCTCCCGATTCACCCGTCTCCCTGCCGGCCCCGGATTGCCGTGGTCCTGCCGGGTATCGCCCTCGCGCCCGAGTTTGCCACAGCCATGTGCATAAGCGAACATGCCGGTCACCTCAGCTCGCCTACAGGAATGCGTCACATGCGTTTCAGTTTCTGGCCGAACCCCTCGCAACCGTACGCCGAGGTTCTGTACCTCGCCCGGCACGTGGAAGCCACCGGTTGGGATGGTCTGTGGTATGCGGACCATTTCATGCCCAATGCCGAAGACACGTCGGCGCCCTGGCCGGAAGCATGGACGACGCTCACCGCCATCGGCGCGCAGGTATCCCGGCTACGCATCGGCACACTTGTCAGCGGGAACACCTACCGCCATCCAGCCGTGCTGGCAAAAATGGCCGCCACCCTGGATCACATTACCGACGGTCGTGTGGTGCTGGGGCTCGGTAGCGGCTGGCAGGAGAACGAACACCAGCAGTACGGCATCCCCTTCCACACCGTCGCCGAACGCCTCAAACGGCTCGATGAGGCCTGCGCAGTGATCAAGGCGCTGTTCACCGACACCAGCGCCAGCTTCGATGGCGCGTACTATCAGCTGGCCAGCGCCTCGCTGGAACCAAAGCCCGTGCAGCGCCCACTGCCCCTCCTGATCGGTGGTGGGGGTGAGCAGGTGACGCTGAAGATCACCGCGCGGTGGGCGGACGAATGGAACGTGTGGGGAACGCCGGCAATACTCAAGCACAAGATGGCGATTCTCGACGATCATTGTCGCGCCATCGACCGTGACCCGAAGACCATTCAGCGCAGCGCGGTGGCGCTTCTGTTCATGAGTGATGACGCCAAATTTCTTGCCGGACTACGCGCCAGGCCTCCCCAGCAGGCCGCCATCATAGGGACGCCCGAGGAAGTGGCCGCAACCGTAGCGGAGTACGCGGCACTCGGCGTGGACGAGTTGATCGTGCCGGATTTCACCCTGGGACCGCGTGACCAGAAGGTCGCCACGCTCAACCGCTTCATCAAGGAGGTCGCCCGGCGATGAGCGAACAGCCCAAAGCCCCCGTTCCGGCCGCAACGGTGGTCATCCTGCGTGAGCGTCAGCATCTGGAGACGTTCATGGTGGTGCGTCACCACCAGATCGACTTCGCCTCCGGCGCCCTGGTGTTTCCCGGCGGCAAAGTGGATCGCGGCGACTTCGACCCGGCCCTCGAATCCTTCCTGGACCGCGCCCACGATGAGTCCACCATGCGCGCCATGCAGGTGGCCGCCATTCGCGAATCGTTCGAGGAATGCGGCGTCCTGCTGGCCCGCCCCCTCGGTTCCGACAATCTTATTGACGCACATCGCCTGAACACCCTGGAGCCATACCGCAAGCAACTTAACGATGGTGCCATCACCATTACGGAGTTTCTCGCCCGGGAGCGCCTGCGGCTGGCCTGTGATCAACTCCACCACTTCGCGCACTGGATAACGCCGCCCATGGTGCCCAAACGTTTCGACACCCATTTCTTCCTGGCAGCGGCGCCGGAGGATCATCTTGCGGTCCACGACGGACACGAAAATGTTGACAGCGTCTGGATAAGGCCGGAAGCGGCAGTTCAAGCTGCCCGCGAGGGTACTCGAACCGTGATTTTCCCCACCCTTCGCAATCTTGAACGGCTGTCAAGATTCGATTCCATCGCTGACGCGATCGCGGAATGCCGTCAGCAGGCGGTTATACCGATTGAGCCCTGGACGGAAAAGCGTGCTGATGGCACCTGGCTGTGCATTCCGGACAATGCCGGATACGACATCCGCGAAGAAAAAATGCCCTCCCGCTAGGTTTCACGTTGCTGGCACATGCAGGCACTGACCGCGCAGCCATCGACCGGGTCAGGTTGCGCCAATGTTTAAGGCAATATTACCGCCTTATTATTATGTTAAATATTTCGCGCGACCTCTCAAGGCACCGGCGGTATCGAGGGTTGGGATCAGCGCTGAGTATGCGGTTTTGAACGGCTGCCCATCGCCAGGGACTGGACTCCCTGCGGATGCCTCTCGCCGGCGGATGCCGAGTGTCGGAGCTCGTGGATGGGCGGACCCATAGGGATGTCGCTGGTCAGCGGGAATGTCGACAACCGTCCGGGCGCGATGCCTCCCCTGCGGCGACCGTGGTTGCCTCACCGACAAAGCCCGAACGAAGACGCCAGCCGCTGATCAGCAAGCGTCGCCGGGGCGCCAGGGCACCGGACGCGGCAGGAATCTGCCGCATGAAAATGTCTACCGAACCGGATCGCCGAACGCCGGTTCGCGACCCGGTCAGCTATCGGAGACCCGGTGATCGCCCAGGCTCTTCTGCAATTCACCGACCGCCAGCAACATCGCCTCGTAATAGCTGCGCGTTTCCCGCCGCCGCGCATAGTCGATCAGTGGATTGAGCGGATCCGGACGACGCAGTCGCCGCAATTGCCTCAGAATCTCCATACGCATCGTGCGCGCATGATAGATCTCCAGCAGGTCAACCGTTCCTTCCTGATTCTGTGCCATTCCCGAGGTAATTCCGCAGCGTCGATACAAGGTTAAAGCTAGCTACTGACGACGCGGACGCCAGTAAAAACACCCACCTATTTTTCGCCAATTTTCAGGCAGTTGGGGTGACGGATCCCCGCCGCTTGCACGCCCGCTCCGGTGTTCGTAACGTGACGTCTTTTCGACGGGGAACCCGCATGACCGAACCGCAAGACGTCCTCTACACCGTTGAGGACCACGTCGCCACCATCACCTTCAACCGGCCCGACAAACAGAACACCATTTCCGGACCGATGCTCGGCGCATTGTCCGATTATCTGCTCAAGGCAGACGCGGACCCGGACGTGCGGGCCATCGTCATCACGGGCAGCGGCAAGTTCTTCTGTGCGGGACTCGATCTGCGGGGTGGCGGCATTTCCAGCGGCCTTTCCAATCAGCGTACCAGCCCCGCCAACCTGGATCTTCGCAATACTCCGCCAACCGTGCTGCACAACATCGACACCCCCACCATCGCCGCGATCAACGGCGGCGCCGCCGGTTATGGCATGGACCTGGCGTTAGGCTGCGACATCCGCCTCATCGCCGACACCGCCAAGCTGGCCGCGGCGTTCACCAAGCGGGGTGTACTGCCGGAGTCGGGTGGCACATGGATTCTGCCGCGTCTCATCGGCTGGTCCAAAGCCAGCGAAATCATCTTCACCGGGCGCACGCTGAGCCCGGCCGACTGCCTGGAGTACGGGCTGGTCTCGCGCGTTGTGAACAGCAATGAACTGCCGGGTGTGGCCATGGCTCTGGGCCGGGAAATTGCCGCCAACGCCCCCATGGCGGTTCAAGGTTCCAAGCGCATGATGCGCATGGGCATGAACGAGACGTTCAACGATCATGTGCATCACGTGTTTCTGCAGCTGCTGCCGCTGTTTCAGTCGGACGACTTCAAGGAAGGCATGAAGGCATTCCTCGAGAAGCGCGAACCCGACTTCAAAGGCTCCTGAGCAGTCGCCGAACGGGCCGGTTGAGGGCTTTGCGCCCTCGCCTGTCCAGGAAGGTGTTGCGCAACTCTCGCGCGTCAATCTCGCGCTGCCGCTGCATCCGGCCGAGCAGAACCAGTAACTCCCTGGCGTGAGGGCCCATTGGCACCTGCTGGGCCAGCTGTCCGGTGCGGGCCACCGCGACACAGGCGTCCTGGTGCGCTCCCAGCCGGTCCTGCAGGCGACGCAGCGTCGCCGCCAGTCGCAGCGCACGTCCTTCGAGCGCGGGAGCGAAGATCTCCAGCGCGTAGCGCAGATGCTTTACGAGAATGCGCAAACGGTGCAAGTCGTCATCCGTCAGCCTGCGCCCACGGCGACGCAGGAATTTCCTGATTGCGCGCGCCCGTCGCAGCAATTGTGGGCGCATGAGGTCCGCAACGGTCAATTCGGGCCGGGAGTCCTCGCGCCTTTCCAGAAAATCGGCAAAGCGGCGAAACAGGATGTCGGTCGATGGCGCGGCGAGAACCGCCTGGGCCTGGCGCCCCGCCGCCATGTGCGCGGCGTCCAACAAGCCAACGACCTGCTCCGCCACCCGCGCCTTGACGGCGGGCAGACGCTGAAGCAGCTCCTGAGTCTGTCCGCGGAAGACCTCGCTGTCCCGCAGCTCGCCCAGCGCACCGGCCAGCGCGCGGAACGCTTTCGTGAATTGCAGTTCCTCCTCCACCAGCCATGGCTCGGCGATAGCCAACGCGGTCCGCAGCCGGCGCACATTTGTCCGCAGTAGATGTACGCCCTCCGGATCCATGGCCTCCAGAGCAACATCACGGCTCATCCCGATCATGCGCAGGTCCTGGGCAAGTTCCTCGACCAGCAGCGGCCACGCGGGTTGCCCTGGTGCCCACGCGACCCGAAGCGCGGCGCGCGCCCCGGTCAACCACAAGCCGCGCTCAAGCTTGCCGAGCCGGGAAATGGTCAGGGAACATGCCGTGGAAAGATTGCGGACAAGCGTTTCCAGCGTCGCCGGATCGCCGCGCAGAAACTCGATTTCCAGCTCGTGGAACGCGGCGAGTTCGCCATCCGCGGCGTCGCGAACCGAGACCGCGTCCACGCACACATCAAATTCATGGCTTTCGTCGATGGTGGCGTGATAGTGCTGGCGCCGATTGCGCAGGCTGAGCAGTACCTCCGGCGGCGTCGTCAGCGTTGCGTCGAGCACCTTGCGCACCGGACCTGACGGCAGCTCGAGCAGGGATACCGGCCCCGCCAGGGGTTGCGAGGTCTCCTGCCGGTGCTTCACGGACTCGCCGCCGTGCGCCAGCGCCTTGCACTCCAGACTCCACCGGCGCTGCCCCCGGGACGGTTCAACCTGCCGAATCCGGCAGCCGAGTCCAGCTGCCAGCAACTCCCGCTTCGCAGAGTCGACATAGCAGTCGTCGACGTACTCAACATCCGCGGCTACCAGCCGGCAGAACTGCGCCAGCGCCCGCAGCACACGTTCGCCTTCCGACACGTCGGCCAGCAGAAATTTTGCTTCGATTTCCTCGAACTGCATCGACACGCCCGTTCCGCGCACTGGCCCAGGGGAATAATTCAACCCGTTTCCGTCAAGTGAAATGCCAGCTCAATACGTTACCCGGCACCGACCCGGGTGTCGATGCGGGACTGCCGCAGCCCTGCCGGACCGTGCTGCATGTCATCGGTGCAGCAGATTGAGGAACTCCGCGCGCGTACTGGCATTGTCCTGGAACGCGCCCAGCATGGCGGACGTTTTCATGCGCGAATTCTGTTTCTCGACACCCCGCATCATCATGCACAGATGTTGCGCCTCGATGATGACCGCTACGTCCTGCGCGCCGGTGACGGACACCAGCGCCTGGGCAATCTGCAGGGTCAGCGCCTCCTGGATCTGCAGGCGGCGGGCAAACATGTCGACAATGCGTGCCACCTTCGACAGCCCCAGCACACGGCCGTTGGGGATATAGCCCACATGGGCGCGGCCGATGAACGGCAGCAGGTGGTGTTCACACATGGAGTACAACTCGATGTCCTGCACAACCACCATCTCCCGCGAATCGGCCGGAAACAGCGCATTGTTGACCACTTCGGCGAGTTGCTGGTGGTAACCCCGGGTAAGAAACTGCATGGCTTTGGCGGCTCGCGCCGCGGTCCCCAACAGACCGGGCCGCGCCGGATCGTCCACTTCGCTGATGATCGTCCCGTAGGCCTCGGTGAGCTGCCTGAGTACTTCATCCTGGTCTGCCGTCATGCTCGCGTCTCCCGCGTTGCTGCTCTGAACCCACCGTCCTGCAGGGGCCACATTGCTCCGCCGCAGTTTGCCATCGCCCGCCACCGGAGTTGAAGCATGGATGCGCTGGCTGGACAATGCAGTGTCACGCAACTGGAGATTCCAATGCGGCAATGTTTCAACGCGCTGGCCCTGAGCCTGCTCCTCGGTTCGACACCCGTGCTGGCACTGCAGACGGGCGACCTGGTGGAGAATTTCCGTCTGGTCGACCACTCCGGCGCCTCCCACGAGCTGTACCGCTACCGCGACGCAAAAGCCATTGCGTTCCTCGTGCAGGGCAATGGCTGTCCGATCGTGCGCAACGAAATGCCCGCCTTCAAGGCACTTCGCGACCGCTACGCGGCGCAGGGCGTCCAATTTTTCCTGCTCAACAGCAATCTGCAGGACACACGCGAAAGTGTCCGCCGGGAAGCAGAGGAATATGTCTACGACATGCCGGTGCTGATGGACGACAACCAGCTCATCGGCGAAGCACTTGGGCTGACCCGCACCGGTGAGGTATTTGTGGTCAACCCGGCCAACTGGAGCGTCGCCTACCACGGCGCCGTGGATGATCGGCTGGATTACGAAAAGCAGAAAGCAGTGGCGTCGCGGCACTTTCTGGCAGAGGCGCTGGACGATCTCCTCGCCGCACAACCCGTCCGGACCGCGTCGTCACCCGCCAAGGGCTGCCTGATCAATTTCCCCGAGGTCGCCGCCAGGGCGCAACACGCAACGATTTCCTACAGTGACACCATTGCGCCGATCCTGCAGAAGAACTGTGTCACCTGCCATCGCGAGGGCGGCATCGGTCCATGGGCAATGACCAGCTACGACATGGTGCGCGGGTTCGCGCCAATGATTCGTGAAGTGATTCGAACCCAGCGCATGCCCCCCTGGCACGCCGACCCCGCGTACGGTCACTTTGTCAACGACCGCTCCCTGCAGGACGCGGAAATCCGCCAGATCGTCCATTGGGTGGAGGCCGGCGCGCCGCGCGGCGACGGCGCTGACCCCCTGGCCAACGACGATCGCGTATGGCCGGAATGGTCGCTCGGCAAACCCGATGTCATCATTGATCTGCCCCCGCAGGAGATCGGCGCAACCGGCACCATCGAGTACCAGTATCCAGTGATTCCGAACCCCATCGGCCGCGACGTGTGGGTACGCGCCGCGGAAATTCTCCCGGGTGATCGCAAGGCGCTTCACCACGTGATCACCAACTTCGCGGTACCCGGTCCGGATGGCAAGTTCAACCGACGCAACGGAGGGGTGCTCGGTGGTTACGTGCCAGGTGGCAAAGCCGACGTGTTTCCGACGGATACAGGCACGTTTCTGCCCGCCAACGCCGTACTCCGGCCGCAGATGCACTACACCACCTACGGCAAGGCAAGCGTCGATCATTCCCGTCTGGGCCTCTATTTCCACGAAAACAAGCCGGCACACCCGCTGAAGACGGCGATCCTGATGAACAATCGCATCTCCATCCCGGCCAACACGCGCGAATACTGGGATTCCGCCGAACGCACCATCGATCGCGACATTCTGGTGTATACGCTGCTGCCACACGCCCACTATCGCGGCAAGGCCTCCGAATTTGTCGCTTACTATCCCGATGGTTCGAGAGAAGTTCTGCTCTCGGTACCAAACTACGACTTCAACTGGCAGACCACCTACGAGCTGGAAACACCGAAACGCCTGCCGGCCGGTACCCGCATCGTGCATCGAACGGCGTGGGACAATTCCGCCACCAATCCCGCCAATCCCGATCACGATCGCGTGGTTCCCTGGGGAGAGCAGTCCTGGGATGAGATGCTCTTCGGCGCCATCACCTATCGGGATCTGGACGAGCCGGCGCCAGGGGGAGCGGTGGCAAGCTCAGGCGGTGACTGACACACGCCGGGTCACCCGCGGATTGACCGATGAGCATCGCTGAGGCGCTGCTGCGCCTCGGCGCGGCCCTGGTAGCCTGGCTGTGCCTGTACGCCTGGGTACTGTGGTTGGCAACGCTGCGCGTCATTTCCTGTGCCGCGGATGGTGATCACCTGTGGGCCGTGCTGTTCGGTTTTGCGTGCGCCATGCTGCCGCTGGCTGGCCTGACGCGTGCAACGCGCCCGCTCGACGACATACACAGTCTTCTCGGCTGGTTTCGTTGGCCGCTGCTGATTCTGGCGTTGCTCGCCATCCCACCGCTACTCTCGGCCTGGCTGGGCAGCACACTGGACAGTCAGCCGGTGTGTCCGTCCGCTGCGCCGGCCGCCTGGCACTTCTGGTGGGCGCCAGCCCAGACGGTGGTGATGCTGGGTGTCGCGGTGATTCTGTGGCGAAGCTGGCGCTGACGCGGCAGGACGCCGATATACAGCGCCTGCTGCCATCGACAACGCTGTCGACAACGCGAACAGCACCCTCACTTCGTCTTGCGCCTTGTCCACGGACAGCGTGTGGATTAGGCTCTGCCACCATCCCGCGTTGACTGTTTTGTTCCTGCCGCGGGAGCTGCTTGTAAAATCGTCTGCAGTCCGTCTCGGGGGCGATCAAGTTGAACGGAAAAAAACTAGAATTCGCCGCAATTCCTACAACAAGGGGGGGGACCCACGATGAGCATGCTTACTGAATTCAAAGATTTTGCGATGCGAGGCAACGTTGTCGACATGGCTGTCGGTATCGTGATCGGTGGCGCTTTCGGCAAAATTGTTTCGTCTTTCGTCGCCGACGTGCTGATGCCGCCCATCGGTCTGCTGATGGGTGGCATGGATTTCAGCAACCTGGCCGTCACCCTCAAGGCAGCCTCTGAAGGCGCTGAAGGCGTGATGCTGAAGTACGGAGTGTTCGTGCAGACGGTTGTCGACTTCCTGATCGTGGCGTTTGCAATCTTCATGGTCGTGAAGGCCATGAATTCCCTGAAAAAGAAGGAAGAGGCCGCACCCGCCGCACCGCCGGCACCGAGCAAGGAAGAAGTTCTGCTCACGGAGATCCGCGACGCGCTGCGTAGCCGCTGACCCTCGTATCGCGGACCACCGATCCGAAACCCCGTCCGGGACGGGGTTTTCTGGCCGTGTCCGCGCCGCCACCCGCTACGACAGATTCATCCGAAATACAGCCCCACTGAAATTCCCACACCCGTCAGAAGCGATCCCCGCAACGTCGCCTCGATGGCTGGTTCCAGTGCCGCCGCCTGATCGTGGTGTTTCCAGAGGATCTTCAACGCCACGAGATGCAACAGTGTCGGTGCAAACGCAATTACCGACAGCATTGGCAACCAGCCCCCGTGGATTGCCGCGGCCAATGCCGTCAGGGCGGCAACCAGCAGGGCCACATACAACCAGCGTCCCCGCGATGTGCCGAGGCGCACGACCCAGTTGTGCTTGCCGCTCGCCGCATCGGCGCGGCTATCCGGAAACTGGTTGACAACCAGGATGAGCATGACAAGAAAGGCATACGGCAGGCCGGCGATCGCCGCTGTCGGATCGAGCCGTCCCTCCTGCACGCAGCTGGCGCCAACGGGAATCAGCACGCCAAAGCTTGCGCCCACCGCAAGTTCGCCAGCGCCCCGATAGGCCAGACGCAGCGGCGGCGCTGAGTATCCCCAGCCGAGTAACAGGCCCAGCATGCCAACGACCAACAAGGCATCGCCAGCCCGGGAAACGAGTAACAGCCCGATCAGTGCCGCGCTCAACAGCAGGCTCCAGCCCAGCCGGGACATCGTCCGCTCCGAGAGAACCGCGTTCTGGATGACCCGGCTGCCGCCGGTGTAGGGAAACACCCGGTCCACATTCCGGCTATCGGCCCCGGTGCGGTGGTCGTGCACATCATTGAGCACGTTCGCGCCGGCATGGGCGACTACCGCACCCACCAGGGTGAGCACCGCCATACCCCAGTCGAGCACACCAACCTGCGCCGCCGCAGCCAGCCCGATGAATACCGGAACCACCGCGGCGCTGAGAAATCCCGGTCGGGTGGCTACAAGCCAGCGGACGGGTTGTGACGGCAGCGCCGCCACGGTGGGCTCAGTCGCCATCAGGCCCGCACCGGCAGGTCTTTCTCGAGCAGCAGATAACCTTCTCGACGCCGGTAGCCGGCCCTGGCGTAGAACGCCACGGCGCGGTCGTTCCCGACACCGGCCTGCAGGGAGATGTTGGCGCACCCCGACGCGGCAGCCGCCCTCTCGGCCGCTGTCAGCAGCCGCGCGCCGACACCCGCCGAGCGAAAATCCGGCAACAGAAAGAACTCGTCGATCTCCGCCGTCAGCCCGGCATGTTCAAGACTGAAGACATACACCTGCAGCAGATAGCCGACCACGCGTGCATCCACTGTTGCAACGAAGCCGCAGCCGAGAGCGGCATTCGACAACAGCCTGCCCAACGCGTCGCCGCAACGTTGCTCGGAAAATCCGTCCAGCGCTTCAAGCGCCCAGTACGCCTGCACCAGCGGCAGCACCTGGGAGATATCTCCTGGGTACATCGCACGGACAACGGGCAAGTGCGTTGGTGCCACGACCAGTCAGCGCCGTGCCTGCTCCACGCTTTCAATGGCAGACAGCGTGTTGTGCATGAGCATGGCCACCGTCATCGGCCCGACCCCACCGGGCACCGGTGTTATCCAGGCAGCCCGCTCGGCGGCGGCTTCGAAACCGACATCACCGATGAGTTTGCCCCCTGGCTGACGGTTGATGCCGCAATCGATCACGACGGCACCGGGACGCACCCATTCCCCGGGGATGATTCTGGGTTTACCAACGGCGACAACCAGGATCTCGGCGCGGCGCACCTCGGCTTCCACATCCACCGTGAAGCGGTGGGCAACGGTCACGGTGGAGCCCGCCAGCAGGAACTCCAGTGCCAGTGGACGACCGACGTGATTGGACGCACCGACCACCACAACCACCTTGCCCTTGGGATCGACGCCAATACGCTCCACCAGCGTGATGATGCCAAACGGGGTACAAGGCCGCAGTAGCGGGATCCGCTGCGCCAGCCGGCCGACGGTATACGGATGGAATCCGTCCACGTCCTTGCGGGGATCGATGCGCTCGATTACCAGTCGGCTGTCGATATGCGCAGGCAACGGCAACTGCACCAGGATGCCATGCACGTCCGGGTTGGCGTTCAGCGCATCGACCAGATCCAGCAGCGCCGCCTCCGTGGTACTGCTCGGCAGATCATGAGCAAAGGAACGGATACCGGTTTCCTCACACGCCCGCCGTTTGTTGCGCACGTAGATGTGGCTGGCTTCGTCCTGACCGACGATCACCACCGCCAGGCCCGGCGGCTGCAAGCCGGCTGCGTGCCGATGGGCCACGCGATCGCGCACTTCGCGGCGAATGTCGGCGGCAATCGATTTGCCGTCGATCAGTCTGGCAGTGGTGGCGGACATGGTGCGGGCCTCCCGCGTCGTGACGAAGGGCGCCTATGGTGTCGTCTTGCGCCGTGAAATCAAGCACCAGGCCTGTCTTGTGGGCCGCTTGATAAGTTCGGTGATTTGAGGATGGCTGAAGCGTTCCAGGCCAAGGCGAGGCTCGCAGGGCTTACCGGGCGTAAGTTCAAGATCCCCGACGCAGAAGTGGGACGCCCTATTCCCGTGTTGCCGCCAGTTTTCGGTACAGCACCCGCTCGCTGACACCCAGCAGATCGGCCAGTTCCCGGCGTGATCCCGTGAACCGGCGCAGGACTGCCTGGAGGTAGCGGTGTTCCGCGACATGCAGTGGCACGATGCCGGTTTCAGCCTCCGCCGCCGGGTGTCCACCACCCCGACAGCGTTCGGGAAGATGGCGGCTGTGCACCACACCGTCGTCGGCGAGCAGGATGGAACGTTCGACGATGTTGCGCAGTTCCCGCACATTTCCAGGGAAACGATAGGCCCGCAGGCAGGCCAGCGCATCGGCGGAGAAACGGATGCGGGACGCACCCAGCTGGCCGAGGATCGTTTCGATCAGCACGGGCAGATCGTCCAGTCGTTCGCGCAGGGGCGGCAGCTGGATTTCGAAGACATTCAGCCGGTAGAAGAGATCTTCGCGAAAACTGCCCGCCTCCACCATCGCCTCCAGATCGCGGTTGGTGGCGCAGACCAGCCGGAAGTCCGCCTCCCGCCACTCGCTGCTGCCAACTGGCCGGTAACGCCGGGTTTCCAGCAGCCGCAGCAGCTTCACCTGTTCGGCCAGCGGGATGTCGCCAACCTCGTCCAGGAACAACGTACCGCCCTCGGCCGCGGCCACGAGACCCGCCCTGTTATGCGATGCGCCGGTGAAAGCGCCGCGCACGTAGCCGAACAGTTCGCTCTCGAACAGCGCATCGGGTAATCCCGTGCATTCCACGGGCACAAAAGGCGCATCCGCCCGGCCACTCAGCCGGTGCAGCGTCTGCGCCACCATTTCCTTGCCGGTGCCGGACTCGCCCAGCAGCATTACCGAGGAATTGCTGCGCGCAACCCGGTTGACCAGGTCCAGCATGGCCTGGAAGGCCGGCGCCGAACCCACGAGACGCCCGTCGTTGCGGCTTCGGGCGCTGGCGGCATCCGACGGATGCATCAGCTCAATGAACCAGCTGACCTCGCCAGTCTCCGGACTTCGCAGCGGCCACATCTCGACGTTCACGTATTCGTGGCCACGGGGCGTGTGGTGAATGTGCAATACCTGCGTCTGCTCCCCCGAACGCAGGCTCTCCCTCAGCGGGCAGGTCTCACCAGCCAGATCGCAGGGCACGTTGTAGCCGTGGGATACCTCATGGCACCGGTGCTGACGAGGTTGATCCGAAAAGCCGTACAGCTGTCGGTAGCGATCATTGGCAGCGAGTATCCGGTAGTCGCGATTCAGCAGGATTGCGGGTGCGGAAAAGCCGTTGAGGATGCTGACGGCATCCGGATGTTCGGTGGTCATACTGCCCTTAACGGCAGTTTAGGAGCGCCGATTATGCCATTTTCGACAGTCAATGCGTCGAAGAATCCCTGGATTCCGCCTTCCAGGCGTCATTCTGGCTGGCACGAAAACTGCTGGTTACAGACTGAAAGCCACGGCATCAATAAACCGGTGATACGGGCATCCCCCGACGTGGTCCCAACCAGGCGACTGAAAAGTTCCGGCAGGGGCTTTTTCAGCTGCCTTGCCAAACAGCGGAGAGCGAACATGACAGAAGACTCAGCAGGCAAACCCCTTACCTTCCTGGAAGTCGCCGGGAGCGTACTTGCAGCGTTTCTCGGCGTGCAGTCGCGCGAGAACAAGATTCGCGATTTCACACGCGGCAATGCCATCCATTTCATACTCACCGGCGTGCTGCTCACCGCGGCCTTCGTCGGCGTCATCGTGGCGGTAGTCGCCTCTGTGACCGGCGGCCTCTGATCGCCGGCGCTACGGGAGCGCGCACGTCCGCGACCTCATACCAGCCGCAGGGACACCTATTGACAATCCGCCCTTAGGTCAATGAGATTGACCCTTGTCATCGCGCAACCCGGTCGGGTTGCGCCCGCTCATCGGTCAACCAGGGGCAAGCGTCCATGCGTTCCTCCTTCCTGTCACTGCCAGCCCTGCTCCTCGCGTGCATCGCTGCGAATCCGACCGCCGCCGGGGAAGTCCAGTGCGAGTACCGACAGCCTGGCGTTCGCAACGTCTACTGGGGTGACCTGCATGTGCATACCGCCTATTCGCTGGACGCCTACGGCTTCGGCACCGTTCGCACGCCGGAGGATGCCTTCCGTTTTGCGCGCGGGGAGCCGACCACGCTGCCGGATGGCACCCGGGTAGCCATAGACCGGCCGCTGGATTTCATGGCCACGACGGATCATGCGGAGTGGTTCGACTTCCTGTCGCTGTGCGACGAGCCGGCATTCACGGCCCATCCCCAGTGTGCCGCCCTACACGCGAACAACAACCCCGCGAACGGCGGCAAGGTGTTCGGCGGCTTTGTTGTCCCCTCGATCACCCGCGCGGAGCCGGCGACGATCGATATCTGCCGGGACAATCCCACCCGGTGCGCGGATCTCGCACAGTCACAGTGGCTGCGCATCCAGGAACAGGCCAATGCCGCCAACGATCCGTGCCGGTTCTCGGCCATCATCGGGTTTGAATGGTCCGCCACGCCGAACGCCAGTCACACGCACCGCAACGTCATCTTCCGCAATGCCAGCGTGTCCCGACAGGCCATCGACTACATCCGCTATCCGAAACTGGGTGATCTCTACGGACAACTCGACAGGCAGTGCGATCCTGCGTCCGGCTGCGCCGTCATGACAATTCCGCACAACACCAATATGGGCGACGGAGAGAGTTTCGACGTGGAAACGGAAAGCGACGCCCTGTTGCGTGGACGTGCCCGTTACGAACGGCTGGTGGAGATCTTCCAGGAAAAAGGCAACAGCGAGTGCCTGTCGCCACTCGGTGTGAACGACGAAGCGGACTGCACGCTGGAAGTCCGCCTCAGCAAACACTCCCAGACCGCAAAACCGGCGGATTTCACGGCCGGGGAATGGGAGCACATGCGCGCGACCTACGTGCGTGGACTGCTCCTGCGCGGGCTCGCCGCCTGGGCGCGCTCGGGCGAAGCACGGCGCAATCCGCTGCAACTCGGCATCGTGGGCGCCACCGACAATCATGCCGCGACGCCCGGCTTCGTGCAGGAGGCCGACTGGCAGGGTTCGGTCTTTGCCATCGGGAGCTTCGACCGGGCAATGACCCGCATTGACTGGAATCCCGGCGGCATTACCGGTGTCTGGGCCGAACAGAATACGCGCGAGAGTCTTTTCGATGCGATGCAGCGACGCGAAGTCTACGCCACGAGCGGCACGCGCATCCGTCTGCGGTTTGACGCCGCCACGGGCGACGACGCGCTTGCCTGTGACCGGCAGGACGACAGCGCCGGCCTGCGACCCATGGGCAGCGAGCTCAACCGCGTCGATGGCAAACCCCGCTTCCGGGTGAGCGCCCAGTTCGATCGCGTGCCGCTGGAGCGGGTCGAGATTGTGCGCGGCGCCTGGAATGAGACCGGCTATGAGACCACCGTGGTCAACGCCTGGGAGGGCGAAGGCCGGGATGTGTGCGCGACCTGGACGGACTCGGACTTCGACGACACTCATCCCGCGTTCTGGTACGCCCGGGTTCAGGAAACCGCATCCCCCCGTTGGTCCGCCGCCATGTGCCAGCGCGCCGGTCGCTGCGAGGAGTTCCCCGCCGCCAACACCCGCGTGAAAGAACGCGCGTGGTCCTCGCCTATCTGGTACCTGCCGGGTGGCGACGTCGACGGCCGCTGACCCGGATGCGCATCGTCGAACTGCGTGAACTGACGGTACCGCTGGAAGGTCGTGTCGCCAATGCGGTCGTGAACTTCTCGGCACACACCGTCTCCCTGGTGGCTGCCATCAGTGACCAGTATCGCAACGGTCGTCCGGTTGTCGGACTCGCTTTCAATTCCATCGGCCGTTTCGGCCAATCCGGCATCCTGAGGGAACGCTTATTCCCGCGGGTGTTGTCCGCCGACCCCGAAGCGTTGCTGAATCCCGAAACCGGCTGCTTCGATCCCGCCAGGGTCGCCGAGGTCGCCATGCGCAACGAGAAACCCGGCGGTCACGGCGATCGCGCCATTGCCCTCGGCGCGCTGGAACTGGCTACATGGGATCTTCTCGCCAAGCTGGCGGATGAACCGGCCTGGCGGACCATCGCCCGCGCCTTCGGTCACCCCGTCACAAGCGACCGCACACCTGTGTACGCCGCTGGCGGGTACTACTATCCAAACGATTCCACCGCGCGCCTCGTCGATGAGTTGCAACGCTACCGCGACCTCGGCTACACCGCGTTCAAGATGAAGATCGGTGGTGCGACGCTACGGGAGGACATGCTGCGCATCGAGGCGGCCCTCACCGTCGCCGGCACCGGCGCCAACCTGTGCGTGGACGCCAATGGCCGCTTCGATCTGGAGACGGCACTGGCCTATGCGAAGGCGTTCAGCGCACTGGAGCTGCGCTGGTACGAGGAAGCCGGCGATCCACTGGACTACGCCCTGAACCAGTCACTGATACAGCAGTATGCGGGGCCAGTCGCCACCGGCGAAAACCTGTTCAGCCGTCAGGACGTTGCCAATCTCGTGCGCTACGGTGGCATGCGGCAGGCGCAGGACGTCTTCCAGATGGACGCCGGTCTGTGTTACGGCCTGACCGAATACGCAGCCATGGTCGAGCTGCTGGAAGGCAACGGTTTCAATCGCCGTCAATGCCACCCGCATGGTGGCCATCTGCTCAACCTGCACATTGCCATCGGCCTCGGGCTGGGCGGCTGCGAGGCGTACCCCGGCGTGTTCCAGCCGTTCGGTGGCTATCCGGCGGAGTGTGGCGTGGGTGATGGCTTCGTGCGACCCACGGATGCACCGGGCTTCGGTCTGGAGCAGAAGGCGGAACTGGCGACATGCATCGAACGCCTGGTGGGATGAGGGATAGCGGCGAACGTGCCTTCACCCCGACGGGGCAAGCAACAGGAGCGGAACATACATGAACATCGGCGTGGTCGGCTGTGGCGCCATGGGATCGATCTATGCAGCGCTGCTGGCGTCGAGCGGCAACCACGTGCTAGCCGTGGATACCAATGCGGGCCACGTCCAGGCCATCAACGCGCGCGGCCTCAGGGTATCCGGCGCCAGTGGGGACCGCACGGTACGCATCACCGCCTGCGTCACGCCGCCGGCGCAGCCGCTCGATCTTGTCATCATTGCGGTCAAGGGCACGCACGCGCGGGTCGCCGCAACCACCGCGCAATCGCTGATTGGAGCGGCAACCCTGGTGCTGACCATCCAGAACGGTCTCGGCGCCGCGGACGCCGTTGCCGAAGTTGTGGGTGGTGCCCGACTCATCGTCGGCGTGGCACAGGGGTTCGGGGCGTCGCTGCCCGCGCCCGGACACGCCCACCACAATGACATGAAAGCCATTCGCATGGGCGCATACGACACACTCGACCAGGCCTCGGTCGAACGTGTGGTGGCCTGTTACCAGGCCGCCGGTTTCGATGCCGCCGCGGCACCGGACATTGCCGCCATGCAATGGGAGAAGCTGATCTGCAACGTCGCCTACAGCGCCATCGCCGCGCTTACCGGCCTGACCGTAGGCGAGATCATGGATCACCCCGAACTGGCAACCGTAAGCCAGGCGGCGGCCGTGGAAGCCTGGCGCGTGGCGCGCGCACGCGACATTGCCATCGCAGTGGACGACCCGGTGCGTCTGGTACGGGACTTCGCCGCCCGCATGCCGGCCGCAAAGCCGAGCGTGCTGCTGGATATCGAAGCCGGTCGGCGCAGCGAAGTGGATGTCATCAACGGCGCCGTACCCAGGGAAGCGCAAAAGGTGGGGCTCGACGCCCCTGTCAACGATACCCTTACCCGCCTGGTGCTGGCCTTGCAGCGGCGCCACGCAAACACAACGGGAGAGACCGCATGAACAGCCTGCATCCGGCGTTAGCCGCCGACACCGCACGACGCCAGGCCATGGTCGGTCAGGACGTCGCCGCGCTCACCGCGCTCCTGGACGAAAATCTGGTGTGGACCCACTCTTCCGGCAGGACCGACAATCGCGCGGCGGTCATAGACAGCATTGCCAGCCGTTCGGTGGTCTACCACACGCTGGACGCGGAAGACATCCGGGTGCTTCCCCACGGCGATGTCGCCATTCTCCATGGCACCATCAATGGCCATGTCAGCAAGGACGGCGCCGGCAAAGCCCTGCGCAATCGCTTCCTCAGCGTATGGAAACAGACAGGCGGCGCCTGGCGTATGCTGGCCTGGCAGTCCACAAGCTGCTGAACACCAACTCACGGGGCGACACCATGTCCGAGACCAATCGTCACATCGTCATCGTCAATTTCACCGTCCCTGCGGATCAGCAGCCGACGGCGCTCGGGAAGATCGCCGACTACGTGGATACATTTCTGTCGCGACAACCGGGTTTCATCGATAGCGTGCTGCACCGGGGCAACGACGGTACGAGCATCGTGCATTATGCGCGCTGGGTCTGCGAAGCCGATTTCCTGCGGGCGGGAGAAAAAGCGCGCGAGCACCCGGACCTGCCCGCGCTGCGGGCCTGGCAGCCGTCAGGCCGTGGCTTCACCGTGCATCAGTGCTTCCAGGGCGACTGAGCGAAGAACGCCTCAGGCGCGCACGCCCTGCTCGCCCAGCCAGCCGACGATGCGATCCGAGGCTTCGTCCCTCGCGCCGTCTGGCTCCGTCAGATAGTGGTCACCCGCCATGAACTCCAGCCGCTTCTTCGGGGTGCCGAGCGCATCAAAGATGGCGCGCGCATCGGTCGGGAACACGCCGGTGTCTGCCATGGACTGGATGACAAGCGCCGGCACGTCGATGCGCGCCAGGTGCGGGGCGCCACGACACTGACTTTCTTTCAGGCTCCACATGCTGAGCCAGGTACGACACGTGTTCGTGAGCCCGATGCCACCGGGACTGTAGTTGGCGGTTTTCGGATCGCCCCGATAGCACAGCCGCTCCCTGCGATCGGACGGATCCAGCGTGGCATCCATCAGGCGCGGGTCCGCCCACGTGCGGTACATATTGAAGGCACGATCCGTCATGCCCAGCGTTTCCATGCGCGCCAGCTCCGCAATGGCCCAGTCAGTGATGCGGTCATTGCGCGCCTGCTGGGCCGCCCTGTAGCGCCGCACGAAATCTTCGCTGTACGCCGGCCCGTTGTCCGGGTTGTACATGCTGAGCGACCAGTCGGTGGACGCCGGATCGGTCTCGTCCGTGATCGCCGGGTCCATCCAGTCCGTCAGTACTTCGGGGCGCCCGGAATGTGCGTTGAGGGAGACGTAGTAGTCGCACTTCGACAGCGAGTGCACGGCATCCGGCAGCTTCAGACCACGCGTCGCGCGGATGTTCGGCGTGGTGGCCTGCGACTGGTACGCGCCCATGAGCGACCCACCACCGGAATTGCCGATCAGCACCACCGTCTCCACGCCGGCCTGTTCGCGCAGCCAGCGCACTCCCGCGCCGATATCGATGAGCGCGTGCTCGAGAAGGAAAAACGCTTCCGCGCCGCGAAAGCGTGTGTTCCAGCCGAGGAAACCGAAGCCGCGGGCAGCCATGTACTCACCGAGGTAATGCTCGCTGAAGTCCACGTTGTAGTGCGTGGCGATGAAGGCGGTCTTCGGTCGTGTGCCCGGCGGCGCGTAGTACAACCCCTGGCAGGGCATGAAGCCCGCGCCATTGCGCGCCGAGGTGGCCGAAGTCAGCGAAACGAACTCACGCGTGAATGTCATTGTCTTTTTCCCCTGCATCACCCGACCATGGAGCACCGGCTGGTCGACTTCCTTTCCCCGCGTCAGCCCAGGCCGAGTTCCTGCCGCACGATATCGCGCCCCCGCACCATGCTGACAAGTTTCCCGTACGCGACATCGCGCGCCAGGTACTTCATGCCGCAATCCGGCGCCACGATCAACCGTTCTGGCGGGATCACCGTCAACGCCGCTCGCAGGCGGTCTGCCACAACCTCCGGCGTTTCCACGGTCGTATCCCGCAGATCGATCACTCCGTACTGGATGATCTTGTCCGGCACGACGGCCAGCACCTTTGGATCCAGCCGGGGTTGCGCACATTCCAGCGAGAGCTGCGCGGCGGCGCAGTCGTTGAGTTCCTCGAGGAAGGCGTAGCCGTCGGGCTTGTTGTCCACGTGGCGGCCGTAACCGAAACAGACATGCAGCACCGTCGGGCCGGTAACATCCGCCAGTGCCCGGTTGATGGCCGCGACGGCAAACCGTCGCGCGGCCTCGGGGCGCGCCTGCACATAGGGTTCGTCGAGTTGCACGATGTCCGCGCCAGCCGCGAACAGCGCCTTGACTTCCTCGTTCACCGCCTGCGCATAGGCAAGCGCCAGGGCCATTTCGTCGCCGTAGTAATCGTCCTGCGCCTGCTGTGTCATGGTGAACGGCCCCGGCAGCGTCACTTTCACCGGCTTGTCCGTGTACGCCTTGAGCAGCGCCACGTAGTCCGTCTCCATGGATCGCTGACGCTGGATGGGGCCGGTAATGCGCGGGACGGGCACGGCCTTGCCCGTGCGATCGATTGCCTCCCCATGACGCTCGAGATCGACGCCAGACAACGAAGTGGCAAAGCGGTTGGAGTAGCTCTCGCGGCGGATCTCCCCATCGGTGACAAAGTCGACACCAGCACGAAGCTGGTCGTTCACGGCCATGAGCGTGGCGTCCCGAAAGGCTTCGTCCTGATGCTCGGGTGGCACCCGCCACAGTTCGAGCGCCCGCACCCTGGGCGGCAGGCGCTCGCCAAGACGCGCCTTGTCGATCAGCCAATCCGGCTGCGCGTAGCTGCCAACCAGCCCGGCCGCCAGCGGCGGTAACGGATCAACGGCCATCGATACCTCACTGCAATGCAACATCACCTTTCGGAAGCAGCCTATTGACAGCCCGCTTTTAAGTCAATGATATTGACTACGGTGCGGAGAGAACCGGCGTTGATTGCGAGGTTCGCTATCGCCACGAAAACAGCCATGAGCGGAGACACCAGACATGCCAAGACTGCGACAGGTCCCCCGGAGCGAAGCACCGGCCAACGTCCTCAAGTACTACAACTCACTTTTCGGCGAACGAGACCCTGTCGCCGAACCAGGAACCGCAACCGGTACGCCCGGCAACTGGTGGACGGTGTTTGCGCTTGTTCCCTACATCTTCGATCACGCCACCAGCCATTTCGGCATGTTCGGGATGTTCGCGCAGGAAAGCATCAGCAAGATGGACGGCAAGGTTCGCGAGCTCGCGCTGATTCGTGCCGGGTATACGCAGGGCAGCCAGTTCGTGTTCTCTCAGCATTGCAAG
Source organism: Pseudomonadales bacterium (assembly GCA_024234635.1). Lineage (GTDB taxonomy): Bacteria > Pseudomonadota > Gammaproteobacteria > Pseudomonadales > Azotimanducaceae > SYFY01. The sequence continues at coordinate 199,891 of JACKNX010000006.1, read as the reverse complement.
GCCGGACGCCGTTTCGGCATCACGGACGCGCAGATCGAGGCAATTCCGCACTGGGAAGTCACAGATCTGTTCGACGCCAGGGAGCGCGCCATCCTCGCCTGGACCGACGCCCTGATCCTGCAGGGTGGCCGGGCATCGGATGCATTGTTCGACGCGCTGCACAGCCATCTGAGCGACGAAGACATCCTCGAACTGACCTATCACGTGATGGCGTACAACCTGCATGCGGTGTGCTGCAAAGCGCTTCGGCTGGAGTATGACGACGTTCCCGAACGCATCCGCGAAGTCCCCGTGCCCGGCAGCGGTGGGGTGGCCTCGGACTGGGCTGGCGCCGCGTGGCAGAAGAAAGATTGAGCGAGAACCCTATCGACACGGAGACTCCCCATGAGTGAACAGACTATCCAGCTGAAGGGCCTGCACCACCTGGCACTGGTGTGCAAAGACATGGAACGCACCGTCGAGTTCTACACCAGGAAGCTGGGCATGAAGCTCAACAAAGGCTTCGATCTCGATCACGGGTACGGCCAGCACTTCTTCTTCGACATGGGCGGCGGCCAGGAACTGGCGTTCTTCTGGTTCCGGGACGCGACCAAAGCCCAGCCCGGCATCGCCTCGGCAGCCAATCTGGTGGGACGCGCGGGCGGCACGATCAGCTCCGCACACGGCTCGATGAATCACGTGGCATTTGCGGTAGCGCCGGAGGAGATCGACAGCTATCGCGAGTTGCTGATCAGCCGCGGCATCGACTGCACGCCAGTGGTGAATCACGATGACGTCGTCACGGGTGAAGATGCGCGCACCGCCGGTCAGATCACCGACAGGACGTGGCTGCGTTCGTTCTATTTCTATGATCCGGACGGCGTGATGCTCGAGTTCTGCGCAACCCTCAAACCCGGCGTACCCCACGCCGACCTGCCGGTGAACGAAAAGGGCATCAAAGCCAATGGCCAACCCATCACGGGGACGCCGTGACGGCCAGGGAGCCCACCGACCTCCCGGACGAAGCGTACGACCGGTACCTGCTCCGGACCCTGCTGCACGCGTTCTACTGGGTGGACGACGGCCTGCAGGCCATCATGGCAAAGAAGACGGGGGTATCGCTGCCCCGTGCGCAGGTCATGGTCCTGATCTGTATCGGCGACGGCATTCAACGTCAGCTGGACATCGCACATACCCTGCACGTGTCGAAACAGGCAGTGCAGCAGGCGGTAAAGGAGCTGCAGGCAAAAAAACTGGTGCAGGTACTGCCGGATCCGGAAAACGGTCGCCAGCGTATCGTGGTGTACACGACAGAGGGCAATGCCATGCGCATCGAAGCCGCGCGCGCCCTCGAGCATGTCCAGCGCACGCTGGCACGGCGCATCGGCGACCGCCGGCTGGCGGCACTGCGCGAGGCGCTCGAGGCCGACTGGGGACCGATCGTCGAAAACACCAACGAGACTACCGGCTGACCGCGCCGTACCTGCCACGGGAACGCCGCCTCACCGCACGGTCCCCCCGTTCGGAAAGTGCGTGATTGCGGTTTCGCCGACGGCTTTCCGGGCGGCGCTCGAAACGCGCACAATCAGTGCCTGAACCGCCACGAAGGAGCCTGGCCGTGCCAACGCGCGCAGCGATACACGCCGCGGCTTACGCGGACGAAGACGTCCTTGTGCGGTCACTGCTGCAGGCGACCGGTCTGGATCGTTCGGATCGCACGGCAATACACCAGGCCGCCTGCCGTCTCGTCACCCGGGTCAGACAGCAGGACAGCACCACCGTCATGGAGGCGTTCCTTGCCGAGTTCGGCCTGTCCACCGACGAGGGCATAGCACTCATGTGCCTGGCGGAAGCGCTGCTGCGCGTACCGGATCCGGGCACGATGGATCAGCTCATTGCCGCCACGCTGGTCGGCGCACACTGGAACACACACGAAGGCCACGCGGAATCGTTTCTCGTGAATGCTTCCACCTGGGCGCTGATGCTGACCGGCCGCATGCTGAACCCGCGCCACGCACACGGTATCGGTGGCACGTTGCGTACGCTGCTCAGGCGCGTCGGCGAACCTGTCGTGCGCCTTGCCGTCGTGCAGGCCATGCGTGAAATGGGCCGACAGTTCGTAATGGGCCAGACGATCGAGGAAGCCCTGGCGCGCGCCCGTGACGAAGAGGCTGCTGGCTACACGTTCTCCTACGACATGCTGGGCGAAGCGGCGCGGACCGCGGATGATGCGCGCCGCTACCAGTTGGCGTACGCGGACGCCATTGTGGCGCTGGGCAGGCACGGCAGCGGACCGGTGCACAGGCGTGCCGGTATATCCGTCAAGCTCTCCGCATTGTGTCCGCGCTACGAGCCGCTGCAGCGACAGCACCTGGCCGTTACCCTCCTGCCGCGCATCCGCGCCCTGGCCGAACTGGCGGCGGACGCCGGCATTGGCCTGAACATCGACGCCGAGGAGATGGATCGGCAGGATCTGTCGCTGGACATTCTGGATACCCTGCTGGCTGAGCCATCGCTGAAATCGTGGGATGGGCTTGGCGTCGTCGTTCAGGCCTATGGCCGACGCGCCCTGCCTCTCATCCACTGGCTGGGCGATCGCGCGCGCGATCACAAGCGTCGCCTGATGGTGCGACTGGTCAAGGGAGCCTACTGGGACACGGAAATCAAACGCGCGCAGGTGGCCGGCCTGGATACCTATCCCGTATTCACCCGCAAAGCCGCCACGGATGTGTCCTATCTTGCCTGTTCGCAGGCATTGCTGGCGGCGAGCGACTGGCTCTACCCGCAATTCGCCACGCACAATGCACACACGGCCACCAGCGTCATGCATCTTGCCGCGCGATGGCCCGGGGCCGGCTACGAATTTCAGCGCCTCCACGGCATGGGCGAAGTTCTGCATCAACTGCTGCACGAGGAGCACGGCCAGTCGGTGCGCGTATACGCTCCCGTCGGCGTACACGAGGATCTGCTGGCATACCTCGTGCGCCGGCTGCTGGAAAACGGCGCCAACAGTTCGTTCGTACACCAGCTCCTTGACAAGCGTCTCGACACCGCGGAAGTAGCCGCGGACCCCTGCGAAAGAGCGCTTGTCCCGTCCGCTCTGCCTGCGCCGAGGTGCATCCATGCCGGAAGGGAGGTCGCCAGCGGCGTGGATTTTGGTCACCCCCCGCATCTGGCCAGTTTGCTGGCAGCGCAGGCTTCGCTTCGGCGGGACGACCTGCCCCCACTGCCGCGGCCGACCTCCACGGAGAAACTGGCCGAAATCCTTCACCGCGCACGACAGGCCAGACATCGCTGGGCGCGCCTTGGCACCAGCCAACGTGCGCAGATGCTGGATGCTGCCGCAGACAGTTTGAACGCAGCACCAGGAGAATTTCTCGCCTTGCTGACGCTGGAGGCACGCAAGACGCTCACGGACGCCCTGGCGGAGGTTCGGGAAACCGTGGATCTGCTGCGCTATTACGCCGGCGTGGCGCGGACGCTGCCGGCCCACTCACCACACGGTGTGTTCGCCTGTATTGCGCCGTGGAATTTTCCATTGGCCATCTTCACCGGTCAGGTTGCCGCGGCGCTGGTTACCGGCAACTGTGCGATTGCCAAGGCCGCCGAACAGACCCCGCGCATCGGCGATGCGGCCATCCGTCTGTTACATGCGGCGGGTGTGCCCAGTGACGTGCTCCAGGTGGTCCATGGCGATGGGCCAGGTACCGGCGCCAGACTGTCGGCCAGTACCCACGTGGACGGCGTGGTATTCACAGGATCACTGGAAACCGCCCGTCGCATTCACCGCAGCCTCGCCGCGGCGCTTCCCCCGGGCGCCCCCCTGATCGCGGAAACCGGGGGCATCAATGCCATGGTGGTGGATTCCACCGCCCTGCTTGAGCATGCCGTGCGCGATATTGTCACTTCGGCATTCGCGAGCGCCGGGCAGCGTTGCTCCGCGCTGCGCGTGGTTTACGTGCAGGCGGACGTGGCGCCGCGACTCCTTGCGCTGCTGACCGGCGCGATGGCGGAGTTGCGTATGGGTACGCCGTCCGCGCTCGATACCGATATCGGGCCGCTGATCGATGCCGAGGCAACGGCGGACGTGGAAGCCTATCTGGCGACCGCAACAGTCCTCTACCGCGCATCACCTCCCGGCAATGACTGCACCGCCCCCGCCATCGTCCACTGCGACGGTATCGGAACCGTGCCAAGGGAGGTATTCGGCCCTGTTCTGCACTGGTGTACTTTTCTGCCGCGAGAGATCGACGGCATCATCGACGCAATCAACGCAAGTGGTCACGGCCTGACCTTTGCCCTGCACACGCGCCTGCAGGATCGCGTGCGACAGTTTGTCGGTCGCCTGCACGTGGGCAACTGCTACATCAACCGGAATCAGATCGGCGCGGTGGTGGGATCGCAACCCTTCGGCGGCGAGGGCTTGTCCGGCACCGGGCCAAAAGCCGGCGGACCGCACTACCTGCGGCGGTTCCTGCACGACGCGCTGCCGGTTGCGGATGCCAGCTGCGCACCGATGACGATGACACAGGACAGCCTGCAGGCGGTTGTTACGCGACTGATCGAATCACCGCGCGCCGCGGCGTGGCGCATCCGGGACGACAGGCTGCCGGTATTGCTCGATCTCATTGACCACACCGGCAGCGATGCGCTGGCACGTTCCGTCCTGATGGCCGCCGGCGAACTGTTGCCCGAACAGCGTCTGGGCTCCGTCACCGGCGAGGAAAACACTCTTACGCTGCATCCGCTGTCCTGGTCCCTGTGCCTTGGCGCGGGGGCGCTGGTTGCGCTTGCCCAGCTTCTGCAGTCCCTGGCCGCCGGTACCCCTGCCGTGGTCTGTGCACCCGAAGAAGGGCTGGCGCCGCTGCTCTCGCGCATGCGTGACACGGGACTGCCCTTTGTCTGGCTGCACCAGGCGCCGGCCGCACAGGCGCTGGTCGACGTCACGCCCCTGCCTCTGGTGGCTTTCGTCGGCGAAATAACCGAGATGCGTACGGTCCGCCGTCTCATCGCCTCCCGCGAAGGCGCCATAGTGCGCTTCAGCGGTGCCATTACCGACCCCCTGAGTTACTGCGTGGAGCGACACGTCTGCACGGATACCACGGCCTCCGGCGGCAATACGGCATTGATGCTGGCGGCAGGGTGACCTCTCAGGCGCCTGCCGTGCCCCGCTCTCAGCTTCCCGCCGGGTCGTACCAGATGGGACTGGTCCAGGCCATTTCGCGCGTCTGCGCAGGGTAGCTGCCGTCCGTGCACACAGCGGGTCGTGCCTCAGGTGCAAGCCGTTCGCAATCGTACGCGCTCCAGCGCGGGGTAGACGGTTCCACCGCCCGCAGGTAGTAGTAGGCCGGCCGTGCGGCATCAAAGTGCTCATCGACCCACGTCACGCAGAGGCTGTCCTGCGCAGGTGTGGACGAGTCCAGCGACCCCGCCACCGTCATCACATCCGCGTGCCGCTTGCCGTCGCCATCAATCCAACCCTTGATGACCTGCAACGCGGCGAGTGGCTGCGCGCCCTGCGCAGGATCGCGCAGCACCGACGCGACAAAAACGGGTTTGCCATCCGCCGGCGCCGCAGGCAGATCACCGCCCATGGGAACGCCCTCTGCGTAGCCGACATCCACCAGATCGGCCCGTTCGCAGAGATTCCGGGGATAGGACCAGCCGCCAAAGAAGCGTGGCACGATGCGCGGCCCTGAGGTACCAAATACTTCGCGCCGCTTCATCGCTTCGAAGATCGCATCCCGGGAATTTTCCATTGCCCATACACCGGCGAGGCCACCTGGATTGCCATCGATACCGCTGGTCAACAGTCCCGGCTGCAACCGCTCCCCGGGGGTCTGCTCCACGGACACGTGACCGCGCCAGTCACTTTCGACGGCCGCACCCGGCGTGGCGGCGTGCGTGTCCGTCGACGCAATGACGCCAAGCTTCACGGGATTGGCACCGATGCGGGCATTTTCTTCGATCCCAACCAGCAGGGCAGATCGCTGGTAGTCAGTGGCATCCACACATCCCGCACCGAGCATGCCATAGCTGCCGATCTCACCCGGCTCGCATTCTTTAGTCACTTCGGTAACGGGGATACGCGTCGGTATGCCATCTTTCGCCGGCCCCATCTGGGTGTAGCTCTCCGCTTTGTCCATCACGCGCACCGCTTCGATATCACACAGTTCATCCGGCGCGGACAGCACGCTGGTGAGGCCGTTGATGCACTCCGATCCACCCTTGTGCTGGAAAATTTCCATGATCGGCTCGCGCGCGAGGCGCGTATCCGCGTACTGGCGGCGCGCCACATCGGACTGCTCGAGCCGCATGTAGGGCGCCATGCGGCCATTGGCCAGATTCGTGTTGTGCGGAATGGTGAGATAGTCGCAGCCGTTCTCCACCGTACAGGCCGCGTCCAGACCCGCCCACAGCGCGCTGTCGAAAGGCGCATCCACGTAGGTCACCGGCAGCGCGGGAACATTGGCATTGCGGAAGATGACATTTCGATGGTAGTTCGACGTACCCGGCGTACCGGTGTACTCGTAAGCCACGAAACTGGTGAAGGTGCAGGCGGCGCTGCGGTCGTACGCTTCTTCCGCCGCGGCAATTTCCTGCTGCCATGGTACGTCCGCAAAGTTGCGGCACTGGGCGCCATCCTCGCCACACAGGTCGACGATACGGCGCGGGTTTTCGCTCGTGATGACCATGCCCAGCATGGTCATGCCCTGCCGCTGGTCCGCCCGGAAGTTGGTACAGAATGCGGAATCGAAACGCGGCGAACCTGGCTCGGAACACAGCCGTTTTTCACCAAGGAATTCGCCGTGATCGGTAACCGCCAGGAAATCCAGCGGGCGATCCAGTTGGTACGCACCCGCCGGCTTGCCCGCGTCATCCAGCGGCCAGAACGGAATCGCCTCGCCACGCGCGAATCGCTGCGCATCACGCGGCGTGGCGCCGATGCTGTTGGCCGCTGCATCGAAGGAATAGCTCGTGTGCACGTGTACGTCGCCAAACAGCGGCATGCGCGTGTCGGTATAGGCGCTGCAGGGCTCGCGCGCTTCCGTGTAGGTGACCTGACGGTTCTCCACCGCCGCGACGGCGGGCGCAACGACCGCGCCCGGTGAGGTTGCCTGCGCGGGGGTCTGTCCCTCGCGATCGCAACCGAAGAGCACACCACAGCACAATGCGGCGACCAGGAAAGTTCTAAGCATGCCGGTTCCCCTCCTCTGACGATGGCATCTTGCCGTCAGACGCCGGGGAATGCGAGCAGGCGCCGCCTTGCGGAGGCGCAATGCCGCACCGGAAACCTCAGAACTTGCCGACCAGATTCACGAACCACCCCTTCTGTTCGTAGTCGAGGATACGCAGATCGTCGCTGAAGTCCGCGAAGTTGTAGCCGGCACCCACCTGCATGTAGTCACCGATCTGGCGGTCGACGCCCACAAGTATCCCGTCCCGAACGCTGTTGTCCTCTTCGACTTCCAGACGCCGGTATTCGGCGAGCGCATCCCACTTGCCCATGATGTTGTAGCGCAGGCGCACGGCCGCAAAATTCACCGTGGACTTGTACCAGTCACCCTGGTCCCGCTCCGCCCGCAATTCCCCCTTGCGCATGCCCAGTTTCGCACCCACTTTCCAGCGTGGCAGGAAGCGATAGATCGCCTCCACCGTGCCGATATGGGAACGCTGGTCCAGGCCGGCGCCAAACTGGCCGAGGCTGGCCAGATCGTAGAGGTAGGTATATTTGGCCAGTACGTTGAGTCGATCGTTTTCCACCGGGCGATAGGCGGCGCCAAAGCCCGCTTCCGCGAATTCACCACCGCTCACACCAGCCAGATCGTCATCCGTCTTCGACAGATTCAGCTTGGCCAGCAGCCGCAGGCTCTCGTTCCAGCGGAAGTCGAGGTTGTTGGTGGTGAGGATCTGGTCCCGCTGCTCGGCGCCGTCGTCCTTCCGGTACTCCACCACGCTGCGCCACTGGAAGCGGTCATTGCGGAACCCCGCCGAGACCGTACCCGCCGTGCGGTCGACGATACCCGCGACCGCGTCGAGATCGCCCTTCTGCACGCTCAGCCCCAGCGACCAGCCCGGTGCCGGCGCATAATCGACACCGTAGGCGTGCGTGAAACCACTCGCGGCATCGGACGTGACAAACTGGTTCTCGGCAAACAGCGAGGTCTGGTTGCTGACCCGGAATCGATTGCCGAACGTCACCTGCTCGCCACCGCCAGGCAGCATCGTGGTATCCGTGGAATGTGTCAGCGAGCCGTACACGCTGTGACGGTCATTCCGCGCCCAGTCGATGCCGACGGTCGCACCATCACCGCGGTCACCCGTGGTGAGTTCCGTGTCGAGGCGCAGGCGTTCGGTCAACCGGCTGCGGCTGCCAAGAAACAGCATGTCGTTGCCTTCCGACGTAGCGCCACTTTCCGACAACGTACCCTGCAGTCCGCCATAGAGCTCAAAGCGCGCATTGAAGGTATGGGCAAATTCCACTGCCGCAACCGTCTCGTCGCGATCAGCGCCGGTAAAGCTGTCATCGTTGGCATGTCGCTGAATTTCCATCCGCAGCCGATTGGTATCGGTCATCTGCCAGTCGAGCAGACCGCTGGTCACATCATCCGTAGCGCTACCGCGTTCTACCGAGGTCGTTTTCAACGTATAGCCGAGGTCTTCCGCGAACCGACCGGACAGTTCCAGTCCCCACTCCGTGAGACCAACGCCGACGTCGCGTCGCGCCACAGAGAAGTCGTCCTCGGAGTCGCGCCACCAGGTCCCCAACGCCAGATCGAACGGCGTCCAACCGAGTTCCTGAAAGTTCACCCGCCCTTCAAGGGCATAGGCCATGCCATCGCGATCCACCGCCGCCGAATTGCCGCGTTGTGCGAAACTGAGGCCGCCGTTGTCCGAATAGAAACCCGCCGACTGGCTGGCCTGTGTGCCGGCAGCCTCCATCTTCAGGTACGTGCCGCGCCCCTGCTGCAGCGTCAGGTCGAGGCCGTACAGGCGATAGTCCTCACCACCCCGGCCCTCATTCACCGCCGTACCACCAACCGCTACGTGTTCGCCGAACCATTGTTTCGCGCGCCCACCCAGCGTCAGGTTGTCAGCGCCGAAGTTATCCGGCAGGTACTCGTAGTCGATCAGGAGTATCGCGGTGTCACCGTCCAGCGGATTGTTCCGCACCACGCTGTTCTGGCGGCCGCGAACCTGCAGAAGTGGTCGGTTCAGGATGATCCGACCCTGGATTTCATCCACGTCGTAGTCCTGACCCCGCAGCATTGCGACGCTTTCCAGCACGCGATTGCTGTCGCGATCCCGAATCTCGAGCGTTACCTTTTCCGAGCCTTGCAGGATGTCGGTGTGCGGCAGGTAGTACAGACTGCCGCCGGTGCCCAGAAACTCTGCATGGCCGAAGGCCGTTTCCGTTTCCGATACGAACAGCTTGGCATGCGTCTTCGCCTCACCCAGCTCCGTGGTGCGCGTGCTGTTGTACTCACCCCGGGCGCCATAGAGGCTGCGATTGTATTGTGCAAACTCGGTACCGGTCACGCCGGTGTCGTAGTTGCCCCACAGGAACTGTGACTTGTCCCAGTCCACCCGCACGTACATGCGGCCCATCGTCTGCACGTCCGCCACGGTGGTGGAGTCATCACCGTAGACCGGATAGTACCGGTCGGGATCCAGGCGGCGGAACAGCGCATCCGCGTCCTTGCGCTGGATGTTGCTGAACATGTCGCCGATCTCGTCCTCGCGCGTGTCCAACTGTGCCGTGACAAGGTAACGCCCGCGGATCTTGCCCTTCAGATAGAACGCGAGCCGACCATCCACGAGGAAGTTGCCATCGTACCGGTCGTCGCCGGACAGTGCCTCGACATTACCTGAGATGTTGTTGTCAGACGCGGTGATGTCCGCCAGCGCGGCAACGAACATGTACTTGCCGCTCACATGGACGTCGAGTTTTTCCTTCTGCGGGTCTTCACCCTCCCGCTCCACTACCACGGCCATCTCGTGTTCGCCGACCGGGAGCAGATACTCCACCGCGAAGCGGTTGGCATCGGCAAGCGGCAGCCGGGAGCCATCCACGAGTATTCGCGGCTCGGCGCCCTGCACACTGCCGTGCAGACGGACGCGCGACGCCGCCAGCGGTATGTTCTGCAGCGCCAGGTCGCTGCGCCCGTAGACCGTGCGCCAGCGGTCAACCCCTGAGGGCAGCAACCGCTCCCGCTCCGCGGGTTCCACCGTATCGAGATCCTCCAGCACAAAAGTCTGCGGTCTGGTTTCGTCGAAGTTGCCCTTCGCATCCCAGGCGCGCACCACCGCCACGAACTCCTGGTCCGTACGGGCGGAAGGTCCCGCCCACAGGAACTCGCCCAGATGCCTCGGCGTGGCTTCCAGTACCGCCACCGGGGAGACGCGGTCCGCATCCGCCGCTCGATAGATACGCAACTCCAGTTTCGTCAGGAACGCCGCGTAGTTGGTGTAGAACGGGAAACTGAGCGCTTCACGCAGCCCCGTCGACATGGTGGTCACGCCGGCAGGGGTAGCCACACCGAGCATCGGTGACGCGCCAAGCGGATCCTCCGTGGTCCACAACGTAATGCCCTCTCCGAGCTGCCGATAGACACGGCCGCGTACTGAGGCGCGATCCGCGTTGGCGGCCGGCGCCTGGGCGCCGGGCATGTTGACATGTCCCGTCACCGTGACCCGGCGGTTGTCCTGCAACGCGGTGTCGGAATCGTCGGGCTGACGTGGCGCCTCCTCACCCCGCGAAACGATGCGAACCGCGACGCCTTCGTCACTCATGCAGTACTCGAGTGCACAGGGATCAGCGTCATCCGCCCAGACCGGCGGCGCAATCGCCGTGAGCAGCGCTGCCAGCGCGCGTTTCCCCAGGCGCGCCATGAAGCCGCCAACCGCCTTGTCATCCGTCTGTCCCAGCGGTCGGGCCACCGGCGCAACCGGCTCCGGGGCACGAGCCCCATCCTTCGCCGGTTGCGTCCGGCATTCCCTTCTTTCGCGCAGGAAAGCGCCAGCAGCCTCGAGCACCTGGCGTACCGCCGCCGTGCGTCGTTCGGACAACGCCTGGTTGTACGACACGTCGCCACGCTTGTCAGCATGTCCCTCGATGACGAGCTCACCATTGCAGGCCGCCTGCATCTGCCTCGCCAGCGTCTGCAGCACCGGCACGTAGTCTTCGCGTACGACGTCACTGTCGGTGTCGAAGTACACCTCGGCGTTCACCGCGACCTCGCGTTCACTAAGACGAACGAGTTCGGTTTGCGTGACCGCGGTCTGCACACGGAGGTTGAAATCCGGCGCATGTTCTCCCAGACGGGCCATGAGCAGATCCCGCAGCGTCTGCGCCCGGGTCAGGGCCAGCGACTCATCACCCGCCCGTGCGAGCACGACAATGTCGCCACCGTCGTATTGCCCGATTCGCTCCGCCATGGAATCGAGCAGGCGCACGTAACGCTGACGCACGGCAACCCCGCCCGGCTCGAAGAAGACATCACCCACCTCCACGGCCTCGACGGACACCGGCGCGGCGAGTTGCACGGCGAAGTCGATCTGGTTCATCAGACCCTGCGTGATGCGCAGTACCCGTGGATTTTCGCTGACTACCGTGCTGCCCTCCGGCAAGGTTGTGGTATCGAGCTTCAGATAGAAGTTCTGGCCACGTTCAAACCGGCTCTACATCGATCCCCTCGCCAGGTGATGGGCTTACCGTGTTCGTCGGTTTCGACTCAGCAGGCCGGTAACCGTCGCCAGGCGCACACCTGGCACGCCGGGTTCCCTTGTCCTGCCAGCCATTGCCGTTCCCGGTCATCGAATACCCGCGGATGATGGTGGTCTGGTTTCAGTCCGGATCAGCCACGACTTCAATCCCGCGCTGGCGGTATTGCTAAATGGGCGGCGCCAAACGTCGCGCTCACAAGGTTACATATCGCCCTGGTGACACCTCGGCATCAACCCGCAGGATAGCTGACACGGATGATCCGTTACGGGAAAGACGCCGCCGATCACCAGTGGTCGCCTCATCGGTCGTAAGATCCGCAACCTGAAGCCGCGCACGTACCGAGCCGGTCACGAGTCGGAATCCGGGTGGCACAGGTCGGTCAACGTGACATTGGTGAGCAGCCGACCACCGACATTCCTGGACCGATGATATAAAGGCACCAGTCGCCCACGCTATTGCCATGCGCTTTGCCAGCCCGCTGGTCAGTCAGCAGGTCGAACCTGCCGACAGGGTCGAGCGGAAATGTGGCTGTGGATGACATCCGGTCACCGTCTCCAGCACGAACTGCAGTAGCTTCAGTCATCGCCTCCTGGGGCGCACTAGCCGCAGCCGCACCAGCAGGGATCTGCCAGCCCCGTGGATCGGAACGGTCCCGCAAGCGGTGGGCATGCTCGCCGACGGACCATCCACATAGTCGGCGGGCGCGGTCACTGCCGCGTCAGCGTGACGCCGCTCGGACAGTATGGCGTCCTCACCGATCCGCACGTCCACTTTGTGCGCCATCCATACGTTTGGTGACCTGATTCCGCTGGCCCGGCAACAAACAGACATCGGCAGAGGATCGCCATTACCATCCTGTACCGCAATGGTGGCGCCATCGAGCGGGGTCTGGCGAGTCGGTGTCGTAAACGATCCCTGACGGATCCACCTGGCACCTGATCAATCAGCTGGTTTTCACCGTTCAACGAGGCCATCGAGCAGGCGAAGACATTACACGGGTGCCGCAACCGAGCGCATAGCCGGCACCTGAACTGCCCGCAAAGGTATACGAACTGGTCGTCCGCTACCGCCTGGCGATGCCAGTACCACATCGTTCTGCACGAGTTCCACCAGCCAGCCGGCCAGTGGAGTATCTGTGGCATCAACGATCGTCCGAATCCAGATCGCGGAACGCGTTCCGGCCAACGACGCGAGGTCGAGCACCGCATCCGTAAATGAATGCCATCACGGTCGCGGTCGTCATCCGCAAAATTGCCGCTGCCGTTGGTATCTTCCGCAGCGGTAAGCACGCCATCGTTGTCACCATCATGCTTGCGATAATCCGGCGTGTCAGCCCCATCGGTATTGCCACCGGCGCATTCGAGCCGGTGCCCCGGACCAAAGCCCAAAACTGCATCGTGGCGCATCGTCCAGGCCATCACCATCCCGCGTCGCTGCTACTGGCGGTGACGATCCGCGACGCTGTCGCTGGGTCCGCGTCATGTGCCCTCGATACGATCAGGGACACCATCATTAGTCGGCGTCGGTATCCAGGAAGTCCGGCGTCGGCCATCACTGTTGATAGGGCACCAGCGGTGTACCACCGTTGTCCAGATCGTACGCGTCGTCCAGCCATCACCATCCGTGTCCAGGCCACTCGAGGCACGCGTATTCTTCGGTATCCTGCGCCCCTGATATTGTCAGGTAGGCAATAATTCATCACCATCGGCATCGACATCCAGATGGTTTCAACACCATCGTCGGCGTCGAAGTTGTCGCCGATAACGTCAGCGTTGGCGTCGATGAAACCGGGGAATCTTAGGGTCCCGGAAAATCGCGACGTTATCATTGTCCGCATCAGCGGACGGTCGATCCCCGCCGCCTTCCCGCGATATCGGTTATAAATGTCGCCAAACTGGTCCGGTCCAGAACGTCCGGTTACCGTCTCATCCGTATCCGCGAGTCCGATCCAGGTAGTCTGGCGTGCCATCGCCATCCGCATCGTCATCACAAAGTCGCCATTGAGGTTATGTCCACCGGCAGTGGAGACCATCGTTGGTTATCGTCGGTATCCCGCCAGTCGCGATTGTCCTGCCCATCCGTAGCTCTGCAGGCGGGTGCTGCCGCCAATCGCATTGCCCGCCGGGCGCATCGACCGTGCTCGGTAAAGTATCGTCCAGGCCATCGCCATCCCCGCATCGGCACCTGCGGGTAATGGCATCCGCAACACCGTCGGCGTTCGCATCGTGGCCTGATGCTGTCCGGCACGCCATCGTTGTCGGCGTCCGGATCGAGGTAATCGGGTTGTCCGTTCCGTCGGTATTGACCGGCAAGATGGGCGAGCCGCCATTGTCGGGCCAGGCATCGAGACGTCGCCGTCCGTATCGTCCCTCGTGGGCGGTACGTACCTGACTCCGCCTGCGCCTCGATGTTGTCCACGATCCTTGTCGTCGTCTGCGTCGATATCGCGGCCGTCGACACGCCCATCGGCATCGGTCGACACAGCGCCACGCCTTCCACCACATCCGCATGCCGTCGCCGTCATCGTCGATATCACCGGAGTCCGGCAACCAATGCCGTCGAAGTCGTCGCCACCGAGATAGTCCGGAATACCGTCACCATCGTCATCCTGCCCCCGGACCGCCTTCACCGCTGGTAGGGTTAGACCGGTCGTTATCATGCCGTCGGCGTCACGATAGTCAGGGGCGTCCCGCCATCGTTGTTCCGGTGCCGGCGCACCCTGAACCCCGTGGCATTCCCCGCAGGCGAGGCAATCAGTATCGAACGCGTCGTCCAGACCGTCGCCATCGGTATCGACTCCTTACTGGCACCACGTCAGCCACACCACGATCTGCGTCACTGCCTTCGATGATCCGCGATGCCGTCGTTGTCACCGTCGGTATCCAGATAGTCCGGCTGATCGGCGCCATCGAATCTGACGACGACAATTGTACCGCCGTTATCCGCATCGTACGCATCGTCCAGACTGTCGCTGTCGCAGGTATCGGTGCCGGTCAACGCGGATGGCGGCGCCGTCCGTCTGGCCTCGACATTGTCGACGATACCGTCCCATCGCTGTCGATGTCCATGCTGTCCGGCAGGCCGTCATCGGCCGGTGTCACCGGCACCTCATCCGTATCGGGCAAACTGGCTGCTGTCGTCGTCCAGGTCAGTTGAATCGGGCACGCCGTCGCCGTCGAAGTCATCGCCATCCGATAATCCGCGACCATCACTGTCGGCATCGTTGCCGGCACCACCCTCCACGCTCGTCGCTTACGCCATCGTTGTCGTCATCGGCGATCCCGCCAGTCGCGCGCGCATCGATGCCGAGTTCTTAGGCGCGCTGCTGCCGGTAGCATTCCCGGCAGCGGACGCGACGATGACATCCCAGGCATCGTCCAGACCGTCGTTGTCAGTATCCGCTCCGGCAGGCGTGATGTCCGCCACGCCGTCCATGTTCGCATCGGAGCCTTCGATCGCATCCGGTACGCCGTCGTTGTCAGCGTCGGCATCAAGGTAGTCGGCAACATCCGCACCGTCGGTGTTCACCGGCACGATGGGGGTACCGCCGTTGTCAGCATCGTAGGCATCGTCAAGGCCATCGCCATCACCATCGTTGCCCGTAGGCGCGATGTAGGCACCTTCCGCCTGCGCTTCTATGTTGTCGACGATACCGTCGTTGTCAGCGTCGATATCAAGACTGTCCGGATGCCCATCGCCGTCCGTATCGGTAACACCGGACCCTTCATCGCTGTCCAGGATGCCATCCCCGTCATCGTCGGCGTCGGATGTATCAGGCACACCATCGCCATCAAGATCGTCCGCATCCAGATAGTCCGGCGTGCCATCGCCATCGCCATCATTGCCGACGCCACCTTCCGTGGTAGTCGCAATACCATCGTTGTCATCATCGGCATCGCGCCAGTCGCGGGCATCGGCGCCATCGGTATTCTGCAGCGGTGCGTTGCTGCCGGTCTCGTTACCCGCTGCCGGCCGTACGACCGTGTCATAGGCATCGTCCAGGCCATCGCCATCCGCATCGGCACCTGCGGGTACGGTATCCGCAACACCGTCGGCGTTCGCATCGTGCCCTTCGATGCTGTCAGGAATGCCATCGTCATCGGCATCGGTGTCCCGGAAATCGGGATCACCCGTACCGTCGGTATTCACGGCAACGAGCAGTGTGCCGCCAGTATCGGGATCGTACGCGTCGTCGAGGCCATCGTTGTCGCCATCGGTGCCGAGCGGCGTGATATATCCGCCTTCCGACTGCAGTTCGACATTATCGGTAATGCCATCGTTATCGGAGTCGATGTCACGACTGTCCGGCTGCCCGTCGCCATCCGTGTCGATCGTCAGATCGCCTTCATCCACGTCCATGCAGCCGTCGTTGTCGTCATCCAGATCGAACGGGTCGGCGAAGCCATCGCCATCGAAATCGGGGAAGGTCAGAACCGTTGGCGCATCGGTGTTGGTGGGATCGCCGTCGCCGTCGTTGGCGCCTACAAGACCGTTCTGATCCACGTCGATGCCCGTCGTGGAAAGATCGCTGTTGTCAGCGTCGGCCACGCCGTTGGCTGCATTGTCACCGGTACCGGTGAACTGGTTCTGGTAGGTGAACGCGGCGTCAGGATACAACGTCACTTCCACGCGTATCACGATTTCGTCGCCAGACCTCAGCGAGCCGGCCTGCGCGGCGTCCAGCAAGGTCGCGTCCGCACTGCCGTCGAATGCGGTGTTGGCGACAAAAGTGGTGTTGCCGCCATTCACCACCCCGGACGTATCAATGCTGACCACACTTGCGAAGTACTCGCCCGCGGTGTCGACATCGCCGGAAGTGGCAACACTGGTACCAAAGGTGCCCGCCAATGGATTGACCGCCTGGATATCAAACAACTGGCTGGCGCCCGTGTTGCGTACCTTCATATCGTAGGTGGCGCGATAAGTGTTGTTTCCGAGGTCTGTCAGCGAGACGAGGTTCATCGCCGTGCCGACCTGTTGCAGGGCAAGCGGTCCGGCAAGCGGACAGGAAGAACCATCGTTCAGAGAAACCGTCGGCCCCGTGGTCAGCAGCGTCGCAGCACCCGTGGATGTGTCAACCTGATACAGGGCCCCGGCATTTTCGTAGCCGAATACCTGTCCTGCGTTGTTGATGAACTGGGCGCCAAAACCCGAAGGACCGCCGGTAGGGCCGATCAACGTCTCGTTCATCGTAGTCGGATCAACGGTGTATACCTGTCCTCCGGCGACAACGTACAGCAGGCCGTTTAGTTGATTGGCGGATATATCCAATGCCTGGATGAGTGATGTCGCCGTTCCGCGCAGTTGAGCCGTTCGGTCATTCAGATTGATAGCCCAGAGCTGATCGTCTTCGCCAGGAGAATTGAAAACGGTCACGTACAACGTATCACCGAGCACGTCGCCCGCACTGAAGCTCTTGCCGGGGGTCAACGCCAGACCTGATACCGCACCGAGATCAACGCTCTCCCCGTCGGAATCGGTGACAATCAGGTGAGTGGACTGTCGTCGCATGGAATAGATCAGATTGTCAGCAACCCGGTAGCCACTGGCATTGAAGTTGAGTCCGTGAATATTTGTCCCGAAAGGCGTAAAGACCCCATTGGTGGGATTGACGATGAACAGATCCGTGGGATCTGAGGTATTCACTGACCGCCCCTGATAGAACTCAGTACCACAGGCGAAAGGATCCATGGCCGCGAGAATGTCCGGCAACGTCGTCGAGCTGGTATTCGTCGGATCCCCGTCGCCATCATTACCGGACAGATCGCCATTCGCATCCGGATCAAGTCCGCTCGTCGTCACATCACTGACTTCCTGATTGGCAACGCCATTCGTCCGACTGTCTCCATAGACCGTCGCAGTGACGCCATAGGGGGCGAGATCACCGTCCGGGAGGAATCGAACCGTAACCAGTACCCTGACGACGTCACCCGGATACAACGATTCAGCGGGTACCGGGTTGAGCAACAGGCTCCCCCCACCTTCGCCAGTGAAGCCGGGATTTGCCGCAAAAACAGGATTGCCGCCGTGCGTGACACCTGAGACATCGATCGATGAGATCGACGCGAAGAATTCGCCTGGCGCATTGACATCGCCGGCTGTTGCGACGGCGGTTCCAAAGGCGGCGCTCAGATCGAGGCTACCCTGCAGGTCGAACAGATTAACGAACCCACTGTTTTCTATGGTGACCGTGTACTGTACCGAAAACTCGTTTCCGCCTTCGCCAACCACTGCACCCACCTGGAGTGCGCCACCGACTACTGGCGGAATGACGCTTGTCGGTGAGTTGTCGCACACGGCACCGTCGGAGCGTGTGGAGGGAGAGAGCGTAATCACGGGGAAGGACTCGGCGGTGACCAGATTCACCGAATAGAGCTGGCCACTCGAATTGACATAGACATAGAGGTTCAGCCCGCTATCGAGTCCGGCAGCCCCAAGACCCGTTCCCGATATTGACGTGGTACCCAGGGCTGTCGTTGACGCGCTTGACCGGTCTATGCGGTAGAGGAGTTTGGTGTTCTCACCAACCGCATAAAGAAATCCGTCGAGGATGTTGTAGGCGAGATCAAACACCTCGTCGAGGCCTACACCGCTGCCGACGAAGGTGGCTACCATCGAGTTGACATCGATTTTCCACAGTTCGTTCGTATTGCGGCGAGTCACGAACATCTCTGAACCGACGACAGTACCACCGGAATACTGATCAACAGGCAGGTTGGTAACGGGGCCGAGGCCTACCACGGACCCACTGCTACCAACGGCAATCAGATTGGAAACATTGTTTTCCAGGCCATACAGAAAGCCTGACGTCGAGCCCGACAAGCCAATGGCATTGAAAGTAAGCCCGTGCGATGTCGACCCGACCTGATTCAGGCTTTGGTTGACCACATCCAGCCGTTCGAGACGGGAAGGCGTCTGAGTGACCAGATACAGTTCGTCGGTACAACTGAAGGGCGTCAGCGCACCGAGCATGTCAAACGTCACGGTGTTTGAAGTCGCTGTAACCTGGTTATTCGGGACCCCGTTTCCGGTCGTGTCTGCCCCGGTGCTGAAACTGTTGGTTATCGGCGCCGTGCTCCCGTCAGGCTGGAACGTGATCCGAAAGGTTACTCGCAATACATCGGCGGGATCGAGACGCCCGGGATGGCCTGCCTGCAGAAGCTGGGCATTTGCACCGGAACCGTTGAAGCCCGCATTCAAATTGAATCCGACGTTGCCGCTCACGACGCCACTTGTATCCAGCGCGAGATTAGTTACCGCGTATTCGCCTGGCACATCCACCTGCCCGACATTGGCGACCGGCGTACCCAACTGCCCGGACAGATCATCTGTCATGGATAGGTCGAAATAAGGCACGCCATCGTTGTTTGTCACATCCAGGGTGACATCGATGGAAAACCGGTTCGTGCTTATTTCAGTTGGGGTTGCCAGTGACTTGCTGGCTTGCAACGCGTACGCCGAAGGCGCTACCCCGACAAACACTCCGACCGCCAGGTACAGCCGCAGCAAGCGAAAGGCCATCTGGCGACCGATCCGGTTCGTATCTAGGGTGCTATTCCAGCAACACATAAACTAGTCCCTGAATTTCTGTAGTGGACGCCGCGCGCATAGAACGCTTATGGTCAAGCTAATAGACGACGCCAGATTTTGAGTAGGAGCTTATCGGTCCAGATCGCTCCAAAACGTGCCTTCCATCACACACCAGATGCAAGGAAAGACCCAGCGCCTCGAACGCCGGTCAATCGGCTCAATTTCACACCAAGCATGGGGCCGTTGGGCAGTATCAATCGAGATTTTTTCACTAACCCGTGGAGAAATTTACGATTTGCGCTCGTCGCTTCGACCACCAGGGCCCCATTGACGGCTGTCTTAGGCAATTCCGGTACCGACGGAGAGCGCGGCCGGGCGAAGAAATGCCTTGACCGGCTACGCACAGCCGCAACTACACCTGACAAAGCGGCCTTGAAGCAAACAGGGAGGGGACCGGACTTCTTGCGACGGCAAACAGATACCCGTTTCAAGGTCTTCCACGTACAGGTTGGCGGATAATGGTGCTCGTTTTCGCGGGCGTTCGGGTGCTCTGCTATGCTGTTACGCGTTCAAATGACTGGCACGCGCCGACATTGTACGTGTCAAACGCACAGCACAACACCGCAGAACTCAGCGAGCGTCCGCTGGTCGTGTCATTCGTGTGCAAAAACATGATGAGCCTACGAAGATACCGCGGAAAGCCCGGAAAACTACGCTTGTGTAGTGAAAACGAAGCGACGGGAATCGTCTGCGTCGTCGATTGCGCCTCACGCTACGAAGCATCCGCGCAGGGAGCGACGCGTTGTCTGCGATCGCCTTTCAATGGCATCAGAGAAAAATGAATCGAAGAAGAGTGTTGACGGGGATGCTGGCACTGCTGAGTGCCGGCCTGCTGGTTGGGGGAACAAAAACACTGTTGTCGTGGCGGCGCCAACGAACATACCCGGACATTCTGAAAGGCACGCCCGATCCCAGCGACTTTTCACACGATGTCCTGCGTGACGTAGCATGGTTCACTGCGGCGCTCTTTGGCATTTCGCCCAACCAGAACGACGAAGATGAACTGATCTGGCGGCTCGACTACCTTGTGAAGGACGACAATGCATGGCGCCCACGCCTTACATGGCTGGCAAGTTACCTGCAATCACAAGGTGATTATCCAGCCGTCGGGCAATTCAATACGCTCAAGGATGGCAGGCGCGAGGACATCGCGGTCGATGTGGTGGCAAGGGAGTCATATGTCATGGGACGCCGCAACGGCCTTCTGTCTCTCGTTTCCGACAATGCGATGGAGGAGCGAATTTTTTTCCGCGCGACCTATCGCCAGTTAGGCAGGATATACATCCATTCCGGGGTTCAGTGGCGCAGACGAGGCTATTCGAGTTGGCCTGGAATACCGGGTGATCCAAGGGAATACACGCACCCCGGTTCGGAGCGCTCATGTTGAAGTCTTACGATGTGTGTATCGTTGGTGCCGGTATCGCGGGCAGCCTCCTGGCTGAACGTCTGGCTCGCGGCGGTGCGAAGGTTGCCCTCATCGAGGCCGGCAGCCGCTTTTCCCTGACGGACAGACTGACCAATCTGCAGCGAAGCTGGATTACGGGAACCCCCCTGTGGCCCTGGGAAATGCGGGGACGGGACGACTACGTCGACAATTCGAAGGATGCGTTGGGATACGAGTACCCACTGAATCAACTGCGGGTGAAGGGCGTTGGTGGCAGCACGTTGCACTGGGGTGGGCTCGCACAGCGTTTTCGGGAATCCGATTTCGAGACTTATACCCGATATGGCTATGCCGCGGACTGGCCGATCACTTATACAGAACTTGAGCCCTACTATGTTCAGGCCGAACATGAGATCGGGGTTTCCGGGGAGCAGAATCCAGACGACCCACCACGCTCTGCGCCGTTGCCCATGCCTGCCTTTCCTCCTTCCTACATCGGCAAGCTCTGGATACCCGTGCTGGAGCGGCAGGGAGTGGTGGCTAACTTCACCTCGGAGGCACGTAACTCAATCCCCTACCGGGGACGATCACAGTGCGTGGCTTACGCCATGTGCCGGACGTGTCCTAGTGGTGCGCGGTACAGCGCGGACTTTCATGCGGATCTGGCCATCCGCACCGGACATTGCGACCTGTTCGAACGAACCGTGGCCCGGTTGCTGGAAGTCGACCGTGCCGGACACGTCAAGAGCCTGCAGGTAACAGATATCGACGGTCGCAGCCGGGAGATTCAAGCGCGCTTCTTCGTCGTTGCAGCTCACGCCATTGAATCAGCAAGGCTCCTTCAGCTTTCCGGCATAGATCGGTATCTGGATAGCATAGGGCGCTATCTCATGGAACACTGGTACCTTGGATTCGGCGGCATGCAGGAACATCAGTTGTATCCCGGCCGTATCGGCTTTGACACTCTGGAGAGCGTGCATTTCTATGACGGTAAAGAGCGCTTCCGGCGAGGTGCGATAAAGCTGGAATTCGGATCAGGGCACAACGAACCGATCGCTGAAGCCATGCAGCAGGGGCTCGCCGGCAGACAGGTACAGAAACTGGATTGCGAACAGTTCGGCTATCGGCTTTCTCTGGGCGCAGAAGTGGAACACGCACCCAACCCGGAGAGTCGGGTTACCCTTCACACACAGAAGAAAGACATGTTCGGAGATCCCGTTCCGGTCATTCGCTTCGTGCTATCCGAATTCGACAGGGCCACCCACGATTCCGCCGCGCGCATCGTTCAGGACCTGCTGACTGCGAAAGGCGTTAAGGACATCCGACCCGGGCAGCAGTTCGGGCCTGGCGGCCATCACATGGGAACATGCCGAATGGGCAACGATCCGGCAACATCGGTCACCGACCGCAATGCGGCCGTGCACGGATTCGACAATCTGTTTTGTGCAGGCAGTAGTCTTTTCACTACAGGTGGTGCGCGCCAACCTACCTTGACGATCGCAGCACTATCGTTGCGGCTGGCAGAGCACCTGTCGACATTGGGGTGATCAACGACGGCGTTATTCTCCCAGCCTTAAACCAGCCGGTGCGCTGAATACCGGGCGACGCAATCGCTGGCTGTTCGGGCATCTGCGGACGAGGCAAGTAAATGCCCTGGGAGGAGTACCTGCAACGGCGTGCCATGGGTACGAGGCAGCAGTACCCGCGACCTCCGGACAGAGGCTGGTAACCGTCGGCGCACTTGTTGACCTGGATGTACTGCGTTGCCCCGGTCGATCTCGGAAGGAGATGAAACTTTTCGGACGAAGCATTCCGGCGCGGATGCAGCGAGGTCAAGTGGATCTATGCACCCATGACGCTGCAAAAAGCTAACGCCGCCCATTCGATCGAAGTCCACCAGGCAACTCAGCCAGCATCCAGCGGACAGGACCGTCAGAGGCGACTGGTGGTGCGCTCGCCAACGATACGATAGACGTAGCCTTCAGGAGCTTCGACGAGCGAGAGGACAAGGCTGATATCGGTCGACTCACCTGTTGCCATATGAAGACTACCGCTCACCTCGGCCCCTCCTTGACTCCCTATGGAGACATCCGTGACCGTAAGCTCTGACGCCGTATAGTGTCTTCGCAATTCCTGATCGTAGCCTTCCGAGCGGAGCGTGCCGATGACGCTTTCCTTGAAGCCTCCACCCAGCATGGCTTCAATGGTGGGGACATCACCGTCACCGATGGCGGCATAGTAGGCTTCCACCGTCCTTGCGGCTTCTTCCGCCATCGTCTCCCTGGTCATGCCCGTGATCGACTCGATGTCTTCCGACCACGCTGCCACGGATGCAAGCCCCACGCAGATGCCGACCACCAGGATCCCAAGCTTCTTCGAGAGATTCATCAAGGCTCCTTGACGATGACCAGGTAGTTTTCGTTGATCGTGCCACTGAACCCGGTGGCGCTGGCACCGCCCATCGATACCGTCGTGGGACCGGTGAACGATTTCTTGAAGAGTTTCAGCGTTCCCGTGGCCGAGCTGACTCCCACTGTCTGACCGGTGTCCGTCCACGATGACAACCACGTCGGGCGGTTTGTGATCCCGGAGTCATAGGCCACGTACACATCCACACTCCGATCGACATCGAAGGTCATGAACGTCGCACGCGTGTTGTTTCTGTGGGCGTTCGCGGTCCGTATCCAGACACCGCCTTCAAGCACCGCCGGGATACTCGTCAAGGTGTCTGCCTTGTCAACGGCGTAGGGATCACCGGCTTCCAGATACAACTGCTTGTAGTTGATTGCGTCGGACTGGGTGCCCGGATATGCACAGGTGGAGGAGCTAACCTGCAGACAGAAGTGCGTCAGGAACAGCGGCAGCGGCACCGATCCACCCGAAATCACGTTGGCCCATCCATACCCCATCAGAGCATGACCCAGCGAGCCAGGATGCAGATTGTCCGCGGACAGGGTCAGACGCGGTTCTCCCGTCGGAAAAAACAGATTGTAGAAATCCGGTCCCGCCAGCAGCCCCTCTTCCGTCGTCACCTCTCCGATCACGGTGTTGTAGTCGCGTACCTTGACATTCACCGTCGCAGTCGCGGGATCCGCAAACACCGTGCTCTGGAAACTTCCGAAGACCGGGGTGATGCGCGCCAGAATCGGCTCCACGCCCGCCGCCCGGAGATTGCTCACCAGCAGCAGCAGTTCTCCCTTGAACGTGTTGTCGCAGGCCGCACCCGAGCACCCGAGTCCCGGAGACAGGGATAGTGCCGCCAGCGCATCGTTCACGCCTATCATCACCAGGGCGCGATTGGCCTCCGGGAACCGTGAAACGACCGACGGCAGGCGCGTCAACGTGTTCAGAATCTTGTCACCCGGCACTGATGCGTTGCGCAATGCGACGCTCTTCGTCCAACCCGGCGCCGCCTCCAGCAGGTCATGCACCACGGCCTGGTAGCCGCGAATGCTGATCTGCCGGCTGCCCACCGGGTTGCCCGAGAAGACCACCGGTGTTGACACGTTGTCACTCTGGAAGTGGTCGCCCACCCCGTTCGTGATGCTGTCACCCAGCGTCAGGAATACATCACCCCCTGTCGCGAATGGGACGCTTGACCCGCTATCGAGAAGGCTGCCGCCGCTCGCCCGCAGATCAACCCCAAGTTCATGCTCCCCGGCTGGCACACTGCCACAGGGCGCCGCAAAACTCGCCCCGGATTGACTGGCTGCGCTACAGGCCACACTGTCTACAAAAGCATCTACCGTCTCTCCGCCTTGCAGACGTGAGCCGATGGCACCACCGGTTACCTGGAGCCCTGTCAGGACATCAAACGGGAAAGGGCCACCTACGGACACCGCACGACCTGCGGGGGGCTGACTGATCGTCAGGTTGTCGAATTTCGTCTGTGACTGCGCGTACAACGCAATCGAACCGGCCTCGAACGTATCGTCCTCCACGCTGAATATCGGCTCCGTCGCGAAGATATCGCCCACACCCGCGTCCGCGGCGAACACCCGAATCACCGGGCCGATGACCTCCACGCCCAGCCGCACGGTCTGGCCCAGGGTATAACCCCGAGAATTCACCGCCAGCGTCGACATCTGGCCACCCTGTCGCCGGACAAGCTCCGTGAATCCCAGCTTGCTGTTCACGCCGAGGCGGTAGTAGTTACCGGCATCCACGTAACGGAACAACACGCCGATATCGGCCCCGATCTGCTCAAGGTGGGTAGCCGTCTGCTGCACATCAACGCTCAGCCGCATGTCCACCAGGCCGCCACCATTGCTCAATGCCGCAAAACTGCCGCTGGTATAGATTTCCGTCGCGCTGTGCACCGTCGCCGTGGTGGTGTTCAGTTGCTGCAGCGCTCCACCAGTGACCGACCAGCTGCTCACATCCCCCGACTGATCGACAATCGTCCACTCCGACGTGTTGCCACTGCTGAAATCACGGGTGAACGGCAAAGTTGGCGACACGTTGAACGTAATCGTGGCTTCACCCGCACCGTAACTGCCGGAGCCGGTTGCCGTAACGGTCGCCACATAAACGCCGGGAGCCAGCCCCGTCGGGTTCACCGTAAAAGTAATCGGACCGCTCGGAGTACTACCCGTACCCGGCGCGACACTCAGCCATGTTGCGTCATCGCTGATGGAATAGGTCGACGCGCCACCATCGGACGTGGTCAGCGTCACCTGCTGGTTCTGCGTTGTCGTTGATCCGCTGGCCGCAGAGAACATCACAGCATCGCTTGAGAATATCAGCGACTCGCCCCTCAGGCTCTCCGCTGGTCCATTACCGGTGGGAACGTAGGTATCGCTCGACGTCACCACGATCTTGTCCACGACCATGCCGTCCTCTCGCATCCACACGTTCAGCGTATGGGTGCCCGCCGACGGCACGCTGACGAAGGCCACGACACCATCCATCGTGCTTCGACTCCAGGCAACCGCGGACGAAAAGCCTGTAATGCGATCCGCTGTCGCCGTCGGCACGCCATCGAGGCCAGCATGCAGGGAATCATCGGAGCCAGTGGCGCCGATGCCACGAATCCACACGTAGTGCGTGCCCGCGCGGTTGAAGCTGATCGCGTAGTCCAGCCGGGGACTCGCGGTGTCATAACCAATATTGTTGCTGGTTCCGATATTCGGCAAGGCTTCCATCACGGAACCGGAGACCCCGCCGGGGAACGCCTCCGCCCACGAATGGCTTCCCTGGGGCGTATTGAGATCGAAGTGCTCCGCTTCCATCGACACCAGACCATCCGCTCCAGCGTCCTGCAGGAATGGCCCCGTCCCGCTGCCTGACGAGACATTGAACGCCGCGCTGGCAACGTCCGAGTTGGTATAGCCCGAGCGCACCCCCAACACCTTCACCGTGGCCGACGCCGTCAGCGTAAACGGCGCACTGTATACCGGCGATCCCGTCGTCGGCGTCGTCCCGTTCGTCGTGTAGTGCAGCGTCGCCCCCGAGGTGGCCGTCGCCAGCGTCACCTGCACCGAATCCACATGCGTCCCGCCATTCGGACTCACCGTCGGCGTCGCCACCTTCAACCCACGCGCACTCTCCGCCGGTCCGCTGCCCGTCGGAACGTAAGTGTTGCTCGACGTCACAACGATCTTGTCCACGACAATGCCGTCCTCTCGCATCCACACGTTCAGCGTGTGGGTACCGACACTCGTTACGTTGATCGTCGCCGGACCGCCACCTCCCATCGTCGTCTGGCTCCAGCCCACGGAAGGCACGAAATACGCCAGCGCGTCCGCCGTCGTCAGCTCCGCACCATCCAGCCCAACATGCAGCGAGTCGTCACTCCCGGTCGGACCGATACCCCGCACCCATACATAGTGGATACCGGTGCGGTTGAAATTGATCGCATAGTCCAGCCGGGGACTTGTCGCCGCATAGTCCGTAGCAAAGTTAGTTCCGATATTCGGCAAGGCTTCCATCACGGAACCGGAGACCCCGCCGGGGAACGCCTCCACCCACGAATGGCTTCCCTGGGGCGTATTGAGATCGAAGTGCTCCGCTTCCATCGACACCAGACCATCCGCCCCGGAATCCTGCTGGAATGGATCTGCGTAGGCGGCGGAAAGACCAAGGATGCCGAAAGCCAGCAGCAGGACACGGGTGAACGCCTGCCGTTGGCTGCGGCGAAAAAGCGCTCTATCGGAGTTCGCGGTACGCATGAAATCTCTGGGACCTCAATCTTGGCGACCATTCCCGACCCTGGTCGGTCGTCAGCCGGGCAATTGCCGATCTGTAATGCTGGAGAAAATAAAGAAAAAGTGTCTGAACAGATGTGGCCGTTTTGTAGTACTGGCACGAAGTGGGACAACGCTCACACTTCGCCCTAACTTCAGAGCAGACACACGATTGCAAGTAAGTTTACCGCAAGAAATTTGCGTGAGTCACGCGAATAGCCCCTGGCCACCTCGTCAACAGGGCGATTTATACAATCCGCTTACAGATACCGGAAAGCCGGACTTGCTCCGCCCCGTCCGCGCAAGATCGAACGTACTCAGCTCGCCATTTCGAAGCGTGCGCGTCGGGGGACATGCCACTCCAAACGCGAATCCAGTTCGCCACCTGCCCGCAACGACGCCAGCACTTTCAGTCGAATGAAGGTCGACTCCCGATAATTGGCGTCGGCGAAATTCATCGCTGTCAATCCACGATGCAACTCGCCAATCGTCTGCTCGAGACCCCACTGAGGCTGATGATCCGGAGCGAGCCGGCGAAACAGGTCGAAATTGACACGATAGGATCGCTTGTCCGGGCTGGCGTCCCGGTTGATGCTTACATCGACGCCGGGAATGACACGGGCCACGGCTTCCGCGAGATCTCGAATCTGCACGTTCCAGTCGCTCGATCCGGTGTTGACCGCAAGAAACGCACCACCGATGTCGGCTTTCCGTGCAGCCGCCCACTCGAACGCGCGCGCCATGTCCCTTGTGTTTATGAGCGGCCGCCAGGGCGAACCGTCACTGAGAATGTCGATCCGGCGATTGACCACGGCACCTGCTACGAAATCATTGAGAACAAGATCCAGCCGCAGCCTGTTCGTGAACCCGCATGCGGTGGCGAACCGCAGGCAGGTAACGATGAATGTCGAATCCGCGAGCTTCGCCAGATCGTTCTCCGCGGCCACCTTCGAGCGCGCGTAGGCGGTTAGCGGATTCATTGTGTCGGTTTCCGTCTTAGCGCTGTCACCACCCGCTCCATAGATCGAGCAGCTGGACGCATAGACGTAATTGCGCACCCCTGCCTTCTTCGCCGCCTCTGCCAGCCTCACGGCTGCAGCATGATTGACCGCCATTGTCACGGCCTCGAACTCATTTCCCATGGGATCATTGGAAATGGCAGCAAGATTCAACAACGCATCCACGCCTTCGAGAAGGCGCTCCGGGAAGGCCCTGATGTCGCCAAAATGCTGAGCATTGAGTCGCGTTTCCGGAAGATAACTTGCATTGCTCAGACAGTGCGCGAAGTAGCCGATGTCAAACCCGAGGAGTTCCGCGTCAGGATAGGATTCTCGAAGCTGACTCACCACGCTGGGTCCAATGTAACCGAGGTTACCGACAATCAGGATCTTCATCAGCCCACTCCCTACTGTAGCCAGGCATAGTTGAACGGAAACGTAAGGAAACACCAATACGCTCGTAAAAGCGCTGCTTTGTCGCACGTTTGGTGCAGGAATCGTGCCTCAATTCACTCGAAGTACGATGGATGAACTTGTCGCGACCATGTAAAGGCCCTGGTCCTTTCAGCCCCTTCGCCCGTTGGCGGCATCTCCGATGATCAGAGCCGCGTCAGGGCACCTTCACAAATTCAACTGCCAGGAACATTTCGACCTCATCGCCGACCATCGGCACATAGGCGCCCAGACCAAACTCGGATCGAATTACTTTACCGGTAGCCGAAAAACCCATGGCCGGTATCTTGACCATGGGATGCATATCGGCCTTGTTCAATGTTGCCTGCAGCGTGACCGCCCTGGTAACTCCCTTGATCGTGAGATTGCCGGATACGATGGCCGTGGCATCGCTCGTCATTTCAACGGCCGTTGATTCAAAAACGATCTCCGGGAAATTCGCCGTATCGAAAAAGTTCTCGCCACGCAGTCGATCATTGAACTCGTCAACCCGACTGTCGATGCTGCTCGGATCGACGACGACTCTCAGGCTACTCTTCGCGGGCGCGTCCGCGTCCATAATCAGTGTGGCTTCAAACTTGTTGAATGACAGATGCGGTCGCGAAAAGCCCAGGTGCGAATAGCTGAAGGTGATGTAGGCGTGGGTTTTTTCCAGGTCGTATCTGCCAGAAGGCACGTTGATCGCGGCCGTGGCAACCCCGACGTGCAGAAAGAGCAGAACAGGCAGAACAATACGGTAAAGACACATGGCTCTCTCCAGACCGGTGTAACCAGGGAAGCCCACTCGGGCGAAATCGACCCAGCAAGCCTGCCGACCACGCGGCGGACTTGCAAGCCCATCGCAACTGATCGAGCATCGCTGCGACACAGAACATCCGCGGCAGGCACCATGATTCGATTCGGTCTCATCACGTTGTGCATCAGCGCGCTCCCCTTTTGTCATGCCGACGACGTGGAAGCCGCATGCCAACGGCTCATCATGGATTACGCCTGGTACCGGGATCATCCGGACGCCGAAGCCTACGGCAACCTTTTCACCGAAGACGGCACGCTGACGTTGTTCGGAGAAACCTTCCGGGGGCGGGATGCCATACGCCAGCGGCTGATCTCACCGACGGGTGGTGGCACCCTGCACCAGGTGACCACACTGCGTGTTCGGCAGACCGGCCCCGACTCGGCGGAGGGACAGAGCTACGTGACGGTGTATGTCTTTGCCAGGGGAGACGATCCGCACGTGGTACCCGGCTTCGCCGGTGTTGGTGAATACCATGATCTGTACCAACGTACCGCTGATGGCTGGCGCATCGCCAGCCGTACGTTGAAGATGCGCCTGCAGGATGCCGATGCGCTGGCGGCCAGTGAAGTACGCCGATAACCGCCTACCGACTGGCTGACCGATTCCGGCTCAACCTGGATGCCCGGGTTGAGCCAGCGTCGCGACTCAGGCGTCCAGAAAACCGGCCAGGCGTTCGGCGGCTTCCGCAAAATCGCGCATGAAGTCGAACACTACGGTGCGGGCGGAAACGCTCTCGTTCATGAGACCCACGCCCTGCCCCACCCAGTAGGTGGACAATGCTTTGGCGCCCGCATCGCCGGCCAGAGCCAGCCGGTCGATCTTGTTGAGTGCCGGACCGCTGACCAGCCCCTGCATCGGCATGGGCAACGGTTCCGGTGCGTCGGGCGCCTGCCATGCGTCCGTCCAGGGAGAACGGAGCTGGCGGGTGTATTTACCGGTGCGGCTGCGGGAGCGCACGGTCTGGTTGGAGCCAGCCGTAAGCATCTTTTCCTTGATCACCGGATGGGTCTCCGCTTCCGTTGTCGTCAGCCAGACGGAACCCGTCCAGACCCCCTGGGCGCCCATCGCCATGCAGGCGGCCATCTGGCGACCGGTGACGATGCCACCGGCACCCAGCACCGCAATCTCCGGATGATCCTTCAAGGCGTGCACAATTTCCGGCACGAGGACCATCGTGGCAATTTCGCCGCAATGTCCTCCTGCTTCGCCACCCGCCGCGATAACCACATCCAGGCCCAGTTCCGCGTGTTTGATGGCATGCTGCCTGGCGCCTGCAAGCGCACCGACCAGGATGCCGCGCTGCCGCGCGCCTTCCAGCATGAACGGCGGTGGTACGCCCAGCGCGTTCACCACCAGTCTGATCGGGTGCCTGAAAGCTGTATCGAGTTGGGCGGACGCGCCGCTGGCACGGAGGTTGTCACCAAAATTGGCGGCAATCTGCCCGTCCCACAGATCGTGGGTGGGGATTCCGTGCGCCGCCAGAATCTGCTCGACATAGCGTTTGTGGGCCTCCGGCACACGCGCCGCTATCTCCTCGGGCGTAAGGCTGCCGGCTATGTCATCCATGCTGGTAGGCACGATGAGATCAACCCCATAGGGTTTTCCATCCACGTGCTCGTCGATCCAGGTCAGTTCCATCTCCAGCGTTTCGGGTGTGTGGCCAACAGCGCCAAGCACACCAAAGCCACCGGCTTTACTCACCGCCGCCACCACGTCCCGGCAGTGGCTGAACGCGAACAGCGGAAACTCGATACCCAGTTTTTCGCAAATCGGCGATTTCATCGGTGAACTCCGTGGTCAGCCGCCTTCGATACGCGGCAGGAAATGTACGTCGCTGTTTGTGCCCAGCGGTTCGAGGAAGGCGTCCTGATATATCTGTCCGTCTATGGCAACCGATGCTCGATCAAGCGTCTCGTGACATCCGGGATAGCGGGCTTCCAGTTCGCGCAGCAGATCGCGCACATTGCGTGCAGCGACAACTGCCTCCCGTACACCACCGGTGTACGGGAGGATATTGTCGGGAAAGTGAACCCGCGCCAAAGGGCTCCGGATCAGCCGTGCGCGTCGATCGCGGCGAGCACCCGCGGCGGCGACAGGGGGAGGTCGGGGATGAGGAATCCGACAGCGTCGCGCATCGCATTCGTGCAGGTCGCCAGCGGCGCGACGATACCGGTCTCACCCACACCACGCACACCGTAGGGGTGACTCGGATTGGGCACCTCGATGATGACGGTATCAATCATCGGCAGGTCGGAGGCGACAGGCACGCGGTAGTCGAGGAAACCGGCATTTTCCATGATGCCGTCCTTGTTGAAGATGTATTCCTCATTCAGCGCCCAGCCGAGCCCCTGCGCTGCGCCGCCCTGGTACTGGCCTTCCACGTACGACGGATGAATGGCCGTGCCCGCATCCTGGATGCAGGTGAAGGCCAGCACATCAACCTTGCCGGTCTCGCGGTCCACCGCCAGGTCGGCAATGTTGACGGCAAAACTGGGGCCGGCGCCCTGCGCGTTCAGCGATGCGCGCCCGGCGATGGGACCGCCGGTGCGTGCTGCCTTGGCGGCCAGTTGCGCCAGCGTCAGCGGCTTGAGCTCTGCATTGATGCCGGGCTTGGGCACCACCTGCCCATCCTTCCAGTCCACCTGGTCGGCATCGATACCCCAGGTCGCAGCTGCCCGCTGCTTGCACTGGGCAATGATGTCTTCACAGGCCTGGATAACCGCCATGCCGGTCGCAAACGTGGTGCGCGAGCCGCCGGTGACGTTGCAGAAGCCGGTGGTATCCGTGTCGCCGACCATGGCGCGCACCCGATCGTAGGGCACGCCCAGCGTTTCCGCTGCCATGATGCACATCGAAGCCCGGGAGCCCCCGATATCGGGGCTGCCTTCCACCACGTTCACCGTGCCGTCGTCGTTCACATAGACTTCGGCACTGGACTGCATGCCGACATTGAACCAGAACCCCGCAGCGACGCCGCGACCGGCGCCTGCGGGAACCGGCCGGGTATAGTTGGGGTGCTTCTTCGCCGCTTCCAGACACTCCTTGAAGCCGATGACCGGAAACTTCGGTCCATACGGCGCCTGGGTGCCTTCTTCAGCGGCGTTCTTCAGACGCAGGTCGATCGGGTCCATGCCCAGCTTGATGGCGATTTCATTCAGTGCCACCTCCATGCAATGCATCGTCTGCGGCGCGCCCGGCGCCCGGTACGCCGCCACCTTGGGCTTGTTCACCAGCACGTCGAACGTTTCCACCTTGAAGTGCTCGAGCTTGTACGGGGCAAAAATCGCCATGGCGCCCGGGCCGATGGGCGCACCGGCGAAGGCGCCGGCTTCCATGGCGATCCAGGCCTGCGCGGCGGTGATGGTGCCGTCCTTCTTCGCACCGACCTTGATGCGCGCTACGGAACCGGAGGTCGGCCCGGTGGCGCGGAAGACTTCTTCCCGCGTCATGGCCATCTTCACCGGCCGACCGGACTTCTCGGCCAGTTTCACGGCAACCGGTTCGAGGTAGACCACGGTCTTGCCGCCGAAACCACCACCGATCTCGGTGGCGATGAAACGCAGGTCCGCCAGCGACTTGCCCAGAATCTTGGCCGTCTGCGCGCGGGTATCGAAATGGCCCTGCGTGCACAGCCACACCGTGGCGCGCCCGTCTTCATTGACGGTGGCGGTGCACGCGTGGGGCTCGATATAGCCCTGGTGCGACATGGGCACCACGTGCTCGCTTTCGTGAATGACGTCGGCGGCGGCAAATCCTTCGTCGAGGTTGCCCCGCGCCAGGGTCATCACATTGGCGATGTTGCTGGGCTTGGTCGGCTTTTCGGCGAGCCCCTTCGTGAAACACTGCGCGTTGAGCAACGGTGAATCGTCCTTCATGGCGTCAAGCACATTCAGCACCAGCGGCAATTTCTCGTACTCGACCTTGATGGCGGCAAGGGCGGCATCAGCGATGCTCTGGGACCGCGCCGCCACGGCGGCAACGGCATGCCCGTGGTAGTAGACCTTGTCACGCGCCATGACGTTCTGCGCGACATCCGCCACGTCACCACCACCCTCGCCGCCGATTTCGCCGTGTTCGCCCACGGGGAAATCGGCTCCGGTCACGACGGCAAACACACCGTCCATGGCCTCCGCCGCGGAGGTGTCGATGGATTTGATGCGCGCATGCGCTACGGTGCTGCGCAGAATGCGCCCGTAAATCTGGTTGGGAAGGTTGATGTCTGCGCCGTACTGGGCACGTCCGGTAACCTTGTCGGCACCGTCCGGGCGCACCGGCCGGCTGCCCACATACTTGTAATCGACCGCTTCAGCCACGCTCTCTCCTCCGGTTAGTCGCTGCCATGCCACGCGGCTTGCGTGGATGCCAATGGGATGATCGGGCAGAATCATAACCAGTTTTGCCCCCCAGGAACCACACGAGGACTCTCCCATGGCCCGCATGTCGCTGAGCTACGAAGGTAATGTCGCTGTTCTGAAATTCAACCATCCGGAGGTAATGAACGCCGTCGGCAAGGTGATGCTTGCCGATCTGCGTACCGCGGTGGCTGAAGTTCGACACAGCAAAGCCCGCGCGCTCCTGCTCACCGGCGAAGGCCGCGGTTTCTGCGCCGGCGCCAACCTGCAGGACGATGCGCCCGCGGAAGCCAACAGCGGCGCGGGCTCCAGCCTGCGCATGGGCTACAACCCGCTCCTGCTCGCCATGCGTGAACTGCCGATGCCCATCGTCACTGCCGTCAACGGCGCAGCAGCGGGTGTGGGCATGAGCTTCGCGCTGATGGGCGACATCGTCTGCGCCTCGAAGAACGCGTTCTTCCTGCAGGCCTTCGCGCGCATCGGCCTCGTACCCGACGGCGGCTCCACCTGGCTGCTGCCCCGCCTGGCCGGCTGGGGGCGCGCCATGGAACTCTCCCTGCTGGCGGATCGCCTGCCCGCGGAAACCGCGCACGAGTGGGGCCTGGTCAACCGACTGTACGAGGATCCGCAGGCGCTGATGCAGGGCGCAATGGAAATGGCGGCACGCCTGGCCAACGGTCCGAAGTCCATTGCGCTCATCCGCCGGTTGTACTGGGCCACCTGGCAGAACTCGTTCGAACAGCAGCTGGACCTTGAAGCCCAGGTACAGGACATCGCCGGCACATCCAGCGATTTCCAGGAAGGCGTGGCCGCGTTCCTGCAGAAGCGCGATGCAAAATTCACGGGCAACTGAGCACAGGCGCCCTCTCGTCCTGCGCGCGGTACACGCATGACGGCCGGCCGGCTGCTGGGCAACCTGGGCCTGACCCTGGTGCTGCTGACGTCCGCGCTGATCGGCGTCTATGCGTTCCTGTTTCAGGCCGGCGTCGCGGGGTCACCTGAATTTCACGCCCGTTTCGAGACCCGGTATGTCTTCGCCTCGATGCACGTGCTGGGTTCCGGGGTGGCGCTGCTGCTGGGCGGGATGCAGTTTCTCACCCGCCTGCGAACCCGCGTACCTGCCCTGCATCGACGCCTTGGCCAGCTCTATCTCCTGATGATCCTGGTTGGTGGTATTGGCGGCCTTGGCCTCGCTCCCGTCGCCCACGGGGGACTGGTGGCGCGGGTGGGCTTCGCCAGTCTGGCGCTGTTGTGGCTCGTTTCCGCCGGCCGCGCGTGGTTCGCCATCCGCGCGGGCGACGTGGTGCTGCACCGGCACTGGATGCTGCGCAACTTTGCCATGACGTTTGCCGCCGTTACGCTGCGGCTGCACCTGGGACTGCTGCAGTTGGCGGGGTTCAGCTTCGACGAAGCATACCCGCTGGTTGCGTGGCTGGCCTGGGTACCCAACCTGCTGCTGGTGGAATGGTGGCTGGGCTGGCGGGGTCACCGCGACACGTTGCGCGCCAGCACCTGACGCCGCCATCCGCGCCGCCTGTCGGTGGTTGCGCCGGGCGAGACGCCCGGCGATGATCGGGCTCGATGCCGCCATCACTGCACACCGTCCGGAGAACGACATGAGCGAAGCAGCCAGCCTGCCCCTGGAAAACATCGATGTCAGCAACCCCCGCCTGTACGGCACCGATACCTGGCAGCCGCTGTTCGCCCGTCTGCGCCGGGAAGATCCGGTGCACTACTGCGCCGAGAGCACAAACGGTCCCTACTGGTCCGTTACCCGGTTCCACGACATCAAGACCGTTGACACGTCCCACGACATCTACTCCTCCGAAGCAGGCGGCATCACCATAGCTGACATGGAAGTCGAGCCCGACATGCTGCAGCTCGACAATTTCATCGCCATGGATCAGCCGCGCCACGACGATCAGCGCAAGGTGGTTGCGCCGGTGGTTGCACCGACGAACCTGCGTAATCTGGAACCCCTGAT
The DNA here is from genome assembly GCA_024234635.1 of Pseudomonadales bacterium. Classification (GTDB taxonomy): domain Bacteria; phylum Pseudomonadota; class Gammaproteobacteria; order Pseudomonadales; family Azotimanducaceae; genus SYFY01. The sequence continues at coordinate 164,442 of JACKNX010000006.1, read as the reverse complement.
CCGCGAACGGGTGATCGACATCCTGGACAACCTGCCGGTAGGCGAATCGTTCAACTGGGTCGACCGGGTTTCCATCGAACTGACGGCACGCATGCTGGCCACGCTGTTCGATTTCCCCTACGAGGAACGTCGGCGCCTTGTGCGCTGGTCCGACGTCACCACGGCGAACGAGCGCCTGTCCGGAGAAAGCGGCCTGTCTGATGCCCAGCGCCTGCAGGAGCTTGGCGAATGCATGCAGGTATTCGCGGAGCTCTGGCGGGAACGCGCCGCACGCCCCGAACCCGGCTTCGATCTGATCAGCATGCTGGCGCACGATGACGCAACGCGCGACATGCCGAGCCGGCCCACCGAATTCCTCGGCAACATCCTGCTGCTGATCGTGGGAGGCAACGACACCACCCGCAACACCATCAGCGGGGGCGTGGTGGCGCTGAACGAGAACCCGGATCAGTACGAACTGCTGCGCCAGCGGCAGGACCTCATTCCCAACATGGTGGCCGAGATGGTGCGCTGGCAGACGTCGGTCATCCATATGCGACGCACGGCGCTACGGGATACGGTACTGGGAGGCAAGCGAATCCGCGAAGGCGACAAGGTGGTGATGTGGTACCTCTCCGGCAACCGCGACGAGGAAATCTTCACGGACGCGGACAAGCTCATCATCGACCGCGGCAATGCCCGCCAGCACGTCTCGTTCGGCTACGGCATCCACCGCTGCATGGGCAACCGCCTGGCCGAGATGCAGCTTCGCGTGCTCTGGGAAGAGATCATGAAGCGTTTCCGCCAGGTGGAACTCGTAGGCGACGTGGTGCGGGTGCCCAACAATTTCATTCGCGGTATCGCCGACGTGCCGGTGATACTGCGGCCCTGGTGACCAACAACGCATCGAGGGTAGCGACAATGAAGCGACACGTGGAACCGGCACTCGTGAAACCCGCGCGCATGGCGCACTACGTGCTCCGTGTGCGCGACCTCGCGGCGTCAGCCCGGTGGTACGAGGCCGTGCTGGGAATGAAACGCGTTCACGGCAACGGCGCCATCGAATTCATGACGTACGATGACGAACACCACCGCCTGGCACTCGTGCAGACACCCGTGACGGCTCTGACACCCGGAGCGCCAGGGCTCGATCACGTGGCATACACCCTGGCCTCACTGGAAGAATTGCTCGCCACCTACAAGCGTCTGAAGACGGCGGGTATCGAGCCGGTATGGCCGATCAACCACGGCCTTACCACCTCCCTCTACTACGCCGATCCGGATGGCAACCGTGTGGAGTTCCAGGTCGAAAACCTGGACACGAAGGAAGAGCTCAACGCCTACATGCGGTCCGAGGCGTTTGCCGCCAATCCCATTGGCGTGGAATTCGATCCGGCGCGTCTCCTCGAACGCTACGAGGCAGGTGATCCGCTGGACGAACTGCGCAGACAGGGATCGGCCTGATCCGGCCGTCGGCATCGTTGCGCATCCAGTCCACCGACGATATCAACGCGGCACTGGTTACGGCGATGGCCGACGGGGGTCTGTTGTTGCCTGAGTCTGCCCTCTCTCCTGCATTTTTCGACCTGCGTACCCGACTGGCGGGGGAGCTGTTCCAGAAGTTCACCAACTACGGAGTGCCACTGGCACTGGTGGTCGCTGACGTGACAGCACACGGAGAACGCTTTCGCGAACTGGCGCGGGAACATCGCACCCATCCGCTGGTGCGCCTGTTTACCGATGCCGACGCCGCAACTCACTGGCTCGCGGGCAAGCGTTCACGCTGACCGCCCTGGCCGCGATTCCAAGCGCAGGTCTTGCCAGTCCAAGGGTCCTAACAGCTGGCCACGTTGCGATTGCCAGCGCTGTCGCGCATGGAACTGAAGTTCCATGAGAGGATGCTGAAAAAGTCCCTCCTTGACTTGTTTCAGCAGTCGTCGGCTTCGCCGACTCGCGCCAAATGCAGCGTTTTCCGCTGCATTTTCGGGCCAGCCGTCCCTGGCTGGCATACCAGGCTGCTTTTTCAGCAGCCTGGTAAGGCGCCCCTGCGTGATCACAGCGTCAGCCAGCCCCCATCCACCGGCAGATAGATGCCCGTGACAAAGTCACTCATGGACGAGGCCAGGAACACCACCGCTTTGCCCTGCTCGATCGGGTCCGCCCAATGCCCAAGCGGCAGCCGGGCGATGCGATCCGCCACTGTATCCGCCAGCGGATCGCCCGTGCGGTTGGGCGGCTGACCACCCGTCTTCGGTGGTTCGCCATCGCGCACCCATGTCGGCCCGGGCGCCAGCGCGTTGACATTGATGCCATGCGGGGCCAGTTCGAGCGCGAGCGCTTTGGTCATCTGTGCCACCGCCGCCTTCGAACCATCGTAGGTAACGCCAACGCCGGGACTGACCGCCTGGGTCGACGAGACGTTGATGATACGTCCGCCCCGCCCCTGGTCGATCATGATCGCCGCTGCTGCCCGACAGCAGTAGAACACGCCATCCACGTTCACCGACCAGAGCGTGCGCCACATCGCATCGGTGATTTCCCGCACCGGGCCCCCATAGCCGATGTAGACACCTGCATTGTTCACCAGGATGTCCAGCCCGCCAAGCTGCTCACGAGTGGCGTGCATCGCCCTGTCGACCGCGTTGCGATCAGTGACATCCAGGCCCATTGCGTGGCCACCGATGGCATCCGCGGTTGCTCGCGCACCGTCCGCGTCCATGTCACTGACCATGACGGTGGCGCCCGCCATCGCCAGTGCCCGGCAGATACCCGCGCCGATCCCCCGGGCGCCACCGGTCACATGCGCCACCCTGCCGGTGAGATCAATCCAATTCGCCGCTCCACCTGTCATCGCACACCCTCCAGATCGATGAGATCGAATACACCCAGTTCCGCCGGTCCCAGCTCCGCGTTCTTTGCCGCCACCGCCGCCGCGAAGTCACCCCACACCATCTGCCACACGAACACCATCTCCCGCCCTTCGATGGTGGCCGTGTACGGACTGAATCCCAGCGGCAACGTCGCGAACGCCGCATCGCGATTACCATACAGATAGCGTTCGTTGAAGGTGAGATAGTCTTCCAGCCTGTCGCGGCCAACGGTGGCGAAACACACGACCGTATCGCGGCCGCCGAGGTCCAGACGACGCACCACTTCGGCGGGCATGAGGCCGCCGGTGAAACGCGCGTTGAGCTCGGTGACGACAACCCGATCCTCACCACTGGTGGGTACGAAGTAGTCGATGCCGCAGTTCAGACCTTCCGGTGCACGGAAGCCTTCCGCGCGCACGAAATCACCGACGCGTAGCAGCTGCTCCCGCTGTCCGGCTGTCGGCCAGTTGCCACCGCGGATGTAGTTGCCCACCCACAGACCATTCGCGAACAGGATCTTGCGCATATTGTCGATATGCACGCCGGCGTCCGAAACAAACAGATCGACGGTCATTTCCGCATAGTGGCGCGGATCCAGCTTTTCCTGCAGCAGCACCGGCTCCTCCGGCTTGAGATCCGCAACCCAGTCCTTCGCCGCCTGCACGCTGCTGACACGCGTGACATTGCGCGCGCCGGCGAGCCCCATGACCTTGAGCATGACTTCGGGACCATGCCGGGACAGGAAAGCAGCCACTTCCGCGCCACCCAGACCCGCCCTCGTGGTAACCAGCGTCGCCGGTACCGGAATCCCGTACCCTGCGGCTTCCTGGGCCAGCACCATCTTTGAGTTGACCCGCCGGCTGACCGACAGAAAGTCGTCATCGTGCAGCTGCCTGTTGCTCCCGGATACCATGTAGACGGTCAGGAGTTCATCCGACCTCAGCGGCGGCAGCGCGCCATAAAAGTCGTCGCGCGGGAAATAGTGGGTGTCCGCCAGATGTACGGGATCGAGTCCCATGCGCTCGAACAGACCATGCCAGCGGTGAAGGTAGTCCGCCCAGGGCGCTTCGCGGAATTTCTCATACAACGCGACACGGTCGCCGGGCTTGCCGAGGAACAAGCTCCCTACCTGCAGCATGCTGATGAGATTCTTGTTCTCCTGGTCATCGACCCGCTGCCGGGCGTTGAGCTCCGCGGGTTCGAAATAAAGCTGCACGTCGTCCGCCGAGATGGCAAAAAACACCGGTTTCGTCTGCGTTGGAAAATAGGGACGCGGATGCACTGACTCCTCCTTGCTGCGTCAAACCACCGGATTCGGGCGTCGCTCGAACCAGGGTGCCGCCGCTTCCAGCTGGTAGGCAAGCTCGAGCAACGTGCGTTCTTCACCGAAGCGGGCGGTGAACAGACTGCCGATGGGCAGCCCGTCGCGACTCCAGCCGAGCGGCAGCGATATCCCCGGCAGACCCAGCGCGTTGGACAACGGCGTGTACGCCACCCAGTCGAGCACGCGGCGATACAGTTCCGCCGGTGGCACCAGCGGTCCCTGTTCGCCGAGCATCGGCGGCGGCGCGGACAGCACTGGCGTCAACCACACATCCACGGTCTGCAGAAAGCGATTGACCACGCTCTGCACGTCGAGAAAATGCGCGCGCACGGCCGCCAGCGCTCCGGGTGGCGCGGCAAGCGCCCGTTCCGCGAGGTACAACGTCCAGGGCTCGAGCAGCTCCGGCAGCTGCGCTTCCGCAACGCCGGCGGACAGGAACTGTGCCCGAATCTCGGCGGCACCGCTGGCCCACAAGTCGATGAAACGATCCTCGAAGGCCTGTCCATCGTACTGGGGGGCGGCTTCCACGACCTCATGACCGAGGCTTTCGCACAGACGTGCGGTGGCCTGTTGCACACCCGCAACATCCGGGTGCGGGTCCGTGCCCTTGGCCGACCGGATGGAGAAGGCGATGCGCAGACGCCGCCCCGGATTCGGCTGCACAAAATCCACTGGCGCCAGCCCCGACCGGCCGTTGCGCCCCTGCCCGAGTGCCAGCAACAGCGCCGAATCCCGCACGGACCGGGTGACAGCGTGTTTGACGCTGATGTCGAGCACATCGATCTGATCCTGTTCACCGATCATGCGACCACGGCTGGGTTTGAGGCCCACCAGTCCGCAACACGCGGATGGCACCCGGATGGAACCGCCACCATCACTGGCGCTTGCGGCCGCGAGTATGCCTGCCGCCACCGCAGCGGCCGAGCCGCCGCTGGAGCCACCCGTGGAATGGCTGGTGTTCCAGGGATTGCGGCAGGCCCCCAGGGCCAGCGATTCCGTTGTGCCGATCAGACCGAACTCCGGCGTGTTGGTCTTGCCGATGATATTCAGCCCCGTGCGTTCATCCGCCTGCACCAGTTCGCTGCTGGTGGCTGCAATATGGTTCAGGAAGGCGCGACTGCCGCGGGTGGTACGCACGCCGGCGACATCGTCCAGGTCCTTGATGGCAAACGGCACGCCGCTGAGCGGGCCCGCCGGCAGGCTCGCGGCGCGTTCGCGGGCCGCATCGAAGGTCTCCGTGACCAGTGCGTTGATGACTGGATTGATCTGTTCAGCCCTGGCAATCGCCGCATCCGCCAGTTCCCGCGGGCTCAACCGTCCCTGCGCAACCAGGGCCGCCTGCCCGATGGCGTCGGTGCCGAGCGGATCCACCACCTCGCGTGGCACCTGCGACTTTGCCGCGCAACCGGTTGCCGCCAGCGCCGCAACCGTGGTCCGCACAAATCGTCGTCGGTTCATGCCTTCCTCCCTCGTGAGCGAAGACGCCATCTTGCACAGCTTGTGGGTTCTGAGCCAATGCCAGCGGCGGAAAACCGCGCAGCGAGCGCAATCACAGGCGGGGATGCCTCGAGGAAGCGGAGCAGGTAAAGTCGGTCGCTGATCTGTTCCATAGACCGCCACACCAGCAGGAAGCCGCAGGATGTCCATTCGCATCGACCCCGCCAGCGGGCTGAAACTCTTCTCCACCCGCGCTGCCAAGGCCACTGAGCGTATCGCCGGCAAGGGCTACAGCATCATCACCGACCAGGCGCTCAAAACGCTGCCCGAACTCCCGGCCGGAGCAACGTTCAACGCCGATGAGCAGGCGCGCTATCGCGACTACAAGGAGGTACGCCGGGGTGCTGCCGACTACATGGCAATGGAGGGCGAGTTCGCCAAGTACCTGGAGGATGTGTACTCCGAGCCTCCCGTACCACGCGACGCACTGACGGACGAGTGCGAAATCCTGGTGGTTGGCGCCGGGTTCGCCGGTCTGTTGTTGTGGTACCGCCTGAAAGCAGCCGGCTTCACCGACGTCCGCTTCTGTGAAAAAGGCGGCGACGTCGGCGGCACCTGGTACTGGAACCGTTATCCCGGCATCGCCTGCGATGTGGAGGCCTACAGCTACTTCCCGCTTCTCGAGGAAATGGGCTACGTCCCGTCCATGAAGTTTGCGTCCGGCTTCGAGATTCTGGAGTACTGCCAGAACATGGCGGAGAAGTTCGGCTTCTACGACAAGTGCCTGTTCCACACCACGGTGGAAGACACCACATGGGACGAAGCCGGTGGCCGCTGGACCGTGAAGACGGATCGTGGCGACGCCATGCGGGCCCGCTTCGTCATATTGGCCAATGGCATCCTGACAACACCGAAGCTGGCGCGCATCCGTGGCATGGAGAAATTCCAGGGCGATGCGTTCCACACCTCGCGCTGGAACTACCACGTCGATCTCACCGGCAAGCGCGTGGGTATCATCGGTACCGGCGCCACCGCGATCCAGGTGATCCCGGAAATCGCGAAGGTGGTCGGCGAGCTGTATGTCTTCCAGCGCACGCCATCCACCGTTGACGTTCGCGACCAGCGGGCCACCACCCAGGCGGAGATGGATGCCTGGGCACACGAACCCGGCTGGGCACGCGCGCGTCGCGCGCGGTTCGCGAAGATTTCCGCAGGCCGCACCGCCATCCAGGCAAACGACGACTATCTCTCGGGCAAGGTGAAACACTTCAAGGAGCAGAAGGAGTACGAACGCGACCTGACCATGGAAGAGTACGTCGGGAAACAACTGGACTCGAATTTCCGCATCATGGAACAGATCCGCGCCCGCGTGGACACCATTGTCAAGGATCCGAAAACCGCCGCTGCGCTGAAGCCATGGTATCCCTACGGCTGCAAACGCCCGACCTTCCACGACGAATTCCTGCCTACGTTCAACCTGCCGCACGTGCATCTGGTGGACACGGCGCCACTGGGCGTGCAGGAAATCAACGAACGCGGCGTGTTGCACAACGGCGTGGAGTATCCACTGGACGTCCTCATCTACGCCACCGGTTTCCAGTGGATGGCTACCGCCACCTTCAACAACATCGTCGGCCGGGATGGCCGCACGCTGGCGGCAAAGTGGACGGAGGAAGGCACGCGTACCTTCCTCGGTATCCACAGCAAGGGGTTCCCCAATCTGTTCATCGTCACCGGTCCGCAAGGCGGTGGCGGCAGCTTCAACTTCACCGACGCCATCGAGTCGCACAGCGAGTACATCCTGTGGCTTCTGAAGACCATGCGCGACAAGCAGGTCGACGTGGTGGACATCCGGCAGGAGCCGGAAAATCGCTACGCCGAGCATTGCCGCAAGGCGGACATCGCCACCGCACCGCTGCGTGATTGTCTGTCGTACTACAACGGCCACGGCGACGCGGAGCCTGGCAGCCTGGCCTATTACGGCGGCGGTCGCTGGCACAAGTTCCGGGAAGAAGCGCAGAACACACTCAATGCCTATGTCTTTGACACGAAGAGCCACTGACTCCATGCCACAAACCCGCAGCCAATCAACATCGGGAGAACAGCAATGAGCAGACCCCCAAACCACCCTACCGGCGACTACGTGCAGATGGATGACGTGGACTGGGCACCCTTTCCGCCCGCACTGTGCAATGGCGCCATTCGCTGGAAGCTTCTGCATGTAAGTCCGGAGTCCGGTGCGTGGACTGCCCTATTCGACTGCCCTGCGGGGAGTTCTTTCGCGCGCCATGTGCACATGGGTCCGGGTGAGTACTTTCTGACCCGGGGGCGCATGCTGGTGCGCGGCGGTGCCGACATCGGCGGCGCCACCGCCATCGCGCCGGCTTATGGCTACGAAGCGTGCAACGCACGGCACGATCACACCGAGTTCACGGAGGATAGTGAGTTCTACATGACCTTCCTTGGCCCGCTGAATTTCATCGACGATGCGGGCAACACGCTGGCGCTGGTCGGCTGCAAGGAGGTACTGGACGCCTGGCAGGCGCTGAACGGCTGACGTTCGCGCAGGCGGAGCGGGAATCAGGACACGGAATCCACATTGAAACTTGCAATTGAAATCGGGCCGGTCAAACCCGATTCGCTGGCGCTCACCACCGAGTGGGTGCAATTGGCGGAGCGGCTCGGCGTTGACCTGGCGTTTGCCGCGGAAGCATGGTGGAGCGATGCGGTAACGCCGCTGGCCTACCTCGCTGACAAGACGCAGCAGATCCGGCTTGCCACCGGCATCATGCAGACCACGGCGCGCACACCCGCGATGACGGCCATGACCGCGCTGACACTTCACGATCTCACCGGTGGCCGGTTCGTCCTCGGTCTGGGTGCCAGCGGTCCTCAGGTGGTCGAAGGTCTGCATGGCGAGCGCTACCGTCAGCCACTCACCCGCCTGGCTGAGACCGTGGACATCTGCCGTCTCATCTTTGCGGGGGAGAAGGTGAACTATCAGGGCAAGGTTTTCCGGTTGCCGTTGCCGGACAGCGAAGGCAAGGCCCTGCGCATCGCGCACGCTCCCGCACGCATTCCCATCTATCTCGCCACGCTGGGCCCCAGGGCGCTGCGGTATACCGGCACCATGGCCGATGGCTGGCTCGGCACGTCGTTCTCACCCGAGCACCCGGAGGCGCATTTCGACTACCTCAACGCCGGCGCGATGGCCGCGGGGCGAACTCCGGATGCGCTTGACCGCTGCGTTTCCGTGCGCGTCGAAATCGGTGACGATATCGATGCCATGATCGCCCGTCGCAAACCAGGCGTTGCTTTCAACATGGGCGGCATGGGCTCGGCTACCACAAACTTCTACAACGATGCCTTCCAGCGCGCGGGTTTCGAGGAGGACGCCCGGGCGATCCAGTCGCTCTGGCTCGCCGGCAGGCGCGAGGAAGCTGCCCGGCGGGTGCCCGATGCCATGGTGACGCAGTTCCAGGCCATCGGCACGCGCGAGATGGTGCGGGAAAGATTGCGGCGCTATCGTGACGTGGGTGTAACGACGATAAAGCTCGGCCTTGACAGCGCCGGGCCACTGGGACCCGCCCGCTTTGAACTGCTGGAAAATATTGTCGATCTCATGGAGACCCTATAAGTGAAGTTGTACATGGTGCCGCTGGCGCCTAATCCGACCAAGGTCATGCTGTACATCGCCGAACGCGAAGCCCTGGGCACGCAAATGGGCATCGAACAGATTGTGGTGAACACCGTGAAGGGTCGCCACAAGCAACCCGAACACCTGGCCCGCAATCCGTTCGGCACGGTGCCGACGCTCGAACTGGACGATGGTTCGTTCATCGTCGAGTCGCTGGCCATCATCGAATACCTGGAAGACAAGTTTCCGCACGACGCGCTACTCGCTGGTACGCCGGAGCAGCGGGGCCATGCCCGCGATGTGGAACGTGTCATCGACCTGCGCCTCGGCGGTCCCATGGGCGCCTACGGCCATGCAGTGAACTCGCCGCTCGGTTATCCGAAGGATCTGACCAGGGCGGCGCAACTCGAGGCAGCCATGCAAACACCACTGGACTATCTGGAAAAACTGCTGTCGGACGGCCGGCCGTTGTTACTCGGCGAACGGGTGTCCATCGCCGACTGCACACTGGCGGCCTCGTTGCAGTTCGTGCGTTACGTGGAAGCGGACGTGTTTGGTGAGCGCCCCCTGCTCCGGGCGTGGGATGCACGGTATCGGGCGCGACCGGCGCCTGCCTCCGTGCTCCGTTGGTAGTCGTCCACGATCGGGTACCAGGGTACGTCCATCGACACCAGTGAGGCGACCGCACAGTACCGCGCATGAATCCGCCGGGAACCGCCAACGAAAACGAGGTGCCTCATGCCCGACACCACTGAAATCAACGTCGTCTGCTCCAGCTGCGACAACTTCTGCCCCGTCAGGGCCAAGGTTGTCAATGGACAGGTGGTAAAAGTCGCGGCTCGCAACGACCCCTTCCTGCGGGACATCATCTGCGTAAAGGGGGCTTACGCACCCAAGTCCTTCGCGCACCCTGAGCGAATTCTGCACCCGCTGAAACGCACGGGGGCTCGAGGCGCAAACGAATGGCAACGCGTCAGCTGGAATGACGCACTCGACGATATCGCCGACAGACTGCAATCAATCGTGCGCAAATACGGCCCCGAATCCCTCGCGGTTGCCACCAGCCACTGGAACACGACCGTAGACAACGGGCTATGCCGACGTTTCATGAATCTGCTGGGATCGCCAAACTTCATCAGCGGCGTCGCCTACTGCATGGGCAATACGGCAGCGGTGAATCGCATGGTCTACGGCTGGTATCCACAGCCCGATATCCTCAATTCGAAGTGCATCGTTCTCTTCGGCCACAATCCCCGCCGCCACAGCTGGACGGCGGAATACAAGATGATCCGCGTAGCGCAGGCAATGGGCGCAAAGCTCATCATGCTCGATCCGCGCAAAAGCGAAAATGCGGAACTTGCCGATCTGTGGTTGCCGCTGCGCGCGGGTACCGATGCTGCCATGTGTCTTGGCTGGCTCAACGTCATCGTCAACGAGGCACTGTATGACAAAGCGTTTGTGCGCAACTGGACAATCGGTTTCGAACAGCTCGCCGAACGCGTGCGCGATTACCCGGTGGATCGGGTGGCTGCCATCACGGGTGTTGCACCGGAGTTGATTGTCGATGCGGCCAGGCTGTACGCGACCACCCGACCCGGTGTCATCCCTTGGTCACCCATCACCGATCAACAGGTGTCGAGCACCTCCGCCATCCGCATGCACGCCATCCTGCGGGCGCTCACCGGCAATCTGGACGTGAAGGGCGGAGAGCGGTTTCTCCCGTTCAACCCCAGCATCGTTCATGACACCGATATCGAGATGCACGATGCGCTTGCGCCGGCACAGAAAGCCAAGCAGCTCGGTGCGGACGAATTCCCGGTGTTCACCTATCGAGGCCTGGAGCCGTTCCGGGAACCCACGCGCCGGGTATTCGGGCGCGACTGGGCTAATCTCGTCACCGGTCAGTACATGGCCAATCCGACCTCCGTCTTTCGGGCCATGGCAACCGGACGGCCCTACCCCGTGAAAGCGCTGTTTTCCCTGGGCAACAACACCCTCATGGGGTTTGCCAACATGCAGCAGATCCATCGCGGCCTGATGCATCAGGACCTTATCGTGGTACACGAGCACATGATGACGCCAACCGCCCAGCTCGCTGACTATGTGCTGCCGGGAGACGCGTGGCTGGAGCGTCCCAGCATGATGGTGGGAGTCAGTCCCGCCGCGATGACAGCGCCGGGTGAGTGCAGGAGTGTTTTCGAGTTCTGGACCGGACTCGCCCGACGCATGGGCCTTGGCGAACATTTTCCCTGGGCAACGCTGGAGGAGCTCTACGATTACCGCCTCTCGCCTGGCGGCACAACCTGGGCACAGGCACTGGCCAGTGGCAGTCTGCCGGTGCGCGATCATGTCGAGCGTTTCTATGAGCAGACCGGCTTTGCAACGCCCTCGGGAAAGGTGGAACTGTATTCCAGGGTGCTGGAAGGGTTCGGCTTCGACCCCCTGCCCTACTACCGCGAAGCGAGGCAACCTGACACGACCTTTCCACTCTCACTGTTCGTCGGCGTGCGCGACGATCAGTACTTTCAGAGCGGGCATCGGCATGTGCCGGAACTGCGCGCCCGCACGCCGGAACCGACTGCCTTTCTCAATCCCGCTACAGCGACCGGCTGGGGCATCGGCAGCGGTGACTGGCTCACTGTCCGCACAGCGCACGGGGCGGTCACCATGCGCGCGGAACTGCGCCTGCAGATGCCGGAAAATCTGGTGCGCGTTCCACATGGGTGGTGGAAACCAGAGTCCGGTCGCGGCGGCGATCAGCTCTCCGGGGCCTGGGCCTTCAGCGATGCGCAACTCACCGGTGATGACGACATGGAGTTGATGGATCGCGAACAGGGCATTCCGCACCTGAAAGGCACGCCCTGCCGGATTGACAAGCTCACCGACAGCCAGGTGGCGGAACTGGAAGAGCGCTTCGGACCATCGGCGACGCTACCCCGCGGTCCGAAACCCGAAATCATCCGATCAGATCGCAAGGGACCCGAGGACTTCATGTACGACCCGGAAGTTGGTGACGGCGTGGAGTTCAATGCAAAGGAATTGTCCGCCTACGGCAAGGGATCGCTGCGCTAGTGGTCCGCTTGATTAGTTAGCAGGCTGCTGAAAAAGAAGTCTGGTATGCCAGCCAGGGATGGCTGGCCCGCAAATGCAGCGGAAAACGCTGCATTTGGCGCGAGTCGGCGAAGCCGACGACTGCTGAAACAAGTCCAGGATGGCCTTTTTCAGCATCCTCCCATGGAACTTCAGTTCCATGCGCGACAGCGCTGGCACTCGCAACGTGGCAAGCTGTTGGGTCACTTGAGCGCTTCCCACTGGTCCGGTGGCCAGGCGCGCCACGCAGGGCATGGTGGTGCCATGTCCAAGAGGCGCAACAACGCCATCAGCGAAAGCGCTGGCGCACCGGATGTAAGCGTTGCCGCGTGTTTCGAACCGACAGACATCATTCGACCGGCGCCGAGGTGCAGACCATCACCGTCGCTGTTTGATCACAAGCGCGGGGTTGCCGGCAACGACAGTCATCGGGTCGACATTTCGCGTCACCTGCGCATTCATCCCGATCACGGCGCCATCGCCGATGCTGACACCGTCAACGATCCCTGCCTGGGCACCAATCCAGACATCCTGACCAACGGTGATGCCACGCGATGTCACGGGCTGCTCACGGATCAGTTGCGCCGCTGCCAGGCCGTGATTGAACGCATAAAGCGTCGCATAGGCGGCGATACGCGTATTGGCACCAATGTGTATACCCGCCCTGCCGCCATCCATGGTGACATGGTGGTTCACGGAGACGTGCGGGCCGATGGTCAGGGGGCCGTGCAGCACGCAGTCCGCGGCGATGCGCGCGCCCTCCCCGATCCGTACCGTCCGCCCGGGCTCAGCGAAAATCCGCGCCTGGGGCGCGATGAAGACGTCCGGCCCGATTTCCACCGTCTCCAGTGCCATCAACGCCGCCTGCACCTCCGCCTGCCATGCCCGCGCCCAGTCACGCTGGGTAGGTTTCAATGCGTCGTAGAGCCAGGGCATGTAGGCCAGCCGCAGCTTGTGCTGCTCGCGATAGCGATCGTTCATGTCGCTCAGCCCTGCAAACGATCAGGTTGCGTAGGCATTGCCCCCGTCGCAGGTGATGGTCTCACCCACCGTGAACGCGCCGGCACGACTGGACAGGAAGATCGCAAGACCCGCAATGTCCTCCGGCGTACCCACGCGTCGCCTGGGTGTTCGGTTGCCTACCACGCTCCAGTCAATGTCGGTCTTGCCGCCACCACCGACGCCGGTACTGAGCATCCAGGTGGGGAACGGTCCTGGGGCAATGGCGTTGACGATGATGTTGTCCTTGGCCAGGTGCAGCGCCATACCGCGCGTGAGGTGATGCACGGCTGCTTTTGAGGGCCCGTAGGAGAAGGTCTCGAAGATCGGATTCTTGATGCCATCGATGGAGCCGATATTGATCACGCGGGCCGGGTCTTCGTGGGTACCCGATGCACGCAGCAGCGGCAGCAGTTTCTGGGTGAGAAAGAACACACCTTTGACGTTGGTGTTGAACACTTTGTCCCAGCCGCTCTCGGGAAACGAGTCGATGGGGGCGCCCCAGGAAACACCGGCATTGTTGACCAGGATGTCGAGCCGAGATTCCCGCCCGGCGAGTTGCGCCGCCAGCTGTTCGCAGCCGGCGACGCTGGAAAGATCCGCCGGCAGGGAGATACACGTGCCACCAAATTCTTTCTGCAGGCGGTCAGCGGTGGCGTTGCAGGCGTCCGCCTTGCGCGAGCTGATATAGACCTTTGCGCCGTTCGCCAGGAAGCCCGCTGCAATCATTTCGCCAATGCCACGGGAACCCCCGGTAACGAGGGCCACCTTGCCTTCGATGGAAAACAGATTCTTCAGATTCATGATGGTCGTCTCTCCACGGGAAACCGCGCATTTAGCCCGGTGACCCGGTTGCTGTCCATGTCAGGAGCTGCCTGCGGCCTGCAGGGGCAAGCGCCATTGCCACTCCGCTATGGGTAAACTGTTGGCCTGCAAGCTGAGCGGAAACCCCATGGTCAAGCTGGAAAAAGTCACTTCGGCCGGCACCTTGTCCGGTGTTTACGTACCGGAATTCGAGGCGGTTGCCGATGCCTTCGTGCACAACTTCGAAGTCAACGGCGAGGTGGGCGCCTCCGTCTGCGTCACCCGCGATGGTGACACGGTGGTCGATCTCTGGGGTGGCACGGCCGATGCGAAGACCGAGTCTCCCTGGCAGGAAGACACGCTGTGTGTCGTCTTCTCGAGCACAAAAGGCGCGGTAGCGCTGGCGGCACACACATTGGTGGCCAGCGGCGAGCTGCAGCTCGATGCGCCGGTAAAACGTTATTGGCCCGGGTTCGCCACCAACGGCAAGGAAGACGCCACCGTGCGCATGATGCTGGATCACTCGGTCGGCGTGCCCGCCATGCGCGAAAAATTGAAGGACAAGGGCTGCTGCGACTGGGAATACATGGTCGAACGGCTGGAGCAGGAGGCACCCTTCTGGAGACCCGGCACACGCAACGGCTACCACATGGCCAACTTCGGGTGGACGGTCGGCGAACTGATTCGCCGCACGGCCGGACAGTCCCTGGGTGCGTACTTCCGCGAAGCGATTGCAGGGCCAACGGGCGCGGAGTGCTGGATCGGACTACCCGAGGCGATGGAACCCCGCGTGGCACCGATGATTCCGTTCAAGCCTGTTCGCGGTGCGCCGCTCAGTGCCTTCACGCAGGCGCTGGTGAGTGACGCGAAGTCGATTCCATCCCTCGCCTACTACAACCAGGGTGGCTTCAACCCCAACAGCCGGGATTGCCGCGCCGCGGAAATCGGCGGCGCTGGCGCGGTGGCCAATGGCCGCGGGCTGGCGAAGATCTATGCGCCCTTTGCCTGTGGCGGTGAGTTGGGCGGTCGGCGCTTTGTCGACGCAGATACGCTTGCCGCCATGGGCGAGGTGGCCGTTGCCACGCACGAAGACGCGACCTTGATGCTCCCCACCCGGTTTGCGCTCGGCTTCATGAAATCGATGGACAACCGGAATGCACCCGGTGTGGACAGGAGCAGCGTGATACTCGGTAGCGCCGCGTTTGGTCATGTGGGCGCTGGCGGCAGTATCGGCTTCGCAGATCCCGCTGCGCGCATGAGTTTCGGCTATGCGATGAACCGCATGGGACCGGGAATACTCATGAACGAGCGCGGGCAGTCCCTGGTGGATGCGGCGTATCGGGCGATGGGGTATGCATCCAATACGTCGGGGGTCTGGCGACGGGGTTGAGTATTACTGGGGGAGTTTCCGACACAGTGCGCCGCAACGTAGTGAAAGTAAAAATGACTGGATTCAGCACCTTTTCATCGCTGCGACCTGGCGAGTGTGGCTGCCGACGGCATGGTTGCCGAAGGTAGACATGCGAACGTCGCCGCATCAGTGACGATCCCGGCATTGTATTCGAACACGCCTCATGGCACTTCGCTTCACCTACTTTGCCGCAGGCAAAGTAGGTGAAGCGAAGTGCAGGGTCGGCGTGGGTTGATAGACGCGGAGTTGGCGCATTCCGCTTTGCGGAATGCTTGGAAATGGTCGGGACGGCAGGATTTGAACCTGCGACCACTTGACCCCCAGTCAAGTGCGCTACCAGGCTGCGCTACGCCCCGAGAGGAGGCGCATCATACAGCCCGCCCGACATCGGGAAAAGCTCGGAACGCGAATAACAGCAGGCTGCCGGTTCAGGTCTTGAGGACGCGTAAGACGTCTTCCAATTCCACGATCATCTGCCGCACGAGCAGCTTGAACTGGGTGAGATCGTCTTTTGCCTCGTCGCCTTCCAGGCGCTGACGCGCACCGGTAATGGTGAAGCCCTGCTCATAGAGCAAGGCGCGAATCTGTCGGATGGTGAGTACATCCTGACGCTGGTAGTAACGCCGGTTGCCGCGTCGCTTCACCGGCTTGAGCTGGGGGAATTCCTGCTCCCAGTAACGCAGCACGTGCGGCTTCACATCGCAGAGCTGCGACACCTCACCAATGGTGAAGTACCGTTTGCCGGGGATGGGCGGCAGTTCGCTATCGTGACCCGGGTCCAGCATAAGCTTCCACGCGCTGCTTGAGTTTCTGGCCGGGCTTGAACGTGACGACACGTCGAGCCGTGATGGGGATTTCCTCGCCGGTCTTGGGATTGCGTCCTGGTCGCTCGCCTTTTTCCCGCAACTCGAAATTACCGAACCCGGACAATTTCACGGGCACATTGTGTTCAAGGCTGGAACGGATTTCCTGGAAGAAAAGCTCAACGATCTCCTTGGCTTCACGCTTGTTGAGGCCAAGTTCTTCGAACAGCCGTTCGGCGAGTTCCGCCTTCGTCAGCGCGCTCATGACGCTAACTCCAGCCGAAACGGACGGTGACGTTCATGACATAGCTCCCTATCCCCTCCAACCGGCGCCGTGATCTTCTTTTCGCCCGTTGTCCTGCCTGTCTACCGGGGAGAACTTCCATGCTCCGGATAACCAGACAGTCTTCGGGTCGCTTATTTGTCTTCGGGGCGCCGATGGTTTCGTGTCAGCCGTGAATCGTACATGATCCGCGTGCTGCTCCCAAGTCTTTCGTCAGGTTCTACAGACACCTACCAGCTTGCCACGTTGCGATTGCCAGCGCTGTCGCGCATGGAACTTCGTTCCATGAGAGGCTGCTGAAAAAGCAGCCTGGTATGCCTGCCAGGGATGGCTGGCCCGTCAATGCAGCGGAATACGCTGCATTTGGCGCGAGTCGGCGAAGCCGACGACGGCTGAAACAAGTCCAAGATGGACTTTTTCAGCGTCCTGCTAACGCTGCACGCCCGCAAAGTCCGCCCGCACCCGGTTGATCACGGTCTGACGCACCGATTCCGCCTCTTCCGCGGTGAGCGTTCTGTCCGATCGCCCCAGCGTGACCCGCAGACTGAGGGCCCGGTGACCGGTTTCGATGCCCTTGCCGCGGTATTCACCCAGCCAGTGCACTGCCCGGACGGTGGGATCCACAGGCGACAGCGCTTCGTAAACCGACTGCCAGAGCACGCTGTCCGCGAGCACGAACGTGAGATCAAATCCGGTTTCCGGATAGATCGGCAGTGGTGTGTAGCGGTTCTCCCGCGTCGCATATTCGCGCAATCGATCGACCCGCAACTCCAGCGCCACAACGTCTCCCCGCTTGATGCCCGTCGCCCGCCGCGCCCGGGCATTCACCCGGCCGAGCAATCCCACCTCCTCACCGGACGCAGCCACGACGGTCAGAACAGCGTGTTCGTCATACCAGCCCTGTCCGTGCCGGCCGACACGGAGCTGAATCGGGTGCAGGTGCAGGTTGCGCACCAGACTTTCCAGCACACCTTTCGCGCGCGCGAAAAGACTCTGTGGATCGTCGCCGATGAGCGCCGCGGCCAGACTCCTCGCCTCCCTGCGCCCCGGGAAAATGGCACCCACCTCGAAAACGCCGAACGCTTCTTCCAGGTGCTGGTTGCGCGCCACGACCTCGAGCAACCCGGGCACCAGTTCCGGACGCAGGAAACGCTGCGCCGGTGAGGGCGGGGCACTGAGTTCGAAGAGGTCGTCAGGCGCCATCGTAATCGGTAATAGCGCCTCATCCGTCCACGGATAAGTGAACACCTCCTGCAGACCGGTGGCCACGAGCTGCTCCCTCAGGCGCCGGTCGAGAGGCAACCGGCGCGCGCGGGGTAGTCGCTGCAGGTCGATGCGCGGGGGCACAAAGGCAAAATTGTCGTAGCCGTGCAGGCGCGCCACTTCCTCCACGATATCGGCGGGCAGCGAGATGTCGCCGGTGGAGCGCCAGGTCGGCGCAGTCAGATGCAGGCTATCGCCCGCCTCCCGGCAGTCGAAACCGAGCGCCGTCAGCGCACGCGTGACAGCCGACGCCCCGAAGCGTTTGCCAAGCCGGGCTTCAATGAAGGACAGGTCAACCGTGAGGCTGGTGCGCTGCGTAGGTTTGTTGACGACGTCCTGATGGCCGGTCACGCGGGCCTGGGGCTGAATCGTTCGCACCAGGTCCACCATATGCGCCAGACCCAGGTCGATGCGTTGAGAGTCGACCGCCTTTTCAAAGCGCGCCGATGCTTCGGTACGCAGCCCCAGCCGTTGCGAGGAGCGACGTACCAGCGTGGCGTCGAAGGAAGCCATTTCCAGGTAGATGGTACGGGTAGTGTCGCTGACGCCCGAGCGCGCGCCGCCCATCACCCCCGCCGCCGCCAGTACATCCGTACCGTCGGCAATACACGGCAGGCCGTTCACGTCAGGTGCGGAACCGTCAAGCAACTCCAGTACTTCACCCGCCCGGCCGGATCGTACCGTCAGTGGAAATGACAGTTCAGCCTGATCGTACGCATGGCTCGGCTGTCCGGTGGCGAACATGACGTAATTCGTGAGGTCGACCCAGAGGTCGATGCTGCGCTGCCCGACGCGCGCAAGCCGGCTGCGCATCCAAAGTGGCGCCGTCGTAACTTCAACGTTCTCGAAGACCGTTGCTGTAAAGCGGTTGCAGAGCGCGGCATCCGGCGATCCGAGCAGATCAGTCCTCTCCGGTAGATTGCCTGACTGCGGCTGCGGCTTCAGTACCAGACCATAGATGGCGGCGAACTCCCGCGCCAGACCGACATGGCCCCAGAGGTCCGGTCGGTTGGTGAGCGACTTGTTGTCAATTTCCAGGACCGCATCGTCGAACCCGATGACGCCGGCAAGGTCATCACCCGGTGAGGCCACCACGTCCACCAGATCAATGATCCCTCGCTCGCCCGAGACAGGAAAAACCGCTTCCAGGCCCACCTCGTCGGCCGCGCAAAGCACCCCTTCGCTCCGAAGGCCACGCATCTCGACAACGTCTACTTTGAGCGGCGCCCCCGCCCCCTTGGGCGCAATGGTTGCACCTGGCAGCGCCAGAACGGATCGCATGCCGACGTGCACGTTGGCCGCACCGCAGACGACCTGACGCTGGCCCTGGGCGCCCGCATCCACCATCACGCGATGCAAGTGGGTGCCGGGAACTGGCTCGACGGCCGTGACAGCACCGACGACGAGCCCGGCCAACGCGCGCCCCGGGTACTCCACGCCTTCCACCTCGACGGTAGACAATGTCAAGTCGTGCATGATCCGTTCGGGCGTCAGATCCGGTGGCAGATCAACGTAGTCACGCAGCCATTCAATGGAAACTTTCATGCCTTTCTACCGAATGAGCTAGCGGAACTGACGCAGGAATCGAAGATCGCCGCCGTGGAACAGGCGCACATCGTCGATTCCGTAACGCATCATCACCAGTCGATCCAGGCCGACATTGACGTAGAAACCGGTCCACTGGTCGGGATCTACCCCCGCCGCGCGCAGCACATTCGGATGAGGGACGCCACCGGGCATCACTTCCAGCCATCCCACGTGCTTGCACAGCGAACACCCCTTTCCGCCGCAGACCTGGCATTCCATGTCGATTTCGTAGCCGGGCTCGACGAAGGGAAAAAAACCGGCACGCATGCGGGTTTTCACCGGCCGCCCGAACACGGTCTCGAGAATCGTGTCGATGAGTAGTTTTCCGGCCGTAAACGGAACATCCCGGTCCACGATCAACGCCTCGTACTGCACGAAGGCACGTTCATGCCGCGCGTCCGTGGTTTCGTTGCGGTACACATGGCCTGGATAGACGAAACGATACGGCGGTGGCCCCTGGAGCATGCGTCGCACACTGCCACCGGTAAGATGCGGGCGCAGACAGGTGGGACGATTGTCACTTGCGTTGCCAATCCAGTAAGTATCCATGCTTTCCCGCGCGGGATGATCCGGCGGGAAATTCATGTGATCGAACTCGAAATCCTCGGTGGAGATCTCCGGCCCCTGATACACCTCGAAATTGAGCGCCGCAAAGGCGTCATCCAGGTCGTACATCATGCGGGTTATGGGATGCAAACCACCGACCGCAACCGACGCGCCAGGCATCGTGACATCGATCACGACGCCATCGGCAGCGTCGAGCAATGCCTCTTTTCGCTCGTCGATGGCTGCCTGGGCGTCCACCTTCAGCGAATTGATGGCCTGACCTGCCTGACGCCGCGCCTCAGGATCCAGTGTGCCCAGACTCTTCAGCAGCGCGGTAATGACACCTTTCTTGCCAAGAAAGTCGACCCGAATTTGTTCCACCGCCTCGCCGGAAGTCGCAGCGGACAACGCCGTCTGGAGGCGTTCACGAAGGGTATCGACGCTCTCGCTCACCTTACGATCCCATGCCAGGAGGGCGATGCGACGTCAGTCGCACCGGGAACCAGTCCGTGCGGATTGCGCTGTGTCGCAACCATCACGACACGGCAACGCGGATTGGCCGTTCAGATGGGACGCGAAACACAGGTTTCGCGTCCCGGTGCGCGGTCAGGCCGCCTGGGAGGCGGGTGCCGCCGCCAAAGCAGCCTTTGCCGCTTCGGCCAGTTTGCCGAAGGCTTCGCCTTCGAACATCGCCAGGTCCGCCAGAACGCGACGATCCATTTCGATCCCGGCCAGTTTCAGCCCATTGATGAACCGGCTGTAGGACAGTCCATGTTCGCGGGCACCCGCATTGATGCGCACGATCCACAATGCCCTGAACTGGCGCTTTTTCTGACGACGGTCGCGATACGCGTACTGCCCGGCCTTGGTGACCGCCTGCTTGGCGACCCGATAGGTACGACTGCGAGCACTGTAGTAGCCCTTGGCAGCCTTCATGACCTTTTTGCGACGTGCGCGTGATGCCACCCGCGAATTGACTCTCGCCATGGTGACCTCCTAGCGTGCCTTGGTGGGCAGCAGACGCTTCAGTTCTGGAACGTCCGCCGGAGAGACGGATTCCAGACCGCGCAGCTGACGCTTACGTTTCATGGAACGGCCAGTAAAGTTGTGGCCTCGGTTCGTACACCGGTGTTTGAAACCGGTCGCGGTGCGGCGAAATCGTTTCGCTGCCCCCCGCTTGGTCTTCATCTTGGGCATGTGTAGCTCCACGCTATTACGGCCCGTGCACGCTGGCCGGGCCGTTGGTTTTTTTAAATCAGGTCTTGTCTCAGGCTGATGAGGCAACCGGATCGGCTGCCGTAGAGGCCTGTTTGGATCCTGTCTTCTTGCGACGTGGCGCGAGCACCATGATCACCTGGCGGCCTTCGAACTTGGGTTCGTTCTCCACCGTGGCCATCTCTTCGAGGTCCGCGCTGATCCGGGTCATGAGTTCCAGGCCGATTTCCGGATGGATTACCTCACGCCCCTTGAACCGCAGGGACACCTTTGCCTTGTCGCCATCTTCCAGGAAGCGCTTCAGGTTGCGTAGTTTTACCTGATAGTCGCCTTCCTCGGTGCCAGGGCGAAACTTCATCTCCTTGACCTGGATCTGTTTCTGTTTCTTGCGTTGCGCGGCCTTCGTCTTCTTGAGTTCAAAAAGATGCTTGCCGTGGTCCATCACCTTGACGACCGGGGGTGTGGCTTCTGCTGCGATAAGCACCAGATCCAGCCCCGCTCGACGGGCTTCCTGCAACGCTTCGTCCCGTGACACCACGCCAACTTGCTCGCCGTCGGCGTTGATCAGTCTTACTGTCCGGGCAAAAATCTCCTCGTTGAGAAGCGTGCGCTCGGACGGTTTTCCTCCTGGTTTCTTAATAGGCGTTCTCCAGTTTTAACACCCAAAAAGCATAGTAAAAACAGTGCCCTATGCGACATCGCGCCCGCAAGGGCGGATGGCAATCGTCGCTATGGCACAACCCAGCTCTTGAACGATGGTCAAAAAACGGCGCGAATCTTAACCTGCTTTACCGCCCAATAACAAGCCTAAGTCACTGTCCCGGCAGGACTTTTGCGAAAAAAATTGAGTCGGCGCCGGATGCCCCTATGCGGGCCCGGCCATTTACCTGGCAGGAGAAGCCGATGCCGGCAGTTGATGCTGGCAGGTAAAGAAAGGCCTCTCCCGTTCCGATTGCAGCGCTATGCCAGTACCACGCGCAGGGCTTGAGCAGCCACACGGATTGACGTTGCAAACGCGGGATTACGCACCGACTAGCGAGGGCACCGACTGGAGAGGGAGACGATTGGACGGGGCGCCGGTTGGACACACACGCCAACGATGGCGACAGGACCACGGCGAAAATGCCAAACGCGGGATCCTCTTGAAACGAAACGCTGTTAAACCAAAACACTGCTAAACCAAAACACTTCTAAAACGAAACATTGCATTTTCGTATGAAGATACTAGACTTTTGCACCTCCACCATCATCCCGGAATGCAGACAGCCATGAGTGAAGCCCGCACCATCGAGCAAACAGCCGTCCAGCCCGATCTGATCGAACGCCCCTGGCAGGATCCCGTCAGCACGCCACTGGCCGATCTCGACGTCGCCCGACCTTCGCTGTTTCAGGCCAACGCGCAATGGCCTTATTTCGAACGCCTGCGTCGTGAGGCGCCTGTGCACTTCTGCCGCGATAGTGCGTTCGGCCCCTACTGGTCCGTTTCCACCTATCGCACCATCAAGGATGTTGACGAAAACCACGAAACGTTCAGTTCCGAGCCAGGCATCACGATTGGCGACCAGGACGCCGACTTCCAGCTGCCCATGTTCATTGCCATGGATCGCCCCCGCCACGATGAACAGCGTAAAGTCGTGCAACCCGTCGTGGCTCCCCGCAACCTGGCAACTCTGGAGCCCACTATCCGGCAGCGCGTTTGTGGCATCCTCGACAGCCTGCCGGTTGGCGAGACATTCAACTGGGTCGACAGGGTTTCCATCGAACTCACGACGCAAATGCTGGCCACCCTGTTCGATTTCCCGTTTGAGCAGCGCTCGCGCCTCACTCGCTGGTCGGACGTCGCCACGGCGGGCGTTACCGCCGGCGGCCTGCTGGAATCGGAGGATCAACGTCGCGCTGAGCTTATGGAATGCCTGCAGGTGTTCACCGGCATCTGGAACGAACGCGTCAACAAGGCGCCTGGCAACGACCTCATTTCCATGCTTGCGCACGGTGAAGCGACCCGGAACATGCAGCCCATGGAATACCTGGGCAATCTGATTCTGCTCATCGTTGGCGGCAACGACACCACACGCAACTCCATCAGCGGTGGCGTGCTGGCGCTCAACCAGTTCCCGGAGGAGTACGACAAACTGCGCGCCAACCAGGACCTCATTCCCAACATGGTGGCGGAGATCATCCGCTGGCAGACGCCGCTGGCGCACATGCGACGCCGGGCACTCAAGGACGTGACTTTCCATGGCCAGAATATCCGCGCCGGAGACAAGGTGGTGATGTGGTATGCCTCGGGCAATCGTGATGAAAGCGTCTTCACGGACGCCGATCGCCTGATCATCGATCGGCCGAACGCCCGCCAGCACCTGTCCTTCGGCTTTGGTATCCATCGCTGCATGGGTAACCGGCTGGGGGAGATGCAGCTTCGCGTGCTGTGGGAAGAGATCATGCGCCGGTTCCACAAAGTGGAAGTGGTGGGTGAGCCGGAGCGTTCCTACTCCACGTTCGTGAAGGGGTATACGAAACTGCCAGTCGTGCTGCATCCTTTATAAGTTGCAATCACCCGGAACTGCCATGAGTCTGGCTGCCTATCGCGAGGCACGCTCGGAACGCAAGCGCCGCGCCATCATCGACGCGGCCACGCGGCTTTTTGCCGAACATGGCCTGACGGCGGTGAGCATGGCCGCGCTGGCCGGAGAGGCCGGTGTTTCGACCGCCACGCTGTACCGTCATTTCACGGCGAAGGAAGATGTCTTTGCCGCGGTCATCGACGAACTGGTGAGCCGCTTCAATGACCAGACACAGCGTGATGACCCGGATTGCCGCCGCGCGCTTGCACACCTTTCCCGACGGTATGCGCAACTGCTCACGGATCCGACCGTCGTCGGTCTGCTGCGCGCGGTGGCGGCCGACCATGATCGCAGCGGCGGTTTTCGCGACCGGCTGGCACGCCACGGCAGCGCCATCTTCGAGACGGACTTTGATCGGCTGATTGCCAGTTGCTTTCAAGCCGCCGGCGTTGTGGTCGACGTCAAGCGCCTGCGCCATGCGGGCATAGCACTACGGGGGGCGCTCGAGCACGTCACGCTCGTACCCGCCCTGCTGTTCCACGAATTTCCGGATCCGGCCAGCCTGGAAGAGCAGGTACAAACCATCGTCGCCAACTGGCTCAAACGCTGGCCGGATGCGCCTCAATATCTGACGGTACCCGACCGGCCATAGTCAGACCGGATCGACGATCAGCTCCCAGTTGCCAAGGTAGTTGCCGCCGTCCACAAAGAGGTCCGCGCCAGTGATGTACCTGCCGGCTGGTGAACAGAGGTACACACACATCGCCGCGGTCTCCTCCGCCCTGCCCAGTCGCTGGGCCGGGATCTGACTTACCAGCAACTGTTCAAAATCCGGCTTGTCCGACGCCGAGAACTCTTCTTCACGCACTCCAGCCGTATCGATGGTACCCGGCGCCACACAGTTCACCGTCACACCACGGCGGGCCCAGTGGAATGCGAGGCTGCGCGACAGGTTTGCAACGCCAGCACGGGCTGCACCGGAATGCGCGAAATCGGGCGCACCTCGTCCAAAGGAATAGATATGGACAATGTTGATGATGGCGCCCACTCCCCGCTCCAGCATATGGGGACTCACGCGGCTGATGACGTTCCAGGTGCCGTTGAGATTGAGATCGATCACCGCACGCCAGCCATTGTCGCTGATCTCCTGGGGACGCGCGGGAAACTGCCCGCCGGCGTTGTTCACCAGAAAGTCGATGGCGCCAAACTCGCCAAGCGCCGCATTTACGAGCGCCTCCACCGCATCCGGGTCACGGATGTTCACGGGGGTGGCCAGGCAGCGCCGCCCCAGCGCGCGGATGGCGTCCGCCGTGGGTGCCAGGTTGTCGGGGTTGCGGCTGGCAATCACACAATTGGCGCCGAGTCGTGCAAAAGCCAGCGCAATTTCCCTGCCAATACCCCGACCACCGCCGGTGACCAGCACCGTCCTGCCCTCGAACAAGCCCTCGCG
This sequence comes from Pseudomonadales bacterium, assembly GCA_024234635.1. Taxonomy (GTDB): domain Bacteria; phylum Pseudomonadota; class Gammaproteobacteria; order Pseudomonadales; family Azotimanducaceae; genus SYFY01. The sequence continues at coordinate 139,180 of JACKNX010000006.1, read as the reverse complement.
AAAGGTATCCAATGCGTCCGCCATGTGCTCTCCCCTGACCATGGGCGTATCCTAAACCCATGACTGAAACCGACACCAACGCACGCACTATCCACGCGGACACGGACACCGCGCTGGCGCCGCTGTTTGCATCGCAACCCCTGCTGTGGGAAAAATTCCGTCGCTTCAACGCCACGCTTCGCCATGGCGATAGCCACCAGCAACGACTGCAGGAACTCTGCCGCCTGCGCATTGCGGCCATCCACGCCTGCGACGCGGAATGGCAAGTACAAACGCCCGGCACGTCCGTATCCGGAAGCGAACGGCAGGCACTGATGCGGGGCGAGCCGGAGGGTTTCGCGCCTCACGAGCGGGCGGCACTGGCACTGGCGGAAAAGCTGCCGTTCGACCATCACGGCATTACCGATTCCGAGGTGCAGGCCGTGCGCGCCGTTATTGGCGATGCGGGCACCGTGGCGCTCATGACCGCCATGGCGTTTGCCGACGTTCGCTGCCGATGGCTTGTCACCATGAGCGCCGCCTTCCCGTCCCCGTCTGCCAACAACTGAGAATCAGGAGACCGCCATGTCGACCCGGCCCCGGGTGTCACCACCACAAGGCATGGACACCGCCAATTTCGGCACTGTCATGCAGCACCTGCCCGATACGATCAATGCCTTCTTTGACCTCTACGCGGACTTCTGGCGGCAGGGCGCGCTGTCCGTGACGGTGAAGGAGATGACACGTTTGCGCAATGCCCGCATCACGGATTGCGGCTACTGACGCAATGTACGATTCGACTCCGCCCGTGCGGCGGGGCTGACAGAAGCGCGCGCAGCGCTGGTGACCGATGACTACGACGCGGTGTTGTCAGCGCGGGAGGTGGCCGCGCTACGGGCCACTGATGCGCTGATCGGCATTCCCGCGCCCCTGCAACCCGATGTAGCCAGGCAACTCTCCGACCTGTTCTCACCGGAGGAGTTGACGGAACTGATATTGGGCGTGGGCCTCTTTCATGGCATGTCCAAGGTGCTGATTGCGCTGGGGTTGGAACCTGAGAGCATGCCGACGACGGTTGTGCCGACGCCAGGTGCTTGATACACCGCCATCGTCTGAGGCAACGGACGGGGTTGAGCCGCGTCAAAAGGCTGCTGAAAAGGCAGCCCGGTAGCCAGCCAGGGATGGCTGGCCCGCAAATGCAGCGGAAACGCTGCATTTGGCGCGAGTCGGCGAAGCCGACAAGTGCTGAAACAAGTCCAGGAGGGCCATCCTCTCATGGAACGAAGTTCCATGCGCGACAGCGCTGGCAATCGCAACGCCGCAAGCTGTTAGGGAACTGGGGGCGGTGGCGAAGCCTTCAGCCGCTACAGGACTGAATGCGCCGGTCTGGTAGGCACGCCCGGATTCGAACCGGGGACCTCTACCATGTCAAGGTAGCGCTCTAACCAACTGAGCTACGCGCCTGCATACGCCATGCAGTGAAAGCAGCATGGCGGTGACGGGCGCGCATGATACACCAACCCCGCAGGCTGTCACCTCCAACCGAGACAGCGTTGTTCGACCCGGGATCAGCGTGTATCGTCCCTGTCAGCGAAGCGAATGCACCTCGATCAATCGACCGCTGATGGACTAGCTCATGGACATTGCAACCCACGCCCAAGGCCTGGCGCCCGGTTTGCCGCCGCAGCGCCGTGCCCGCCCCTCACCCACCACTCCCCGGAACAAACGCAGAATACCCGCGCCATGATCGCGGTGGACGCGAGTTTCCTGCTGGCGGCCGTTACTTCTGGTGGTGACCTCGCCGGTGACAACGAGGCACTGCGCCTGCTGAATGAACTGCGCTCCGGCGATTCGCCATGGGCGATTCCGCTGTTCGCCCTGGTGGACTTCCTCCGCCAGGCTTCGACAGGTACCGCCGGGCGGCCTGCGATGGCGTCCGCGGACGCCCTGGCATTCGTTCACGAACTTGTGAACACGCCACAGTGCAGCCTTCTCATGCCCGGTGATGACTGGCACGAATCGCTGGCCCGCCTCAGGGCTTCGGCGCCGAACGACGGCGGGCAGGAGGACACGGATGTGCGCGTGGTGGCTCTTTGCACGGAACACGGCGTCGTTGAACTTCTCTCGAGCGACAGCGCCATGCAGCGCTTCAGCGAACCCCGTATCCATGTTGTGGGTTGAAGCACGCACGCAACGGCAGTTCCGGGCTCCGGCAGGCGAGCAATCGACGCATCGTTCTGGCCGGAGGCTGGCCGAAGGCTGACCAAAGGTTACCAACCGCGCCACGATGGCCGGTAGTCAACCGGCCGCAATAGGGGTGCGTAAGCCGCGTTCCTGATGACTTTACTCTCCCTCTCCCTCCCCCCTCTCACCTCCCTATCCCTTGCGCGAATGGGTTTTCCTTGCCTGATCGATGGGCGCTCGGTAGGTTATCGACGGCACCGGAAAGTTCGAGGAGAGCAGGAAATCGTGAACAACTACACGCTGGAAGACGCCGTCGCTACAGGCATGTGTATTGCCTGGCAGGCGGAACGCTTTCCCGAGGTCATGGCGGTGAGCAGCCGCTATGGCGAACGCACGTTCGCTGCTCTGAACAGCAACGCCAACCGCCTCGTCCGGTGCCTGCGGGAAGCCGGCCTGGAAGCTGGCGACGCCATCGCGGTCGTTGCGCGCAATCGTCCCGAATTTGTGGAAGTCATGGCAGCAGGGATGCGCAGCGGGCTTCGCGTGACGCCAATCAATTTCCATCTCAAGGCAGATGAGATCGGTTACATCGTCGACAACTGCGAGGCGAAAGTCTTCATCGCGGACGCCTCGCTGGGCACGGCGCCCATCGCCGCGCTCGATTTTGCCCCAAATGTGCGCCTCGCGCTTGCCATCGGGGGCGAAATGCCCGGATTCGAGCCGTATTCCCACGCCATCGCCGACTTCAGCGGCGAGGACATCCAGGACCCGGTCCTTGGCTCGCGCATGCTGTATACCTCCGGCACCACAGGCAGACCGAAAGGTGTATATCGCAAGGATCGCATCCCGGAACAGCCGCAGGGCGAAACGAGCAGCTACGCCTTTCGCGCTGGCGAGGATCGCGTACTCGTAACCGGTCCCGGCTACCATGCGGCACCACTGTTGATCGACATCATCACGCCGCTGGTATCAGGTGTCGGTATCGTGATGATGGACAAGTGGGACGCGGAGGAAACCCTGCGACTGATCCAGGAACACCGCATCACGCACAGCCACATGGTGGCCACCATGTTTCACCGCCTGCTGCACCTGCCCGAGGCTGTTCGCCAGCGTTATGACATCTCCTCACTGCGACGGGTGATACACGGCGCGGCACCATGTCCCGTGCACGTCAAACAGGCAATGATCGACTGGTTCGGGCCGATCATCTGGGAGTATTACGCGGCCACCGAAGGCGGCGGCGGCTTTCTGGTAGGCAGCGAGGAATGGCTTCGCAAGCCTGGTACCGTCGGCAAACCCGGGCCTGAGTTCGACAACAGGATTCTGGACGACGAAGGCAATCCGGTACCACCAGGCACCATCGGCACGATCTACATGCGGGCCCCTGCTCACGGACGCTTCGAGTACTACAAGGATACGAAGAAAACCGATGGCTCGTATCGCGGCGACTATTTCACGCTGGGTGACATGGGGTACTTCGACGAAGACGGGTACCTCTTTCTCACCGGCCGCACCGCCGAACTGATCATCTCCGGCGGCGTCAACATCTACCCGGTGGAAGTCGACAACGAACTGCTCAAACACCCGGGCGTGCATGACGCCTGCACCATTGGCGCACCCAGCGAGGAATGGGGCGAAGAAGTAAAGTCCGTGGTCTGCCTGAAGCCCGGCTACACCGCATCGCCACTCCTGGCCGAGGAGTTGATCGAGTGGACCCGCCAGCACCTGGCGGCGTTCAAGTGTCCGCGCAGCGTGGATTTTGTAGACAGCATTCCTCGCTCCGAAGCAGGCAAGGTGCAACGCAAGGAAATCCGCGCCCGCTACTGGCCCTGACGCTTTCCACCCGGACCGGGCAGGACGGTCACCCCAGCAACCGCTCCTGCCGCACCGACGCAATTCGGTCTCGCAGGGCAGCGGCTTCTTCGAACTCGAGGTTACGCGCATGCTCCAGCATCCGCGTTTCGAGATCCGCGATGTATCGGCCAAGCGCCTTCGGATCGTCCGGCACCCGGTCATCTGCCGACTTGCGACCTCGCCCGCTGCCCGTGGCGGCAGTGCGCCCCTTCATGCTACCCGGCGCCGGTGCACGCGCCCCTTCCATCACGTCGGCAATGGCCTTGGTGACCGAGCGCGGCACAATACCGTGCGCGGCATTGTGCGCAATCTGCTTGTTGCGTCTCCGCTCAGTCTCCGCCATGGCTCGCTCCATCGATCCCGTCACACGGTCCGCGTACAGGATGGCCCGCCCACGCACGTTGCGCGCCGCACGACCGATGGTCTGTATCAACGAGCCTTCCGCCCGCAGGAAACCCTCCTTGTCCGCGTCCAGGATACCGACCAGCGACACCTCCGGCATATCCAGGCCTTCGCGCAGCAGGTTGATACCCACCAGCACATCAAACGCACCGCGACGCAGATCGCGGATGATCTCCGTGCGTTCAACGGTTTCGATATCGGAGTGCAGATAGCGCACGCGCACGCCGTGGTCGTCGAGAAAGTCGGTAAGGTCCTCCGCCATCCGTTTGGTCAACGTCGTCACGAGCACACGGTCGCCGAGGGCCACGGTGGCGTTGATCTCACCAAGCAGATCTGTAACCTGCGTGCTGGCCGGACGGACGACTACCTCGGGGTCAACCAGACCCGTGGGACGTACCAGCTGTTCCACCACCTGCCCGGCGTGTCGCCCTTCATAGGGACCGGGCGTGGCGCTGACGAAGATCGCCTGCGGCGCCAGCTGCTCCCATTCATCGAATCGCAGCGGTCGGTTATCCAGCGCCGACGGCAACCGAAAGCCGTATTCGACGAGCGTTTCCTTGCGGGAACGGTCGCCTTTGTACATGGCGCCGATCTGAGGCACGGTTACATGCGATTCATCGATGACCATCAGCGCGTCGCGCGGCAGATAGTCGAAAAGAGTTGGCGGCGGTTCCCCGGGCGCCCGCCCTGACAGATAGCGGGAGTAGTTTTCGATACCGGAGCAATAGCCCAGCTCCTTGATCATTTCAAGATCAAAACGGGTGCGTTGTTCGAGTCGCTGCGCTTCAACCAGTTTGTCGCTGCTGCGCAGCACATCCAGCCTTTCCCGCAACTCCTCGCGGATGTCATCCAGCACACCAAGGATCCGGTCCCTGGGCGTAACGTAGTGCGTTTTCGGAAACACCGTGAAGCGAGGTACGCGGCGCAGAACCTCTCCCGTCAGCGGGTCGAACAGCGACAGGGTTTCTATCTCATCATCGAACAGCTCGACGCGTACGGCCTCTTTTTCCGATTCCGCCGGAAAGATGTCAATGACATCACCGCGCACTCGATAGGTGCCACGCTGAAAGGCCATGTCATTGCGTGTGTATTGCAGTTCAGCCAGTCGCATCACCAGGGTTCGCTGATCCACCCGGTCGCCTCGATCGAGATGGAGCACCATGCGCAGGTACGACTGGGGATCGCCAAGGCCGTATATGGCGGACACTGAAGCCACGATGATGGCATCCCGCCGTTCGAGCAGTGCCTTGGTAGCTGACAATCGCATCTGCTCGATATGCGCATTGATGGAAGCGTCCTTCTCGATATAGGTGTCCGAGGAAGGTACATACGCTTCCGGCTGATAGTAGTCATAGTAGGAAACAAAATACTCCACGGCGTTGTGCGGGAAGAACTCCTTGAACTCGCCGTAGAGCTGTGCCGCCAGTGTTTTGTTCGGCGCCATGACGATGGTGGGCCGCTGCACCGCAGCGATGACATTGGCAATCGAGAACGTCTTGCCGGAACCGGTGACTCCAAGCAGGGTCTGGTGTGACAGCCCCGATTCGAGCCCTTCCACCAGCTCGGCGATCGCCCGGGGCTGATCTCCGGCGGGGGAATAGCCCGATACCACTGTCAGCGGACTGCCTTCGTACAAGGGAAACGCTCCTGGGTGCCCGGCCTTGCGACCTGGATCTACTCGCACCGCGACTGATCCAGCTCATCTGCCTGTTCGTTCGATGCACACGATTATCAACCATCCGCGCACGCGGGTCATGCACGCACCCCGCACGATTGATTTCCCGCCTCATCCCGGTCCAATCCGCAACCACGTTTGGAGAATCAGATGGTGAACCGAAACACGCATCGCCGCGCCCTGGCCGCCGGTGCCCTGCTTGCCGCCCTGTGCGGCAGCACCACTGCCGCGGATATCGGCTGTTACGCCAGCGCCCAGCTCGCCTTTGTCGGCTGTGGATATTCCACCCGCGACGACTACTTCGTCGATCGCGCCAAGTGCCTCAGTGACCCTGGCGGTGATCTCACTGCCTGCCTGGAAACCGCCCGTGAAACACTGGGCGAAGGTGATGAGGAATGTACCGACATCCTCGATGCGCGTCTGACGCTCTGCGAGAGCCTGAACGATGCCGCGCACGTTCCGGCATTCGGCACCGCCTATGCTGACCGCTTCGTGGATCCGCTGCAGATCGGCGTCACCGTCGAGACGAATCCATACTTTCCGCTGACTCAGGGCAATACCTGGGACTACGAAGGCACCTTTACCGAGGACGGCGAGGAGGTCACCGAGAACATCCACATCGAGGTACTCAACCGGACCAAGCTGATCGACGGCATCACCTGCGTCGTTGTCCGCGACACTGTCACGGTGGACGATGAACTGGTGGAGGACACCGACGACTGGTTCGCCCAGGACGTGGACGGCAACGTGTGGTACTGCGGCGAGGAAGTGAAGGACTACGAGACTTTCGAGGACGATGTACCGCCGGAACCGGAACTCGTTTCCAACGACGGTTCCTTCAAGGCCGGCCGCGACGGCGCGGAGCCCGGTATTTCACTCCCTGGCATCGCCGAGGTTGGCGCCATTTTCCGCCAGGAAAACGACATCGCCAACGCCGAGGACATCATCGAAATCCTCAGCACCACAGGCTCGGAAACGGCCGCCGCCGCCAGTTGCGACGGCAACTGTATGGTCACCCGCGACACCTCCCCCCTGGATCCGGACGTTGAGGAGAACAAGTACTACCTCCCGGGCGTCGGCAAGATCGTGGAGATCAAGGTGGGCACGGACCAGCGGGTTGAACTCATCGACTACAACGTCAACTGACAGCAAGGAGTGAAACGATGAATATTTTGAGACTGGCGAGCCTTGCCACACTCCTTGCCCTTACCGCCTGCGGTGGGGGTGGTGGCAGCAACGGCGGCGGTAACAATCCGGTCAACCCGCCGCCACCTGCCGACATCAACCTGACCGGCGTGGTTCTCGATGGCCCGGTGGCAGGCGGCACGATCTTCGTGTTCCCCGCCGCCACGGTACAGGCGGCGCTGGCAGCCGCGGGAGACGCGGAAGACCGCGTAGCGGCGCTGTCCGCCCGCGACCCCGTTGCAACGCTCGAGCGCGGCGCGGACGGGGACGAGACCTTCTCCCTGACAATTCCGGGTGACCGCGCCAACCAGGTGCTGTTCCTGCTGTTCGACGGTACCGACGCCGAAGACGGCACCTTTGGCGGCGAACCATTCGATATGGAGTCGGTCATCCAGGTCGGCGACGCCGGCAGCAGCGCCGTCGCCAACATCACGCCGCACACAACCCTGATCGCCGTTCAGGCCAGGGCCGCGATCGATCCGGATGGCGACGGCACGGTGGTCCAGGATGAGGTACTCGCCGCCATCACCGATGCCATTGCCGCCACGGTGGGCGCGTTCAATACGAACGATCTCGGCGAACGCGTGCTGGCGGACGATGTGGATCCCGTCACCAGCACGGACGTGGAAAACCTTACCGCGGCCTCGGTTTCCGTGGCCAGGCTTGTCAGACTGGCAGCAGCCCTGGCTGACACGGACGCGGAAGCCGTACTCGATGCACTGGGCGCCGATCTTCTCGATGGCAACCTGGACGGCAACGCGGGCAGCGACGTAGACACGGATACCGCGGAACTCGTCGCGACAATTGCGCAAGCCGCCGAGCTCGGTGCGCCAGAGGACGCCGAGGTCGAAGCGGTTTCCTGCGCCGCGGCCGCGCATCAACTGCGCCGCGCGTGCGAATTCGAGGCCCTGGACGAGTTCATGGTCAGCAAGGCGATCTGCGCGGACACCGGCAGCGAGGACGCCTTCAGCACCTGCAGTGCCGCACTGCAGACGCCCCTGGATGAAGCCCTGGAGGAGTGTGGCGACATCACCGAAGCGCGTATTGAACTGTGTGACGAGTTCGACGACGCACCACACGCACCGGCGTTCGGCCCCGCTTTCGCCGCCAGCTTCGTCGACCCCGCGGCAATCGGTGACACGGTGGACGTCAATCCGCTGCTGCCACTGCAGGTCGGCAACCGCTGGGTCTACGAGGGCACGTTCGAAGAGGACGGCGAACTGGTAACGGAAGTCATTACCATCGTCGTGGAAGACAAGATCAAGCTGGTGGACGGTATCCCCTGCCGCGTCGTCCGCGACACCGTTACGGTGGACGATGAACTGGTGGAGGACACGAACGACTGGTTCGCCCAGGATGTGGATGGCAACGTCTGGTACTGCGGCGAGGAGGTCAAGGATTATGAGACCTTCGACGGTGACGAACCGCCGCTGCCGGAACTGGTCGCCATCGATGGCGCCTTCAAGGCGGGTCGCGAGGGCGACAAGGCCGGCATCCAGTTGCCCGGCGATCCCGAAGTCGGCGACTTCTTCCGCCAGGAGCAGTCTCTGGCCAACGCCGAGGACGCCATCGAAATCCTGGCCGTCGACGGCTCCGCCACCACCCCGGCGGCCGTATGCACCGGCAACTGCGTGGTCACCCGGGATTTCAGCCCGCTGGATCCAGGCGTGGAAGAGAACAAGTACTACCTGCCGGGCATCGGCAAGATCCTGGAAATCAAGGTGGAAACCGGCAACCGCGTCGAGCTGGTGGAGACGAACGTCACGCCCTGATCGCCGGTTCGCAACGCCCATCTGGCCACGGACGGCCATCCTTCTCCAGGTCGGCTTCCAGACGGACCGACAGACGGGTTCTGGCCAGCGTCAGAACCCGCGTTCTTTTCCGGAGGGGCTGAAAGTCTGCAGACAACGCACTTTTCTGCAGGCCGGCCCCCACCGGCCGCTGCCATGTCGCCAGGGCTTATGGTTATGCTAAAAAAAACCACTTTGCCTGGGTGCAATCCACTAGAATTCCCCCCGCTTTCCTCATGCCAAAATTGCACCAGGTTTCAATTCTACGATCATGACAAGCCAAACCAGCGGTTCGCCGACCAGTCAAATCGTCCGCTTCGCCGGCGACTCCGGCGACGGAATACAGCTCCAGGGAGCCCAGTTCACGCACGCATCGGCCCTGTCCGGCCATGATCTGGCCACGTTTCCCGATTTCCCCGCGGAAATCAGGGCGCCAGCAGGCACCCGATTCGGCGTCTCGGCGTTTCAGATCCAGTTCGGATCCAATCGCGTTACAACGCCGGGCGACGCGCCTGATGTCCTGGTCGCCTTCAATCCAGCGGCGCTGGTGGTCAACCTGCCACGGCTGCCGAAAGGTGCACTGATCATCGCGGACGCCAGCGCCTTCACGGAGCAACGCCTGCGCCGGGCGGATCTGGACGCCAACCCGATGGAAGACGGCTCGCTCGCCGATTATCGGGTATGTGCGATCGACATCGCACAATTGACCCTGGAGGCCGTGAAGCCGTTCGGCCTCGGCACCAAAGATTCCCAGCGCTGCAAGAACTTCTGGGCGCTCGGACTGGTGCTGTGGATGTTCGACCAGCCGCGCGAGCCCACGGTCGCCTGGATTCGCGCCCGTTTTCGCGCCAACCAGGCACTGCTGGATGCCAATCTGGCGGCCTTGAACGCCGGACACGCTTACGGCGAAACCGCGGAGCTCGGCAGGGAGCTGACCCAGCGTCACGTGCCGGAGGCGCCGCTGAAGGCCATTGAATACCGCACCATTACGGGCGCCGAGGCACTGGCTCTGGGCATCGTCGCCGCGGGGGAACTCGCTGACACCGAGGTCATGTTCTGCTCTTACCCCATTACTCCCGCATCGTCGCTGCTGCATCATCTGGTGGGGCTGGAAGACGCCGGCGTCACCACCTACCAGGCGGAGGACGAAATTGCCGCGGTGTGCAGCGCCATCGGCGCCTCCTACGCGGGGAAATTCGGCATCACCTCGAGCTCGGGACCCGGCATCGCGCTGAAGACCGAGGCACTGGGACTGGCCGTGGCAACGGAACTGCCGCTGCTGGTGGTCAACTCCCAGCGCGCCGGCCCGTCAACCGGCATGCCGACCAAAACCGAACAGAGCGACCTGTACCAGGCCGTGTACGGCCGGAATGCGGACAGCCCGATTCCGGTGATTGCCGCGCGCTCCCCTGGCGACTGTTTCGAAGTCGCCATCGAAGCCTCACGTATCGCGCTCCGCCACATGACGCCGGTAATTCTGCTGACGGATGGCTACATCGCCAATGCCTCCGAACTCTGGCCCCTACCCGACATCGACGCGTTTGCCCCGATACCGACCAACCGGCCAGGTCCCGCCGATACACCCGAGTCCCGCCCCGTCTACGCCCGTGACCCGGCGACCGAAGCCCGGCTGTGGCTGGCACCCGGAGATTCAGCCTATTTGTACCGTGTGGGTGGTATCGAGAAGGACTTTTACACCGGGGATATCTCCTATGAGGCCGCGAACCACCAGCGCATGACGGATATGCGCGCACGCAAGCTGGCGCGGGTCGCCGATTTCATTCCGGATCAGACTGTCGAGCTTGGCGACGAAATGGGCCTTGCCGTGGTGGCCTGGGGGTCGACCTATGGCGCCGTCTATCAGGCCGTGCGCCTGGCGCGCGAGGAAGGCATCGCCGTGGCGCACATCCACCTGCGCCATATCAATCCGTTGCCATCGAACCTGGGCGAATTGCTGGGGCGCTACGACACCGTGCTCGTGCCCGAACTCAATACCGGGCAGCTGGCCACCGTTTTGCGCGATCGATTGCTGATCAACTGCGTGCAGATCAACCAGGTGAGCGGGCAGCCCTTTGCGGTAAGTACCCTGCTCAACCACCTGCGCGCCCACGCCACCGTGCGCCTACAGGAGGTACGTCATGGCTGAAGCCATCGTCCGGAAAGACTACGCCAGCGACCAGGAAGTACGCTGGTGTCCCGGTTGCGGAGACTATTCAATCCTCAAGGCCGTGCACCGCGCCCTCGCGGATGCCGGCGCCGACCCGCACAACACGGTATTCGTGTCGGGAATCGGCTGTTCGTCGCGCCTGCCTTATTACGTGAATACCTATGGCTTCCATACCATCCACGGCCGTGCGCCCACCATCGCCACCGGCGTGAAACTCGCCAATCCGGCGCTGGATGTGTGGGTGATCACGGGTGACGGCGACGGGCTCTCGATCGGCGGCAATCACCTGTTGCATGCGCTTCGCCGCAACATCGATCTGAACATTCTGCTGTTCAACAACGAGATCTACGGCCTGACCAAGGGGCAGTACTCCCCCACCTCACGCGAAGGCACCCGCAGCCCGACCAGCCCGGGCGGCTCGCTGGATCAGCCCGTGGTTCCCGGGCTGTTCGCCGTGGGTGCCGGTGCCACCTTCATTGCCCGAGCCGTGGATATCGACCAGAAAGGGCTGCCCGGCATCCTGAACGCGGGGCGCGACCACAAGGGCACCGCCTTCATCGAAATCCTGCAGAACTGCATTGTCTACAACGAGGACGTCTGGCAGTCGGTAAGCAGCAAGAAGACCGCCGCAGACCATCAGGTGCTGTGTGTGCACGGTGAGCCCCTGCTGTTCGGCAAGGAGCGCACACAGGGATTGCGCCTGAATCTGGCCACCCTGAAGCTGGAGGCCGTTACACTCGGTGAAAACGGCATCGATATCAGCGATATCCTGGTCCATGACGAGACCAGTACCACGCTGGCGCACCTGCTGCTGTCCATGCACTCCCCACTGCCGACGCCAATGGGCATCATCCACCGCCGCCCCACGGCGAGCTTCGAGCAAGCCTTCCGTGAGAAAAAGACGGGGCAGCGGCGGCAACGGGTGAAGCAGCTCCTGCGCCGGGGCGATCTGCTGGACCGCCGCTGACGACGTTTGCGTGCGAACGTCGCACGGCGCTGCCTGCTGACCTGCCATGCTGAGCTATCAGCATGGCTACCATGCCGGCAACCACGCCGATGTGCTCAAACACCTGGTCCTTATGCGGGTCCTGAGCCACCTCAATCGCAAGCCCAGGCCCTGGACCTACCTGGACACCCATTCCGGGCGCGGACTCTACGCGCTGGACAGCGCCATGGCGCGCAAGACCGGCGAAGCGGAGCAAGGCATCCAGCGCCTTCGCGAGCTGGCATCCGCACCCGAAATACTGTCCGATTATTTGACATTGACCGCGCGTCCCGATGGCCGTTACACGGGCTCCCCCGCCATTGCCCTGGCCCTGGCCCGGGAGGACGACCGGCTGATACTGTGTGAACGTCACCCGACAGAATACCGGGCCCTGAAGGAGGCGATGCAAAGCCTGCCACACAAGGCGAGGATACGGTGTCTCGCTGAAGATGGTTATCAGGCCCTGAGAGCCAGCCTGCCACCGACCAGCCGACGTGGCGCGATACTGATCGACCCATCGTATGAAACGGATGCAGATTTTGCCGCTGTCGCAGGCGCCCTTGCGGAAGGCCTCCGTCGCTTTGGCACGGGGGTTTTCATGGTGTGGTATCCCTGCCTCGACACCCGACAGGCCCGGGAGCTGCCTCAACGCCTGCGCAGGCTCGCCAATGGGCCCTGGCTCGACGCGCGTTTAAATCTATCCAATGTCATATTCAAGGGACTCGCCGGTAGTGGGGTCTTCGTCGCAAATCCGCCATGGACACTTCACAACGATCTAGACACCGCCATGCCCGTGCTTGCGCACTGCCTGGGCGGCGATGAGCAGGCTGGCATCGTGCTGGAATCGGGCGACTGATCCGTGCCGCGCGTCGACAGGGGAGATTTTCTCCCCGAGAAATCGACGGGCCCTGGAAACAGTCACTGGTTTGTCCGCATCTGGCAGCTCACGTGGCCGATCATGCTGGCCAACGCCACGCTGCCGCTTACCGGTCTGGCGGATATCGCGATGATGGGCAGGTTGCCGGATCCCGCTTACACCGGGGCCGTGGCGGTCGGCGCCCAGGCCATGTCCGCCCTGTTCTGGCTGTTCGGCTTTCTGCGCATGGCAACCACAGGGCTGGTTGCCCAGGACTACGGTGCCTCGTCCGCCCACGCCATCCGCCAGACACTGCGCCGTGGGTGGGCCTTTGCCATGGTTGGCAGTGTTCTACTGCTGGCGCTGCAGGGCCCCCTGCTGCTGGCCGTCAGCGCACTGTTTGCCGCATCCGAGCGCGTTGAACTTTTTTCAGTAAATTATCTTTCCATTCGGCTTTGGGGGGCACCCGCGCTCCTTGCCAATCTCGTGCTCACAGGCGCGCTGATCGGCCTTCAACGAACCCGCCAGGCACTCCTCGTCAGTCTCGTACAGAACGGTCTCAACATTGCGCTCAACCTGTTTTTTGTTCTGGGGCTGGAAATGGCGATCAGCGGTGTCGCCATTGCCAGCGTACTGGCCGAGTGGACGGCGGCCGCCATTGCCGCCCTCTGTGTCCGCTTTGCCCTGAAGGACATGCCGGCGGACACAACCTCGCATCGAACCCGCTCGTTGTCGGCCTTTCTGGACATCAGCGGCAATCTGGTTGTGCGTGCATTTTTTGTCCAGTTGCCGTTTTTTCTGGTCACGTGGACGAGCGCGGGTCTGGGCGACACCACGCTGGCGGCCAATGCCATACTCATGCAGTTGTTTCTGTTCACGACCTACACGACCGATGCCTTTGCCCATACAGCGGAAGCGTTGTGCGGCCATGCAGCGGGACGCCGCGACCGGGCAGGCATACTGCGCATTTCGCGTCAGACACTCATTGCAGCGCTGAGTTTTGCCGCCCCTTTCGGCGTGCTCTACCTGCTGGCTACGCCATTCCTGGCGGGCCTGCTGTCGGCAAACGATGCTGTCGTGGAGGCAGTGACGGCCTGCCGGGTATGGATGGCACTGTTGCCATTCGTCGCCGTGTGGGCGTTCGTCTACGACGGCGTATACATCGGGCTGACCGCCGTGCGCCCACTGCGCAACACCATGCTGGTGGCCGCGCTCCTGTTCTGCGTGTGCCTGGTCACGTTCCTGCCTTGGCTCCACAACCACGGCCTGTGGCTGAGCTTTCTGCTGTTCATGCTCGTGCGCGGCATAATTCTTGGCGCGCGCCAGGTTGCAACCGTCAATCGCTTGACGCTCTGAACCGCCGCCCCGATCCACTTCCCGCACCACCGGCGCGGCAAATCGCGAACCCGGTCACAGGTCGATCCACAGGTTGCGAACAGCCCTAAGGTCGCATGGCCATCAGCCGATATTGAACTAGTCTTTTTCTACCTACTGTCAGCCAGGACCGCTCAATGAAAATTCTCATCGTCGATGACAGCATGGCCATGCGCCTCATCGTGAAGAAAACCCTGAGGGATGCCGGTTACACCGGACATGAGATCGTGGAAGCAAGCGACGGTGACGAAGCGCTCGCCAAGATCGACGAAAGCCGTCCGGACATCATCCTCTCCGACTGGAACATGCCCAATCGCACCGGTCCGGAGTTGCTGGAACAGCTCAACGAGTGGGGTGATACCCCGACCTTCGGCTTCATCACCACCGAAGCAACACCGAAGATGCGGGCCATCGCCGACGAGCTTGGCGCCAAGTTTCTTATCGCCAAGCCGTTCACCGTGTCGTCTTTCAACCAAGCGCTCGACGAGTACCTGGGGTAACCACATGGCAACGACACATCCTCTTCCCGATACCTATTCCGTAAAAAGCAGCTTCGCGATGCTGTTCGGCGACGATACCAAGGCGGAGGTCGTGAACGACGCCGGCAGCCACGACTTCAGTGGTGTGTATGTCAACGATGACGATGAGCCGGTAGCGGTACTTACCTGCGACTACGCATTCGCGGCCTTTTCGTCCGCGGCGCTGTCCATGATCCCTCCGGCGGGCGCCCAGGACGCAGCGCAGAAGAAACAGCTTTCCGAAATCATGGCGGGCAACCTCTACGAGGTGATGAACATCTGTTCACGCTGGTTCATGGATGACAGCAGCCCTCACCTGCGCCTCAAGGAAGTTCTTACGGGAGAAATTCCGGACGAATTGCAAAGCGCCCTGGATGGCGATGGAAAGCTTTTCATGGACGTCACGGTGCCGAGATATGGCACGGGCAAAATCTGCTGCCTTGCACTCTGAGGACCACATGCACTCCATTCTCATCGTCGATGACTCGGTGTCGATGCGGCAGATGGTGGGCTACACGTTGAAATCCTCGGGCTTCGACGTAACCGCTGCCGAAGACGGCGACATTGCACTGAATATCGCCAGGGACAACCCCACCGGTTTCGACCTCGTCATAACCGACGTGAACATGCCGAACATGGACGGCATTTCCCTGGTACGTGAGCTGCGCCAGCTCCCGCAATTCCAGTACAAGCCGATTCTCGTGCTGACGACCGAATCGAGTACGGAAAAGAAGATGCAGGGCAAAGCCGCTGGCGCCACTGGCTGGATAGTCAAGCCTTTCAATCCCGACCAGCTCATCGCCACCGTAGCCAGGGTGCTCGACCGGACCTGACTCCGCACACCGGCGGGAAAACAAGAGGAGCAGAAAGTTGAGCGACGATCTTTCCGAATTTCATGATGTGTTCTTCGAGGAAGCGGAAGACCTCGTTGAAACCATGGAAGCGGAACTGCTGGAACTGTTGAACGACGCCAGCGATCCGGAACGTATCAATACGATTTTTCGCGCTGCCCATTCCATCAAGGGCGGCTCGGCGACATTTGGCTTCGCGCACATCGCCGGCTTCACGCACGTGATGGAAACCCTGATGGACGAAATCAGGGAAGGCAGCAAAACGCCCACGCCAGATCTTGTGGATCTGTTGCTCAAATCCACCGATGGTGTCCGCGCGATGATCGCGGCGGCAAAGGCGAAGGACAGCTACGATGAGGCCATCATCGCGACACTCAAATCAGAGCTCGAAAAACGCCTTGGATCCGGTACGGACGTTCCGCACACACAGGACAGCCCGATACCTGGCGCGGCGAAGGCAGCATCGGGCACGCACTGGAAAATCCAATTTCGCCCAGCAGCCGACTCGTTCCGAACCGCCAATGACCCCCTGGCCATTCTCCAGGAGCTGTCGAAACTTGGCACCCTTTCATCACGGGCGCTTCTGGACGAATTGCCGGACCTGACACAGTACCGGTTCGACGAACAGTATCTCGGCTGGCATCTCGACCTCCACACGGACTGCGATGAGGCCGCCATTCATGAGATCTTCGACTGGCTGGACGAAACCAGTGTCGTTGCAATCGAACGGGTGACTGACGCCAGCATGGCCGCAGGTCAGTCGACCGCAGTCGCAACGCCCGTGCCTGTTGCACAACCGGCCCCGGCACTGATAGCCGCGACCATCGTGGCGGAGGCGGCAGCTGAGCCACAAACCGCGCCATCGGCACCGTCGCCAATCGTTTCGCCCGTGCAGGACAGTGCGCCTGCACGTAAAAACACGGATCCCGACGCCAAGGCAAAATCGTCGCAGAACACATCCATTCGCGTCGGTACGGAAAAGATCGACAAACTGATCAATCTGGTGGGTGAACTCGTCATCACCCAGTCGATGCTTACCGAAGAAGGCGAAAAACTTCCCGCGGAACTCGCCGAGAGTCTCAAGGAAGGTCTGGCTCAGCTGCAACGCTACACCCGCGAACTGCAGGAAAGTGTCATGCAAATCCGCATGGTGCCTATCAGCACCGTGTTCAATCGCATGCCGCGCATGATTCACGACCTTTCCGCCAAACTCGGTAAGAAGGTCGACCTGAAAATGGTTGGCGAACAGACCGAACTCGACAAGACGGTCATGGAGAGTATTGGTGATCCGCTGAATCACCTTGTTCGCAATGCCGTAGACCACGGCATCGAGATGCCAGATGTCCGGCGCGAAAAAGGCAAGTCGGAGACGGGCGAAATCCTGCTGTCCGCCTGTCACGAGAGTGGCAATATCGTCATACAGATCACCGACAACGGTGGCGGTATCAATCGCGACAAGGTCCTGGCCAAGGGCCGCGCGGCGGGGCTCGTTGGCGCCGATGAGATCCTTGCCGACGCCGCGATCTATGACCTCCTGTTCCAACCGGGATTTTCGACCGCTGATCAGGTAAGCGACGTCTCCGGACGGGGCGTAGGCATGGACGTCGTGCGCCGCAACATCCAGGCACTGGGCGGCTCGGTGGAGGTTTCGTCAATCTATGGCGAAGGAAGCATCTTCACCATCCGCCTGCCGCTGACACTGGCGATCGTTGATGGCCAGATCGTGAAGCTTGGCCAGCATGTTTTTGTCATACCCCTTATTTCGATCGTCGAATCGATCCAGCTCGATCGCAAACAGGTCAGCTCACTGGCCGCTCGCGGCGAGTTGTACCGGCTTCGTGACGAATACATCCCCATCGTACGCCTAAGCCAACTTTTCTCGCTTAGCGATCCCTCCAACCAGGAGCAGCTGATGGTTGTCGTGGAGAGCGATCAGGGCAAGGTAGGTCTGCTGGTGGACGATCTCCTGGCACAGCAACAGGTAGTCATCAAGTCCATGGAATCCAACTTCCGCAAGGTCGATGGCATCGCCGGCGCCACCATTCTCGGCAACGGCCGGGTAGCGCTGATCATGGACATCAACGGTGTCGCGGCGCTGGCGCGCACAAGCCGCAACGGGTTCGGCCAGGCGGCCTGACCAGAGTCAAGGAGAGCAAATTGAGCAATCTTGCCATCAGTCAAAAACTGCAGGCGGGCATAGAAAGCCAGTCAGCGGGCAATCAGTATCTGACATTCATGCTCGCTGGCGAAGAATATGGCATTGATATCCTCCGCGTGCGGGAAATCAAGGGACTGGAAAATGCTACGCAGATTCCGAACACGCCGCCGCACGTGCTGGGCGTCATCAACCTGCGCGGCAACGTCATACCCGTCGTTGACCTTCGGCTGCGTTTCGGCATGGAACGGGTGGAATACAACCAGCTGACGGTGGTGATTGTCGTACGCGCCCAGTGCGCGGACCGGGAGCGCACGATCGGCCTTGTCGTCGACACCGTATCCGACGTCTACAACATCCAATCGGAGGGCGTTCACCCGTCACCCGACTTCGGATCCGCCGTCGATACGTCCTTCGTGCAGGGAATTGCGAGTGTCGACGACAAAATGGTGATTCTTCTGGACATCGACAAGCTCGTCAGGGAAGAAATCTGATGAGCGGCATGATTCTGGGAGAAAGGACTGACAGTACGGCAAGCGGAATGGGTATCGACGCCCCCCGTCTTCCTTCCTCCAACATATTCGCGTCGGCCATCGAGAACACGTTGACCGCGGTAATGATGGTGGACAGAAACCTGGTCATCACCTACGCGAACCGGGCAACGCGAGACCTCATGCAAAAGCACGAGACCGTGCTGTCCACGCTTTTCAGGGGATTCTCCAGCCAGCAGATCATCGGCACGTGTATCGACATCTTCCACAAGAATCCCCAGCACCAAAGGAAGTTGCTCGACGATCCGCGGAACCTCCCGTTTTCCACCGATATCCAGGTCGGGGAGCTCACCTTCAACATCAATGTGTCCGCACAGATCGACGAACAAGGCAACTACATCGGCTGCACGCTGGAGTGGCATGACGTCACCGCGTCGCGCAAGGCCGAACTGGAAGCTGGCCGCCTGCGCTCGGCTATCGACGGTGCCGACACCGCCATCATGCTGTGCGACGAGAACCTTGATATCGTCTACGTCAATCCCAGCGTCGAGCGTCTTCTGCTGGAACGCCAGCACGAGTTGCGCGCGGTGTTCCCCGGCTTCGATGCGAAACGACTGGTTGGCTCAAACATCGATCAGTTCCACAAAAATCCGGAACACCAGCGACGGCTACTTGGCAATCCTGCCAGCTTGCCTGCCCGTGCCGAAATCAGCGTTGCCGACCTGGAATTCGAGGTCAACGCAACCGCGATAACCGATGCCCACGGCAACTACATCGGCAACATGGTGGAATGGAAGGACATCACGGCTCAGAAAGCTGGCGAGCGTGACCTGCAGACGGTGATCGAAGCTGCCCTCCAAGGTCGGCTCGATCAACGTATCCGTACCAACGATTACACCGGATTCATGCTGCGCATGGCCAAAGGCATCAACGAGATGATGGATGCCTTCCAGGCGCCCTTACGGGATGTCTCGGAAGTCATGCAGTCGCTAGCATCCGGCGATCTGGCGACACGAATCGACAGCAGCTACCGCGGCGAGTTCGAAACACTCAAAGAAGCGGTCAACAGTTGCGCGGGGACGCTGACCGACATCGTGCAGAAGATCCGCGAATCGTGTGAAGGCATGGCACAGGCTACCGGCGAAATTGCGCAGGGCAACACCGACCTCAGCCACCGCACGGAACAGCAGGCGTCCAACCTTGAGGAAACCGCCGCGAGCATGGAGGAACTGACCTCCACCGTGCAGCAGAACGCCGACAATGCCAAACAGGCCAACCAGCTCAGTACCGGTGCCCGCGACGAAGCCGAAAAAGGTGGCGCCGTCGTTACCCGCGCCATCAGCGCCATGGGCGCCATCAACGCTTCCAGCAAGAAAATCTCCGACATCATTGGCGTCATCGAGGAGATTGCCTTCCAGACCAACCTGCTCGCGCTCAACGCAGCGGTGGAAGCCGCCCGTGCCGGCGAACAGGGACGCGGGTTTGCCGTGGTCGCCTCGGAAGTACGCAACCTTGCCCAACGCAGCTCCGCGGCGGCCAAGGAGATCACCGCCCTGATCAAGGATAGCGTTGAAAAGGTGAGCGAAGGTTCGCGCCTGGTCGATGAAACCGGCGACACGCTCGGACGCATCGTCACCTCCGTAAAGAAGGTCAGCGACATCATCGAAGAGATCACCGCGGCCAGCGAAGAACAGTCCTCCGGCATCCAGGAAGTCAGCAGCGCCGTGCAGCAGATGGATCAGATGACACAGCAGAACGCGGCACTGGTTGAGGAAGCCGCCGCCGCCAGTGAATCCCTCGCCGATCAGGCTCGCGGACTGCAGGAACTGGTGAGCTTCTTCCGCGTCGGCGAGGCAATGGACGACTTTGCCCCCCCGATGGTTCGCAGTCGGTCCGTACCACCGGCGCGGCGCGCTGGCGCCTCCCGCCCGGTAGCGCGTCCTGCACAACGTGCAGCGTCCGCCGCCAGCGATGACTGGGAAGAGTTCTAACCAATGACAACGGCAGCAAACCTCGTGCTCCCAGACGCCATGACCGTGCCAGCGATGGCTGACCTGGTCGCAACCAGGCAGTCGAGAACCAGCGACGCACATTCGGCAGGACCGCCGCCCCAGTTCATCACTCAGGTGGTACCAGGGAGCATGGGGTACAACCAAAGCACCTGCAGCCTGCAAAGTACGGAAAACAAGGGACAACAATGAGCGATTTGTCAGAAAAGACGTTTCTCGAGAACCGTAGTGAGAACGAGCTGCAAAGCCTGTTCAACGCCATCTCCAAAGCCCAGGCGGTCATCGAATTTGATCTCGACGGAACCGTCCTGCGCGCCAACCAGAACTTCTGCGACACGATGGGATATACCATGGCGGAACTGCCAGGACTGCACCATCGTCAGTTCGTCGACAGGAAGACTGCCGCTTCCGCGGACTACCAGCAATTCTGGTCGTCACTACGCGGTGGCGAGTTTCTGACCGGAACATTTCTCCGCTACGCGAAAGCAGGACACCCCGTCTGGCTCCAGGCGAGTTACAACCCTGTATTCGACGCCGATGGAAGACCAATCAAAGTCGTCAAATTCGCGACCGACATTACCAGTGAGAAGCAACGCGAACTGGAGTTCGACGGCATCATGCAGGCGATCGGTCTCGCCCAGGCGATCATCGAGTTCGAGCTGGATGGCACCATTGTCAATGCCAACGAAAATTTCCTGCGTGCCACTGGTTACACGGCCGATGAAATCATCGGTCGTCACCATCGTATCTTTGTCGACAGAAGCGAGGCCGAAAGTGACGAGTACAAGCGTTTCTGGGCCAAACTCGCAGAAGGCCATTTCGACAGCGGCGAGTACAGACGACGCACAAAATCCGGAGCGGAACTGTGGCTGCAGGCAAGTTACAACCCGATCCTCGATGTGTCGGGCAAGCCGTACAAGGTAATCAAGTTTGCAACCGATGTTTCCGGTGCCAGGAAGGAACAGCAGGAGCGTAGCCGGGTACTCGAAGCCACCAGCGCAGTGATGCAACAGATCGCCGATGGGGATCTGACCAGCACCCTGGACGGCGAGTATTCGGTGCAGTACCAGGCTCTGCAATCCGCAGTAAACGAGTGTGTGGAGCGACTCAAGGATACCGTCATCCGCATCAACGAGGTGTCAGACGCCATCGCTTCAGCGACCACTGAAATTGCGCAGGGCAACACCGACCTCAGCCACCGCACGGAACAGCAGGCGTCCAACCTTGAGGAAACCGCCGCGAGCATGGAGGAACTGACCTCCACCGTGCAGCAGAACGCCGACAATGCCAAACAGGCCAACCAGCTCAGTACCGGTGCCCGCGACGAAGCCGAAAAAGGTGGCGCCGTCGTTACCCGCGCCATCAGCGCCATGGGCGCCATCAACGCTTCCAGCAAGAAAATCTCCGACATCATTGGCGTCATCGAGGAGATTGCCTTCCAGACCAACCTGCTCGCGCTCAACGCAGCGGTGGAAGCCGCCCGTGCCGGCGAACAGGGACGCGGGTTTGCCGTGGTCGCCTCGGAAGTACGCAACCTTGCCCAACGCAGCTCCGCGGCGGCCAAGGAGATCACCGCCCTGATCAAGGATAGCGTTGAAAAGGTGAGCGAAGGTTCGCGCCTGGTCGATGAAACCGGCGACACGCTCGGACGCATCGTCACCTCCGTAAAGAAGGTCAGCGACATCATCGAAGAGATCACCGCGGCCAGCGAAGAACAGTCCTCCGGCATCCAGGAAGTCAGCAGCGCCGTGCAGCAGATGGATCAGATGACACAGCAGAACGCGGCACTGGTTGAGGAAGCCGCCGCCGCCAGTGAATCCCTCGCCGATCAGGCTCGCGGACTGCAGGAACTGGTGAGCTTCTTCCGCGTCGGCGAGGCAATGGACGACTTTGCCCCCCCGATGGTTCGCAGTCGGTCCGTACCACCGGCGCGGCGCGCTGGCGCCTCCCGCCCGGTAGCGCGTCCTGCACAACGTGCAGCGTCCGCCGCCAGCGATGACTGGGAAGAGTTCTAACCAATGACAACGGCAGCAAACCTCGTGCTCCCAGACGCCATGACCGTGCCAGCGATGGCTGACCTGGTCGCAACCATGCAGTCCATCCCCAGTGACGTGGACACGGTGCACATTGACGTGGCGGCAACCACCCGATGGGATCTCTCCGGCCTGCAGGCACTGGTGACATTCAAGCGCACCCTCCTGCAGCGGGGCGCCAACTGTCTGTGGCATGGCGTGTCCGACAACGCACGGAGTGTGGCGCAACTGGCCGGTTTGCGCGGCGAGCTGGGCTGGGAGTGATCACCCGTGACGCATTTCGATCAACTCGCACTGGCCATGGCACTGCTCCGCCTGTCCATCGACGACTACCGTCACAGCATGGACGAACTCGCGGTGTCGTTTTCAGAGCTTGCCACCAGAGTTGATGATCTGGACGCCTGGGGTCGTGAGCACGTTGAGGTGGCAGGGTTGACGGAACTGCATACCGGCTGTGCTGCTATCCGCGCGCGTCTCGGCAACATGATCCACCTTCTGCAATACAGCGATATCACCCACCAACGACTGACGGCAGTCGACAGACTTCTGGGGGACGCAACAGAAGGTGAGAACGGTGCTGGCACGGACGGCCTCCAGCATCTGCTCAACGTCCAGTCCGTCGATAGAAACAGAACGACCCGGAGTCCGGGCAATGATGCCTCGGAGCATGTGGAGCTTTTCTGACCATGAGCGTGATAACAAGGGATTTGTCGGACGCTGACCTGAAACTCTTCTGCGACTACGCAAACCGGCTTACCGGCATACAACTCGGCCCCGGGAAACGTCACCTCATCATCAGCCGGCTCATTCGTCGTGTGCGGGCACTGGGCTTGCCGGACCTGGCAAGCTACGGGCGCTACCTGACAACCAATCTGGCGCGCGAACAGACGGACTTCATCAACGCGATAACCACAAATCTGACGTCGTTCTTCCGGGAAAATCACCACTTCCAGACGCTGCCAACCATCGGCGACACCTGGCGCATGGGCGATCTGCGGATCTGGTCGGCAGGCTGCTCCACTGGCATGGAGCCCTACTCGATCGCCATGACCATGGCGGACACCGGTTTACTCGAACGCACCCAGATCCAGGCTACGGACATCGACACCCAGGTCCTGGAAATCGCCACGAGAGGTGAATACAAGTACGTGGAGATCGAGGACATCGATCCTGCTGCACAAAGGCGTCATTTCGTGCGTGGCGTCGGTCGCAATGAAGGCCTCGTACGTGCCAAGGACTATCTGCGCGATTCGATAACGTTTTCCCAGGTCAATCTCCTGCGCGACTGGCCGAAAATGCCACTCTTCCATGCCATCTTCTGCCGCAACGTCCTTATCTACTTCGATCAGGATACGCAGACCATGCTGTTCCGAAAATTCGCGGCGCAACTGGTGACTGGCGGCCTGCTGTTCCTGGGGCACTCGGAAACCATCAAGGTGAATGAAGGTCACCTCAAACTCATTGGCCGAACGACCTACCGCAAGCTGGAAGGGAGCGAACTGAAAACCGCATGAGCAGGATGCTCAACAAGGGAACGCCCGGATTTGAACACGTACCGCGCTTCTGGGATGCCGCGCGTGCGGCGACGATCGTCAAGGTGCTGCCCGGCCAGTATTACGTCTCCTCCGGCGGTGAACTTCTGGCAACCGTGCTGGGCTCCTGCGTCTCCGCCTGCATACGCGATACCCGCGCGGGCGTTGGTGGTGTCAATCACTTCATGCTGCCGGATGCCGACGGCGCGCAGGCGGGTTTTGCTGCCGATGCACCACATCGGTACGGTTCCTTTGCCATGGAGGCAATGCTCAACGAGTTGTACAAGCGGGGTGCGTCGCGGCGCAACCTCGAGGTAAAGGTTGTCGGCGGCGGCGCCGTAATGCGCTCATCGGCTGCGGTGGGCGAGCGCAACATCCGCTTCGTGCGCGAATTTCTGGAGAACGAGGGCATGCCCATCGCCGCCCAGGACGTAGGCGACGCATGCGCGCGCCGGGTCCTCTACGATGTGACGACCGGGAAAATGCTGGTCAAACGCCTGCAGGGGGCCGTGGAGCTGGATGTCACGGCTGAAGAAGAAAACTATCGGAAGACGGTTTCCACCAACGCGCCTTCCGGGGACATCGAGCTATTCTGATGACTGCCAGCCAACCGGTTCGAACGCTGATCGTCGACGATTCCGCACTCGTGAGAAAACTTCTCACACACCTGCTGGATTCACACCCCCGGATATCCGTGGTGGGTACCGCCATCGACGCCCAGGATGCACGCGCCAAGATCAAGCAGCTCAATCCCGATGTATTGACCCTGGACATCGAAATGCCCGGTATGGACGGGCTGAACTTCCTCGGGAAAATCATGACACTGCGGCCGATGCCGGTGATCATGGTTTCCACGCTCACCAGCAAGGGCGCAGACGCGAGCCTGGAGGCGATGCGTCTCGGTGCGTTTGATGTCTTCCCCAAGCCACGCACCAACCTCAGCCGTGAACTCGACAGCTATCGGGGCGAGCTGCAGGAGAAGGTCCTCGCCGCTGCGCACGCAAACGTTCGCGTACTGGCGGACCGGGCAAAGCGACATCTCGGTCAGACCCAGACGACGCGCGTGCTGGAAGATGCGCCAATCGCGGCCAATTCGGCCTTGCAGCCGCTGGTAGCCATCGGTGCATCAACCGGTGGCACGGAGGCCATTGCACTGTGCATGGAGCGGCTGCCCGCCAACATGCCAGGCATCGTGATCACACAGCACATCCCCGGCGCCTTCAGCGAATCGTTCGCTCGCCGTCTCAACGACTGCAGCGCGCTCAACGTAACCGAAGCGCGCCACGGGGATCGCATTCTGGCCGGTCATGCCTATGTCGCTCCCGGCGACCAGCATCTCGAAGTGGTTCGGGACGGTGCGCATTTCGTCTGCCGCCTGAATCAGGGTGAGCCGGTCAACCGTCACCGTCCTTCGGTGGACGTCATGTTCGATTCCGTCGCGCGCTGTGCCAGAAACCTGGTCGTCGGCGTTCTGCTCACGGGTATGGGCAAGGATGGCGCGCAGGGTCTTCTGGACATACGTCAGGCCGGCGGTCGAACGATCGCCCAGGATGAGGAAAGCAGCGTCGTATGGGGAATGCCGGGCTCTGCGGTCAAACTCGGTGCGGCTGAATCCATCATGCCAATCGACCACGTTGCCCCACAGATTCTGACCTGCCTGCGCAGCCTGGCGTAACCCGCCCCAAAGGCGGTTGTTGCCGGCTCAAGCAAACGCGGAATCAGTCCGCCGCCAGGAACATGTCCATGGTTTCGGCTGCCTCTTCCTGCGCCTGGGTCTCCAGTTCGGGATAGCCGTCCAGATCGATTTTGACCACCCCGTCGATCTGCTTCAGGATGGCGCGCAGCTCAGTGTCGTCCAGATCACCGCCCACCGGCATGCCATTGCTTTCGATGACGTTTGCCACCGCGACTACCGCAACGATCTCCCGATTGTCCGGAGCCTCGGCCGGCCGATGGTGGTACCGCATGGTCTGGATGATTGGCGCTGGCAAACGCCAGCGCTCACCGATCGCCGCGCCGACTTCCGTATGGTCGAACCCAAGGATTTCCTTTTCTACGTCACACTCACTGCGGTTGTCGTAATCCAGCGTCGTGCGGATGACTTCTTCCATATGCGCGGGACAGGTGCGAAACAGCACAAGTTGTCCAACGTCGTGCAACAGACCACATACAAAGGCCTGGTCTTTCACGGCGGGCAGACTCTGCGCCAACCGCCGACTCAGCGTCGCGGTAACAAGGCTATGCTCCCAGAAGCTGCTCAGCCGCATCAACTCGCTTTCCATGTGGGACATGGCCTTGGCACTGCCAATCGCCAGCGCAAGCTGACCGATTTCACGATAGCCGACCCGGGTGACTGCCTGCTTGAGATCGGTAATCGTCCTGCCGCGCGAGTACCAG
This sequence comes from Pseudomonadales bacterium, assembly GCA_024234635.1. Taxonomy (GTDB): domain Bacteria; phylum Pseudomonadota; class Gammaproteobacteria; order Pseudomonadales; family Azotimanducaceae; genus SYFY01. Next base: position 112,743 of record JACKNX010000006.1, on the reverse strand, counting down.
CTACTATTTACGAGGCGCAATAGTCGTGCGGTAAAGGCCGGGTCGGACTCAATCGCGGCGACCATGTCGTCACGCCTGGTATCCGAGGAAATCGACAGTTCATGGATGTGCATTGCCGATCGCGGCATGGACATCGTTGACTCCGCTTCGCGAACCACCTCATCCAGTGTTGGTTTCATATTCCCTTAATCATTGTCCGGAACCGCTGGCCCGTCTCCATCTCCCGCGGCTTCCGGGGGAGATCCACCTGGGTCTTTCGGGGGCTCAGGGAAGATATGTAAAATTGCAGGCGATTTCAATTTGCGTGACGGCGGCGTCTCCCCGCATGCCAAATGCGGGCGTACTCCCGGCCCATGTCTGCTATGATCCTGCGCCCTTCCTTGTCTGAATTGCCACCGTCCATCGATGAAGGATCCATCGCGAACGCCGCCGAAGACTGACGATTTCAGCCGTATCGTCGACCCCGACACGGGCGCCATGGTGGTCAAGGTGCTACCCGGATTTCTCTACGTCACCGCCACCGATGAGTCGATCTCCACGGTGCTGGGATCCTGTGTCGCCGCGTGTCTGCGCGATCCGGTAGCGGGCGTTGGTGGACTCAATCACTACATGTTGCCCGAGCCGGGACGCGGCCGTACACCGGATGCGGATTCGAGAAACCGTTTTGGCACCTACGCACTGGAAAACCTCGTCAATCAGATCGTTCGCATGGGCGGCCAGGAGCGACGTCTCGAAGTGAAATTGTTTGGTGGCGCAAAGGTCATCGACGTCACCATGGACGTTGGGGCACGCAACGTGGACTTTGCGCTGGCCTGGTTTGATGCTGCAGGCATACCAATCAGCTCGATGGACGTGCGCAACACGTACGCCCGCAAGATCGTCTACGCGCCTGCTTCAGGCCGAGTGCGCATGCGCAAGCTGAGTCGCATGTACGACAGCTATGTCGTCCATCAGGAGCAGGATCTGCTGAACGAGATCACCAGCTGACTGAGCGGCGTTCGATCCAGGTCTCCAACACCGATGTCGTGCAGAGGTCAGACGGCGGCGTTTGCGCCTGCCGCGCCAGTTGAACGGCTGATCGTTGCCGCGGGCAGTTCCTGACTGATCAGGGCCTTCGCCTGTCCCACCCAGTTTTCCCGATGAATGCGACCACGGAACGACAAACGCTCATCAACCCAGCGCACCTGTTCCGACGACAGCCCGGCGAGTTGTTCGATCTGGTAAATACCCAGTGAATTCAGCAGTTTCTCCAGCTTCCGTCCGATGCCGGTGATCTGGGTCAGATCGTCCACCCGTCCCGGACGTTCCTCAAAGAGGATGGCATTGTTCTCGTCCGGAAAGGCACGGGCGCCGAGCGGAGGCTGGATGCTGGTGCGCGCGACCGGCGGCACAACTGCGGCAGCACCGCGCTGACGCGCATTCTCCTCCATTCCGCGCAACCTGCGCCGCAACTCATCGTGATCCTGGGACAGGCCTTCCAGCCGAACACGCAGATCCAGACGCTCCGCTTCCGCTTCTTCGGTTCTGGCTCTGGCCATTTCCGCATCCGCCTGCACATCCGACAGTATCGAACGCAGTCGGCTGACCTCCTCCTGCAGCGCATCGCGTTCGGCACGCATGGCGTGCACGCGCCTCGCGGCATCGCCATCTTCGCCTTCCAGTTCCCGCAAACGATTACGGGTTTTTTGCTGGGCCTCTCTCAACTCGCGCACTTCGCCATCGAGCTCCCTGACTGCGGCAGCTTCCCTCTCGAGGGACGCCTCCAGATCGACGGAACGCTGCTCGGCCATTTCCCGGGCACGAACTTGCTCCGCGACAAGCGCCTCGGTCTCCTTTCGGCGTCGGCTGGACTCTACCAGGTCCGCTTCGCGCACCTGCTGTAACTCCTGATGCGCGAGAGAGAGTGCCTCGAATTCACCACGCAACGACTCGGCGGCAAGGCCTGCGGCGGACGCACGACCACGAAACCAGGCGGCACCCAACGCAACTCCAGCCACGAGCGCAATCAGGATGAACGCCAGAATTTTAAATATCAGGTAGATCACGCGCCTAGCTCCTCGGGACGGGCGCCAGACGGTTGCACGGGCGAAGAGGAAGTGCTCTCCTCGTCTCGCGCCATGGCACCGTCGCCGTCCGGTTTGATATGAATTTCGATTCGTCGGTTCTGCTGGCGCCCTTGCGGTGTCGCGTTGGAAGCAACCGGATCCGCCTCACCATAGCCGGCTGAGGTTACCCGTGCCGCATCAACGCCCGCGGCGACCAGTGCCTCGCGCACCGCCTTCGCCCGTTCGCGGCTCAGGTACTTGTTGTAGCCCGACTTGCCCGAAGAGTCGGTATAGCCGGCCACTTCGAAGCTCGCTTCGCAGCCGGCCAGCAATTGCGCCACGCCCTTCAGTGTCGCCAGCGACTCGGCGGCCAGCTCCTTGCCGCCGGAACGGAAGAAGCTGCTGGAATCCGCAAGTTGGCGATTCGCTTCCGCTTCACAGGCATGCAGTGGTGCGGAAAGCCCTGGATTCGTTGGTACCCGGTTTGCATCGGTGCCCGAAAGGCCGCTGAGAACAGCCTCCGCAGGATCCGGCACGTTCATATCGGCGCTGATCGTGGGCGTAGCTGTGCCCGCAATCGCTGATGCCCCAGTTGACACGGGCGGAGGGAGCGAGCCTGACGGAGGAGAGGCCGCCGTTTCCGGAACCTGCGCGGCGGCCACAGCCTCCGGGCTGATGCCCCCCAGGGTGGTGATGTCGTTGACCACCGTGACACCGGTCAGCGATGCCAGCAGGTCAATGACCCGGTCACGACTGGCCATGTCCGGAGCCACACCGGACAGCACGATTTCCTGGCCATCCACGACGATACCCGCCCAACCCGTCGGAGCGGCGGTATCTCCCAGCGACTGTACGGAACGGTGGTACAGGTCTTCCTCGATGTGGGGAACACAACTGTAGAGGGCGCTGGCACCGATCAGGGAAAAACACATCAATCCCAACCAGCTCGTGGTCGATCTGTGCAAGACAATACCTCTGGAAAATGATCCCGCCTGAGTCATGCGAGGAATCCGCGCGGACGACTCGGCGGCATCGTGCCGGGATGGCGACGCTGGGGCAGCCGATGACTGCTGACTACTGTACGGGCACGCGGTGCATGACATCCTGTCGACGTAAAGTACCTGAACATATTCATCCCGAAAAGCCTGTTCTCTGGCCCTCAGACTAAAACTAGACCATGTTCAGACATCGTGCCGTGATTTTGGCGACATTTTTTCCGGACAGCGCCAGAGATCCGGCACGGTTGGGGCCGCTTCCGCCACCCACGCGCAACGTCCGGTGCCAGCTTGGCAGATTGCGGGTAGCATCCGTCACCGTTGCTGCACGCGGGAAGATGCCTCCCATCCCGCCGCGCGGCCGTCCGCGTTCCGCATCACGAGGCGCAGACGACGGGAAAACATCGGTAATGAGGGTCTGATCATGGCGAACGCACACTCCGGAACGCTCCGTATCGGCTTCATCGGCGCTGGCGGTATCGCCGCAACGCAGATGCAAGCGCTCATGTCCCGGGCGGATGTGCGCATCGTTGCCATCGCCGACCTCGACGCCGCAGCGCTGGAGACGCGAGGACAGGCATTCTGCGTGGAAGCGCGCTATACCGACTATCGACGCATGCTGCGGGAGAGCGATCTAGACGCCGTCAGCATTTGTACGCCCAACAAGGCACATGCCACGGCAACACTGGACGCCCTGCGCGCCGGACTGCACGTGCTGTGCGAAAAACCCATGGCCCATTCCGCGGCAGCCGCAGCCCGCATGGCCGAAACCGCCGAAACGCTGGGCCGCAAGCTCGTCATCGGCTTCCAGTACCGCTTCAACCCACGCACACAGTTTCTGCGCAATGCCGTGGACAAAGGTGATCTCGGACGCATCCTGTTCGGGCGTGTGCAGGCCATGCGCCGCCGGGGTATTCCCAACTGGGGGGTCTTCGGCCGCAAGGAGCTGCAAGGCGGCGGTCCGCTGATCGACATCGGCGTACACGTACTCGAAATGACTCACTACACCATGGGCTCGCCCACGCCGGTGAGCGCCAGCGCGGACATGTTCACCTATCTCGGCAATCAGCCCTCCGACCGGGTGCAGTCGGTATGGCAGGGCTGGGACTGGAAGACTTATGACGTCGAAGACCTCGCGGTCGGCCGCATCCGTTTCGACAACGGTGCCGTATTGCACATCGAATCGTGTTTCGCCGCCCATATCGAGAAGGACACCTTCAATTTCCAGCTCATGGGCAGCGAAGGCGGCTGTACCTGGGATCCTGCGCGCATATTCCGGGACGAAGGGGGCTATATGGTCGACAAGGTTCCCGGCTGGCTGTCACCAAAAACCAGCTGGCAGGACATGTTCAACGCCAAGATGCATGCCTTCGTCGACCATGTGTTGTACGACCAGCCAACCATCGCACCGGCGCGGGACGGGCTGGCGGTGCAGAAAATGCTGGACGCGCTGTACCGTTCCGCGGAACGCGGTGGGCGGGAGGTGGCAATCCGTTGACGTGGCCTCGCGCGGCGATGACCGACAGGCACACCATTACCCATTAGTCAGCCCCCCCAACGGGGGGCTAGAATCGGTTATCGCGTTACATTCAACACCAACAGGGGGAACACCATGGCGGACGCGTCTGTCGACGACGATCTCAACAATCTGGCGATGTCCAGGGAAGCCGAACCGCTTCTCGAAGCCGTCAAGAAACACATCAAGGAAAATGTCGAACCCATCACCGAGGAGTTCTATCGCCTGGGTGAAGCGCGCCAGGACCGCTGGAGTTGGGCTCCCGGACAGCTCGAACTGCTGGAAGGCGCAAAGCAAAAGGCCAAGGACTCCGGTTTGTGGAATTTCTTCCTGCCGGACGCCGACACCGGGGAGGGACTGAAGAACCTGGACTATGCCTATATAGCCGCCGAACTCGGCAAGAATCCGCTGGCATCCGAATCCCTGAACTGTTCAGCCCCGGACACCGGCAATATGGAAGTCCTGGAGCGCGTCGGCACTGAGGAACAGAAGGAGAAGTGGCTCAAGCCACTGCTGAACGGCGAGATCCGTTCATGTTACGGCATGACCGAGCCCGGCCTGCCCTCCTCTGACGCCAAGAATATCGACTGCCGCGCGGTTCTCGAAGGCGACGAGTGGGTGATCAATGGCGAGAAGTACTATATATCCGGTGCCGGCGACCCACGTTGCAAGATCATGATCTGCATGGTCAAGACCAGCCCGGATGCGCCGCCACACCGTCAGCAATCGCAGATCCTGGTACCCATGGACGCACCTGGTCTGGAAATTGTGGGTCCCATGCATGTTTTCGGTCATGACGATGCGCCGCACGGCCACATGCACCTGAAACTCAACAACGTGCGGGTGCCGAAGAGCAACATGCTGCTCGGCGAAGGCCGCGGTTTCGAAATCTCCCAGGTGCGGCTGGGTCCCGGCCGGATCCACCACTGCATGCGCTCGATCGGCCAGGCCGAACGCGCCCTGGATCTGATGGTACGACGCGGGATGACCCGGGTTGCCTTCGGCAAGCCGCTGGTACAGCTCGGCAAGAATCTTGAAGTCGTGTCCCGCGCCCGCATCGAGATCGAAGCCATGCGCCTGATGGTGCTCAAGGCAGCCAAGGCGATGGATGTGCTTGGCAACAAGGAAGCACGAATCTGGGTACACATGGTCAAGGCACTGGTGCCGGAGCGCGTCTGTCAGATCATCGACCAGGCCATACAGATTCACGGTGCAACCGGCGTCTCCCAGTGGACACCGCTCGCTGACATGTACACCGGCCAGCGCACCCTGCGTCTGGCGGACGGTCCCGACGAAGTACACCACATGGTGGTGGGCCGCGCGGAACTGCGCAAGTACGAAGGGCTCGTCTGATCCCACCGGGTCGGCGGTTGCTCCGGCAGCCACCGACCCGCCTGACCTCCCGGCGGACGCGCGCCCCGAGCGCGCCGCGCGTTTTTCACCAACCACGTCACAATTCTGATCCGCGCTCCTCAATCAATCGTCCCGCTCGCCGATCGGGGGTGAGTTGCTAGGCTTCAACGTCGGGTACGTGCGCCCGGCGCCCACACAGCCTGCGGTCGGGAGTAAGAAAAACAATGCAGATCGGAATACGCCAGAACCTGATGCTGTTCGCGACTATTACTGTGATAGCCACAGTGTTCGTGGGCGCCACGGGCTATTTTGGCCAACGCAACCAGGAAGATTCACTGACCGACATGTCGGCGAAGATGCAGGCGCTGCGCTTTCAACTGGAAGCGGACATGATGCACGACGCCATCCGTGGCGACGTCCTGGCGGCCCTGTATGCGGCCTCAACGCGGAACACCGCAGCGCGCAGCGAGGTTGAGGCAGACCTGGCCGGCCACGTCGACACGTTTACGGCACGGATCGACGCCATTTCCAGTCTACCGGTCTCCTCAGACATCCTTGCCGCCGTCACTGACGTAAAACCGGCACTCCTCAATTACGCGCAAAGTGCGAAGGACATCGTGAATAGCGCCTTCACCGACGTCGCTGATGCCCGCGTTCGTCTGCCCGCCTTTCAGGACGCCTTCAGTGAACTGGAGGACGGCATGGAAGCCATGTCCGACCTGATCGCGACCAGCGCGGGCGATTCGGAGACCGCCGCCCGTGAGACCGCCCAGAGTTCGCAGTCCATGATGCTGTGGATCGTCCTGGCGGTGGGTATCGCCAGCGCTCTCTACTCCCGATTCATCATGCGTACGATCATGCGGCCGCTGACTGCCTTGCACGGCGCCATCGAGGGTGTGCGGCGGGATACTGACGCCACCGAACGGCTGCAAGGCTTCAACGCCGAATTCCGTGCCATTCAGACCGCCTTCAACGGTGTGCTCGACAGCCTCGCAGCACGCCGTGACGAGGAGCGAAAGGCAGCGGAAGCTGCTCTGCGTGTGCAGGAGGCACTGAACAAGGCGACCACCAACCTGGTGCTCGCCGATGCGTCCAACCAGGTGATCTACCTGAACGAGACCGCGAAAAACATGTTCTCGCAAGCCAGCCAGGATATTCGCCGCTCGCTGCCGGGTTTCGATGTAGCCAGGTCGGTGGGCGCCCCTCTTGGACAGTTCTTTCCTGACGCTGCAACCACACGGGCAATCACCCAGTGCACAACGAGCCGCGAAGACGAGATCCTGCTTGGCCACCACACCTATAGCGTATCGACGACGGCCGTGCAGGCAGCGGATGGAAGCCTGCTTGGCCGCGTCTGCGAGTGGCAGGATCTCACCGAACAGCGTGAGGCCGAACGTCAGATTGCCGATGTCATCAGCGCCGCTGTTAATGGTCAGCTGACATCCCGACTGGACGCCAGTCGCTTCCGGGGCTTCATGGCTGAGCTCGCCGGGGGTGTGAACGAGATGCTTGACGCCATTACCGGCCCGCTGCAAATCGCCGCGTCCAACCTGCAAGCCATTGCCGAAGGAAAAATTCCGGCACCGATCGACCAGCAGTTCCGTGGCGCGTTCGATGATATTCGCAACAACCTGAACACCTGCATCAGCGTGCTCCGCGCGATGGTGGAGGACACCGCCCAACTGGCGGAAGCCGCGGCACAGGGGCGCCTGAGCGAACGGGCTGACAGCAGCCGCCACTGGGGCGACTTCCGCAGCATCGTGGATGGCGTAAACAGAACACTGGATGCGGTGGCAAAACCCGTGGCGGATATCCGCAACGTCATTACCGGCTTCGCGGACGGCGACCTCACGCGCCGTATGGCCACAGGCTACCAGGGTGACTTCGCGGATCTGCGCGATGCCGTGGAATCCTCGCTCGATCATCTGGAGCGTACCATCGCCCGCATTGGTGATTCCGCGGAAACCATAAGCAACGCCGCCGCCGAGATGTCACGCAGCAACCAGGAGCTGAACGAGCGGACGCAGGAACAGGCCGCGGCCCTGGAAGAGACAACCTCATCCATGCAACAGCTTGCCGAACAGGCGAAAAACAATGCCGCGCACACCACCAATGCCAACGAACTTGCGCTGACCGCCCGCACACGCGCGGAAAAAGGCGGCGCCATTCTGGAAGACGCGATTTCGGCAATGAATGAGATCAATCATTCCAGCAAACGAATCAGCGACATCATCTCCGTCATCGATGGCATTGCATTCCAGACCAATCTGCTGGCCCTGAATGCGGCCGTGGAAGCCGCCCGCGCCGGTGAGCAGGGGCGAGGGTTTGCGGTGGTCGCCAGTGAAGTCCGCAACCTGGCGCAATCGAGCGCCTCCGCCGCGCGCGAAATCAGCGATCTGATCAAGGACAGCGTGCAGAAAGTCGACCAGGGATCGGTGCTTGTGAATGCCTCAGGGGACACGCTGCGCGAGATCGTTACGGCAGTGAAACAACTGGGTGACCTGATCGGTGACATGTCCGTAAACACCAGCGCACAGCTGACCGGTGCGCAGGAGATCACCACGACAATGCGTCAGCTGGATGACGTGACGCAGCGTAATGCCGGTCAGGTTGAACAATCCGCGGCCTCAAGCGAGTCGATGGCCGATGAAGCGGTGGCACTACGCGAGTTGACGACATTCTTCCGGACCTCTGTGGCCGACAGCAAGGCGCGCGGAAAGAAGATCGTACGCCTGAATCCCAGCAGTGCGAAATCACAACGAACCCGCCCCGCAAACGCTCTCATGCAGGCTGCCGGCGGCGACGGATGGACTGAGTTCTAAGGATAGACTTCATGCTTCCACACTCCGCCTACCAGCGCTTCGGCCTGGGTGTGCTGGTTTCGCTGGCTATCGGCACCGCGCAGGCCGGTGAGAGTTTTCTGACCGGCAACTGGGGTGGCACGCGAGACACCTGGGCGGATCATGGCCTGGACGTGGAGATCGCCTTCACCGCCGACGTCGTGCATGTCGCCGACGGGGGGCTGCGGCGCGGCACCGAGATCCCGACCAATCTCGACGTCGTCTTCACCCTGGACACCGGCACCGCGGGTTGGTGGCAGAACGGTAACTTTCTGATCTATTTCCTGGGGAACGACGGCGGCGATCCCAGCCTGCGGGTTGGCGATACGCAGGTCACAACCAACATCGAAGCGCCGGACACGTTCAAGCTCTACGAGGCGTCGTACGAGCACACGTTTCGTGACGGTCACGTCGGCTTTCTGGTCGGACTGCACGACCTGAACTCCGAATTCTATGCCCTGGAGCATGCAGGCATTTTCCTCAACAGCTCATTCGGTATTGGCGTGGACGTCGCCCAGGCCGGACCGTCGATCTTCCCGACGACGGCAATGACCGCGCGACTGCGAATCGAAGGGGATTCAGGCCGTTATCTGTCGGGCGCCGTGTATGACGGCATTCCCGGCGACCCGGGCGAGGAACGTCGCACACAGATCCAGTTCAAGGCGTCGGACGGTCTGTTTTCGATTCTTGAGGCAGGGCTGCTCGGCGAAGCGGATCACTACTACAAACTCGCTGTGGGCGGCTGGTATCACACGGCCGACTATGAGGACTTCGACGGCAGAACGCAGGATACCAATGGCGGCATCTACACCGTTGCCGAAAAAGATCTGATGCGAGGCGAGGACGGTCGCGGGCTCGGCGTCTTCCTGCAACTGGGCCTGGCGGACTCGAGCCGCAACCAGATCGGCACGTACGTCGGCGGAGGGATCAACTGGATCGGCCCACTTGCAAGCCGCTCGGAAGACGTGCTGGGGTTCGCGTTTGCCCACGCACGCAACGGAGGCGACTTCCGGCACGCCAATCCGGGTATCGAACGGGCGGAAACCACACTGGAACTGACCTATCTGCTGTCGCCGCGCCCATGGCTGACCGTGCAGCCGGACATCCAGTACGTGATCAATCCCGGTACCGACCCGTCCATAGACAACGCACTGGTAACCAGCCTGCGGCTCCAGCTGAGCTTTTGATCCGCGGCCGGTTATTCATCGGCCGACGTCAACCGCGCCTGGCCCGCCATACGACCTGACGCGGCACGCCGCCGCCCTCAAGCGCGATGGCAACGGATACGTCCCGGGCCCGATGAGGGGCCAGCAATCCCGGTCCGACGAGTGCCGATCCGAGCACGGCGCGGGAGCCGTCCGGGCGCTCACCAATTACCTCCAGCCAACCCGGTCTCTGGACCTTGCTGAGCAGCGATCGGGACACGATGACGTTAACCCGATCCGCTTCCGTGGACTGACTGGCCGCCACCAGCCGCAAACCGCTGAATGCCTCACGGTCGACCGCAACCGGCGTTTGCCCGGCGCTCGCCACGCCTGGACCGGCAAGCATTCCAACCAACAACAGACTTCTGATTGATGCCACGATGACAAATTCTCCACTACGATGCGCGAGAATGTGCGGTACCGCACGTTTTCACAAGGGAGCGAGGTGAGGAAGTTGCAAGTGAAATGTGCCCCGTCACGGAAGTTTGCGGCGTCAGGCCCGTGATTGCGGGCGTTTTGCCGGCCAGGTCCCGTTCGCGTCGCGGACACGTTTGTTGAGCGCTGCAGGCATGGCATCAGAACCAGCGGCTGGATCGGGCCAGGAAATCATGCGGACGCTGTGGTCCGAGGGCGGGATGTCCGAGCGTTACCTGGACTGGCTGACACTCCCGGCCTCACCAGCCGTTTTCGCATCCTCGTTCCGGGTCGGCCTGGCCGCGCAAACGAGTATTGCCGCCGCCGCACTCGCAGCGGCGGCGATTCACCACCGCCGCACCGCCCAGTCACAGCACGTGACGGTGGCCCGCGATGCTGCCGAGCGTGAGTGCTCCGGGCTGTTCACGCTGAATGGACAGCCCCCCGACGCCTGGGAGCCCTTCTCCGGTCTTTACGCCACTGTGGATGGCCATGTGCGCGTGCACGCCAATTTCACGCACCATCGGGACGGTGTTCTGCGTTTGCTGAATTTGCCGCCAGCCGGTCTGTGTACGCGCGACGCGTTGGCCGATGCACTCCGTACCCGCAGTGCCGCGGCGTTCGAGAACGACGCCGCAAATGCCGGGCTTGTGGTGGCGGCCGTACGCGATTTTGCTGAGTGGGACGCACACCCTCATGCCCTGGCCAACCGCGACACGCCGCTGTTTTCGCTGACCCGTATTGGTGATGCCCCTCCTCTGCCCTGGCCAACCCGGACGGCCAGGCCCCTGTCGGGCATACGGGTGCTCGACCTCACCCGTATTCTCGCGGGGCCGGTCTGTGGCCGGACCCTGGCAGCACACGGCGCCGATGTGCTGCTGATAAACGCCCCGCACCTGCCCAACATCAGCGCCATCGTCGACACCAGCCGTGGCAAACGGTCGGCACTACTCGACCTGCGCCTGGAGACGGACAGGGCACGGTTGTCAACGCTGCTCACGGCAACGGATATCTTCGTCCAGGGTTACCGGCCCGGTGCCCTGCACGCATTCGGCCTCGCGCCTTCACAACTTGCCCGACTGCGACCCGGTATCGTCAGCGTCTCATTGAACGCGTGGGGTGCACGCGGCCCGTGGTCGGCCCGACGCGGCTTCGATTCGCTGGTGCAGACCGCCACGGGTTTCAATCACGCGGAGGCGCAGGCATTCGGTGCGGCGGCGCCACGTGCGCTGCCGTTTCAGGCGCTCGATTTCGCGAGCGGTTTTCTGATGGCCTTTGCCAGTCAGGCGGCGCTGTTGCGGCAACGCTCGGAAGGCGGGTCATGGCACGTGGAGGTATCGCTGCTGGCCACCGCCAACTGGCTGCGTCGCCTTGGCAGACAGACGCCGGAAAATCCCTTGCCGAAAACCGGCCTGGCCGCGGCATTGCAGCCATGGGATTGCGACAGCGGTGAGCTGCGCGCAATGCCGCACGCCGCAGACCTGTCCCTGACACCGGCTCACTGGACGGCAGCGTCCGTGCGCCCGGGCACGCACCAACCCGACTGGGAATAACCCGATTGGGAATCAGCCGCGGTCGTCTGACGGCAGCCTCACGTCAGGAGCTTGCGAACGTCAGCGGCGGCCATTGCACCGGGATGCAGCATCACGACCGCATCGTCGAATCCCGCGGCACGGAAGCGCGCCAGTTTTTCCCGGAGTTCACCCGTATCGGTATCCGGCATGACCTGAATGGTTGAGACGATTGCACGCTTCCCGCCAGCGGCATGGAATCGGCCAGCAGCCGCCACCACCTCATCCACCGTTCGATAATTTGCCGAGGCAATCCAGCCGTCGAACTCCCTGGCGGCCCGCTCCACGCCGTTCCCCCAGGTGCCAAAGAACAGCGGCGGTCCGCCACGCACTGACGGCCATGGAGTGAGGCTGGAGCGCCCGTTGTTGCCGTTGACAAACACGTCACGCAACGCGGCGAGGCTGGTATTGAAAGTCTGGAAACGACGTTCATAGGAACGTTCGAAGGCTGCAAAATCCTGCGCGGTGGACCCGGCGCCGAGGCCCAGCCGAAGCCGGTCTCCACAGATTTGCTGCAGCGTGAAGACGCGATGTGCCAGATCCATGACCGGATACAGGGGCAACTGCAACACGGCGGTGCCGATTTCAACCGTATTCGTCACCGTTGCCGCAACGGCAAGCGCCAGCAACGGATCGGGGAACATGAAGCCACGACCGACAGCCTGCGCCATCCACAGGCTGGAAAAGCCTTCCCCCTCGTATCGCCTTGCCTGTTCCGCGAGAAACCGCGGCTGTCCGGCATCAGCAACCGGACCGAGCAACGCGCCCATTCGCATGGTTACCCTCCCCGCCATGATGCCGCCCGCGCCCGGTATTCAAGGGCTTGCGGGCGGAGGCCACAAATGGTGAAGGGGCAGGCCCGGGGCCCGCACCTTCACCACGCTCCCGATAACTCAGGCTACGGCCAGCTTGTCCAGGCGCTGGTGAATAATGCCTTCTGCCTGGTCCATGATCCGCTTGACGAGTTCCGCGCAACTCGGGACGTCATGGATGAGCCCCTGGCTCTGTCCCACCGTCCAGATACCACCGTCGATGTCACCGCCTTCGAGCACATTGGCGCGACCACGCACCCCGGCAACAAGCTCCTTCACCGCATCGAAACCCTTCGAAGCATCCTGCTGGATTTTCACCACTTCTTCGGACACGGCGTTCTTGGCGACTCTCGAGGTGTTGCGCAGCGTGCGATTGATGAGCAGCGTGTCCCGCTCCGTGTTGGCAACAATGGCCTGCTTGACGTTGTCATGAATCCTGGCCTCTTTCGTCGCCAGGAATCGCGTACCCATGTTCACACCATCGGCGCCCAGAGCCAGTGCCGCAACCAGGCTGCGACCGTCCGCCATGCCACCGGAGGCGATCACCGGAATCTTCACCTGATCGCAGGTGGAAGGCAGCAGCACCATGATGGTGACATCGTCCTCACCCGGGTGGCCGGCGCACTCGAAACCGTCAATGCTGATCACGTCCACGCCTACCCGCTCGGCGGTGACCGCGTGCCGCGCGCTGGTGCACTTGTGGATGACCTTCACGCCGTTGGCCTTGAAATCAGGCAGGTGCGGTTCCGGGTTGCGCCCGGCGGTTTCCACGATCTTCACGCCACCTTCAATGATGGCGCGGCGATATTCGTCGTAGGGGATCGGATTGATCGACGGGAGAATCGTCATGTTCACACCGAACGGCTGGTCGGTCATCTCGCGTGTGCGCTGAATTTCCTTCATCAATCCTTCAGCGGTGGGAAACATGTGCGCAGTGATGAAACCGAGCGCGCCCGCATTGGCGACCGCGGCCACCAGGTCCGCATAGCCCACCCCGGTCATGCCCCCCATGACAATGGGCGTCTTCACTCCGAACATCTCGGTCAGTCGTGTCTTGATCATGTCGTCTTTGCCTCACCTGCGGCAGGTTGTTTGTGTGACCGATCACGTTCCTGCCCGTACGCCCCCGGCCCCGCCCACGCGGAACGGCCAAGCATACTCAAAAGGGTATCGATTTACCCGGCCACGCCGTCCAGCCAGGACAGCAGTTCCGGCAACCGGTGCCGCTGGCTGAACGCCTGCTGCTCGATGGACGTCAGGCGGCGCAGCGAGACAGCCATGTCCTTCGCCGACTCCGGCCAGTCACGAATCGCCGCAAGAGGTTCCAGGCTGACACGGATGGTGAAGACAATGCAGTCCGGCGCAAGCCGGCGAAGCGTCTGGCGCTCGCTGCGCACGAACAGCGCCTCGAACGGGCAGGTGTCCGGCTGCGGTGACGCCTGTGGGCTGTACAACGCCGATTCCGAATACAGGAACCAGTTACGCCTTTCCAGTACACGGTGCATGGGCAGACGCGTGAAAACGTCCGTCATGCGAGCGCCCAGCGAGTCGACCAGTCCGGCATGACCCGCATGCAGCGCCCGCAGGTCCGCACCCAGCTTGTCCGCCAGATGCCAGTAGGTTGGCGCGCACAGTGAGGCTGCCACCAGCCGGTACCCCTGGCCGGCATCCACCATGAGACAGAGATCGTCGGGCACGAGCAGCGCGGCATCCGCGATGGCGTGCGGCCAGCGACGCGGCACCGGTCGTTCGCCACCCCGTTCGAGTGCCTGTACCAGCAATTCCTGCGCCGTATCATGCCCGGGCAGTGCCTGCACCACATCGGCGTAACAATCGCGGTACAACGCCAGCTTGCGCTCGCGCGTTGCGGCATCAGCGATAAGTGGCAGCCAGCAATCCGCTTCGACGGGCGTCAGCCCGATCCGGTAGCGCGATGCGCCACCGCGCCAGGGAGGATTGGCGAACAGCGATGGCAGACAATGCTCCCCCGACACGCCGTCGCGCCGCAATCAAACCGGCGTGTACCGCAGCATGACCCGTGAACCGTCGGCAAGACCGTCACGGAATCGCGGCCCCCAGGTGCGCCACTCGGCGCTGTACTTGTCACCCATCCTGGCCAGCACCGCCCCGTGTACCGACTTGTCTCCCACAAGACTGCCGGCAGCCTGTATGGCGGGCAGCGCCCGATACGCGCCATCGGAGTTCTTCCAGGGGCCGACATCGCCGATCCAGACGCGGGCACGACTGAGCCCCTTGCCGACGGCTACGGCTCGCCAGGCTGAGGCGGCCGTCACGACATACAGTGCGCCTTCATGGTGCTGGAACCACACCTCGGCCTGACAGGAACTCTCACCGCCCTGACGGTTCAATGGTGAGATGTAGATCAGCGCGGAGGTGTCCGCCGCCTCCGGCAATTCAGCGTGCGCCAACCGAAGTGGCAGCAGCGACGCCGCAGCGGCACTCAGGGACAGGCCCAGGAAGGATCGTCTTTGCATGCATTCGCCCCAGTGATTGGCGTCCCCGGCGAACCGGGGCGCCACATTGCTTTCGCTATCGCACCTCTTGCGTCGCAATTCGCTCCGCAATCTTCGCCGACCAGATTTTCGGCCCTTCGATATGCACGGACTCACCGCGTGCGTCAACGGAAACCGTGACTGGCATGTCCTTCACGGTGAACTCGTAGATCGCTTCCATGCCAAGATCCTCGAACGCCAGCACTTTCGCGCCATGAATGGCCTTTGCCACCAGGTAGGCCGCGCCGCCAACCGCAATCATGGACACCGCCGCGTTGTCACGGATTGCTTCGATGGCTGCCTTGCCGCGCTCGGCCTTGCCGATCATGCCGATGAGCCCGGTCTTTTCCAGCAGCGTACGGGTGAACTTGTCCATGCGCGTGGCCGTGGTGGGGCCGGCTGGTCCCACTACTTCGTCCCGCACCGGGTCCACCGGACCGACGTAGTAGATGACCCGATTGGTGAAATCCACCGGCAGTGGCATGCCGGCGTTGATCATGTCCACCAGTCGCTTGTGGGCTGCGTCGCGGCCCGTGAGCATGCGGCCGCTGAGGAGCAGCGTATCACCAGCCTTCCAGGTGGCGGCTTCGGCGGGCGTGAGCGTATCCAGATTGACGCGCTTGACCTCCGGCCCCATTTCAAACGCCACGTCGGGCCATTCCGACAGGTCTGGGGGTGTGAACACCGCGGGCCCGGAACCGTCCAGCGAAAAGTGCACATGCCGCGTTGCGGTGCAGTTCGGGATGACGGCTACCGGTTTGTTGGCCGCATGGGTGGGGTAGGAACTGACCTTCACATCGAGCACGGTGGTAAGCCCGCCCAGCCCCTGCGCGCCAATGCCGAGCGCGTTCACTTTCTCGAACAGTTCCAGACGCATTTCCTCTTCGTGCGTATGCGCGCCGCGCGCCTTCAGTTCCGCCATGTCGAGGGGTTGCATCAACGCCTCCTTCGCCAGCAGCATCGCCTTTTCCGGCGTGCCGCCGATGCCGACGCCCAGTATGCCCGGCGGGCACCAGCCGGCCCCCATCGTCGGCACCACGCTGAGAACCCAGTCGACCACCGAATCCGAGGGATTGAGCATGGCGAACTTGGCCTTGGCCTCGCTGCCACCGCCCTTGGCTGCCACCTCCACCTCCAGTCGATCACCGGGAACGATGCGCGTATGAATGATGGCCGGCGTGTTGTCCTTCGTATTGCGGCGACTGCCGTCAGGATCTTCCAGAACCGACGCGCGCAGCACGTTTTCGGGGTTGGCATAGCCACGCCGCACGCCTTCGTTGATCATCGCCTCAACCGACAGGTCACCCTGCCACTGCACCTGCATGCCGACATTGAGAAAGACATTGACGATGCCGGTGTCCTGACAGATCGGTCGCTTGCCCACCGCGCACATCCGCGAATTCACCAGCACCTGCGTCAGCGCCGCCTTGGCCGCCGGTGACTCTTCGGCTTCCCATGCCTTGACCATGGCACGCAGAAAGTCGGTGGGGTGGTAGTAGGAAATGAACTGCAGCGCGTCCGCAATGCTCTGGATCAGGTCTTCCTGACGGATGACGGTCATGATGGTTCCCGGATTGAAGTCGTCGGGATGATAGCGAAGGCAGGCGAAACCCGCGACCACGCGACGCTGCTACACTCGCGCCATCAATTCCTGGACACTCCGCCATGCACCATCCCGACCGCGGTGCCGGTTTTCGAGCCTGCCTGATCGCCTGCACACTCGCCCTCTGCGTGCCCGGACACGCGGTCCCCGACCGTGGTCTGCTGATCGTCGACACACATATCGACGCGCCGATCCGGCAGGCGATGCAGCCCGTGGACCTTGGAAGCGAAACCGGCGATCGGCAATTTGATCTGCCAAAAGCACGCCGCGGGGGGCTGACCGCTGGCTTCATGTCCATATTCATTCCCGCGACGGTCGACGCGGCCGGTGGCGGAGAAGCGATGGCGAACCAGCTCATCGACAGCGTCGAGACACTGGTGAGCGAGCATCCGCGGGACCTTACCCTTGCCACCTGTCCCAACGACGTCGTGCAGGCCGGCAGGCGCGGCCTCATCGCGCTGCCGATGGGGCTCGAAAACGGCGGCTTCATCGGTGACGACCTGAACAGGCTGCGCGCGCTGCACATGCGCGGCATCCGGTACCTGAGTCTGGCGCATGCGAAGAGCAACGCACTCGCGGACAGCTCGTATGACACCAAACGCCCATGGAAAGGCATTTCCGCCGCCGGTCAACGCGTGATCCACGAGATGAACCTGCTGGGTATCATGGTCGATGTGTCGCATCTCTCCGACGACGCTTTCTGGATGGTGCTCGACGAATCCGCTGTCCCGGTGATTGCCTCGCATTCAGCTACCCGCCACCTGGTACCCGGTTTCGAACGCAATATCGACGACCGGATGATCGCGGCGATCGCGGATGCCGGTGGCGTCGTGCAGGTGAACGTCGGCAGCGACTTCATCTCCGCGAAGGCGCGTGAGTACGCGGACCGATCCACCGCGGCCGCCAGGGCCTACGCCACGGAAAACGGCCTGGACGCCCGCGCGCCCGAGATGCAGCGTTTCCGCGACGACTGGCGCGCGGCACATCCGTATCCGTATGCCACCCTCGACGATGTCGTTGCCCATATCGACCATGTGGTGCACGTTGCGGGCATCAATGCGGTGGGCATTGGCAGCGATTTCGATGGTGTTGGCGACACCCTGCCGATTGGTCTCAAAACCGTTGCGGATTACCCGAATCTGGTCGCCGCGCTCGAGCAGCGTGGTTACTCCCGGCGCGCAATTCGCAAGGTGATGGGTGAGAACCTGCTGCGCGTCTGGCGCCAGGTGGAACGCTACGCCAGCCTGCATGCCACGCGTCCGCGCTGCGTACTCTGAGAGCATCCCTGCCCTGTCATGCCACACCGCAAGCAAGCCGGCTGAGCCAACAGGAGGCTGAACCAGTCGGCAAACAGGATGGTTAAGAAGTCCTTCCTGGATGTGTTTCAGCAGTCGGCGGCTTCGCCGACTTGCGCCAGTTACAGCGATTTCCGCTGCATTCGCGGGCCAGCCATCCCCGGCTGGCTTGCCAGGCGGCTTTTTCAGCAGCCGCTCATGGAACGAAGTTCCATGAGCGACAGCGCCGGCAATCAGCGACAGCGCCGGCACTCGCAACCTGGCAAGCTGCTAACGGACCGGCGCCGTCTGCACCAGGGCGACGGCGATAGCGACAAGTGTCGCCAGCACCACCGCAATGCCGGCGTGCATGGCATGGGATTCCGAGCGATAGCCGAGCACCGCGAGCAACAGACCGAACGCCATGAGCGCCTGCCCGGGATGGCCGAGCTGGGTATGCGTGATGCCGATGGCGCCAATGAAAGCCGCAATCATCATGCCGGCCAGCGTGCCATAGAACATGCGCCGAACCGCATAGAAGTAGGCCCGCCAGTTCGTGATACGCCGCGGCTGTTCCGGCACCAGCAGCACGGAAATGAAATACATGACGCCGGGACCGATCAGCAGGTTGTAGGCAAACGAGAGATAGTTCCACTGATTGTTTCGCTGATACCAGAGCTCCCACCACACCAGGCTGGCGAACACCAGCAACACGAAGACGAACGTGGCATGCACCCAGTAGACGCGCCCCGCGGCGAGCACCCACCGCAAGCCGCCCAGCACGCGGGTAATCACCAACGCCAGCACCAGTGTGAAACCGGTGAGTACAAATTCAAACAACGACATGAATGCCTGCCTGGTAGAAGCGCCCGTCAACGAAACGCTGACATCACCTCGTCGACGAACAGTGACAGCCCGTCCCAATCCACCGGAGGGCGAAAGGCGATGTTCAGCCCCTGCACTCCGAGGTCCTGATAGGCACCGATGCGGTCGATCGCCTGTTGGACGGAGCCCGTGATGCAGCCATCCGCGGGCACATCCGGCTGCCGATCACCCAGATAGAAACCCAGGTTGACGCTGGTTTCGACCTCCGCCGGATCGCGCCCGCGCTTTTCGCATTCGCGACGCATGGCCGCGAAGCGATGCGCCGCGGTTTCGGGGGAGACATAGGGCAGGTTGTAGCCGTCCCCATAGGTGGCCGCGAGTCGCGGCGTGCGTGACTTGCCGCGACCGCCGATCCAGATGCGCATGCCGGGATTGACGGGTTTGGGAGCACAGACGGCGCCCTGCAGGTCGTAGTAGCGGCCCTTGAAGTTGGTTTCCTCGTCCCGCCACAACGACCGGATGATGGTCAGCGCCTCTTCCAGCTGATCCAGCCGCTGGCCCAGGGGGGGAAAGCCATAGCCGAAATCCCGGAATTCCTCCTCATACCAACCCGCGCCGATGCCAATTTCCGCCCGCCCGCCCGACAGGTGATCGATGGTTACCGCCGCCTTGGCGAGCATGCCAGGGGAGCGGAACAATGCGCAGAAAACAAGGCATCCGACACGCACCTTGCGCGTGTGCGCCGCCAGCCCGGCCATGGTGGACACCGCCTCGAAGCAGGGGTCTGCCCGCGAGCGCAGTGGATTGGCGTAGAAATGATCCCACACCGACACCCAGTGGAAACCGTTTTCATCCGCCGTTTTCCACAACCGGATGAGGTCCTGCATGGGAATGTCCTGGGGGCCGGCGTGAATACCGAACTTCATGGCAGGCAGCGTCCGTCTTATGATCTGCACGTAACAATATCGGGGGAATTCTCATGGGTCGAGTAGACGGCAAGGTGGCAATCGTGACGGGTGGTGCGTCCAATCCCGGTCTGGGGCGGGCAACGGCGATGGCGCTCGGCCGCGAAGGCGCTCGGGTCGTGGTAACGGATGTCGATCTCGCTGGCGCCGAGAACACGGCGGCGGCCATTCGGGACGCGGGTGGACAGGCACTGGCGCTGCACCAGGACGTCACCAGCGAATCCCGCTGGCAGGAAGTGATCGCGGAGACGGTGAAGGCCTACGGGCGCCTGGACGTGCTGGTCAACAACGCCGGCATCGCCGTGCTCAAGCCAATCGCCAATCTCTCGCTGGCGGACTGGAACCGGCAGATCGACGTCAACCTCACCAGCGTGTTTCTGGGCTGCAAGTACGCCATGGCGCAGATGAAAACCAGCGGCGGTGGCGCCATCGTCAATCTGTCGTCCGTTGCCGGACTCGTCGGTCTTGCCACCTGTTCCGCGTACAGCGCCGCAAAGGGCGGCGTGCGGCTGATGACCAAGGTGGTGGCAGTCGAAGGTGGCGCCGACAACATCCGCTGCAATTCGGTGCATCCCGGTGTGATCTGGACCAACATGCAGGCCGCCGCCGTCGGCAGCAGCAATCCCGGTGACGCCAACGTCGCCGCGGCACGCATTCCGCTTGGCCGCGTGGGCCAGCCGGAAGACATTGCCAATTGCATCCTGTACCTGGCCTCCGACGAAGCCAACTACGTTACTGGCGCGGAGTTCACCGTAGACGCGGGCATGACCGCCATCTGACCATGCCACACGCGAGTCCCGCGGCGCGATGACCGCCTCCCCCTGGCCGCGCATCATTGCCCATGCGGACATGGATGCTTTCTACGCCTCGGTGGAACAGCTCGACGACCCGCTGTTGCGCGGCAAACCGGTCATCGTCGGGCCGCGCAGCCGACGTGGCGTGGTGCTGACGGCCAGCTACGAAGCCCGCCCGTTTCGGGTGGGCAGCGCCATGCCGATGGCCAAGGCGCTGGCACGCTGTCCGCACGCGCTGGTCGTGCCGCCGCGTTTTGGGCGCTACGAGGCCATTTCACGCCTCGTCATGCGGGCATTCGCGGACTTCTCGCCAGTCGTGGAACCGATCAGTCTGGACGAGGCGTTCATCGACCTCACCGGCACCCTGCACCAGCACGGCACGCCAGCAATCGCCGCCCGCCGCATCAAGGAGGCCGTTTTCGCCGCTACCGGCCTGACCGTATCGGTGGGAGTCTCGGCAACCAAGTTCGTCGCCAAGGTGGCAAGTGGGTACAGCAAACCGGACGGTCTGACCGTGGTTCCACCCGAGGCGGCAGTAAAGTGGCTGGCGCCTCTCCCGGTAGCAAGCCTCTGGGGAGTCGGCGCGAAGACCGAAGCCCGTCTCATGGCACTGGGTTACCGAACCGTCGCGGACATTGCCGGCGCGGATCCGGCCCGCCTGCAGAAACAGTTGGGCAGCCTGGGGGCGCACCTGCGCGCCCTGGCCAACGCCCAGGATCCGCGCCCGGTGGCCCGCAGGCGCGTCGCTCACAGCATGGGCTCGGACCGCACGCTGGAACAGGACGCCGTGACTGACGCGGAAGTCCGGCGATACCTGAAGCGCTCAGCGGACCGGCTCGGCAGACGCCTGCGGGAAAAACAGTTGAAAGCCGGCGGCGTGCGAGTGCGCCTGAAGACCGCCGACTTCCGCCTGCTTACGCGCCAGGTCCTGCTCACCGAACCGACGGATGTGGCCGAGGAATTGTTCCGCGTCGCCATCCCTCTGGCGGACGCTCTGCGTGCGCAGGGTCCCTTCCGGCTGGTTGGCATGGCCGTCTACGAACTGCACGCTCGCGACGGCAGCGAGCAGTTTGATCTCTTTGCGAGCCGCGATCGCCAGCAACGCCTTGAGCGTGCGATGGACGCAGTGTCGCATCGCTTTGGTGACATCAGCCTGAGACGTGCTCGCGACATCGCCCGACCGGGTACCGTCATGGGGGATGCACCCACCCTGGACGGCTTGCAGTATGAGGAGACTGACGAAGAATCGCAGGAAGCCGGGGACTGGCACGCGGAGGAATTCTGGCAGGAGCCGCCTTGAGTGGGGGGCTTTACCTCGCCTTCGGGCATCCTGCCCTCACGGCGGACCGGCCGCTACGCGCCCTCACGACGGCAATGACCTGCGGCCATCGCCGCGGCGGCACCCACTTACCTGGTGTCACCTGCTGGCTGCAGGAGCGGTGATTGCGATAGGGTTCTGATGCTGCAACCAGCAGGGAGGTGCAACAGACCATGACCGCGGACGCGAAACATCCCAAACGGGTGGCGTTGATCAGCAATGCCGGCAGCTACGTAGGCCCTGCCCTGGCGCGGGAACTGGCGACGTGCGGCCACGACCTGGTGTTGCATTCTCCGTCCGCTGATGACGTAGCCTTCCTGAAGGACAATGGCACCGCCGTCGAAGTGATCGCCAGTTCGGATCTCACGACCGCGGCGGGCAACCGGGCCCTGGTTCAGGCCTCGCTGGATCGCTTCGGGCGGCTCGATGCGGCGTGTTTCGTAACCGGCGAGATCGTGCTTGGTCCGTTCCTGGAGTCGACCGAAGCGGACTGGGAGCGCGTGAAGACCACCAATCTGGACATGGTATTTCACGCCTTGCGCGCTGCATTGCCGCCCATGATCGCCGCAGGCAGCGGCCAGATCGTGGTGTTCACCAGCGCTGCCGGAGCCCGCCCGGAACCAAGGGTATCCTTGTACGGCGCTTCCCGAGCCGGTGCCAATGCACTGGTTCGCGCGGTGGGTCTTGAGTACGCAAAACATGGCGTGTGTGTGAACGCAATCGGCACGAACTTCATGGATTTTCCGGGCTTCATTCAGGCCAACCGGGCGGACGACCCCGCACGACGAGCGCGTATCGAGGCCCAGGTGCCGGCCCGGCGTCTCGGCTCGATGGACGAGTTGGCCGCCTTCACCAGGGTGTTGCTGGACGGTCGGTCACGGTTTCAGACCGGGCAGTTTTTCTCTTTCAGCGGGGGATGGAGTACCTGAGTTGCCTGCCACCGCTGCGCGCCTCCCGCCCTTGTCCCGCTCATGCGGGGCGGCGGCGCCACCGCACGACCGGCGTGGTACGCAGAAGCAGTCCCTGCCGGCCAGCCACGTTGCCTGCTCCTGTCGTCAACGGGGTGGCGCGCCTGTAGACTGAAGGCTCCCCGCCACGGAGTCGCCGCAATGGCCGACAAGTCCAACGAGAAGACGACCAAACCCCTCGACGAACAGTTCCGCGAGATGGTGACGCAGTGGGAGCGCAACTTCGACGCGTTCGCCAACCAGATGATGGGTACGGAATCGTTCACACGCTCGATGAATCAGGCGCAGGACGCGCAGATGACCATGCGCAAGTTGTTCCAGGACTACATGGCACGGAATCTGGAAACAGCCAATATGCCGACGCGCGAGGACATCGTGCATCTCGCGGAGGCGGTACAGGCCGTCGACCGGCGTCTGTCACGCATCGAGGACGCGCTGATGGGCATGCAGAGCAACAGTTCGCCGGGTAGCGCCCGCCAGGGGCCGCCACGTACCAAACAGCCGCCCAGCCGGCAGGGAGACCAGTAAGATGGCCGAGTACGACGCATCGCTTGCCGCGCAGGTAAACCGGTTGGTGGAGCGCACCATCGCCCGCAGCGTAAACGGACTGGAGTATATCCGCGGGCCGGCGATCCCCGTGGGTCTGACCCCCAAGGACGTGGTTCTGGAACGCGGGACACTAAGGCTCTATCACTATCGCCCGCAGTCTGACGAGGTCTATCGCGTTCCGCTGTTACTGGTGATGGCAACCACCAACAAGGCCTACATTTTTGATATTGCACCAGGCCAGAGTCTGGTGGAGTACCTGTGCCGTCGCGGCTTCGACGTTTTTGTGCTCGACTGGGAGGCGCCACGCCCCCATGAGCGAAATCTCGATCTCGGCGACTACACGCAGGATTTCATCCCCTCCTGCATCCGCACGATATCCCGCATTACCGGCGAGCCCGATGTTTCCATCGTCGGCTATTGCATGGGCGGTGTGTTGTCCTGCATCTATGCCGCGACGCACCCCAACGGACCGCTGAAGAACCTGGTCTGCCTCACCACACCCATCGACTGGCATGAAATGGGCCTGGTGCGCACCTGGCAGGACCCCCGCTATTACGACGTGGACCGGCTGGTTGATACGCTCGGCATCATTCCTGCCGACTTTGTCATGCAGAGTTTCGAAATGCAGCGGCCCGCACAGCGCACCGCCAGCCAGATCCGGTTGTGGGAGCAGATGTGGAACGAGGATTTCGTCAAGTCCGCACGCGCTTTCGAACGCTGGGGAAATGAAACGCTGCCGCTTGCCGGTGAGTATGCCCGCCAGACCACCAAGGAGCTGTTGTGGGAAAACAAGCTTGTGAATGGAACGCTGGTAGTTGACGGCAAGTCCGCTGATCTCGCCAACATCACCGTGCCCGTACTCAGCTTCTGTGCGGAGCACGATCATCTTGCACCCTACCCTTCCGTGCGTCCGCTGATGGAAAAGATCAGTTCCACGGACAAGAAGGAGATCAAGCTCAAGGGCGGTCACGTCAGTCTCATTGCAGGGCCGAACGCCGTCCGGCGCATGTGGCCGCAACTCGATGCCTGGCTGGCGGAGCGCAGCGTATGAATGCCCCCGACAACCGCTATCCCCGCACCATCGACACGGAGAGTGGCCCTTTTACCTGTCGCCTGATGGCGGTAAGCGACGCCAGGTCCGCCCTGGCGTTCGCCCGCTCCCTGCCTGAACATGATCTGCTGTTCCTGCCACGCGATATCAGCGAACCAAAGGTCATGGCAGCGTGGATGGAGAACCTTCAGAAGGGCCGCATAGGCAGCCTCGTGATCATGCGGAACGAGCAGATGGTGGGCTTTTCCGCGGTTGTCAGCGACCCCCACTCCTGGTCGGCGCACGTGGGTGATCTTCGAGTGCTGCTGGCCCCCGATGTGCGCGACCTGGGTCTCGGCAGGATCCTCATTCAGGAGAGTTTCCTGCTGGCGATATCGCGCGGCCTCGAGAAACTAACGGCGCGTATGACCACGGACCAGAAAAGCGCGATTGCCGTCTTTCAGGACATGGGTTTCATTGCTGAAGCGTTGTTCCGGGACTACGTGAAGGACCGGGCGGGCGAACCACACGACATCATCGTGCTGGCGCACAACGTCGCCGACTTCCAGGCCCGAATGTTGAACTACGGAATGGACGAACTCGTCGCCGACTGATCAGCCGTGCTTTTCGGTGAGCTTCTTGCGCGTACGCAGGGATGCGCGTTCGCGAGCAAGCAGCAGGCCAACGATGCCCGCGAACAGTACCGCACCTATCGCCAGCATCTCCACACCGCTCATTCAGTAGTACTCCCCACTAATCAACTGCCACCAGCCACCAGCCACCAGCCACCGCTGCAGGGTGGCTGGGTAATTCGAGGTTAATCTAGCGGTCGCGTGTGGCCAGGTATGAGGCGTAGTTCTTCTCGAGTTGCTTTGCTGCCTTCTTTGAGACACCGATCACATCCAGGGCTTCACGCAGACGCACGCGCGTGACGTCGGAGCCCAGGAATACCAGCGAGTCGAACAGCGGCAGCGACACGGACTTGCCGCTGATGGCCAGGAACAGGGGTTGAAGAAAATCCTTCAGCTTCAGATCGAAAAACGCAGCCAGCGACTGACAGCAGTCGAACAGTGCATCCCGCTCCCAGTCGACCAGTGTCTCGAACGCACGCAATGTATGGTCGATGATTTCCGCCGAAGGCGCCTTGAGGGCCTGAAATGCCTCCGCCGGCGGACAGCGCCGGTCGCCGACGAGATAGTCCACTTGCCCCACCAGGTCCGCCAGGCGTTCAGTGCGCTGTTGCACGAGGGGAATGAGCGTCGCCAGCCGTGCACGATTGAACATCCAGCCAGCCAGTCTGTCGGCAAACTCGTCAGCAGGCAGGTTTCGCAGGTACTGGCCATTCAGCCACGACAGCTTGGCCAGATCGAAGACCGGCCCCCCCAACGAGACACGCCTGAGGTCGAACACCGCAGTCATCTCGTCCGCAGAGAAGATTTCGCGCTCATCCGGCATGGACCAGCCCATCATGCCGAGGTAGTTGAGCAGCGCTTCCGGAAGAATACCGATGTCGCGGTAGTAACTGATGCTGGTCGGATTCTTGCGCTTCGACAGCTTGCTGTGATCCGGATTACGCAGGAGCGGCAGGTGGGCGTGCGCCGGCATGTCCCAGCCGAAATAGCGGTACAGCAGCTGATGCTTCGGTACGGAGTTGATCCACTCCTCACCCCGCAGCACGTGGGTGATTGCCATCAGATGATCATCCACCACCACCGCCAGGTGATAGGTGGGATATCCGTCCGCCTTGATGAGCACCTGCATGTCCACTTGCGACCAGGGAATCTCGATGCGCCCGCGCAACATATCGTCAAACTGGCAGCTCCCTTCCTGCGGCACCTTCATGCGGATGACATGGCTTTCGCCAGCGGCCAGCCGCGCCGCAACGGTGTCGGCGGTCAGCGACAGGCAGTGGCCGTCATAGCGTGTCGTTTCGCCACGCGCACGTTGCTCCTGCCGCATGCCGTCCAGCCGCTCCGCGGTGCAGAAACAATGGAACGCATGATTCGTCGCCAGCAGGTGCGCAACGTGCTCCCGGTAGATGGGCAGCCGCTCGCTCTGTCGATAGGGCCCGCAGGGGCCGCCCACGTCCGGCCCCTCAGTCCACGCGAGGCCCAGCCATCGCAACGCCTCGAAGATTTTGCGTTCCGAAGCGCTCGTGCTGCGTGCGGCGTCGGTGTCTTCCAGGCGCAGGATGAACTCACCGCCGTGATGCAGCGCAAATGCCCGGTTGAACAGGGCGATATAGGCGGTGCCCACGTGCGGGTCACCTGTGGGCGATGGCGCGATCCGGGTACGTACTTTCATGGCGCGGCATTATAGGGATGTCTTATCATCCCGCGACAACAACCTGCGGGGAGCAACGGGCGGATGACGGCAGACAGGCTGATTCTCGGTGGTGACGGCAGGACGCAGGCGGTGCAGCTCACCCGCATGAGCAATCGCCACGGGCTCATCACCGGCGCAACCGGCACCGGCAAAACCGTCACGTTGCAGGTGCTGGCCGAAGCATTTTCCCGTGCCGGCGTCCCGGTGTTCGCCGCCGATGTAAAGGGTGATCTGTCCGGCATCGCGGCGCCGGGAAAGCCGCACAAGGAAGTCGACCGCCGCACCGCGCTGTGCGCAGTTTCCCAGCATCAGCTACGCGGTTATCCAACCGTGTTCTGGGATGTCTTCGGCGAACGCGGTCACCCGGTACGCACCACGGTATCTGAGCTGGGACCGCTGTTGCTCTCCGCGCTGCTGGAACTCAACGAAACCCAGTCCGGCATTCTTTACGCCTGTTTCGCCATCGCCGACGACCAGGGGATGCTTCTTCTGGATCTGAAGGATCTGCGCGCCATGCTGGCATGGATGAGCGAAAACGCCTCGGCGCTGCGTCGGGAATACGGCAACATCACGGCGGCGTCGGTGGGCGCCATACAGCGACGTCTGCTCGTACTCGAAGAACAGGGAGCCGACCGCTTCTTCGGCGAACCGGCGCTGGATCTGAAAGACCTGATGCGCAAGGACTATTCCGGCCTTGGCGTCATCAGCCTGCTGGACTCCGACCGCCTGCTGCGGGACTCCCCCAAACTCTATGCCGCGTTCCTGCTGTGGCTGCTTTCCGAGTTATTCGAGGATCTGCCGGAAGCCGGCGATCTCGATCGCCCGAAGGTGGTGCTGTTCTTCGACGAGGCGCACCTCCTGTTCAACGGCATGCCAAAATCCCTGGTGGAGAAGATTGAGCAGGTGTTCCGTCTCATCCGCTCCAAGGCGGTGGGCGTGTACCTGGTCACGCAGAGTCCAATGGATGTGCCTGAGAATATCCTCGGCCAGCTCGGTCTGAAGGTGCAGCATGCCCTGCGTGCCTTCACGCCCAAAGATCAGCAGGCCCTGCGCGGCGTCGTTGCCGGCTATCGAAACGATGCCGGGCTCGACCTCGCAGCTCTCGTCACCAACCTGGGGGTTGGCGAGGCCATCGTGTCGAGCCTGGACGCACAGGGTGCCCCCTCGAATGCGATGGCCGTCACCATCGCTCCGCCGGAATCACGCATTGGCCCGTTGACGGACGAGGAACGCCAGAGCCGCGTTGCCGATTCCCCTCTGGCCGGCCGTTACGACACCGAAACGGATCGCGAAAGCGCCTACGAAATTCTCGCTGGCCGAGCCGAAAAGGCGGCTCAGCGCGAAGCAGAAGCCGAAGCAGCGGCAGCCAGGGAGCGCGAAACCGAGGAAGCCCGCAAACGGGAGGAGGCGCAGCGCAAGGCACGGGAAAAGGAAGAAGCACGCAAGGCCCGCGAAGCCAATCGGGGTCGCTCCCGTCAGGGCATCGGTGAGACGCTGCTCAAGAGTGCGGTGTCCACCATCGGCCGCTCACTCGGCAACAAGCTCGTGCGCGGGATTCTCGGCTCGCTCCTGAAATAGCGACATCCGCGGCGCGATCAGAACCAGACTGACAGAAACGCCCGAAACACGAGACTCTCAAAGCCATACAGCGGTTCGTCACCGGGCGTGACGCCGCCAACCCTCACGTCGCGGAAGTCGTCGTAGTCGAACTTCATCCAGTCCACGAACAGGTTGATTTCGCTGCGCTTGATGAACGGCAGCCAGCGCACATCGAAACGGTAGCTCGCGCCGGCACCGACCACATGATTGGTGAAACTCGCCAGTTCCTTGTCGCGCGCGAGGAAATTCTGTGCACTCTGATAAGGAAACAGATCGCTATAGAAATCCGCGGCATCCTGGGTGTAGTACCGATAGCGGCCTTCGACGGTAAACCCGTTGTCGAAAGGATGCACGTAACCGACTTCCAGATTCCAGGCGGATACTCCCCAGCTGTCCGAGTAGTACCGGTACTCACCCCGAACGGACGCCCGCCAGGGCAGGTAGTACAGCGAGCGGATCGCCACGGCGCTGCTGGTTTTCGTGGATGGATAGATTTCCGCTTCGTACGCGTACCCGCGCGCATCGTTCGGATCCAAGAATCGCACCTGGCGATAGGGATTGTTCAGATATCCCTCGTCCGTTATGCCCTCGTAGCCGATGGCCACCAGCATGTCTTTGGTAATGACCTGCGTGAGATCAACGCGGAAATTCTGCCGGTCCGCATTACGCCGGAAGGTGTCGTCGCCGTTGCGCCGGATCTCGTCCCGTCCCCGCGCATAAGTGAGACCCAGCGTGGTCAGGTCTCCGAAAAAGTCCTGGCTGACCCCCAACCGGAAGGACTGTGCCGAATAGTCCGACTCCTCCGAGCTGGTATACGACATTCCCATGAACGTCTTGCCACGCAGGTAGTCCACGCCCACGCTGGCTTCATCCCGCTTTTCCGAGTATTTGCTCGCAGTGGTAACCACGTCGATGGAAGCACTGGAAATCATGTCAGCGTAGTAGTTGGCCCACACCGAGACTTTGTCCTTGTAGGCCTTCCGTACGAGCACCGACGGTCCATTGACCTGCAGACCGCCGCCGTCGTAACCGTGGTACATCACGTCAGCCCGGTCTTCCGGCAGTACCGCAGCCCAGCCGGGCATGCCCGGCAACATCGCCGTCAGCAGAAGTAGCAGCCGAACGCCTGCTCTGCGCATCAGTTGCATCCGCACCCCCCGCCTGAGCCCCCTTCCGCGCCGCGCGCGCCTTCGCGCGCCTGATGCACGTGATGCATGTACGCGGAGGCAACCGGTGCCCGGTCGAATGACATGATTTCATCCGCCAGGTGATTGCGTTCGAAAGGACTCACCCAGGGTTCCAGAGAAACACAGCCCGCCGATGCCAGCACCGCCAGCCCCAGGAACAGCCAGTTCCGCGACAGCTTCAGCGCGCGCATCAGAAAAACACCGTCAGACTGCCGGACACTTCGAAATTGTGCTTATCCTCTGATTTGCCCAGAAGATCCGATTCGAACATGTGATCCTGCGCTGTCACGTGCAGCGCCAGCCAGTCCAGCAGGATGAAGCGATAGCCAAGACCTGCGTTCAGTGTGAACACATCGTCGCCGCCAAAGCGTGTGCTGCCGGCGCCAAGCAGCAGGTAAAGCGAACTCTTGAACGCCCAGCGCCTGCCGATGAAGGATTCACCGGGGAGAATGTCCCAGCCCGCCGACACACTCCAGTAGGAAAGGTCCCGCTCGCCATCCGTCAACAACTGCGCCCCGCCGCTCAGCTCTTCAAAACTGGTGCGGCCAAGTTTCGACCGCGCGTAGGCAGCTTCAACGAACAGGTCCTCGGTGACGTGATACGCCGCACGGACACCCAGCAGTGACTGGCTGCCGAAATCTTCGACATCGAGCAAACCGGTAAAAACACCCACCTCGAAATTCTCGGTATCGATCCGGTCGACGCGTACGGGACGACGCTCCGGATCCCGCACCGCCAGAGGCGGATCCTCGAGCAGAACGGCCGACTCGGCCAGTACCGTGACAGGCGCCAGCAGCCAGGCCAGAGCGAGAAGGAGCACAGTCACACATCGGCTCCCGCCGGCGCGGGAAATGCCTTTGCGCTTCGCCGCGTCGCTCAGAAAAATACGCTGAATCCGGCTTTCCATTGGTCGACCTCCTGATTCTCGTCACGACTCGTGAGCACCGTGTGGCGTCGATACTCCACGCGCATCACGAACCGGTCGGTGAGATAGACATGTGCACCAAGCCCCGCGTGGACGATTTCGTCTTCCCGGTCTTCGCTGCGGACGATGGTGCTGTGTGGATGGGTACGGATGATGCCCGTACCGAGACTGAAGAACGGTGACACACGCCACTCGGGAAACGGCGACAACTGCACGCTGCCCTGCAGAATCTCGCCATCCGAAAAATCACCCAGCAGTTTGCCGCCCTCGAGCTGCACCAGGATGTTCGGCGTCAGTGCATAACCCACGTAACCGGTCAGCGAACGCGCGCCATCGAAGTCGCCGGCGGAAAAGCCGATCTCGATGCGTCTGTCAATGAAAGCCTGGTGACTGGCCTTACCCCAGTCGATCCCGTCACCGCCCGCATCAACCGTACTGCGGATCTTCGCCAGCGGTACCCAACCTTCCCGGCCTCGCCGGGTACGCACTTTGAACCAGTCCGTGCGGCGCTTGATCACGGTTACCTGTTCGCCCTTACCCGCAACGTAGAAGACCGGATAGCCACGACCCGGCCCTGTGTGCATGTCCATGTAGGGCTCGGTTACGCGGACCTGCGGCTGCTCCGAGCCGAACCAGGCAAACGCCACACCCTGCCAGCAGAGCATCACAACGGCCGCCAGGAACCGGCAGCGTCGCGGTATGCGGTCGAAGGTAGGGCGTCGGTTGGTCAACGGAAGTTCCTCCGCGGGTGCGGCTGTTTCATTGCGGTACAGCGAACGGATCGTTGTAGTACTGCCCGCCGATATCCAGCCACTCACCGAGCAGTTTCAGCTCCGCATCCGACAGGCGCCCGGCGTGGGATCCACCCATGGCGAACAGCGGGAAGAAGCGTGTGCTTGCCGACGCTCCGGCAACGTTCATCACCGGGGTAACCCCAACAGGCACCAGCACGGGAATCGGCGCGCCATTGGCATCCAGGATCAGATTGCCCTGCGCATCGCGCTGGAACTGGGGATTCCCCTGCCCATCGGTGGCCTGCACCAGCCGATCCTGCAACACGCCATTCACCACTTCCTGTTCGTTGTCATTGAAGAATAGTTCACGATAGCTTTTCAGGTGGTCCGGCTCCTGGTCGGAATCTCCATCCGAGAGGTCGAGCTGCGCCGCTGGCACCATCGCCATGTCCGCCGCATCCGCGACGTTGTGACAGGACGTGCAGGTGTCGTCGCGCACCAGCGTCACACCGTCGACAGCAAATACCCGCCGATCCACTGACCACAGCGGATGGATGATCCCGGGATAGTTGATGACAAGGCGACAGTTGGCCTGCCAGTTGCTGACGCAGCCCGCATCCACGGGGCTGGGCGTATTCAGGTCCGCCACCCGCCAGGCAAAGGATGGGTCCGGCGGGCGCACAGTGGCGTCGGTCCAGACATCGTCAAAGGTGATATCCACCGACGGCGTGCGCGTACCGTTGATGCGCGACCACACCTCGGCCATGGTCTCACCCGCATCGGCAAAGAGTGCCGGATCGGTGTTGGGAAACGGCAGCCCGTCGGTGGGTGCGCCGGGGTTGGCACTGTCTGGTTGCGCGTCCCGTCGACCATGCGGAAGGCTGCTTTCCGGTCCTTCGTGGCAACCGGTGCATTCCAGTACCTCACCCGCGCGCACCTGCAACCAGTTGTTGTGCCGTCCGCCGATACGGTGACCTTCCGCGTCGAGCACATCGAACCAGAACGCAACGTTCGCGGGCACCTGTACACGTACCGACCCGTCAGGTTCCACAGGCGCATACCCGATGACTTCCCGCATGAGCTGTGCTGACGAGGCACCGAACGCGGTACCAGGCACATCCACCACGTCGTCATCCGGCATCGAAACGCTTTTGACGATGCGTACGAAGCGCGCTGGCCGGGCAGCAGCCGCAGTCTGGGCGGGATTGGCCACTACCGGGATATTCACCACCGCCATGCCGTCGACGTCATACACGCTTCTGATGTGCACGATACCGACGCCCGCAGCCACCAGATCCGCGTCCAGGTCGACGCCAGCCGCGCCATCGAGCACCACGGCTGCCGCCGGACGCGGCTCCATCACCACGGCATCGGTGTACGCCATACCGGGCTCGCCGGGCACAATCGGCTGCGCGGTTGCCTCTTCCAGGTCATGCATCCAGATACCGTACAGTGGGGCGGCTTCCACCCAGGCGGGATCCGCGAGTCGCGCCGGAGTACACGGGGAAATCACCGGGTCGGCAGGATCGCCGCTGGCGGCCTGAAGCCGGCACTGACTCCAGCTCACCAGTAACCGGCGTGAACCGTCAAATAGTGGCCAGGCGGAGGCATAGCGCCCCTGCAACGGTGGCCGGTTGTCATCCAGTGTCAGATCGCCCGCGATGAGCAGTTCCTGCGCTTGAGAGACCAGACCCGAGTTCGCGGCGGTTGGCTGCTCGTTGTCAACGTAGGCCGTCACGTCGATGGCTACCGGCAACACGCCCAGTCGCGACTGCTCACCGGAGGGGCGCAGCATGACAAGCAGACGCCCGTCCGGCATTTCCCTGGCGCGAGTGAATTCCACCGCTTCACCGTCCGGACCGCTGTCGTGACTGTGCGCGCCATAGAGAATGCCGGCATCGCGCCCGTCGGGCAGCAGCCGATAGAGACTGATGCGATCGATACCGGCTACGTTGTCCCACCGGCTGTACGCGATCGAGCCGTCTGCCAGTACAGCGGCATCGAAGTCGGAACTTGCATTAAACGAGATCTGACGGATATTCGTGCCATCAGCGTCCATGACGTGCAGGGAGAGCGCAGGCCGCCGACGATCCTCATCGAGCGCCGCGAACTGCGGCTTTCCTTCATCCAGCAGGATGGCCTTGGCATCGCGCTGTCGGGTTGACGCAAAGACGATACGCCCATCCGGCAGAAATCGCGGCGAAATGTCATCACCCTCTTCCGCAACCAGGTCCGAGGCAATCACGCGCGATATCGAGCGCGAGGGATGATCATACAGCCAGATATTCCAGGTCGGCTGTTCCTCGGGCGGCGCATCGGGAATCGCCGGCGCGCGTAGCGCGAATACAACCTGGCTGCCATCGGGTGAAGCATCAGGATCCCTGACGTCGATCAGGGCCGGCACACCGTCCGCGTCGGGAAACAGGCCGGCAGTCAGCAGGGTTTCGTCCGAGGTCGGCGACGCGCGATCACGCAACATCAGCGCAGCACCCGGAAAGAACGCGACGGCATTGCGAACGTCGCGAGTCAGAAGGTTGCCATTGTCGTCCGTGAGCAGCGGACGCCGCACATAGACAACCGGATAGTCGACGATGACCGGGTCCGGACTCTGGCTGCCGCCAAGCACCGAACCACCACCGCCGCCACATGCCACGAGAACCGCCAGCGCAACAGGCGCCAGCGTCCCGCGTATCAGCAGACGCAATTCAGGGATCACAGCTCAATACCCCTCGCTTGCAATCAATGGAAATTTTTTCACAGGGTGCTTACCTGAATACGTGAGCAACCGCACAGGGAAAAGCCTAGCCCGGTTTGACGAAATTGGCAGTCGACAGCGGGAAATCTTCCGCACCGGCGGTAAAACCGGAAATTCGTCACGGAATGCAGGCACTGATGAACGCATTGTTCGCGCCCTGACGGGCGGTTATACCTCGCGCATTGCCGCCCGATGGTTCCGCCGGATGCGGCCATCCGCAAATCGACAATCCCCGCCCGGACAAGAAGCCATTCGGGGTAGATGAGGAACCGGAGATGATTCACCGCGCCGTTGCGCAGAACGCCCACCTGCTGTCATTGACGCTCGTTATCTCGCTGCTGCTGACCGCACCGGTTGCCCAGGCAACCAGCCGTGATCAGGCAAAGCGGATTCACGACAGGATCGCCGGCGTACCACCGGACGCCACGATGCTGGACACCATGGCAGGCATGGTGGCGGGCGGCGACGCCCTGGGCGCGGCATTGCTGGCCACCCAGGAACCTGGCTTCTACAACGTCACTCTCAAGCAGCATGTCACGCCGTGGACAAACGAGGCCGGCGACGGCTTCGCACCGCTTAACGACTACACAGCCACCGTGATCGGACTGGTGCGCGACAACGTGGACTTTCGCCAGATCCTCACGACCGACGTGTTGTACGTCGGTTCCGGTGCCGGCATTCCTCCCTACTCGGCAAGCTCCAACGCGCACTACGAAGCTCTGGAGACCAACGGCGTGGATCTGTCCTCCAGCCTCTCGCCGGTAGCCCAGTCCTCTCTTCAGGGGATTCCCGCCAATGCTGCCGCGGGAGTCCTGACCTCCCGGCAGGCGGCCCGCGCCTTCCTGGTGGACGGCACCAACCGGGCAATGCTGCGCTTCACCTTCAGGAATCATTTGTGCAGGGACCTGGAGCAGATTCAGGACACGACCCGCATTCCGGACCGTATCCGCCAGGATGTGTCCCGCAGCCCCGGTGGTGACAGCCGCATCTTCCTGAACGGCTGCATTGGTTGCCATGCCGGCATGGATCCCTTCATACAGTCATTCGCCTACTACGACTACGCCTATGACAAGTCGACGGACCCGGACGCCGAAAACGGTGCACTCAGCTACAACGCGGCGGGTGACAGCGATCCGGTGACCGGTACCCGCGTGAAGGCAAAGCACTTCAACAACAACACCACGTTCGCGCCCGGATACGTAACGGTTGATGATCACTGGGACAACTACTGGCGCACGGGTCCGAACGCCCTGTTGGGCTGGGATTCGGCGTTGACCGGTAACGGCGATGGCGCCCGCGGATTCGGTGAGGAAATTTCCCATGCCGACGCGTTCACCCAGTGTCACGCGGAACGGGTATTCACCACCGTGTGCCTGAGGCCACCGGAGGACGCCGCCGACAGGGCGGAAGTCGCCGCCATCGTGGCGGACCTGCGCGCCAATGGCTACTCGCTGCGACGGGCGTTCGCACAGTCCGCCGTCTACTGCATGGGAGAGTGAGCATGATTCACTGGCGTACCCAGATACTCCCCCTGCTGCTCTGCATCAGCCTGCTTCAGGCCTGCGGCGGCGGCAGCGGAGCCACCACGACGATCAATCCGCAGACCAGCGTCCCGGAAGTTGGCAACTACACCGGGCCGGCCCCGCAGACGAGCGATGTACAGGCCTTCAAACGTAACGTGTGGGACAACCTGGTTCCGAACAATCGTTGCGGAAGCTGCCACAACGAGAGTCAGACGCCTCGCTTCGTACGGGCGGACGACATCAATCTGGCTTACGACGCGGCCAACGGGGTAGTGAATCTCGCCGATCCCGGACAAAGCCTCATGGTCACCAAGGTGCGTGGTGGACACAATTGCTGGCTTGCCGATGACAATGCGTGCGGCGACATTCTTGAAACTTACATCGCGGCGTGGGCGGGCGACTCCCTGGGGGCGCCGGCCAAGACCGTTCAGTTGACACCGCCGCCGTTGAGCGACCCTGGCGACAGCCGGAACTTCCCCGCCGATTCCGCGCAATTTGCCGCCACCGTGTATCCACTGCTCACGCAGTTCTGCGCCGGCTGCCACAGCGACACCGCCACGATCCCGCAATCACCGTTCTTCGCCTCCGGTGACGTGGACGTCGCCTACGCCGCAGCGCAGGCCAAGATGGACCTCGGTACGGCCGCGAACTCACGACTGGTGCTGCGGCTGCGTGGTGAATTCCACAACTGCTGGAGCGACTGCGCGGCCAACGCGGACACGATGCAGAACGCCATCCAGTCGCTGGCGGACAGCGTGCCGGTGACGCAACTCGACGCCAGCCTGGTGACAAGCAAGGCCCTCAAGCTGGTGGATGGGATCGTTTCCTCGTCCGGCGGCCGCAATGAGGCCAATATAATCGCGCTCTACGAATTCAAAACCGGCAATGGCAACACCGTATTTGATACCAGCGGTGTCGAACCAGCGCTCAACCTCACGCTATCCGGCGGCTATCAGTGGGTGGGCGGCTGGGGTATTCAGTTCACCGGCGGAAAAGCCCAGGGCGCCACCGGCGCCAGCCGCAAGCTGCATGAGCTGATTCGCGCCACGGGGGAATTCTCCGTCGAAGTGTGGAACGCGCCAGGCAACGTCACACAGGATGGTCCGGCACGCATCGTGACGTATTCCGGTGCGGTGGATCGACGCAATTTCCTGTTGGGTCAGACGCAATACAACTACGACAGTTTTGTTCGCAGTGACCAGACCGACGAGGGCGGCGCTCCGCAACTCTCCACCGCGGATGCCGACGAAGACCTGCAGGCAACGCTGCAGCACGTTGTCCTGACCTACGATCCTGTCAATGGACGGCGACTCTACGTCAACGGGGAATCCACCGGCGATGTGGATACCGTTGCCGGAGGCCTGCTTACGGACTGGGACGACACCTTTGCGCTGGCAATCGGCAGTGAGGTAGACAACAGCAACCGCTGGCTGGGCACGGTGCGCCTGCTGGCCATTCACAATCGCGCGCTGTCACCTGCGCAGATCCTGCAGAACTTCGACGCCGGCGTCGGCGAGCGATACTACCTGCTGTTCAACGTGAGCGATCATGTTGGCGTGGCTGATGCCTATGTTGTCTTCGAGGTCAGTCAGTTCGACAGCTATGCCTATCTGTTCAACCAACCGTTCTTTACCATACTGGGTGGCGGCGTCCTGCCGGCGGACACCGTACTGCGGGGCATGCGCATTGGCTTGAATGGCCGGGAACTCAACGTCGGTCAGGGATTCGGCAAGCTCTCCACCACGCTGACAGCTTCGGATATCGCAACGGCACAGGGACAGTTGCTGCTGTCGACCCAGGGCACCGTCATTCCCCTGGAAAAAGGACCGGCGCTGGATGAGTTTTTCCTCACCTTCGAGCAGTTGGGCAGCAGTTCCAACGTGGTTGTCGAAGCGGATCCGGTGGCGCCACCACCGCCGCCGGATCAGCCGCGCTCTCCGGCACTTGGCATCCGTACCTTTGCGGCGATCCACGCCACCATGTCGGCGATGACAGGTGTGCCGACGACACAGTCCCAGGTAGCAAATACCTATGACCTCGTGCGGCGGGCCATGCCTGCGCTACCGGCGCTCGGCGGATTCATTTCCTCCCAGCAGATGGGCGTCACCCAACTGGCCATCAGCTACTGCAGCGTTCTGGTTGACGACACAACCGCCCGCGCCGCGTATTTCCCGGGGTTGAATTTCAACGCCCAGCCGACCGTCGCCCTGGCCGATCGCAGTGTGCTGATCGATCCGTTGCTCGCGCACATGATAGGTCAGAACCTCTCGGTGCAGCCCGATCCGGCAGATGTCACGGCCGAAATCAACACGCTGGTGGATCGCCTGTCGGCTTGTGGTGGCAGCTGCGAGGCCGACCGCACCGCACGCATCACAAAGGGTGCCTGCGCCGCCGTTCTCGGCAGCGCGGCGATGCTGGTCCATTGATGCGGCATGTCCATGCAATAGAGCGGCTCATGACACGCAGCCGAACGCCCGAACGGAGAATATCGTGATCAGAAAACGCACACGCCACTATGATGATCCGATGCGCCACCCCGCGCACCCTCGACCCCGAACACGCCGGGAGTTCCTGGCACAGGGATTCCTCGCTGGCGGCGGTGCGCTCATGGGTAGCGCTCTGCTGTCGTTGGGGGGGCGCGCGCACGCCGCCCTGTCACCGGACCTGGCGGCCCTGATTGCACAATGTGGCATCGCCACGCAGGGCGCGGGCAAGATCCCGTTCATCTGTTTCGACCTGGCTGGCGGCTCCAGCCAGGCGGGCTCCAATGTCCTGGTAGGACAACGGGGCGGCCAGCTCGACTTTCTGAGCACGGCCGGTTACGAACGGCAGGGGCTACCCGGCGACATGATCCCGCCGATCGTCAATCCGCAGTCACAAACCAATGATTTCATCGATCAGTCGCTGGGACTGGCATTCCATTCGGACAGTGCCTTTCTGCGCGGCATGATGACCCGGGTGACACCGGCAACGGCCGCCAATATCTCCGGCGCGGTGATTCCTGCCCGCTCGGAGAACGACACGGGAAACAATCCGCACAACCCGATGTATGGCATCGCCAAAGCGGGCGCCAACGGCTCATTACTGACGCTCATCGGTTCATCGGGTTCGGATTCCGGCGGCAACTCCGCTGCACCCGCTGCCATGATCGACCTTGCCATCCGCCCCACGAAAGTCGATCGGCCTAGCGATGTGACCGGACTGGTGGATGTAGGCGATCTGACATCCGTGTTGTCCCAACAGGACGCCGTGGCGGTGATGGAGTCGATATATCGTCTGAGCGATCGCAAGATGAGCGCTGTGGATCCGGACGACAATCCAATCACCAGCAACGACGTCCTGAAAGACCTGGTGCGTTGCGGGTACCTCAAAAGCGCGGATCTGGCCGATCGCTTTGGCAATCCCGCCACGCTGGACCCCGGCGGCGACCCGGAAATTGTCGGTACAGGCGGTATCTTCTCCGCCACCGAGTTCAACGCCGGCGACACCACGGGGCGCGAATTCCGCAAGACCGCGGCCATCATGAAAATGGTGATCAACGGGTTTGCCGGCGCCGGGACGGTGGAGATGGGGGGCTACGACTATCACGGCGGGCGACGCGCGGAGGGTGAGGTAAAGGATTTCCGCGCTGGTCAGTGCATGGGCGCCTGCCTGCAGTACGCGGCGCTACGTGGCGTGCCACTCATGCTCTACGTCACCTCCGATGGCTCGCTGTCATCGAACGGCGTGATCGACAACAGCATCGACGGTCGCGGCAAAGGTGAATGGACCAGCGACAACCAGCAGACCGCGGCGCCGTTCTTTCTTGTCTACAACCCAGGTGGCCGACCCACACTGCTTGGCGCGACGCCGGACGCGCAGGCCTTGCATCAGCAAATCGGCTTCATGCGGGCGGACGGCTCAGTGGAAACCTCGGCAACGCCCGCGGCCAACGCCGTCAACCTGCTGGCCGAAACGATTGTTCTCAACTATCTCGCCCTGCATGGCGAGCAGGCAGCGTTGGCCAGTGTGCTCGGCAGCACTGGTCTGCCAACTGCACTGTGGGACAGCCTCACCGCCTTTGCCCCGATCGTCAACGGCACCATCACAAACCCGGCCTGACCGGATGAAGTGATGCATCGCCGCCGATCCTCACTGCGTGATGGGCATTGATCGCAGCGCCTCGAGCACCTGCGCGAGGCTGCGTACCTGATCCTCGCGCACAATGGCGATGAGCGCCTGCACGTCGACGTCGTCGGCCCCTTCGGGACTCAGTACCTGGTGGCCGTCCCCATCCACGTAGCCGATCAGCACACCCAGTCGCTGGTCGGCGAATGCAGCCTGCAGGCGTGACCAGCGGGCACGCAGCGCGATGTCATAGCGAATGCTGACAGCACCGTTGTGGCTGATGAGTTCTTCGATCACCTGTTCGGTTCCGGGGGCGATGATGGAGCGGATCAGCAGCTCGGGATAACTTCGGATCGGACGGATGACCGTATTGGCGCCGATACTCAGCAGGCGCCGTTTGTTGTCCTGTCTGACCACTTCCGCAATGATCCGACCGTCGTATCCCATATCACGCAGCCGATGGATCAGATCGAACGTCACGCTGTCCGCTGCCGTACTGCCGTTGTCGGCGGCAAGTATGACGACTACTCCTGCTTCCAGCACGCTGGCCCGGCCAAGGCTCTCTTCGCTGACCGACGGCGAATGCACATGGGCGACCTCCAGCCGGCGAACCTCTTCCGGCAGACCGTCGGCAAACTGGTCGGAATGAATCACCACCGCGGCGCCCGCCATCGATGCCGCGCTTTCCCGGAGATCTTCGATCGCCAGCCGGAAGTACTCCGCGGCCCCATGCACCGGCGAATTGATGAAGACGATATGACCCCGCATTTCCCAGTGCCACTTGCCTTGCAGAATCTTCATGCGCCGCTCCATCAGATAATCGAAGTAGAGCCCGCCGATGCGGGCAAGAATGATGATTCCTCCGCCGTACAGCAGGAGGACGGTGGCGATTCGCCCCTCGATCGAGCGGGGCGCGAAGTCACCAAATCCCACGGTAGTTGCGGTTGTGAACGTCAGCCACACCGCATCCAGCCAGTGCATCTGTTCGAACACGATCATGCACACAGCATGCAACAACAGTAGCGCCACCAGCAGCAGCATCAGCTGGCGGATCTGGCTCATCGGCGAAAAATCCAGGCTACTGCGCATTCTGGCCAATCACTCACTCAGTCAGTCAGCTGGGCATCCGGAAGGGGCACGCATGATCGTGGCAACCATCAGTCGGTACTTGCGCCTGCAGCGTCACGCAGGGATACCGCCAGATCGGACTTCACGTGCACATCCCGCTGCGGGAACGGAATATCGATTTGATGCTCGCGGAACAGGTCCCAGATGCGGTAGTACAGGTCGCTGCGCACGTTGGAGATGCCGTCTTCGGGTGTCTCGATCCAGACCCGCAACTCAAAGTCGATACTGCTGTCGCCGAATCCCTTGATGAGGCACACGGGGCGAGGCTGCGAGAGGATGCGGGGGTGCCCGTCCGCCGCGCTGATCAGTACCTCGCGAACCTGGTGGACGTCAGATCCATACGCTACGCCCACCGGCACATGCACCCTCACGCTCTTGTTGCTGTAGGACCAGTTTTCCACCTGCTGAGCCATCAGATTCTCGTTCGGGATGAGGTGCTCCTTTCCATCCCGGGTCAACACAGAGACGCAGCGGGCGCCAAGCGAATTAACCCAACCGTAGGTATCCCCCACGGAGATGACATCGCCCGGCTTCACCGATTTGTCCAGCAGCAGGATGATGCCACTGATGAGATTCGAGAAGATTTTCTGCAGGCCGAAGCCGATACCCAGACCCAATGCGCCACTGAAAACGGTTAGTGCGGTGAGATCCAGGCCGACGATATTCAGCCCCACCAGACCCGCCACAATGAACAGCGCGATACGGGCGAGTTTTCCGAACAGCACCCGCTGGGACGGGTTCAGCCCCGGTGCGCGCTGGAAGCCCCGGTCCAGCCCGGTCGACAGAAAACCAACCGCCCAGAACAGCAGTATGAATGCCGTCAGGCTTTTCACGATCAGCAGCAGGCTGATACGAACGCTGCCGACGTCCACTGCCGCCGCGTCCATGAATGCGATGACCGTACCCAGCCAGCCAAAGCTGTTGAGCACGGCTACGATCCAGAGCGTTACTGCCGTCGCCCGCGACCAGAATCGACTGCGAATGGTGCTCGAGGTGGAGCGGATGACCGCCCATACCGTCAGCAGGTTTGCGATCACACGCACCAGCGCGTTCGGCACGTTTGCCTGCCCGAGAACGGCCACCGCCGTCCAGAGCAGTACAACCGCAAACAGCAACACCAGGAATTCCCGCCAGCCAATGTCGAATCGCAGGACGTTCTGTGACTGCCGGTGTCGGAAGTACGCTTCGCACCATTGCGCCGCGCGCCCACCAAGGCCCCAGGCGGATGCGGCGCAAAGCGCGATGGACAGGAGCTGGAGCAGCACCTCCGCCGAAGTGGTCGCAGCCAGACCTTCAGCCAGCACCTGCCACCAGGCGCTCAGCTGGCTGCCAATCACTTGCACCACGTTGTCCAAGCCAGTCTCCTGTCAGCACCTGCACGGATTGCCACCGGCCGGAGGCCCACCCCCGTGTCAGGCTGACAAGCGGGCAGGTTCGGCCACCTTTTCACACCCACCGTAACACCATCGGTCTGGTTGGCCAGCCCGGCATTGCGCAGGCCCAAAACCGGAATTGTGCACCACCTTTTGACGACCACCCCATACTTGGGCGAGAGTTACCGGATTCAACGACACCCGGAGGGGGAAAACGTGTCACCAGCCATCATGCCGATATTCCAGTACGCCTATCTCGTGAACGATCTCGAGGAGGCGGCGCATCGCTGGCACCGATTGTACGGTGCCGGCCCATTCATGCTGACCTGGCATCACAAGACCGACAAATTCATGTACCGCGGCACCCGCCAGGAGGCGGATGTGTCCTATGCCTTCGGTTATCTGGGTGAACACCAGATCCAGTTCATTCAGCAGCATGACGACACGCCGTCGATCTATCGCGACATGTACAAGGCTGGCGAGGAAGGCTTCCATCACGTTGGATGTCTTGTCAACGATTTTGCTGCAGCCCGACAGCGGATGATGGACCTTGGTTTCACCAACGCCTGCGAGTTGTGGGCTGACGATGTGAACGCGGCCTATTTCGATACGCGCTCCGTCAACGGCGGCTTTACCGAAAT
The DNA here is from genome assembly GCA_024234635.1 of Pseudomonadales bacterium. Lineage (GTDB taxonomy): Bacteria > Pseudomonadota > Gammaproteobacteria > Pseudomonadales > Azotimanducaceae > SYFY01. The sequence continues at coordinate 69,856 of JACKNX010000006.1, read as the reverse complement.
TCACGGCGATCCCATGCATATTCTCGCAACATTCGCGGGCTGGCGACGGGCGCATCAGAATCTGAAGCCCGGCGACAGTCCGATCATGGAACGCGCCCAGATGTTCCCCGACGGGCGCGATCCGGGTTATCTCGACACGCTGCTGTCGTCCTGAGGACCGGCCCAGAGTTCGCGCCAGCCTGGGAACTTCCCTGGCTGGCGCGCTCACCGGCACGGCGACCGCTTACCGCGGGTTAATCGCTGAGGCCCCGTCGCTGCTTCTCCGCCTTCAGCCGCTGTGTGTCGGAATTCAGGCGTGGGCCGAGTTCGTCTTCGGACAGCGTACCGGCCCGATGCGCGGCGGACTTGCCCGCGTCAAAGGTTATCCACTTCTCAGGAACGACCTTGAGGATGGTCCGCAGGGGGGAGTCGAGCAGCTGGAAGAAGTCTTCCTCCCCTTTCGGATCGTCCGGCGACTGCTTCTTGGCCAGGGCGCGATAGAACCAGGCCTTGGTGGCGGCATCGTCATGGAAGCTGGCCCGCCCTTTCACGGTGACCGCCCCACGCGGGCAGTCGGGGTCGGTGCTGGTGCGGCCACTGATCGTGACCGAGACCCGCGGGTCGCGCCGGATTGCCGTTGCACGATGCCGGTGTGCGGCAAAGGTTATCCAGAGGGCGCCGTCGCGCCACACAAAGGAGTGTACGACACCGACCGGCCAGTGATCCTTGGTGCTCCACATCAGTACACATTCTGGCGCAAGGGTCAGCAGCTTCTCGCGCTGTTCCTCGCTGAAGGGATAAATTGAAACGACTTCATGATCGGTCGCCCGGGACATGGCTCTCTCCTGCTGGTTGAGTTTGCGGGTCGCTCGCCTTTTTCCGACCCGGTGAGCGTCTCCCCCTGAAGTCGCTCCCGCCGACGCGGTCCGGGCCCCGCGCCGCGGCGCGGTATGGCTACAACCAGCGACGATGTTACCGCAGACCGATAATACCGTCGCGTCTGACGGTTTCAGCCCCAACGCCGGTAGAGGCTGTCGCCTGTGCATCCGCGACGGTATTGATACGATGGGCCGGATCATCCCGGCGTACCCCGACAACCACTGTGCCCGGCGTACTGCGGCCCACTTCCCGATCGACATCGCCAGGACCGCGATGACCAACCGATCGCGGGTGACTGTCCGCCAGTGACCATGACCCGGAGAATACCGCTACCCATGAACGATGCCCTGCCATCCTTTGCCTGTCCGGCCTGTGGCAACCCACTGCATGTGTGGCGCTGCAACCCGTGCAATGCCAGTTACCCGATGCTCGAAGCCGTTCCCGTGCTGCTGCCTGAACCCGAAATGGCACTAGCGGACTGGCGCAATCGCTGGCGACTGGAACGACAACGCCTGTATGCCGAAGAGCGACGCGCGAGCGCGGCGGCGGCTACTGCAGCGGGGATTGCCGCGGCGCGCCTCAACCACCTGGCCGCGGCGCTGGCAAAGCAGCGCGCCTGCCTGGAATCGCTGCTCGCGCCCATGCTCGGCAACGACCGCGGTGGGGCAAGGGAAACACTGCTCGGGCTTCGCACCCGACTGCCTGGTCACCACGCCGTTACCGGCTACGCCACCAACGTGCTGAGAGACTGGGCGTGGGGACAGCCGGAAACCCTGGCGGCGGCGCGCGCCATCCGCGGACACCTGCCGGAGGGGGCGACGACGCCGATCACCGTGCTGGGCGCCGGGGCCTGTGGCCTGGCCGCTGAACTGGGACGCGAGCGGCCTGTCGTGGCGCTCGACAGCAATCCACTCCTGCTGCTCGTCGCTGCCCGTCTTCTGGCCGGGACTACCGCCGAATTTGTGGAATTTCCCACCGCCCCCCGCCATCTGGATGACGTGGCGGTCGTGCATTTACTCCAACCGCCGCCCGCCACCAATGTACAACCCATTCTGGGAGACATCCGCTTTCCGCCGTTTCCCGCGGCAAGCCTTCCCGTCGTTGTCACCCATTGGCTCATCGATGTCATCGACCTGCCCCTGGGCGTGCTGGCGGCCACGCTCAACCACGTGCTGGAACCGGGCGGTGTCTGGATCAATCAGGGTTCATTGGCGTTCACCAACGGCAATCCCGCATGGAATCCGTGCCTGGAGGAAATCCCGGAAATATTGCGTGCCAGCGGCTTTGAGATGCTGACCTGCAGCGAGGAAGACCAACCCTACCAGCAATCGCCTCACCATCGGCAACGCCGGTACGAAAGAGTGGTGACCTGGTCCGCGCGCAAGGTGGGGGCCGTCCCGCCGCCCGACAACCGCAGCCCGGATTGGCTGGCAGACGGTGCGCAACCCATTCCGCTGTTGCCTGCTTTCCAGGCCCAGGCAACCGCCGTACGCGTACACGCGTGGATCATGTCCCAGGTGAACGGGCAGCGGGGAGTGGACGCTATCGCAGCGGAACTGTCCCGTCAGGGTCTGATGCCGCCGGAGGAGGCAAGAGCAGCGGTACGCGGCTTCGTACGGACGATGTTCGAGGAAATGTTACGCAGCGGCGACTGACGCGCATCCCCGCTCACCGGTCAGAACACCGAAGCTTCCGGTTGCATGATCGGCTCGCCCACTCCGTGACGCTCGTTTTCCCCGAAGGTCACAACATCCCAGGCATCCTCGCAGCGCAGGAGAGCGTGCGCCAACTTGTTGTTGAGCGCATGCCCTGACATGAAGCCGACAAATTCACCCAGCACTGGACGGCCCAGAAGATAGAGATCGCCAATCGCGTCCAGAAGCTTGTGCTTCACAAACTCGTCGTTGTAGCGCAGCCCACCGTCGTTGACGATCTGGTCATCCTCGATGCCGATCGCGTTGTGCAGACTCGAGCCGAGACAACGGTTGATGGCATGCGCCTGGGGCAACTCCTTTACGAGCCCGAAAGAACGGGCCCTGCTCACTTCATCGCAATAGGATGTGCAGGAAAAATCCAGAGTCGCCTGCTTTGGATATCGGTTGTATACAGGGTGATCAGCCACGAACGTATAACTTGCCTTGAAACCCGCATACGGTCGCAGCAAAGCCCGTGCATCGCCCTGTTTAACCTCGATCTCTCGGGTGATGCGCAGATACTGCTTCGCCGCCGACTGGTTGACGATGCCCACGGAATTTATCAGGTCGATGAATGGCGCGGCGCTGCCATCCATGATCGGCACTTCCTCGGCGCTGAGTTCAATGACGAGATTGTCGATGCCAAGGCCCCACAGCGCGGACAACAGATGTTCCACTGTGGCCACCTGCACGTTTCCCGATGAGATCGTGGTGGACAACGTTGTGTCGGAGACAAACTGTGCGAGCGCCGGCACCGAAGCAGGCGCTTCGGTGTCGGTGCGCACGAAGGTAATTCCCGCATTCTCCCCGGCAGGGCGCATTGAAATACGGACCTTCCTCCCCGAGTGCACACCAATACCGATGGCATGCACGGGTTTCCTGATCGTTCGCTGACACAGCATCGCCTGCATCTCCTGGCGCGCCGGGGTGACAAGAATTCGCTCGCCAGCCCGGATAAATCCTGTTACCTCACGTCGACGAATACCGGATGGCTTCCTGCGACATCGACGTGCGCCATATTATAACCACTCCCTCGAAAATATGAAGAGAAAATGGAGAAATTCTGTAATCCTTGGGACCTTCGACCACCGAATATTCCCGTTCGCGAACCCTTGATTTATCATGAGCTTACGAAAGACAATTCCGTTGACAGTTAACCCTTCCCACGTACAAGCTCTCCATTTTCTTGGTATTTGTCATCGTATTGCAACTGTTTCGCCACGAGATGTACGCCTGCGTCACGTCCAGCGCGTGTCAGGGCCGGCCCACGATGGTCCGGCCGTCGTCGGACCATGCGTGCTCCATGGTGTTTGACACGTGAGCGCGCTGGCACCCGTGACCGTCGCCCCCATGATGGCGTACACGGATCGCCACTGCCGTTACCTGCTGCGCCTTGTCAGCCCGTCAGTGGGGTTATTTACCGAGATGGTGACAACGGACGCCCTGCTGCATGGCCAGCCGGACCGGCGTCTCGCCTACCACCCGCACGAGCACCCGGTCGCGCTGCAGCTTGGCGGCAACGATCCGCAGGCGCTGGCACACTGTGCACAGCTCGCCGCACAGGCGGGCTACGACGAGGTCAACCTGAACGTCGGTTGCCCCTCCGAGCGGGTGCAACAGGGGCTCATCGGTGCCTGCCTCATGGCCCAGCCGGAGCTGGTTGCTCGGGCAGTGGCCGCCATGCGGGACCGTGTATCGATTCCCGTCACCGTGAAGTGTCGCCTGGGAATCGACGACCAGGTCAGCGACAACTTCCTCGATTCGTTCGTCGGCGCGGTGGCGTCAGCAGGCTGCGAGACGTTCTACGTGCACGCACGCATAGCCCTGCTCAACGGGCTGTCCCCCGCCCAGAACCGCTCAATACCGCCGCTGCGCCACGATCGGGTGCTGGCACTGAAGCGTCGTTTCCCGCAACTGTCGATCGTTCTGAACGGCGGCATTGCCGACGCAAGCCAGGCCGCGGCGCTGCTCCGTGACTGCGACGGCGTCATGATCGGTCGGGCCGCGTATCACAATCCCATGTTGCTGCGTCAGCTGCATCTGCGGCTTCACCCCGACCGCGAGACAGACAGTCTCGAACCGGCTCAACTCGTCTCTGCGTTCCTGCCCTACATGGAACGGCAACTCGCTCTCGGGATACCGCTCAAGGCGATGAGCCGGCACCTGCTCGGCCTGTTCAACGGACAACGCGGCGCCCGCGCCTACCGACGTCTGCTCAGCGATCAGAAACGACTGGCGGAGAACCGGCTGGGGCTGGTCAGCGAAGCACTGAGTTGCGTGTGCTGAGTGCGGATCAGCAGCCACCCGGACCGCGTTCTTCCGCTTCAAGCGCCAGCACCAGATCGCGGAAGGTGGCTTCGTTGGCGGCGTTCATCGACATCAGGGTGCGATGCGCGTCAATGACCCGGCGGCGTAGCTCCCCTTCGTCGAGCGCGTTGTACTGCGGCAGTTCGTTGATCGCGACGTCCGCCACGACGGCTGAACGCACGAATTTGAATTCATCAGCCAGGCCGGATACGCGGATCAGCTTCTCGAGATCCGGATTGGTCACCAGCACCGTGGGCCGCAGGTTGTGCTGTCGGCGGGTTTCAATGGCAATACGGGCAAGGATGCCAAGCGACGTACTGTCCATGCCCCGGGCGTCGGAGAGATCGATGGTCACGGCTTTGAACTCGGGGTCGGCCAGCATCCGGTGGATAAAACCTTCCGCCGAGATACACAGCGTCACGCGAACATCACCAACCAGTTTGAGAAGGTAGACCCCATCGGTGTCGCCCACCATGATGCGCCCGGGCGCCATCAGGGCTCCCTGCTCACGATCAGGCAGGACATGTCGTCCGGCCCCTGATCGTCACTTCGCAGACCAAGCATCTGCCAGATGACATCCACCTGATCGCTTGCCCCGGCCGCATCGAGCAGCAGCGCTTCCTTGGCCGTCAGCGAATCGCCACCCAGCATTTCAAGAACGCCATCCGAGAAGAGCACAAGCCGTTCGCCAGGTCCGATGATTGCCGATTCCGCAGTATAGGACACCTCCGGGAAGAGGCCGACCGGCCTGCCCGTTGCCTCCAGGAAGCGGGCGCCGGATCCATCAACAAGAATGGCCTGAGGGTAGTGACCTGCGTTCACGTACAGCAGCTCGTCGGTGCGCAGGTCAATCAGGACAAACGAAAGGGTTACGTGTTTGTCGATCTTCTGCTCGATCAGTTCCCGGTTGAACAACGCGAGGATCTGACCCGGATTGGTAAGCATGTCCACGCGATACTCGCGGCGGATACGGCGAGAGAAGTTCTTCAGGAGCACCGTCACGAACGCGGACGACGCACCGTGTCCGGAGACGTCAGCGACATAGGCCGCCAGATAGTGTTGGGCAAACGCAAAGTAGTCGATGAAATCCCCCGAGAGGAATGCCGACGGCACTACCCTGTGGCGCAGCACATAGTCGCCAACCATCATCGGATTGGGCGGCAGCATGCCAAGCTGGATGTAACGGCCGGCACGCTGGTCCCGCTGTACGTCGCTCTCGTGACGCAGCCAGCGCTCGCGAACAGCCTGGCGTCTGCCGCGCAGCCGGCGTACCAGTGCCTGCTGCCGTTCTCCCAGCGTTTCCACGGATTCGGCCAGGTTCCACACATCCAGGGCGCCGGCACGCATCGCCTGCAACGCCTGCGACGCGTCGGGTTCGTCAGCACATATCAGCACAACGTCCAGCAGTGGCTCCGACTCGATCAGTTCACGCACCTGCGCTTCCGAACGCGCCAGGATGATGTCATCCAGATCAGCACTGAACAGCGCCCGCGCGGCATCAGCAGAAGGGACACAACGATATTCATTGATTCCGGACAACCGCGCCAGGAGAGGATCTGGCACACCGTCCGGTTGTATGACAAGCAGGCTCATCAGCCGGGAGCTCACGCCGCAGCGGTGATGGGGCCGGCACCCTACTCCCATGCAGGGGCCATTACAAGCAAGGTTTCCGGCCGCCCGCAGCGCGGGCGAACGCACCGCTGAGCCGTCCGTCGCGAAGACCCGCTAATCCTCCTCCGACCACTCCTCATCGAGGAACGGATCGGACTCCTCCGCCTCGCCGTCATGCACCAGGAACTCCCGCCGCTGCAGAAACGCATCACGCTGAAACAGGTAGCTGTCACCGCCTTCCTTCATGAGGCTCTCGGCTGACAGCAGGTCGGTACGCGTGTCCACCACCGAGACCCCGCGCAGGCCGTACTCCAGCTCATTCGGGGAAATCAGGCGGATCGGATTGGTCAGCGTGTCCAGCACCAGGCCGAAAGTATCACGCACCGTGGAGGAGCCCCTCAGCGGCAGGACAACATGGTTACCGCTACCGGTGCCCCACCTGCCAAACGTCTGCCCGAAATCCTCCTGGTGCTTGGCGAACCCCATGCGCGTCGCAGGATCGAACAGCCCCCCGATGCCGAGGGTTGAATTGACGACAAACCGGCCGAGGTCCGAAACACCCTCACCGGCCTTGCCCTGCAGGAACTGGTTAACGGCCGTCATCGGTGTGTCGAGATTGCGGAAAAAATTTCCCACGCTGCGCCGAACCGGTGCGGGAACGACCTTCCGGTAGCCCCTGGCGACCGGCTTCAGCATCCAGCGATCGAGAAAATCATTGAATTTGAAGACCTTGCGATTCACGTTTTCCCAGGGGTCGTGAATTTCCGACGCCTGTACGGCCGGCAGCGTGACATTGGCGAGCAACAGCACGCAAACCAAGTTCATCCATCGTCCGGCACGTCCCATCGCTCTCTCACCCTGCTGCCTTCGAGTCGCCGGCCGGAAGCCGGGCCACAGGAAAGGCCGGTTTATTCCGGCACGGAGTGGACCGTCGTTCGACGAGCGGCCTGAATTTACCTACCGCGCCGCCAGAATATCAAGATCCGCAAGACGGCGGAGTGTTGCCAGCCCCTGATCCGCAACCACAGAAGGCGACAGACCCAGTTCCGTCGCCAACTGCTCCAGTGCCGCGCGACCGGACAGGCCCTCACCCAGCAGGGCGAGGAGGCGCAGCGTCAGCGGATTCGCCGCCATGAAATGCACGCTGTCATCGCGGCGACGATACACCACGAGGTGTGTCGCTTCCTCGGGCTCCTGCGCCGGCAGATGTCCGGGCCCAATCGTCTGCACGGGGTACCGATACGTCAGCGCTCGGGCCAGCGGCGAGACCGCCAGGGTGTCCAGCAGGGCTGCCTCCGTTTGCGGGAGTGGCGGCGGTACCTCCGCCTCGCTGACCGACAGCGCCATCTCCACCCATTCGTAGTGCAGCAGTTCGAGCAGCCAGGGCCAACGGCGGCAGGCATCGAAACCCGAGGCAAACTGCAGAAACTCCTGGGAAATTTCGAGGAAGTATGGCGATTCACACCCGTGCTGATGAACAAAGGCACGAACGAGGTCCTCCCAGGCGATGCCCGGCCACGACGGATCCAGGTGAATACGTCGCGCAACCGGAAATGTGCTGGCGAGGAAGTGTTCGATATTGTTGTAAAAGAGTTGGGCGTAGATGCGCAGCCTTCTGGCCTCCAGCCCTTCAGGTCCTGGATTCTCCCGGGGATTGCGGATGTGCGCGGCGAAGTCGATCTGCACTTCCTGGAACGCAGGCCGATTGGCGCCGGCAGACTTCACGCGACGCTCATCGCGCCTGTAGAGGTAGCGTCCGCCTGGCAGGTGCGTATGCGCGCCACTTCCGACAACAGTTCCGCCATGGGCGGAAAATTGAAATCCCGCTCCAGCAGGGTCGGCACGGGGCCGATACGCGCATACGCTGCCTGCAGCAGCGCCCATACGGGATCGATCACGGCGGATCCGTGCGTGTCGATTCGCAGGTCCTCCGCTTCCACGTAGTGGCCTGCAATGTGGATGTAAGCCACATCCGACAGGTCGAGACGGGCAAGAAATTCGTCGGGGTCGTACCGGAAATTGATGCTGTTGACGAATATGTTGTTCACGTCGAGCAGCAACGAGGCGCCGGACTCGGCGAGCACGGCGTTGATGAAATCCGCTTCCGCCATCTGTTGACCGGGGGCCGCATAGTACGACACCTGTTCGATGGCGATCTGCCGCTGCAGGATGTCCTGCACCTGTCGGATGCGCCCGGCGACGTAGTGCACCGCCTCTTCGGTAAACGGGATCGGCATCAGGTCGTAGAGATGCCCTTTGTCGTCGCTGCAATAGCTGAGGTGTTCGCTGTAGAGCGAAATCCCGTGCACGTCGAGAAAGGCGCCGACATCGCGGACAAACGCTTCATCGAGGGGTGCGGGACTACCGATGGATAGCGACAACCCGTGACATACCATGGGAAAGCGCTCGGTCAGCTCCCGGAACTGGCGGCCGAAACGGCCGCCAACAGCAATCCAGTTCTCCGGCGCGATCTCCATGAAGTCAACGTCACCTGGAGCGAGCTGAAGGAGCTGGGGCAGCATCCCGCGACGCAACCCCAGCCCGGCGCCCTTGAACAAGGCAGCGGTCAATGCTGGCTCAGGAAGACTCTCCACACTTGCCTTCGCCACACTTGCCTTCGGCGTCACCCTTGTCTTCGCCGCACTTGCCTTCGCCACACTTGCCCTCGGCGTCACCCTTGTCTTCGCCGCACTTACCTTCACCGCACTTGCCTTCGCCGCACTTGCCTTCGGCGTCGCCTTTGCCTTCGCCGCACTTGCCTTCAGCGTCGCCTTTGCCTTCGCCGCACTTGCCTTCAGCGTCGCCCTTGCCTTCGCCACACTTGCCTTCAGCGTCGCCCTTGCCTTCGCCACACTTGCCCTCGCCGCACTTGCCCTCGGCATCTGCCTGTGCAAGAAGGTCGTAGCCCGTGTCGAGTTCGCTGGTCGCAAACAGCTCGCCGGCATTCACCACGCTGGCGGTTGTGAGCGAAGCAACGAACGCTGATCCAACCAGTGCCGCTACGGGTTTCATTTTGCGATTGAACATTTTGTCTGATCTCCTGGTGTCTCCGGTGAGACGGTCTGTTGTATTTGATCCCGGCGGGCTGCTCCTCCACCGGATCAGATGGCATCAAATAGCGGATGCACCGGGACTGTGACCCGTCGGTCGGCGGGAAGTTCCGGTCGACTGACAATGCCTTCCCGACGCCTTCAGCGCAATCCCACGGCCCGTTCCGCCGTTTCGAGCGCCCGGTCGAGCCGCACCGCTGAACCCTGGCCCTTGCGCGCCAGCGGCTGCGCAAAAATGCCCACCCGCGTTTCCTCCACCTGGCGCTCGAGTTCCAGCACCTGAGCCGGATCGGCGAGGCGATGCTGGCGATAGCGGTCGAGCCGACTTTCGAACGCCCGCATCTGCCTGACAAGCTCAGCGTCTTTCGCCACCCGACCCTGCAGGTTGGCGACACGGTAGTGCAGGCCAGCGAGATAGCGCGGCAGTTCAGCGAGCCGATCGACGGGCGTGATCGACAGCACATTGGCCGGCACCAGGCGGGCCAGGAGCGCGCGCACATCCGCAACCGCCGGGTTGAAGGCCGGGGATGTGGTCGTATCCAGAAGACGCACCAGGTCAAAGCGGGCGGACAGCGTATCGCCCAGCGCTTTGACCACCAATCGGAAAACCGCCAGAAGTCCGCCCCCTTCCGCCCGCATGCGCTCCGCAAACGCCGATGCGCTTTCCGGCAATGGACGCGCCTCGAAAAAACACTGCCAGGCACTGGCCAGCAGTACTTCCTCACGCAACGTGTCCGCATCGCCAAGGCTGGCGAAATGCAGCGCCAGCGTCTTCTCGCGGGCCAGTTCCTTCTTCATGAAACGGGCGGTGTCCGCGTTTGCCAGCAGCGCCAGGCGCGCGTAGCCACGCCGGTTGTCCAGCGCGGCCGACGCGGCATCCGGCCGGTAGACGAGATCGACCCCCTGCCCCCGTTCCACCAGCGCGGGATAAAGCAGTACCTGCGCGCCACCACGCCGCACGGTGACCGAGCGATGCAGACCCTCCGCGGGAAACTGCCGCAGATCCTCGCGTACCGGTCCGTCATCGGCGGCCATTTCGGCGGTCCCCGGCACGGCCATCAGCGGTTCGAGGTCGCGCCCCTGTCGCAACAGCCGGCCAGCCGCGTCACGGACCACGATGTTGACCAGACAGTTCGGCTCGACCCGCGACCGGTCCCAATCCGCCTCATCCACGGCAAGCCCATAGAGCGCGGCCAGCGCATCGTTCAAGGCCAACGTGAGCCTGCCCTGCCGATAGCGCGAGGGGTGCAGCAGATATCCGGCGATGGCTTCCACCCGATCGGCGATGGGCGACAACAGGCGTCGTTTCTGTTTCGGGAGCGTGCGCAACCAGCTTTCGCAAACGCGCCCGAAGTAACCCGGAACCGACCAGTCCAGGAGTTCCGGAACGACGCCGCTGAGCACACCCTCACCGACCAGTACGTTGACGCCGTCATCGAGTTCACCTGGCGCGAACCGGTATTTCACCTTCAGGTCCAGGGCGCCGATACGAACGCTTGCGGGATACTGATCTTCGCCAAGCCCCTCGGTGGTAGCCCTCAGCAGGCTGTCGCGGTCGAGGTACAACGGCGCCCGGGCGGCGGCGTCGAGCCCTCGCCACCAGCGCGACAGCGACACCCCATCGACCACCTCAGCCGGCAGGCGCTGTGCGTAGAAGGCGCAGATTTCCGGTTCCGAAACCATCAGATCCCGGCGTCGTGACCGGGTTTCGAGATCGAGCACCGCCCGCTGCTCCGCCAGATTGCGGTCGATGAAATCGACCTGGCGTTTCAGCGCCACGGGCACGCCACCCGCTACCAGTCCATCGCGGATCAGCATTTCCCTGGCAAGAAGCGGGTCCAGCGGCGCCAGACGTACACTGCGTCGCTCCGCCAGTGGCAGGCCGTACAGACGCACCGTTTCCCAGGTTCGGGCCTCACCTCGCTTTGCGGCCCAGTGCGGCTCGGTATGCTGTCGCGTGACCAGGTGCCCCGAAAGCTGTTCGATCCAGCCGGGCTCCACGGGGCCCACGCAGCGCGCGTAGATCTGTGTGGTTTCAGCAATTTCCGCCGCAACAAGCCATCGCACGCTCCTGCCACGCAGCGTGGAGCCCGGAAACACCCGAAATTTCGTGCCGCGCGCGCCCAGATAGACACCTTTTTCGTCATGCACGCCTACGAGGGACAGCGATCCCGCCAGCACGGCGCGATGCACCTCAGCACTTCCGGCGGCAACAGTATTGATCCGCCATCCGAGTTCACGCACCGTCAGCACCAGCTGTCGATGCAGCTCGCGCCACTCGCGGATGCGCATGTGATTCAGAAAATTGGCCTCATGTGCCTTGCGCTCGCCAGAACGGGTACTGTTTTCGTGGAGATTGATCAGCCAGTCCCACAAGCGAATCCACGTGAGAAAGTCACTGTTCTCGTCGACCCACTGCGCGTGTTTTCGATCAGCCGCCTCCTGCGCCTCGCGCGGCCTTTCGCGCGGGTCCTGGATGGACAGCGCCGAAACGATGACGAGCAACTCCCGCAAGGCGCCCGTGTCGCGCGCGCCTACCAGCATGCGCGCGAGGCGCGGATCCACCGGCAGGCGCGCCATCGCCCGACCCATCGGCGTCAGACGCTCGCCATCCAGCGCGCCCAATTCGTGCAACAGCCTGATTGCATCCCGAATGGCCCCGGGCTCGGGCGGTTCGATAAAGCCGAACCGCTCGATGTCACCGAGCGCAAAGGCGCGCATCTGCAGCACAACGGAAGCCAGATTCACGCGCCGGATTTCCGGCTCCGTAAACGCCGTCCGCGACTGGAAATCCGCTTCCGAATACAGCCGCAGACAGGTTCCGGGCGCCACCCGGCCGCAACGCCCCGCCCGCTGGTTGGCACTGGCCTGCGAGATGGGCTCCACGGGCAGACGCGTCAGCTTGGAGCGGTAGCTGTACCGATTGAGTCGCGCGTAACCTGGATCGATGACAAAGCCGATATTGGGCACGGTGAGCGAGGTTTCCGCGACGTTGGTGGCGAGCACGATCCGACGCCGCCCGCCGGTGCTGAAAACACGGTTCTGATCGGCCGCACGCAGTCGCGCGTAGAGCGGCAGTACGTCGAACTGCTCGCCAAAGTGCGCACGCAACGCCCTTGCGCTTTCAAATATTTCCCGCTCGCCGGTCTGGAACACCAGGATGTCCCGCGCGCCCGGCGAGTTGGCGATCTGCTCTACCGCGGTACACAGACGCTCTTCCGGCTCGACGGCCTGCGCCGCTTCCTCGTCCGGGAGATGCCGGATGGTCACGGGATAACCGCGTCCGCTCACCTGCACGACTGGCGCACCACCGAAATAGTCGGAGAAGCGCTCGACGTCGATCGTGGCGCTGGTGACGATCACCTTCAGATCGCGGCGGCGCTGAAGGAGCCGGCGCAGATAGCCCAGCAGGAAATCGATGTTCAGGCTGCGTTCGTGGGCTTCGTCCACGATGATCGCATCGTAGGCGTCCAGGAAGCGGTCGCCACGGATCTCCGTAAGCAGGAGTCCGTCGGTCAGCAGTTTGACCAACGTCTGTTCCGCAGTCTGATCGGAGAAGCGAACCGCATAGCCCACCGCATCGCCGAGCGGCGTTGCGAGTTCGCTGGCGATGCGCGCCGCCACCGTACGCGCCGCCAGTCGCCGCGGTTGGGTATGTGCAATGCTGCCGGCAATTCCCAGGCCCGCTTCCAGGCAGATCTTGGGTAACTGCGTAGTTTTACCGGAGCCGGTTTCCCCGGCGACGATTACCACGGGATGTTGCCCGAGCAAACGCCGGATCTCCTCCACATGCGCGGCGATGGGCAGTTCGGACGGGTAGTTGATTGCAAGGGACGCGTGAAGCTGCGCGCGACGCTGGTAGCGCGCTCGGGACGCCTCGAGCGCGGCGGCATTCAGCTGACCCCGTCCGCGCTGCGCCAGCCGTGCCGCCTCCCGGCGCATCAGCGGCCGGGTTGGGTCAGTGTTCCCGGGTGGCGAGGAAGCGGACATCCGGCCAGCGCTCTTCCGTCAGCATCAGGTTGGCACGTGTCGGCGCAAGGTAGGCAAGGTAGCCACCATTGTCACGAGCCAGGTTGTCGCCCGCCTTCGCTTCGAACTCCGCCAGTTTCCTGGCGTCCGCGCAGCTCACCCAACGGGCGGTATAGACTGCCGCGTCTTCGTAGATGCAGTCCGCGCGATACTCTTCCCGGAGCCGGAAGGCAACGACGTCGAATTGCAGGGCGCCTACCGCGCCGACAATGTATTCGCCCCGTCGCAATGGCTTGAACACCTGGGTTGCCCCCTCTTCCGCAAGCTGATCGAGCCCGCGCTCAAGCTGCTTGGATTTCAGCGGGTCGCGCGCCCGCACACGCCGGAACAGTTCCGGCGCGAAGTTCGGTACCCCGATGAACTTCAGATCCTCGCCTTCGGTGAAAGAGTCACCGATCTGAATGGTGCCATGGTTGTGCAGACCGAGAATATCACCGGCAAACGCCTCGTCCGCGTGGGTGCGATCACCCGCCATGAACGTGACGGCGTCGGTTATCTTGACGTCCTTGCCCAGGCGCAGATGACGCATGCGCATCCCTGCCTGATAGCGACCGGAGCAGACGCGCAGGAAAGCGATCCGGTCGCGGTGCCTCGGATCCATATTGGCCTGTATCTTGAACACGAAACCGCTGAACTTTTCTTCCGTCGGCTGCACGCTGCGGCTGAGTGCCGCGCGGGGCTGCGGCGGCGGCGCCACCTGCACGAAACCTTCGAGCATTTCGCGCACACCAAAATTGCCCAGTGCCGTGCCGAAATACACCGGGGTGGTGGTGGCCCTGTCAAAGTCCGCCTGGTCGAACCGGTGACTGGCACCCCGCAACAGTTCGATCTCCTCCACCACCCGTTCGTGATCACCGCCAAGACAAGCGCGGGCCTCGTCGCTTTCCAGCCCCCTGATGACCGGGTAGTCATACACGTGGTGGCCCTGGCCCTGCACGTAGCGCACGATGCGGTCGCCGTCGAGATCATAGATGCCGACAAACTGCCGCCCCATGCCGATGGGCCAGTTCATTGGCGCGCACTGGATCTGCAACACGTCCTCGATTTCATCGAGCACCTCGATCGGATCACGCACCTCCCGATCCAGCTTGTTGACGAACGTGATGATCGGCGTGTTGCGCATGCGACACACCTCCATCAGCTTGATCGTTCGCGGCTCAACGCCTTTCGCCCCGTCGATCACCATGAGAGCAGCATCTACAGCCGTCAGGGTGCGGTAGGTGTCTTCCGAAAAATCTTCGTGTCCAGGCGTGTCCAGCAGGTTGACGACACGGCCGGCGAACGGGAACTGCATGACTGAAGTAGTGACGGAAATGCCCCGCTGCTGTTCCATCGCCATCCAGTCGGACGTGGCATGGCGGTCGGATTTTCGCGACTTCACGGTGCCGGCAAGCTGGATGGCGCCCCCGAACAGCAGCAGCTTTTCGGTGATCGTGGTCTTGCCCGCGTCCGGGTGCGAGATGATGGCAAACGTGCGCCGGGCGTTGATCGCCTTGCTGAAGTCCATGGTCGCGTCGTGAAAAAAAGGCTGCGGATTATACCGGTGCCGGGCGTATCGAGTCTGCCTGCGATCTGCGGCGGGAAAATGCACATCTTTGCGGGAGGTCGTACCGGGGGGCTGGCACAGTGCGCCGACATTGCGCAGCGCCCGGCAACGCCGGCATCAGGCCGCCCCACCCCCCAACCGGTCGAACTCCAGCGCCATCACGCATGCATCCTCATGGCCGATGGCCGCCGGGTAATAATTGGGGCGCCTGCCGACTTCGCGAAAGCCCAGCGAGTCATATAGCGCAAGGGCGATGCCATTCGATGGACGCACCTCGAGAAACACGATGCGCGCGTCGTGGATGGTTCGTGCCCGCTCCAGCAGGTGCAGCATGGTGGTTCGGCCCCATCCGCGTCCCTGCCAGCGTCGGGCGATGCAGACATTGAGAACGTGTGCTTCGTCGGCCCCGGAGCTGAGAACGCCATGCCCCACGATTTCGTCACCGAAGACCACCAGACGGGCATCAAACTGCGCATCGATCAGACAATCGGCAAACATGCCGCGGGTCCACGGAAACGCGTAAGCGCGCGTCTCGTTACGCAGCACGTCATCCAGGTCCTGTACGCGCATGGCGCGAAAATGGATGGCAGCGTCGCGCCCCGCACCAATGCCAACGTGACTCATGGCTGCGCCTGCCGGAGCAACTGCCACAACCGCCGCTTGGCCTGCGCATCGCCGACGATATCGGCAAGGCTGTCAATTCGCAGGTAGCGCGGCGCCAGCCAGTCGACAAACCAGGACTCGACGTCCGCCGTGATCAGCACCCGTGCAGCGCCGCCACCGGTCTGCCTGTCCAGAAACGCCCGCAGCACCCGTTCCGGCGTGCCCGCGCCCCTGTCACGCACGGTCCCGGACGGCGGGTAGCGGAAGTCCAGCACGGCCACTTTGTCGGCCGCGCGCTGCCCCACTCCCTGCAGTCCGGCACCGCCTCCCGCCGCCAGGACGATATCCCGCGCCAGGCGCTGCAACACCCGCGTCAGCGGTGCAGCACTCACCAGCACGACCTCGCCACCGCGCACACAGGTCAGGGCGAAGGGCGTCACCTGCACGGTTGCAGCGGGCGGCGTGGCGTTTACCACGGACTGCGGTGGCGAGGCGGCAGGCGCCACCACAGCGGGCGTGGATTTGCCGCGCGCCAGGCCAGCTGCCACGACGAGGTCGCGCGATCGGGCGGGAACGACGACGGGCCGCTGATACCACACGTCGATACCCATTCGTTGGAGAATTTCCCGTCGACCGGGCGCGATACCCATGAACGCGATCCGCTGTAAACCTGTTAGGATTTTACCCTTTTAAGCTCAGGGTTTTCCCATGCAGTACTTGACCGACGACCTGCGCATCAGTGGCCAGGAGGAAGTGATTGCGCCGGCCGAACTGATCGACAGTCTGGCGCTGGACTCGCAGGCGTCATCAACCATCTTCAGCACGCGCCGGGCCATCGCCGAGATCATCCATGGTCGCGACGATCGTCTGGTTGTGGTGGTCGGCCCCTGCTCCATTCACGATCCGGCTGCGGCCCTGGAGTACGCGGACAGGCTCAAGGAAGCGGAAGTCCGCTACCGGGACAATCTGCTCATCATCATGCGCGTCTACTTTGAAAAGCCCCGTACCACCGTCGGCTGGAAGGGGATGATCAACGACCCCAACCTGAACAACTCGTTCGACATCAATACCGGCCTGCGCACCGCACGTCAGCTGTTGCGGGACGTGGTGGCAAAAGGTCTCGGCACGGGCACGGAATACCTGGACCCCATCACCCCGCAGTACATCGGCGACCTGGTGAGCTGGGGCGCTATCGGCGCCCGCACCACCGAGAGTCAGATCCATCGGCAGCTGGCCTCGGGGCTGTCGTGCCCCGTAGGCTTCAAGAACTCCACCGACGGTTCCATCCAGGTCGCCGTGGATGCCATCAAGTCCGCGGCCCACGAACACATCTTCCTGTCGGTGACCAAACAGGGGCACTCGGCCATTTTTTCCACCACGGGCAATCCGGATTGCCACGTCATCCTGCGCGGCGGCGGTGGCAAGACCAACTTCGACAACCCGTCGGTACACTACGCCAGCCGGCTGCTGGAGCAGGCCGGCCTTGGCAACCGCGTGATGATCGACGCCAGCCACGCCAATTCCAGCAAGGACCACCGCAAACAGATCGCCGTCTGCCGCGACATCGCAGGCCAGCTCCGCGCGGGAGAAGACCGCATCCTCGGCGTGATGATCGAATCGAACCTGGTGGAAGGCCGCCAGGACCTGAAGGGCGATCCGTCGAAACTGACTTACGGGCAGAGTATCACCGACGCCTGCATCAACTGGGCGGATACGGAGGCGTGCCTGGGCGAACTGGCGGAGGCGGCGGCGATACGGCAACAGTCTTGAGCATCGCGGTCATGGCGCCTGGGGGCGTATGAGAATCTTTACTTCCTCAGGGTTGTCGGCCAGCGTGTCGAACGCGTTCGCTGTCTGCTCGATGGGCAGCTCGCGGGTAACAAATCCGGACACCAGCTCCGGGTTGCCGGCAATGTTTTCCAGCGACTGAGCCAGCTCCGCCATCGTATAGGCAAAGCTGAATTCCACGGTCAGCTCCTTCTGAATGCCGGTTAGCGGCACGAGGCGATCCTCGTGCGCACAGACGCCCACCACGATGATGTGACTGTGCGCCGGAGCGGCGCTCATGATCGTGTTGATGAGTCCGGGAGCGCCAACGCACTCGAAAATGTTCGGTGCCGCCGGACGGGCAAACCGGGTCTCCAGCAACGGCGACATCCTGCCTTCCGCAAAGGCGAGTTCACGCCAGTGTGAATAGGGGGAATCTTTGGCGGGATCGACCACAACATCCGCGCCCAGCGCCGCTGCGGCAGCGCGTCTGGAGGCCGAATAGTCAGCCGCCAGGATGGGGCCCCTGCCAGCCATGCGCAACGCGAAGATAACCGCCAGCCCCACGGGACCACAGCCGATGACAATATTCGGACCCGGCACGCGATTGGCCAGTCGCACCGCGTGAAGACCTACGGCCAGGGGCTCCGTCAACGCCGCAAGATGCGCAGGGACCTCCGCCGGTACGACAAGGGCGCGCACAGCGTCAACGACGGACAGTTCCGCGATACCTCCGGAGAACGCTGGTGACAAGCCAATGCACTCGGGTCCGGCAACTCCGTAGGTAAACGGATTGGCGATCACGACCATACCGGGACGAAAACGCGGGTCGGAACCGCGTCCGACCGCCACGATCTTGCCGCTGAATTCATGTCCGGGGACGATGGCGGGTAACTCGTCCGCTGGCGCGGTTCTGCTCAGCTCCCGCATCTGCTCACGCAAATGCAGATCACTGCCGCAGATGCCCGCGGCAATCGGCGCGACGAGCAGCCGCCCTTCACTCACCTGCGGATCGGGTATGTGTCGCACGGAAATGTCGCCACCCTGCAGCACTGCTGCCCGCATCCCGGATCTCCCTCCCATCCCGCGGTCAGTCAGCATAGCGATGCGCGGGCAGCGGCGATAGCGGCAGGAAAGGCAGCCAGCCCGCACTGCTCAACAGCAGACTACCGCGGACAGCGAGAACAGGGACCAGCAAGCATGGACAGCGTCGCGCAGGACTACACGGGCATTGACCGCTTCCCCTCCGGGGCAGGCTTGAACGCGCTTCGCAGCACACGCTCGCCCATCAGCACGAGAAACGCCCCCCCGTAGAACACTGCCTCGGCCAGCCCGAGTTTGGTCGCCCAGACCAGATGCACGATACCAAGCAACGCCGCGAGGTAAACCAGTCGATGCAGTTGTTGCCACCGACGGCGCAGGCGACGTTGCCAGCCGCGCGTGGACGTGACCGCAAGCAACAACAATACGAGCCAGGCGGCGAACCCAACAGTGATGTAGGCACGATCCACGATGTCCTTCACCACCGTCGCCCAGGACAGGCCCGCCATGAACCACAGGTAAAGGAGCACGTGTACCGACAGAAGTGAGAAGGCCGCCAGTCCCGTCATGCGTCGCAGGCGCAGCGGCAGCGCACTCCCGGTCAGACGCCGCAGTGGGCTGGCGAGCAGCGCCACCAGCAGGAAACGCATGCCCCAGTCGCCGAAGTGATGCACCAGCGTCTCGCCGGCATCACCACCCAGCATGCTGCCGGGCGACATGGCCTCCGAATAGATCGCGTAGATCGCCCAGAGCGCCGGTGACAGCAGCAGTAGCAGCCACACCCACCAGAACAGGCGGTTGAAGGTCATCGGGCGTGCGTCAGAAATACCGACGCAGATCCATGCCGTCGTAGAGCGACGCGACTTCCTCCGCGTAGCCGTTGAACGGCAGCGTCGGGCGCCGGTTCGGATTCAGCAACGTCGACGGAAGCCGCCGCTCCGTGGCCTGACTCCAGCGGGGGTGATCAACCGACGGATTCACATTGGCATAGAACCCGTACTCACTGGCTTGCAAGGTATTCCAGGTATTGCGCGGCTGTCGGTTCGTGAAATGGATGCGAACGATCGATTTTGCGCTCTTGAAACCGTACTTCCAGGGCACGACAAGGCGCCACGGTGCGCCGTTCTGATTGGGCAGTGGCTTGCCGTACAGGCCTGTCGCCATGAACGCGAGCGGGTGATACGCCTCATCCATGCGCAAGCCTTCGACGTAGGGCCAGTCGATCCCTGAAAACAACGCCCGCTGACCGCGCATTTCCTTCGGCCGCTCGAGCGTTGTGAAGGCCACGAACTTGGCATTGCCGTTGGGTCGGAACTGCTCGAGCACCGCCTTGAGCGCAACGCCCTGCCAGGGCACCACCATGGACCAGGCTTCCACGCAACGAAAGCGGTAGATGCGCTCCTCAACAGCCAGTCCCTTGAGCAGGTCATCCAGGGCAAACGTGCCGGTGCGGGCGGCCTCTCCACTGACCTCAACCGTCCACGGGCGCACCGTCATTTCATGCGCATACTCCGCGGGATCGAACTTGCCCGTGCCGAACTCGTAGAAATTGTTGTAGCCGGTAACGATGGCTTCCGGCGTCGGCGTATCGTCCGCCTGCAGCCCGGCCAGGACCGTCCCGGCGGGCATCGTCGCCATGCCCAGACCCAGCCCAAGGACGCCGACAACGCGGCGGCGGTTCAGAACGATGGATTCGGGAGTGATCTCCGATCCCGTCGGGGTGGAATTGCGCCTGTACCGCATGGGCCTGCCGTTTGTTTGCTGATGGTCAGTCGTTAGACGAATCCACCTTGCCAAGGTTCCCGCGCCGGTAGCGTCGGTAGGCGTATGTTGTCGGTCCAGAGAGGGCGTAACCGCCAAACAGCAGCAGCAGCACCAGTGGCGGCTCCACCAGTACGACGGCAATGCCCAGCACCACCGCCACCAGCGCCAGAAACGGCACCCGCTCCTTGATATTCAGCAGTTTGGGTGAGTAGTACGCAAAATTGGACACCATCAGGACACCGGTGAGGATGGTGATCGCGGCGCCGAAACCAACCGCGATGGGGGATGGTGCGCCCAGGCTCCATGCTTCCCACAACCAGATGGCGCTGGCGATGATGGCCGCCGCCGAGGGACTGGCCAGCCCCTGAAAGAACGAGTTGTCATGATTGGCATTGAAACGCGCCAGGCGCAGCGCCGCGCAGGCCATGTACACGAAACTGGACACCCAACCAATCTGCCCGAGCGTGGACAACCCCCAGAAGAAGGCAACAAACGCGGGCGCCACGCCGAACGCCACCATGTCCGACAGACTGTCGTACTGCGCCCCGAACTCGCTTTCGGTACGTGTCCAGCGGGCAACGCGACCATCCAGCGTATCGGCCAGCATGGCCGCAAATATGGCCAGCGCGGCACCAGTGTAGTTGTGGTTGACCGCCGCCACGATGGCAAAGAAACCGGCAAAGAGCGCCGCGGTGGTAATCAGGTTGGGGGCGAGATAGATACCACGTCTGCGCATCAGGCCGGTCCTCGACGAATGTTCGTCGTCAGCATGCAGGTGATGCACATTGTCGCGTTGCCCACTCATGCAGCCCTCCGGGGTGGCAGATGAACGACAGTATATCGCCGCTGTCCGACGGACGGCGACCGCCCCTTGCGGGCGATCGCCGGACGCAGGACTCAGTTGACGTCGCGATTGACCAGTCGATTGGCGGCGATCCAGGGCATCATGCCACGAAGTTTCGCACCGACGGTTTCGATCTCGTGCTCCGCCTGAATGCGACGCATGGCCTTGAGCGTTGGTGCGCCCGCCAGATTCTCGGTCACGAACTCGCGCGCAAACTTGCCGGTCTGGATCTCTTCGAGGATTTTGCGCATTTCCTGCCGGGTCTCGTCTGTCACCAGGCGACTGCCACGCGTCAGACCGCCGTACTCCGCGGTATTGGACACGGAATACCACATGTTGGCGACACCACCTTCATAGAAAAGATCAACGATCAGCTTGAGTTCGTGCAGGCACTCGAAATAAGCCATCTCCGGTGCATAGCCGGCCTCCACCAGCGTTTCGAAACCGGCCATCACCAGCGCCGCGGCACCACCGCACAACACGGTCTGTTCCCCGAAGAGGTCCGTCTCGGTCTCCTCCCGGAACGTGGTTTCGATAACGCCGGCACGACCGCCACCAATGGCCGATGCATACGACAACGCATGCGTCTTGGCCATGCCACTGGCGTCCTGCGCAATGGCGATCAGGCAGGGCACACCGCCACCGCCGACGTACGTGGAGCGCACGGTATGGCCGGGACCTTTCGGCGCAATCATGACCACATCGAGATCGGGGCGCGCTTCGATCAGGCCGAAATGCACGTTGAAACCGTGCGCAAAAGCGATGGTTGCACCTTGCTTGATGTTGGGTGCGATCTCGTTGCGATAGAGCGCAGCCTGCCCTTCGTCCGGCGTCAGGATCATGACGAAGTCCGCATCCTTCACCGCCTCGGCCACGGGTTGCACCGTGAAGCCCGCATTCTTTGCCTTGCGGGCGCTGTCCGAACCGTCGCGCAATCCGCTGACCACGTTGGCGACCCCGGAATCGCGCAGGTTGTTGGCATGCGCGTGCCCCTGGGAGCCATAGCCCACCACGACCACTTTCATTCTCTGGATCAGGGACAGGTCGGCATCTTTATCGTAGTAGACTTGCATGGTTTCTCCGTTCGAAAACTTGTTTTACGTGGGCGGGCACGCGGAATCGCGGACTCCCGTGCCGCGCCGGTTCATCCACCCAGTACGCGCGCACCCCGGCTGATACCCGAAGCACCGGAACGCACAACCTCCAGAATCCGCCCGCCGGACAGCGCACGCAGGAAGGCGGACAGTTTGTCCGTCGGCCCCACCACCTGCACCGTGTAGGTTTCCGGCGTCACGTCCACGATCTGGCCGCGAAAAATATCCGCCGTACGTTTGATCTCCTCCCGCTCGGCGCCAACGGCACGCACCTTCACCAGCATGAGTTCACGCTCGATGTGTTCGTTTTCGGCCAGATCCTGGACCTTGAAGACGTCCACGATCTTGTACAGGTGCTTGATGACCTGTTCGATGTGTGCCTCGTCACCGACGGTCGTGAGCGTGAGGCGGGACAGCGTTTCGTCCTCCGTGGGCGCTACGGTCAGCGATTCGATGTTGTAGCCTCGCTGGGAAAAAAGGCCGACTACCCGCGACAGGACGCCGGCTTCGTTTTCGAGCAGAACCGCGATGATGGCTCGACGTTGCATGGCTCAGTCCTCCACCCCGCCTTTGCCTTCACCAGCTCTCGCCAGCACCAGATCCTTCATCGAACCACCGCGTATGGCCATGGGATAGACATGCTCCTCGCGGTCCACCCAGACATCGAGCAGCACCAGTTTGTTGCGCAGTGCGGGACTGAACACTTCTTCCAGCGCCCCTTCCAGCTGCATCGCATCGTCGACCCGCATGCCCACATGGCCGAAGGCTTCCGCGATGGTCTTGAAATCCGGCAAGGAATCGCTGTAGGTGCTGCTGGCGTGGCGTCCGCCGTACTGCATGTCCTGCCATTGCTTGACCATGCCAAGCGCCTGGTTGTTGAGCGCCATGATCTTGATGGGGAGCCCGTACTGCAGACAGGTGGACAGCTCCTGCATGTTCATCATGAAACTGCCTTCACCGGTGACGCAGGCGACGGTGGCATCAGGGAACGCCATCTGCACGCCCATGGCGGCCGGCAGGCCAAAACCCATCGTGCCGAGCCCACCGGAGTTGATCCAGCGTCGGGGTTCGGCGAAACGGTAGTACTGCGCGGCGAACATCTGGTGCTGGCCGACATCGCTGCACACGTACGCTTCACCACGGGTCACCTTGTGCAGCATCTGCACCGCGTACTGCGGCAGGATCGGACGGCCCGGCTTCGGTGTCAGATGATGATTGAGGCCATTCTCCGCCCGCCAGCCATCGATCTGATGCCACCACAGCTCACGCGCTCGCTCGTTGACCGGGTTCGCCGGTAACTCGGCATCCACGACCTGCAGCATTTCACCGAGGACGTTCCTGACATCACCGACGATGGGAATGTGCGCCGGAATGATCTTGGAGATGGACGACGGATCGATGTCGATGTGAATGATCCTGGCATCCGGGCAGAATTTCTTCGGATTGTTTGTCACCCGATCGTCGAAACGTGCGCCGACGGCAAGGATCAGATCCGACTCGTGCATTGCGAGGTTGGCTTCGTACGTGCCATGCATCCCCAGCATGCCGAGCGATTGCGGATCTTCACCAGGGTAGGCGCCCAGCCCCATCAGCGTCATGGTTACGGGCAAGCGCAGACGGCGCGCAAGTTCCCGCAACTCCGCCGAAGCGTTGCCTTGCACGACCCCACCACCGGCATAGATCACGGGTCGCCGCGCCTGCAGCAGGGCTTCCACGGCCTTGCGTATCTGCCGCGCATTGCCACGTACGGCCGGATTGTAGGCGCGCAGGGTCACCTTTTCCGGATAGACATAAGGCGCCAGTACCCCGGGGTCCGTGGTGTCTTTCGGGACGTCGATGACCACCGGTCCGGGACGTCCGGTCGTTGCGATCAGGAACGCCTTGCGCACGATGGCGGGAATGTCCTCCGCCTTCTTGACGACAAAACTGTGTTTCACCACCGGCCGCGACACGCCGATCATGTCGGTTTCCTGGAAGGCGTCCGTACCGATGAGGTCCTGGGGCACCTGGCCGGAAATGACGACCATGGGTATCGAATCCATGTGCGCCGTGGCAATACCGGTGATGGCATTGGTGGCGCCAGGTCCCGAAGTCACCAGCACCACTCCCGGCTTGCCGGTGGCACGGGCATAGCCGTCCGCCATGTGCGTGGCGGCCTGTTCATGTCGCACCAGGATGTGTTCGATGCGCTGCTGGCGAAAGATGGCGTCATATATATGCAGCGCCGCGCCACCCGGGTAGCCGAACACCACCTCCACGCCTTCGTCCTGAAGGGCGCGAATGAGCATGTCTCCGCCGGAGAGGCGTTCGGTCATTGTCAGGACTCCTCTAAGCAGGTTCGCCACGCCGGCATGAGCCACGTCCAGGCGCTTCGGAACAAATGCCAGCGCTACGGAACGCGCGGACGGTCGGGAAGACGGCCACCGGCGCGCGGTACCGGCCCGACGATCATCGCCCTGGCCGCACCGGCCCGAACGCAGAACGTCCCCGAGCGCAGGACGGTATTGTGCACTGCACGAAAAATGAGCGGCGTATTCTTTAGATTCGCTCTGCGCCTGTCAACGCGCTCTCCCCTGTGCAGCCCATCACGATTTTACGCCCGGCACGGTGCGCGCGAGGCGCGTTCGCCACAATCGCTGTGCTACAGTTTCGTCGACTTCGCCATGCGAATTGCCCCGGAAGTCCATGAAACGATTGCTGTTGCTCACCGCCCTGCTGACTCTCTCAACCGTTGCCTTCGCCAGTTCGCTGTATCGCTGGGTGGACAGGGACGGTGTCGTCAATTATTCCGAGCGCCCCCCTGAGGGCGTAAACGCCGTGCCGGTGGACCAGCGGGTGACCCGCCCCGTCACCCAGACGCCAGCACCGGACGCCCCCGCCTCGGACGCCCCGGCGACACCTGCTGAAGCAAAACTCACCGACGCGCAGCGTCGCAAGCTGGAAGAGCTCCGGGCGTTGCACGCCGAGGAAGAACGGCAGGTGGCGGAAATCAGGAAAAGCAACTGCGAAAAGTCCCGCAAGGTGCTGGAGCGCCTCACACAGACGCAGCACATCCGCGTTCGCAATGATGACGGCTCCCAGCGCATCATCGGCGAAGACGAACGCCAGAAGCGCATCAACGAGGCGCAGGTAGGCATCGCCAGCAACTGCGACTGACCCGGCGCCGCCCGGCGCCGCCCGGCGACCTCAACGTCGCAGGATGACGCTGGCCAGGCGACCGGTTTCTCCGTCCCGCCGATACGAAAAGAAACGATCGCGGTCGGCCAGCGTGCAGAGTCCGCTCGGAGACACCGCCGTTGTCAGCAGGCCAGCCGCGGCCAGCCGCGCCGCCGCGATCGCGGCCAGATCACACCACCACTTCCCGGGCGCAAGCCCCTGGCGGAACCCGATGACGCGATCCGCGTCCCCGAATGCCAACCGCACGTCGTCGCCCACCTCGTACGCCGTCCCGCCGATAGCCGGTCCGATCCAGGCCCGCATCTCGCTTGCCGGCACCGCCATCGCAGCCACCAGACCTTCCAGCACACCAGCGGCGAGCCCCCGCCAGCCGGCATGCGCGGCACCGATACGTGTCGGGTGGGCAATCAGCACCGGCAGGCAGTCCGCCGTCTGGATCACCAGCGCCAGGTTGCGCGCGTCCGTCCACACCGCATCGGCATCGGGTTCGGTGGCGCAGCTGGGGACGTCTGCGCGCACCACCGCCGTGCCATGAACCTGGTTGAGGTACTGCACATGTCCGGTGCCAAGGCGGGCGGCAAGGCGGCGCCGGTTTTCGGCCACCGCATGGGGATCGTCGCCGGTTTGAAGACGGGTGTTGAATGTCGCGAAGGGCCCCACGCTCACTCCACCGGACCGCGTGGTGCACCCTGCTACCACGTCCTCGCCCAGACCTGCGGCCGGTATCCAGTCCTCAGACATCGTCGCTTTCGCTGGCACGCACATCCTCGCGCAGGCGTTGCAGCAGTAACTCGATATCCAGCGGTCTGGGCGCGGTGAACTGCAAGGGCTCGCCGGTGCGCGGATGGTCGAGGGCCAGATGTTCGGCATGCAGCGCCTGGCGCCGGAAACCGCGGATGGTTCTGATCAGTTCGGACGACGGAGCCGGCGGTAAACGGCCCCGCGCACCGTACGTGGCATCCCCCACGAGAGGGTAACCGGCATGCCCGAGGTGGACGCGGATCTGGTGTGTGCGCCCCGTATGCAACGTTGCCTGTACGCTCGTATGTACGCGAAAACGCTCCAGCACACGCACGCTCGTGTGTGCCGCTCGGCCATCTTCACGCACCGCCTGCCGGGTGCGGTGATGGGGATCGCGGCCGATGGGCTGCCTGTAGTCGGCTCCGGACACCAGTCTGCCCTCGACTACCGCCACATAGGCGCGGTTGATCTCGCGTGCCGCCAGCATCGCAACCAGACGGGTGTGTGCGGCTGTACTGGCCGCAACCATCATGACACCGCTGGTTTCCTTGTCGAGGCGATGCACCACACCGGCGCGTGGCAGCGTCGCCAACGCGGGCCGATAGGCCAGCAAGGCATTCACGAGGGTGCGGTCCGGATTTCCGGCGCCCGGGTGCACGACCAGCCCGGCCGGCTTGTCGAGCACAAGGAGGTCGTCGTCCTCGTAGAGTATCGACAGGGGTATGGCCTGCGGCGTGTCCGGTAGCGTCTCGGCGCGCAATTCACCGCTGAGGGTAAGCGTTTCCCCCCCCTTGAGGCGCTGCCGTGGCCGCAGAACCTGCCCGTCCACCGTCAACTGCCCGGCCGTCAGCGCCCGGGTCAGCAAAGTTCGCGAATAGTCCGGGAAAAGTACACTGGCAGCCCGGTCCACCCGCTCTCCGGCAAGCGCCGGTGGCACGGTGCGGACGGTCAGCAGATCGGTTGCGCCAGTGGCGCCATCAGTGCTCATGACGGGATTTCCAGCACGATAACGGGGCGCGTACGCGTGGCCACAGGCAGAGCCGCGGAAAGACCGTGAAACCAGCGGCGCAGCCCCTGGTAAAGGCTCTCGCGAACGTCACAACGTGGACGAATACCGGCAGGCGTCTGCGTCGCGGGCGGCACTATGGTGCATGCTTCCGGCACATGCAACGCAGGTGTCGTTTGGCTTCTGTCGCGCGCACCCCTAAAATCCGCCAACCCCGATCCGCGAGCGCGCATGATTCGAATCGCCCACCCCCGTCCTGCCACACTGGTCCTGCTCACCCTCCTGCTTGTGCTGGTTCAAGGCTGCTCGCTGTGGCCCTTCGGCCAGGACAAGGACAAGAACGGGGAGGAAGAAGACGCGGACACCACCGAACAGGTGCTCTACCGCAACGCGCAACGCTATCTGCGCACCGCAAACTACGACATCGCCATCAAGAACCTCGAACGGCTGGAAGCCCGGTTCCCGTTCGGACGTTACGCCGAACAGGCACAGCTTGAACTCATATACGCCCGTCACATGTCCATGGATCATGATGCCGCGCGCGCTGCCGCCGATCGTTTCATCCGGCTGCACCCCAACCATTCCAACATCGACTACGCCTATTACCTGAAGGGCATGGCGTCGTACAACAAGAACTCAAGTCTCCTGGATCGCTTCATATCCACCGACCCCAGCAAACGCGATATGACTTCCGCACAGGAGGCCTACGCCGACTTCGCCCAGCTGCTGGCGCGCTACCCAACCTCCAAGTACGTCCCGGATGCCCGTCAGCGCATGATCTACCTGCGCAACCTCCTGGGTGAAGCGGAGCTGGGCGTGGCCGACTATTACCTGCGACGGGGCGCGTACATGGCCGCCGCCAACCGGGCCCGCTATGTTCTTGAACACTACGATCGCAGCGACGCCGTCCCCGATGCGCTGATCATCCTGGTGGAGTGCAACTGGCGCCTGGGTCTGGAGGAAGCCGCGAACGACGCACTGCGCGTTCTGGCGCAGAACTATCCCAACCATGAAGCCTTCGATGCCGACGGCAATCTGGTGCTGGCCAACCGTGTGCTCAGCCGCGACCGGTCCTGGACCAACATCGTCTCGCTCGGTCTTCTCGACCGTCCGGAGGTTCCGCCGCCAATCACGTTGAAATTACCTGAAGGCAGCGCGCCACCGCACCGTACCGACAATCCGCCCGCCAGTGGCGATGGCAACGAAAGCCCCAGGAAAAAGCGGGGCTGGTTCAGCTGGTTGCCTTTCGTGAGCTGATGGCCGCTCCGGTAGCTTTCTCCCGCGATCCGCACGAACTCGTCGAACAGCGCCGCTATCACCAGACGCTGGCGCTGCTGCGTATCTACAATCTTTACCGGGTCATCGTCGGCCTGGCGCTGCTGCTGATCTTCACCCAGAACTGGCTGCGCACCGAACTAGGCAAAGCCGCGCCCGAACTGTTCCTGTGGGCACTGGGCCTGTATATCGCCTTCAATCTCGGCCTCATCGTGCTCACAAGCGTTCTCGGCAATCGCATCGTCGGCCAGCGATATTTCACGGCGGCCGTGGTCACCACCGACATCGTATGGCTGGCGATGCTCATGGCGCTCTCCGCCGGTGTCGGCAGCGGCCTGGATGGCTTCATGCTGGTGACGGTAACGGCGGGTGCCATCGTCGTCTCCGGTCGCACAAGCCTGCTAACGGCGGCACTGGCAACCATCGCCGTGCTGTACCAGGAGCTTTACTCCGCGCTGCATGCGCCTTCCGAACCCAACGACTTCTTCCAGGCCGGCGTACTGGGCATTCTGTTCTTCGCCTCCACCCTGGTCATCCAGAACGTCACCCGACGCCTGCGCCAGAACGAGCTGAACAACCTGGCCCAGGCCGCGGAGCTGGCCGATCTGGAGCGCGTGAACCAGCTCGTCATCCAGCGAATGCAGACCGGCATTCTCGTCGTGGACGAACACAACCACATTCGAACCAGCAACCAGTCCGCCCGCCGACTGCTTGGGCTGTCCGCCGACAGTGAGCCGGTGTCGCTGCCCGAACCAATTCTGTCGGCACTGGTTGACTGGCGCCGGGGTTCCGGTCGCGGATTGCCGGATGTACAACTCGACCGCAGCGGGCCGAACGTGCGCATCAGCTTCGCTGCCGTGCGACTGGATGACCTCCACGGCTTCGCCACGATCTTTCTCGAGGACAACGGCGAAATCCAGCAGCAGGCGCAGCAACTCAAGCTCTCCGAACTCGGCCGGCTCTCCGCGAGCATCGCGCACGAAATCCGCAACCCGCTGTCGGCAATCAGTCACGCCGCGCAGTTGCTGCAGGAGTCGCGCAATCTGGACAAGGGCGACGAACGACTGACCACCATCATCCACAACCACACCAAACGCATGAACGCGGTAGTGGAAAACGTCCTGCAGTTATCCCGTCGTCAGCCGGCCGACCCCGAACGCATCTCCCTGCGCGAACTGGTGGAAGGCTTCGTCAGCGAATACATGGAGACGGAGTCCGACGTGGAGCTGACCGTACGCATCGTGCCGGAGGACACACAGGTACGGGTGGATACCCGCCAGATTCGCCAGGTGCTGACGAACCTGGTGACCAACGCCATTCGGCATGGCGGTGCCGAACGCACGCGGGTGTTGCTGGAGGGTGGCATCGATGCCCAGACGGACCGACCCTATCTGAACGTTGTCGACAATGGTTCCGGCGTCAGGCCACAACAGGAATCACAACTGTTCGAACCGTTCCACAGCACGGGTCAGAAGGGCACGGGGCTGGGTCTCTACCTTTCCCGGGAAATCTGCGCCGCGAACCAGGCACGACTGGTCTATTCCCGCGATGTCGGCGGCGGAGCGTGTTTTTGCATCCACTTTCCTCACCCCAACCGAATGACCTGAGGCAGGGCACGCAAGCTTCGTATGGGGTCAGAAACACGCAGGAATGTTGATGCAGGAACCATAGATCGCATGGCAGATATGATTCAATCCACATGGATTGCGTGACAGGAAACAGAGAGTGACCACTCAACCACACGTGCTCATCGTCGATGACGAGCCGGACATCCGCGAACTGCTGGAAATCACCCTGGGCCGCATGGGCATCGAAACGCGGGCTGCCGAAGATCTTGCGACGGCACGCACCCTGCTGGCGGCTCGCGGTTTTGATCTTTGCCTTACCGACATGAGTCTGCCGGATGGCAACGGTATCGAGCTCGTGCACCATATCGCCACCCAGTATCCTGCAACTCCGGTGGCCATGATCACCGCGCATGGCAACATGGACAACGCCATCGAAGCGTTGAAGGCCGGCGCATTCGATTTCCTGCAGAAGCCGGTGGACCTGGAGATCCTGCGCAAGCTGGTGGAGCACGCCCTGCACCTGGAAGCCGGCAAGTCGCTGAAACCGGCGAAACAGGGCCTCATCGGGCACTCCTCCACCATCGTTCACCTGCGCGAGCAGATTGCCAAACTCGCGCGCAGTCAGGCGCCAATTCACATCAGTGGCGAATCAGGCTCCGGCAAGGAAGTAGCCGCACGACTCATCCATGCACTTGGCAGCCGGAGCGAAGCCCCGTTCGTTCCCGTCAACTGCGGCGCCATCCCCGGCGAACTGATGGAAAGCGAGTTCTTCGGGCACGTCAAAGGCGCTTTTACGGGGGCGCATGCGGACAAGCCGGGATTGTTCGAGGTTGCCCAGGGCGGCACACTGTTTCTGGACGAAGTGGCGGACCTGCCACTGTCGATGCAGGTGAAGCTGCTCCGCGCCATCCAGGAAAAATCGATCCGCCGGGTCGGCGGCACCACTGAAAAACATATCGATGTGCGCATTCTGTCCGCCACGCACCGTGATCTGGCGCAGGAGGTTCAGGAAGGGCACTTCCGCCAGGATCTGTACTATCGCCTCAACGTCATCGAACTGCGGATGCCCGCGTTGCGGGATCGGCCTGAGGACATCCCCGAGTTCTGCGAGCACATACTGCAGCGCCTTGCTGCAGACTACGATCGTCCCCTGCCTGTCATCTCGTCGGCTGCGATGGCAGTTCTCTCGCAGTACGACTTTCCGGGAAACGTGCGCGAACTGGAGAATATCCTGGAACGCGCCATCACCCTTTGTGAGAGTCCGTGCGTCGAACCGGAGGACCTGGGACTGACCGCACTGCACCGCTTCGGCCCGGCTGCGGGTGGTCGATCGCACCCTGACGAATCCGCCAACGAGCCGGATGCGGATCCGGTCCGGGACACGCGCATCGAAATCCGGGCGGGTACGCCGCCACAAGCGCAGGACCTGACCAATCCCGACTCCGCCCTCGACTTCCAACTTCCCGCCGGGCAGTCACTGGAAGCCTACCTTGAAAAAATCGAGCGCAAGCTGTTGAGCGATGCGCTCGAGGACAACCGCTGGAACAAGACGGCGGCGGCAAGACAACTCGGCCTCTCCTTCCGGGCGTTGCGCTATCGCCTGGCGAAACTGCAGATGGAGTGACGGGCAGCAAACGGCGCTGACTTCGCACACGACACAGGGCAAGGATCAGCCAACCCGTAAAGTCCCGCCGGGCGAGAATCCGGTCCATGAACAAGGGACTGACCGTGCTTGAACTATTGGTCGCGCTTGTCATCGCCGCGTTGCTGGCCGGCATGGCTGCCCAGACCTGGCAGGGATTCATCGCTCGCGAGCGTGGCCTGTCAACCATCAATTCAGTGGCCGCAGCCATCGCGACAGCCCGTAGTGCCGCCATTCAGCACAGACGAACAGTCCGGCTGTGTCCGGGCAGCGGCGATCGCTGCGCCGGGCGTAACCAGTGGCACGTGGGCTCGCTGATTTTCATGGATCGAAACCGCAATCGCAGTGTCGATGAAAACGAGACGGTCATCTCCCGAACGCCGGGTTTTAAGGGCGGCAGCCTGCGCTGGCGGTCCTTCCGCAACAGGATCGATCTGGTGTTCTCTTCCAGCGGCGTCACGGACTGGCTGAACGGCAGCTTTCTCTACTGCGACGACAGTGGCAACCCCGCCGCCGCACGAATGCTGATCGTGAATGTTGCCGGCAGGGTAAGGCACAGCCGGGACAGTAACGGAGATGGCATTCGCGAAGACGCCGCGGGCGACCCATTGCGCTGCACCTGACGAACGCCACTGCCGGCAGCCCCGCACCGTCTGGGGTGAGCGCCTGCCAGGATGCTGAACAAGTTCCCCCCGGACTTGATTCAGCAACCGTCGGCGTCACCGCTTCGCGCCAGATGCCGCGCTATCCGCGACACTTTCGGGCCAGCCGTCCCTGGCTGGCATAGGGGGCAGGTCGCTTGCTCAGCCACCTGCTACTGCGGGAACATTTCCCGCCATGACAGGCGCCCTGTCTTCTGGTCTTCAGGTGGCGCGATCCGCAGCGTCACCTGTTCATCGCCACCGCTGATGAACAGGAAGTCGTAATCGCCAGTGCCCACCAGCATGGACGGGTCCACCAGCGTGCCATTGAGATCATCCTGGCTGAAGACGATACCTGACGCATACTGAATGCCGCCAACGGTCATGAAGTCCTGGTCGTCGATGACACCATCATTGTTCAGGTCAAAAATCGGGCGCTTTGGATTGCCACCTGACAGCGGATCGATCGGAAAGGTTGCTCCGGGCGGCGCCTGGGTGCAGCTGTTGGCGTCACGCGGAACGACCGTAGTCACGAGAATGGCGTCGCCGCGCAGTATGAAACGGCGTATCGCGCGCTCCCCGGGATATTGCACCGCCGGAGGCGCGTTACCCGATGTATCCGAGTTGACGTTCCCCTGCTGGGTCACAACCGGTCTCACCGGGTCGAGATCGATGTACCAGCCGTAGACGCCCGGCACCCCACCCGTGTCCGGCACGTACTCAACGGCATTCGCGGTCACCAAGCGCTGACGGGGAAAGTCCGTATTCGTCTCATCAACGATATTGCTGATCACCTGCTCCACCAGACGCGTGGACTTGCTGGTTGCCGTCGCGGTGGCCGGCGAAACCTCAAAGCGATCCCATATGCCGTAGATCGATTGCAGATGCGTGTCCGTGCCATCGGCGTGCGTAAGCCAGCTTCCGGTGCCGAAGACGACCAGCAGTCCTTCCTCCGGATGGCGTAGTACCAGCGGCTGCGTCGTAACCGGTTGCTGCGTCGCAGCCGTTCCGTCCAACGTTGCCTGGAACAGGCGTGTCACGGTCCATTCCGACTTGTTGGAACTCGTAATGTCGAACCGATACAGGTTGCCGAAGAGGTCACCGCCGTAGATGTAGTCAGCGGTACCATTGTTGTCGTAGTCGACCACCGCCACGGTACCAATGCCATTGGGCATCCCTGCCATGGGACCGCTCGTCTGCGAGCCTGCGCCGGTATCGAGCTTCACGAAATCGTCTGCGGACCAGCCATCCATGCCTTTGTCCACGAGGAGCAGGAACACCTTGGCGAACCCTGAGGTCGCGTTGTAGCCGTTACCGAACACCGCGGCCCATTGCTTCTGACCATCGTTGTCATTCAGGTTGGTCATGACAATTTGCGGCTGTGCGAGCGCAAATCCCAGGTCACGAATGGGACGTCCTTCAAAGAGTATCGGCGCGCCCTGGTCGTCCACCAGCGGATCGCCATTGGCATCCACCGGATAGGTGTCATCCTCGTCCGTGAATTCCCACAGGACCTTGCTGCCAATTCCCGCGGCAGAGTAGCCGGAGGGGTCCGTGACATTCAGCGCGAAATAACCCTTGCCGCCGCCACCTAGCCCTCCCACCAGCAAGGTCATCCAGTCCTTCTGCAGGGATCCCGCGCCCGGCTTCATGTAAACGTCCTCTACCGCGGGGGTTACATCCACAAAATAACGGTGCGAGTAGGTCAACGATGCCAGCTGATCCATGTGATTGGCATCCATTTCCGTGCCGTCGATCAGCTTGTTCGGTACATAGGCCATCACTTCAGCACCAGTTCCCGTCGCCGATACGGTACCGGCATCGAATCCGTGCAACATGCCATCATTGGCGCCAACGTAAACGACCCGGCGACGGTTCATCTGTGCGTTGGCATAGGTCGAGTAAAGTTCGCCACTGGCGGTCGGATAAGGCGCCTGGTCACGGCGAAAACCACGCGGCGCGCCAACGAACACCGGCGCCGAGTGCACGATGTCCCCGAGCAGTCCCTCCGTCGCGGGACGTTGCCGGTATATGCCGTTCGGTTCCTCGTTGGCACGCCCGCCGCGAAGCCAGTCGACTTCGTTGGCATTCATGAACAGCTTCTGGTCCGCATTGAGATAGGCGTACTCAAACCGCTTGCCCGCCCCGACGACATCATCCCAGGTACCGATCACGCGTGAGGACGCTGGCGTCCCGTCCAGGGTGACCGCCGCCCGCCACAGTGGATTGGCGGCGTCGACCACACCGGTGGTTCGATCGACTCGCATTGCCATGAGATCGCCCGTGTGGAAGCGCGGGTTGAAGAATCCACGGTATTCCACCGTATCCTCACGCAGCGCAGTCGAATTGAAGGCGACGGCGGATACCGATATCGAACTGTCGGAGAACTCCGCGAAGGCATTCTGAAACACCTTGGTAAGCAGCACCGGATCCGCTGCCGACACGAACTGCCCGCGGCCATTCACAGCCGCGTGCATCATGTCGTCCACCTTTGCTTCCGTGCTGCTGGTCGGATCAGGCCAGGCAAACGCCTGTGCGTAGTTCGTCGGCAGATCGGTCTCCAGGACGTCCCCGTACAGACCGAAGCCGACCGTAAATGTCTTCATGTGCTGGTGCATGGTCTCCCCGCCACCGCCAAAGGCACTGAGCGGAGCATTCTGCTGGTCACGCGTCGATGTCGGCACCCGGTTGGTCAGCGTCGGATGCAGATCCCGTTCGTAGTAGTACATCGCCACGTCACCAAGCGTGGAGGCCCAGTTGTCCGCAAACTTTCCACCATCGAACAGGCTGGGACTCTGATCGGTCGGCGTATCACGATCGTGGTGCAAACCGCTGGTAAACGACCCATTCCATTCACCGTCCGAAAACAGCAGCGTGAAGTTCGACTGGCACTCGCCTTCCGGGGCCGTGGCGACAGGACAGTTGGCGCTTCCGGGCGAACTGGCCGATGTACCGAACACGTTGCCACTGACGCACTCGAACGTACGGCCAGCGCGGTCGAGCGCGGCCCGCAGCGGCGTACCGCCGCTCGAGTTCAGACCGTACACGCGATCGAGAAGATCGCGCTTGTGACCAATTCGATACGAGGCATTCAGGCTGTCGAAATTCTCCCGGTAGCTGGTCTGATTCAGAACGCCGTAGCCCATGCGCAGGTTCGAGGCACCGGAGATCGCCCGGCCCAGCGCCGCCTTCGCCGTGTACTCCCGTATCCGGTAGTAGGAAAACCAGTTGGCGAAATTCTGAATCTCCTGGGCGTAGGTGCACGTCATGGGATCGCCATCATCCGCGGCGCAATCAATACGATCCGGTCCACCGGGATAGCTGGTCAGTACCGTGCCGTCGTTCAGCGTGTAGTTTGCCCGGATATCGATCCGCTGCCCCACTTCATCCCAGGCTGGTTCCACGCCTTCCGGTGCGGTGGTCGTGTAGTAGTGGGCAAGATGCACATTCGTATTCGTGATGCTTTCGTAGCCATTGCTGTCATTGCGGATGGAGGGCACGTTGTTCGACGTATAACTCAGGTTTTCCGCAACGAGACTGACGGTCTGGTTCAGCGTATCGAATGGATTCAGACGTGCCGCCGCGGGATTGGCGTTCGGAAAATCCTGGCCGGTCCTGTCCAGCCCGACCCATGGCTGATAAAACGTTTTCGGGTTGTAGTAGATCTTGTTGTACTGGCTGTTCCACGCTCGCCACACGCCATAGTTGTTACCGTTGAATTTGCTGTTACCGTCGAGGGCCTCCTCCGTGGGAACGTAGTTCCAGCTTGTACTGAGATCCGTTGAGAAACGGTGCAGATAGGCAAACGTGTTGGAACGCGACGATACCCCACTCTGCTTGACCCCGACATTGCTGATATAGAAAACGTTGCTCGGCCCGGGGACCATCGTTCCCCAGTCCATGGACCCGGAGTCGTCCATCATCACAAGTACGTTGGACTCCGCGCTGATGGCGTCTTCGAGTGGTACATCGGCGAGATTGAAAAGTTGGGTGATCTGATTGCCGTCAACGACATCGATCGCCGGATCATCCGGGTCGAAATAGATGGTAACCGTGGTCTGTGCACTGGGGCTTTCGTTGCCGGACGGCAGCTCGCGATACTGCACTACAAAGGTGACCGGCGGATCGCCCACACCGCCATAGGCTGCTGGTGGCGTGTAGGTGAAGGCGCCGGAATCGTTGTCGAGCGTCAGAGAGCCGATCGCTGGTGGTGTCACAACGAACACCTGCAGCGCATCACCATCATCGTCAATGGTGTGCGACAACAGGCCGCCACCCGCCGACGCGGTCAGCACCTCACCCTGTTTCACCGTATATTCGTACGCCGCGTAGGTGCGAGGCACGTCATTGTCACCCACCACATTCACGGTGACGGTCGCCGACGACTCCTGCCCATCGGCGTCCCGAATCGTGTACGTGAAATAGTCAGTGCCGGAATAGTTCTCCTTGGGCGAATACTCGAGCCGGCCATCCGGCAGCAGCGCAATCGTGCCGTTGGGCAGGGTGAACGGATTGCCGGTCAGATCGACCTGTGTGGTCGGCTCGCTTTCGGAGACGTTCGTATACTGCGGGTCAACGTCGCTCGGCCAGTTGCGGCCATAGTCGACTATCACGGTTTCCGGATCACCCAATACGTCGTTCGCGAGCACATCGATGATCGCCGAGCCGGTACCGCCGACGTCCACCTCGTTCATCGTCACGCTGTCGTCCGCAGCCTCCGGTACGTCATTCACGCCAGTGACCACAATCGTCAATTCGAAGCTGGCTGTCTCTCCAGTCGTGTCCATGGCCTGAAACGTGAGTGTCTGCGTTCCGGACGCATCGGGGACGGTGATCAGATCCAGCCAGCCGGTGGTTGTATTCACGGAATCACCGAATAGCGTATCGCCGCTCGACGACAGTCGTGAATAGGTCAGCGTATCGCCGACATCGGGATCGGAGAACACCGTAGACAGATCAAAGCTGGTATCCGGTCGATCTTCCACCCACTCGGAACCGCTCAGGGTAAGCGCTCCGGGTGAGGCAACCGGCGGGGCAGCGATACCGGGAATCGCTGCCAGCAGCCAGGGGAGTACACATAATGTGCGCAGGCCATTTCCGCCCATCCGAGACTGGCGGGGAAACCGTGGTTGATACTTCATGCGCTACTCCAGGAAACCGCATTTACTGCAGCTTTCAACCAGTAAAGTTCATATTTTCCAGTCCGTTGGCTTCGGAGAACTCCTATGCAGGGTGTCGTAACACCCCATGAATGATCGAAGTCACCATCGCTTCGCGGTGGCGCGTGAATTGGTCAGGAAACCTGCAGTAAAGTGGCTGCGTTGCGGGATCGCGTGCGATGTCGACCAGCTTGAAAGCTGGATCGGTATACCTTCGATTGAGCGGACGAACACGGCCATGACTGCACCGACTTCTGCCTTGCCGCGAAAGACTAGCAGTCGTCGAAGAGATTACGAGTCCATGCCGCCAGACGGTACCAACAATACGACTAGCGGACACACGGCGTCATGGGCGGCAATGGCCGGCGACTCCCGCAGTTGAGATAAGAGGTCATTCGCGTCAATTTACCGGCAGCGCGGGCGTGGCGGTCCGGACACCTCGCACAAGACCATGCGGTGATTCAGAACTCTTCGATGATCTTGTTGTCGGGCAGTTGATCAACCGCAAGCGCCACTCGACCGGATTCCGTGAACCGGAAGGTGACTTCCGCTTTCATGCCAACAGTCAGCAATGTAAAGGCGCTGTTGCCGCCCCGTATCGTGACGGGGGTGTCCAGCGGTACCGCGTACTGCCAGCCCCCGACGACCATCGTGTTGTTCTCGAAATCCAATGCCCGAATGAAACCCGCGTCTGCCTCCACGGCGTCAACGTTTTCGGGCTCTTCCGCCCACAGGGGCGCACCGACAACCAGCGTGAACAGCAATACGACGAGTTTGTGCATGAATCCTGCCTCTGTTCCATTCATCTGCCGCCAACCCGGCGACCACACCCTGGGGTGGCCGACCGACCAGTAAGCTCACTCAGTGGTCACCTGTCGCCATGACAAGCGCCCGGTCTTCTGATCCGCTGGGGGCGCAATGCGCAGCGTTACCTGTTCGTCGCCACCACTGATAAAAAGATAGTCATAGTCGCCGGTACCAACCAGCATCGACGGATCGACCAGCGTGCCATTGATCTGATCGGGACTGAACACGATGCCAGCCGCATAGTGCGTTCCATTGACCTCCACCAGGTCCTGGTCGTCGATGACGCCGTCGTTGTTCAGATCGAAGATCGGTTTCTTCGGGTTCCCGCCAGTAAGCGGGTCGATCGGAAACGTGGAACCCGGGGGCGCCTGAGTACAACTATTCGCATCACGCGGTACAACCGTCGTGACAAGTATCGCATCCCCGCGCAGGACGAAACGACGAATAGCCCGCTCACCGGGATACTGGACGGCAGGCGGTGCGTTGCCCGAGGTATCGGTATTCACGGTTCCCTGGCGGGTGGTGGTCGGTCGAACGGGATCGAGATCGATGTACCAGCCATAGATTCCAGGAGCACCGGGCGCATCCGGCACGTACTCAACCGTGTTGGCGCTCACCAGCCGCTGGCGAGGCAAGTCCGAATTCGACTCATCAACGCTATTTGTAATGATCTGCTCTACCAGGCGCTGCGCCTTGCTGTCCGGCGCACTGGTCGCCGGGTTGACCTCCAGCCGGTCCCAGATACCGTAGAGCGACTGGACGTGCGTATCCGTACCATCCGCATGGGTCAGCCAGCTGCCTGTACCGAAGACGACAAGATAGCCTTCCTCCGGTTGCCGGATCACAAGGGGTTGTGTGGTGATCGGCTGCTGCGTCGCCAGAGTCCCATCCAGTGTCGCCTGGAACAGACGGGTCACCTTCCAGTCCGCTTTGTTGGTACTGCGGATATCGAACCGGTAGAGGTTGCCAAATAGATCCCCTCCATAGACCAGGTCCGCCGTACCGTTGCCGTCATCATCCACCACCGCCACGGTCGCCATGCCGTTCGGCATGCCGGCCATCGGACCGCTGGCCTGCGATCCGACGCCTGTATCCAGTTTGATGAAGTCATTGGCGGACCAACCGTCCATCCCCTTGTCTACAAACAGCAGGAAAAGTTTGGCAAAGCCGGAGGTCGCGTTGTAACCGTTGCCGAAGACCGCGGCCCACTGCTTCTGACCATCGGCATCGTTCAGGTTGGTCATGACAATCTGCGGCTGGGCAAGCGTATAACCCAGATCACGAATGGGACGCCCCTGGAACAGAATGGGATTGCCACTGCCATCCACCAGCGGCTGTCCGCTGGCATCCGTGGGATAGGTATCATCCTGGTCGGTGAACTCCCACAGTACGGTGTTACCGACGGAGGCGGTCGTGTAC
This sequence comes from Pseudomonadales bacterium, assembly GCA_024234635.1. Lineage (GTDB taxonomy): Bacteria > Pseudomonadota > Gammaproteobacteria > Pseudomonadales > Azotimanducaceae > SYFY01. The sequence goes on along the minus strand of JACKNX010000006.1, from coordinate 30,213 downwards.
GCTCCCGGATTCGTCGCGTTAACAGCGAAATAGCCCTTTCCACCACCACCCAGACCGCCAACCAGCAACGTCGTCCAGGCCTTCTGGGTAGCAGCTGCCGATGGCTTCATGAACACATCCTCAACCGAGGGTGTGACGTCAACAAAGAACCTGTGCGAATAGGTCAGCGTGGTGAGCTGATCCAGCCTGTGGGCGTCAAATTCGGTGCCGTCGATGAGTTTGTTGGGAACGTAGGCAAAGAGTTCTTCGCCCGTTCCGTTCGACGCTCCGGCACCTGCATCGAAGCCGTGCAACATGCCGTCATTGGCCCCCACGTAAACCACCCGCCTGCGGCCTGCATTCGCCGTTGCAAACGCCGAATACCGCGTACCGGCTGCCGTGGGGAACGGTGACTGGTCGCGCCGAAAGCCGCGTGGTGCACCGACAAATACCGGTGCTGAGTGCACGATATCGCCCAACAGCCCCTCGGTTGCCGGGCGTTGTCGGAAGGGGCCGAGCGGTTCTTCCTGGGAGCGTATCCCCCGCAGCCAGTTCGTTTCCGCTCCGCTCAGCACAATTTTCTGATCCGCATTCAGATTGGCAAACAGAAAGCGCTTGCCGAGCCCCGTAACATCGTCAAAGGTCGCGATCTTGCGGGAGGACGGCGCAAGTGCATCCAATTGAGGCGCTGCACGCCAGATCGGATTGGCGGCGTCCACCTGGCCCGTCGATCGATCCACGCGCATCGCCATCAGATCACCCGTGTGAAAGCGCGGATTGAAGAAGCCACGATACTCCACGGTCTCCTCCCGCAGTGCCGTCGAGTTGAAAGCCACCGCGGACACGGAGATGGAGCTGTTGGAGAACTCCGCGAAGGCGTTCTGGAACACCTGGGTCAGCAGAACCGGATCCGACGCGGACACGAACTGGCCACGACCATTCACCGCCGCATGCAGCATGTCGTCGACCTTTGCCAGCGTACCGGTTGTCGGATTCGGCCAGGCAAATGGCTGACGATAGTCCGTGGGCAGATTTTCCATCTGCACATCACCCACCAGACCGAAGCCGACGGTGAACGTCTTCATGTGCTGGTGCATGGTTTCCCCACCGTTGCCGAAGGCCGAGACCGGCGCACCCTGCTGGTCCCTCGGCGTGGTGGCAACGCGATCGATCAGTGTCGGATGCAGATCGGTCTCGTAATAGAACATGGCCACGTCCGCAAGCGTGGAGGCCCAGTTGTCGGCAAACATGCCGCCATCGAACTGGGACGGGCTGGTATCGGGGTTGCGTTCACCGTCCGCATGCAGGTTGTTGGGAAACGCGCCATTCCACTCACCGTCTGAAAACAGCAGTGTGTAGTTGGACTGGCACTCCCCTTCAGGCGCGGCGGAAACGGGACAGGTGGCACTTCCCGGCGTGCTGTTGGGAGTACCGAAAACATTGCCGCTCCTGCACTGGAAGGTGAGTCCGGCGCGATTCAGTGCAGCCCGTAGTGGCGTGCCACCGTTGGACGTGAGGCCGTACACCCGGTCCAGAAGGTCACGCTTCTGCCCCACACGATAAGAGGCATTGAGGCTGTCGAAGTACTGTCGGTAGTTGGTCTGATTGAGTACCCCGTACGCCATACGCAGATTCGAAGCGCCGGCGATGGCGCGCCCCAGCGAGGCTTTCGCCGTGTATTCCCGCGACCGATAGTAGGTGAACCAGTTTGCGAAGTTCTGAATCTCCTGTGCATAGGTACAGGTCAGCGGGTCACTATCGTCCGCGGCACAATCCACACGATTCGGTCCACCCGGGTACCACGTCAGTACGGTCCCGTCGCGCAGCGTGTAGTTCGAGCGGATGTCCACGCGCTGTCCGCGCTCATTCCAGGCCGGCTCCACTCCAGCGGGTGCCGTTGTCGTGTAGTAATGGGCAAGGTGCACCCCGGTATTCGTCACGGTTTCGTAACCATTGGAATCATTGCGGGTGGTGGGCACATTGGCCGAGGTATAACTGAGATTTTCCGCGGTCAGGTTGATGACCCTTGGCGTGGCATCAAAGGGATCAAGCACCGCTGCTGCCGGGTTTGAATTCGGAAACTCCTGGCCGTTGCGATTGAGCCCGACCCACGGCTGGTAGTAGATCAGCGGGTTGTAGTAGATCTTGTTGTACTGACTGTTCCACCCGCGCCAGACACCGTAGTTGTTGCCATTGAAACGGGCATCCGCCGCCAGCGCCTCCTCGGTCGGAAGCAGGTTGCTGGTACTCGCATCAGTAGCAAAATTCTGCAACCGGTAGTAGTTCGTCGTACGCGTTGCCATGTTGCTCTGCTTGACCCCGGCGTTCGTGATCTGGAAGGCACTGTCCGTCCCAGGCACCACGATAGTCCAGTCCATGGAACCCGAGTCATCCATGATGACCATCACGTTCGCCTCAGTGCTGATGGCGTCTTCCAGCGGCACGTCGGCAAGATTGAACAGTTGGGATACCTCATCGCCGCCACCACCGCTGGACGGTGGATCGATGGGATCAAAATTGATGGTTACGGTTGCCTGCGCGCTCGGGATTTCATTGCCGGAGGGCAACTCGCGGTACTGCACGATAAACGTCACCGGCGGGTCGCCGACGCTCCCGTAGCTGGCCGGCGGCGTATAGGTGAATGCCCCGGTGTCGTTGTTGACGGTCAGCGCACCTACAGCGGGTGGTGTCAGGACAAAAACCTGAACGGTGTCGCCATCATCGTCGACGGTGCGGGAAAGTAGTCCGCCGCCCGGACTGATATCGAGAAAGCTTCCCTGGTTGACGGTGTATTCGTAGACACCAAACGTACGTGGCGGATCATCATCGCCAACAACCTCTACTGTCACGGTTGCCGACGAAGTCTGACCATCGGCGTCTTCAATGGTGTAGGTAAAGAAGTCCGTACCCGAAAAATTTTCCTTGGGGAAATACTCGAGCCTGCCATCACCAAGCAGTGCAATAGAGCCGTTCGGAACGGTGAACATGTTACCGGTGTTGTCGACCTGTGTAGTCGGCGTACTCTCCGAGACATTGGGAAACTGCGGGTCGGCGTCGCTGGGCCAGTTGCGCCCATAGCTGAGAATTCGGGTTTCCGGATCACCCGGCGCATCATTGGCCAGGACGTCGATCACGACGGAACCCGTGCTGCCAGGATCCACCTCGGCCATCGTCGCGGAATCTGCATTGGCCTGCGGCGTGTCGTTCTCGCCGGTAACGACAATCGTCAGGGTAAATGTTGCGGAGCCACCCGTCTGGTCATCCGCGCGGAACACGAAAGACTGCGTTCCGAAAGCATCCGGTCTGGCGGTAAACGTCACGACACCCGTACCGGCATCGAGCAAGTCGTCAAAAACTTCTTCGCCGCTGGTAGACGCACGCTGAAAAACGAGTACGTCGCCGGGATCGGCATCCGTGAATACCGTCTTCAGATCAAATGTCACTGGCGGGCGATCTTCAACCCACTCCGCACCGCTCAGCGTCAGGCTGGTTGGATTCGCGACCGGCAAGGCGGCCAGTGCGGGCAACGTCTGCAGTAACAGCAGGGATGCCACACAGAGTCTGCAAACCGTTTCAAGCATGACCCACCTCTCGTCATCCCTGCCCGTGCTTTTCAAAACGCCGTCTCCCGTTGTCATTCAGGTCGCCTGGCGAATCCGCCCACGTTGTGTAATCAATCCGATCTCAGTGTCACCGAGCAACCGCCCCGCCCGCCTACTCTCTGGACAGCGTGGGCCGGCAAGCCCAGCGGAAAACGCTGCACTTGACTAGAGGCGGCGAAGCTGAAGACAGCAGAAAAAGTCCAGGAGGGACTTCTTCAGCCGCCTCTCATGGAACGAAGTTCCATGCGCGACAGCGCTGGCAGTCGCAACGTGGCAAGCTGCTAAAAAATCATTCCGTAGGTGCTCTGCAGCAGCACCTGGGCGTTGGCGCTGCCGCCCACACCCCGCGCCGTGATGCGAAACACCTCGATCCGGTCCAGCACGCTCGTGTACGAACTCTGCAGCTGCACCGGGTTGTTCGTCCGCTCCACCGTCGCCACCCATTCGATGATGTAGCGTGGCTGGCTCGCCACGTCGGGGATGTCCACCGGCACCGCCACGCTGCCCGTGCCGTTCCACACCGCCGCGTCATCCCAGCGCTCGTCGTCACCGTACTCCGCCGCCGTCCACAGCCCGTTCGCGCCCGTGTCATCAAACGGCGCCACGCTCGTCACGTTGTCACGCATCCAGTCTTCCGCCTGGCGCAGCGCCGCCTCCGCCGACTGGAACGCCAGCAGCGTGTCGTGCGAGTTCCGCGCCATGCGCTCCTCCAGCGTTGTCGTCTGCACCGCTGATACCCCCGCTATCGTCAGCACCAGCAGCAGGATCAGACTGATGAACAGCGCTATTCCCCGCTGGCGCCCCATGCTTCCCGGTACCGGATTCGTCCGCCTGCGCATCGCTATCCCCGATTCCTGAGCGAGATCGTCTGACTGAACGTGCGCGTCACCGGCGCGTTCGACCCCGCCTCCACAACGTCCACCGTGCTCGCCGTGATCTGCACACGCAGCGTGCGCACCACGTCATCGCCAACCACCCCGGCAAAGTTCGTGTACCGCGTCGGCGCATTCACGCTGTCCGTCGGCGTCGTGTCGATCCCAAGCCACACCTGCAGGTCCTCGATGCCTTCCACCAGTTCCACCGGCGCCTGCGAACCCGACTTGCGCCACAACGACAGCGGCCTCTGCCCGCGGTTGTTCGTGCCCGCGCCTTCCGCGATGTAGTAGATGTCCGTCTCCAGGCGCGACACCGTGGCGCCTTGCGCGTTCACCGTCGTCCCGTACGCCAGGTTCTCCTCCGACAGGCTCGCCCCCGATCGGTTCTGGAAGATCGCCGAACCCGCGCCGGTGTTCTCGTCCCGACGCAGATCGATCTCCGCGCCCACGTCGTTCACCCCCGTCACCCGGAACACCGACGCCTGCGTGCAATCGCTGATCACCGCGTAATCGTCCGCGGCAAACGTCACCGTGCCGTTGTCCTCGACCCGCACCGGGTTGTCCGTCGGCTGCACCACGTCGGCAATGCGTGCCCCACCCGGCTCGATCCGCCGCAGCACCAGGATGTCCGTCTCCGGTTCAATGCCGCTCACCGCAATACCGTTCGCCGGGTTCGGAGTGGTCGTCGCCGCACCCACCCGCGGCAGCACCGCCGCGCTCGGCAACCAGTCCGTCATGCTCGCGCCGCCGCTGCCAACGTAGTCGAACGCCACCACCGGCTGCAGGATGTTCATCTGGAACGTGTTCTCCAGCGTCGCGTTCAACGTCGTGTAGCGCTTGTCCAGGTCCGGGTCGCACCCGAAATAACCCGCGGCCCGGGCACTCTCGGCAATGAAGTCGAGCGCATACCTCGCCCCTTCCTGCAGCCGCGACTGACCCTGCAGTACCGTGTACGTCTGGTTGTTGCCCACGAACAGCTGCACGATGCCGGCCGTAACCACCAGGCCAAGGGCGAGGGCCAGCAACAACTCGATCAGCGAAAAACCTTGTTGTCCGTTCAGGCGCCGCCGGTGGCTATTAGTACTTCGCCAGCGACTGTGTCGCTGGCTGCGCATTCGCCCATCCCTGGGCTCACTTGCGGCCGGGACGCTTGCGCTCACGCTCCAGCATCCCGCTTCGCCATCCCTGGCGAGAAACATCGCACCATCACTGTTATTGGTGACTGCGGGAAGGCGATCGAGGCGGTTCGTCGTTGCGATGTGATTGCTGGTCATCGGTCAGCCCTGACTGTTGATCGTCACCGAGCGCACCTGGTTGCCGCTCTCCGACCACTGCACCGTCACCGTGATCACGCCATTGGCATCCACCACGATGCTGCCGTCGCCGTTCGTCAGGCCCGGCTGCTCGTCCTCCGGCGCCAGCACCCCGGCGCCACGCAGTCCCTGACATACCCCGTCGTCGTGGTAGTTGCCCAGACTGCACTTCCACACCGCCTGGTCGAACGCCACCATCTGCCCCTGGCTGCACACCTGGTTGTTGCAGTTCGCCGCATTCGGCGGCCCGTCACCCAGATCCACTCCGCCATAGGTCGACCCCGGCGGCGTCCCCGCCGGGTTCGCCCGAATCCGATCCATCATGTCGTAGGCCAGTTGCACCGCTTCCGCCCGCGACAGCGCCCCCCGGTTGTTCTGCAGACTCACCATCTGCAGCGCCGAGATACCCAGCACGCCGATGCCCATGACCAGCACTGCCACGAGCAGTTCGATCATGGAGAAGCCTTGCTGTTTTTTATTACTCCGCCGTCGGCTGACGCCAACGGCTGCGCGCGTGCCCATCCCTGGGCACGCTTGCCTCCGGCGCATTTCGCTAACGCTCCAATGCGCCGCTTCGCCATCCCTGGCGAGAAACGTCGTACCTTCAACACTACTGGCAACTGCGGGCGCGCCGTCGCTGTGGTCCAGGTTCCGCCGTCGGCTGACGCCAACGGCTGCGCGCGTGACCATCCCTGGGCACGCTTGCCTCCGGCGCATTTCGCTGGCGCTCCAATGTGCCGCTTCGCCATCCCTGGCGAGAAACGTCGCCCCCACACCACCACTGGGAGCGGCAAGGTCACCGTCGCTGACGTCGATCGAGACTGAAGGTTCGTTGCCACCAGCGACAGTAACGACTCCACCCGTCGTGCCAGGGATGGCACAGCGGGACACTGAAGCGTCAGCGCAAGCGTCCCGGTCGCAAGTGAGCCCAGGGACGGGCGAACGCGCAGCCAGCGGCGCAGTCGCTGGCGGAGTAAAAACTAAAAACACGTCAGGTCTCCCGCGGAGGTGCGGCCTATCGCGCTCACGCTCACCGCCCGACCGTTCGTCACGTCCGTGTCCGTGCTGCACACCTGCACCGATCCCGTCACGCCACCAACCAGAAGACCCCGAGCGTTGAAACTCAGCGCAAACTCACCATCCAGTCCGCCCGTACCATCCAGTGTCACGCCAACCGGAACCTCGATCCGCCGCAGCGGCGTGCCCGCGCAACTCCCCGGATTGCCTGCAATCACGCAGTAACCCTCTCCCCACTCGTTCCCATCGTCATTACCCAGCGCCTGCACGCTCACCACACCGCCCAGCTTCGCCGCTTCGCTGCGCGCATACGCCACCGCTCCAATCAGGTCGTTCGTTGTCGTCGTCAACCGCTGCTGCGCCACAAACGAATTGAACGCCGGCATCCCGATCGTAATCAGCACCGCCGCAATCGCCAGCGACACCATCAGCTCAACCACCGTAAAGCCCACCTGGCGGCGCAACGCGGACAAGCCAGTCGATCCACCCCCGACACGCCTCACTTCTCCCCCTGGGCGGCAACCAACACCCGCGATCACGCGACGTTTCTCGCCACGGACGGCGAAGCGGGACGCTGGAGCGCAAGCGTAAGCGGCACGGTCGCAAGTGAGCCCAGGGACGGGCGAACGCGCAGCCAGCGACGTCGTCGCGGGCGGAGTAAAAAAAGAAACTACTCCGACCAATCGTCCTCCCCAGCACCGATCGAGCCGTTGTTGTTCTTGTCCCAGGCCCGCGCACCCGCCTGGTCGATGGTCATGAAGCCATCACCAGCCATCTGGGCTATGGGGGTCGCCCGTAACGTGAAGGTCGTGGCCGTCGCGGCTACCGTGAGCGTGTAGCGCCCCGCATCCACCGAGCGGGGATCGCACACCTGGGCCGCCGGGTTGCCGGCATTGGCATCACCCACCCCGTCACCATTGGTGTCCGCGGCCCCGAGATAGTCGAAATTGGTACCCGCCCAACGCTCCATCCCCTGCGCGCACAGCAGCAGGTCCGCCTGCGCTTCGCTGCGGTAGGAACGGTCCGAGTACGTGGAATAGATGGGCATGGCAACTGCGGCAACGATGGCCAGTATCGCCAGCGCGACAAGCAATTCGATAAGTGTGAAACCGGCAGACGGATGAGACACCGCCATGGCTGCACCGGATTGGGTAGGTGATATACCGGCAGACTATTCCCGCCGACGCAGCCTCAGGAAGTGGATTCCGCCGGACGGTGGTCGGCCGCCGACGAGTGGTCGGACACCGAAATGATGGAAACGTCGAAAACGAGATTGCGCCCCGCGAGCGGGTGATTGAAGTCCACCTGCACCCGCTCGTCCTCCAGCACCGCCACGACGCCAGGTACTTCGCCGCCCGGTTCCGCAAAGGAGACCACCAGGCCTTCTTCCAGGGCCATGTCACCGAACTGGGCACGCGCATACCAGCGCAGGTTTGCCTCGTTACGCTCGCCGAACGCCGCCTCCGCGGCCACCGGATACTGGCCATCGTCGCCCGCCGACAAGCCCAGTATCACCGCCTCGAAACCGGGTGGCAGGCTGCCGTCCCCAATAACGCAGGAAACCGGCTTGCCGCGCCGCGTGGAATCAACCTCGCGACCATCTTCCAGCAGAAGGGAAAAATGCAGCGTCACACGCCGGCCGGGCGCAACCGTCGCCCCCTGAAAAGGCACCCGTGTGATGATATCAGCGGCCACTGCCCCCCCCGGACTGCAGCGCAGCGCGTTTCTGCTCCCGAGACTCCCGATACATCGCCCACCCCCACAACACCGCCCCCACGGTCAATGCGCTGTCAGCAACGTTGAAAGCGGGGAAGTAGGCGTCGTGCCAGTAAACGAGAAGAAAGTCCACCACGTAGCCCTGCCAGACCCGGTCGACAAGGTTGCCAACGGCGCCACCCATGAGCAATCCATACACCCACAGCATCAGCACGTTGCCACGCGGCAACCGACGCAGTTCCCAGACGATGAAACCGAGGAAGAATACCGCCAGTGCAACAAACATCCAGCGCTGCCAGCCACCCGCCGTGGCAAGCACCGAAAACGCCGCGCCTTCATTGTGCCAGCGCACGATGTCGAATACCGGCAGAACGGGAATCCGTTCACCCAGGTCGAGCTCGGCAACGATCCAGAGTTTTGTCATGCGGTCGAGAATCAGCACAACGCTGGCGATAACAAGGCTCCGGAACGTCATGTACTCATCACACCATTCACGAACGTGGTGCGCCGGACTGTCGGGCAAACCAGTCCCGCGCGTCCAGAATGTCCTGTTTGATCTGCCGTTCCAGCGCGGCAATGGACTCAAACGCCCGTTCGTCTCGAATCTTGTGACGAAACGTCACCTTCAGCAGTTGTCCGTAGACATCCCCCTCGAAATCGAACAGGTGCACTTCCAGCATCGGCTCCTTGCCATCCACGGTCGGGCGAACGCCTATATTGGCGATACCCTGCAAGGGTCTGGACAGGCCTTCCACAGTAACGGCAAACACGCCGACCAGCGCAGCGCGGTAGCGCTGCAGACGAATGTTGGCGGTTGGCACGCCGAGCTGCCGCCCGAGCTGCCGGCCGTACACGACGCGGCCGGTAATCGCGTAGGGTCTCCCCAGGAGCTTTTCGGCATGCACGAGATCGCCTTGCGCAAGTGCCTCGCGAATACGTGTGCTGCTCACACGCTCATGGTCAAAGGTGAGCGTACCGATATGACTGACGTCATAACCCAGCCGGTCGCCCGCTGCTTTAAGCATGTCGTAGTTGCCGCGCCGGCCTTCGCCGAACCGGAAATCGTCGCCCACTACAACATAACGCACGGCGAGCAGGTCATGCAGGAAGCCTTCGCAAACCCATTCCGCGGGTTGCTGGCGGGTGCGCTGGTTAAAGGGAAAGCAGAGCAGGAAATCGATCCCGATCTCTTCAAGCAGCCGCGCCTTTTCCCGGAACCGGGTCAGACGCGCGGGAACCTGTTGCCCCTGCAGATACTCCCTGGGCAGTGGCTCAAAGGTGATCAGCATGGTCGGCGCCCCGAGTTCCCGCCCCTTGGCGACGAGGTGGGCAATCAGCAGCCGATGGCCGTGGTGCACGCCATCGAAGTTACCAATCGTGACGACACTGCCCCGATGGTGGGGCTTGATGTTGCGATAACCGCGAATGACTTCCATGGCGGCGGATTATACGCGCGGATTCCGGCCTGGACCCTGAAAAACGTGCGGAGACATCGGCCGCGCCGGTTGAACGGACTTGCCACGGCAGCAAGCGTCAGCCGGCACGATCAGAGACGATGCAAAAAATCCGCGGGCCGCAACCCGAGCAACCACAGGCAAAGGGAATAGGCGCCGCCACCAGCGACAACCACGATCAGCAACCAGCCCGCCCGCCACAGCCCGCCTGCCGTCAGCCACGCCTCCGCAGCCGGCGTAACCACCCACAGAACGACCGCCATGGCGAGCGTTGCCGGCACTACCCTGCCGAGCATTCTCACCAGCGTCGAGCCAGGCACATAGGCACCCGACCGCACCAGCCCGCGCAACAGCAGACCGGCGTTCACACAGGCGGCGGCGGACATCGCCAGCGCCAGGCCGACGTGACCGAACCAGCGGAAGACGAGGAGGCTGATGACGATATTGGTGGCGACGGAAGCGACGCCAATACGAAACGGCGTGCGCGTGTCTTCCCTGGCGAAATAGGCGGGCGCCAGCACTTTCACCAGCACCATGGGCGTCAGTCCGACGGCAAACAGTTGCAGCGCCGCCGCCGTCATCCGCACGTCCAGTATCTGCATCCTGCCGCGCTGGAAAATCGTCGCAATCAGCGGCTCCGCCAACATGCCGAGAGCTACCGCCGCGGGAATGGCCAGTGCCAGCGCCAGGCCCAGCCCCCAGTCCAGCGTCTGCTGGAACTTCTGTGTTTCACCGCGCGCGTCCAGTCGCGAGAGGTTGGGAAGCAACACCGTGGCCAACGCCACCGCCACCATGCCGATGGGCAGTTCGAGCAGTCTGTCCGCGTAGTACAGCCAGGACACGCTGCCAACCATCAGCGTCGACGCCAGAACGCTGTCGATGAGCGCATTGATCTGGCTGACCGATGCCGCCAGCACTGCCGGTATCAGCAGCCGGCCAACCTGGCGCGCTCCGGGATGGGCAAGGTTCGGCGCCGGCGGTACCAGCATGCCAATCCCCCGCAGCGGGGCGAGCAGAAACAGCAACTGCACCAGACCGGCGACCAGCACGCCCCAGGCAAGGGTCACCACCGCCGATCCACCGGTGAGCAGACTGACGGCAACCGCCAGCAGGAGGCAGAGATTCAGCAGCACCGGCGTGAAGGCCGCGGCCGCATAGCGATGGTGTGCATTGAGTAAGGCACCGGCGAACGATGCCAGCGAGATGAAGCCAAGGTAGGGAAAGGTGATGCGCAGCAGCGAAGCCGTAAGTTCAAAGCGGCCGGTACCAACAAAACCGGGCGCGAACACCATCGTCACGGCAGGTGCGAACAGCACGCCCAGCACCACGACGATGCCGAGCACAACCGCCAGGTTGCCGCCCATCACGCCGACGAAGCGGGTGAGTTCCAGCGCCCCCTGCTCGCGGTAGCGCATCAGTACCGGCACGAAAGCCTGATTGAAGGCGCCTTCGGCAAACAGGCGCCGAAAGAAATTGGGAATGCGAAATGCGACCAGGAACGCATCCGCCAATCCGGAGGCCCCAAGCACTCCGGCCAGCGCAATATCGCGCGCCACACCAGCCACCCGGGAGATCAGCGTCATCGCCGCGACCACGCCGCCCTGCCGCGCCACATTCTGGCCCGAAACAGGCGCTTCCCTGGGCTCAGTTGACATCAACAACCTCGCTCGGCATATTGTCGCGCCTGTTTTTACCCCCCACTCTGGAGTTCCCCTTGGCCAATTCCGCACAAGCCCGCAAACGTGTCCGCCAGGCCGAAAAACAGCGTCGCCAGAACGCCAGTCAACGCTCCATGACCCGCACGGCCGTGAAGCGTGTCATCGCCGCCATCGAAGCCCGGGATGTGGACGCCGCACGCGCTGCCTATACCCGCGCAGTGCCCATCCTGGACAACATGGTGTCGAAGGGCATCCTGCACAAGAACAAGGCGGCTCGCCACAAGACGCGCCTGAACGCGCATATCAAGGCGCTGGCCGCAGCCTGAGCTGCCTGGTGTCGTGGACGCCGCCAAGGCGTCCGCGAACTGCCCGCACAAGCGATCCGATCGCCGCCGGACCTGCTGAGGCCGGCTGATGCCTTCCATCGTCGCCGCTACGGCTCAGCGATACACCACCAGATTGTCCCTGTGGACCAGCTCCGGCTCATTCACGTAACCCAGTACTGACGCGATACCTGCTGTCGGCACCCCGATCAGACGATCCGCTTCAGCACTGGTGTAGTTGACCAGACCCTGGCCGACGGCCTGCCCGTTCTCATCCTCGAAGCGCACCACATCGCCACGCTGAAACTGACCGACGACCCGCCTGACACCTACACACAACAGACTGCGCCCACCCTGTTGCAGTGCGCTCACGGCGCCCGCGTCAAGCACCAGGCATCCCTTGGATTTGCGCAACCCCGCAATCCAGCGCTTGCGCGCATCGCGGGGCGCTACTGTCGCCGCCAGCAGGGTGCCGATGCGCTCACCTGCCAGGAGACGCGAAATCACGCGCTCCAGCCGCCCGGGGGCAATCAGGGTATGCGCGCCGCCGTCCGCGGCCAGCCGCGCCGCGGCCAGCTTGGTCACCATGCCGCCGCGTCCGAAGGCGCCGCCCGGACCTGCCATCGCATCCAGCTGCCGGTCGTTGGCGGCAGCAAAGTTGACCATGGGCGCGTCCTGCTGCTGGCGGGGATCCGCCGTGTACAGGCCGTCCGCATCGGTGAGCAGCACCAGCACATCGGCTTCCACCACGTTGCTCACCAGGCCGGCCAGCGTATCGTTGTCACCGAAACGGATTTCATCGGTAGCCACGGTGTCATTCTCGTTGATGACAGGCACCACCCCTGCAGAGACAAGCCGGTTGAGCGTCGCCCGCGCGTTGAGATAGCGCTCACGATGGGCAAAGTCGTCGTGGGTCAGCAGCACCATGGCCGCATGCCGGCCCCGCGCCACGAACAACTGCTCGTAGATCGCCATCAGGCCCACCTGCCCTACCGCCGCCGCGGCCTGCAGGTCGCTCACGGCATCCGGCCGCCGATCCAATCCCAGGCGTACACAGCCTTCCGCCACCGCCCCTGAAGACACCACGACAACCTGGTGACCGGCGTCCAAAAGCTCATGGATATCATCAACTAGCGACCGAATCCTCGCATGTTCCAAGCCCGTGCCAGGACTGGTCAACAGGGCGCTACCGAACTTCACGACCACCCTGCCTGCATCACGCAGACCAGCTCTCAGCGCTGTTTCCCCTTCGAGATCACTCGCGAACATAGATCACTTCAACATCATCATCGTTGTCGCCCCAGTCCTCGTCATCCACTTCACCATCGAGCAATGGCCCAGGATCACCTGACAAATTACGTACGGGTCTAACCTGCAACGCCGCCTCCGTCACCTCGGCAGCGAGCCTCGCCTCGTACGCGTCCTGAGCCTCGCGAAATTCAGCGTCCTCCCGATACTGACGTCTGAAGTTCTCGATAAGCCGCATCAGCGCATTCACCAGATCATCCAGCCCGATATCCGCCAGGGCAGACACCGCGAACAACGGTCGCTTCGGGTACGCCCGACGCACTTTTCGCTCCAGGGCTGCAAGCTGTTTCTTCTCGAGTTGGTCCACCTTGGTGAGCACCAGCCAGATCGTCTTCTCCAGCAATGCCGGCGCGTAGCTGGCCATCTCGTTTTCCACCAGTTCAATGGCGTCGAGCACCGGCGTTCCCTCGGGTGACTGCACGTCCACCAGATGCAACAGCACCCGTGTCCTGGCAATGTGACGGAGGAACTGTGCGCCGAGCCCGGCACCACTCGCCGCGCCTTCGATCAACCCGGGAATGTCCGCCACGACGAAACTCGAATCCGTGCCCGCCCGTACCACACCGAGATTGGGTACGAGTGTCGTGAAAGGATAGTCCGCCACTTTGGGATTTGCCGCCGAGATCTGCCCGATCAGAGTCGACTTGCCCGCATTGGGCAGACCGATAAGGCCGACATCCGCCAGCAGCTTCAGTTGCAGGCGAAGCTGTCGCTGCTCACCGGGCGCTCCGGGCAGCGTCTTGCGGGGCGCGCGATTGGTGCTGGATTTGAATCGGGTATTGCCCAGGCCCGCGCGCCCCCCCTGGGCGACGAGCAGCCGTTCACCAGGCCGGGTGAGATCGCCAAGTGTCTCCAGCGTGCTTTCGTCCACCACCATGGTGCCCACGGGAACTCGTACTTCGCAGTCCGCGCCACGGGCACCGGTCTTGTTGCGTCCCGCGCCGCCTTCCCCGTTGCCAGCCCGATAGCGCGGCTGAAAACGAAAATCCACCAGGGTGTTGAGTTGCGCGTCGGCTACCAGCCAGACGTCCCCGCCGGCGCCGCCATCACCGCCATCGGGCCCACCCTCGGGAATGTATTTTTCGCGACGAAACGATAGGGCGCCGTTACCGCCCTTGCCGGCATGGACCTGTATCGTGGCTTCGTCGATGAATTGCATACGTGTAAAAAACCCCGCTCGGTGGCGGGGTTTTCATCCGGAGCCAGGGCGCGTTACTGCCCGGTGGCCGCCGCCACCGAGATCACCCGACGACGGTGCGGTCCCCGCACGGCGAACTCGACGAAACCGTCGGAAGTCGCGAACAGCGTGTAGTCCCGGCCACAGCCGACGTTTTCGCCGGGATGATACTGCGTGCCGCGCTGGCGGACGATGATATTGCCGGCGCGCACGAACTGCCCACCGAATTTCTTGAGACCAAGCCGTTTGGACTCGGAATCGCGCCCGTTGCGGGTGCTGCCGCCTGCCTTTTTGTGTGCCATGACGCTACCTGCTCTCCGTCAACCGCTGATGCCCGTGATGCGCACGGCCGTGAACCACTGGCGATGCCCCTGTTTCTTTCGATAGTCCTGGCGACGACGGAACTTGATGATCGTCACCTTGTCAGCCCGATCGTGTGCCAGCACTTCGGCCTTGACCTGGCCTCCAGCCACATAAGGACTGCCAACCGCAATTTCGTCACCATTGGCGACCATCAGGACCTCATCGAATACCACTTCGCTACCGGGTTCGGCATCGAGCTTTTCCAGTTTCAGGATGTCCCCTTCCTGTACCCGATGCTGCTTGCCACCGCTTTTAATTACCGCAAACGTCACTGACAGTCTCCGCGCTGCGCAAATGGCCGACCGGCAATCATCGCGAATGATCGCGCTGCAGCACGGCATTCCGTGCAGCATCCGTCCGGTCACGCCAAGGTTAAACGTGTATTACAATCCGCCCCATGTCCTCATCACGCGAGCTTGCCGACCCATCCGGGATGCATCCGGGTGCATCCGGGATGGCAGTGAAGATCGACGCAATGAGACAGGCGCGGGCGTACGAAAAGCGGGCATTCTAAGGGGACAACCCGCCAAATACAACGCATCATTAGCGCCATTGCACTACCGCAGTCGCGGCCGGCTGCGCGGGTCCGGCAACGGACCCGTGGACCGAAACCAGGAGTTGACCGCCGATCATGACCGCCCATTCACCCGCACCTGCCGCGGCCAATCCCACCTCCGGTGCCGCCCCGGCGTCGCTGGACGCGGTGTTCGCGCTGGTACGCGCCGATTTCACCGCGGTGAACGCCCTGATTCCGAACCGCCTGACCTCCGACGTTGAGCTGGTGGAGAAAATTGGCGCCTATATCGTGGAAAGCGGCGGCAAGCGGCTGCGTCCCCTGCTGGTCCTGCTGGGCACGCGCGCGCTCGACTATCAGGGCGAGGAACACATCAAACTGGCTGCCGTGATCGAATTCCTGCACACCGCCACACTCCTGCACGACGATGTGGTGGACCACTCGAACCTGCGCCGCGGGCGGGCCACCGCCAACGCGCTCTGGGGCAATGCGCCCAGTGTGCTGGTGGGCGACTTCCTGTACAGCCGCGCCTTTCAACTGATGGTGGAACTCGGCCGCCTCCCGATTCTCGATGTTCTGTCCAGCGCCACGAACATCATCGCCCAGGGCGAAGTCCAGCAGCTCGCCAATATCGGCCGCCTGGACGTGGATGAGGGGATGTACCGGGAAACCATACGCGCCAAGACGGCGCTGCTGTTCGAAGCCGCCACGCACACGGCTGGACTTCTCGCCAGCACCAATCCGGGGCATATCGAGGCGCTGCGCCGGTTCGGCCTGCACTTCGGCATGGCCTACCAGCTGGTGGACGATTGCATGGACTATGCGAGTGACTCCGCGACGATGGGCAAGAACGCCGGGGATGACCTGGCGGAAGGCAAACTCACCCTGCCGCTCATTCACGCCCTGGCGCATGGTTCGCCGGTCCAGCGGGAGCGACTCATCGACGCCCTGCGTCGGGGTGATACGTCCGGGCTGTCCGATACGCTGACGATCCTGGAAGCCCTCGGTTCCATACGCTATGCCCGGGATGCGGCGTTCACCGAATCCGAGGCCGCCCTTGATGCATTGCAGATACTTCCGGACAGCGATGCGAGCATTGCCATGCGCGATCTGACACGCTACTGCACAAGCCGGCTGAGTTGACGGATCCCATCGACAAGTGAGCAACCGCTTTGCACTTCTGGCCGCAGCATGCCGCTCGCGGACCAGGCCGTTACGCCACCTGGCCCTTGCCTGCGCCTTGCTGTGGCTCGTTGCGCCGTCGACGCGGGCGGGCACAGGCCTCGACTTTGCGCCCTGCGCCTTGTCCGGCTCCGACGCCGCCAGCGTCCGCTACGCCGAGTGCGCCACATTCGTGCGGCCGGTGGATCCTGCCGCACCCGATGGCGTCACGCTGGAACTGGCCGTCGCCCGCGTTCGGGCAGGATCAAGGCAGCCGCGCGAAGATGCCATCACGCTGATCAACGGCGGTCCGGGCGCCGCCTCGATCGACCTGCTCGTTGACCTGTGGGATACCGTGCAGGTGCTGGCCAACGAGCGGGATGTGATTGTGATCGATCAGCGCGGCACCGGGCGCTCCGCACCGCTTCGCTGCCGCGATGACGCCGCCGCGCAGATGGAGGCAGGCCCTGAAGAAATCATCCGGCGCACCCGCGCCTGCCTTGGCGGGCTCGACTACGACCCGCGCCAGTTCACCACCAGCGTTGCAGTCACCGACCTGGAGGCGCTGCGCGAGACACTTGGCTACAGGCAGTGGAATGTGTACGGCATCTCCTACGGTACGCGCGTTGCTCAGCACTACGCACGCCGCTACCCGGCACAGGTTCGCTCACTTGTCATCGACGGTATCGTGCCAGTCGGTACACGACTGGGCGCGAACGTGGTCCTGAACAGCCAGGCCGCGCTCGAACGCCTGCGCGCCGCCTGTGCCGGCGATGACGTCTGCGACACGAGACACGGTGATTTCATCAGCACACTGACTGCCCTGCGCGGGATGCCGCCGCGGGACGCGCCCCTGCCACATCCCGTGACCGGAGAAGCCACGAGTATCCGCTTGGCCTACCCCCACCTGGCCGCCGCGGTGCGTCTCTCCCTGTACGCGCCGGAAACCGCCGCGATAGTCCCTTACCTGATCAACGCCACCCGGCAGGGCAACCTCATACCGATAGCCGCACAGGCGATGTTGACCCTGGAGCGCGTGGATGCGTCCATTGCAAACGGCATGCACAACGCGGTGGTCTGCACGGAAGACGTGCCGTTCGAAGTCGACGACACCGAGCGGCAACTGCTGGAAGACAGCTATCTGGGTGCGGAAATGATGGACACGCTGCACGCCATCTGTTCCGTGTGGCCCGCTGGAGTCCTGGACGCGGACCTGCACGTGCCGCGCATATTCGAGATGCCGGCCCTGCTGCTGTCCGGCGCCGAAGATCCCATTACGCCTCCGGCCTATGGCGAGGCGATGCTGCCCTTTTTCCCGCACGGCAGACACTTGGTCGCCGCGGGCATGGGGCACGGTGTGCTGGCACGCGGCTGCGTGCCACTGCTGGTCAATGAGTTCGTGGATACGCTCGACGCCAGCGCAATCGATGGAACCTGCCTGAACAACATGCCGTCCATGCCCGTGTTTCTCGACAACCTGGGCCCTGCGCCATGATCCGCGTACAGGGCCTGGGCAAGCGTTTCGGCACTGTGGTCGCCATCAATGACGTGACGTTCGACGCCGCGGACCGACGCGTGACCGCACTGCTTGGCCCCAACGGCGCCGGCAAATCGACGACTCTGCGCATTCTGGCCGGTGTTCTGAGCGCCGATGAGGGCGCTGCCACCGTGAATGGCCACGACGTACGCATCGAGCCGGACCTGGTACGCGCCAACATCGGCGTGATGCCGCACAACTCGGGCATCTATCCACGTCTGACGGCGCGGGAAAACATCCGCTACTACGGCCGCCTGCAGGGTCTGCACGGAGAGGCGCTGGAACGGCGCATCGAGTCACTGCTTGAACAACTGGACATGGTGCCGTTCGCTGACCGGAGGACCAAAGGCTTCTCCCAGGGCCAGCGGGTCAAGGTCGCCCTGGCCCGCGCGCTGGTCCACAATCCCGCACACGTGATTCTCGACGAACCGACCAACGGCCTGGACGTCATGGCCACCCGGGCGTTGCGGGAAATCATCCTGCGCCTGCGTGAGGCTGGCTGTTGCGTGCTGTTCTCCAGCCATATCATGCAGGAGGTGGCCAATCTGTGTGATGACGTGGTAATCATCGCAGGCGGTACGGTGCGCTACTCCGGGACCGTCGATCAGCTTCGCGAAGCCGCCGGCACACAGGACCTGGAAACGGCCTTCGTGCAGATCGCAGGTCTGGAGGAAGGTGAGCAATGAAGCCGTTTCTCACCGTCTACCTGAAGGAGTGCGTGGACAACTTCCGCGACCGACGCACGATCATTTCATCGTTCTCCCTCGCGCTGATGGGACCGTTGCTGTTCGTCGGACTGATGACTTTCATGCTGCAGAAAACCCTGGGCGAACGCGATGATGCCATCCACTTCGCCGTCGTGGGCGGCGGGAACGCGCCCACGCTCATGCAACGCCTGGCGGCAGCCAATGCCAACGCTGAGCCCATCACGCTGGCGGACGATGCCGATCCCAGAACGCTGGTCACCTCCGGCAACCACGATCTCGTCCTGCTGATACCGGACGACTATGCAACGCGTCAGTCACGCGGCGAACGCGTTACGTTGACCCTGGTCTATGACTCCTCCGAACTCGGCTCCGCGTCGCGCCGCGCGCGCATTCTGGAAGGTCAGATCGAAGCCTACAGCCGGATCATCGGCCTGCTGCGCCTGCAGCTTCGCGGCATCGATCCCGGCCTTGTGCAGCCGATTTCCGTGCAACGTCTGGACGTGGCCTCAAACGCTGAAAAAGCACTCATGGTGCTGTCCATGGTGCCCTATTTCATTCTGCTGGTTGCTTTCATGGGCGGCTTCTACCTCGCCATCGACACCACCGCCGGCGAGCGCGAGCACGGCTCGCTGGAGCCATTGCTGTCACAACCCATTTCCCGAGCCGCGCTGGTACTGGGGAAGATCGCCGCCACCTGCACGTTTGCCGGCGCCAGCCTGTTGCTGCTGCTTGCCGGGTTCTATGTCGGATTGCCGCTGGTACCGCTGGAACGCATCGGCCTGTCGCTCGGCTTCACCGCCGGCAACTGTCTGCTGATCTTCCTGGTGATGCTGCCCATGATCTGGCTGGCCGCCGCGTTGCTGACGGTCGTCGCGTCCATGGCGCGAACCTACAAGGAGGCACAGACCTACCTTTCGTTCCTGGTGCTCGTGCCCACGCTGCCCATCATGTTCACGCAACTCATGAGCCTGGAGCCGACGCCCTGGATGATGTTGCTGCCCAGCCTGTCGCAGTCGTTCCTGATCTCGGACTTCATGACGGACGATGCGGTAGCCATCCGGGACGTCGCACTCTCGATTGGCAGCACAGGCCTGCTGGCGGCCCTCCTGACACGCCTTGCCATCAGCATCTATCAGCGCGAGCGTATCCTGGGCTGAGACCGCCGTTCGTCAACGGATGACCGCGGTCACCCGCTCTGGCCGGATGCGCAGAATCACGCGGCCCTCCCGCGCGATCCAGCCCGCCAGATCGTCGGGTGTCTTGTAGCCAGTGCCGGCAATAGCGTCGAACACCGCCTGCGTGGGAGGCACCAGGTTCTCCCGCTGTATCGTCGCCACCCCTTCGACGGCGACAAAATTGAAGGGTTCGGCATTGCTGATGATGCACAGGTTCACGGCCGGATTGCGTTCGATGCAGCGGACCTTGAAGCGATCACCCGGCGTGCTGATGACCAGTTCATCGCCATCGCGGGCATAGGCAATGACGGAACTCGAAGGCGTGCCGCTCGCACGCAGCGTGGTGAGCACCGCCCAGCGGTGCGCGGTAACAAATTCGTCCCAGGCCGGATTATCGGAAATCATCTCTCTGTCCCCGTATGGTTATCGTTGGTCGAGGCGGCGATCAGTTGGATGCGCCACCAATCACCGCGCCACTGGCCAGCAGCGCCTGGATGGCTGATTCGTCCCAGCCAAACTCCCGCAGCACGTCCTGCGAATCGGCGCCAACCTCCGGCGCCCGCTTTGGCGGTCGTTTGGCTTCGCCGCCCACGAAAATCGGACTGTTGATGGTGAGCGGGTAGTCCTCGCCCGGATCACCCGTGGGAATGATGTAGCCGTTGGCCAGCGCCTGCGGATCGCGAATCACGTCACCCATCGGCTGCACCCGCCCATAGGTGACATCCGCCGCATCCAGGCGGGCGCACAGCACATCCAGGTCGTAGGCGCCCATGGCGGCTTCGAGCAGCGCAATCAGGTCCATGCGGTTGCGCATGGCGGACCGCATGTCCTTGAATCGCGTGTCGGAAAGCCACTCCGGCCTCTCGAGCGCGGCACAGAGCTTCGGCCACTCGCGCGACGGGTTGATCGCAGCCAGTTGAATGAAACCGCCGTCACGGCTGCGATAGATACCGGTGAAGGGACTGTGCCAGCCCTTCTCCTGCTTGTGCTTTCCCAGGTCGTTGCCGGCGATCACTCCCTGCAGCGCCATGCCGTTGGACCACAGCCCCGTTGCCATGAGCGACGTGGCGACGTAGGCGCCCTCCCCCGTGCGTTCGCGCCGGTACAGACCCGTCATGATGGCGCCGAACAACGTACTGGCCGTGGCGTGATCGCCCATACCGGGCGCCGCATTCTGCGGCGGGCCGCCCTGGGCGCGGATGAACTCCATCATGCCGCTGCGTCCCCACCACGCGGTGGTGTCGAAACCACGGCGTTCCACATCCGGCCCCTCGGTGCCGTAGCCGGTGATGTGCGCGAATACCAGTCGCGGGTTCAGCGCATGCAGTCGCGCGTAATCCAGCTCGTACTTTTCCAGTGCGGGCTGCAGAAAATTGGTCGTCAGCACATCGGCTTTCGCCAGCAGCCCGTGCATCACCGCGCGGGCTTCGGGGCGCGCCAGGTCCAGGCACAGGCTGCGCTTGTTACGGGACGTGAGTTGCCAGTGGTAAGGCACGGGATACGGCCCCACCAACGTGCGGTAGCCATCGCCGCCGGGTGGCTCGATCTTGATCACGTTGGCTCCGAAGTCCGCGAGGATGGTCGCGGCGCCAGGGCCCGCCAGGTAGGTGGCGGCGTCGATCACCGTGATGTCTTCCAGCAGGTAGCGCATTGCCCGTTCCCCTCGCCCGTTTGCACTGTATCCTGCCCAATCGGGTGACAAACTTCGAGCCTGCCGGCAACTCGCGCCAGACCATGATCCAGCCATCGTCAACACTGCAGCCGCCCGCACGTCGTTCGCAGGCCCGGATGCGACACCGATGAGCGCACGTGCGACGCTCCAGAGCCTGGGTTCGCTGCTGGCAACGCTGCTCATCCTCGAGGCAGTCCTGCGGCTGGGGTACGGACTGACGGACCGCTTGCCGCCACACCCCGACAGCAGCCTGACAAGGGAATGGGAGTGGGCGGCGGAGCACCTGAAAAAAGACGCCAGCGAGATCCCCGGGCTCGCCGGATTCGACCCACTTCTGGGTTGGCGCGACACGCGGGATGACACAACATGGATCCGTGACGCGGGCTACCAGACGGGAAACGTGGTGCCGGGCGTCCCGCCCCGCGGGGCGCGTACGCTGTTCATCGGCGACAGCTTCACCGCCGGGCTGTACGTCGACCCCAGGCAAGCCTTTCCCTACCGCTATGGCGAGGCGTTCCTGGCCGATGGCGAAACCGTGAATCTGGGCGTAAGCGGCTATGGCGTCGACCAGATGCTGCTTCTTTACGAACACCTTGGCCGCCGTCTGCACGCCGATACCGTGGTGCTCGGGTTCTACACCGGCGGCTATGACCGTACGCAATCCGGATTCACCTACTACGCCAAACCCTTCTTTACCCTGACGGCCGGGGACCAGCTGCACCTGCGCGGTCAACCCGTGCCAAGTCCCGCCACACTGTTCGCCGCGTACCGCACGGGCGAGCGCCAGGTGGGTGACGCCGCTGGTACGCTGCTGGGTCGTACCTTTACCGCGGCGCTCGCCCGATGGCACGAAAATCGGCGTCTGGACGGTCCCGACGATCCGCGCTGGCGCCTCATGGCGGCATTTCTCGATCGCTTCGCCACGCTCACCCGGGCGGACCATGCCCGGCCGGTACTGCTCATCATCCCCACGCGCCCGGAACGCTTCGCCGACTCCCGGGAAGCCGATTTCGACCGGCTGGCGATGGCCAGTGCCTGTGACAAAGGGATACTGCCGGTGTCGCTGGCGGCACCGTTCGCGGCAGCGCTGGACCGCAATCCTGTCGAACCCCTCTACCGGCCACGGGAAGCTGGCGGGCACTTCACGGCGCAGGGCCACTGGCTGGCGGCCCGGGTATTGCACGACGCACTGGCCGCGCCGGCGTCTTCCTGCCGGCACGTGACACCCGGATGAAGGCATTCCCCCTGCTTGCTCCGCCACATGCCGGCGCGCTGGCCGCTACCAGATCACCCTGTTAATCTACCGGCCCATGTAACTCAGTGGAGCGCTCGATGAGCTTTGCGGATTTGGGAAAAGTGCTCAAGATCTTCGGTGGCAATGACCTGTCCGCCGCGGAAAAGGCGGATCTGGCGAAGGAAGCCATGCTCATGGTGCTGGCCAGGGCAACCGCTGCCGACACCAACATCAAGCAGGTGGAAGTGGACACTGTCCGCAAGGTGCTGAAAACCTACACTGGCGAAGAGTTTTCCAGCGCCGACATTCGTGTCGCCGCGCAGACCGTGCTTTATGAAAAAGCTCCGCTGGATCGCTACGTCGCCTCGGCCTCGCGCAAGCTGGACGCGTCCGCCCGGTTGTCCATCGCCAATGCACTGAAAGAAGTGGTGAAGTCGGACGATCGCATCAGCGATCACGAAATCAGTTTCTTCAACTTGATCGTCAATGCCCTGGATCTCACCCCCGCACAGTTGATGGGTATTGAATAAGGGGAGACTCCCACCCCATGCAGGCTCTGGCTGGCATCCGCATACTCGACTTTACGCAGGTGCTGGCCGGGCCTTTTGCCACGCAACAGCTCGCGCAGCTCGGCGCGGAAATCATCAAGGTGGAACCGGTCGGCAAGGGTGACATGACCCGCGCAGGCCTGCTGCGCAACGAACGCGGACGCACGGTTCCCTCCTTCACCACCTGCAATATCGGCAAAAAAAGTATTGCGCTCGATCTCAAACAGCCTGCCGCCTGCGAGGTGGTGCAACGGCTGCTGCCGTCCTGCGACGTGATGGTCGAAAACATGAAGCCCGGTGTCATGCAGCGGCTCGGCTTCGGCTATGACACGGTGCGCGCACTACGCCCGGATATCATCTACTGTTCCGTCTCGGGATACGGCCAGACCGGACCGGGCGCGGAACGCCCGGCGTTCGACGGTGCCATCCAGGCGGACTCCGGCATGATGAGCATCAGCGGTCACCCGCAGACCGGCCCCGTGCGCACCGGCTATTTCGCGGTCGACATGACCACCGGCCTGAACACTGCATTTGCCATCACCGCCGCCCTGCTCCGCCGCCAGCGCACGGGCGACGGCCAGCGGGTGGACGTGGCCATGGAAGACACCGCGATGATGCTGATGGCGCCGCAGATGTCCGCCTATCTCGCGAACGGTACGCTACCGGAGTTGCTGGGCAATGCCTCGCCCACAAGACAGCCCACGGCGGATGTATTCCCCACCGCGGACGGCCACATCCAGATCGCCGCGCTCAGCGAACGGCACGTGAAGGGACTTTTCGATCTGACTGGTCTCGACGCGCTCGATGCGCAGTTCCCTGACACCGCCAGCCGCATCCACCATCGCGAGCACATTCTCGCCCGCCTGTACGATGCCTTGCGCGTGCGGACGACCGCCGAGTGGATCGGCCTGCTGGAGACCGCCGGCATCCCCTGCGCCCGCGTGCGCACGCTCGACCAGGTCGCGGTCGATCCACAACTCGCTACGCGACCTGCCATTGTCGAGGCGCCGGTTGCCAACGACGGCAGCGAGGGCACGGTGAAGGTGGTAGGGGCCAGCCACACGACGTTCACCGATCCGCCGAAGGTGCAACGGGCGGCACCCGCACTGGGGGAACATACCGATGAACTGCTGCACGAACTCGGCTATGACAAGGACGCCATTCGCGCGCTGCGCGACACCGGCGCCGTCGGATAACAGAGAACGTCCCCGGGAGGAAATCCATCGTGAAGATACACTGCCGACGATTCATTGCCCCGCTGGCTTTGCTTCTCAGCCTTACCACCATCGCGTCCACATTCGCTGACGGCACGGCGTCGTGCGACGCGCAGCAGGGCATGACCTTCGTCTGTGGTCCGCGCAATCCCGAGGATCTGGTCGCCCTGCCCGATACCCCGTGGGTGATCGTCAGCGGCATGTCGGGCGAAGGATTCTCGGGCCACCTGTATCTGCTGGATCCCGGCACCGGAGCCTATCAGGACCTGTTCCCGGGCTCCGCACCGGCCCGTCAGTGGGATGAGGCTTTGTACGGTAGCTGCCCAGGGCTGCTGGACATCGACAACTTCTCCGCGCACGGTCTGGCGATCCGCCCGCTCGGCGATGGCCTGCACCAGCTCTATGTGACCAGCCACGGCGCACGTGAGGCGGTGGAGCTGTTTACCGTTGATGCGCGCGGGGACACACCCGGCGTGACCTGGGTCGGCTGCGTGCCGATGCCGAAGTACGCGTCCATCAACTCCGTGGCGCCACTGCCCGACGGCGGCTTCATCACCACGCGCATCTTCGGTGAAGGCCCCGAAGCATCCGGCGATGTGTTTGCCGGTGAGATCACGGGTTATCTCTACGAATGGCACCCTGGCGGCTCAGTCACCGCGCTCGCGGGGACCGACCTGTCAGGTCCCAACGGCATCGAGACGACCGCGGACGGCAATACCGTCTATGTCGCGTCCTGGGGAAGCAGCGGCGTGCACCGCTACGTGCGCCGGGCGGACGGCAGCTTCCAGCACAACGGCGTGGCACCAACGAAATTCCGCGTCGACAACGTCCGCTGGTCAGACGACGGCTCTTTGCTGGCAGCAGGCCACCGGCTGTCGGCCGCGCAGGACTGTGGCGAGCAGCTCTGCCTGGACGAATGGGAGGTCGCCGAAATTGACACGCAGTCTCTTACCGCACGCACCCTGGCGGTGAAGAAACCAGTCAGCGGATTTACCGGTGCCACCGTCGCCGTGCGCGCGGGTGGCGCCCTCTGGCTGGGGACGTTCCACGGCGACCGGCTGGCACGCCTCCCTGACTAGACGGAGTGAACAACGCACCCGCACTCGAACCGCCAGTTCGTTCACGTCTCCCAGACGCACATGATTCGACTCAGGCATGGACAAAGCGGGCCACGTCAATCGCCGGGTCCGCGGGCGCGGCATCGAGAATGCGACCAGCCACGTAACGGCCAAGCCCTGGCGACGTCTGCACGCCGAATCCGCCCTGCCCCGCCAGCCAGAAAAATCCCTCCGCCCGCGGATCGAAGCCGGTCACGGGACGACGGTCCGGCGCAAACGTGCGCAGCCCTGCCCAGCGTCCGAGCAGGCGGGGCACGGCCAGGGTGGTCAGCTCGACAAACCGCTCCACGGTGCGCGCCACATCGATCTCCTCCGGTTGCGCATCACACGGCTCGCTGGGGACTTCGTCTTCGGGGCACAACATCAGCCCATTGCCTTCCGGTTTGAAATACAGATCCTCCGCCATGGTGTGCACGACGGGCCAGTCGGCATAGCCAACCGGTGCGGGCACCAGCACCGCCGTGCGCCGCAGCGGTGCCAGCGGCACATCGCCAAGACCAGCCAGATCGCCAATCGCACCTGCCCAGGCGCCGGCCGCGTTCACCACGACCGGTGCCCGCGCCGTCCCCGCACTGCTGTCGATATGCCACAAACCATCGCTGTGGCGAATACCACGTACTGCAGCATGGGTGACAATCGCACCGCCGCCACGCAGCACCGCCTTGCGATAGCCCATGATCAGCGCGTGCACGTCCACGGAGTACCAGTCGGGATCGTATGCGGCGGCGGCGATGCATTCGCGGCGCAGGATCGGCACACGGTCGAGCGCTTCAGCCGGCATGATCGTCGTCAGACCCGGACAAACCGCGTGCCAGCGCTCGAGATGCCGGGCGAGCGCAGGTTCGCTACCGGGTTCCGCCAGCGTCACACTCCCGCGTGGATGCACCAACGGTGCCTCGGCGAAGTCCACCGGTGGCGTGAACAGAAATTCGGCGCCTGCGCCGGTGAGGGCGCTCACCACCGGGTTTTCGTAGCCGCGAATGTACAACGCCGCCGAGCGGCCGGAGCTGTGGTAAGCCGGTTGCGACTCGCGTTCCAGCACCAGTACGCGCGCGGCTTCGGACAGGAAACAGGCTGCAGACAAACCGGCCACACCCGCACCGAGAACGATGATGTCCGCATTGCCTGGCAGGTTGCTCATCCATTTCCTCTACTTGCCCCAGCGGGACACTCGAGACTACACATACGGACGGCCACCTTGCCACACCGCAATGAATGCAGCATCGGTCGGGATGTGTGGGTATTGCGTTGCGGACCACGCATCGCCCCGTTGATCCTGCCACCGGCGGGCACCGTCGCCCGTCAAGCCACTGACCCTGAGGAATGCAAGGCATGAACAGGGCGCCAGACGGTTGGCCGTGGCACCCGGGGAAGGGCCTTCGCGGAGCGACGTCAACCAACAGGCGCCTGAAAAAAACAGTCTGGTAAGCCAGCCCAGGGATGGCTGGCCCACGAATGGCTGGACTGCGAATGGCTGGACTGCGAATGCCTCTGGAAACGCTGCATTCGGTGCGAGTCGGCAACGCCGCCGACTGCTGAAACAAGTCCCGGAGGGACTTTTTCAGCAGCCTCTCATGGAACGAAGTTCCATGCGCGACGGCGATGGCAATCGCAACGTGGTCAGGTGCTAACGCATCGGTTCCGGACGCAGAGTCACACGCAGCGTCCCGCCGTAGCCCGTCGAATTGCTGCTGAAATCGCCAAAGGCCGTCGCGCTGATCGACGCGTTGTCGGACAGGCGGTAGTCAATGCCGGTCTCGAGAGAACCGAAGCGCTCGGACTGGCTCTGAGCGAAGGCCAGGTTGGCGACGCGGACCGAGTTGTCCACGATCACTTTCCTTGCGCCGGCGCGTACAAAGCCCATCGCCTCAGCATCGAACGCATGGTAGAGCCCGACGCTACCACCAAAGACGGTCACGTCGTCGTCGCTGCCGGAGACTCTCAGGCCGAGGGAATCCGTGAAGCCGCCCCCGTCAAGTTCGCCGAGGGTGGCATAGCCGCGCAGATCGAGATAGGTCGACTCCGCGGTCCGCACGGTCCAGCCGAGCGTGGCCACACCCGCAAAACCCGTCGAATCCTGCTTTGCGGTCGAGATGAGAATATCGTTGCGAAGGTCTCTGTCGGACCAGCTCGCCCCGCCCACCACGCTGCCATACAGGCCGTTCGGTTTCGAGAAACGCGCGTACAGACCGCCGCCATAGGTGGAGGTTTCGCCCCGACCGGTGGACCAGTCACTCTCGCCCGTGCCGGCCGAGAAGAAGGCACCCATGACGGTGCGCCCGCACTCGGCGCCGGTGAGGTCCTGCATGTCCCGTTCCAGGCCGACCAGACCGAAGTACTGATCGCTGTGCGCGCCACCCGATCGCCTGACGTGATATCCCTCGCCCATTGCCCAGGCCTTGTACGGACTGCTCAGCGAACACTGGTCCAGCATCAGCGTTTCGGTGCCGTTCGGGTTTCCGCCCGCGACGCGCCAGACATAGGCGGGGTTGGCGGAAAGACCCAGGCTCCCATCCCCGAAACCCGCCTGCTCGCCGAGACGGGGCTGCGTGGACAGCATGGCCATGTCGCTGATCATGCTGGCGGCACCGCCGCCGGAGGCGCCCTGGTTGCCGATACCGCCGCCGACGGCGCCCAGGGTAGCGGCGATCTGGCTGCTGAAGACACCGTGCGTACCGCCCAGGTTGCCGCCGGAATATCCACCCAGCGACACTTCGTTGAGCGCAGGTTGCCAGAGCAGGAAAACCCCGCCTGCACCATCGTCGACCAACGTGAACTTGCGCCCGAAGGTACTCGGATCCTGATTGCCAAACACGTAGTTGCTGGATGCGGTTAGCACATCGTTCATGCCCGGCGCACCCACATCGGCTGCCGGCGTATCGATCACCGCGACGGCGCCCGTGGCGGCCAAGGGAACGCCCGACCGCACCACATTCACCATCGACACACCCGCAGGCGTCACCGATGCAGCCACGATCGTATCGGCCGTTCCCAGCCCCGTGTCCGGCGTGGAGTCACCCGCGCCATTGACGGCAAAGGCGTCGAAGTTGACGACGATGGCGCTGCCTGCATGCGGCGCGAAGGCGCTGAGCGTCAGCGTATCCGTCGCTTCAGGGGCGTTCGTTGCCATGTCGATCACGCCGCCGGCGAGGTTGTTGAAGGTCTCCAGCCCCGTAAAGGCCGTAAACGTCGCGGCACCCGGCGAATAATCGGAAAGGCGGATCGTGCCCCGGTTGTTGAGAATGTCCGCCACGGCGTTGAACACACTGTCGCCGTTACCCGGATTCCAGACACCATCCGATTCGTTGTTGAACGTGAAAGCAGCACCGTCCGAGCCAACTCGACCGGTGATCGTGCCCGTGTTGTCGAGTGTCGTCGTGCCGGTGCCGGCCAGAAACGCATCACCCCCGGCCTGCGCCATCGTCTGCGCCTCGATTTCCGTAATCAGGCCTTGGTTGGCAACGATGGTCGTCCCATCCGTACCGGCATCGACCATGACGCCCCAGTCAACACCCTGGATGGTTGCCGCGGACCCGATATCGATCGAGGTCGCACCGCCCGCGGAGACCGTGCGCAAGCCGATACCGCCACCGCCCGTGATCGTGCCTGCGGCGATATCGAGATCGATGTTGCCCGTGTCGTTGTGCGCATAGAGACCAAGCGCCGTTATGCTCGATATATCGCTGTCGCCACTGAAGACGATGTCGCCCGTGCCGGTGGTCTGCAGGTACAGACCGTCAAGCGTGCCGCTGATCGCACCATTGCGAATCGAATCGCCGAAGTGAATGTCGCCGCCCGCGGCAAACACCAGGGCACCGAACGCCTGGTCGCCGCTGCCGGTGATGCCGCCGATGTTGCCGACGTCCTGGATCGAAATGTCGCCGCCACCGGTCTGGGAGGTCTGCGAATAGACATACAGGGCATCGTCTATCGACGTCACGGTGCCGATACCGTTGACGGTGATGTCACCGCCCCGCGAGGAAAGGTTCAGGCCAACCCGGTCGCCGCTCACACTGACAAATCCGCCAGCCGTTACGTCGCCACCGTTGGAACCGAGATAGATGCCATCGAAGCCACCATCGACCTCGCCGGTACCATTGCCGAGCGCGGTGATGGCGCCGGCAGCGCTGGTTGCCAGAATGCCTTCCCCGGTCATGCCGCTGGTGACGCCGCCTGCCGTAATCGCCACGGATCCATCGGCTACCGTCTCTGCCCGGATACCGACCTCGGAGCCGGTAACGTCGCCATTCGCGATGGCATCGCCCAGGTGCAGGTTGCCACCCAGTGAGGCCGCATGGATGCCGTCGCCTTGCGTACCCTGGATACCGCCGACCAGCCCACTGCCCTGGATCGACACGTCGCCATCTGTTGACTGTGCAAGAATGCCGTGTCCGCCCGTCCCGACAATCGCGTCCACCGCGGAGACAGTGATGGTGCCACCGGACGACGCGGCATCGATACCGTTGCCGGCCTCGCCCTGCACGCGGTCGAGATTCTGAACGATGATGTCCGCGCCTTGCGTTTCCAGATGCAATCCATCCGTGGCGC
>JACKNX010000005.1 GCA_024234635.1 Pseudomonadales bacterium | reverse complement strand
CTATTACCAACGAATCTGCGAGATTCTGGAAGAACATGGCGAGCGAGCGCTGGCGGCCAATCTGATGCTGGGTGTTGGCGGATTTGCCGAAAGCCCGCAGCCGTTGCGGTCTGACGGCTCCGGTGCACCTGGAATTGGTCAGACGCTGCATCTCAATCGTGACTTTACTTTCCACAGCTTCGTGGAAGGGCGCTCCAATGAAATCGCGAAAGCGGCTGCGGCGCAGGTAGCAGAGAACGCAGGGCTTTCCTACAACCCGTTGCTCATCTACGGCGGGGTGGGACTTGGCAAGACGCACCTCATGCAGGCCGTTGGCAACAAGATCAGGGAGAGCAATCCTGGCGCGAAGCTGGTTTACCTGCAGTCGGTGCGGTTTGTACAGGATATGGTTAAAGCAGTCCGCCACGGCACCATGCAGGAGTTCATGAGCACGTTCCAGGATGTGGATGTTCTGCTCATCGATGACATCCAGTTTTTTGCCAATAAGCTGCGTTCCCAGGAAGAGTTCTTCCATGTGTTCAATGCCATGGTCGAACGGGGTAAACAGATGGTGCTCACCTGTGACCGTTATCCGCGCGAGATAGATGGTCTGGAAGAACGCCTGAAGTCCCGTTTCGTGTGGGGGTTGACGGTGGAAATTGAGCCACCGGATCTCGAGACGCGCGTTGCTATCCTGATGAAAAAAGCTGAAGCGCAGGGTCAGGACCTGGATCCAGCTGTTGCCTTCTATATAGCCGAACGTATCCGGTCAAACGTGCGGGAGCTGGAAGGCGCGCTGACGCGGGTCATGGCAAATGCGAAATTCCTCGGCGTGAAGATATCGATCGAACAGGTCAAACGCGCATTGCGGGACATGTTCGCGGTTCAGGAAAGGGCAGTGAGCCTGGACGGTATCCAGAAGACCGTCGCTCAGTACTACAACATCAAGTTTTCCGATATTCTGTCCAAGCGCAGAAGCCGGACCATAGCCCGTCCGAGGCAGGTGGCCATGGCGCTAGCGAAGGAACTCACCAATCACTCTTTGCCCGAAATCGGCGACGCGTTTGGCGGCAGGGACCACACGACGGTCTTGCACGCATGCAGGAAGATTGCTGAGTTGCGAGAGTCTGGCACCGATATCGCTGAAGACTATCGTAATCTGGTTCGTTTGCTCAGCAAGTAATCCTGGCAGATGCAGGCCCGTAGCTTACGGGCTCGTTAACGGGACCGATGACGCGCTAAGGTGTCGCAGGCATGGTATGAGGTACCGGCACGGAGTACGGTACCTTCCCGCGCAATGGTTGACCTGCCGTCGATGGTGGTGTGCCGCGGG
Organism: Pseudomonadales bacterium; assembly: GCA_024234635.1. Lineage (GTDB taxonomy): Bacteria > Pseudomonadota > Gammaproteobacteria > Pseudomonadales > Azotimanducaceae > SYFY01. The sequence continues at coordinate 305,092 of JACKNX010000005.1, read as the reverse complement.
AAATATTGCAGGACAGTGGGTTACAGGTACTTAAAGAGCGCCCCCATGAAAATTTCCGTCGATCGCGAACTCATCCTACGGCCGCTTCAGCTGATTACCGGAGTCGTTGAACGCCGGCAAACGTTGCCGGTGCTGGGTAATGTGCTGGTCGTAGCCAGAAATGGGGTGGTTGATCTGGTTGGTACGGATCTGGAAGTTGAATTGCACGTTCGACTCTCCGCCCTGGAGGTTCTGGAAGAAGGGGCGATCACTGTCCCGGCTCGAAAGATAGCGGATATTTTCAGGGCGTTTACCGACGGCGCGCGGGTTCAGCTCAGTGTGGAAGGTGATCGAACAATCGTTCGGTCGGGTAGAAGCCGTTTTGTTCTCTCGTCAATGCCTGCGGCGGATTTTCCCCGAATGTCCGAAGGCGTCGCCGAGTCCGTATTCGATCTTCCCCAGGCACAGTTGAAGACACTGATCGACAAAGTCAGTTTCTCGATGGCGCAACAGGACGTGCGGTTCTTTCTGAACGGCATGCTACTGGAGACCGGTCGTGACTATGTGCGCAGTGTCGCGACTGATGGGCACCGTCTGGCGGTTTGTACATTGCGTGGGCTGGAAGTCGGATCCGATCGCAAACAGGCCATTGTTCCCCGAAAAGGGGTACTCGAACTCGCGAAAATAATCGATGGTAGTGATGACACCTGCCAGATTGGGTTGGGGAAAAGCCATCTGGCGGCAACTGTTGGTGGGTACACACTAACCACGAAGCTGGTCGATGGACAGTTCCCCGACTACGAAAATGTCATCCCCAAATCGCTGAATCGCTCTTTTGTAGGTGATCGGGATACCTTACGTACAGCGTTTTCCCGTGTCGCGATCCTGTCAAACGAGAAGTACCGTGGCGTCCGGCTCAAAATAGAAGCTGAACAGTTGACGGTTCAAGCCTCGAATCCCGAGCAGGAGGAAGCCGAGGAGATACTCCCGGTTGATTACTCCGGCGATACGCTCGAGATGGGCTTCAATGTTTCGTACCTTCAGGACGTGCTCGGTGTTCTGTCGGATCTAAACGTTAAGTTCAGTTTTTCAGATACCAATGGCAGCGCGTTGATTGAGGGGACAGAAAATGACGACGCTTTGTACGTCGTCATGCCAATGCGGCTCTAGTCGCCCCCATTTCTCATGACAGTCGCTGAGTTTCGACTGCAGAATTTCAGGAATATTTCCGAGGCCACTATTTCGCTAGGAGACGGTGTGAACCTGTTCGTTGGAGACAACGGCGCGGGGAAGACCAGTATCCTTGAGGCGATTCATGTCGTTGCTCGTGGGCGTTCCTTCCGTGTCGCAGACTCGGCGGCGCTTTGCCGGGAAGGTATGCCCGGTTACGCCATTGGGTTAACGGTAACTACACCAAACCAGGATCCCGAAACCCTGCTGCTCCGTCGAACGGGACAACATCAGGAAATTCTCCTGAATCACCAGCGATGCCATCGGCAGTCGGATCTGGCTAGGCGTTTACCGATTCAGCTGGTAACCCCGGATGTCGGCGAACTGGTAACGGGATCTCCCGGAGTCAGACGGCAATTCCTTGATTGGGGGTTGTTTCACGTGAAACACAACTATCACGTGAATTTGCGCCGGTATATGGCGGCATTGAAGCAACGCAACGCCTGGTTGAGGGCTGTAGATCCCCGTCGTTTACCCGAAGTAGACCCGTGGGCACCGCAGTTGTCGATCTTTGCTCAGGAGATACATGCTGCGCGTGAACACTACTGCGAGGCGCTGTTTCCTGCCGTTCAGCGGTATGCGATGGCTCTGGGCCTGGAACTAGAGGTGGATATTCGCTACGGACGAGGTTGGAGCACAGAATATTCCGAAGATCTGGCAGATATTCTGGGGGAACAGGTCGCCGGCGATGTAAAATTCGGCGGTACGCGGGCGGGACCTCATCGTGCCGACCTTTTTGTAAAGTCGCGTTCGAGGTCGGCTGGTGCCACGCTATCACGGGGACAGGCGAAGGTTCTGGCGCTGGCATTTCATCTCGCGCAGGTGGACATACTACGGCGTCTCTCCGGTATCACCAGTATTGTGCTCTTCGACGAGCTGGTTGCTGAGCTGGATTCGCAGCGGTGTATAAAGGTTCTGGATGCGCTGGAGTCTTCGCAAAGCCAGGTGCTGATAACGGCAGTGCAGTTACCGGACGATCGTTTGGTCAAAAATCGGACAAATCTCCGAATGTTTCACGTGAAACACGGTGAAGTCGTCAACGACTAGGAGTTCAAGGTGGAAGAGACCTATACAGGGGCCAGCATTGAAGTGCTTGAAGGACTGGATGCTGTTCGAAAGCGCCCCGGTATGTACATTGGCGATACCGAAGATGGGACTGGCCTTCATCACATGGTTCAGGAGCTGGTGGATAACGCCATCGACGAATCGCTCGCCGGCCATTGCGATCTGATCAATATCATCATCCATTCAGGCGAAGCGGTTACCGTACGCGACAACGGCAGAGGCATTCCCGTTGATAAGCACCCGAAAATGGGCGTTTCAGCCGCGGAAGTGGTCATGACAACGCTACATGCGGGTGGAAAGTTCAACGACAACAGCTACAAAGTCTCCGGTGGCCTCCATGGTGTGGGCGTCTCCGTAGTGAACGCGCTCAGCGAGAAACTGCGCCTTACCGTCAAACGTGCTGGGAAGGTATACGAACAACACTACGCCAATGGCGTTCCGCAGGCGCCTCTAAAGGAGATTGGAGAAACCACCGGCAGAGGGACCGAGGTTTACTTCAAACCTTCGGCCAATACATTTGCCAATATCGAGTTTCACTACGACGTGATTGCCAAGCGTTCAAGGGAGTTGGCTTTCCTGAATTCCGGCGTGCGCATCCATTTGCTGGATGAGCGCGATGGACGAGAGGAGACATTTTTCTACGAAGGCGGGCTCAAGGCCTTTGTGGAATTCATGAACCAGAACAAGAACGCCCTGAATCGCGTCTTTCACTTTTCGACCAATAGGGAAACAGACGGCATTGGCGTCGAAGTAGCCATGCAGTGGAACGACGGATTCCAGGAGCAAGTACTAACTTACACCAACAACATCCCTCAGGGTGATGGTGGAACCCACCTTGCGGGATTCCGCGCTGCGCTGACCCGTACTCTCAACACCTACATCGAGAAGGAAGGTCTCGCCAAGAAGGCGCAGGTACCAACAACAGGCGACGACGCCCGCGAAGGACTGGTCGCCGTTGTATCGGTGAAAGTTCCGGATCCCAAGTTCTCATCGCAAACCAAGGACAAGCTGGTTTCTTCGGAAGTGAAAGTGGCGGTAGAGCAGGAACTGAATAAATTCCTGGCAGAGTACCTGGAGGAGAACCCGTCTGATGCAAGGGCGATTACCGCAAAGATGATCGACGCCGCCCGCGCGAGGGAGGCGGCTCGTAAAGCCAGGGAAATGACGCGGCGAAAGGGAGCCCTGGACATAGCCGGATTGCCCGGAAAGCTGGCGGACTGCCAGGAGAAAGATCCGGCGCTGTCTGAACTCTACCTTGTGGAGGGTGACTCCGCGGGAGGGAGTGCAAAACAGGGACGCGATCGGCGTACACAGGCGATTCTTCCATTAAGAGGCAAGATACTTAACGTAGAAAAGGCTCGTTTTGACAAGATGCTTTCTTCACAGGAAGTAGGAACGCTTGTAACCGCTTTAGGGTGTGGCATCGGTCGCGACGAGTTCAATCCGGACAAGTTGCGGTATCACCACATCATCATCATGACCGACGCGGATGTGGACGGTTCCCATATCCGAACGCTGCTGCTGACGTTCTTTTTCCGTCAGATGCCTGAATTGATAGAAAGGGGGCACGTGTTCATCGCGCAACCGCCCTTGTACAAGGTAAAGAAAGGGCGTCAGGAAAGTTATGCCAAGGACGAATCCGAGCTAGCGCGTTATTTCCTGAACAGTGCTCTCGACAAGGCTGAACTGCGTGTCACCGCGGGTGCGCCGCCGGTAGCGTCCGAGGCGCTCGAGTCGCTGCTTCAGGAATACAGTGCGTTGTTGCGTCGCCTTGAAAAACTGGCTCGAAACATCCCGCTTGCCTTGAGTCGCACGTTGGTGAACACACCAGCGCTTCCAGTTGAAAGTCTCAGAGACGAAGCCCTCGTTCGCACGTGGTGCGACGACCTCAATGAGGCATTGATCCGGTCTGGCGAGAAAGTCATCGACATCAGCCTTCATCAGGACAACGAACGGAACATCTGGCTGCCTGTTGTCGAAATGACCGTGCGGGGACTGACGGAGCGCATTGTTCTGGGACAGAACTTCTTCTCCAGCAGTGACTACGAAGCGATCGTGCACATGGGCGATACGACGCGCACCTTGCTCAGCGAAGGCGCCACCATCAGTCGCGGTGAACGTCAACAAGCCGTAAGCAGCATAGGCCAGGCCTATGACTGGCTACTGGCCGAATCGCGCCGCGGTGTGGACATCCAGCGCTACAAGGGTCTCGGGGAAATGAATCCGGATCAACTCTGGCAGACGACCATGGACCCAAACGTCCGTCGCATGCTGCGTGTAACCGTGGACGATATGATCGCCGCAGACCGGATGTTCACGACCCTGATGGGTGATCAGGTCGAGCCTCGAAGGGAATTCATCGAGGAGAACGCATTGCAGGTCGTCAACCTGGACGTGTAACGACCCGCTACTGCTGAGTTGGCGCGACGGGCAACAGATCGATCAACGCCATGAGGTCCCTGACGACTGGTACCGCCATGTCCTGGTCCTCGTGCGTAGTGGAACTGGCACCAGATGACCGCACCAGAACAGCAAGACAGCCGGCGTTCCGCGCCGCAAGGATGTCGCGAGAAGCATCGCCGACAAACAACGTCTGTGCTGGCGTTACGGAAAAGTTACGCATCAGGTCAAGCAACATACCTGGCGCAGGCTTCCGACATCGGCATCCCGCTTCAGGCGTATGCGGGCAGAACCGGACAACGGATATGCACCCTTCGACGGTGGCGCACAGGGCGAACATTTTCCGATGCATGGCGTTGAGATCGGCTTGCCGGATGAGACCGCGACCAATGCCAGATTGGTTCGATGCAACCGCCAGGTCATATCCGCGACTCGCCAGTTCGCCGATTGCTTCAATTGCGCCCGGCAAGGGTTGCCAGGCATCCGCGTTCCGGATGAAGTTGTCTGAATCGACATTGATCACGCCGTCGCGATCAAGAACGATCAAGCGGACATCAGTAAACATTCCACCTACCTCAGCACCGCCCAGTTGGCGCAAACAGACCCGAGCTGCTGGCAGCGCGGACTTTCGGATTTGCAACCCGCGATGAAACGTCTGGTGCAGCGCAGTGCAACTATCATGGCCAGAGTATGTATCAGGCTGCTAAGTCTGATGCCGTTACGCGTAGTACGCCAGATCGGGCGTACGGTAGGTGGGCTGATCTATCGGTTTCCCTCACTGGACATAACCCGAACGACACGGATCAACGTATGTCATTGTTTTCCGGAATTGACCGAGCAGGAGAGAGAGACGCTGATCCGCCAGAGTCTGGTTCATACGGCGACGTTTGGCATGGAGTCAGGTCTCCTCTGGTACTGGCCTGTTGAGAAGGTCAACAACCTGTTTTCAAGCATCGAGGGACAGGAACTGCTGGAACCCCGGCCATCTGGTGTTGGATGTCTTGTCATGGTGCCACATCTGGGAAACTGGGAGGTACTGGCGTTGTACCTGGGCCGCTTTGGCTACACGTGTCTGTACGACCCGCCAAGGATGGCGGGACTGGAAGCGCCAATGATAAAAGCGCGTGCCCGTACAGGCGGAAATCTGCTGCCGATCGGTACGCCCGGAATTCGCGCACTGCTACACACCCTGAGGAACGGTGGACTGGCGGTTGTTCTGCCGGATCAGGTACCACCGTTTTCCCGAGGTGTGCATGCGCCTTTCTTCAACAAGCCGGCGCTTACCATGACCCTCGTTCAACGTCTTCTAAAGCAGAGCGGCGCTGAAGCGATTATTGGCAGCGCCACGCGAACGAGTCAGGGTTTTGCGCTGAGATTTGAACGCGCGGAGCTGGATGCGGATATCGACGATGCCGTTCGGTTCGCCACACAACTGAATCACAGCGTCGAGAATGCAGTCCGCCGTACACCCGCTCAATACCAGTGGGAGTACAAGCGTTTCAAACGACAGAAACCGGGTAGTCCGCGAATATACCCGCGAGGCAAGGCTACAGACAGCTAGCCGCGTTGTGATTGCCAGGGCTGTCGAGAATGGAACTTCGTTCCTTGAGAGGATGCTGAACAGACCCCGCTGAACTTGTTTCAGTAGTAATTTACGGGACTGCTGCAAATGCAGCGTGGTGATTGGGTGCGACGCACCTGAAACGAACAATCAATCGTGCACGCCCACCCCAGCCGGCAAGGCCCGTACGAGTCACCGTCGCCAGAATGCTGGCGTCAGCAGCACCAGCAACGTGAAGATCTCCAGACGTCCCAACAGCATCGCCACGATCAGTATCCATTTTGTCGGCGCGTTGATGTTCTGAACATTGGCAGCAACCTCGCCCAGACCAGGCCCAAGATTATTTAGGCACGCCGCAACGGCGGAAAAGGCAGACTCGAAGTCGAGGCCGGAGACCAGCGACACCGCGGCCAGCAGTCCCAGGAAAGAGAGCGCGTACACCGCACAGAAACTCCAGACGGCTTCGACGACACGTTGGGGCACAGGACTGCCGCCCAGTTTGATCGGGAAGATACCGTTTGGATGAATGAGCGTGCGTACTTCCCGAATGCCCTGAAGATAGATCAGCATGACGCGAACGATTTTCATGCCGCCCGCGGTAGAGCCTGCGCATCCACCGGCAAACGAGGCAAGAATCAGCATGATCGGAATAGCGGGTGGCCAGGAAGTGTAGTCAGCCGTCGTGAAGCCGGTGGTGGTCATCATCGAAACGACCTGGAACAGGCCATCCATGATCGGCGAGTCCGACAGCGCCGGATCCAGGTGCAGAAGGGGAATCACCACGGCGCATCCGGCCAGCAGCAACAGCAGCATGGTACGCGCCTCCGGGTCCCGCCAGTAAAGAAGCAGTGACCGATTGCGTGCCACGGAGAAATGCAGGCCGAAATTGCAGGCGGAGAGAATCATGAACACGACCGCCACCGATTCAATGGCGCGGCTGTCAAAATAGCCGATACTCAGGTCGTGGGTCGAAAAACCGCCGATCGCCACGGTGGAAAAGGCGTGACAGATGGCATCGAAGGTATCCATGCCGCACAGTCGGTACGCCAGTGCGCACACTGCCGTCAGCGTGACGTAGATAACCCACAGCGCCTTCGCTGTCTGCGCGATCCGCGGTGTGAGCTTGCTGTCTTTTACGGGGCCTGGCGACTCCGCTCGATAGAGCTGCATGCCACCGATCCCCAGCATGGGCAATATCGCGACGGCGAGCACGATGATGCCCATGCCGCCGAACCATTGCAGCAGCTGGCGATAAAACAACAGGGAGCGGGGTAACTCGTCCAGCCCGGTGAACACCGTTGCGCCGGTAGTGGTCAGCCCAGACAGGGACTCGAACACGGCATCGGTGAATCCGGTGTGAGCACGCCCGTCCAGCACGAAAGGCAACGAACCGAAGAGGCCGAGCGCGACGTAGAAGAGCACCGTGACGAAAAAGCCGTCACCGCTACGCAGTTCGCGTCGGGAACGAATGGTGAGTACCAGCAACAGACCAACCGCCGCCGTAACCAGGAACGAGATGATGAACTCGCGGGAGGTGTTTTCGCCGTAGATGGTGGCTACAACCACGGGCAGCAGCAGCGTCAGGCTGAAGATGCTCAGCAGAATGCCCGTGATTCGGAAGGAGACGGCGAATTGCATTGGCTCAGAAGAACGTCACGCCAACCTGGAACAATTTCTCGACCGCGGCGACCTGCCGGCGGTCGGCGAGAAAGAGAATCACGTGATCCTCGGCCTCGATGACAACCTTGTCATGCGCGATGAGCACATCGTTGCCGCGAACGATGGCGCCAATGCTGGCGCCCGAAGGCAGATTGACCTCGCCAACGCGACGTCCCACGACGCGTGAGCTCTTGCGATCGCCGTGCGCGATTGCTTCCATGGCCTCGGCGGCGCCGCGTCGCAGACTGTGTACACGCGCGATATCCGCGCGGCGGATATAGGTGAGGATGGAACTTGTCGTGGCCTGCTGGGGAGAAATGGCGATATCGATTTCACCGCCCTGCACCAGATCGACATAGGCCGGCTTGCCGATAAGGGTCATTACTTGCCTGACGCCCAGCTGCTTGGCCATTAGCGAGGACATGATGTTGACCTCGTCATCATTCGTGAGCGCGCAGAAGGCATCGAATTGTTCGATGTTCTCCTGCACGAGCAGGTCGCGATCCGTGGCATCGCCATGCAGCACCACGCAGCGGGTTAATGTGGAGGCCAATTCTTCGCAGCGCTTCAGGTCATACTCGATGACCTTGGTGGCGTAGTCGCGTTCGATCTTGCGCGCCAGGTGTTCGCCGATGTGCCCACCGCCGGCAATGGCAATGCGGTGGAAAGGACGCTCCACGCGCCGCAGCTCCGCCATCATGCTGTTGATGTGTTCGGTTGCCGCGATGAAAAAGACTTCATCATCGGCCTCGATGACGGTATCTCCTGTGGGCTTGATCGCCTTGCCGCGCCGGAATATGGCCGCGACGCGGGTGTCCACATTCGGGATGTGCTCCCGCAGCACTTTCAATTCCCGACCGACCAGAGGACCGCCAAAATAGGCGCGCACGGCAACCAGCTTCACGCGCCCTTCGGCAAAGTCGAGAACCTGCAGAGCACCGGGGTGCTCCAGCAGCAGCTGGATGCTGTCGGTAACGACCTGTTCGGGGTTGATCAGCACATCGATAGGCATGTGCTCGTTACTGAAGAAATCGTCGAGTTTGAAGTAGCTGGTGGAACGCACCCGGGCGATTTTCATGGGTGTGCGGAACTGCGAATAGCAGACCTGGCAGGCAACCATGTTCACCTCATCGCTGGAGGTGACGGCGATGAGCATCTCGGCGTCTTCCGCGCCCGCGCGCTCGAGTACATCGGGATGCGCCGCGAAGCCCTGGACAGTCTGGATGTCGAGCCGGTCACGCAGCGCCTGGAGTCGCGCGCCATCCGTGTCCACGAGCGTGACATCGATGGATTCACTGGCCAGGTGTTCGGCCAGCGTGCCGCCTACCTGCCCCGCGCCCAGAATCAGAATATTCATGTCACGGTGTCCGTTCTATCCGCGTTCAGGAGTCCGTGCGCTGGCAGTGGACGCGTCTGGCGTCCAGACACCTGGCTATGGGCGCGAATTGTTCCGGGAATACCGTGGCGGGACAAGCTGCGCGTGGTCGCTGGCGTCGAATCACGGGAGCCGCCGTTCGAGCCTGGCGTAGTAGAAGCCATCGGCAATCTCCTCGGTGGGCAGCACCAGCCAACCGGGGGATCTGGGTATCCCGACGGGTAGGCGGATGTCGTCTGCCAGCGCGTCCGGCTGTTCGGCCAGGAAAGCAGTGATCACGCCTTCGTTTTCAGCGGACAACAGGGAACAAGTGCAGTAAAGCAGTTGTCCGCCAGGCTGCAGCCGCGACCACAACGCGCGCAGTAATTGCAGCTGCGCTGCCGCATAGCGGGTGATGTCGGCGGCATTGCGATGCAATTTCACATCCGGGTGCCTGCGTATCGTACCGGTGCCCGAGCAGGGCGCGTCCAGGAGAATACGGTCGAACAGTTGCGGGTCCTCCGCCGGGGATGGCGTCACGGCATCCGCGCAGTGGAGATCGACGGCCCCGGCGTGGCCCAACCGGTGCGCTTCCGACTGCAGGTGCGCAAAGCGTGGGGGCGATCGTTCGAATGCAACGAAACGGGCTGCTGGATAGCGCTCCATCAAGTGGAAGAGTTTGCCCCCAGGCGCTGCGCAGGCGTCGAGCACGCGGTGTCCCGGCTCCGCGCGCAGCAGATCCGGGGCGAACTGGGCACCGCCATCCTGTACGGAAACCTGTCCTTCGAAAAACCCGGGCAGGGATTCCTGAGCCGTGGGCTTCGTGAGGTGCAATGTTTCATCCGCCCACAGCGCATGCGCCGGCATCGCCGCGGCCTCCAGACGACGGCGATAATCCTCCGGGGAGATCCGGCGGGTATTGACGCGTAGCACCATGGCCGGTCGCCGCAGAAATGCCCGCATGACCGCTTCCGCCTCCTGGCCGAGCTCCGAACGCAGGACTTGTGCCAGCCAATCGGGCAAATCGACCGAACGTTCGGCAAATTCATCGACGGCGAGCTGACCTGCGTGGATCGAACGGGCGATGTTCCTCAAGACGCCGTTGACGAGGCCTTTGGCCCAGGTCCGCTTGAGCGCCTGGCAGGCCTTTACCGACTCGTTTACAACCGCATGATCCGGCTTCTGCTGTACTACAAGTTGGTAAGTGCCCACCAATAATAGACTCTGGAGTGCAATTTCCGAGGCAGGAAGCGGGCGGGCGAGGAACGTCTCCAGCACTACACGAAGATTGAAGTGGTAACGAACAACACCGTAAACGAGGTCGCGAACGACATCATCGGCATTTTCCCGGGTTAGTACCCGATCGATCGGTTGGCCATCCTCCGGGAGGATTTGTGCGAGCAATCTTGCGGCAGTGGCCCGGGGATTGACGCCCGTTGCCGGGGGGCGTTTCCGCCGGTGATCAGGCGGTGTCAAAGCGATTACCTGGCTGAAAAAGAGCTGGCCAGCCGTTGCATGCTTCACGGGCTGTCAGGGCGGTACCCTTCCCCAGAGACAGTTGCAGGCGGAGTATTGCCAGCGTTCCTGCTCCGGTCGCAACGACGATCTGCTCGCGTGTGGTGGTATCCATGATCGTACCGGGGGGAGCGCCGGAAGGCAGGGTGTCGATCACGCTGGTCGCAAGCAGTCGCACGGTCACCCGCTCGCTGCCGGCAGCCAGGTGCGCGGTGGCGGTCTGACGACCGCTGAGCGCGCGCACCTGGTCATGCAGTGACTGCGCGCCGCATGACCAATGTACAACCGCATCGGCGGCGGTGAGCTTCGGCGCGTGGGTCGCAATCGCGTCGTCCTGGGGCTCGGCACGCAACTCACCGAGGCGCGGCAGGCAGGCGCACAACAGTTCCGCGCCGATGGTCGCCAGACGCTCGGTTACCTCGGTCCCGGTGGCGTTTGCAGCAATAGGCATTGATGCCGTGCTGAGCACCGGTCCGGTGTCGAGTCCGGCGTCCATCTGCATCAGGGACACGCCGGTGCGCTGGTCGCCGGCCATGATCGCCCGCTCGACCGGTGCCGCGCCACGCCACCTGGGCAGTAGCGAGGCGTGTACGTTCACCGCGCCATGCGCAGGGTGGGCGAGGAGCGGGCGCGGGATCATGAGCCCGTAGGCGGCGACGACGAGAACGTCGAAAGCTGTTCCCATGACCCTTGCGAGCGCCTGCTGGCCCTCGTCGCGGCGCGGGCTCAGCGTCGGCGGTTGATACACCTCGATACCCTGCGCCTGGGCAAGCACTTTTACCGGTGGTGGCAGCACGCCGCGGCCGCGTTTGCCGGGCCGATCCGGCTGCGTGAGAACCAGAAAAGGTGGACTACCGGAACGAATGAGCGCGTCGAGGATGGTAGCCGCGAAGGCTGGTGTACCGGCGAAGACAATGCGCATGCAGCTCAGCCGGCCTGCCGGTGCAGTTTTTCCAGTTTGCGGCGGATTCGCGTGCGCTTCAGTCCGGACAGATAGTCCACAAACAGCTTGCCCTCCAGGTGATCGCATTCGTGTTGAATGCAGACGGCGAGCAGGCCATCGGCGTCCAGCGTGAAAGCTTGACCGTTGCGGTCCAGCGCACTGACACGCACCTGCGTGCGTCGGGTCACCGGTTCATAGAAGCCGGGTACGGACAGACAACCTTCTTCGGTTGCCAGCACGTCGCCGGAGAGCTGAAGCACCGGGTTGATGAGCGTCAGTGGCGCATCCTTGCTCTCGGACACGTCAATTACAACGACACGTTCATGCACGTCGACCTGTGACGCCGCCAGACCGATGCCCGGTGCGGCGTACATGGTATCCAGCATGTCGTCAACAAGCTTGCGAATGCGTGCGTCAACGTCTTTCACCGGCAGGGCTTTTGTCCGCAGGCGAGGATCGGGAAATTCGAGAATATCCAGCAGGGCCATGATCGTATGGTGGTTGGGGTTTCAGTTGGCGGTCGATGGTGACAAATCAGCGGGCTGACCGCGGCGCTCACGCCAAGTTGGCAATCTATGGTATTGGCGCAATTCGTGCTGATAAGATTGTGAAGCTTATAACTTTTTTGGTGCAGCCCCAGCCACTATTTTACCGCCTGGTACGTCGTTGGCGTGAATCCCCGGCAGCATCGGGGGAGCATGGCGCGTCGTGATACAGTCGACGGGCGAACAGGATAGCGCCAAGCGAATTACCGGGGGTAGTTGCAACATGCAATGGAAACGTGATGTTCGGCGGGCCGGACTTTCGACGGTGACGCGCTCTGGCGCATGCCTGATGCGGGGGCTGATTGCCGCACTGCTGCTTCTGGGCAGTGGCGTCAGCGCGGTGGCAGCGGAGCCTGCGGGTGATCTTGCGCGCTACCTGAAGGCGGGACATCCGGATACTTACACAGTCGTCAAGGGCGACACGCTCTGGGATATTTCGGGGCGATTTCTCGATCGTCCCTGGTTGTGGCCGGAGATCTGGCAGGTCAATCCGCAAATCGAAAATCCCCATCTGATCTACCCGGGCGACAGCATCCATCTCGTCTGGGTGGACGGACAGCCCCGCCTGCAGTTGCAGCGTGGCGGTGCCGGTCGTCTGGGCTCCACGGATGGCTCTCTCGCGCCCAGCATTCGCTCGACGCCGCTGGACTCAGCCATTCCCACGATTCGCCTGGACGCGGTACAGAGTTTCCTGGTGGAGAACCGCGTGGTGGAAGACGCGGTGCTCGAGGCTGCGCCGTATGTCCTTCAGGGCGCGTCCGAGCGTCTGGTGCTGGGAGGCGGTGATCGGCTCTATGTGCGCGGGGTGCTGACGGACAGCGAGTCCTACAACTTTGTTCGCAAGGGCCAACTCTACATCGATCCGGAAACACGGGAAGTACTTGGTCGCGAGGCGACTTATATCGGTGTTGGGCAGGCGCAGGAGCAGCACAAGGATATTGCCACGGTGCTCGTGACAAGAAGTCGGGTGGAAGTCCAGATCGGCGACCGGGTCCTACCAACCGAAGAGCGTAAGCTCGACTCCAATTTCTTTCCCAGCGCACCGCGCGATGACGTCGACGGGCAGATCATCTCCGTGTTCAGCGGTGTGACCCAGGTTGGACAATATGATGTGGTGGTCCTCAATCTTGGCGCCCGGGAAAGTCTCGAGGTAGGAAACGTTCTCGCCATCTACAAGCGCGGCGCACTGGCTAACGATCGCGTCGCGCGGGAGACTATTCGCCTGCCCAGCGAGCGGGCGGGCATTCTCATGATCTACCGGGTATTTGAAAAGCTCTCCTACGGTGTGGTGCTGATGACAGAGCGCCCGTTGGCCGTTGGTGATGAGGTGAAGAACCCCTGAGCCGTAGTGCGGCGACCGGCGGCTTTGACTGCCGGTCGGGTTGGTAGATTGCGTACAGCGTCCGTTCGGGATTGATTCACCATGACCATCGTGTTCCCCGTGCCCACGGCGGTTCCTGATGGTCGAGCAGCAATCAGCAAGCGTACGTGTCGCCACCCTGCTGGCGGCCTGCGACGGCGGGCCGCGGCGGGAGCTGCGATCGCTTGCACCTGAAGCCATTTCCCGGCGGGTGTCCGCCTCAGCGGTGAAGGAGTCACTGAAGCAGCTGAAACGCTGGTCGAGGGACGGTCTGCTGGTACTCGCGGTGGATGATGCCGCGTTTCCGCCTTTGTTAAGAGAAATTCCCGACCCACCACTGCTCCTTTTTCTGCGGGGCGACGTCAGTTGCCTGACCCGGCCAGCGGTTGCCGTTGTCGGCTCGCGCCGCGCCTCGTCAGCAGGGCTTCGCATAGCCCATGACATGGCGGGGGCCCTTGCCGAAGCGGGCGTGACCGTGGTCAGTGGCCTGGCCAGCGGTATCGATGCCGCCGCGCACGCAGGTGCACTGGCGGCAAACGGCCGCACCATTGCGGTTCTGGGGTCTGGACTGCACCAGGTATATCCGGCCAGCAATCGACCACTGGCGGAGCGCATCGTCACCGGCGACGGGTTGCTTATCAGTGAATACGCGCCGGAGGTGCGCCCCCGGCGCCATCATTTTCCCGAACGCAATCGCATCATCAGCGGCTTGTGCGAGGCCGTGGTTGTGGTGGAAGCCAGTGAACAGAGTGGTTCGTTGATCACGGCTCGACTGGCCCTGGAACAGGGGCGGGACGTGCTTGCCGTTCCCGGATCCATTCACAATCCCAACAGCGCCGGCTGTCACCGGCTCATCCGGGACGGCGCGGCCCTGATTGACGGCGTCTCGACACTGATGCAGGAGCTGGGTCTGGATGGGCCGGTTCCGGACTCGCCACCGGCGGCGTGGGCGCCGGTCTGGCACGCGCTGACCGTTGAGCCGATGGACGCGGAACGCGTAAGCCAGGTGCTGTCGCTGGCGCTGCCCGAGGTATTGCTCGCGCTTGCCGAACTGGAGGTGCGCGGGTTTGTCGCGACCGGGGCGGATGGCTATAGTCGCCGGTGCCCGCAGCCTTCCAGTGGTCCTCGCCGTTGATCAAAGCCGCAACATCTCTGCACGCGCAGGCGCTGCCCGCCTGTCGATGGGATGCGTTTCACCTGGCGCGTGCCGTGCGGGTGCTCCGTCGTGGTGGTGTTGTCCTGCATGCGACGGAAGGGGTATGGGGCCTGGCGTGTGACGCCAGCGATACAACGGCCGTTTCGCGGATTCTCACCATCAAACGGCGGGCTGCCACCAAAGGGTTGATCCTCATCGGTGGGCTGGCGGCGGCTTTCGCGGATGAGTTGGCCGGCCTCGACCCAACGCAGCGCGAACTGATAGAAGCATCCTGGCCGGGGCCGGTCACCTGGATCCTGCCAACCGGCCGCTTCTCCCCGCTTGTGACGGGTGGTACGGGAAGCGTGGCAGTACGCGTGCCGGGCCACGAGCAGGCCAGGTGTCTGGCGATGGCCTTTGGGCGGCCGCTGGTTTCAACCTCTGCCAACGTCGCCGGCAGGCCGGCGGCAACCCGGTCGTGGCAGGCTGTTCGCGCCGTAGGCACGCTGGTGGACTATGTGCTGCCCGGCGCCACCGGCGGGCGTCGGGGGGCGAGCGAAATCCGGCGGCCCGGTGGTGTGGTGGTGAGGCAACGATGAGCAAGGCGCTGGACCTTTACGCGGTCGCGGGCAACCCCGTGGATCATTCACTGTCGCCCCGAATCCATGCCCTCTTCGCGGAGGCGACGGGCCAGGCGATGGAATACACGCGATTGCCTGTCCCGCACGGACAATTCGATGTCACCGTGGGCGCTTTCTTTGAGGCGGGTGGGTGCGGCCTCAATATCACGTTACCCTGCAAGCAGGACGCCTATCGCTGGGTGACGCCAGCTCGCTGCGATGCGGCGGCAGCCAGGGCGCAGGCGGTGAATACCATTGTGCGCCACGGTGACGACTATCTCGGTTACAACACCGATGGCGTTGGTCTGGTCCGGGATCTGGAGCACCTGGGTGTGACCCTTTCTGGTAGCCGCATCCTTCTTCTTGGCGCCGGTGGCGCGGTACAGGGTGTTCTCCCGGCGCTGATCGGTAAAACACCCGCCTCGATTGCCATAGCCAACCGCACGGCCGCAAAGGCGGCTGACTGCGTGCGCAGATTCGGCCAGTCTGGCGTGCCACTCCGGGTGGAAGACGCCGCCACGACGACGGCAACCTTCGACCTTGTCATCAACGGCACCTCGGCCGGACTGACCGGCAGCGGACTGGACGTAGCGGATGGCGTACTGCGGGAAGCGGTGTGTTACGACATGATGTACGGACCGAAAGCAGTTTTCGTGACGCGCGCGCGATCCGTCAGTCGGTATGGCGCCTTCGATGGGCTCGGCATGCTCATCGAACAGGCCGCGGAAGCCTTCCGGTTGTGGCGGGGCGTGCATCCCGACACCCGACAGGTGCGCACGCTGCTCGGCGCCCAGGTGGAGCGCGGCAGGTGAAGCGACGTTTCATGGCGGGTGTGGAATGTACGTATTGTGGGCAGCAGGACAGCATCGTCGTGCTGTTTGATGCCCAGAGCCTGCCCCGGTTCAGGGAGTGCGTTGCCTGTGGCAACGGCGACGATATCGCCGATGCAACGGAAGCCGCCCAACCCGGGGCAACGCCTCAAACCGTTCCGTTGCAATGGGTTGGGGACAGACGCGTCGACTGACCGGTGATCGTGCGGGTCCGCGCAGGATGCTCCGGGGCCGGCATGTTGCACCAGGCGCGATGGTATTGCAGAGCGCCTTCCAGCGTTCGGAATCCATCCGTAATTCAGCATCTTGAAGCGCTCAGTTGAGCAAGACCATCGCCAACAGTGCGTTGTGAATTGACTGACGGTTGCTATAATCCCCCGGCTTTTCATGGGGCCGGTCTGGGGGAGCACCGGAGCAGGTCCCTGCCGAACGGCACTTCTATTCAATTCAAGGTGTGAGCGTGAGCGTGAACAAACCCTGCAAAGGAATCCGGCGGCTGCCGTTTGCCTTGGGCGCGTTGCTGGTTCTCTGGTCGGGCGTGGCCCTGGCGGATGAACTGAATATGCGGCCTGGCGTGACGACGATCAGTCAGTCCATCTTCGAACTGCATACCATCGTGCTGTGGATCTGCGTCGTGATCGGCATCATCGTGTTTGGCGCGATGTTCTGGTCGATCATCCATCATCGCAAGTCGTCAGGGCACAAGCCGGCACAGTTCCATGAGAACACGCGGCTGGAGATTCTCTGGACGATCGTGCCGACGGTAATCCTGATCGTCATGGCGTTTCCGTCCACGAAGACCCTGGTACAGATGTACGACACCAGCAGTCCGGACATGATCGTCGAAGTCCGGGGCTATCAGTGGAAGTGGCAGTACAAGTACCTCGATGAAAACCGCAATCCGGCGTTCTCGTTCTTCTCCATCCTGTCCACGCCGATCGAAGAGCGCCACAACGAAGTGCCCAAGGGTGAGCACTACCTGCTCGAAGTTGATGAGCCACTGCGCATTCCCGTCAACAAGAAGGTGCAGTTCCTGGTTACCTCGGAAGACGTCATCCACTCCTGGTGGGTTCCGGACTTCGGTCTCAAGCGTGACGCCATTCCGGGCACCATGAATGACATCTGGGCAATCGTGCCCACACCCGGTGTCTACCGGGGGCAATGCACGGAACTGTGCGGAAAGGATCACGGCTTCATGCCCGTGGTCGTGCAGGCAATGGAACAGGATGACTTCGATGCCTGGTATGCCGAGCGCGTCGAAGCCCAGAAGGAGCGTGCCGCGCTGGAAAGCATGTCGTTCACGGCGGACGAGCTCATGACCCAGGGCGAAGCCGTCTACACCAAATACTGCGCGTCCTGTCACCAGGCCAACGGTCAGGGTGTTCCCCCGGTATTCCCGGCCCTGGCTGGCAGTCCGATAGCAACCGGCGATCGCGACGAGCACATCGCCCGGGTGGTCGATGGCGTCGCGGGCACCGCGATGCAGGCATTCGGTTCACAGCTCAGCAAGGCGGAGCTGGCGGCGGTCGTGCATTTCGAACGACATTCCTGGGGCAACAACGCAGGTGATCTCACCCAGCCGGTCGATGTCGCCAACGTCATGGCAGGTAACTAGGAGCGGATATGAGCGAAGTAGTCGATTCTCACGGTCATGACGATCACGACCACGGCCCGGACAAGGGCCTCGCGCGCTGGCTGTTCACGACCAACCACAAGGACATCGGTACCCTGTACCTCTGGTTCAGCTTTGCGATGTTCCTCATCGGCGGTGTGCTTGCACTCGGCATTCGCGCCGAGCTGTTCGAGCCCGGCCGTCAGTTCTTCGAGCCAGAGTTCTTCAACCAGCTGACGACCAACCATGGCCTGATCATGGTGTTCGGCGCCATCATGCCGGCGTTCGTTGGTCTGGCGAACTGGCTGGTACCGATGATGATTGGCGCGCCCGACATGGCGCTGCCACGCATGAACAACCTGTCGTTCTGGATACTGCCGTTTGCCTTCGGCATGATCATCAGCACGCTGTTCATGGAGGGCGGCGGTCCCAACTTCGGTTGGACGTTCTACGCGCCGCTGTCCACTACCTACGCGCCGCCCAGCACCACCTATTTCATATTCGCGGTGCACATGATGGGCGCCTCGTCGATCATGGGCAGCATCAACATCATTGCCACTATCCTGAACATGCGAGCGCCCGGCATGACGCTGATGCAGATGCCGCTCTTCGTCTGGACCTGGCTGATCACCGCCTACCTGCTGCTGGCGGTAATGCCCGTGCTGGCCGGCGTCGTCACGATGATGCTGTTCGACATCCACTTCGGCACCTCGTTCTTCAACGCAGCTGGCGGTGGTGACCCGGTGATGTTCCAGCACATCTTCTGGTTCTTCGGTCATCCGGAGGTGTACATCATGATCCTGCCGGCATTCGGCGTGGTCTCCCAGATCATCCCGACGTTCGCCCGCAAGCCGCTGTTCGGGTATGACTCCATGGTGTATGCGGTGGCGTCCATTGCGTTCCTGTCGTTCATCGTCTGGGCGCACCATATGTTCACCGTGGGTCTGCCGCTGGCAGGCCAGCTCTTCTTCATGTACGCCACCATGCTGATCGCCATCCCGACCGGGGTGAAGGTGTTCAACTGGACGGCGACGATGTGGAAAGGTGCAATGACTTTCGAAACGCCGATGCTGTTTGCCATCGCCTTTGTCATCCTCTTCACCATCGGTGGCTTCTCTGGTCTGATGCTGGCTATTACGCCTGCCGACTATCAGTACCAGGAAACCTACTTCGTGGTTGCACACTTCCACTACGTACTGGTGCCAGGCGCCGCGTTCTCCATCATCGCCGCCGTGTACTACTGGCTGCCGAAGTGGTGCGGCCGCATGTACGACGAGCGCCTCGGCAAACTGCATTTCTGGCTGTCGTTCATCGCCGTGAACGTTACTTTCTTTCCGCAGCACTTCTCCGGCCTGGCAGGCATGCCGCGCCGCATTCCGGACTACGCCGTTCAGTTCGCGGACTTCAACATGATGTCCAGCATCGGAGCGTTTGCGTTCGGCCTCTCACAGGTGCTGTTCCTGTACATCGTGGTACAGGCAATCCGTGCCGGTAAGCCTGCGCCTGCCCGCGCCTGGGAAGGTGCACACGGTCTGGAGTGGACACTGCCGTCGCCGCTGCCGTACCACACCTTCACGCATCCGCCGAAGGTGACCGCCGCGGAAATGCATTCCTGAGCGGATCATGGAAGCGGCCCAACGCAAAACGATACGCAACCTGCTGCTGATTGTTGTCGGCATGGTGGGCTTCGTCTGCGCGATGGTGCCGCTTTACGGCCTGCTCTGTGACATCACCGGACTGAATGGCAAGACCAAGGGGTTGTATACCTACGACCCCGCCAGTGAAGCGGTTGATAAGTCCCGTACGGTATTCGTTAACTTTGTGACCAATACCAACGGTGGCATGGCGGGACGTTTCTGGACTGAAGACGGTGGATTGAAAGTGCATCCCGGGCAACCGCACACGGTGAACTTCTATGTCACCAACACGTCGGACCATGTGGTTGTCACACAAGCGGTACCGTCGCTCGTGCCAGGTCTGGCGATTGACTATTTTCACAAGACAGAATGTTTCTGTTTCGAACAACAAGTACTGCAACCCGGTGAGACGCGCGAAATGCCGATGCGTTTCATCGTGGACGCAAAACTGCCACAGAACATGACGTCGCTCAGCCTTAGCTACGCGATGTTCGATGTCACTGAACTGGTTGATGCCTCCGTGCTCGCCAGCGGCGGCAACAAAGGTTAGCAACAAGGTCTGGGCGACCAGGCGAAAGAAAGAGGAGCTGATTATGGCCAACGCGAAGGCCGATCCATCCATCTACTACGTTCCGCACAATGGCTGGTATCCGGTCATGGTGGCGTTGGGCTCCGGACTTATGCTGTCCGGTTTCGGCCACTACCTGAATACAGTCAAGGCGACCGGCGACGGCAGTTTTGTCCAGTTCTATATGGGGCTGGCCATTCTGGCCGTTGTGCTGTTTTTCTGGTTCAGCAAGGTCATCCAGGAAAATTTTGAAGGTCTGGCAAATGCCCAGCTCAAGAAATCCTACGTCTGGGGCATGGGCTGGTTCATTTTCTCGGAAGTCATGTTCTTCGCAGCGTTCTTTGGTGCGCTGTTCTACGTACGTGCGTTTGTCGTTCCCTGGTTGGGTGGAGAAGGTGACAAGGCCGTATCGCACCTGCTGTGGCCCGAGTTTTCACCGGAATGGCCTGTGATGCAGAACCCGGACAACCAACTGTTCCAGGGCCCTGCGGAGAGCATGGCTGCTCCTTCGCTCAGTCAGTGGGGTACGTACCTGCCGTTCTGGAATACCGTGATCCTGCTGACGTCCAGTGTGACCGTTCACTTCGCGCACACCGCCATCAAAAACAAGAATCGCGGCGGCATCATTGCCTGGCTGGGTCTTACCGTTGCGCTGGGTGTCCTGTTCCTCGTGCTGCAGGCGGAAGAGTACATTCACGCCTACAACGAACTGGGTCTGACGCTGTCGAGTGGTATCTACGGATCGACGTTCTTCATCCTCACGGGCTTTCACGGCTTTCACGTGACGATGGGAACGTTCATCCTCCTCGTGCAGTTGTTGCGTGCGTTCAAGGGGCACTTCCAGCCGGATGACTGTTTCGGCTTCGAAGCGGCATCGTGGTACTGGCACTTCGTGGACGTCGTCTGGGTGTGCCTGTTCATCTTCGTTTACGTATTCTGACGCAGACGCTCAATCGGTAGATTCGGTGCCATGCATCCTGGCGTGCCAGGGTGCTTTGGCGCCGACACCCAGTTCTCCCGTGTACAACCCGTAGGCAATTGTCGCCAGCAGCGCGATAGCCAGCGTTATCCTTACGCCCAGGGCGTGCAGCGTCCGACGTGATTCGGGTCTTTCGGTGTCCTTGAACAGAAAGGCCAGCCCGCTGAAGAGGCTGACGACGACACCGGCGAACAGGACGAGAATGATTACTTTAAGCATGTGCCACTGTAGCACCACGGTTTTACGGTGACACGCCCACCTCTCCCGCTGACGATATTCGTGCTCGTGATGCTGCCGCTGGTGGTCAGTCTCGGCTTCTGGCAGCTGCGCCGGGCGGATGAAAAATCGGCACTCGAGAGCGCCTACCTCACGGAGCTCGGCAGCCTGCCCATTCCACTCGAAAGCGTCCTCGTGCCATTTCGACGCTATACCGGTGAGGGCACCTTCGGCGCCAGACAGTTCTATGTCGATAACCAGGTCTATCAGGGGGCTGCAGGCTTCTGGGTCGTGCAGGACTTCTTCACAAAGGCGGGCCGACACCTCCTCGTCAATCGCGGTTGGATACAAGGGGGCAGCGACAGGAATCGTCTCCCGGCGGCGCCAGCGCCGACGGCAGCCGTGCGGCTGCACGCCGTCGCCTGGCCACAGATGGGTTTGTTGCCGACATTCGGCGACGATGGGTGGCCGACAGACGAGCGGCTACTGGTGCCATCCCGGGATATTGCGAAAATGGCTGCGATGACAGGGGCGGAACCCATGGAGCTGCGCCTTGTGCTCGGCTCACCCGGCGTGCTCGTTCCGGCGCCGGTGGAAGTGTCGTTCGGCCGGGCGACGCATCTGGGTTACGCCACCCAGTGGTTTGGTCTCGGGCTGGTGCTCATCATTGGCTACGTCGTCGTCTGGCGGCGCGGTCGACACGTGGAGAAAGCATGACGGAAGAGGCAATCAGGCGTTCCAGGCGGCAGTTGCTGATGATGTTCGGCGTCGCATTCGGCTCGATGGGGCTCGCCTACGTGGTGTTCTACTGGATCACGGCGGGCCATACCTGGGGCACCACGAACAAAGGCACGTTTGTCGATCCGCCGCGAGACGTGAGCAGTCTGGCGTGGCAGGGCGCCACGCCTGTCTTTGAGACCCAGGGAAAATGGTGGTTGTGGCTGGTCGTCGATCGATGTGATGCCGTGTGTGCCAGCACCATGCATGACCAGCGGGCCATTCACATTCTGTTGAACAAGGAGTCTGATCGTGTTGCGCGCGCCCTGCTGGTCGGCGGTGCAGATCCCGGGGCACTGACTGAAGAAGCATTGCAGAAGGTACGCGTGATGCCGAAACCGGATCTGCCGGAAGGTGTCTACATCGTCGATCCCCACGGCAACCTCGTGCTGACCTACCCGGTGGACACCCCGCCGAAACCTGTGCTCTCGGACCTGCAACACCTACTGAAGTTTTCGCAGATTGGATGACCATGCGTAAAAAGCTCACCCTGTTCGCCGTTTGTCTCGCCAGCGTTGTCGTGGTGCTGGGCGCATTCACGCGTCTTACCGATGCGGGGCTCGGCTGTCCGGATTGGCCCGGCTGCTACGGGTTCCTGGCGGTACCCAGCACGGAGGCGGCAATCGCCGAAGCGGAGGCGGCCTACCCGCATGCGCCGGTGGAAGCACACAAGGCCTGGGCGGAGATGGTGCATCGCTATTTCGCGACGACACTGGGTTTTGTCATCGTGGTGCTGGCCGTACTGTTTGTTCGTGCGCGACGGGAGTCCCATCGTGAACCGTTTCGGTTACCGCTGTTCCTTCTGGCGCTGGTCATCCTGCAGGGGGCGTTCGGCGCCTGGACAGTGACACTGAAACTCTGGCCACAGGTGGTGACGGCGCACCTGCTCGGTGGTTTCACCACCCTGTCGCTCCTGTGGTTGCTCTACCTGCGACAGAGCGACGGACTGGGCGGACGCTGGACAGTCCCGCACAGCGCGGGAACGCTGGCGCTGGTTCTGCTCGTCGTGGTTTTCGTACAGATTGCGCTGGGTGGCTGGGTGTCCAGCAACTATGCGGCCCTGGCGTGTCCGGATTTTCCGACGTGCCATGGCCTGTGGTTGCCGCCCACGGATTTCCACGAAGGGTTCAACGTGTTTCAGGATGTGGGCCCCAACTATCTGGGTGGCCAGATGGAAAACGATGCCCGCGTGACCATCCAGTGGGTGCACCGGCTCGGCGCGCTGACGGTATTCGTTCTGGGTACCGTGTTGTGCCTGCGGTTGTACAGGGCGGGCAGCCGGTTTGCCGGGGTTCTCGCCCTGGCGCTGGCGACGCAGATCACGCTGGGAATTCTGAACGTTGTGCTTACGCTGCCGCTGACCATCGCCACGCTGCACAATGCCGGGGGTGCCCTCGTACTGCTGGTGATGGTTACGGTAAACTACCGCGCTTTTCGAGCTCGCCGGGCGTAAATCCGCGATCGCGGCCTGCCGTGCGAGCGCCATTGAGCGAGATCGGCTGGACGGATGCAGCCAGGATGCGCCCGAACCAGAGAGGTACCCAGTTGAGCGAAATAGCCGCTTCCACCGCCGGCTGGCGGGATTACCTGGAGATGTGCAAACCCCGGGTGGTTCTGCTGATGTTGCTGTGCACGATCGTTGGCATGTGCCTGGCCACCTACGAAACCATACCGCTGCAACTGCTGCTCACGACCACCATCGGCGTTGCGCTGGTTGCGGGCTCGGCCGCCGTCATCAATCATCTCGCCGACGCACAGA
The DNA here is from genome assembly GCA_024234635.1 of Pseudomonadales bacterium. Classification (GTDB taxonomy): domain Bacteria; phylum Pseudomonadota; class Gammaproteobacteria; order Pseudomonadales; family Azotimanducaceae; genus SYFY01. The sequence continues at coordinate 281,348 of JACKNX010000005.1, read as the reverse complement.
TCGATGCACGAATGGCGCGCACGAGCAACCGGCCGGTGGCCACCGGCCGGGTATCGCTGCGGGAGGGTCTGATCTTTTCGGGTATCACCGGCGTGCTGGGTTTCGGGCTGCTGTATGCGTTCGTCAATCCGCTCACCGCCTGGCTGAACCTCGCCTCCTGGATTGGGTACGGACTCGTGTACACGCTGTTCCTCAAGCGCGCGACCCCGCAGAACATCGTCATTGGCGGCCTGTTCGGTGCGGCGCCGCCGTTGTTCGGCTGGACCGCCATCACCAACAGCATCGATGCCGGTGGCCTGCTGCTGGTGCTCATCATCTTTGCCTGGACGCCGCCGCATTTCTGGGCGCTGGCGCTGGATCGGAAGGAGGAATACGCCGCCGTCGATATTCCCATGCTTCCGGTGACGCACGGGGATGCGTTCACGCGCCTGCACATTCTGCTGTACACCATCATCCTGGTGGTTATCACGCTGCTGCCTTACCTCATCACGATGAGCGGCCTGCTGTATCTTGCCGGGGCGGTGGCGCTGGGGGCGGGTTTTCTCTACTGGGCCATCGTGCTCATCCGCAACCGCAATCCGCGAGCGCCGATGGAGATGTTCCGGTATTCCATCGTGTACCTCATGGTGCTGTTCGGCTTCCTGCTGGCGGATCATTACCTGCTGAATATCCGCTACCTGTGATGCGCGGCTCCGTGCGATCGACCGTAGTTCTTGCCCTGGCGTTCATTGCGCTGGTGCTCGCTGCCTTCGTGTTCAAGATGACCCGTCCTGTCAGTCTGGATGAAGAAGCGTTGAAAGCACAGGGTGTGATCCTGTTGCCCACGCCACGGGAAGTGATCCTGAAAGGGCTCGTGGACCACACCGGCAAGGCATTTGATCAATCCCGTCTGGAAGGGGCCTGGACGTTCATGTTCTTCGGGTTCACCAACTGCCCGGATGTCTGCCCCACGGCCATGGCGGAGCTCGGCAAAGCCTACCAGTCGATCAGCCTAAAAAATCCCCAGCTTGCGGCCCGCATGCGTGGCGTTCTGGTCACGGTGGATCCACAGCGCGACACCGCGGAGAAGCTCGGCCAGTACGCCACGGCATTTGCGCCTGATTTCACTGGCGTCCTTGGAAGCCGTGAAGACATTGCGGCCTTTGCCGTACAGGTCAACGTTGTGTTCGAGGCCGTGCCCACCGGTGACGGGGGTTATACGGTGGATCACACCGGCAACATCGTCATCTTCAATCCCCATGGTCACTACCAGGGATTCATCAAGATGCCTCACGCCGCGGACACCATCCAGGCGACGTTGACATCCATGGTGGAACGCTACGAACACTGATTGCCAACCGATGATGTCCGCGTCTAGCGGACTCCGGTAGTGGGCGTACTAGCCGAATAACCGCTCGTCGAAGTAGTGGAATCCGCCGCGAAGGGCGAGGAGCAGCTGTTCCATCTCACGTGGATTCTTGGTGCGAATGGTCTCGTTGGCGAGCAGCGTGGTATCCAGACGGGACAACCAGAAGCTCAACGCGGCCATCACCCGAAAGGGCGAGAAGAGCCAGATTTCCGATCGTGTGAGCGGCCGCTGCGCGTGATAGCCCTTCAGCAGCGCCAGTGCCTTGTCAGGATTGAGTTGCCCGTTAACGTCGCAGCACCAGTCATTGGCGGCGACGGCGAGATCGTAGATCCAGTAACCGCGCGCGGCCTGGTGGAAGTCGACCAGACCGGTCAGTGTGTTGTCGCGAAACAGCACATTGTCCCGGAATACATCGGCATGGATCACGCCCTGGGGTAACTCCTGCACGTCGTGGCGCCGCAGCAGGGAATGCGTGGACTTCAGAGAGGACTCGAGCAGGTCGGCGGCGCGAAAGCCGAGACGCCCGGACACTCGGGCGGCGGTGTCGCGCAACCACATCATGCCGCGAGGGTGGAGCGGTACGCGCGTGCCGAGATCCGCAGTATGCTGGTGCACGCGTGCCAGCAGCCTGCCCAACGCGGTCAGCTGACCTTCCGTTGGAATGGTTACGTGACTACCGGGCAGTCGGCGCTGCAGAATGACCGGTACACCATCCAGTTCCACCTGCAGGCGGCCGTCCCGCGCAGGTAGCGGTGGCGCCACGGGCAGGCCAGCCTCGTAGAGACGGTCGAGAATGGTGAAATACGCGGTGCCCGCGTAAGACTCGCGCAGAAGGAATGTCAGGACATAGTCGCCCTGACCCGTGTGCACAAAATAGTTGGCGTTCTCGATGCCTTGGGCGGCGGGCCAGTAACGCAGGAGCTGACCGGTGTCGTACCAGGCCAGCGCCGATGGCAGCAGGTTCGGCGATTGCAGGCTGACGGCGCTCAAAATTCGACGATCACCCAGCTTGGCAACAGCATGTCTGCCCGCTCGAGCTCCCCATAGCCCCTGGTGTTGTCGCGAGGGACGAGGTAGTACGGCTTGCCGATGGCGGGCACCACGCGAACCATGCGCAAATGACCGTTCTGCCAATACTCGTAGATCGTGCGTTTTTCACCCGCAATGATCGTTACGTCCGGACCGTCATCGCCCGCCTGGGCGGCCCAGCCGGGCAGCGTGGTGACAACTGCCAGCAGCCCCAGTGCCAGGACGGGGACGCGGCGAAGGAACGTGTGTAGTAGAGTCATTGGCTGCACGCGGTCATGAGGCGAGGGAGAGAACGGGGGAGATGGTGACGCATTCCGGAGATAAAGCAACACCAACCGGCAAGGACGCACCGCTGGTGCTTGTCGACGGCTCCTCGTACCTGTTCAGGGCCTATTACGCGCTGCCGGAACTCACGACGGCAGACGGTTTTCCGACAGGCGCCATCCGCGGCGTCATCGGCATGCTGCGCAAGCTGGCGAAGGACTATGCCGGCAGCCCCATCGCGGTGGTTTTCGATGCGCCCGGCAAGACGTTTCGCGACGATATCTTCCCGGAATACAAGGCCAATCGCGAAGCCATGCCGGAGGATCTGCGCCAGCAGATCGAGCCCATTCACCGCATTATCGAAGCCATGGGGTTGCCACTGCTCGTGGTGTCCGGTGTCGAGGCGGACGATGTCATCGGCACGCTTGCTGCTGAAGCCACGCGCGAACAGCGGGACACCATCATATCCAGCAGCGACAAGGACATGGCACAGCTCGTCACGGCGCACGTAACGCTGATGGATACCATGAAGAACGTGCGTTACGACCGCGAAGGGGTCATCGAAAAGCACGGGGTGCCACCGGAACTGATCATCGACTACCTGGCCCTCATGGGCGACACCGTGGACAACATTCCGGGCGTACCCAAGGTCGGGCCGAAAACCGCCGCGAAATGGCTCACGGAGTTTGGCTCTCTCGACGCACTGCTGACGAGAGCCGACGAAGTGAAAGGCAAGGTAGGTGAGAATCTGCGTCAGCACCTCGAGCAGATTCCGCTGTCGCGGCAACTGGCTACCATCAAGTGCGACGTCGACCTGAAGGTGGGCGTGCATGACCTTGTTGCCCGCGAACCGCAGCGCGAGGCGCTCAGGGAGGCTTTCCAGCGGCTGGAGTTCCGCTCCTGGCTGCAGGAGATCGATGGTGATGCGCCTGCCGCGGCGCCACCAGTGTCGGCGGCGTCCGCAGCAGGTGCGGAGCGGCTGTATCACTGCGTGCAGGACGCGGAAGAACTCGACCTCTGGATCGCGCGCATTCGCGAGGCAGGTGTGCTGGCGTTTGATACCGAAACCACCTCGCTGGACTACATGCGCGCGGAAATTGTTGGCCTGTCCTTTGCGTTGACGCCTGGCGAAGCGGTGTATGTGCCCGTAGGCCACGACTACGTTGGCGCGCCGGCGCAGCTGGATCGGGAGGCGGTACTTCAGCGCATGAAACCTGTCCTCGAAGACCCGGCCATCCGCAAGATTGGTCAGAACATCAAGTACGATCTCAGCGTCCTCGCACGGTATGGCATCGAACTGGGGGGAATTGCCTTCGACACCATGCTGGAAAGCTACGTCGTGGACAGCGTGGGCAGTCGTCACAACATGGACGATCTCGCGAAGAAGTACCTTGGCGTGGATACGATCCACTTCGAAGACGTGGCCGGGAAAGGCGCGAAGCAGCTCACCTTCAACCAGGTTCCCGTGGCGGCGGCGGCGGAGTACGCGGCCGAAGACGCGGATGTCACACTGCAGTTGCATCATGCACTTTGGCCGAAACTCGAAAACGTGACGTCGCTGCGCAGCGTCTTCGAAACGATCGAGATGCCACTGATTGCGGTGCTGTCACGCATCGAGCGAAATGGCGCCCTGGTAGACAAACGACTACTGGCGCAACAGAGTCGGGAGCTCTCGGATCGGCTGGTGGAGATTCGCGCGCAGGTAATGGCCCTGGCCGGTACGGAGTTCAACCTGGACAGTCCCAAGCAGCTCCAGGAGGTGCTGTACGAGCGCCTGGGGCTGCCGGTGTTGCGAAAGACGCCGGGCGGCCAGCCCAGCACGGCGGAACCTGTGCTGGTGGAGCTGGCCCAGGAGTATGAACTGCCAAGGGTCATCATGGACTACCGCAGTCTCGCCAAGCTCAAGTCCACGTACACTGACAAGTTACCGGAACAGGTGAATCCGGAAACCGGGCGCATACACACGTCCTACCACCAGGCCGTGGCATCCACGGGCCGGCTGTCGTCCTCCGATCCGAACCTGCAGAACATTCCCATCCGCACCGCCGAAGGCCGGCGTATCCGCCAGGCGTTCGTGGCGCCACCCGGACGGCGCATCCTGGCCGCGGACTATTCGCAGATCGAACTGCGCATCATGGCGCACCTGTCCGGAGACGCGGCGCTGTTGAAGGCCTTCGCGCAGGGCCTGGACATCCACCGGGCAACAGCCGGCGAGGTGTTCGGGTTGGCGCCCGAGGCGGTTACCGACGAACAGCGCCGCAGCGCCAAAGCCATCAATTTCGGACTCATCTACGGCATGTCGGCGTTTGGCCTGGCTCGCCAGCTTGGCATCAGCCGGGCGCTGGCGGCGGACTACATCGAGCGCTACTTCGCGCGTTATCCGGGGGTGCATGCGTACATGGACAGCACCCGGGCGCTGGCGCACGACCAGGGCTATGTCGAAACGGTTTTCGGTCGCCGGCTGTACCTGCCGGAAATCAACTCATCGAATGTGCCGCGAAGACAGGGCGCCGAACGCACAGCCATCAATGCGCCCATGCAGGGGACAGCAGCGGACATCATCAAGCGCGCCATGATTCGCGTCGCGGACCGGCTTGCCAGGGACCGGCTGCCGGCCACCATGATCATGCAGGTGCACGATGAACTGGTGTTCGAGGTCGACGACGGCGCCGAGGCGGATGTCACCGGCATGGTGCGTGAGGAAATGGCGGCGGCGGCGGACCTTACCGTTGCCCTGGTGGTGGACTGTGGTGTTGGCGCCAACTGGGACGAGGCCCACTGACGGGCAGGACGCCTGAAAGCAGCAGCGTGGGCCCGTTGCGCCCGCTCCGGCTTCGCTGAGGCGCGGCTGGTCTGCGCATCAACCCGAGTGGCGCAGCCGATACAGGTTGTACAGATGCGCGCACGCCAGGCATATCGCGCCCGCGACGCTGAGCGCTACCTGCCAGACGTGCTCGTGGGTGAGGACGCCGGCTGTCAGCAACGTGATGCCGCAACTCGCGCCACCGATAAAGTAGAGGTTGCGTGCATGCGGCGGCAGACGTAACACGGCCAGAATGCTGAGCGGCGCCGCGAGCGCCAGGAACAGCCAGTGCCAGTGATTCTCCGCCAGGGTCGCGAACACCCCGAGTGGGAACAATACGGCCAGCAGCGGCAGGAGCAGGCAGTGCACCATGCAAAGCAGCGAAACGCCGACGGCGCCGCGGTCGAACCAACCCGGTGCTTTCATCGCGACTGGTTCACTCCCCGGCAGCAATGGGCAACAGGCCCTGTTTGCGTAGCAGCGCATCGGGTGTTGCGTCACGCCCGCGGAATTCCCGGTAGATGACTTCCGCGGGCTTGCTGCCGCCCTGCGCCAGCACCGTCTTGCGGAAGCGGGTAGCTACCGCGCGCACGCCGGCCTCGTCCTCCAGACCCACTTCATCGAATGCGGAGAAGGCGTCGGCGGCCAGCACTTCCGCCCACTTGTAGGAGTAGTAGCCAGCGGCATAGGCGCCGGAAAACAGGTGCGTGAACGCGGGCAACTGCGACTCGCCTGGCAGATACGGCAGTACCAGGGTTTCCCCGGCAACGGTGCTTTCGATATCGAACGGGGTGCCGGGAACATTGCTGCCGGGCAGCCCCCATTCGGCGTGGACGCGCAGGTCGGTCTTGCCGAACAGGAGTTGCCTGAGCGTTGCATTGCCGGCCATGAACTTGCTGCCGTCGATTATTCGGCCGGCGATGGCGTCGTCCAGCGATTGTCCCGACGCGACGTGGCGACTCAGGGACCGCAGGAACGGTTTGTGATCCATCCAGTACTCGTTGAACTGGCTGGCCAGTTCAACCGCATCCCACTCCACCAGGTTCAGACCCGAGGCGCCGCCCTCGTCGATTTCGGTGAACAGCAGTTGCGTGGTGTGGCCAAACTCATGGAACAGGGTGCGCACTTCGTCCAGCGACATCAGAGCAGGCTGCCCGTCCGCGGGCGGGCGGGCGTTCATGACCATGAGTGCCACCGGCAGGGAAGTGGCGAGACCGGGCGGAGCCAGCAGGCGACTGCGGTCGACCACGATATTCATCCAGGCACCGCCCCGCTTCAGTCCCGGTCTCGCGTACGGGTCCAGGTAGAAGCCCGCGACCACCTCACCCTCACGTCGTACGTCGTAGAACCGCACATCCGGGTGCCACAGTGGCGCGGCGTCGTGTGGCGCCTGGGTGATGGTGACGCCGTACAGTCGCTCGGTCAGGGAAAACAGACCCTCCAGCACGACTGGCAACTGGAAATAGGCGCGCAGTGCTTCGTTGTCATATCCATAGCGCTCCTGCTCCAGTCGCTCGGCCCAGAAGGGGACGTCCCAGGGCGCAAGCTCCCCCTGCATGCCATGGCGGCGGGCGAAGGCGGTGAGCTCGTCCAGCTCCTGCCGAGCCACGGGCTTCGCGGCACTTTCCAGCGCATTCAGCAGTGTCCAGACCGATTCGGCGGAGTCCGCCATCTTGGCGTCCAGACTGTAGTCGACGAAATTGGCGAACCCCACCAGGCTGGCCATTTCCTGGCGCAGGCGGACAATTTCCTCCAGCACGGGGCGGTTGTCGAAGCCTGCTTCCTGGCCGCGCTGTCGGAAGGCGCGGTAGAACGCTTCGCGCAGGGCACGGTCTTCCGCCAGTGTCACGACGGCGTAGTTCACGACGTTGACGACGAAGTGCCATGGGCCGGTGGCCGCGTCAGCGTCATCAATACCATCCTCGCGCGCGGTCTTTGCGGCCATCTCGAGCAACGGGGCGGGAATACCCGCCACCTGTGCGCGGCTGGTGGCCTTCACCCGGGTCTGTTTTTCCGCGCGTACCAGGTTGGTGCTGAAAGTGTTGCCCAGCTCCGCGAGCCGCGTCTGGATTGCCTGGAAACGCAGGCGCGCGTCGGTCGCGAGGTGAACGCCGGCCCGCTCCATGCCACGCAGTGATTCGGTGAGGATGCGTTGCTGCACCGGTGTCAGCCGCTGCCACTCGTCGCCGTCGCGCATCTGTTTCAGCGTCCGGTAGATGGCGGTGCTCTGGCTCATGCGGTTCACCAGATCCACATAGCGCGGCCGCACGGCGTCGTACGCAGCCTGCAGATCGTCGGAATAGTTGACACTCAGGAGATGGGAGATGCCACCCAGCGTTCGGTTGAGGCGGGTGTTCAGGCGTTCGAGGGGTTCCATCAGGCCCGCCCAGGTTGGCTCGTGGCGAACCTCCAGCTCACCGAATTGAACCTCCACTTCGTCCAGCAGGGCGTTTACGCCCGGCTCGATGCGCGCAGGCTCGAATGCGGCCCACTCCGGCAGATGCGACAGCTTGCCGAACTGGCGGTCCTGTTCGAGTCTGGCGAGTTCGATGTTCGTGCTGGACGATGCCATGGGAGCTTCCGTAATGCTGCTGGATGATGGTTCGGGATGGTCGGGTGTCGCGCAGCCGCCGAGGCAGAGCGCCAGTACCGTAACCGCCTGCTGGAAATGTCGACCGTACGCCAATTCACGCCGTCCCGGGGCCGGGCGATTCTACCTCGCTTTCCGCCCACAACGCGTTCAGCCGATCGAGCAGTGCGGCGACGCCCATCCCGGACGTTGCCGAGAACAGTTGCACGCTGGCCAGGGCCTGCGGACCGATGGTTCGGGTGACCTCGCGCATCACCCTGGTGCGTGCCGCGTTGCCCAGTTTGTCCGCCTTGTTCAGCAGGACATGTACCGGCAGATCCGAAGCGTGGCCCCAGTCCAGCAGTTCCTGGTCGAAAGGCTGCAGGGGGTGCCGGATGTCCATGACCAGCACCACCGCGCGGAGTACATGCCGTTTGCCCAGATAGTCATTGACCGCCTCCTGCCAGGCGGCCTGCGCCGAACGTCCCGCGGCGGCATAGCCGTAACCGGGCAGATCCACCAGCCGGTTGCCGTTCGGCAGTTCGAAGAAGTTCAGCAATTGGGTGCGTCCCGGTGTCTTGCTGACGCGGGCGGTATTGCGATTGCCGGTCAGGCGATTGAGCACGCTGGATTTGCCGGCGTTGCTGCGGCCGGCAATCGCAATCTCGGGACCCGCGGGCGCGGGACAACGCCTGAGATCGGGGGCGCTCGTCAGGAAGGTTGCCGCCAGACGCGGGGCATCGGACCGGTCGCTTTCAGTCATCTTGCGGTATAATTCTGCGCCGCTATTGTCAGTGGCGAGTTTACCACCCGCCGAGGCGGGTCACCGTGGCGGTTTCGCCTGCCCGCGAGTGGCGAGGTCCAGGCCGGGACGAACACGGCGTGGGCTGGTGTGAAAAGAGGCGATCCATCGTGAATCACAAAGGAAGACACACGTTGTTTGCGACACGAATGCGGCTGAACGCGGTGGCCCTGACGGCCGCCCTCATCTTGAGTGCGCCTGCCTTCGCCGGCGGCGATGTGGAAGCGGGGAAAGCGCAGGCAGCACCCTGCGGCGCCTGTCACGGTCAGGACGGCGCAACGGGACTCGACGGCACCTATCCGGCGCTGGCGGGACAGAACGAGAAGTACCTCCTGCGGCAACTGAAGATGATCCAGTCCGGAGCCCGTGAACTGCCGATGATGACCGGTCAGCTCAACGGCAAAAGTGATGCCGACCTCGCCAACCTGGCGGCGTATTACGCCAGTCTGCCACCGAAGCTCGGTCAGGCAGCGGGTGACGATGCGTCCATTGCGCTGGCGAAAAGCCTGTACATGGGTGGCAATCTGAAGAAAGGCATCGCGGCCTGCGCGGCGTGTCATTCGCCTACCGGCATTGGCAACGCGCCCGCGGGCTTTCCCCGGTTGTCCGGGCAGTCCGTCGACTACACGGTGGCGCAGTTGACAGCGTATCGTGAAGGCAAGCGGCAGACGGACGAGGACTATGGGCATATGATGCGTGACGTGGCGGCCACCTTGAATGACACGGAGATCCGCGCCCTGGCTGACTACATTCACGGCGTCAACTGACCGTTTGATCTTCCCGTCCCATTTCGCTCCGTCCGCCCCGCCAGGGGTGGACGGCCTTCCCTGACCCGACGCGAGAAGTACGATGATGAAGTTTCGTGTTGCTGGCATGGCCCTGGTTTCCCTGATGTTTGCGGCGCTGGCCGCACATGCGGACGGCGGGTTCACCGCTGGCGAGCAGTACGAGGTGCTGCCGATCCCCGTGCAGACGGCGGATCCATCACGCATCGAGGTGGTGGAGGTTTTTTCCTACGGCTGCATCCACTGCTTCTCGTTTGATCCCAGCATGGAAGGGTGGCGATCGACCATCGGGCCGGATGTTGATTTCAAGCGGATTCCGGCGGTGTTCAACAAGTCCTGGGAACTGCTGGCGCAGACGTATCTCACGGCGGATGTGCTGGGAGTCGTCGATAAGGTGCATTCCACCATCTTCAATGCCGTGCATGTCGAGCACCGCGATCTGCGTGACGTCGCGGAGATCGCGGCGATCTTCCAGGCGCAGGCTGGCGTCGCCCCAGACCAGTTCAACGAGGTCTTCAATTCCTTCAGCGTGCGCAGTCGCATACAGCAGGCAGTTGCCAGGGTCCGGGCCTATCGGGTGACGGGCGTTCCAACCTTGATAGTCAACGGCAAGTACCGGGTGGACGGGCAACTCGCCGGCAGCAATACGCGGATGCTGGAAGTTGTCGACTACCTCATCGGAGAGGAGCGCAAGGCTCTCGCGGCAAACGGGCAACCGGTCACGAACTGAGACGCGCGTGAGTTCGTGGCGCCGGCTGCCAGGCGTGGAAATGCCGGACAGTCCGCAGCCTCGTGCGCGAATGCGACCTACACTTCTGTCGAGGGAAATTTCGAAGACAGTCATGCGAACTTGGGCGTGGCGCGCACAGCGCGCGGCAGTAGTCACCCCCGTAGTCAACCTGCGATCGGTTCCGAAGGAGCCAACGCTTCAGGTGGCACCGCTGCGGTTGCTGTCATTCAACATACAGGTGGGTATTCAGACCACCCGCTACCGTCACTACGTGACCAACGGGTGGAAGCATGTGCTGCCGCATATGGACCGGGCGCTGAATCTGCGTCGCATCGCCGATGTCGTCAGTGATTACGATGTCGTTGCGCTGCAGGAAGTGGACAGTGGCTCGCTGCGCAGTGGCTACATAAACCAGGTTGAGTATGTTGCCGATCGGGGGCAGTTCCCTTATTGGTACGCGCAGCTCAATCGCGATCTCGGCCCGCTGGCCCAGCACGGCAATGGGGTACTGACGCGCATTCGGCCGTCCAACATGGAAGACCACAAGTTGCCCGGTGCTATTCCCGGACGGGGCGCAATCGTACTGCGGCTGCCGTACGCCGGGCGGACGGTGCTTCTGGTGCTGCTGCACCTGTCGCTGGGGGATCGCAGCCGTAAACGGCAGCTCGATTATGTGACGCGACTCATTGCCGATGAGGAACACGTCATCGTGATGGGGGATCTGAACAGCTCCACCACACGCCTTCTGCTCGAAACCCCGCTGGCGGGTACCAATCTGTTGCCCGTGGAAGATGTGCAACCGACCTATCCGGCGTGGCGGCCGCATATCGCACTGGACCACGTTCTCGTCAGTCCCACATTCCGGGTCGACGATTACCGGGTGCTGGACTGTACCGTATCCGATCACCGGCCGGTTGCTGTCAGCCTTTCCTTCCGCTGAACCGTGGGAAGTGCCTGCCGGCGCGATGCTGGCGCGTAGTCATCGCCCGCGGCGCAGAAAGCGGAAAATGCCGAGCCATTGTTCGAACATCAGTGCGTTGGGCTGGTCCGCGGCATCGAACCGCAGATCCTGGGCAAGTCGCTGAATCTGCGACCGACTAAGGTGCTGGCGCAATGCCTTGGCCAAGGGCGCGTTGATCTCGAGCGTTTGCGAAACGAGCTGCTGGAACAGCGGGAGATCCCTAGCCGGGATCAATGACCGCTCGCGGTGGCCGAGGTGCAGGAAGACCGATTCCACGGCGGGTGGTGGACTGAATTCCTGTCTCGTCAGTCGATCGAGAATCTCCACATGCCAGCGGGGCTTGAGCCGCAGCGACCACAACGACTCCCGCACATAGGGCAACCCGCAAAGCCGGTGTGCGTGTTCCCGCTGCAGCACGACGTAGATATCACGGGGAGCACGCTCCGCGTCCACCAGCTTGCGAAGCATGTCGCTCGCCCTGGCGTAGGGCACGTTGCCAATGGCGATGTAGTCCGAATCAGGCAGAGTACAGGTCAGGAAATCCGCATTGATGACCTGCAGGTTGGCGGTGTTGCCGTTGTCCAGCTGCCTCGCCAGGTAGGTATCAATTTCGATGCCGACAACGTGGTGCGCGCGTTTGCACAGGTGTCGCGTGAGCGCGCCCCTGCCCGGACCGATTTCGATCACAAGATCCGTGGGGGTGATGGACGTTGCCTGAACCAGCCTCGCCGCTGCCGCGGGAAGGAGAAAGTGCTGGGAGAGTTCAGCCCGTCTTGTGTGTGCCGGACGCGGGCGCCCGGACACGGAGGAAGACCATTGCGTAGTTCATGCGGGCGATCGTAGTGGCTGTTGCCGCGGGAGTCCAGAGAGGCAGGAGCGGCGGGCAGCAGGCCGCCTCCCAGAGGGAGGCGGCCGTTGACAACAGACTACTCGCTGGCCTTTACGCTCGAGCGCGTACAGGCGGTATCGAGCAACTCGGGATAGTTTTTCCGATACTCGCTCTGGCAGAAGGCAATCGTGTTGTTCGCGGCTGTGACAAGGAAGGCATGCAGATCCTTCGCATCGTCGGCGCTCAGAACATGATCGAACTTCGGCATTCCCTTGGCAGCGCGTGCACCGCCCAGAACGATACCGTCGAACGTGGCATGGGTTTCCGGGCTCATGAACTTGAGATCGGGGACGCCACCACCGGAACTGAGCGCACCACCGCCATGGCACACCGAGCAGAACGTGTGGAACAGGGCTTCACCGTGCGCCACCTGCTCAGGCGTGCTGTCCATTTCCGGCGGTTTCGGAATATCCAGGAAGACCACGTCCGTCTTCGGCATTTCGGCTTTGCCGCCCAGCTTGAAGACCAGGATACGGCCTTCCTCCAGTACGTTGCCCTTGTGCCGCGGCACGCCGGATGCCAGGGCGTAGGCGCCACCCCAGCCCGCGACGACGGCGATGTACTGTTCACCATCGATCGTGTAGGTAATTGGCGCGGCGACGATGCCCACATCCACCGGCACTTCCCACACCAGTTCGCCCTTGTCAGCGGTGTAGGCGGCGAACTTGCCATCCGCGCGCCCCTGGAAGACCAGATTGCCTGCGGTGGACAGGAGGCCGCCATTCCAGGACATCGCGTGTTGTACGCGCCACACTTCCTTCTGCGCCACCGGATCCCAGGCGGCCAGATACCCTTTCACGTCTTTCAGATCGTTGATCATGGTATCCGGGTCCTTGCTCGGAATCGTTTCCAGGAAATCGACGCCTGTATTCCACTCGCCTGGCCGATATTTGAAGGCGTTGTCCTGACCGTACTTGAACGGCAGATCGAGCACGGGAATGTAGACCAGTCCCGTGTTCGGGTTGAACGTCATGGGGTGCCAGTTGTGGCCGCCATAGGGTGCCGGACGAATCTTCTTGGTTTCGTTTGCGTAATGCGCCTCGGGGTTCTCGACCGGGCGACCTGATTCCGGATCGACGTGAGTTGCCCAGGTAACAGGTACATAGGCTTCGGCGCTGATGAACTGACCGTTGGTGCGGTCGAGAACGTAGAAGAAGCCGTTCTTCGGCGCCTGCATGATGACCTTTCGCGTCGCGCCGTTGATCTCGAGGTCCGCCAGGATCATGTGCTGCACGGCGGTGTAGTCCCAGGAATCGCCGGGCGTCGTCTGGTAATGCCACACGTAGCTGCCGTCGTCCGGATTCACCGCAACGATGGAAGACAGGAACAGGTTGTCGCCACCGCCGGGGCTGCGGATATAGCGGTTCCACGGTGAGCCGTTCCCGACGCCGATGTAGAGCAGGTTCAGCTCGGGGTCATATGCCATGGAATCCCATACCGTGCCGCCGCCGCCCACGGTCCACCAGTCCGTGCCCCGCCATGTCCCCGCGGCCATTTCCAGCGCCTTGTTCTCGGGGTCCTGGCCTGGATCGCCGGGGACGGTGTAGAAGCGCCAGGCCTGATTGCCCGTGGTCGCATCGTAGGCGGTGATGTAACCGCGCACCCCGTACTCGGCTCCACCATTACCGATGATCACCTTGCCCTTCACCACGCGTGGCGCGCCGGTGATGGTGTAAGGGCGGTCCTTGTCGATGGTCAGCACGTCCCAGACAGGCTTGCCGGTGGCAGCGTCCAGGGCGATCAGCCGGCCGTCGATGGTGCCGACGAAGATCTTGCCCTCCCATGCGGCAACCCCCCTGTTCACGACATCGCAGCAGGCATACTTGCCCCAGTCACGTGGCACCTGCGGGTCAAACGACCACAGCAGTTCACCGGTCCTGGCATTGTGCGCCCACACCACCGACCAGGCGCCGGAGGTGTACATGACGCCGTCGATGACCAGTGGCGTGGCTTCCAGGCCGCGTCGGGTTCTGGTCTCCCAGGACCATGCCAGGCCCAGATCTTTCACATTCGATGCGTTTATCTGGTCTTCCGGGCTGTAACGCTGTTCGTCGTATGTGCGTCCGGTTGTAAGCCAGTTGGCGGTGTCGCCGGCGGCACCGATGATGCGGGCGGCGTTGACGTTGGCTGCGGCAGGTGTGGAAGCCGCCGCGGTATCCGTAGCTGCAGCCGCTGCCGCGTCGGGCGCGGGCTCCTTCGAGCAGGCCGCAAAGCCGAGCAGAACCAGCGCAATCGCAAACATGCGAAAGGACATGTTGAATCCCCCTCCTCAATACGTGGTCATGGCGCGCATACCCCCGTATGCGCAATCCGGTTCGGAAGCGCCGGATACCGGTTGATCCGGCGAGCGCCCAGAACTCGCTGGAGTGTATCAGTATTGAGTTGCGAGTCGGCAGGCCCGCTCGCGGCAGCGCTGACGCGACGCAGTTGGGAGTCCGGTGACGGAGGTCACAAACGACACCCGGCTCTCTCGGCAGAATTCCGTTGCATGGAACCGTTTGAAACAGGCCGCAGCGACTACTCGCCTTTCGAGATTCTCACCACTGCGGGGGCGGTGCTTCTGACCCTCTTTCTGGCCTGTGTATTTCTGGAGCTCGATCCCCTGGAAGCAGATCTGCGAGCCCGCGCCACCAACGAAATCGTGCCGGAGGCGTTCTACTGGTCAGCGGTGGAAGTGAATGGCCAGGACGTGACGCTGTATGGCGCGACGCGGTCCAGCGAGCTGCGGGATCAAGCCCTTGCCGTGCTCGGTGGCCTGGAGGGGGTGGCGGAGTTCCACGCCCAGGTCGATGTCATACCCGGTGTCGGGGTCTGCCAGAAGCGCCTGGATCTGCTGAACACGCCTGGTGCCATTCGCTTCAAACGGGGACAGGACGAGCTGGAGGATGTCAGCTATGCCGTGCTGGAAAAGGTAGCGGAAGTGGCGGCGGATTGCGGGATTGATTTGGAAGTAGGCGCTCACACACCTTCCAAGGGGGATGCGGATCTCAATCGCAAGCTTACCGAACGCAGGGCGGCGGCCATCGCCCGCTACCTGGTTCGCTCCGACCTGCCGGCGGCCCGCATCAGCAGCCGTGGCTATGGAGAAACCCAGCCGGTTGCCGATAACCGGACAGAAGAAGGCAGGGAAAGCAACGACCGGGTGACGTTGCGGGTAAGGAGTCGGGCAGCGTGATCTATCTGGTTGGACGCATCTTCCTCTATCTGCTCGTCGCCACACTTATCGGCGGGGTGGCGGGTT
Source organism: Pseudomonadales bacterium (assembly GCA_024234635.1). Lineage (GTDB taxonomy): Bacteria > Pseudomonadota > Gammaproteobacteria > Pseudomonadales > Azotimanducaceae > SYFY01. Next base: position 265,927 of record JACKNX010000005.1, on the reverse strand, counting down.
GGCAACTCGTCAGGCGCAGAATGCAGCGCCAGCTTGATCTGGAACGGCGCACGGTCTCCGCGGCGCGCCTGGAGTTATCCCAGCGTGAGCAGGAGCTTACCCGTCTTTCGCAGCGAGTCGATGAGTTGGAGTCGCTCCCGGCAGCGGTCCCGTCCGCGGACACGGTTGAGGTGGAGGCCCTTCGCGACCAGCTTGCCCAGCGCTTTGCCGAACTGGATGCCATGCGCCGGGCGTTTGAGGAACTCAAGCAGGAGCAGGCCAGTGCGCACATGAACGAGGAGGCGGGCAACAACCTCATCACCGTGCTGCACGCGGAAATCGCCCGCCTGCGGGCGGAAAACGAAGCGCTGAAGGAAGCCCGCCCCAAATCCCCGGATGATCTGACGATGATGGTGCGGGATCTCGAGGGCCGGCTCGTGCGCAAACTGAACGAGATCGACCGCCTCCAGCAGTCACTGGCGGGAGAGGAGCGCAAGGTACTGGAGCTGGAACGCGAGCGGGAACTCCAGGACAAATCCCTGCATGTGCTGCACCAGCAACTCGAACTCGAACGGATGCCGAAGCGGGCTGCCGGTTAGCAGGCCGCTGAGCAAGCCGGCCTGCAGTGCCGGTCCAGATCCATGCCCCGTAGCCCGGCAGTGAATTGACGAACCGCTCGGGCGAACATCAGCGCATACATTCCCTGCCTGATTGCCAACCGGGCACGCGTCGCGTCCCTGCGCCGCGGGACAGCGAGGCCGGCGACGCCTGGCAGGCTCTCAGCGATGTTTCTGCAGATGCGCCCAGCCGTCGGCCTTGTCGATGATGTCATTGAGCAGTTTTCGCGCGGTTTCCTCGGGGTTACCTTCGGTAATCTGCGCACTGCGCGAGCTGAGGCCCGGAATGCGGGCGATCAGGGTGGTGCCGGACACGGAATAGATGCCGGGATACTTCTTGCCGTTGCGTTCGATAGGAATCTGGGTCGGTGGAACCGTGGACATGATGGTCTCCCTCAGACAGTTTGCGGCTCATTCTCGCGAAGCGGCGGTTCGCTTTCCACCATTGCGGGCGTTGCGCCGGACCAGTCGCGGATGCGCGGGTTGCGGACGCCAGCCAGCAGAATGGCCAGCGCGTAGACAACGCTGCCGATCGTAACGGCCATCGCCACACCCACGACGCCGGTGAGCCCACCCAGCAGCAGGCCGCCGAGTGGAATCAGGCTGTAGCCGATGGCGTGGATACCCATCACCCGCCCCCGCAGGTGATCCGGCACCGTAAGCTGCAGGACACCCTGCGAGGTGACGATGAAGACCGAGGAGAACAGGGACGCCAGCAATGTCATGGCAAGCGCGCTCCACAGCAGACCGCTTGCAGCCACCCAGGCAAACAGCGCCGTGGTCACGGCCGTGAGTGCAGCGGCACCGAGCATGAGTTGACCCAGGCGTGCGTGATGCTGGAAGCCGCTGGCGACGATGGTGCCGATTACGGCGCCGAGTCCGCCGGTTGCGAGCAGATATCCGTACGCCGTCTCGTCGCCACCCATGGCTGCGGCGAACACCGGCATCAACTGTACATAGGCGCTGCAGAAAAACATGCCGGCAAACACGATTACGAGGAGTGGTCCGAACAGGTTGCTGTGCAGGATGAAACGCACGCCGTCCTGCAGTTGACGCCATGGGCTGGCGCTGTTGGGGGCCGGTACGTGTACCCGCAGGCTGGACACCACCGCGAACATGATCAGAAAACCGGCACTGCCCAGCGCAAACAGCAGCCATGTGCCGCCAGCGGCGATGAGCATGCCGCCGAAAGCCGGCATGGCCATGCGCGTGCCCTGCCAGATCACTGTGTTGAGCGCCACGGCATTGATGAAGGCTTCACGTCCCACGAGGTGTGGATAAATGGCTACCCGCGCCGGCCAGTCGATGCCGGTGATCAGGCTGATGGTGGCGGCAATGGCGAGCACCTGCCACAGGGTGATGCTGCCCTGATAATCGAGAAAGGACAGCAGCGCCAGCAGGCTCGCCGTCGCCACGGACGTAAACATCATGATCACGCGTTTGTCGAAGCGATCCGCGATGACGCCACCGATCAGCGTGAGCACGATATTGGGAAGCGCCACCGCCGCGCCAAGCAGCCCCAGGTTCCAGGCGGAACCCGTGAGTTTGAACACCAGCCAGCCCTGACCCAGGGTGATGAGCTGGGTACCACCCACGGAAGCCAGGGACGCGAGCCAGTACCGCCGGTACAGCGGGTAGGTCAGTGCGGGCAGCCGGTTGGCGACGAATCCACTCATGATGGCTGGCATCATAAGCGCAGGCCGGCCCATTCCCGATAGATTGTTGTGACCGGTTGGGCCTGTCGCCCCGAAAGGCAAGTGTTTGCACCGCTATCGCTGCCCGCAGTAGCGTAGTTGTTCGCGGTTGTGGGTAGAAGGAAATGAGGAAACTGCTTGCGCTCCTGATGTTGCTGGTTGCCGTGCCTGTGACCGCGGACGAGGGTACACCCCTTGTTGTCCTCATCTCGCTGGACGGCATGCGCCATGACTACCCTGCCCGGGAGGGACTGGACGCCTTTCACCGGGTGCTAAGGGAGGGGGGCGGTGCGGACCGGCTGACGCCGGTCTACACCTCCAATACCTTTCCGGGTCACGTGGCAATGGCGACGGGGACGTACCCGGATGTGAACGGCATTGTCGACAATACGTTCATCGACCGTGGCAAGGGGCGTTACCACATGTCGGCCGACGCCGACTGGCTGCTGGCGGAACCACTGTGGATCGCCAGTACCCGGCAGGGCATTCCGACAGCCACCTATTTCTGGGTGGGCTCCGAGACCCCCTGGCGTGGACAGGAGCCCATGTTCCGCATGGCGCCCTTCGACGGTCGGCGACCGGAAAGCGAGAAAGTGCGGCAAATGCTCGAGTGGCTGGCCCTGCCTGAGGGCGAACGTCCGCGCCTCATCATGAGCTACTTCGCCGGTGGTGATCATGTTGCCCATGATTTCGGTCCAACCAGTGACAAGGTGCAGGAGCAGCTGCTTACGCAGGATCAGGCGCTGGGGGAGCTGCTGCAGGGCGTCGATCGCCTGGGGCTCTGGCCTCGCCTGACGCTGATTCTCGTCAGCGATCACGGCATGACGCCCATGGGCGACTACGTGGATCTCGGTGCGCGCCTGGAACGCGCGGGCATTCAGGCGGACGTGGTGGGCTCTTCCGTTGCGCATGTTCACCTCGCGGATCCCGGACAGGCGGAGGCCGCGATGCAGGCGCTGGCTGGCATTCCCGGTACGCGCGTTCTTTCGGGGGCGAAGGCCCAGCCCCTGCGCTTGGCGCCGCCATCGCGCATGGGGGACGTGGTGGTGCTGGCGGACCCGCCCTTCACGTTCTCGCGTCCCGGTGGCTGGCAGCGTTATGCGATGGCGACGCTGCGACTGTTCGGTTGGAATTTTGGCGGGCACGGGTATGCCCCCGATCTGCCGGACATGGGCGGCATCTTTCTCGCCATGGGGCGCGGCGTCCCCCCGGGATCAAGCTTTGGTACCGTGCACCAGGTACAGGTGGCCCCCACGGTGGCGGCGTTGCTGGCAATTGCACCACCGTTGCAGTCCGAAGGCGGGGTGGTACCGGGATTGCGGATCCCCCAAACGGAAGCGCCGTTGGAATAAGGAACGGTCTCCTACATGAATGGGTAGCCGGCCGGGGATTGGACTGACCGACAATTCGGGGACTTCACGGACGGGAGTGGAAATACCGGTGGACATCAATCGAAATGGACGAACCCGGGTGCTGGTCATCGAGGACGATCGGGACACGCGGGAGAACCTCGCCGCCCTCATCGAGGCGGTGCCGGGCTGTGTCTGTTCCGGTACCGCGCACTCCCGCGCCGCCGGAGAGCGGGCAATCCTGGCTGGCAATCACGATCTCGTGCTCATCGACCTGCAGCTTGGTGACGGCTCGGGCCTCGACCTCATCCGCCTCACGCGTGCGCGGACCCGCAGTCGCACCCTGGTGGTGACGGTGTTTGCGGACCGGGTCAGCGTCGTTGCCGCGGTGGAGGCTGGCGTGGACGGATACCTGCTGAAAGATTCCAGCCCCGAAGAGCTGCAGCGGGCAATCAGCGACGTACTCACCGGTAGTGCACCCATCAGTCCCGCCGTGGCGGCGCACCTGCTGCGCCGGGTGCGTGAGACGGCCTCCGGTGATGCCGCGGGTGAGCCCACCACCAGTCAGTTGACCGGGCGGGAAGTTGACGTGCTGACCCGCCTGGCCCGTGGCTACACCTACCGCGAAGTGGCGCGTCAATGCGGCATCTCACACAACACCGTGGCTTTCCACGTCAAACAGATCTACGACAAGCTGCACGCAAACTCGCGCAGCGAGGCCGTGTACCGGGCGATCAACGATGGCCTCATATCCGTGGGCTGACTCGTCAGGCGGCGTCGGCCGCTGGCGCCTGCTTTCCAGAACACTGCCCTTTGTCGTGATTCTCGGTTGTGTTGCGCTGCTCGTGCTGTGGTCCGAACAGGCGGTGCCGACCGTCGAACCCGTTGTGGAGGCGGATTTCCAGACCAGCGCGTCACCCCGCCCCGCCGATCTCGGCGACACCTGGAAACGCGCGACCCTGCCGATGCGCTTCTGTCATACGATTGGCTGTGGCGATGCGTTCGAAATCATGCGCCACCAATTCCGGCTGAACCAAGCGCCGCGGGACTTCTGGGCGGTGTATCTACCCGCGTTCCAGAATGCCGTCGAGGTGCATGTCAATGGGCGCCTGGTCGGTCGTGCCGGGCAGATCACCCAGCCGGTGAGCATGTACAGCTCGCGACCCGTACTCATTCCCGTCGCTCCCGGGGATCTGCATGCCGGTGACAATGAACTGATCCTCGTGTTCGCGGAAATCGCGCCGGGTTTCGGCATGTCCAATCCGGTCTATATCGGTCCACAGGATGCGCTTGCGCCCGCTTGGCGGGTTCGTTACTTCACGCAGGTGCAGGCGCTGTGGATTGCCGCGGTTGTGGTCGTGCCGATACTGCTGCTGGTAGCGGGCATCGTAGTGGCCCGCCAGCGGGATCCGCTGCTGATTTCGTTTGCGTTCCTGTTGCTTTTCTACCTGCTGCGATCCGTCAACGATCTCGCACTGGATCCCTGGCTCTCACACGACATGCACTTTTTCATTTATCGCGCCGCCACCGTGTGCATGCTGGCCGCGGCGATGGACTTCGTGTTGCGCTGGGTAGGCCGAAGCTCAGCCATTCTCACGGGTCTGCTCGTGGCCGCCGCTGCCTGTCTGGTTGCCGCCATGGGATGGAAGATCGGCCACGATCTCCGCTCCGGCATCAATGCCTCGAACGCCATGATGCGATGGTCGCTGCTGGTGATTGCGCCCTGGGCGGGCTGGTTGATCGTTGCGCATCTGCGCAACCATTGGAGCACGCGTGCCGCATGGGTGGCTGCAGCGCTGCTGGCCACCGGCGCGGTAGGCGTTTTCGACGTGGTGGTGTCCTGGCCGCCGGGCATGCCGCAGGCGTACTACGCCCGACTTGGTCCACCCATTCTGGTGTTCGCCATCGCCCTCGAGCTGGTGTTTCGCTACGTGGACAACGCACGCGCCGCGTCGCGTACGAACGAACAGCTCGCACGCACCGTGGCTGCCAGGGAAGCAGAACTCAGGGAAAACTTCGAACAGCTACGTGCGGTGGAAGCCGAGCGAACGCTGCTTGCGGAGCGGCATCGCATCATGCGCGACATGCACGATGGCGTTGGTGGTCGTCTGGCGGCCTTGTCCGGCCTGCTGAACCGGCAGCGCGTGGACGAAACCATCGTGCGCGAAACCGTAGCGGAGAGCCTGCAGGATCTGCGCCTTGTCATCGATTCGCTCGAATCGCTTCCGGATGACATGGCGCTGGCGCTGGGCATGCTGCGACCGCGCCTGTCCCGCTGGCTTGCCACGCACGGCCTGGAACTCGAGTGGCGCTGCGAAGTCGGTGAGGTGACGGGCTTCTCGCCGGAGTCCGTGCTGGCGGTGTACCGCATCATTCAGGAAGCCTGCAACAACGTGGTTCGGCATGCCGGAGCGGGGACCATCGAGGTAACCAGTGTCTCCACGCAGTTGTGTCTGACAGTATCGATCACCGACGATGGGGACGGTGTACGCGAGAACGACGGGCGAGGCGGGCATGGTATCGCCAACATGCGGGCGCGGGCCCGGCAGCTGGGCGGTGAACTGTTGCTGTCAAATAGTGCGTCGGGCTGCAGCGTGTGCCTTACCGTGCCGCTTCACAACGGCTGCCTGAAGGGCGGCCCCCGCCGGGAGCAGCATCCTTCCATGGTCGCTGCGCCCGGCGGGTTCCGTACAGAAGATCACACCGGGTGATCCATCACCCGGGGATCGCCTGTTGCTACTGCCGACAACCCCGCCACGCGCCGTACACGGTGGTCGTGTGGCCGATGGTGGTGCCCTCGAAGCAGTCGCTGGAAACGGCAGTGCCGGACCAGGTGCTCACGTGGCTGTTGTCGAAGGTCTGGTAGATCTCGATCTGGATGTCGCTGGATGTCGCCTGTGACCAGGTTGCGTAGTAGCCCGGATCGTGTGTGTCGACGCTGCCGCCGAGCTGCAGCGTCAGCACACCTTCCAGGATTGAACTCGGCGTGCAGTCCGCCCATACCAGCGGCGAGTGCAGCCCGTAACACACCTGGGCACCGAGATCGGTATCCGCGGTGATCGGGAAGGTCGCCGGAGGCGGCGGTGGTGCCGGCTCGTTCACCTGCATGGCAAGTGTGTCCGTATTGTTGTTGAGCGAACTTTCCCGCGTCGAGGTATTGGCTGCGGCCGTCAGGGTATAGGCGCCCTGCTGCGCAGGCAGGTCGACGTTGAAGGTGATCGTGTGTGACGCGCCGGCATTGATGCTGCCGAGGTCACAGTGCAGGCTGTTGCCCACCACATCACATTCCGTCGACTGCGCGGCCACCGCAAAGGCGACCGGCAGGGTGATATCCACCGCGCTGCCGTCCGCACGTCGCGAACCGACATTGCGGGTGGTCACGTTGAACTGCACCTGGGTGCTTGTCTCCGCCGTCGCCGGGCCCACGAGGTCCGTGCTGAGGTCTGCTCGGGGCGGTGCGGCGTGGGCCGAACCGATCGCCAGGGCAAGGCCGGTGGAGAGCAGGGCTGGTACTACTGAATACTTCAAAATTTCACTCCATGTTCAGGGAGTTGTGACGTTAGGGGGCCGGTGGAAACCTGGCACCGCCTGATCATGTGGGCGATGGGTGGCGGGATCGCCGGGATGTGAAATGCCGCACGATTGCGTGCCCGCTGCCTGCTGTGGCCGCAAAGAAATCGATGGCGGGAGACAAAGGTGTTTCCGTCACCGCGCGCGTACGATGCGGAGCATGTCCTGACAGGATGGTTCCGTGACACACCCGTTTCCCGCATTGGTCGTGCGCTCGCCAGGGCCGGCGCGGCCGGAAGTGCTGACCCTGACGGATCTGCCGGCTTTGCCCGTACTGGTTGAGGTTGCCTGCTCCACGCTCAACTACAAGGATGCGCTGGCGCTGACAGGGCGAGGCCCCATCTGCCGGCGGCTGCCGATGGTGTGTGGTATCGATCTGGCGGGTGTGGTGCGCGAGTCCGCGGATGCCCGCTGGCCGGTCGGCACACCGGTTCTCGTCAATGGCTTCGGGTTGTCCGAAACCGAATGGGGCGGTTACAGCCACTTCCAGCGCCTGCGCGCTGAATGGCTGGTGCGACCGCCGGTGGACTGGTCGCTGGCGGACACCATGGCGCTCGGCACGGCGGGTTATACCGCCATGCTCTGTGTGCAGGCGATTCGGGATCACGGCGTGACGGTGGACGCGGGCCCGATACTGGTTACGGGCGCCACGGGTGGCGTGGGATCCGTGGCGGTGATGCTGCTGGCCCGGCTTGGCTACCGGGTGGTCGCCAGTTCGGGGCGCCCGTCGCTGCAGGACTACCTGCGCGGGCTTGGCGCGGCCGAAACGCTGGAGCGGGCGGCTCTCGATCGTCTGCCGCGCCCGCTCGAGCGTGAACAGTGGGCAGCCGTCGTCGATTGCGTGGGTGGACCGACGCTCGCCACGGCTTGTGCACAGACCTGTTACGGCGGCATTGTCACAGCTTGTGGCCTGGCGGGCAGCGCGGAACTGCCGGCCTCGGTCATGCCGTTCATCCTGCGCGGTGTCACGCTCAAGGGGATCGATTCGGTCATGGCCCCGCTGGCGGTACGCCAGCGGGCCTGGGACGAGGTGGCGTCCGTGCTCGCGCCCGGGGATCTTGCCGGCGTGACCAGCAGTGCGCGCCTGGAGGACCTGCCGGCGCTGGCGCATGATCTTCTGGATGGCCGCCTCAAGGGGCGGCTGGTCGTGACGGTCAGGGAATGAGCCTGTCGCCATCGGTCGCGGTACTGGCATCGCGGGCTTTGCCCGTCGGGCGCTACATGCCCGGGCGAGGTGCTGCCGGCGCCGTGCTGGAACACGAGCGTCTGGCGGACGTGGTGCTTGCGGCATTGGGTGACGCGGGCGTTGCACCGCGTGAAGTCGGGGCATTGCTGTTCACGGCCAATCCGCCGCCGACGCTGCAACTCGGTTTTGCACCGTTTTTCGCCTCGCGTCTCGGTATCAGCGCGCAGGCGCAGATGCTGGAAGTCAGCGCCCTGGGTGCCACGGGAGCCGCGGCCTTCGATCTGGCGGTCAACGAAGTACGCCTGGGCCATACGGAGGTAGCGGTGGCGCTTGGCGTGCGTTTCGAGAGTCAGGCGGCCACCGCGGAAGCGATGGCGGCGGGCATCCGTGCCGTGGGCGATGTCGATTTCCAGTCCGTGTATGGCCTCACGCCCATCGCCTGGTACGCGCTCGATGCGGCACGCTATTGCCACGACAGCGGCGCCACGCGGCGTGATCTGGCGGCGGTGGCGGTCAAGAGCCGGGAGTTTGCCCGTCGCAATCCGCTCGCGCAGTTACGTGATCCGCTCTCCCTCGAGGCAGTGCTTGCGGCGCCGCCCATCGTCGAGCCGCTCGGTCTGTTCGACGTGCCGGCACGGGGTGATGGAGCGGTGTGCATTGTTGTCGGCAGCGAACGACGCGCGCGTTCGGGCGCGCGCATCGCGGTTGCCGGGCGGGGTTATGCCCACGACGGTCACCACCAGATGGGCATGACACCACATTCCATGACGCGGTTGCCCGCGGCCCGACAAGCCGCCTCACGAGCCATGGCAACAGCTGGGGTTACGCTGGATGCCCTGGATGTGCTCGAACTGTACGCGCCATGCACGATCACCGAGGTGCTGGTAACGGAAGCGCTGGGCCTGTTTGCGCCGGGGCACGGGGCGTCGGCAGCCCTGGAGGGGCGTACCGGACCCGGCGGCGATCGGCCGGTGAACACGTCCGGTGGTTGCCTGTCGCGCGGCCATCCATCCAGCATCACCGGGCTGTATGGCCTCCACGAAGTGGTGGAGCAGCTGCAACACCACGCAGGGGAACGCCAGCTACCCGGCGCCAGAGTCGGACTTGCCCTGGCTGAGGGCGGTAACTACAACACGGCGCTGGCACACTGTCTGGTGCGTGAGGAGGCCTGACATGGCGGTACTGCCGGTAGTCGACATGCACGCGTGCATGCCATTGTTGCCGCGCCAGACGCTTGCCACGCGCTGGCACTTCCAGGCGCTCGCGCATAATCGGCTGGTGACCCGCTACTGTGGCCATTGCGAGCGCCATCAGTTTCCACCGCTCGACTGGTGTCCCGGTTGCGGAGCGCGGGACAGCCGCTGGCGGGAGCTTGCCGGTACGGGCACGCTGTACGCCAGCACCCGCATGCATGCCGTTGCTGATGCCTTCCGGCCCTTTGCGCCCGTCACTGTCGGCGTCGTCGACCTGGTCGAAGGCGTACGCGTGCTGGCCTGGTTGCTGTCCCCTGAACTGGTGCCCGACGCACCGGTACAACTGGTCTCTCTGCGCTTTGACGACGGCAACCTGCTGGGGGCGCGTCTACTGGAGGAAACAACATGACGATCTCGGCACCGACGCTTGCTCAGATGCAGGCTGCCCACGAGCGGCTGGCGGCCTATGTGGTGCGCACTCCGGCCGTGGAGCTGAAGGGCTCGACATTGAATGACGCGATCCAGGGGCGCGTCACGCTCAAGCTGGAACTGCTGCAGCGAACGGGGACCTTCAAATTCCGGGGGGCGCTGAACAATCTGCTGAACACACCGCTGGACGGTCGTGGCATCACGGCGGTCAGCGCGGGGAACCACGCGGTGGCGGTGGCGTGCGCGGCCAGGGCGCTGGGCGTGGATGCGCGTATCGTCATGCAGAGTTCCGCCAACCCGGCGCGACGGGCGGCCGCCAGGGCCTATGGCGCGGACCTGCTCTTCCGGGATACCGGACAACTGGCGTTTGCCGCCGCCCATGAGCTGGTGGAAAAGGAAGGGCGTGTACTCATCCATCCGTTCGATGGCCCGTGGGTGGCGCAGGCGACGGGTGGCATCGGCCTGGAACTGCTGGCGGACGCACCGGATCTCGATGCGGTCGTGGTCAGCGTCGGCGGCGGTGGTCTGGCCGGCGGGCTGGCCGCCGCGATCAAGGCCATCAAGCCGGCGTGTCGGGTGTACGGCGTGGAGCCTGAAGGTGCGCGGTGCATGACGGCGTCATTTGCCGCCGGGCACGCCGTGAACAACGTGCCGGTGAACACCATCGCCGACAGTCTCGGCCCGCCCATGACAACCGACTACACGTACGCGCTGTGCCGGGCGCACCTGGACGATCTGGTGGTGGTATCGGACGACGCCATCGTCCGTGCTGTGGCGGCGCTGTTCGAAGCCGCGCATCTCGCCGTGGAGCCTGCGGGCGCAACGGCGCTGGCGGGTGTGCTGGGTCCCCTGCGCGACCGGCTGCAGGGCTGCCATGTCGGCATCATCGTCTGTGGCACCTGCATCGATGCCGAGAGTTACTGCCAGTTGCTGAAGCGGGGCAGTGACTGAGGCCATCGGCCGGGTCGGCGCACCACTGCTCCGATACGGTTGTCCGCCCCATGCTGATCGGGGATCGCCTCGCCGCGAATTCATCCGTCGCGCACAGAGCTTACGGGATTGTTTCAACACGTGCCGCGGATGAGCGCCTGCATTGCCGCCCGCCCGTGGCGCAGGACGGCTTCCCGCCAGCGGTCATCCACCGGAGCGTGCTGCTCCCACGTTGTTGTCCGCATGGCCTGACCCGCTCCGGTGTCGGCAAGACCGGCGCGCGTCAGGCGGTGCTCCTCGATGAGCACGGGCAGGGTCTCGTCCGGCGGGCAGGTTCCCATCTCCAGCACCACGGACACGACGGCGGCAGCAGGAAACAGCCGTTCGTAGCCTTCCGTGGGATGCCCTACCGCCGGATGCAGCACACGGCCGGGTGCCTGTTCCATCGGCGCCAGCAGGTCGTCGCCAAAGCGGCGGCGTGCCGCCGCCAGCGCGCTTCCCTCCTGCAGACACACGAAGGTGGGTTCGGCGAAGGGGCCGACCCCGGTATGCAGATCCAGTATCACCACGTCGCTGGCGCCGGCGTGGCTGAGCAGGAGGGACTCCAGAGTCCGGCGTGACCAGGTCGGTGCAAGGCCGCCGTAGGAGAAGCCGGTGGGGTCGATGAACTGGCCGCCCATGATGGCGTGGATGAATGTCTGCCCCATCTCCGTGCGGGCTGCCGCCAGGTTTGCATCAGCGGCAGCATCGCCGGGCGGGGCGTTGAGATCCGCGGCCAGACGTTCGTAAGCGGGATTGCGTGGCAGCTCCCCACCGTCGCGGAAGTTGCGGCACAGATCAATATTGCCATCCGTATTCCGCCGCCGCTGGAAGGCACCGGCGCAGTTGATGGCGTGCACGAGCAATACCGCGGTGTCCGCTGGCGCTTCGCCGCCACCCGCCAGCCAGTCTGTCTGCACGGCGCTGCCGAATGGCAACTCCACGCCGTGCGCACCGGCGATCACCACCCGCAGGTTTGCTGCATCCGGCCCACCCAGCGTCACCGCATCCACGGTCACGTCCGCGTCCAGATGCGGGTGTCGGATGCTGGTCACCGGCAGGCTGCGCGCGGCGGCCGCGGTGCGGAAACGTTCGCGACATTCCGCGTAGCTGGTTCCAAAAGATATCGCGTGCTTGCTCATTCCAGCCTCTCCAGATCCCGGGGCATGGCGACGACCGCCGATTGACACCTCCCGGACCGGCTCGCATTCTCCCGGCATGAGCAAGGCGAGTCACGATCCGCGCCCGGACTGGGCGCAGCAACTTTACGGGTTCGCGGCCAAGCAATGGCTGCCGCGGGACCGTGGCTGCACGCTGGTGCCACTTACCGAGGGGGTGAGTGGCTCGCGGGAGGTGATTCTGCTGGAGCCGGGTCTGGTGCTGCTCGCGGGCAATCTGGACTATCCCGACGGTTTCAGCGTGGCGTTCGAGACGGACGATGCGGCCAAGTTCCACTTCCGTCTGTCGGGCAAGGGGGCTCTGCGGCTCGACGGCGAAGATCAGCTCCCCATCGGCGAGCACACGGGATCGATGCTGGTCACCCGCGCGGGACACAGCAAGGAAGAGCTGGTGGCGCCAGGCCAGCATGAACGCAGCGTGACGGTGATCTGCATGCTCGACCGGCTGGTGCGCCTGCTGGGCGAGCTGGAGACCACGCCGTCCGTGGTCAGCCGGTCGCTGGCCGCGGGGCAGGCGTGGGTGCCGTTTGCGTTGACACCGGAAATGGCAGCCGCGGTGCAGGGCCTGCTGGACTGCCGGCTCTCGGGGTCGTTGCGCATGCTTTATGCGCGCGGTCGCGTGATGGAGCTCCTGGCGCTGAGCCTGGCGTCGCTGGCCGTGGCGGACCAGGATCGTGATGAAATGCCGGAGCGTGACGTTCGGCGCATCAGCGAAGCGCACGACATCCTGTGCGCGAGCTGGGTGCCGAACATCACCATCCAGGAACTCGCCCGTCGTGTGGGCACCAACGAGGCGAAGCTGATGCAGGGCTTCAAGCGCCTGTACGGTCAGACCATCATCGATTTCTGTCAGACCCGCCGCATGGACCACGCCCGCCACCTGCTGGAGGAGTCGGCGCAGTCGATTACCGAGATTGCCTTCGAGGTGGGGTACGAATACCCCAGCAATTTCACCACCGCCTTCAAGCGTCAGTTCGGCGTGACGCCGAAAGCAGCGCGACGGGGGTATGGCATCAGCCAGCCGGAAAGCTGACCGCGACAACAGTTGGTATGCGGCTTGTCGGCGCACCCCTGCGCCGTCCGCATAAGTAGGCGTGGGCATCCCATAAGCCGGGCGGCCGCGATGTGGCTACATTGCTGCCCATGACCGACGAATCCAAGTCAGCCTCATCCCCTCCCCCGGCGGCCATCCCGGAAAGCGGCATCGTCAGCGGCGAGCGATTCCGTTCGCTCGGTGACCTGCGCGAAGCCGGTGCCCGCGCGGCCAGCGCGCTGCACGACGTGGGGGTATGGCAGGGTGATATCGTCGCCCTGCTGCTGCGCAACGACTTTGCCTGCTTCGAGGCCGGCATGGGAGCGAGCCTGCTTGGCGCGTCCACGGTACCGCTCAACTGGCACCTCACGGCGGATGAGATCGGCTACATCCTGGACGACTGCGGTGCCAAGGTGCTCATTGCGCACGCGGATCTGCTCACCGAGGCGGTGCTCGCGGTGGCGTCGCACGTGGAAGTGATCGCGGTGGAAACGCCTCCTGAGGTGCGATCCGCATACGCCATTGCCAACTACGAAGTGCAGTTGCCGGTGCCGGTGTGGGCACGGTGGATTGCTGACTACGCACCCTGGACGCGGGAACCGCGGCAGGTGACGGGGCCGATGTTCTATACGTCCGGCACCACCGGCAAACCCAAAGGCGTGCGCCGCAAACCCGTGTCCCCCGAGGTTGGGCAGCGTGCGGAACAGCGCTCCCGGTTTGCCTGGGGCCTTGACCGCCCACCCATTCGCACCGTGATGACCGGGCCGCTGTACCACTCCGCACCGAATGCGTACGCCATGATGACGGTCTTCAGCGGCGGGTTGCTCGTACTGCAGCCGCGCTTTCAGGCCGAGGAACTGCTGGCGCTGATCGAACGCCACGCCATTACGCATCTGCACATGGTGCCCACGATGTTCGTGCGGCTGCTGGCGTTGCCGGAAACGCTGAAAAACCGGTACCGGCTCGACAGCCTCGTGCACGTGAGCCACGGTGCGGCGCCCTGCGCACCCGACGTGAAGCGCGCCATGATCGACTGGTGGGGGCCGATCATCCACGAGTACTACGCGATGACGGAGACCGGCATCATCTGCTCCTCCGATTCGGCCACCTGGCTGGCCAAGCCAGGTTGCGTGGGGCGACCTGTTCCCGGCATCGACATCCTCATCCTGGATGAGGCAGGCATGCCGGTAGCCGCGGGCATGCCGGGTGAAATCTGTGTTCGCTCCGAAGTTACGTCCAAAGTGTCCTATCACCGGGCGGATGAAAAGACGGCCGCCATGCGCCGCGGCGACTTCGTGGCCACGGGCGATATCGGCCACCTCGATGCGGACGGCGTGCTGTTCATCAGCGACCGAAAGTCCGACATGGTTATCTCCGGTGGCGTGAACCTGTACCCGGCGGAAATCGAGAACGCGCTGAACGGCCTGCCCGATCTCACGGATTGTGCGGCCTTTGGTGTACCGGACGCGGAATTCGGCGAGCGAATGGTGCTGGTGGTGGAGGGTGGTGACGCCCTGCGCCGCGAGGATCTGACCGCGCGCCTCATGGCGCAGCTTGCAGCTTACAAGCTGCCACGAGTGATCTATCGCAGTGCGGTAATGCCGCGTGAGGACAGCGGCAAGATCAAGAAACGACTCCTTCGGGACAAAGTCCTGGACGGACAACTGGTGGAACTGTGACGGCAGCTACCGTCTACAAATCTGGGAGAGAGTTCATGAAGCCAATCCGCTTATCCCTGGTCACGCTGCTTGCGCCCTGCGTGTTGGTGGCGGCCAATGTGCGGGCAGAGGGTGCGCTGGAGGAGATTGTCGTCACCGCGCAGAAGCGGGAACAGTCGCTGCAGGACGTGCCGTTTTCCGTTACCGCCATGAGCGGCGAATCGCTGCAGGCCATGCAGGTGCACGATGTGCAGGACCTGGCGTCGGTGGAGCCATCGCTGTTCATCACCTCCACGGGTTCGGTAGGTCAGGGGGCGGCGTTCCGGTTGCGTGGGTTTGGCTCACCCAACTTCCAGCTGGGCATCGAGTCCGCCGTGGCCGCCTTTGTCGACGGCGTGTACCGCTCCCGTTCCGGCGCGGCAATCACGGACCTCGTGGACATCGATCGGGTGGAAATCCTGAAAGGGCCGCAAGGCACGCTGTTCGGCAAAAACGCCACAGCGGGTGTTCTGCATATCATCACCAATCGCCCCGACCCGGACGCGTTCGAAGGCAGTGTGGAGCTCTCCGCCGCCAACTACGGCACCTTCCGCCTGGGTGGGGTGCTGAACCTGCCGGTGAGCGATCGGGCGGCGTTCCGCATAGCCGCACAGGCGACGGAAGGTGATGGCTGGATCGACAACACCGGCGCGCCGGACGATCAGAATGACAAGTCGCGTCAACTGGTGCGCGCGCAGTTCGGCATGGAGGTGAACGACAACCTGAACATCAATCTCACCGCCGACTACAACGCCATGGACGAAAACTGCTGCGCCACCGTGCGCATCGCGGACGGCCCGTTCACTGGCCCGTTGCAGTTCTTCGCCAGCGCGTTCAACAGCACCGTCATCTCACCGCCGAACCCGGATCGCCTGAAGACCGCCATCAACGACGACAACACCCAGGACACTGACGACTTCGGTTTTGCCGCCGAGATCAACTGGGACATAAACGACACGATGACGCTGACGTCCATCACCTCGTACCGCGACTACACCACGGAGTCCTCCACGGACGGCGATTTCACGGGCGCGGATATCCTGGTCATCGACGAGGAAGTGGACCTGAGCAACTTCTCGCAGGAGCTGCGGCTTGCCGGCACCGCCGGCAAGGTCGACTGGACGGTGGGCGCGTACTTCGCGGACGAACAGATCGACCGTGAGCGGATCTTCACCTGGCAGTCGCAGGCGGGAGCCTACTTCCCGCCGTTCCTCAACCCGCAGCCGGGTCTCGGGGTTATCGACAACCTCAGTCAGGACGCCACGACCTATGCCGGATTCGCGCATGCCATTTTTCACGTCAACGACCGCTTCGATCTCACCGCCGGGGTGCGGCTGAACAAGGAAGAGAAGGACGGCAAGGGACGCTTCCAGCAACCCAACAACATCGTGCTCACGTTCGTGAATCCGGCCTTCGATGCGGACATCGACGAAAGCGAGCCGATCTACACGCTGAGCGCCAGCTACGACTTCACGGACAACCTCACCGGCTACGCCACCTACAGCACCGGCTACAAGGCCGGTGGCATCAACCTGGCGCGCGAAGCGGCGGGTGAAGCGGTGACGCCGTTCAACCCGAATCCCGCGCCGGCGGAACCGACCTTCGACAAGGAAACCGTGGATCATTGGGAAATTGGCATCAAGGGCGAGTACGAGCGGCTGCGCTATTCGGTGGCTTATTTCCAGACCGAGTACGACGACATCCAGAGCCAGATCTTCGCGCCGCCGCTGTTCCTGGTGCGCAATGGCGAAAGCGCCTCCACCGACGGCATTGAAATCGAAGTGCTGTACGCGCCGACGGACAGTCTGACGGTGAGTGTTGGTCTGCTGGGCCTGGATACGGAGTACGGGTCGGGCACCAATCTCGGCAGCGGTCCGATAGCCGGTGAGGAGCTGCCCTGGGCGCCTGACTACTCGGCGAGCCTCAATCTCGACTACGAAATCCCCGTGGGCTCCAGCGGCTGGATGTTCGCCGCGCACGGCGGCATGGTGTATCGCGACAAGCATGGCGTGAACGGCGATCCGACCACCGGTTTCGTGCAGCGCTCGATGCGGCTGGTGAATGCGCAGCTTGCGCTGCGGTCCCCGGACGATCGCTATTCCGTGTCGCTGTGGTGCCGTAACTGTGGTGACGAGTACTACTCGGAAGTGATTTTCACCAGCCCGGTGGATTTCTTCCCGGGCCTCGGCGCGGCCGTGGAAGCGTATCCGGGTCGCCCCCGCGAATTCGGCCTGACGCTTGGCATGAAGTTCTGAATCAACGCCTGCCGGTCAACACGCCGGCAGCGCCCGGGAGGCGGAATGGACATCGCAGTCATCGGAGGTGGGCACGGCTGTTACGCAGCGGCTGCCCAATTGTCCGAGAACGGACATCGCGTGCGTCTGTGGCGGCGTGATGGCGATGCGCTGGCGCCTGTTCGCGAGCACGGTATTCACGTGCGGGACTACCGGGGGGCGCGAAACGTCGCCATCGCGGTGGTGACGGATGACCTCGCGACAGCCATGCGCGGCGCGGCGCTCATCGTCGCGCCGCTGCCGGCCACCACGCACGAGGCACTGGCGCCGTTGATGGCGCCCTGTTTCGAAGATGACCAGGTGGTGTTTCTCCCGCCTGGTACGTTCGGTTCGGTGCTGTTCGCCCGCGCCATCAGGGCTGCCGGCAATCCAGCCCGCGTCTGCTTTGGCGAGACAGGCACACTGCCGTATCTCACACGCAAACACGGCCCGCGGGAAATTGTCATCAGTGGCTATGGCAAGCGGCTGCCGACGGGTATCTGGCCGTCCGCGCGCAGCGAGTTCGCGCTGGCGGTCATTCGCGAGGCGTATCCCGCCATCGAGCCGATAGAGGATGCCCTGTCCGGGGCGCTGATGAATGCCGGCCCCATCATTCACCCGCCGCTCATCCTGATGAACGCGGGACCCCTGCAGCACTTTCCCCACTGGGACATCCATAACGAAGGCACGCAACCGGCCATCCGCGCTGTCACTGATGCGCTGGATGCGGAGCGCATGGCCATCCGTGAGGCGTTCGGTTATCGCGCGCCGCACTTTCCCCTGGCCCATCACTACGCGAAGGAAGGCGAGGAGTGGATGTACGGGCGCGGCGCGCACGACCGGCTCACGGACAGCGGTGACTGGCGCGAGCACATCGACCTCTACACGCACCGGTACATGCTGGAAGACACGCGCCTGGGTCTGTCGCTGCTCGTTTCCGCTGGACGCTACAACGGCACGCCAACGCCGGTGGCATCTGGTTTGCTGGCCATCGCTTCTGCAGCCGTTGGGCGAGATCTCTACTCGGAAGGCCGGACCTTTGAATCGCTCGGCCTGAATGCGCTTTCGCGCGAGGCATTGTCGGACCTGCTCGCGCGCGGCTACGCGGCATGAGTAGCCGACCGGCATGGATTGCCGTGGTCGGTGCGGGGCGCATGGGCGAAGGCATCGCGCTCGCCTTCGCGATGGCCGGCGTCGCCGTTCGTCTCATCGATGCGCGACCGCGGGAGGCGATGGCGTTTGACACGCTGGCGCACGGGATCCGGCAGCGGTTGTCGGTGGATCTCGACTTCCTTGCGCGCGAGCAGCTGGTTGCCGACAGCGGGCGCGTGCGGGAGCGTGTCATGGTGCATCCCCTGGCCGGGGCGGCATCAGCGCTTGCGGGAGCAACGCTCGTTTTCGAAGCAGTGCCGGAAGTGCTGGCGGTCAAGCGCGACGTGTTCGCGTGGTTGACGCCCCTGGTGCCCGCAACGTGCTGCATCGCCTCCACCACGTCCACGCTGCTGGTGGATACGCTGGCGGATGGCGTCGACAGGCCGGAACGCTTCCTCAACGCACACTGGCTCAATCCCGCCCACCTGATGCCGCTGGTGGAACTCAGCTACGGCAGGCAGACCTCCGCGGCGGTCGTCGACCGGCTCGCCGCCGTCCTCGAGTCCATCGGCAAGGTGGCCACCCGCATGGGCGCGGCGCCAGGCTATGTCGTACCCCGTCTGCAGGCCCTGGTGATGAACGAGGCTGCCCGCATGGTGGAGGAAGGTGTCGGCACCGCCGAGGAAATCGACAAGGCCGTGCGCGTGGGCTTTGGCCTGCGGTTTGCGGTGCTGGGCCTGCTGGAGTTCATCGACTGGGGCGGTGGCGACATCCTTTACTACGCCTCCCGGTACCTGCAGGGCGCGGTGGATGCGCAGCGTTACGCGCTGCCGGACATCGTTGCCAGGAACATGCAGGAAGGGCGCAACGGACTACGCGACGGCCAGGGTTTCTACGACTACCGTGACATGGATACCGACGCTTATCGCGAGGCGCGTCTGCGGCAGTTCGTGGCGATGTTGCGGCATCTCGCGTTGTTGCCCGCCAGCGAATGACGGCTGGCGGACGACAGCGTGGATCGACGGACTACTTTTCCAGTGCGACCTGGGCACCCTTGATGGCGCCGGCGTAGATGCCGGTGGCCACCTTGATGGCGTCTTCCTCAGGTACGCCGCGGGCGTCGAAGGTGCCGGTCCAGTCCACCGTGCTGGTGCCGTCGCCGTTGTCGGCAATGCTTACCGCCGCGGAGTAGTTGGAGAACGGCAGCGCGCAGTCTTCGTTGATGATGGAGTAGGCGAACTTGCGCTGTACGGCATCGTGTACGTCAAGGCGTTCCACCACCAGGCCGCCGCCCATGCCGATGGTACGCACCATGCCGACGCCCTCGCCTTCATAGGCAATGGAACTGATCGGGCCGCCGACCTTGATGCCGGAGAAGTTGCTGAGCGCGGCCCATACGGCATCCGCCGGTGCCTTGATCTGTTTTACAACCTGGGCTTTCGCCATTGTGATCTCCCGTCAGTTACTGGATTGGCGTGCCAGTGTCGTCGACGGGCACCTGCGTCACAAGCCAGGCGGCGATATCGGCCAGGTCGCTGTCACCCAGACTGGCGCCCCGTGCCGTGGCAGCCATGACCAGACCGTCCATATCGCCCGGTGTCGCGCCGCGGATACCGGTGCGGTAGTTGTTGAACTGCCGCACCAGGTACCAGTCCGATACCCCGGCAAGGCGGGGCGCCGCCATCGCGGGATTGCCCTCGCCACGCGCGCCGTGGCAGGTAGCGCAGGCTGCCCAGGCGGCTGCGCCGCGTGCGGCGTCGCCATCGAAGCGCGACGGTGCGGAGCGCCAGGGCAGTGCGGCGACAAAGTTCGTGAGCGGCGTCAGCCGGTCGTCCGGCGCAAAGGATGCATCCACGTAGATGGGCGCCATCAGCGTCATCTGGCTGCCGAAGAAGTCGTCGGCGTGCGCACCGCGCCGGCCGGTGGCAAAGGCGCGCATCTGGCGGGCGACGTAGACCGCGCTCAGGCCTGTGAGATTGGGCGCGCCCTTGGCGGGATCGCCGGCGCCATCGGCGCCATGACAGCCCGCGCAGGAAAAGAACAGTTCACGGCCGTCCTGGGCGATGGCGGCGCCCGTCAGCAGAGTGCAGGCGATCAGCGTGCACAACCGGGTCATGGACCGTCTCCGAACTGATCGGAGCCGGCATTGCCCATGTCGAGGACGATGCGCCACACGCCGTCGGCGCCGCGCTCCCAGAGAAGCAGAAACTTGCCGGTTTCAGCGCCCCATGGCGCGGACTCGCCGGAGTCGCGGAATACCAGGTGAGAGGCAAAGTCACCGCGCGTGAGCGCCCAGTTCCCCTGGCGTCGCACCTCGCGCACCTTCAACTCGAAACGTTCCGCGCGGAACGTCGTGAACACCAGGCGACCAAATGCCTCGATGGCCACCTTGCCGCTGTCGGCCGGTCGCCTGTTATGCAGCGCAGTGGCGTCGTCCGCGAAAGCAGCAAGCCAGGCATCGAGATTGCCCTGGCGAAACGGTTGCGCATAGCGGCTCTGCACCAGATCCGCGAAGAAGGCATCGTCCTCGCGGGAAGCGGGTTGCGCGGTACAGGCCACGAGCCATATCGCGGGCATCAGGGGAAGCAGGCGACGCCATACGGTCATGAGTAGCTCCAGGGCAAGGCAGGCGACAGCGCGGCAGTGTACGCAGGATTGTCGCCACGCGATTATGGCGCGGCGAAAAAGGACTATGCGCCTGTGGTTCGCCTGTACATCCGGGAGGCGCGGTTATGAGCGCAGAACCATCCCGGATCGCGGGGCGTCCTGAGGCATCCGCTCAGGTAGTACACTGCGTTTCTTTGCGCTTGGAATCGACGCGTTGTCCATGAATCGACGTCAGGCACTGCGGGGGCTGCTGGCCACGGCCACCACCATGGGTTGGCTGGGCGGTTGTGCTGCCGGCCGGGTGCAATCGCCGTTGCCCGTATGGGGAGATACTTTCGGCCGCCGACTGGTCTACCGGGACGATCCGGATTACGAAGCGTGGCGAACCGGTGCTGCCTGGCAGAACTACAAACATGCGCGTTATCCGGACGTCATCGCGCGTCCGCAGTCCGTGGATGAAGTTGTTACCTGCGTGCAGCTTGCCATCCGCGACAATCTGCGCGTTGCGGTGCGCTCCGGTGGGCACAATGTCAGTGGCGCCTTCCTGCGGGATGGCGGCATGCTGCTCGATCTCGGCGCGTTGCGCGACGTGCACATCGATGCGGCCGCGCGTACCGCCTGGGTGGGGCCCGCCATCTGGAGCAGAAACCTTGCCCAGCGCCTGGGCGCAGCGGGCTTTGCCTTTCCTTACGCGCACTGCGCGACGGTGCCGATGGGCGGCTACCTGCTGGGTGGTGGCGTTGGCGTGAATGGCGACAGCTGGGGCGGCATTGCCTGCGCGAACATTCTTGCCGCCGACGTGGTGCTGGCGTCCGGCGAACGCGTCACCGTGAGCGCGGATGACCACCCCGATCTCTACTGGGCGGTGCGCGGCGGCGGCACCGGTTTCCCCGGCGTGGTCACGGCGTACAGGCTTCGCCTGCACGATGCGCCAACCCACGTGGTGGCCAGTGCCTATGTATTCCCTGTCACCGCGGCGGGTGATGCCGCCGGCTGGCTCGAGCGTGTGCGGGCCTCGGCGCCGGCCAAAACGGAGCTGATGATGCTGATGGCGCGCGGCCCGGCCGGGCCGATGGCCGTGGTACGGTTTGCTGCATTCGCGCAATCGGCGGATGAGGCGAAGCGGCTGCTCACGCCGTATGCACGCGCGCCAGAAGCGGCGCAGGCGCTGGCGCGCATGGAATTTGTGCCCGGCTCCATGGAGCGCTCCTTCATCGAGAGCATGGACGCCACGCGTGGTCTCGGTTTTGGCAGCTACGCGGTGGAGACCGTGTGGACGGACGACCTGCCGGCATCCGCCGCCGCCACCGTGGACCTGTTCGGGCAGGCGCCGTCGCCGGGTACGCATCTGCTCATTTCCCCGCGCATCAACAACCGCGGGCCGGGCGACGCGGCGTTTTCCCGGATTGGGCGATCGTTTCTCGGTGCCTACACGGTGTGGAAAGATCCGGCTGACGATGCGGACAATCATGCCTGGCTGGCGGACATGACCCAGGTCATGGGGCGCGGCGCGGCAGGTCGCTATGTGAACGAAACCGATGGATTTGCGGCGCGGGAGCGTGTGCTTACCTGTTACTCCGATACTGCCTGGGAGCGCCTCGGCGCGGTACGGGAAAAGTACGACCCCTGGCAACGCTTCCATGGTTTTCCAGGCTGGGATGCCGCCTGAGGGATCCCTTTCGGGCCATGGCAATCAACAACGATCAACGGAACTGCGAAATGCTTGTCTACTATCGCGAACTCACGGTGGCCTGGGGGGAGTCGGATCCCTTCGGCCTGGTCTACTTCCCGCGCATGCTGGCGTGGTTCAACGACGCGGAGCACGAGTTTTTCGCGCAGGCGGGCTATCCCGTGAACCAGATGATCGACAAGGGCCGCACCGCGTTTGTCATGGGGCGCATTCAGTTCGACTTCGTGGGTCCGGCGGCGTACGGGCAGAAGATCGTCACACGCATTGCGCTTGCGGAGATCACCCGTTCCACCATCACCTGGGACTGTTCGGCGCGGCATGCCAATGCCGAGCAGATGGTCACGCGCGGCAGGGCCACGCGCGTGTATGCGCAGATCCAGGACAACGGGGAACTGAAGGCGCTGCGTATTCCGGACGATATCCGCGAGTTGCTGGGGGCGCCCACGGGTGAGGCCCCGGCCGAGTAATGCAGACACGCGGGCGGGCGCGTTCAGCGATCGCCGGGCGCCGTTGATGTCATTGTGGTCGTGTGTCGTCAGAGCTCCTGCAATCCCGCGTCCAGCCGCAGGAGCAGATGGTTGAGTGTGGCGATGTCCGCGTCGCTGAATTCCCCGGTCGCGCGCTGGAACACGCGACTGGCGGCAAGACGTATCGTGGTGACTGCTTCGGCGCCCTTGGCGGTCAGATGCACGTCGGTGCTGCGCGCATCCTGGCGATTGGCGGACAGTTCGACGAACCCTTCCCTGGCCAGGCGCTGCGCCACCTTGGTCATCGTGGACAGTTTCATCGCGGAGCGTGAGGCGATCTCGGAAACCGTGCTCGGGCTTTTTTCATGCAGCACCATGAGCACGCGCCAGCGGGGCAGGTCCATGCCCACCGCCTTCAGGGATCGCTCCATGGCCAGCATGTAACGCCCGTTGGTCTGGGCCATCAGGTAGAACGGCGAGTTGGCGAGCAGGAAGTCGCTGGCGCTGGGGTCCGCGCGCTTGCGCGCGCCGCGGACGCGGGGAGTGTTGCGGGCGGTGCTGGCCATGGCTGAAAAAGTAGACTCTTCACGTGAATGGTGAAATAAAAGTCCAGCGGAAGCCAGGAGTACCTGACGCATGACCGAGCCACCGGCTGGCGCGACGACCCTGTTGCGGGACAGTCCGATGACGGCCCTGCAGATAACCACCGTGGGTATCTGCCTGCTCATCAACCTCATTGACGGCTTCGACGTCATGGCCATTGCTTTTGCGGCGCCGGAGCTGGCGCGGGCGTGGAACCTGTCACCCGCGGCGCTCGGCATCGTGTTCAGCGCCGGTGTCGCTGGCATGACCGGCGCTTCGATCCTGCTGGCGCCGGTGGCGGACTATATCGGGCGACGCGCCACCATCCTCATGGGCCTGGGAGTGGTGACGCTCAGCATGGCCGCTTCGGCCATTGCGGCCGCGCCGGAAGCGCTGGCGATTTTCCGGTTCTGCACGGGGCTCGGTGTTGGTGTGCTGCTGCCCAGCCTGAATACGATGGTGGCGGAGTTTGCGTCCGACCGGCGTCGCGAGCTGGCGGTGGCCATCATGCAGGCCGGCTTCCCCCTGGGTGCGGTGCTGGGCGGTTTTGCGGCCCTGTTTCTGCAGAGCAGCTTCGGCTGGCAGGGGGTGTTCTGGGCAGGAGCCCTGCTTTCCGGCGTGATGATCCCGCTGGTGCTGCTGTGGTTGCCCGAATCCCTCGACTTTCTGCTGTCGCGCCGTGACTCTGATGCGCTGACACGGGTGAATGCGCTGCTTGCCCGGCTGGGGCGAAACCCGCTTTCGGCACTGCCCACGCCGGTTATGGCCGACGCCGGCCGGGGTTATGCCGTGCTCGGCGATCCGCGGGTGGCGACGCGTCTGGGGGCGCTCTGCGCGGCGTTCTTCTTCCAGCTGGCTGCGTTCTATTTCGTCACCAGCTGGACGCCCAAGTTGCTCGTTGATGGTGGGCTGGATGCCACCACCGGCATCAGCGGCGGCATCCTGCTCAACGTAGCCGGCGCGACGGGCGGCGTGCTGCTCGGCTGGGCAGCCTGGCGGTTCGGCGCGCGGCCGCTGACGGTCGGCTTCATGCTCTTCACGTGCGTGTCCATGTTCCTGTTTCCCTGGGCGCAGTCACTCGCTGCCATGCTGACCATGGCTGCCCTGATGGGCTTCTTCGTGGTGGGCGGCATGATGGGGCTCTACAGCCTGACGCCGGCGCTGTTCCCGCCGGGAATGCGCGCCACGGCAACCGGGCTGGCGGTGGGGTTCGGCCGCTTCGGCGCCATCCTCGGTCCGTTGGCCACGGGATTTCTGCTGGAAGCCGGATGGGCGCCGCGCGAGGTGTATCAGCTGTTCTGTCTGCCGCCATTGGTGGCCGCGGCGGCGTTGTGGGTGCTGCATCGTCGGCTGGTGAGCGAGTAGGAGGAGATCTGGTGGTGCCCAACAGTTGGCCACGTTGCGATTGCCGGTGCTGTCACGCGTGGAACTGAAGTTCCATGAGAGGGTGCTGAAAAAGTCCATCCTGGACTTGTTTCAGCAGTCGTCTTCGAATCTGAATGTAATGCACCACGGCAGTTTGATCGTGATACTCCGGTAACTCCCTGGATCTCCGCGCAATGTGTGCAGACGGACATTCGGTGGTTCGCCGCTGATCCGCAGGTCATCGAGGGTCTCGGTCGCATGCATGATCGTCAACAAGCCTTGGTACGCACCCCAGATCCCGAGGCAAGGTTCTGGACTGATTGGTCATCCAGGTATCTTTGGCAATCCTGCCCCGAAAGCTGACTATCCTTCTATATACAGTATTCGGTATAGCGGCCCACTAGCTTGGGTGGTCGCCTTCGGCAAGCGTTGTTTGCTATCACGGGTGCGGGAGATTGCTCCCGATCAGCGCCGGTCGGGAAGTAAGACACGTCGACTGCTACGCGCGACTCCCCGTCACCGGCGCCAGTCTGAGGTTCAGCATGCACCCCGCGGCCGGAATCAGCAGCACGGCGAAGACCAGCAACGCCAGGTCGTAGCTGCCGTAGGCGTCGCGCAGCGCACCAGCAAGCCACGGCCCGGTGGCTGACAAGGTAGTGAACGGGCCGACCAGCCCCATCACCATGCCGAACGAGGCGGTGCCGAAGTGGCGGCTGATGATTGCGGCCAGCAACGGCAGGTGGGCGGCGGCAGCGATGCCGAGCAGGCCACAGATCACGGCAAACTCCCACGGTGAGGGATGCGTGGCCATCCACAGCATGGCGCCGAGCAGCGTGGCCAGCGAGAACAGAAACAGCCAACGCACGTCCAGACGATCCGCCAGCGCGCCGACAACCACTTTCCACAAAGCCATAAGGGCGGCCATCACGGACACGGCCCAGGCGGTGGTGCGGGCATCGATACCGTGATCCAGACCGAACGGGGCGAGGTTCTGCTGCAGGGCGCCGTTCACCATGGCAAACAGCGCGAAGGTGGCCACCATCAGCCAGAAGGTGGGTTCGGCGAAGATCGCCTTCAGCGTCCACGCAGTTTGCGCAGCGACGTGCTGGGGCGTGTCCTTGCTGTTTTCGAGCCGGGCTTCCACCGCATCCTCACCGTACGCCGGCCTGTCGCGCAGCGACAGCATCGCCAGCGGCAGCACGGCGACGACCACCAGCAGCGCGAGCAGGTCGTTGGCGTCGCGCCAGCCATGCGCAGCCTGCAGGCCGGTCACCAGCGGTGGCAGCAGAAAGCCTCCCAGTGAGGTACCGACGGTCGAGATGCCGAAGGCGAGTCCCCGGCGACGGTTGAACCAGCGGGCGGTCAGCGTCTGCGCGGCGAGCGGTCCGGAGAGCAGCGTGCCGCCCACCATGAACGTGCCGTAGATGAGCATCAGCTGCCATAGCGCGGTTGCCCTTGCCGCGAGCAGCAGTGCGGCAGCCAGACTGACGGCGCCAATACAGACCAGCAGGCGGATGGGCAGTCGATCCATGGCGCGACCGGCAAATGGCGCCAACAGGCCCATGGAGGCCTGCAGGATCAGGAAGACGACCATGACGTCACCGCGACCGACGCCGAACTCCGTGGCCCACGGCGTCACATAGAAGGTGAAACAGTACAGTCCAAGGCCAAAGCTCACGCCCTGAAAGATCAGCCCCGCCGCCAGCACGTTCCACCCGTGATACCAGGGCATCGGCTTCCTCCCCTTTGTCGCATCTCGTCGCCTCCCCATCATGCCCGGGTGAACGCCAGGGCTCCATGCCTTAACAGGCTGCTGAAAAAGCAGCCTGGTATGCCAGCCAGGGACGGCTGGCCCGAAAATGCAGCGGAAAACGCTGCATTTGGCGCGAGTCGGCGAAGCCGACGACTGCTGAAACAAGTCCAGGATGGACTTTTTCAGCATCCTCTCATGGAACTTCAGTTCCATGCGCGACAGCGCTGGCAATCGCAACGTGGCCAGCTGTTAGCAGGCTGC
The DNA here is from genome assembly GCA_024234635.1 of Pseudomonadales bacterium. Classification (GTDB taxonomy): domain Bacteria; phylum Pseudomonadota; class Gammaproteobacteria; order Pseudomonadales; family Azotimanducaceae; genus SYFY01. The sequence goes on along the minus strand of JACKNX010000005.1, from coordinate 238,943 downwards.
TGAAAAAGCAGCCTGGTACGCCAGCCAGGGATGGCTGGCCCGAAAATGCAGCGGAAAACGCTGCATTTGGCGCGAGTCGGCGAAGCCGACGACCGCTGAAACAAGTCCAGGAGGGACTTTTTCAGCACCCTGTTAGGCGACTGGCCGGGAGACTTCGGAAATCGGCGCATGTGCTGTATCCTCCCGCGCCCCTCCTGTGGAGAGCGTCGCGTGGCTGGCACGGTCCGGGACGGCCTCAGGCTGCTCAGGACCGGTAATTTCAGCCGGCTGTTCGCGGCCTATCTCATTACCAATACCGGCAGTGCCATGGCGCCGATTGCCATGGCGTTCGGTGTGCTGGATCTCACGGGCTCCACGCGCACCAGCGCCTATGTGGTTGCGGCGCCGGTGGTGGCGCAGGTGATCATCCTCATGGTGGGCGGCGCGCTGGCGGACCGTACGTCGCGGCAGCGCATCATGGTGAGTGCGGATGTGCTGTCCGCGTTGTCGCAGACGCTGGTGGCCTCCTTGTTCCTCACGGGCGCGGCCTCCGTACCGTTGCTCATCGCCCTGATGCTGGTGAGCGGTGCCGCCCATGCCTTTCACCAGCCGGCGGCGATGGGCTTCATTCCCCAGGTGGTGAAAGCGCATGAACTGCAGGCGGCCAACGCCCTCCTGGGGGCCGCGCGCAGCTCCGCCACCATGATCGGCGCCGCGCTGGCGGGCGTTCTGGTTGCCGGTTTCGGAGCAGGGGTGACCCTGGCGATCGATGCCGCCTCCTTCCTGGTGGCGGGGATGCTGGTAGCGAGTCTGCGGGTGCGCGCGCAGGAGAGAACCGCGCCTGCCTCCATCCTGGAAGATCTCCGCCTTGGCTGGCGGGAGTTCTTCTCGCACCAATGGCTTTGGACCATCGTCTTTCAATTCACCATTCTGGTCATGGGCTACGAGGCGCTGTTTGCGCTGATCGGGCCTGCGGTGGCGCGCGACAGCATGAACGGTGCCGGGGACTGGGGCTTCATCATGGCCTGTTTCGGCGCTGGAACGATTTCCGGCGGCCTGGTGGCCCTGCGCCTGCGGGTACAGCGACCCATGCTGGTGGCCACGCTCATGACCCTGCTGTGGAGCCCGTTGCCGATGTTGATGGCGTGGCATGCACCGTTGTTGCTGCTGGCGGCGGCGGGTTTTGTCATGGGCATGACCGGTCAGATCTTCGGTGTGCTCTGGAGTACCACGCTGCACACGCGCATTCCGTCGCATCTGCTGTCGCGGGTTGCCGCCTACGATCATCTGGGTTCGGTTGCCATGGCGCCGGTGGGCGTGGTGGTGGCCGGCATGCTGTATGAGGATATCGGCGCCACGCCGACGCTGTGGCTGATCGCAGCCGCCATCATCGTGCCCACCGTACTGGTGCTGTTCGTCCCGGACGTGCGGCATCTGCGCGCCACCACAGCCGTCACGTCCCCGCAGTCTCCCGCCGACTGACGGGGGGAGCACGCTGCCGCATAGGCCAAAGGTGCCTTCGGTCCGGCGCCATTGATTGATTTTTCACGTGAATTGGATTCTTATTCCCGCGGGAAGGGTGACGCATCCCGAGTATCGGGCGTCACGGCGCGAGGAGAATCCATGGCTGAACGCTCGTTTGTACGCGAAGTGGCGTCCCTGCGTCTGGGCAGCGGCGAGGCGTTTTCGGGCGAAAACATCCTCGCGGTGGCCAAGGCGTTGCTGGAATGTGGCGTGTCGTACGTCGGCGGCTACCAGGGCGCGCCCATCTCCCATCTGATGGACGTGTTCGCGGATGCGCGCCCGTTGCTCGACGAACTGGGCGTGCGTTTCGAATCCAGCGCCAGTGAGGCAACGGCCGCAGCCATGCTGGCCGCCTCCATCAACTACCCCATGCGCGGCGCCGTGACGTGGAAGTCCACGGTAGGCACCAATGTCGCCTCCGATGCGCTCGCCAACCTGGCGTCGTCCGGCGTCACCGGCGGCGCGCTCATCGTGCTGGGCGAAGACTATGGCGAAGGCGCCAGCATCATGCAGGAACGCACGCACGCATTTGCCATGAAGTCGCAGATCTGGCTGCTGGACCCGCGGCCGGAGCAGGCGCACATCGTGCGCATGGTGCACCACGCCTTTGCGCTTTCCGAGGCGAGTCACTCGCCGGTCATGCTGATGATGCGCATCCGCGCCTGTCACATGCACGGCCGTTTCACCGCCAGGGATAATGTGCCGGCACCGTTCCGCGCGGCGGACGCGCTGGGCGCCCCGGCGCGCGATCCCGGTCGCATCATCCTGCCGCCGTCCACGTTCGCGCAGGAGCAGGAGAAGGTGCACCAGCGCTGGCCGGCAGCGCAGGCGTACGTGCGCAGCCAGCAACTGAATGAAGTGCGGCCGGGTGACGTGCGCGATATCGGCATCGTTGTGCAGGGTGGCCTGTTCAATGCACTCAGCCGCGCACTCGCGGCGCTGGGTCTGGGTGATTTCTACGGCAATGCACGCATTCCCGTTTACGTGCTGAACGTGACCTACCCATTGCTGCCCGACGAGTTCCAGGCCTTCGCGCGGGGCAAGCGGGCGCTGCTGATCGTGGAAGAAGGGCAGCCGGAATTCATCGAGCAGGCAGCCAACCAGTACCTGCGCCAGGCCGGTATCGATACCGCCGTCATCGGCAAGGGGGTACTGCCGATGGCGGGTGAGTACACCACGCAGGTCATCCAGTCTGGCGTGCGACAGTTTGTTTCCACGTGGGGTGACGGACTTGCGGGCAACGCCGTAGCCGGTGTCAACCAGTTCGTTCCATTGCGGAATCTTGGCCTGTCGCGACCACTGCCGGCGCGGCCATCCGGATTGTGCACGGGCTGCCCGGAACGGCCGCTGTTCGCGTCCATGAAGCTGCTTGAGCGACAACTCGGAAAGACGCACGTGAGTGCGGACATCGGCTGCAATTCGTTTGCCACCCTGCCGCCGTTTCACCTGGGCGCCAGCATCATGGGGTATGGCCTCGGCGCAGCCAGCAGCGCCGCGCTCGCGGATGATGCTGGTCACCGCGCGATTTCGCTCATGGGCGACGGCGGCTTCTGGCACAACGGTCTCACCAGTGGCATCGCCAACATGGCGTTCAACCAGACCGATGGCGTCACCGTCATCGTCGACAATGGCTACTCCGCCGCCACCGGCGGTCAGGACATTCCGTCCTCGCGGGGCGACGTGCCCCACCGCGGTCTCAAACAGAGCATCGAACGGGCGGTGCGTGGTGTCGGCATCAACTGGGTGCGCCGGGTGCACACCTACGACATGCAGCGCACGATGGCGGTGTTGCGGGAGGCGCTTACTACTGCGTACCGGGGGCCCAAGGTCATCGTTGCCGAAGGCGAATGTCAGCTCAATCGCCAGCGCCGCGTGCGTCCCCAACGCGATGCGGATCTGGCGGCGGGAAAGCGCACGGTGGTGCAGCGATTTGGCGTGGATGCCAGCACGTGCACCGGCGATCACTCCTGCATCCGGCTCTCGGGTTGCCCGTCGCTAACCATTGCGCCGTCAACGGACCCGCTGCGCCAGCGCCCCATCGCCCAGGTGGACGAAACATGTGTCGGCTGCGGCGTGTGCGGCAGCGTGGCGCATGCGGCCACCCTGTGCCCATCGTTTCATCGGGTGGACGCGGTGCACCATGCGCGTGGCATCGAGCGCATGTGGCATCGCCTGGGGCAGGGCATGGTGCGCTGGCTGCTGCAGCGACGGCAGGCGCGGGCATGAGCGCACGCCCCCTTACGCTCACCATCGCCGCGCTGGGCGGACAGGGCGGTGGCGTGGTTCAGGGCTGGCTCATCCGGGTGGCGGAAGCCGCCGGCTGGCTGGTACAGGCGACATCCGTGCCGGGTGTCGCGCAGCGCACGGGCGCCACCATCTATTACCTGGAATTCCATGCGCGGCCCGCGGACGGGGAACCGGTGCCGGTGATGGCGCTGATGCCGTCGCCTGGCGTCTGCGACCTGGTCGTGGCGGCGGAGTTGGCCGAAGCTGTGCGCATGGTCGATCGCGGCATCGTCGACACCACCGTGACCACGCTGATCGCGTCATCCCATCGTGCCTACACCATCGATGAGAAGAGCCATCTGGCCGACGGCCGCGTGGATTCGGTGGAGCTGATCGACGCCGCCCGTCGCCATGCACGCGCGCTGCACCTGCTGGACATGGACGCCATCGCCCGTCGCCATGGCAGCGTGGTCAGCGCGGCGCTGCTCGGAGCCATTGCGGCCACTGGCGTGCTGCCCTTTGCGGTGAATCGTTTCGAAGACGCCATCACCGCCGAGGGCAAGGGTGTGACCGCCAGCCTGGCGGCGTTCCGGGAAGCCTACGCGGCGGTACGCGAACCCGGATCAGAGGCAGTCAGCGCCGTTCCGGCGGTATTGCCGCAGGATGGGCGTCTTCGCGACTTTCCGACCGCGCTTCACGGTGTGCTGGCCCCGGCACTGGCGCGCCTGGTGGAGTACCAGGACGAGGCGTACGCCAGCGACTTCCTGCGGCGCGTGCAGCCCTTCGTTTCCGTTGATGCTGAACTGGCGCGTGAAGTGGCGCGGGGGCTCGCGCTGTGGATGACTTTCGAGGACCCCATCCGCGTCGCGCAGCTGAAGACGGCGCCAGAGCGCCTGTTGCCGTTGATGGCGGCGCAGGGAAACAGCCTCGCCCACGTGACGGACTACCTCAAGCCACGACCGGAGGAGATTTTTGGCACGTTGCCGAAATCGGTTGGCGAGTGGGCCCGGCGCACGGCGTGGGTCCGTCGGGTGCTGCAGCCTTTCACCCGCGGTCAGCGCATCCGCAGCTCGTCACCGGCTGGCTATCTGTTCTTCCGCGCGCTCGCGCGGCTCCAGCCCCTGCGCCGATCAATGCTGCGCTACGCCGAGGAATGGGAGGAAATAGAGCGTTGGCTGGCGACGTTGTCGCAGTTTGCGGCGACGAACGTTGCGCTGGCCAGGGAAGTGGCGGCCTGCCACGACCTGGTGGCTGGCTATGGTGAAACCCGTGAGCAGGGCCTGGCCCGCTTTCATCAGCTGCTGGCGCTGGCAGATGCGTGGCAACACCGCAATGACGCCGCCACGCGCATCGCCCGCCTGCGCCGCGCGGCACTGGAAGATGCGGATGGACGGCCTTTCGACGACGTGGTTCGATCCTTCGAAACAGAAGCGGAGGCGGCATGAGTCACTACACCGGCAACCCCGATGCCATCGCGGCACTGGTGCGGGACAACGAAGTGCATCGCGACGTGTACACCAGTCCGGAAGTGTTCGCGCTGGAGATGCGCCACCTGTGGCGCAGTTCCTGGATCTACGTGGGTCACGATTCGCAGGTACCCGACGCCGGAGATTACGTCACCACACAGGTAGGCCTGGAACCCGTGGTGATGATCCGCGATCGAGACGGCGAGGTGAAGGTGTTGCTCAATCGCTGCGCGCACAAGGGCGCAAAGGTGGTGACGGAGCCCAGCGGCCACGTGCAGTCCATTCTGCGCTGCCCATACCACGGCTGGAGTTTTCATTTCGACGGCAGCCTGCGGCTGATTCCGTTGCAGAACGGCTACGAGAACACCGGCTTTGATTCGGCCTGTGCGGCGGGCGGCATGGTGCGGGTCAGACATGTGGCGGTGTATCGCGGCTTCGTGTTCGTCCGCCTGTCCGATACCGGACCCGAGTTCCACGACTACTTCGGCGATTCGTTGTCCTCCATCGACAACATGGCGGACCGCTCGCCGGAGGGCAGGCTGGAGATTGCCGGCGGTGTGCTGCGCTACATGCACGACTGCAACTGGAAGATGTTCATCGAGAACCTGAACGACACCATGCATCCGATGGTGGCGCACCATTCCTCCGCCGGAACGGCCCGCGATCTGTGGTACTCGCAGCAGCATCCGGAAGGCACGAAGAAACCGATGGTGGTCGAGCAGTTCGAACCGTTCGTCTCCAACTACGAATTCTTCGACAACATGGGCGTGCGCATTTATCCGAACGGCCACAGCTTCACCGGCGTGCACTTTTCCATCCACTCCGCGTATTCGGAAGTGCCTGGTTACCATGAAGCGCTGCGTGCCGCCTACGGTGAGGAAAAAACCGCACAGATCCTCGCCACGAACCGCCACAACACGGTGTACTACCCCAGCCTCACCATCAAGGGCGCCATCCAGGCCATACGTGTGGCGCGGCCGATTGCGGTGAACAGGACGGTCATCGAGTCCTGGACGTTCCGGTTGGCCGGCACGTCGGACGAACTGCTCAAGCGCACGCTGATGTACAGCCGGCTGATCAATGCGCCCACGTCGGTGGTGGGACACGACGATCTGACTTGTTACCGCGGCATCCAGGAAGGGCTGGCGGCGTCCGGCAACGACTGGGTGAGCCTGCATCGTGGTTTTGATCCCGCGCGCGAGCAGCACATTGCCGGCGACTACAACGGCACCAACGAAGTCTCCATGCGCGGCCAGTTCAGGGCCTGGCGCGACCGCATGGTGGAATCCATGCAGGCGGAGGTGCACACATGAGCGTAGGCAGCAAGCGAACCTGGAGAAAGAAGGATCTGCGCCGCGCGGTGTACGCTGAAGCACGCGCTATCGACGACAGGCGCTTCGACGACTGGCTGATGCTATTCACGGAAGACCTGCTGTACTGGATGCCGCTCGCCTTCGATCAGAAGGAAGACGATGTGCACACCGCCCTGTTCTTCGAGGATCGTCTGCTGATGCAGGTCCGCGTGGCGCGTCTGTCCAGTCCGCGCGCCTTCTCGCAGCATCCGGCCAGTCACTGTCAGCACGTCCTGCAGAAGCCACGCGTCACCCGGCGCGACCCGGAGGCCAACGTGTATGAAACGGCCACGCCGTTCGTCTATCTGGAGTCGCAACTCGACACCCAGATCGTGCTGGGCGGTGTCGTGCATCACCAGTTTGTCGACGACGGGGGGGCGCTGAAGATCCGGCGTAAGCGCATCGAACTCATCAATCGCGATGCGGCGCTACCTTCCATTCAGTTGTTTCCATGATGCTCAGTTCCGTCTACGCGGCGTTTCAGGCCGTTGCCACCACCGCTCCGGCCCAACCGTTTCTGCACCTGGTTGCGGATACGGCCAGGCGCTACGGCATGCCCTCGGGTGAACTGTCCTATGGTGAGGCGCTGGAGCGAATCGAACGCCTGATCCGGGCGCATGCCGCGGCCGGCGCGCGTTCGGGACAGCGCGTTGCCCTGGCGCTCGACAACCGGCCGGCGTATTTCCTGCACTGGCTGGCGCTGAATGCGCTTGGTGTTTCCGTGGTGCCACTCAACGCCGACTGGCAGGCAGCAGAACTGGAATACGTACTCGAACACAGCGGCGCCACCAGCGTGATCTGTCTGCGCGAGCGGTGTGACAACGTGTTGCCCACCGCCACTGCTCTTGGCCTGCGTGTGTGGATTGCGGGTGATGCCTGGGAATCGGCCGGGACTCAAGCAGCCCCTGCCGGCCAGCGGGACGATACGGAATGTGCGTTGCTCTATACCTCCGGCACCACCGGCCGGCCGAAAGGCTGCATGCTGAGCAATGCCTATTTCCTGTCGTCCGGTCAGTGGTACCTGGACATCGGCGGCTACTGCGCGCTCAAACCCGGTGAAGACCGGCTGATCACGCCTTTGCCCATGTACCACATGAACGCCATGGCGGTGTCCACCATGGCCATGATTCTCACCGGCGGCTGCGTCGTGCCGCTGGACCGGTTTCATCCGGACTCGTGGTGGGATTCCGTGCGCGAAAGCCGTGCCACCATCATCCACTATCTCGGTGTCATGCCGGTCATGCTCATGGGGCTTCCCGCCCAGGCGGCCGATCGCAATCACCACGTGCGCTTCGGTTTTGGCGCGGGTCTGAGCGGTGAACTGCACCGCGGCTTCGAAGCCCGCTTCGGCTTTCCGCTCATCGAAGCCTGGGCCATGACGGAAACCGGCTGCAGCGTGGCGGTGATTGCCAATCATGAGCCACGCAAGGTGGGCACCGCTTGTTTCGGACGGCCGCCGGACCACCTGGACTATCGGCTCGTCGATGAAAACGGTAACGATGTTGCCGCAGGCCAACCCGGTGAACTGCTGGTGCGCCGGCGGGGGGCGGATCCCCGCTACGGTCTTTTCTCAGGCTATCTGAAGGACGACGCGGCGACGCAGGCGGCGTGGGCAGGCGGCTACTTTCACACCGGAGACCTGGTGCGGCTGGATGAGGATGGCCTGTTCCACTTCGTGGACCGGCGCAAGAACGTCATCCGGCGCAGCGGGGAGAACATTTCCGCGGTGGAAGTCGAACAGGTGCTGCTCGAAGTTCCCGGCGTTCGCAGTGTTGCTGTCGCCGCGGTGCCGGATGCCGTGCGCGGCGACGAAGTCTGTGCCTGCGTGGTCAGCGATGTGGCAGCCTCGTCCTGGCCAGAGCTTGTCGACGCGCTTGTCGAACACAGCCTGCATCGGCTGGCGTACTACAAGGCGCCGGGCTATGTCGTGCGCTGTGAAGCGCTGCCGCTCACCGCCACGGAGAAGATACAGCGCGGCGCCCTCAAGACCCTGGCCGCGGAACGGGTGGCGGCTGGCGACTGCACGGACACCCGCGCACGCAAGGTGCGCCGTGGCTGACGCCCGCGCCCTGCCGCTCGACTACGGTGACGTCGTTGTCTGCGCGCCTGTCACGGTTGCCTACGAACGCTATTCCCTGCGCAGCGCCCACTGGTTCCTGGCCGCGGCACTGCGCGCGATACTGACACGCAGCGGCCTCGACAAGGCGCAGGTGGATGGCCTGTGCGTATCCAGTTTCCAGCTGGTGCCGGATACGGCGGTGGGGCTCACACAGCATCTCGGTGTGTCACCGCGCTGGCTGGACCATCTGCCCATGGGCGGCGCCTGTGGCGTGGTGGCGTTGCGACGCGCGGCGCGTGCCGTGCAGTGTGGCGATGCCTCCTACGTGGCCTGCATCAGCGGAGACGCCAACCACGTGGACACGTTTCGAAAGATGCTCGGCAACTTCAGCCAGTATGCCCAGGACGCGACTTACCCCTACGGCAGTGGCGGCCCCAACGCCAGCTTCGCCTTTCTCACCGACTACTACATGCGCCACTTTGGTGCTGAGCGTGAGGACTTCGGCAAGTTGTGCGTGGCGCAGCGCACGAACGCGCTGGCCAACGGGAACGCGCTGTTCAAAAAGCCGCTGACGCTCGAGGAATACATGGCGGCGCGGCCGATCGCATCGCCATTGCACCTGTTCGATTGCGTCATGCCCTGCGCCGGCGGTGAGGGGTTTCTCGTCACTACGCGCGCGCGGGCTGAAGCGCTCGGGCTGCCATGCGTGCGCATCCTTGCCACCATCGAGCGCCACAATGCCTATCCCGAGGATCCCATCCAGATGCGCGGCGGCTGGGCGATGGATATCGACACGCTGTACGCGCGGGCCGGGATGACACCGAAGGATATCGACTTCCTCTGCACCTACGACGACTACCCCATCATCAACGCCATGCAGCTCGAGGATCTCGGTTTCTGCGCCAAGGGCGAAGCGCCGGCATTCATCCGCGCCAACACGTTTACCACGGACGGCTCGTTCCCGCTCAACCCGTCCGGTGGCCAGTTGTCCGTGGGTCAGGCCGGCGCCGCCGGTGGGTATCTCGGCATGGTGGAGGCCATCCGCCAGCTGACGGACGAACCGGCGGGCAACGCGGTACCCGATGCGCGCACCGGGCTGGTCAGTGGCTTCGGCATGATCAACTACGACAAGGGGCTCTGTACCGGCGCGGCGATTCTCGCGCGTGCTGGTGACGCGCCATCGCCGGGAGCCGCCGCATGACGGACGCGCTGACGCCACCACCCCGCAAGAATCCCATACTGCGCACACGGGCGCCGGTACTGCCGCCATGGACACGCAGCCGCGTTGGCCTCGGCCTCACCGCCGCTGCCGCGCGCGGCGTGTTTGCGTTGCAGACCTGTGACGAATGCGGCCGCACGCAATATCCGCCGCGCGAGATGTGTGATGGCTGCCTGTGCCCGCAACTCACGTGGACACCGCAGGATGGCGCTGGAACGCTGCTGTCGCTGACCACGCTGGAACACAGCCACGATCTGTTCTTCAAGGAACGCCTGCCGTGGCGGCTGGGGCTCGTGCGTCTGGATGCCGGCCCGTCCATCGTCGCGCATCTGCATGGCGATGTTCCGGAACCGCCCGCGCGTGTGCGCCTGGATGCGCGTCTCGACCGAGCCGGTCGGGGCGTGCTGATTGCTTTTCCCGAACAGGAAACCGCCAACATGACCGACGACAGGCAATTGCGTGAACTGACCTGTGATCCGAAGTTCCGGCGCGTGCTGGTTACCGATGGCAAGTCGCCTGTGGGGCAGGCCGTGGTGCGCGCGGTGCTCGATGCCGGCGCCAGCCTCGTCTGGGTGGGCCATGCGGAACCCTGGAAACAGCCGGCGGGGTTTGCCGGGCTCAGGGAACTGGACAACGTGGAAGTGCTGCCGCTGGATGTGACTGACGGCCGGGCGGTGAAGGAAATCGCCGCCGCTATTGGTGGCCGCGTCGACATACTCATCAATACGGCGGAAGTGCATCGCACGCACGGCATTGCCTCCCGTTACGGCACGGACGTGGCGCGCGCCGAAATGGACGTGAATTACTTTGGCCTGCTGCGCCTGGCGCAGGAGTTCGGGCCGGCCATGAAGTCGCGCGGCGCGGACGGTCAGAACAGTGCCGTGGCGTGGGTGAACCTGTTGTCCGTGTTTGCTCTCTCCAACTTTCCGGCTCACGGTACCTTCTCCGCCAGCAAGGCGGCCGCGTACAGCCTCAGCCAGTGCCTGCGCGCCGAATTCACGCCGGCGGCCATCCGCGTGGTGAACGTGTTTCCGGGACCCATCGACGAAGACTGGAACCAGGAGCTGCCGCCGCCAAAGGTGGCTCCGGAACGCGTGGCGCGCGAGATCGTGGATGCGCTCAGGCGCGGCGTGGAGGATGTCTACCCGGGTGATGTGGCGCAGGAATACCTGGCGCGCTATCTGGACAATCCCAAGGTGCTCGAGCGGGAACTGGCGTTATGACAGCGGCTCGCACGGTGTGGCTGACAGGCGGCAGTTCCGGTATCGGCGCCACGCTGTGCGCCCGTCTGCTGGAGCGCGGTCACCGCGTGGTGAACTTCGACCGTGAGCCGTCGCCGGTACACCACGCGCACCTGCACTCGGTGCTGGTTGATCTTGCGGATGTCGCCGCCACGCGGGAGGCGGCTTCGGCGACCGCGAGTACCCATCCGGCGCTGCGCATCGTGCACAACGCCGGCACCATCCGCGAGAAACTGCTGCCGGACGTCGAGCCCGACGATCTCGACACGCTCACGCACCTGCACCTGGCCGCGCCCATCGCTCTGGTGCAGGCGGCGTTACCCGCCATGCGCGACGCACACTTCGGTCGCATCGTGCTCATGACCACGCGTGCGGTGGTTGGTCTTGAGAAACGCACGGTGTACTCGGCGACGAAAGCAGGTCTTATCGGTATGGGCCGTACCTGGGCGCTGGAACTGGCGAAGGATGGCATCACGGTCAACATGGTGGCGCCCGGCCCCATCGCGGATACCGCGATGTTTCACGACGTGATTCCGAGGGGCTCACCACAACTCGACGTGGTGGCGGCGCGTGTACCCGTGGGCCGACTGGGTCTGCCCTCGGACGTCGCCCGCGCGGTGGAATTTTTTCTTGATGACGCCGCCGATTTCGTGACCGGACAGACGCTGTTCGTCTGTGGTGGTACATCCGTCGGCAGCATGAGTTTTAGCTGATGGAAACTCCGGACTGTCGGAGTTTCCCTGCCATGCGGGGATGCGTGGCCATTTTCGCTGCCGCCATTTTCGCTGCCATTGAGGCAGTGAAATTGCGGGGCTCGCGTAGCGAGTCGACTGGAACAATTCGCAGGAGCGAATTGATCGGACAACATTGAGAGGCTTCCATGGCGGATAACGCACTTTCCCTGCTGATTGCCTCGATGGCATCGGGCGGCATCGAGGTGGTGGACCTCACGCAGACACTTGCCCCCGAGTTCCCGCAGCTCACGCTGCCGCCGGAGATGGGCCAGTGCTGGCCGTTCCGCATCGAGGAGGTATCGCGGTACGACGATCGTGGTCCCACCTGGTACTGGAACAACTTCTCCTGCAACGAACACACCGGAACGCACTTCGACGCACCCATCCACTGGGTATCCGGACGCCACCTGCCGAACAATGCCACCGATACCATTCCCGTGGAGCACATGATTGCGCCGGCGGTCGTGCTCGACTGCTCGCGGCAGGTGGCGGAGGACGCGGACTATCTGCTGTCCCGGGCGTTTGTCGAAGCCTGGGAGGCGGAGCATGGCCGCATCCCCGCCGGCGCCTGGGTACTCATGCGTACCGACTGGTCGAAGCGAACCGCGCCCGTCGACTACCAGAATTTCGACGAGGAAGGTCAGCATACGCCGGGGCCGGATACCGGGTGCGTACGCTTCCTTGTCGATGAGCGGGATGTGCTGGGGTTCGGCTCCGAAGCCATCGGCACCGATGCGGGGCAGGGCATGCACCTCAATCCGCCGTATCCCTGTCATTACTACATGCACGGCGCCGGCAAGTACGGCCTGCAATGCCTGATGAACCTCGACCGGTTGCCGGCCACGGGCAGCGTGGTACTGGCCGCACCCCTGAAGATCCGGCAGGGCTCGGGCAGTCCGCTGCGCGTGCTGGCGCTGGTACCCCGACACTGACGGCAAGGAGACGACTGATGAATATCATCTGCCTGGGCGGTGGGCCCGCCGGCCTGTATTTCGCGCTGTCCATGAAATTGCGCAATCCAGATCACCAGGTCACCGTGCTCGAACGCAACCGCGCGGACGATACCTTCGGTTGGGGCGTGGTGCTGTCGGACGAGACACTCGCGCAGTTGCGCGCCAACGACCCGGTCTCCGCGCGCCTGATTGGTGACAACTTCGCGCACTGGGACGATGTGGAAGTGGTGGTGCATGGTGAGCGACATCGCTCCAGCGGGCACGGTTTCTGTGGTATTGGCCGGCTGCGGCTCCTGCAGATCCTGCAGCAGAGGTGCGAGGCGCTTGGCGTCGACATCCGCTACCAGACCAACGTGTCGGTTGACGATATCGAACGCTACCGGCGTGAATACGATCTGGTAATCGCCGCGGACGGCCTGCACAGTCAGGTACGCTCGCAGTACGCGGAAGCTTTCCAGCCAGCCATCGATACCCGTCGCAACCGCTTCGTGTGGCTGGGCACGCACAGAATGTTCGATGCCTTCACTTTCCTTTTCGAACCCACCGAGTGGGGGCTGTTCTGGGCACATGCGTACAAGTTCGATCAGGACACCTCCACCTTCATCGTCGAATGTTCGCCGGAGACCTGGGCGCGCGCGGGTATCGAGCAGATGTCGAAGGAAGACGGCGTGGCGCTGTGCGAGAAGATTTTTGCCGCCCACCTTGACGGCCATGCGCTGATGAGCAACGCCGCCCACCTGCGCGGCTCCGCGATCTGGCTGCAGTTCCCGCGCGTCACCTGTGAACGCTGGTACCACGACAACGTGATCCTGCTCGGCGATGCCGCGCATACGGCCCACTTCTCCATCGGTTCCGGCACCAAGCTGGGCGTGGAGGATGCCATCACGCTGGCGGAGCTGCTGAACCAGCCCATCGACCAGGCCACCGCGCTTGCACGCTACCAGGAAGTGCGCGCCCTGGAAGTCCTGCGCATCACCAATGCGGCGCGCAACTCCACTGCCTGGTTCGAGGACGTGGAAAACTACCTGCATCTCAAGCCACTGCAGTTCACCTACGCGCTGCTCACCCGCAGCCAGCGTGTCAGTCATGAAAATCTGCGGCTGCGCGACCGCAACTGGCTGCGCGAGGTGGAGCGCTGGTTTGCCTCCACCTCACCCGTGGCGCGCGAACCGGATGCGCCGCCCATGTTCGTGCCCTACCAGTTGCGCGACCTCACCATCGCCAACCGGGTGGTGGTATCGCCCATGTCCATGTACAGCGCCCTGGATGGTGTGCCGTCCGATTTCCACCTTGTGCACTACGGCGCGCTGGCGAAAGGTGGCGCTGGCTTGCTGTTCACGGAAATGACGGACGTCAGCGCGGAAGGTCGCATCAGCCCCGGCTGTGCCGGGTTGTGGAACGATGCACAGCAGGGGGCGTGGACACGCATCGTCGACTTCGTGCATGCGTCGAGCCGCGCAAAATTCTGTCTGCAGCTTGGCCATGCGGGGCCGAAAGCCTCCACGCGCGTGGGCTGGGAAGGTGACAACCTGCCGCGGGAGAGCGGTAACTGGCCGGTGCTCAGCGCGTCCGCCATTCCCTATGCGCCGGGGAACCAGGTACCACGGGCCATGGATCGCCATGACATGGCGCGCGTAACGCAGCAGTTTGTCGATGCCACCCGTCGTGCCGATGCGTGCGGGTTCGACATGCTGGAACTGCACTGCGCGCACGGTTACCTGCTCTCCGCATTCATCACGCCCCTGCTCAATCAGCGCACGGATGACTATGGCGGCAGCCTGGAGAACCGCCTGCGTTTTCCGCTGGAAGTGTTCCGAGCCGTGCGCGATGCCTGGCCCGCGTACAAGCCCATGAGTGTGCGCATCTCCGCCACAGACTGGCACGACAACGGCATCACGTCGGATGACGCGGTCAGTATCGCGCGGGCGTTCCGCGACGCCGGCGTGGACATCATCGACGTCTCCGCGGGCCAGACCACGCCGGAGGCGCAGCCACGCTACGGCCGCATGTTCCAGACCCCGTTCGCCGACCGCATCCGCAATGAGGTCGGCATGCCGACCATGGCGGTAGGCAACATCACGGAGTCGGACCAGATCAACTCGATCCTCGTCTCGGGCCGTGCGGATCTGTGTTGTCTCGGTAGGCCGCACCTGGCGGATCCGTTCTGGACCCTGCGCGCGGCGGCGGATCTGGGTTACGACGCACAGGCCTGGCCAGTGCAGTACCTGCCTGGGAAAGAGCAGATGGCACGCAATGCGGCGCGCGCGCGCTCCACGGAGGCCGGCGCATGAGCCTGGCTGGCCGGCATGCGGTCATCACGGGTGGTGGCACGGGAATCGGCGCGGCCATTGCCGCCCGACTGGCGTCCGAAGGCGTACGCCTCACGTTGCTGGGCCGACGGTTGGCACCGCTGCAGGAATGTGCGCGCGTGCTCGTTGCACAGCACAACGCGGCTGTTGACGTCCACACGCTGGATGTCACGGACGCCGACGCGGTGGATGCCGCCTTCTCGGCGCTCTCGCAACCGGTGGATATTCTTGTCAACAACGCCGGCAGCGCTCCCAGCACGCCCTTCCATCGACTGAATGCCGATACCTGGCACGCGACACTCGCGGTCAATCTGCATGGAGCGTACTACTGCTCCCGTGCGGTCATCGAGGGCCTGCGCAAGCGCGACTACGGCCGTATCGTCAACATCGCCAGCACGTCGGCGCTCCGCGGCTATGCCTATGTCGCGGCGTATTGCGCCGCCAAACATGGGCTGCTGGGTCTCACCCGCGCACTTGCCGTGGAATATGCGGGCACGGCGCTGACGGTGAATGCGGTGTGTCCGGGCTTCACGGAAACGGATCTGCTTGAGCGCTCCGTGGCGAATATCGTCGACAAGACCGGCCGCAGCGAAGCGCAGGCACGGGCGGCGCTCCATGCGGACAATCCGCAGCAGCGTTTCATTCAACCGGACGAAATTGCCGGCACGGTGGCGTGGCTGCTGTCCGATGCCGCCCGCTCGGTGACAGGCCAGGCGATTTCCATCAGCGGCGGCGAAGTCTGACGCGCAGCACAACGAGGTAACCATCCATGCGTACGGAAATTCTGGCGGACTACGAGGCGAGTCACTTTCTCTGGGACTGCGACGACGGGGTCGCCTCCATCACGCTGAACCGTCCCGACCGCAAGAATCCGCTCACATTCGACTCCTACGCCGAACTGCGCGACCTGTTCCGGGCGCTGGCGTATGCCGAGGACGTGCATGCGGTGGTGATCAACGGCGCCGGCGGCAACTTTTCCTCCGGTGGCGACGTGCACGAAATCATCGGCCCGCTGGTCGACATGGACATGGTGCACCTGCTGCGCTTCACGCGCATGACCGGTGACCTGGTGAAAGCCATGAAAGCCTGCCCGCAGATCGTCATCAGCGCCGTGGACGGCGTCTGTGCCGGCGCCGGCGCGATCATCGCCATGGCCAGCGACCTGCGGTATGGCACGCCGCGCGCGAAGACGGGTTTCCTGTTCGTGCGGGTGGGACTCGCCGGTTGCGACATGGGCGCCTGCTCCATCCTGCCCCGCATCATCGGCCAGGGCCGTGCCGCGGAGCTCCTGTTCAGCGGCCGCATGATGAGCGCGGTGGAGGGCGAGCGGTGGGGCTTCTTCAACGAGCTGACGGACGGCGACGTACTGCAACTGGCGAGTGAACGCGCGCGGACGCTGGTCCTGGGCCCGACCTTTGCGCACGGCATCACCAAAACCATGCTCAACCAGGAGTGGAACATGGGCCTGGAGCAGGCCATCGAGGCGGAAGCGCAGGCGCAGGCGATCTGCATGCAGACGGAAGATTTTGCGCGGGCCTATCGGGCGTTTGTCGCTAAAGGAACGCCTGTCTTTGAAGGCAACTGAATGCCGGCAGGCCGGACGTTGGTAACCGTTCCGGCCGCGCCTGTCTTCTCAGCGCCGAAGCTATTCGATGCCGGTGTCAGAGCGGATGCAGTCGCACCGGCACGTTGCGGATACCACGAATGAAATTATTCGGCAGCCGTTCCACGTCGCCAACCAGCTCCACCGTGTGGAAACGCTTCATGATCTCTTCCCACAGGATACGCAGCTGCATTTCCGCCAGCCGGTTGCCCATGCACCGGTGCACGCCAAAGCCGAACGACACGTGCCCGCGTGCGTTGGGGCGGTCGATGATCAGCTTGTCGGCGTCAGCGAATTCGTTTTCGTCGCGATTGCCGGACAGGTACCACATCACCACCTTGTCGCCTTCCCGGATCTTCTTCCCGCCGAGCTCGATGTCGGCCAGCGCGGTGCGGCGCATGTGGATGACCGGGGTCTGCCAGCGCACGATCTCGGCCACCATGTTGGGAATGAGTCCCGGATTGTCGCGCAGCTTCTGGTACTGATCCGGAAACTGGTTCAGCGCCACCACACCACCGCTGATGCTGTTGCGGGTGGTGTCGTTGCCGCCCACGATCAGCAGCAGGATGGTGCCCAGAAACAGTTCCGGGTCTTCGTTCATGCGCCGGGTTTCTTCGTTGTGGATGAGCATGGAGATCAGGTCGAACTTCGGCGGTTCGTTCGCGCGCTCCATCCACAGCTGATAGAAGGCGGCGGCTGCCTGCATGAGTTCGTTGTAGCGCTGGGTCATGTCGATGCTGGTATCGCCGGTGACTTCCGGCACGGCGGTGGCGAGGTCCGACCAGTACACCAGCTTGCGGCGCTCCTCGTAAGGGAAGCCGAACAGCGTGGCCAGCATGCGCGATGTCAGCTCGATCGAGACTTCCTGCACCCAGTTGAAGGTTTCACCCACGGGCAGGTTTTCCAGGATGTCGATGGCGCGTTCGCGGATGAGCGGTTCCAGTTCCGTGAGGTTTCTCGGTGCCACCGTCGGCGCTACGGCCATGCGCTGCTTCATATGCTTGGGCTCGTCCAGCGTAATGAAGCTCTGGCCCTAGATCTGGCCTTCCACGGCAACATACGGATCGACGATCGCAATGCCGCCCTTCTCGGACGAGAACACCTGGTGGTTGGTATCGACTTCCTTGATGAACTGGTGCGAGGTCACCGACCAGAAGGGGCCATTGATGCTGTCGGCAAGGTAATGCACCGGCGCTTCCCGGCGCAGGCGCGCGAAATACGGGCGCCAGGTGTCGTTCTGGTAGAGCGTCGGCTGGCTGACGTCGATCTCCTCCAGCGGCATGTCACAGGCGTCGCGAAGTGTCGGGGTATTCATGCGTTGCTTTCCTTCTCTATGGGGCACCTGGGTGGCGGTCGGTTCAACGACGTGGTGCCATTGTAGCGGCTAGTCCGGTATCACGGCCGTGGCCTCGATCTCGACTCTGGCACGTGCCTCCATCAGGCGCGTCACCTCCACCACGCTCATCGCCGGGAAGTTCCGGCCCATCACCTCCCGGTAGGCGTGCCCCAGCCCGCGTTGGTCCGCGAGGTAGGCATCGCGGTCCGTAATGAACCAGGTCATGCGCACCAGGTGTTCCGGGCCGGCGCCGGCTTCGGCGAGCAGCGTGACGATGTTCGCCAGCGCCTGCCGGGTCTGCGCCACGAAGTCGTCCGTTTCGAACTGCTGTTGCGCATTCCAGCCGATCTGGCCACCGAGAAAAATCAGTTGTCCCCTGGCTGTGATGCCGTTGGCATAGCCTTTCGGCGGTGCCCAACCCGGAGGATTCAACGTTCGGTGCATGTACCTGTCTCCCTGGAGTAGATGCGATGGTAGCCTGTTCCGGCGGGTCTGGCCGGCAATTATCGGGTAACAAGGCGCCTGGCACAGCTTTCCGGTGGACGCGCAAAAGTGAATCGGCAAAGGGGTGGGTAGTCTCGGTGCCCTGCAAGGAGACCGGACATGACCGCCAGCTATCCACGCCATTACGCCTCCGCACGCCAGGCCTTTCTGGCGCCAGCCGCGCCGGTCCGGGGTCAGCATGAGATCAAGGCGCGCGGACCGGACGGTGAAGCGCTGACCATCGACTGGGCGATGGCGGGCGCGGACGACAGCCCGACGCTGCTGGTCATCAACTCCGGCGTGCACGGCGTGGAACTGTTTGCCGGCTCCGCCTGCCAGTCGGCCCTGCTGCAGGCGTTGCCACCGCTTGTCCGGACACGGCTGCTGCTGGTGCATGCCGTCAATCCCTGGGGCGCGGCGCACGTGCGGCGCACCAACGAGACCAACATCGATCTGTGTCGGAATTTCTTCGACCCGATGTCGCCACCGTCGCCGAATGACGACTATGAGGCGTTGCACGACCTGGTGGCGCTGGCGGGGCATCCCGGCAACGAAGGCCACGAGGCGCGCGCGGGGCTGGACCGCCTGCGAGCGGAATGGGGTGACAGGCGGGTGAATGAGGCGATGCTGGGCGGGCAGTACCGGTATCGCGACGGCTTTGCGTTCGGCGGCTACGCGGCCAGTGAATCGCGCAAGGTACTCGAAAGCCTGCTGCTCCGCGAAGCGGCCTCCGCGCGGCGGGTAGTGCTGCTCGACCTGCACACCGGACTTGGCGAACGCGGCGCGGCAACCCTCGTTTCCATGCAGCGGGACGCGGCGCTGGCAACGACGCGCGCGTGGTACGGAAGCGCAGTCGTGGCGCCTGCCGCCACCGACGATCCGGAATTTCCGGAGGTGCGTGGCCATACCACGCCGGGGTATGAACGCCTGCTGGCCGGTCGCGAGGTGATCCCGGTGATCGTCGAATTCGGCACTCATTCGCACGAACGGATCACGCGTGCCCTGCTGGCGGATCACTGGGCGGAGAACACCGGCGTTCACCCGGCGGACCAGGCACTCATCAAGGACGCGCTGCTGGAGGCGTTTTCGCCCGCGGAGGATGGGTGGATAACCCAGGTGAAGACAGCGTTTGCGGATCTTCTGGCGCGCACGCTCAGGGGTATCGCCGAGCTGCCGTGAGCGGCCCTGTCAGTCGACGATATCCACAGGCCGCTTGGGGCGCCGGTCCCATCGCAGCTGGAAGATGTCCGGCCTGGCGTAGTGCCCGGTGCCGTCGAACCAGACCTTCGTGCGCGTGATGCGGGTGAGATCGATCTGGCCGTAGACGATGGTTTCCTCGTCGTAGACCGGTCCCGCCACATATTGCCCGTCCGGGGCCACGATGGCGCTGCCACCAGTGGCGAGGTAGTGCATCGGGTCGCAGGTGGACGGTGGCATCCCGGACTGGATGCGCGACTGGTCCATGACCTCCCGCGCGGAGAGCACGAAGCAGCCATTCTCGAATGCCGTCTGCCGGATGGCGGCATCGACGATGTCGTTCAGGAACGGCTGGCCGGGCCACTGCGCCGCGTGCACCTGGATGCCAAGCCCGTTCAGCGCGTAGCGCGCGGGCGCCATGTGGTGCTCGAAACAGAGCAACCCACCGAGCCTGCCCAGCGGCGTGTCGTATACCGTAAGGTCGCTGCCGTCGCCCATGCCCCACACCAGCCGTTCCTGCAGCGTCGGCATGAGTTTGCGATGCGTACCCAGGAGTTGTCCCGCGGGGCCAATGTCGAACTGGGTGTTGTACAGCGTGCCGCCGGCTTTCTCGTGCGCGCTGATCACCACGTGCGCCCGGCTGCGTGCGGCGGCGTCCATCACCGGCTGCAGGGCGGTGCCGTCGCGCGTGATGGCAGCATCGTGCAGCACGTGCAGGTACGCCTGGAACTCGGGATCCACGCCTTTCAGTCCGCTGAAGTAGGGATAACCCTGCAGCCAGGTCTCCGGAAACACGATCAGCCGGGCGCCATTCCTGGCAGCCTCGTCGATGGCTAGCGCGGCGCGCGCGGCCCCGGCCACGGGGTCGTGCACGCAGGGCGCCCACTGGATGACGGCGGCGGTGTACGGTGCGGGACCACTCATGCGTTGGCTTTCCTGTTGCGACGGGCCAGCCAGCGGCGGATCACCGCGTGTCGATGCCCGGTGATGGGGTAGTTCCAGATGGCGATGCAGCCAAGGCCGGCGATCAGGCCCGGCACGATCAGCGTCACGAGCCGCAAGGCGTTGAAACCGTCCGGCGTGATCGGCGCCTGGGGGTCGAAGCCGAGCCGCCCGGCCAGTGCAAGTGCGACGCCGACGCCAACCGCCAGCGCCAGTTTCTGCACGAAGGCATACAGCGCGAGGTACAGGGCGGCGTCGTCACGTGCGCCCTTGAACATGCCGTATTCCACGGTATCCGCGACGATGGCGGGCGGCATCACCCAGATCACCGGCGTCATGAAGCCGGCGGCGATATACACCGCCACCGCGCCGGCGAAGCCACCCTCGCCGACGAAGTGAAACCCCTGGTGCGCGATGAAGTAGCCCATGGCCCCGATGACCAGCACGCGGTGGCGCCCGATGCGCTCCGCCAGGCGGTTCCAGTAGGCAAGCGCCAGCAGCGCCGTGAAGTACTGCGCCAGCACCAGCCACAGGAAGTCCGCGCGGCCGAGCTTGAGGCCGGCGGTAACAAAGAAGAGCACGGTGGAGTTGTGGAAGGCGCCGCCCAGCCACACCACCAGGATGGCCAGCAGGAAACGCAGCAGCGGTTTGTTGTCGCGCAACAGGCCCAGTGCCGGCAGCAGGCCCAGCGGGGGATGGGGTTCGTACTCGCCCTGCGGTGCATACCGCAACGCGATGGGCACCGTGATCGCCAGTATGACGATGATGGTGAATGCCAGCAGGCCGAGAATCTGGCGCAGCGTCGGGTCGCCGTCCACCAGTTGCGGCAACAACAGCACCGGCAACAGGGTGGCGATGACGGTGCCCACGATGCCGGCGCCTTCGCGCACGGAGTTCACCGCCGTACGGCCGTCATAGTCACGCCGGATCTCCGCGCCCCATGACATGTAGGGAATGATCACCGCGGCGTAGGCGATATAGAAGAAGAAGGCGGCAACGGCGAGGTAGGGAATGCCGATGCCGGTGGGCGGCTGGAAAAACAGCCAGGTCATGACCATGAACACCGGCACGCCCGCGGCAATCCAGGGTTTGCGGCGCCCCCAGCGTGAGCGCGTGCGATCCGACCAGTTGCCCATCACCGGGTCGATGATGGCGTCGAACAGGCGCGCCGCCATGAAGATGCCGCCCACGGTGGCGATGCCGATGCCGATCTCCGCGGCATAGAAATTCGGCACGTAGGCGATGAGCAGCATGTTGATGATGGACAGCGCCACCATCGGTCCCGCATAGGCGACGAGGTCCTGGCGGCTGGCTGGAGTATTTGTCATGCCGGGGCTCCGCGTCGGTCCTGGCCACGATAGGCCACTACAGGTTCACCCGTCACGGCCACCCGGTGCATGACCCGTCGGGCACCCTGGTAGTCCGCGACCGCAAAGTGTTGTGTGCAGCGGTTGTCCCAGATGGCGGTGTCACCCGCGTTCCAGGCGAAACGCACGCTGCGGTCGGGGCTTTCCGCAATCTCGAACAGCGCCGCCAGAATGGCCCGGCTCTCGATACGCGACAGCCCTTCGATATGGTGGGTGTAGACGCGATTGACGAACAATGCCGGTCGGCCCGCCTCTTCCACCCAGCGAACGACGGGATGGCGGGCGACGATCGGCTTGTCGATGACGGTGGCGATGAGCTCGGGCGGATAGCCGTCCAGCGGCAGCTGGTGCCAGGCCGTCAGTGGCTCCAGGAGCGTGCGCATGCCCGGTGACAGCGCCTCCCATGCGGCATACATGCTGCTCCACAGCGTATTGCCGCCGCCGTCCGGTGGCGTCTGCACGCAATGCAGCACGCAGGTCCCCGCAGGCGGGTCGCGATAGGTGGTGTCGGTGTGCCACACGTTGATGTCGGGCGGGTTGTCGGCGTCGTTGACGATGAGAGAGACGGCCGGCAATTCCGCGACGCAGCCGAACTTCGGGTGAGGGTCCGGCATGGGCTCGCCGAACGCGCGCGCCAGCGCTAGCTGGGTGGGCGCGTCCAGAGGCTGGCTGCGGAAGAACAGCACCTGGTGGCGCGCAAGGAGCGCGCGCAGTTCTGCGGCGGTGTCGTCAGAGAGCGTCGCCGTGAGGTCCAGGCCCTGCACTTCGGCGCCCAGGGTCGGCGTGACGGGGCGAACGTTCATCGGATGGCGTCCTGCGAGTCTTCGTGGATCATGTCCGCGGCCTTTTCGCCGATCATGATGCAGGTGGCATTGATGTTGCCTGCCGGAATGGTCGGCATGATCGATGCGTCGGCCACCCACAGGTTCTGCAGGCCGCGCAGCCGCAACCGGGCATCCACTACCGCGGTGTCGTCCGCGCCCATGCGGCAGGTCCCACAGGGGTGGTACATCGGAAAAGTGTTGCCCCGCACCCAGTCGCGCAGGGCATCGCCTTCCAGCCGCGGGTCGGGTGAGACGACGCGCTCCGTGTAGCGACCCAGCGCCCGGGTGTCGACGATGTCGCGGGCGATCTCCAGCCCCCGCGTCAGGCAGTGCAGATCGTCCGAGTCGCCCAGCAACGCGTGATCGATGTCGGGTGGGGCGGTCGGGTCCGCTGAGGACAACCGGATACGTCCCCGCGCGCGCGGCCGGCACAGACCCACCGCAAAGGCGACCTGGGGTGTTTTTTTGCGGCGCGCCCTGCCGTTTTCGATTTCGTACGACGAGGGTGTGTAGATGATCTGGATATCCGGTGCCGGCAGGCCGGGCCGGGTATGCACGAAAGCCTGCGCATGGCCGATGGGGGTTGCCAGCGGGCCCCGGCGGGTGAAGAGGTAGTTGAGCCCGTGCAGCGGCGATCGCAGCGGCCCCTGGTCACTGGTGAGTGTCGGCACGGTGATATCCGCGTGCAGCGTGGTGCCGGGATGTTCCTGCAGATTGGCACCCACGCCGGGTAGCGCATGGCGAATGTCGATGCCATGTCGCCCCAGCTCCCCGGGCTCGCCGATGCCGGAACGCATCAGCAGTGCTGGCGAGGCGATCGCGCCGGCGGCCAGCACCACGCCACGGACGGCGGTGAGCATTTCGCTACCTCGAGTCGTGCGGCACAGGACGCCGCGCACGCGGTCGCCGTGCAGCACGAGTCGTTCCACCAGCGCGCCGGTGCGCACGGTGAGATTGCCGCGCCCTTCGATCGGGTCGAGATAGGCGTGGGCGGTGCCGTGACGCGCGCCACGCAACTGGCTGGCCTGGCAGATGCCCGCGCCTTCACGGACGTCACCGTTCAGATCGGCCGAGACACCAATGCCCCGTTCGCGGCAGGCGTCCAGGAACGGTTGCACCAGGGCGTGCGGCGAGCGCGGCGTTTGCACCGCAAGCGGGCCGTCACCGCCGCGTTGCGCGTTGGCACCTGTATCGCTGCTTTCCAGCCGACGGAAGTAGGGCAGTACCTCGGCGTGGCTCCACCCGCTGTTGCCCATCTGTGCCCACAGGTCGTAGTCGTAGGCATGGCCGCGCACGAACATCATGCCGTTCAGGGAGCTGCCGCCGCCCAGCATGCGGCCGGCGGGCCACAGGTCCACCAGCCCGTCACGCGACGTGTCCGGGCGGGTCAGGTACAGCCAGTTCATGTCCGGCCGCGGAAAAGCGAACATCATCAGCGCCGGCACCTTGACGAATACGTGGTGGTGCGAGCGCCCCGCCTCGAGCAGCAGCACGCGCCTGTTCGGATCCGCCGACAGGCGATTGGCGATCACGGCGCCGGACGAGCCCGCGCCGATGACGATGAAATCCCACTCTGCCGCGAGGGCGACCATTGTCGCTGTCTCCGTTGGCTGCGAACCGGGGAACAGATATACGCGAGTTTGCGTGCTGCTGATTATTCGCTGTGGCTACAACTTCTCTGCGTTAGTGGTGCCGGTTTCACGGTCGCCCGTGGGACCGGCCGGATTCGGGTCACCCGGTCACGCGGCCGGGATTCTTCCGTCCGGTGCGCAGCTTGTTGCCGACTTCCCGTCGAACCCGTGCGTGCAGTATTGCCGCATTGGCGGCCAGGTAACGGTCGACGGCCGTGCGATCCCAGACCACCAGGCTGCGCAGCGCCCAGCTCACTGCTTTCACGACCATGTCTTCCCGGTCGTGTTTGAGCCGATCCACCACCGCCAGGGTGCGCTGCACGTCACCCCGCCCGCCGCGTGATCGGCTGTTGAGCACAGTGGTGGCAACCAGCGCCGTGCGTCGCCACCACAGGTCAGGGCTCGCGGCCCAGCGCAATACAGCGGCATCGGTGACACGGCCCAGCATCCAGGCGGGTCCTGCGACCAGAACGCCGAAAGCATCCACGTCCTGCCAGCTGGCATTGCCGGCGCCAAGGGCCCGCACGCTTTTCAGGCTCAGCGCACGCAGCGCGCCCGGATGCTGATTGATGAGTTCATAACCGACCCAGCGTGGTCCGTTGGCGACCAGTTCGGCGGCAATGGTCAGCACGGTATCGGGAGGCAGCGACTTCACGCGGCGGGAAAGGGTCCGCCGCACCTCGCGAAGCGCGGGGGTTTTGCGGATACGGAGGCGGGCAATCGTATCCAGTGCCTCGCGTACCAGTTGGTGGCAGGCCGGGTCAGCCATGGCGTGTCCCTCCCGTGGTGCGGACGCCGGGATCGCTGGTCAAACCGGCAGCTCGCGGCTGTTCTTGATCTCCCGGAGACTGAAGTTCGACTCCACATGCCGTACGCCGGGAAATTTGAGGATACGGCGCATCACCAGGTCGGAAAAATGGTCCATGTTCCGGGCCACCACCTTCATGAGGTAGTCGTGGCCACCGCTCATGGCGTGGCACTCGACGATATGCGGTTCATCGCGCACGCGCTGGTGGAATTCCTCCGTTGCGGCATCGGGCTGCTTTTCCATGCTTACCTGTACCCAGGCGGTGACATCGAGGCCCACAACGCGCTGATCGACCACTGCGACATAACCGGCGATGACGCCGGCTGCTTCCAGGGCTTTGACGCGACGGAAGGTAGGCGACTCGGACATGCCAACGCGCTCGGCCAGTTCCACATTGGCCAGGCGGCCCTCGCGCTGTAGCTGTTCCAGGATGCGCTTTTCGGCGATTTCGAGCTTCATGGGGAGAAATATTGCTGAAACAGCGAAATCATAGAACAAATCCTTCGTCTCAAGGCATCTGGTTTCGATGATCCGGCGAATCTCTTCCGGCGGGCTGGCCTAGACTGATTTCTCCGTCCCTGTGGGCCGGCTGAATGTCGGGCACGCGGATTCTGGAACGTCAAATCAAACTAACGAACGATCGTTCGAGCTTAGTAAGGGGTCGCCAGTGACAATCAACCCGAAAAATCCCATGGGCCTCGACGGCTTCGAATTTGTCGAATTCTGCGCGCCGTCGCCCGGTGTTATCGAACCGGTGTTCCGGCAACTGGGTTTTACGGAGGTTGCCCGGCACCGTTCCAAGGCGGTGCACCTGTGGCGGCAGGGGGAGATCAATCTCATCGTCAACTACGAGCCACGGAGCCTTGCCGCCTACTACGCCGAAGAACATGGACCGAGCGCCTGCGGTCTGGCATTCCGGGTAAAGGATGCGCACCTTGCCTACGCGCGGGCACTGGAACTCGGCGCCCAGCCCATCGAGATTCCCACGGGCCCGATGGAGCTGCGGTTGCCCGCCATTCGCGGTATCGGCGGCGCCCCGCTCTATCTGATCGACCGCTACGCCCGGGGGATGAGCATCTATGACATCGACTTCCACTACCTCGATGGCGTGGCGCCGTATCCGCAGGGCCTTGGTCTGACGGACATCGATCACCTCACGCACAATGTCTACCGCGGCCGCATGGATTACTGGGCGCGTTTCTACGAGAAGTACTTCAACTTCCGCGAGATCCGCCATTTCGACATCCGCGGCGAACAGACCGGTCTCTCCTCCCGGGCGATGACGGCGCCGGACGGGCGCATCCGTATCCCGCTGAACGAAGAGGCCCGCGGCACGGGGGCCGGGGGCCAGATCGAGGAATTTCTCCTGCAGTACAACGGCGAGGGTATCCAGCATATTGCGTTTGCCTGCGACGATCTGGTTGCGGTCTGGGATCGCCTGAAAGCACGGGGCGTGCGTTTCATGACACCGCCGCCCGACGCGTACTACGAGATGCTGGCGGAGCGGCTGCCGGGACATGGTGAGCCGGTGGCTGACCTGCGCGCGCGCGGCATC
This sequence comes from Pseudomonadales bacterium, assembly GCA_024234635.1. Taxonomy (GTDB): domain Bacteria; phylum Pseudomonadota; class Gammaproteobacteria; order Pseudomonadales; family Azotimanducaceae; genus SYFY01. The sequence continues at coordinate 212,135 of JACKNX010000005.1, read as the reverse complement.
CTGCTGGACGGCAGCACGGAGGGCGGCGATGTGCGCCTGCTGCTGCAGATCTTCTCCGAGACGCTGGTCGGGCCCATCTTCTTCGAGTTCATCCAGAGAAAGCGCGACCAGGGCTTCGGTGAAGGCAACTTCAAGGCATTGTTCGAATCCATGGAGCGTGATCAGATGCGCCGGGGTGTCATCGGGAGCGCAGCATGAATCTGAAGGGTATGCATCACGTGGCCTATCGCTGCGCCGACGCGAAGGAAACCGTACGGTTCTATCAGCAGGTGCTGGGAATGGACTTCAAACTGGCCATCGCGGAGGACCACGTGCCGTCCACCAAGGCGCCGGACCCGTACATGCACGTCTTCATGGATGCAGGCGGTGGCAACGTTCTCGCCTTTTTCGAACTGCCCAACTCGCCGCCGATGGGGCGCGACCCCAACACCCCCGCATGGGTGCAGCACATTGCCTTCAAGGTGGACGATTTCGCGACCCTCGAAGCTTGCAAGGCGCACATCGAAGGCCTGGGCATCGAAGTTCTCGGCCCCATCGACCACGGTATCTTCGATTCCATCTACTTCTTCGACCCCAACGGCCACCGGCTGGAACTGGCGGCGGACAAGGGCACGGATGATGAGATGCGCCGCCTGCGGGAAGTGGCAGAACCGATGCTGGAAGAATGGAGCGTCACCCGCCGCGCGCCGCGCCATGCGGCTTGGTTGCACCAAAAAACCTTTACGACGTGATGAGGTCAAGTCGTCCCAAACCGACAGGTGACGGGTTGTTGGGCTTTCCTGTGAGGGTGCATCTGGCGGTCGATGCGCCGGCGCGTCGGACAAATTGATAGTTTTTACTTGCGTGATTGTGAGTTCGAACACTTCGCTGACGAGCGCCTGAAATCAGAATGGCTGCGAATGGCGGGTTGTGCACGTACCGGCCGGGCGGGCTGCCGGGTCGACTGAACGGAGTGACCGTTGCCAGGCGGGTGCCGCCATGCGGCGCGATGCCCGCTTGCGCACGGTTGTCAGGAAGGTTCACGACCGCAGAGAGTGCGGGTCTGCTACTGTCCGCTCCGGATCGACCGTGATGATGATCTTTCAGTGCTGCAATGAATAAAAGGATTTTACTGCTCACGCCCGTGCCATCGCACCCCGCGACGGCAGGCAATCGCGCCAGGGTGTTCAAGCTCGCATCGCTCATACGCGCGTTAGGTCATGACCTGCATTTCGCCCATGTACAGTGGGAAATGGGTGACGATGAGGCGATGCAAGCCTGCTGGGGCGCGGCGCACTATCACGTCCTACCGTACGAAAGGCCGGAGCGCTTCTTGTTCAGGGTTCGGCGCAAGGTGGGTAATACCCTCAAATCGGAGCTTCGTTACCAGTTGGGAGTCGATGACTGGTACGACGGTGCCATTGATGCGTGGTTGCGGCAGCTCCATGCCCGGTACGCATTTGATGCGGTGCTCGTGGAGTATGTGTTTCTGTCGCGGGCATTGTGCAATTTCCCGGACGACGTCATCCGCTTGATCGATACGCATGATGTCATGGCAAACCGCCACCGCCTGTATACCCGCAACGGCGAGCACTACAACTGGTTTTCGACCACCCGACGTGGCGAACGCAAGGGACTGCGGCGCGCGGACGTCGTCATCGCAATTCAGGATCTGGAGAATCGCTACTTCGCCGATCTGACTGGCAGGCATACGGTTACCATCGGGCACGCAGTTGATCTGCACCCGATATCCTCTCCCGGCACGCATGCCGCAAACCTCCTCTTCATTGGTTCCGCAAACCAGGCGAACCTCGATGCAATCGAGTTCTTCCTGAAGGAGGCTTTTCCGAAAGTACTCGCGAAGTGTGCAAACGCCAGAGTGTTGATTGCGGGACCGGTGACCAGAAAACTCGATGACTACTGGAGCGATTCGGTCATCAGCTTGGGTGTGCCGGACGAACTGGTCTCCTGCTATACCCAGGCCGATGTCGTGATCAACCCCGTACGAGTTGGAACGGGTCTGAAAATAAAGAACATCGAAGCCTTGGGCTTTGGCAAAGCTCTGGTGACCACGAGCATCGGTGCCGAAGGCATGGAAGATGCGGTGGGAAGGGCTTTCCTTGTGGCGAACGACGCCGACGGACTATCCGCAGCCGTGATCGCACTGCTATCAGACTCTGCGCGGCGAACAGCTATCGAAAAGGCCGGGCTGGCCTATGCGACAGAGTGGAACCAGCGACAGGTGAACGTGCTGAAATCCGTTCTCCGGGACCGAGCATGAAGCGCGTTCTGTTCGTTTCCAGCTACCCGTTTCCGATGAACATGGGCAGCCGTCAGCATGCGTACTACATGATTCGGGCGCTGGCAGAACAGCATGAGGTTCACTGTCTCTTTTTTTTGCCGAGTGATGGTCACCTGCCGGAAGACGCGCTCTCCCAACTCGGTCCGCTTGGCGTGGTGAGCGTATCTTTTCTTCATTTCAGGGAGGCCAGAAAGCGTGGCCGGTTTGCCGGCGTTGTCAGATCCCTCTTTAGTTACCCGATTTCTCACATGGTCGATGCCACGCATGCGGACGGTCTGGCGGAAATTCATCGGCTGGTTCGTACCTATGCAATAGAGGTGATCCACTACGAAAGCCTTTGGTACACGAAATACGCGTTCTCGATAAAGGATCTCTGTAAACAGGTCGTGGTCTATCACGATCTGCATCATGAAGTGATTCGCCGGATGGCAAACGACCAGAGGTCCCTGGTGCAGAGACTGGTGCTTCGCCTGGATGCCGCGAAACTGTTGTTCTTCGAGAAGCGGCTGGACAGTGTCATTGACCTGAAGATATTTCTCAATCCGGAAGAGCTCAAGCGACTGCCTGAACATGCCGTACACATTCCGCACATTGCGAATGCGGACGTGCGATACGAACCGCCGTTGCAAAAGCGGATATGCAATATTCTTTTTCTGGGGGCCTACAATCACCCGCCCAACAGACAATCGTTCGAGTACATCATCGATCAGATGTTGCCTCGTCTCGTGACCGTGCTCGGAGATGGATTCCAGATACACGTCGTGGGGCCAGGTACGGAAAAGTTCGGGGCTCTGGTGCAAAACAGCGCCTTTCGCGACCGCATTCAGATTCACGGATTCGTGGAAAAATTGCAGGATGCCTTTTCCACCATGGATATCGCATTGTTTCCCATCTTCAGCGGAGGTGGGATAAAGACAAAGGTTCTGGATGCCATGGCGGCTGGTCTGCCCGTAGTCACATCGCCAGACGGGGTGCACGGCCTCGCGGATCTTCCGGAAGAAAGCGTCGCAGTTGGTAAGGATTCGGCGGAGCTGGTCCAGCATATCGTTGATCTGACGGAGAATTTCGACCGTCGTCTTGCGTGCTCACGACAGGCGTTTGCGTATGTTCAACGCGAGCACTCCTACCAGGCCTTCTGCGGGAAGGTCCTGACAGCGTTTGCATTGCTGTGAATATCTGCTTTGTTACATCGACCTACCTTCCGCTGGTCGGGGGGTTGGAAGTCGTAGTGCACAATCTGGCGTTGGCTCTGACCGAAAGAGGACACCAGGTGCACGTCGTCACGCCCCGCACTGATCTCGAAACGTCGGACAGTACCTACCCATATTCCGTGCATCGATTCGGGTTCAAAGGGTATGGTCGGCTGCATCTCGTGGACACCATGGCCGTGGCGAAAATCGCCTCCGTTGCACTGCGATATAGCATCGACGTGGTACATGCACACAATCTGATTGCACCGAGTACCTGGGTGCGCTGTTATCGGCGCCTTGGTGGGCGTGCCCGGCTGATAGGCACGCCACACGGCAATGATGTACTCCTGGATACCTCAACCGGCTGGGGGGCGCGCAATGATCCTGAGGTGGACCGAGCGGTTCGACGGAATATATCCGCAATGGATTTGCTTACCGCCATCTCGCCGCCAATCTTTGATGAGCTCCTGAAGCTGGGCGCCCAGGAGAGCGCAGTGCGCATCGTGCCCAATGGGATATGGCCAGAGGAATGTCCGGAAGGTCGTCCTGATGCCGTGCGCAAGGCACTGGGTGTAGGGAGTTCTACCGCTTTGATGGTTTCCGTCGGAAGAAATCATCCGGTGAAAGGTTTCCGCAACGCGTTGCGTTCGGTTGCGCGCTTGCGACAGCAGGGGCTTGATATTGCCTACCTGCTGGTTGGCAGGGAGGGCGAATCGATCCTGTCGGAGGCGAAGGCGCTGGGCATTGACGACGTGGTCTTTGTGGTTGGTGAAATCAAGCCGGAAGCCGTTGCCGAGTATCTGCAGGCTGCGGATGTCATTCTGGTGCCTTCGGTCGTCGAGTCCTTCAGTATCACGGCCCTTGAAGGAATGCGCGCCGGCAAACCTTGTGTTCTCAGCACCGGTGCGGGCGTCAGCGGAATGCTTGCGGAGGGCTCGTGCCTTCGGGTACCCGCGCACGATGACGATGCGTTGGATGCGGCGCTCCGGAGTCTCGTGAACAACGTGGAGTTGCGCACTCGAGTTGGTGCGCGTGGTGCGGAGGAGGTCAGGAAATTTTATTGGCCCGTCATTGCCGCCCGATACGAGTCGGTGTATCGGGAAGCTCTGGCGCGTAACGGTTGCTAGCCCGCAATTCTCATGAATTTCCAGGTGCGGACGCCGATGTCCAGGAAAGTACAGGGCTCGCTGGCTGCATCCTGTCGAGGTGCTGTCAACCACGATAGCGCGGGTTGCAGTTCGCGCCACGCTTCGCTTTCACCGGGCGGGAACGGCCAGCGATACAGCTGGCGGGTGAGTCGTCTCCCCGGTGCGCGCACTTCAAGCCATCGGCCCCGCAACGTACTCCATGATTTTCCGATGAAGGTGGTCGATGGTCGTGTGAACGACGATGCATGCCGGTGACAGACAGCAATCACTGTAATGCCCACTCTGTGCCTGGAGCGGGAGGGTGGTAACTGAGTAGGAGCCTACGCTTGTGAAACTTGCCAGTCTGCGGAACGGGCGCGACGGTGAACTGGTGGTGGTCTCCGGTGACCTTGCGCGGGCCGTGCGGGTTCCGGATATCGCCTGCACCCTTCAGGCGGCGCTGGATGATTGGGCGCGGGTCGGCGACGAGCTGCATGACGTTGCGGCGGAACTGAACGCGAACAGATTATCGGACGCCTTCCCCTTCGATCCGCGGGTATGCGCCTCGCCGTTGCCCCGTGCCTATCAATGGGCGGATGGCAGCGCCTACGTCAACCATGTTGAGCTGGTGCGTCGTGCCCGCGGCGCGCAGATGCCCGCCAGCTTCTGGCATGATCCGCTCATGTACCAGGGCGGTAGCGACGGTTTTCTGGGTCCCTCGGAGGACATCCCGCTGCGAGACGCTGCCTGGGGTCTCGACTTCGAAGGCGAAATTGCTGTTATCACCGACGACGTGGCGATGGGCGCGGATGAAAGCGCCGCGGCGGTCGCCGTCCGGTTGCTCATGCTCGTGAACGATGTCTCTCTGCGCGGCCTCATTCCCGGCGAACTCGACAAGGGCTTTGGCTTCTTCCAGTCCAAGCCCGCCACCGCATTTTCACCCGTGGCCGTGACGCCCGACGAACTGGGCACAGCCTGGCGCGATGGGCGCGTCCATCTGCCGCTGTTGTGTACTTACAACGACCAGCCGTTCGGGAAAGCAAACGCGGGTGTGGACATGACGTTCAGCTTTCCCCGGCTCATCGCGCACGCGGCACGAACCCGCAGCCTGGGCGCCGGCAGCATCGTGGGCTCGGGCACGGTATCCAACAAACAGGGTACCGAACATGGCTCCGCCATCGCGGACGGCGGCGTGGGCTACTCCTGCCTGGCGGAACTGCGCATGATTGAAACGATTCGCGATGGCCAACCCGCCACGCCGTTCATGCGGGCCGGTGACCGCATCCGCATTGAAATGCGTGATGCGGCCGGTCACTCCATATTCGGGGCCATCGATCAACGGGTCGTCGACGCGGGCTGAACGCATGCCGCGATGCGCGCTCACGCTGCGCGTGATGTGTTCACGGCCTTCCAGAGGTATTGCGCCAGTAGTCCCAGGCCAACGAGCGTGAGCACGAAGCCGACGATGCCGCCGATCCACGGAAGATTGCCGGCAACCAGTACGATTGCCAGGCCGATCAGCAGTGGCAGCATGATGCCTTCGCGATCAGCCAGCAGCATGCGCCCCACCGTGGCGCCGAGGACGATCTTTGCCAGATAGAGCGCCAGTATCCACGCAGCAACGGCGATCAGTGCGAGTGGCAATCCGACCAGCGTGAACGCCGTTAACAGGGCGATTATCGGCACGGCAATCAGTACCAGCAGGCCGAGTCCGGCCGTGCGCAAGCTGTCCATTCCCGCCGCGATGGACAGCGACTGCAACCCCGGTACGAGCCAGAACAGCGCCAGTCCGACCAGGAAGGCGGCACCGAGCCGGGCCAGTTGCCACAGGTAGAACCTAGCGGTGGTGTAGCGGTTTTCGTGGCCGAAATCCTCGGCCTGTCCTTCGTAGATGACTTCACCATCGATGCGTGCGGAACCCGCCTGCTTGAGGCTGTCCCTGCTTGCCGCGTGATACGTGACATTGCCGTGCACGTGAGCGTCATTGCCCAGGCGAATGGCACCGGCCCATGCGCGCAGCGTTCTGCCAAGTTCACCCCGCACGTCAATGGTGTCGGCAAATCCGGTCAGATCGCGTGCCACCTTGCCTTCCACCATCACCGAGTCGCCTGCCAGTGTGGCATTGCCACCTACGATCGAGTCCCTGTTGATGCTGATGAACTTGGCGGCGCCCCACAGGTCGCCCGCGCCGTCGGCATGCTCCAGCATCAGGGACGATGCGGCACTGATCGTGGCGCCGCCCACTTTGCCGCTGATGCGCACCGTGTCGCCGAAGGCGATGAGATTGCCGCTGATGTTGCCGGACACTTCGATGGAGCGTCCCGTGGCGATGACATCGCCTGTTACATTGCCTTCGATGCGCACCATTTCAGCGGCCAGGATCATCGTATCGTCGTACGCCTCATGCGCCGCGATGGTGATCGTGCCCGTTGGCTCCCGCCAGAACTCCAGGGCATCGGCTGGCGTCGGTGCAAGCAATGGCAGTGCCAGTAGCCCGATGCAGGCCGCGGGAGGCAAGCCGTTTTTCCGGTACTTCAGGATTGCCAGCAGACTGCCGATGACCAGCAGACCCAGAACGACAACATTGAGATAGCTGTAGAACATGGCGGTTCCCTTTTCGAGTAGTTGCATGACAAAGGCATTCACGAGCTGGTAGGTGTCCGGAACGTAGATGGACGCGAAGCGACTCGCGATATCCACGGCCAGCTCACCCAGCAGCGTCTTCCACAGAAACTGACCCAGCCAGAACACCAGGCCGATGGTCAGGTTGGCGAGCGCAAAATCGCGAAACGAAGCAGGTGCCGAAAACCGCGGCAGAGCCGGAAGGTCCGGCTCCGCAACCGCGGTTCGTCGCAGCGTTTCATTGAGCAGGTCCACTTCCCGGCGCAGCAGCGTCACCTGCTCCCTGCAGGTCGAACAGGTGCCGACATGCTTCTCCACGGCGGCGACGGCTTCCGGAGGCAGCGCCCCGTCGGCGTACATCGACATCGTCAGGGTGTCAGGGTGTGCGGTCATTTCCCTGCCTCCGGAGTGGCGATCAGTGCGCCGCGCAGCTTCTCCTTCGCCCTGAGCAGCAACACACCAACATGCGTGCGCGTGATGCCGAGTTGGCTGGCGATGTCGTCGTAGCTGATGCCCTGGTAGTAGGCCAGTACCAGTGGAATGCGATAGCGATCGGGCAGCTCTGCCACCAGTGCATTCAGTCGGTCTGCCGCTTCCGTGTTCTCGAGATGCGTGAGGATGGGCAACTGGGTGTCATCCGCAACATCCAGCTCTGCCTGTTCCTGACCGAAGAGTTGCGCGTCGCGATGGCGTCCCCGCAGGAGATCCACGCAATGGTTGCTGGCGATGGCGGCAATCCACTGCCAGAACGGCTGGGTGGGTTCGAATTTGTGGAACGACCGATATGCGCGCATGAACGTTTCCTGGGTGGCGTCTTCCGCCAGTTGACCGGCGCCCAGCAGCCGACGGCATAGCCCGTAGACCCTGCGGTAGTAATCCGTGTAGAGAACGCCGAAAGCTGATTTGCGGGACACCTTGAGTGATCCGGTTCTTCAGTCAGTAGTACGAACGGGCGCGGAAAAAATTACAGCGGGCGGAAGATTTTCGGGCCCATCGTGAGAAGGTGAGGAGCCGGAGAGCGGGGCAGGTGCCGGGATCACTTCTCCGCCATGCGCCACTCCGGCGTGTAGGACATGCCCAGCCGCACGATACGCATGATCAGCGCGTCGTAGTCGAGTCCCGCGGCCTGGGCGGACTCGGCGAAATCTTCGCCGAAGCTGATATTCGGGTTGGCGTTGGCCTCCAGCAGGTAAAGGCGTCCGTCGGGACGCATGCGGTAGTCCATGCGCGCGAAGCCGCTCATGTGCAGGGCGCGGTAGATGCGTTTTGACACGCGGGCGAGGTGATTGTGCATATCCTCCGGCAGGTCCGCGCGCCCGGTGGTGATGCCGTGCTTCTTCTGATAGCTCTCATCCAGCTTGACACGACGGGTGGCGATGCCGGCCTGTACGTCGGCCAGCGTGCCGAAGTTCATCTCCCAGGCCGGCAGTGTCAGCGCGCGATTGTTGCCCAGTACGCCCACGTACAGTTCGCGGCCGTCGATGTACTCCTCCACCAGTGCATCGCTGCCCACCTGGTCGTGGATGAACGCCACGCGCTCCTTCAGGCTCTGCATGTCATTGACGATGGAGGCCTGCGAAATGCCGAGCGACGCGTCGTCTGTTGCGGACTTCACGAAGAGCGGAAATGTCAGGTGCTTCGGCTCCACGAACTTGCGACCGAGCGGAAACAGCTGAAAGGCGGGCGTTGCCACCCGGTGCCACGCCAGGATCTGCTTGGTCAGTACCTTGTCGCGCGACAGCATGAGACCGCGTGGATTGCAGCCCGTGTAGGGCTGACGCAGCATCTCGAGATAAGCCACCACGTAGTGGTCGTAGTTGACGATACCGGCAAAATCCTCGAGCAGATTGAAGACCACGTGCGGACGCCATTCGCGCACGATGCCACGCAACTCGCTCAGACTGTCCCCGACACCGAGCACCTTTACGTGGTGACCCAGGTTGTACAGCGTGGAGTACACGTTGTATTCGCTGCGGCACTCGTCGTACTCGGCTTCGGACAAGCCTTCAATGTCCTCCGGTGGCACGAGCGTTTCGTGGGTGAGCACAAGAATGCGGTAACGTTTCAAAGTGCGTAGTTCTCCCGGTCGCGTTTGAGGATATCCAGAAGGATCGCTTCCACCAGCCCTGCCACACGGCGTTTGACGTCCCGGCGGGAAGCCGGAAGCACCAGATCCAGCGCGCGCACGCGCAGGATGAGATCGCGGATGGCATGGTTGACGAGGTAGGGGTGCATGCGTGCGCGCCGTGTCAGCAGACGCTGCAGCTGCGGTTCGATCTCGCGCAGAAAACGGCTGGCTCGTACCGCCCGGGGGCGCTCCCGCCGCGATACGAACACGCCTTCGATCCAGCGGTCGTAGCGTGCGTCCGCGTCCCATCTGCGCCGCAGCTTCTGCTTGTAGTACTGCCCCAGCGTCAGGTCACTCTGTGCCAGCGACTCGATCACGGCGCGGTTGCGACACAGTGGTGGCGCGTCGCGCACCTCGTCCATCAGCGAATCCACGAACTCCAGTTTCTCCAGGGCAGGCCAGTCCGCATAGTCCCGTCGCCAGCGCGCTTTTGGCTGCATCCATACCGCAAAGGTTTCCGCGAAGTCCTCGGTAGGGTGACTCTGCGCGTACCAGTGGCCGATATGCAGCACGTGCCGGTTGCTGCTCGGTTGGGGCCAGTAGTCGCGCGGGTAACGCGACAGGCCGGGACCAAACACGCTTCGCCAGTCCGCGCGCCGGCGCAATCCATACGCCGTGTCGATGGCATGGCCGGCTTCGTGACGCAGGATACGCAGGCGCCAGATGCTGCTGCCGCCTTCCACCTCGCCCATGATCGTACGCTCCAGGCGACGCAGTCGGGGGTGCGCCACAAAAAAGGGAATGGCGATGCCGGGCGCGGCGTCGGGAGAAAACCAGTCCTCCGCCAGCCACACGTGCGGACGGAAGCGAAAACCGCGGCGGTCGAGTTCGTCGAACAGACGCTGCACCTCAGGCCACACGAGGCTGTCGCGCAGTCGCAGCCGGAGACTGCTCAGCCGCAGTTTCAGCAGCGCGTCGTCGTCGTAGTCCGCCCAGCGGTAGTCCGCACGCCTGCCTGGGCGGATCATTCCAGGATACCCATGAACGCACCACCGCGGTCGCCGATACCGGGGAAAACGCCAGGCGCGTGCGGTCCTTCCACTACCCGGTACGCGTTCACTGGGCTCGATGCCCTTGTCGTGCTTCTTTCCGCACGGTCATGTCTAGTTGCGGATTGTTGGCGCCAACGGTGAACCGTTGTTCTGGGCTTCCAGAATGCGCTGTTCACGATAGTCCTGGTATCTGAATTGCGCGGTGAAGCTCGCCTGTGCGTTGACGGTGACGTGCATCTCCGTCACGGTTCCGTTCATGATGGGTAACGTTTCGACCGTGATTGGTGATCTGTTGGTGCCCTTCTCGAAATACAGATCCAAGTTGATTAGTTGCCTGTTTTTTGAAAAGTAGAGTTCGAGAGTCTGGGAGGCATTGTGTGTGGAGACGGCATACGGCCCGGCGATCATCACAAAGAAATTGTTGCTATTGGGATAGTAGCGAACGATGCAGGTGTTCAGGCAGCCGCTCTCTATACCATTTGCATCGATGGAATACGGCTCGAAGACGAAATCGTCGAACTCCGCGCTGATGGACACGGTATCCCCTGTTTGGACACCCGGTGCACCGGAGACGCTGGTAACCGTTCCCTGAAGTTTGAAATACAGGGGCGCCGCGAACAGTTCCACGGGCAGCATCGTGATGAGGAGGAACATTCCCACTGACACTTTCATTGCACGTGATCTCCTGAATTTGAGGCGAATGTAGCACAGGAACTGAGTGGGGCAGGAAGTTGGCGTGCCGGACGAAAGTGGCGCCTTTCATGGATCGGCGTGGAACGCAGAATGCGCAGCGATGCCGATATCATGCCGGACGGTGTGGCGAATTTCCGCCTGCTGGCTGAGCGCGGGATGCATCTTGTCAGTCCGGTATTCGGACGACAAACTCTCGGCTAACCGACTTTCTGGAATCGTCATGCCCACGCGTCGAACCGTACTGGCCGCCGCCCCCATGGCGGCCATGGCAACCGCACTTCCCGCCCGCGCTTCGGAAGAGCGCGCGGATGTCGTGGTCGTGGGCGCCGGCTTCGCCGGCGTCACCGCGGCACGGGAGCTGCGCCGCCTCGGTTTCTCGCCGCTGGTACTCGAGGCGCGTGAACGTATTGGCGGGCGCACCTATCACCGTGAGTTTGCCGGTCATGGCATCGAACTTGGCGGTACGTGGATCTATCACACCCAGCCATTCGTCTGGTCCGAGGTGCATCGTTACGGTCTGGCGACAGAGCCGATGCCGTCGCCGGACGCCGCCGTTGCGCGGCTTGGCGACAACGGTCTGGTGCCGGCGACGCCGGAGGAGATGGGAGCGATGCTGCAGGCGCTGGCGACGCTTGCCGAGCAAACGCGTGCCGTCATTCCGGTGGCCTACCAGCACCTGCTGGTGGACAACCCCTTCGAAAACCGTTCACTCGCTGAGGTTGTGGACGCGCTGGACCTGCCACCATCCGTTCGCACGCTGGTGGACGGGAACCTGGTGACGTTGTTCCACGGCCCGCTGGAACACGTGGCCGCGTCGGAACTGCAGCGCGTGCTGGCGCTCTGTGGTTATAGCCCGGTCGAGCTGATCGCTTCAGGCGCGGGCACGAAGATCAGTGCGGGTACCGCAGCGCTGGCGGGCGCCATCCTGAGTGACGCGCGGGCGGACGTACGTTTCCAGTCCTGGGTGCGGCGCATCGAACGCAACGCGGATGGCGTGCGGCTGGAAATGGCGGATGGTTCCGTGGTGAAGGCGCGCGCGGCCATAGTTACCGCACCGCTTAACACGCTGAAGGACATCACGTTCACGCCGGCGTTGTCGGCCGCCAAACAGCTGGCCATTCGCGAGCCGCATCGGGGCGCCGGTGTAAAACTGTACATCGACGTGGCGGGCGATACGGGCCCCCTGAGCATACTCGCCGGGCCCGATGCGCCCATTACCTGGATGGCCACGCAGCATCACGGCAGGGACGGCTCGCTGCTCATCGCCTTCGGGCCGGATCCCGCACGCATCAATCCGCTGGACAAGACAAACGTGCAGACGGTGCTGAATGCCTGTCTGCCCGGCGTAACGGTTCGGCAGAGCATCGGCTGGGACTGGAATCACGATCCTTTCGCGAAGGGCACGTGGTGCGTACTGCCGCCGGGTCGCACGCGGCAGGTCCTGCCGGCCCTGGCGCAGGCCGAAGGGCGTCTGGCATTCGCCAGCGGCGATTCAGCGGAAGGCTGGCGGGCGTTCATCGACGGCGCCATCGAGAGCGGCTATCGCGCCGCGCGTGACGTTGCCGTCATGTTGAGCTGAAGCCTGCCCTGAACAACTGGTTTCCCGAGTGACGCGCAGATTGCTGAAGTGCGCTTCCGTACCGGTGTCCACCCACAGGCCGATGCCACCGGCGGCTTCGGCACCCAGTTTGAGATCCTTCACCACCAGCGCAGGTAAAGGCGCGTCGTTGATGGACAGCGCTGCGCGATCTCCCTGTACGTCGATGCGCAAGTGCAGCCATTCGTCGGGGCCGATGTCCGCCCCCGCTTCGTACTGGCCCGGCGCTTCGTCGCGGAAGCGTTTGAAGGACCAGTCCGGGTAGGAAAAATACTGTACTGCGTGCGCACGTCTTTCGGGATCAGGGTCCCGTCCGTTGAGCGGGCGCACGTAGAGTGCTTCGAAGCGTGACACATCCGGCGCCACGCGAAAGGCAATACCGACGAAGCCGCGCGCAAAACGCCGCACGATGAAATTGGCATCGGGATCGACCCGGCTGTTTACATCCACCTCGATGCAGCCGTTGGTGAACTGGCTGTCGGCGATAACGGCGAGCGTATTGCTGTCGCCACCATCGAGGTCGCTCAGCAGACGCACCCTGACACTGTCCCGACCCTGGAAGGGCTCTGCCGTGACGGCAACATCATGCGGTTGCAGATGGTCGATGGTGTCCAGCGGCCAGTGGAGCGTCTGTTCCGCGTTTGCGGCGGTGCATGCCAGCACCGCGGTTGCTGCAAGAACGTGTCGAACGATGCACATCAGACTGCGAAATCGGCGGCAGCACGTGCCCCGCTGAACGCTGAAGTACGTCATGGTTGCCCCTTCTGGAAATCGTTCACTGTGCCAACCGCATCCATGTCATGCGATGACGTGCCGTGCCAGTATGCACGCGTCTGGAATCAAAACGAATGCGAGGCTGGCCATGGGTGTGACGACAACGATGGTCCTGTATTCAGCGGTCGGGCTGGTCCTCGCCGCGGGTGGTGTGCTTGTCATTCTCAGGGGATACGGGCTTGTTCAGGCAGCCGATGACCACGAGGTGCGGCTCGGCAGTCTGACGCTGGCGGGGCGTACAGCAGGTGTACTGCTCATGAGCACGGCGTTCGTCTGGGCGCTGGCAGCCGTGCTCGTGATGCCGGACTACCTGGATGCGGAGGTGGCGTTCAAGCAACTGCAATCGACGCTGGAAGCGCGCGATGAAGCGTATGCCGCGCTCGAGCGTCAGGCGGAACAGCGTCAGGCGTTGCTGAATGCGGCTGAACGTACCGGACAACAGGCGACGGCAGAGAAGGCGGCGTTGCGCCAGGCGGTGGACGAGCGGTTGCAGGAACAGATGGCGCGAATTTCTGAATTGCGGTCGGCCTTGCGCAGGAACAACACGGCCGCGGCGCTGCGCTCCGCCAGCAAGCTCGAGCAACTCACGTTGGCCATACGGGCGACGATGCGGGATGGCTGAACGCGCCGGCCCCGCTCACTTCGGCGGGTTGCGTTCCACGTACCACAGGCGCGTAAACAGGCGAAGCAGTACGGTGATCGCCAGCATGCCCAGTACCGGCACCCACACGGCCTGCCGTGGTCCGAGCAGGTCCACGCAGGCGCCGAGCATGAAGCTGCCGATCGGCATGCCGCCCATCATGCCCAGCGAAAAGACGCTCAGCAGCCTGGCGCGATGTGAGTCCGGAGCTGCCTCCTGTACGATCGAGCGGGACATGGTCATGCCGATGCCACCGCACATTCCCCACAGATAGATGGCGACGTAGAACATCACGAGCGACAGTTCCTGCGTGAGCAGCGCCAGCACGCTCAGGCTGAACATGCTGCCGATCAGCAGTGCGCGACCGGGGCGCTGCACGCCGCCCAGGCGCATCAGCACAAAGATGGTGGTGGTGCTGCCCAGCATGTTGGCGGCGAAGGCCATGGCGATACCTACCGAGGTGCCGTGATACAGATCGCGCACCATCAGGGGCAGGATCACGATGTAGCTGCCGGCAAAGAACAGCCCTACGGAAAAGGCCTGGATGACAGCGGGGCGGATGGCCTCGTGCTGCCAGGCCATGCGCAGTGCTTCGGCGATGTCACGCAACGGGTGCTGGCGTGGCTGCGTGCGTACGGCCGGCTCGGCAAGCGGTATCCGTCGCGTTGCCAGCATGGCGCACAGCATGGCGAAGCTCTGCATGAAAAGGACGGGCACCACGCCCAGCGTCGCGGCCTGCGAACCGATGGCGAAGCCGATGATCTGGATGCCGAACTGCACGCCGATGACAAGAATCACCACACGCTGAATCTCGGGCCCGGCGATGCGGTTGAGCAGGGCATCCCGCGCGGGCTGCGCAAATGCGCCAAGCGTACCGCCGAAGATTGCCCAGGCGATCAGCACGCTGTACGTGAGGAAGCCGTTGCTCTCGAGGCCGGCGATCACCAGCGGCGGCAGCATCATCACGGTCTGCAGGAACAGCAGCAGACGACGCTGATCCACGCGGTCGCCCACCACCCCGCCAAACAGGATCAGCAGCAGCATGGGTAGCTGACCCGCCATCTGGGCGATACCCACCCGTGTCGGTGACTCGTGCAGATACACCGCCACCAGGTACGGGAACAGCACCATCTGTACGCCGCCCGGAATCAGGAACAGGGCGGAACTGGTCAGGTACCAGCGCAGGCCGGCGGTCATTCTGGCATTCACACTCGGGTTGGATGTCTCTGCTTGCCGGTGCGCGGGGAAAGCAGGTCCACCCACGAAATTCAGGCACAGCCGGCAATACTCAACCATCCGGCGTCCCGGCGCCAGACGGTGGGGCTTGCTGCGGGGAAGAAGGGGGCTGACCACTGCCTGCCGGCGAGCGGGAGCGGCCCAGTCCGGCGCGCGATCAGCGCGATTATCCGGCGGCTATCGGCTAACGCCGGCGGCCGTCAGCTTGCCCCGTTCAGCCGGGCAATGGCGTGTTCGCGTATACCCCGCTTGTAGATCTTGCCGCTGGCGGTGCGTGGCAGTTCCTCGTCGGTGATCCACACGTGGGCGGGCACCTTGAATCGTGCCAGGCATTCGGCCACGTGTGACTGCACATCGCCGGCGGTGAGAATGACGTTGGGCTGGGGCCGCACCCACGCGGCCACGGTTTCGCCCAGGCGTTCGTCCGGCACGCCGAACACGGCACATTCCATCACCTTGGGCATTTCGTAGATGGCTGCCTCCACTTCCTGGCAGCCGATGTTCTCGCCACCGCGGATGATCATGTCCTTCTCGCGGTCGGTGATATAGATGAAGCCGTCGGCGTCCATATGGCCGATGTCGCCGGTGTGCACCCAGCCGTCCCGGATGGTGTTGGCGGTGTCTTCCGGCCGGTTCCAGTAGCAGGTGAAGGTCATCGGACCCCGGATGCAGATCTCGCCGGTTTCCCCCGGCGGCAGGGTGGTGTCGTCGGGCGATGCGATGCGGATTTCCACCAGGGGGCGGAGCGCCCGGCCGCAGCTGGTGGGATGCGTAAAGAGATCGTTGCCGGCGTTCGACGCACCCAGGCCGTTGGTCTCCGTCATGGCGTATGCCGCGCTGGCGCGGGCCTTGCCCTCGGTGCGCTCGCGGATGCGTGAGGAGTGTTTGGGGGTCATTGCCGCGCCGCCGCCGCCGATGCTGCGCAGGCTGGAGAGATCGTATTTGCCGTAGTCCGGTGAGTTCACCAGTTCAAACGCCATGGTTGGCACGCCGCTGAAATGCGTGACCTTTTCCCGCTCGATCAGTGCCAGCGCCTTCTCCGCGTCCCACTTGTACATGCCCACCACCTTGCGGCCGTTGCGGAACGACGGCAGCAACTGGCCGTTCAGTCCGGTGACGTGGAACAGGGGCACGGTAATGATCATGGACGGCTGGCGCTCGTCCGGTCGCTGGCGTCTGCCGGCCTCGGCCCGTGCGATGGCCGCTGCCGCTTCCCAGCCCATCAGCGAATGAATGATTGCCCGGTGCGACGACACCGCGCCTTTCGGTCGTGCGGTGGAGCCCGAGGTGTACAGGATCATGGCGTGATCGTCGGGGTCGATGCGCGGTGCGTGCATGGTGCCGTCGCCGCTGTTCACGAATTTTTCCCACAGGACCACGCCGTTGCCGGCGGCATGCTGGGTGCGCACGGCAATGACGTTCAGCTTGCGCTCGCCCAGGTAGGGTGAGATGTGCTGCAAGCGTTCGCGGTCCACGAAAAGCGTTGCCAGGCCGCTGTCGTCGATGGCGTACAGCATTTCCTCGCCGGACCACCAGGCATTCATGGCCACCGCGACGGCGCCCATGGAGGTGATGCCCATGAAGGCGAACACCCATTCCGGATAGTTGCGCATGGCGATGCCAACCCGGTCACCCGGCCGCACACCCAGGGCGTGCAGTCCGCTCATCACCCGCTCCGCCTGCCGCCAGGCTTCGATGAACGTGTAGCGCTCGTCCTCGTAGACGTAGAAGGTGCGGTTGGCGTGCTCCAGCGCGGCCTGGTACAGCTCGCGCAGGTGGTGCGGGGCGTTCTTGAATACGGGCATCGTCACGCCGCGCACGCGGGTCTGCACCACTTCGTACCGGCCGCCGGGACCGATGATCGCGTCAACACCGGGTTCGCCCATCAAACTCCCCTCGCTAGTGCCGCTGCAGGCGACGCGTCCTCGAATTCCCCGGTTCCTGTCCTGGGAGCGAACCTGCAGCAGCGAGCATACCCCAGCTTCCGGTGGAATGGAGCCGCGCGCGGCGGCGGCTTTATCTGGGGCACAATACCGGCATGTCGGTCTATCACGGTGTGGTTTACCAGGCGGGCTATCGCATCGAACAGGGTCGTCCCGTGGTGCAGTTGTACGGGCGCCTGACGTCGGGCGAGTCCTTCCTGTTGCGTGACAGCCGGGAGACGCCTCACTTCTTCATCCCTGCCGCGCAGGTGCGCAAGGCTGCGGCCATCGCGCATGCGGTGCCGGGAAAGTTTCGCGATTTCCGTGGCTCCCCCGTGGCGCGCGTTGACGTGGCGGTGCCGCCGGACGTGCCTCCATTGCGCGATCGTCTGCACGCGTTTGGTATTGCCACCTATGAAGCGGACCTGCGCTTCGCGATGCGCTACCTCATCGATCGCGGTATTCGCGGTGGTGTCACCCTGCACGGCGAGCCGGTTCCCGGCGATGGCGTGACATGGCGTTTTGATGACGTGACCGTGGCGCCGGGCGATGCGCGCATACTTCCACGGGTGCTGGCTTTCGATATCGAAACCACGCCGAAAGCCGACCGCCTGCTGGCCATCTCGATCTACGGTCTGGGCGCGGACGAGGTCGCCATCGTGGACGGCTCCCGTCGCGCAATGCCCCCGCACGCCATTGCCATGGCGGACGAGCGCGCCGCGCTCAACTGGTTCGGCCAGCGTCTGCGTGACCTGGATGTGGACATTCTCACCGGCTGGAACGTGGTGGATTTCGACCTCGCCACGCTGGACCGCATCGCCACCCGGCTGAATGTGCCGCTCATGCTCGGCCGTGATCGTGGCCGGCTGCGCATCCGCGCGGCGGAAGGCTACTTCGGCAGCGGACAGGCAACGATAAGCGGTCGCGTGGTGCTCGACGGTATCGACCTGCTGCGTGGCGCGTTCGTGCGCATGGACGATTACTCACTGGACGCGGTTGCGCGCGAGGTGCTGGGCGAAGGCAAGGCGGTGCACGGCGACGTGAAGGACCGCGTCGGTGAGATCCTGCACAACTACCGTCACGACCTGCCGTCCTTCGCGGCGTACGCGCGCACCGATGCCCGGCTGGCGCTGGAGATTGTCGACAGACTGCAGCTGGTGGACCTGGCCTTCGCACGCTCCCGCCTCACCGGGATGATGCCGGACCGCGTCGCGGCCAGCATTGCCTCGTTCGACTCCGTGTACCTGGAGGCGTTGCATCGGCGCGGCATCGTTGCGCCCACCGTGCGCTTCGACGAAGAGCGCACGCACACGCCGCAGGCTGGCGGGCAGGTGTTCGAACCCATGACAGGTATGCACACGCTGGTGTGGGTATTCGACTACAGGAGTCTGTATCCCAGCATCATGCGTACCTACGGCATCGATCCGCTGGAATACGTGCGCGCAGAAGCAGATCCCGAGGCGGCGGCCGTGGCGGTGGTCACCGGGGCGCGGTTTGCGATTCCCCCGTCAGATGAACCGGCGATTCTGCCGCATTTCCTGGATCAGCTGTTTCCCGCACGGGCGGCGGCGAAGGCGCGCGGCGATGGCATTGCCTCGCAGGCGATCAAGATTCTCATGAACAGTTTCTATGGCGTGGTCGGCACGCCGGCCAGCCGCTTCTACAATCCCGCCATCGCCAACGCCATCACCGGGCAGGGGCGTTACCTCCTGATGTGGTCGAAGCAGTGGTTTGAATCAGCCGGTTACACGGTGCTCTACGGTGACACGGACAGCCTGTTCGTGCGCTCGGGTCTTGCCGACCCGGACGCCGCGGATGCGCTGGGAAAAACGCTGACCGAGCGCATCAACGCGGATCTCGCGGCGCATGTACAGGCGACGGCGGGCGTGGTGAGCAAACTGGAACTGGAATACGAGAAGCTCTATGCCCGGTTGTTCCTGGCCTCCGTGCGGCACGGCACGGGCGGTGCGCGCAAACGTTACGCAGGCATTCGCGTGGGCAGCGATGCGGCGGAATTTGTTGGCATGGAGGTCGTTCGACGTGACTGGACGGACCTTGCCAAACAGGTGCAGCGGGAGCTGTACGCGCGACTATTCACCGACGAGCCGGTGGCTGCGTATCTGGACAGTGTGGTGCGCGACGTGCGCGCCGGTCGCTGCAATGACCTGCTCGTGT
Source organism: Pseudomonadales bacterium (assembly GCA_024234635.1). Classification (GTDB taxonomy): domain Bacteria; phylum Pseudomonadota; class Gammaproteobacteria; order Pseudomonadales; family Azotimanducaceae; genus SYFY01. The sequence goes on along the minus strand of JACKNX010000005.1, from coordinate 192,758 downwards.
ATCGCAAGGGGCTGCGCAAGGACATGCGCGAGTACACGGCCAGTACACCGCCGCACGTGGTGGCCGCGCGCAAGTCGAAACAGGAACCCGGACGCATCATCGCCTATGTGATGACAACAGCCGGCCCTGAACCGCTGGACGCCATCACGGCGCCGTATGATCTGGACCACTACGTGGAGAAGCAGATTCGCCCGGTGGCGGAACCGGTGCTGGCCGCGCTCGGGCTCGACTTCGCGCGCGTGATCGGCGACGACCGGCAGCTCGACATGTTCTGAGGCCGATGGGCTTTGTTCGCCTGGCGACGGATCAGTTCATGCCGGCCACTGGGCGCGCGCCTCCGCGATCAGCCCTGCAACATCGCGCGGCAGCAGAACCTGCGCGGCGACCGCCTCGCGGGCGGCGGTTTCGAACGCCGTGAGATAGGTTGTCACGTCGCCGTAGCGTGTCTTCATCGTCGCCGCGGAGAACGGTTCGCAGGAGCCGTCCAGCAGCGCGAAGATGCCGTCGCCCCGTGGAATGGCGCTGTTGACGGCATTCGGTACCGTCACCTGGGGCAGACGGATGCCACCCCGTGCGATGCCGTGTTCGTCGCGCACCACTTCCGCCGGCTCGCCGCTGAATTCCACCTTCGGCATCGTTGGTGGCAATACGCCGTCGGCCAGCCAGCAGTGCATGTGGTGATAGACCACGTCGTACAGCAGGCCCATGGGAATGCGATTGATCCCCTCCGGCATCGCGCGGCCTTTGATGCCATCGCGCTCCTGCAGGCGCAGCCGGGTGTGCTGCACCTGTTGCGAGACGTGACAGGTGCCGGCGGATTCCCAGTACCGGAACGTGTCGCTGTCCGGCTGCCGCACGCCGTAACAGGCGATGGCTTCCAGCTCCGAGTTCACCACGAACGCCGGCACGCCCAGATCGTCGCGAATCAGGTTGGCACCCACCAGGCGGGTCTGACCGGCCGCCGGCTGATTGATGTTCACCACGGCTTCGCCGACTTCCAGCGGCGTGCCGCGGCCGAAATAGATGGCCAGGATGAAACCGTGCAGCGCATGGGTGAGCGGCTGGATGGCGTTGATGTAGGTGGCCAGGCGTCCAGCGGATTGCGAGGCGCCGAACGCAACAACGCGGCGCACGTCCAGACCGCCCAGTGGGTCCGGGGTATTTCCGCGTTCCGGGCCAACGGCGCGCGCGGCCTGGGTGAAGACATCGTAGGAATAGTCGTCTGAAGGAATGGACAGGCTGCCGTACCGCTCGGTGTCCCACTGCTTCAGGCCCTGGTGCAGCGGCGGCAGTCCGTCGATGCCGGCCTTCTGCGTGGTGAGATACACCATGGCATAACCGCCTTCGAACAGCTCCACGCTCTCGGCGCCGAACAGGTCGTAGCCGGCCGTGACGTTGTTCCAGGTGAGTATCACCGTGCCGTTGAATCGTGCCGGGTCCCGGGGGCGGTAGACGATGAATCGCGTGCGGAAATCTGCTTCACCCGCCGGCTCCGCCTGCCAGTGGCCGTCGCGACGCCCGGTGGAACCGCCGACCTCCCGGTAGCGTTGTGCGACGCCGGAAAGGAAATATTCCTCCTCGATGTAGCCGAAGCGGTCGACGTCCTGAAGGGACGCCGCGAACGGCCACCCGTGTTTGCCGCCAGTGATCGGGCCGGTGACGGTTGCGGCGGTGGTCATGCGGAGCTTCCTTCGGTGAGTGGTGAGGATGACGCGCGGTTGGGGGATGCGAACAACAACAGTGCGGCGCTGATGGCGGTGATGGCGAGTACGACGCCAGACCAGACAGGTGCGGTATTGCCAAGCAGCAGCCACGCCAGGCCGGCAATGGCGGTCAGGCGCGTCACTTCCAATGCGCGCGCGTAGCGACGCCCTTCCAGCATCGCGCCATTCACCACGTAACCGAATACCGTCACCAGCGCGCAGGCGGTCACCATCGGGGTGGACAGCCGGTCCGCGAAGCCGAGTACCACGAAGGTGGCGATGACGAGCAGCCAGAAGTGAATGAACGCATAGCGCTTCACGAACGCCGAGGCGGGCGGGTCGTACTTGGGCGCGCGCCAGTCGTGGGGCGCGTGGTGCGTGCCCTCGGGATGGAAGCCTGGCCCCCTGAACCACAGCAGCAGCTTGTCCTGCCAGCGCGTGGCGTGCCACATGTCCTTGAGGCCACCCAGGTACACGTGCAGATTGCCCCACACCGGGTTGAAGCTGGCGAGCTGATCCGTGATGCCGTACACGCAGGGCTCATCCTCGCGTTCATCCTCGAAGGTGCCGAACAGGCGGTCCCACAAAATGAACACGCCGCCGTAGTTGCGGTCGATGTAACAGGGGTTCTTCGCATGGTGCACGCGGTGGTTGGACGGCGTGACCAGCACGTAGTCCAGCACGCCGAGGCGCCGGACGTGCTCGGTGTGTACCCAGAACTGGTAGATGAGGTTCAGGCTACCCACGGCAACCAGCATGTCCGCCGGAAAGCCGATGATGTAGAGCGGTATATAGAAGATGCCGTTCAGCCAGCCCGTGCTGGTCTGGCGCAGCGCCGTGGACAGATTGAACTCCTCGCTCTGGTGATGCACCACGTGCGCGGCCCACAGGATGCGCCACTCGTGGCCGTAGCGGTGCGAGAAGTAGTAGCACAGGTCATACAGTACGAAGCAGACCACCCAGCCGATGGCGCTATCGGTGGTGATGGGCAGCAACGTGTAGTCGGCCAGAAACCACTCGTAGAGGGTGGCGGACACGCCGAGGCGCACCAGCCCCATCAACCGCGACATGGTCCCCATGGCCAGGCTGTTGACGGTGTCGTTCAGCCGGTATTCGTGGCGCTTTGTCACCTTCTGTCACCACCGGTTGAATACTCCCCAAAGTTGCCGATTGAAAACTCCCCAGTTTGATTATTGAACCCCCGGCGGGCCGAGGCCCGCCGGGGGTTTAACCCGCGTCCTGCGAAGATGCGCCGATCATCGACGCCGCGGAGGACACGTGGTCAACCTCAAGGAATTGATCATGATTCTGGAGCTTCATCGACAAGGCCTGACGATCTCTGCCATCGCAGAGCAGACCGGCCACGACCGCAAGACGATCCGTAAACATATCCGGCTGGGATTGCACGTACCGGTGTACACGCCGCGTACGGCCCGACCTTCGTTTCTCGATCCATACGCCAACTACGTCCGGGAACGATTGAGCCAGTGGCCGACGCTCACCGGTGCGCGATTGCTGCGCGAGATCCGCGAACAGGGCTATCCGGGAGGCCGGTCCATTCTCAACGCATTCATCGCCGATATCAGGCCGACCCACAGCCCAGTGTTCGAGCAACGTTTTGAGACCCCGCCAGGCCAACAGGCGCAAGTGGATTTTGCCCACTTCAAGGTCTGCTTCACGAATGAACCCCAGATACAGCGTGTGGTCTGGCTGTTCTCCATCGTCCTCGGTTGCAGCCGCTACATCTGGGCCGAGTTCGTCCTGCACCAGGACCTGCCTGCCGTGCTGCGCTGCCACATGGCAGCCTTCGAGCACTTCGGTGGTGTGCCGAAGGAGATTCTCTACGATCGCATGAAGACCGCGGTCATCGGTGAGCCCGAGGCTGATCAGCCGATCGTCTACAACAGCAAACTGGTCAGTATGTCGGCTCACTACCGCTTCGAGCCCCGGGCTTGCCAACCTTACCGCGCCAAGACCAAGGGCAAGGTCGAGCGCCCCTTCCGGTACATCCGTGAAGATTTCTACCTGGCACGCACGTTCGTTGACCTGGACGACATGAACCGGCAGCTGCGCGTCTGGCTCAGCACCGTGGCCAATGCGCGTGTGCACGGGACGACCGGGCGTATTGTTCAGGAACACTTTGCCGAGGAGCGCCCCTCACTGCAGCCGTTGCCTGCAGGTCGTTTCGACGGCGTCTTGCACGTCGAGCGTCGGCTCAGCCGGGAGGGGTGTGTGAGTGTTGGCGGCAACTACTACAGCGTGCCGGATGGAACCCGCGCCCGCGTGGTGGACGTGGAATCCACGGCGACACAGGTCCGTATCCTTGAAGCCGGCCGTGTGATCGCCGTTCATCTGCGTCTGCAAGGTCGGCGGCAGCGCTCCGTGCTGCCGGGTCACCGGCATCCAAGACCCACAGCAGATCGGCAGGATCCTTCCGGTCAGACAACACTGGCCACATCGACTGGGCAACATATCCCGCCACGTCCCCTGAACATTTACGCCCAGATCGGCGCGGCCCTGGGAGCACAGGCATGACCGTCGCCAACAGCACCACGGAACGTATCCGCAGACATCTGGTCAGCCTCAAGATGCCCCGTGCACTGGAAACGCTGCAGACGACACTGGCACGCATCGATCAAGGCGAGGTCACGGCCTTGGAGGCGCTGGAGGAACTGCTCGGCGAAGAGTTCAGTACGCGAGAGAGCCGACGGATCAAGGTCGCGTTGCAAACCGCGCGACTGACTGCCGTCAAAACCCTGTCCGGTTACGACTTCAGCTTCCAGCCGAGCCTTGATCGCCAGCGCGTGCTCGCACTGGCTGAACTCGGCTTCATCGAACGCAAACAGTGTGTGCACTTCCTTGGACCGCCGGGCACCGGCAAGAGTCATCTGGCCATCGCCTTGGGTGTGGAGGCGGTACGTGCAGGGCGCAGTGTGTACTTCGCCACCCTGGCAGAGTTGGTCGAATCGCTGCGCAAGGCCGAACGCGAAGGTCGACTGCGGGAGCGGGTTCGGTTCCTCACGCGCTTCAGCCTGCTTATCGTGGACGAAATCGGTTACCTGCCGATCGGCTCTGGCGGCGGTAACCTGTTCTTCCAGCTGGTCAACGGATGTTATGAGCGGTGTGCCATGATCCTGACCAGTAACCGCGGCTTCGGCGACTGGGCGGAAATCTTCGGGGATACCGTCGTCGCCACCGCACTCCTGGATCGCCTGCTGCACCACGCCATCGTGATCCCGATCGAAGGCAACTCCTATCGACTCAGGGAACACGCCGCGTTGATCCCTGAACCCCTTCGACATCGACCCAATCCGATCACCAAGCCGGACGACGCCCCTGCTGAAAAGCGTCGTCCGGGGCGACCGAAAAAGGAGGTTCATGTCCCTCAACAGGACTGACAATCCCGCTCAACAGGTGGGGAATTTTACTTCGGCAGAAGTGGGGAATTTTCGACCGGCGTTGACACCTTCGCGTAGATAAACTCCAGCACAATGGCCAGGATGAAGAATGGTATGGCGTACGGAACAAAGTTCATGGCATTACACGCATGAGTTGGCATCGGTTGCGCGGTGCGGGTATGGCGTATCTTGCCGTGCTGCTGGCGCTCACGCCAATGGCAGCGACCGCGAGCGCCGGTTGCCCCCTCGTCATCGCCCACCGCGGTGCCAGCGGCGACCGGCCCGAGCACACCCTGGCTGCCTATGAACTCGCCATTCGTGACGGCGCGGACTTCATCGAACCGGACCTGGTGCCCACCCGCGACGGCGTGCTCATCAGCCGCCACGAGAATGCGCTGGCCGTGGTGCGCCTGGACGAGGCAGGCGCCATCGTGCACAAGGACGGCCAACCGGATGTGGTGGAGGCCACCACCAATGTCGCGGACCATCCGGAGTTCGCGGATCGACTTGTAGTGAAAACCATCGATGGACGCCCGATTGGCGGCTGGTTCAGCGAAGACTTCACGCTGAAGGAGATCCGCACGCTGCGGGCGCGGGAGCGCATGCCGACGATACGGCCGCACAACGTACGCTACGACGATCAGTTCGCGATTCCGACCTTCACGGATGTTCTCAAGCTGGCCAAACGCAAAGGCGTGGGCGTGTACCCCGAAATCAAGCACTACACCTGGTTTGCGCGGGAGGCGGTACTGGCAGATGGCAAGCCATTCCGGGTCGATCCCGTGCAGTTGCTTGTTGATTCACTGTTGCGGCAGAAGGTGAAGCCGGAGGACGTCTTCGTTCAATCCTTCGAGGTGGAACCCCTGCTGCGGTTGCGCGCGCTGGCCGAGCGGGGTGAAACGCCACGCTGGCCGCTGGTGCAGTTGACGGGCGGCAGAAACGACAAGCCGTACGACCTGAAGGCGCGCAAGGCAGACGGCTCGCTGGCGCAGGTGGCGTCGCTGTTCAGCCGGTTCGGTGTGTTGCCGCACGCGATGACCTATGGGGAACTGCTCGATGCGCCCGGAGCACTGGCCGCCAGCCACGCCGATGGGGTTGGTCCGCCGTATGCGCTCCTGCTCAATGAACCTGCCCTGGTGGCATCGCTGCACACAGGCGGTCTCAAGTTGCACCCCTACACGTTGCGGGCGGAATCCGTATTCCTGGGTGCGTTTCGGGACTTTGGCGAACTGGCAAAGGCCGTGACGCAGAGCGGGGTTGACGGCTTTTTCACCGATCACGCGTGGATGGCGCGGCGGACCCTGCGCGGTCACACGGGCGCTGCGTCGACAACGCCCTGCAGGTGAGACGACTGAACAGGGACGCCCTGCGCCAGTCGCTACGCTGATGCAACCAGCCGCGAATCGCCTCAGTGCGCGTGGCCGTGCGCAATTTCCTCTTCCGTCGCCTCGCGTACGCCTTCAACGGCGACGTCGAACGTCAGCGCTACGCCCGCAAGCGCGTGGTTGGCATCGAGGATGGCGGATTCATCCCGGAGTTCGGCGACCGTGAGTACCTGCACGTGTCCGCTCTGGCTCTGCGACTGCAGTTGCATGCCGACTGCCAGGTTCTCGATGGCCGACAGCATGCTCAGTGGAACCTCCTGCACGAGATTCGGGTCCGGTTCGCCGTAGGCATCCTTCGGCTCGATGCGTGCGGTGAAGCGGTCACCCGCTTCACGACCCTCGAGTTCGGCCTCCAGACCGGGGATGATGCTCCCCGTACCGTGCAGGTAGGTGAGCGGGTCACGGCCCTCGGAGGAGTCGAGTGTGGTGCCTTCGTCGTCTGTCAGTTTGTAGTGAAAGGAAACGACGTGTGTGTTGGCGATTTTCATGGTCTTCGCTCCGGGAATGTGAGGGTGGGTGAACAACAGACCCCGCTCTGTTTGGAGCAAAGCCCGTTCCTAGTGGAACTGTCGGGGCAGGATAACGAGCGTGGTCGTTGGGTGCAAAAAGTTGGGATTTAGTTCGCTACCTGTCTGAAAGGGAGAGCAAACGCATGGTTGGGCATCAAACCTCCCAAGCCGAATGCGCCGTTCACCGGCTGCGCGTACTCGGCACGGCTTTTGCGCCAGCATAAAAAAGGCGTGACGAGTAGCGCCGGGCCTGGTCTTGGCATCTCGACACTCCTGACTGGTTAGATCAGGGTGTTCACTAGACCGAAGGAAGCGCCGCGTTCGCTCCAGCTACAAGTTAGGCGGCGCACTGGCGTCACTTGCTTGATACAAACCAATGAATCGATCCTCACCTCGGTCGAGAGAATCGACATAATCTGCAAAGCGTCTCATATACACGTGCCTGCGTTTATCCCAGAAGTCTGGGAAAGCCTGCATTGACATGATGTCGATGAATTGAGAGTTCATCATTTCCCAGGTTTCGTCGTCTAATCGGCCACTTCTGAATTGAACGTAGGCTTCTTCCCACACTCGCAGCATCGGCCCCACCACACCAAAAATTTGAATCCTCTCACAGCCATCCAGAGACCCAAAATCTAGAACGGCTTTCTCCCAGAGTTTTGCTAAACCTGGGTCTTGCAATGGGGTTTGCATCCCACGAAACGCGGCAAGAACTTCGTGCGCCGCTGCCATTTGCGATTCACGATTTTGGTTTCGTAATTGGATCGCCAGATACAAAAGCGATATGACTACTGCAAGCGCTCCGACTGTCTCTCCTACTGCTCCTATTGCCTCCCAGTTCACGAATATGGCTCCGAGACGCCTAACGCCCTGTTAACCTGCACTTGACGGCGACCGACCGAAGCGGCAGCGCAGGGAAGGAGCCGTCAAGTGTCAGGCTCAACAGGATGTTAGATTTCACTCTCCAAATTCCTTTTGAACAAATCGCAAAGTCTGCTCGTTGCGCAACTTGCAAACGATATTCTGATTGGCGAAAACCCCTGTGAAAGTTTTCGCCTTTGAAAAAGGCACCGTCTTTTCCCATTTGACGCCGACAACCCATTCGCAGAGCTCGTCGTCGTCGGCATTTTCAGATGGATTTGCGGCTGTCAAATTCTCTTCAAGCAGGGGAACCCCGGATTCTTCGACAACGAACTCGCGAATTGGTACTGCGGAAGATATGACTTGCCCGAACCCAACATAGCCAAGGCCGGCCGCATAAGCATAGAGCTTGTCCCCAACTTTAAGTCGCTTTAGTGCGCTCGAATACCTTCTACCTTGGCCTGCGCCAACAAAGCCGTACTTAACGTTATCGTCCCAGGTGCGGTGCTCTCCTTCTCCAACGTTCACGAACCAGTAACCGGTCCATTCGGATTGCGATGTCGCTGCGACTCTTCGCTTTTGCTCTTTTCGCTCTATGTAATCCCTGGCTTCGGGCAAAGGAATGATGATTTCCGGCTTGATGAATAATGCGTTATCCGCATCTACGTACGGCGCCAGTCGGGTGCATTGAATATTGACCCCGAATTCGCGCAACCAGAGGACTGCAGATATGACCTCGGAGTGGAATTCCTTCGCTGCGAGGATAATTCGTTGGCTAGCATTCAGGTTCTCAAAATCGGCGTCGATGAATTCCTCAACCAATTTTTCCGCCTCGCCCTCCGCCAGCTCGCGATAGCGAGCGAGTTGGCTGAATATTTCTTCGATGGTTAGATTCGAGCAATAGGAAGCGTATTTAATTGCCTGCCATTCCGCAGAAGCGCCTGTGTCATCTCTTTTTAACTCGATCACGACAAGGGACGCACTCTTATCGATCGCCAGTAGGTCTAATCGCCGTCCGGACTCCAGGGTGAGCTCTTTCCCGATTACTAGCAGCTGTTCTCCAAGTATCGACGGTGACTTTTCTATCCACTCCTGGATATCGAAGCGTTCACGAAGCCCCATTGCAGTAAAACCGGTCGGCGTCAGCTCAATCAGCCTTTTGTTTTCGATATCTACGCGAAACACTCGGAGTCTCCGTGAAATCTAACGAGGCTGTAGAAAAATCCGATTTAGAACGGCGGGATCGGTAGTTCGTGCCTTGCCTGATTTCATCGGGAACTCCTTGCGGAAGAAATTCGAACGATTGCGGTATTGATGCCTTTGTCAGATCCGCAGCGCTATGGCGTGATCCGTTCGCGTTGCATCCGCCTCATCGCCTCGCTGTCTCGCCGTACCCATGATGTGCCAGCTTCTCGATGTTGTGCACCACACAGTACAGCTTCCACTGCCCATCCACCTTTGCCTGCCCACGCAGCGTAAACCGATTCAGTCCCTTGTTCGACCGCAGGTTGCCAAACACCGGCTCCACGGTCGCGAACCGTAACCCGATCATCCGCCGGCCTGCCTCGCTGTCGATGCGGTGTTTCATCCGCTCCGTCTGCGACGGCGCCGTTCGCCGCTTCTCCTGACGGAACGCCACCTGCCGAACCCGGCTCGTTTCCGGATTCCGCAAGCATCGGGACCGCAAGGGGCAGTTCTCGCAGTCGCGCACCGTACCCTTGAAGGCGAGCGCCCGGTGACCGCCGACCGTCACATTGCTCCCGCTTCGGTACAGGCGTTTGCCGGCCGGACAGATAGCGTGGCTGTGGTCCGTTGCCAGGGTGAAGTCCGCTGGCTTGAACAACCCCTTCGGTTTCTCCTCGCCTTTGCCACCCTTGTTCCACAGCGCATCCGGCTTCGCCGTGTGATGTTCACGTCCCGCGTAGCGGGGGTCCCGGTCCCGATACCCCTTGTCGCAGATGAAGGCCGGTACCTTGCGCTCCGCCAGGGCCTGCAGGTTGGCTTCACTGTGGTAACCCGAGTCCGCACAGATGACCGTCTTCCGCGTACGGTGCGCGTCGCTCGCATCGACTATCGGAATCAGCGTCTCCTGCTCGGAGCCGCTGCCATGGGCCTGGGCGGCCACAATCACTTGATGGGCCGCGTCGACGGCTGCCACCCCGGTGTAGCCCTGTACCACCCCTTTGTCCGTGGCCATTTTGGCCGATTCATTGTCCGTCCGGTTCGACAGGCGTACGGCGCCCTTGGCGCTGGTTCGATCCTTGGGATGCTCGCTCAGCCATTCCCTGACCTGCGTTGCTTCCTTCTTCAGCCGGGCGGCCTGTTGCTTCATGCGATCTGATGCGTCCGCTTCGCCGGCATCATCCAGTCGGCGGTGTTCCTTCATCATTGCCTTGACCGCTTTCTCCATCTTCTGCGCCTGGCGCTCGAAGTCCGCCCGGGTGCCACTGCGGGACTTGGCCGCGTTGGAGGGCAACTTCACCCCATCGATCGCAAACAGTTCCTTGCCGATCAGGCGCATGCGCTGGCAGACCAGCAACACTTCCTGGAACAGGCGGGCGATCTCATCGCCCAGCGTCGCAACAAAATGAGCGATGGTGGTGAAGTGGGGATGGCTATCCCCGGAAACGGCCATGAACAGCACGACCTGATCGCAGGCGTTTGCCATCTTCCGGGAGCTGAGGATGCCACGCGAGTACGCAAGCAGGATGATCTTGAGAAGTACGGCGGGGTCGTACGCTGGTGCACCACAGGCGTCGTTCTGGATGCGGGATCGCAGGCGGGAAAGATCCAATTCGTCATCGATCAGCTTGCAGAGTGCGTGCTCGAAGGTGCCAGGCTGGATCTGCTCCTGAATATCGACGGGAATCAGCTTCATTCCACGTTCAATCGGCTTGAATCGCGGCATCTTCTTCCCCGTCTAACAAGACAGCGGAATTCTACCTCAGGAAAACAAAGCGCGGTGGCGGAATCAGGGGTTTTTCTACAGCCTCAACGCCCCGCATCAGCGGCGCACAGCTCGCGTAGCGAGCGGAGCGTCCGTCTGCATGCGCTTGTTAGCAGGATGCTGAAAAAACCCCTCGGAAGGCTGACAATACAACGAGCTGCCTGACTGGGGAACCTGATGCGCGGAGAGACAGACCAGAGCGATTCACTGTTCAGCTATGTCTCGCTGGAAGACCGAGTTCCGAAACATCATCCCCTGCGCCGGATGCGGAAGTTGGTGGATGAAGTGCTCACCAACATGGATTCAACGCTGGACGCCATGTACGCCGAAGTTGGTCGGCCGTCGATTCCTCCGGAACGGCTGATCCGTGCCTCGCTCCTGCAATGTCTGTACACGATCCGCTCTGAACGACAGCTCATGGAACAGTTGGACTACAACCTGCTGTTCCGGTGGTTCGTCGGTCTTGGTATCGACGAGAAGGTCTGGAACGCCTCAACGTTCTCCAAGAATCGGGATCGGCTAGCCAGTGCAGACATCGGCAAGGAACTGTTCGGCCATATCGTTGATCTGGCCCGGCGTAGGCATCTGCTGTCGGATGGTCATTTCAGTGTCGACGGCACGCTGATCGCGGCCTGGGCTTCGCAGAAGAGCGTCCGCCGCAAAGATGGGCATGACGACGACAACCCGGATGGCGTGGGCCGAAATGCCGGCAGGAATTTCCACGGCGAAAGCCGCAAGAACGATACCCATGCATCCCGAACGGATCCTGACTCCCGTCTGGCATCGAAGAGCCATGGCATTGCAGCCCGGCCCAGCTATACGGGACATACGATGATGGAGAACCGTAACGGCTTGTTGGTCGACGCAGACCTGACGCTGGCGACCGGCACTGCTGAGCGGGAGACGGCCGCGGAGATGGCGACACACCTGAAGTCGGGCGCGACGGTTGGCGCAGATAAGGGCTATGACACCCAGGGCTTCGTGAGTGCACTCCGGGAATCGAGGGTGACTCCCCACGTTGCCCAAAATAGTAATCGACGCGGTGGGTCGGCCATCGATGGCCGAACGACGCGTCATGAGGGCTATGTCATCAACCAGCGGATACGAAAGCGCATCGACGAGGCTTTTGGGTGGGCAAAGCAGATTGGGGGATTACGGCAGACAAAATATCGCGGCCTGTCGAATGTCCGTCAGCACTACCTGTTGGTGATGGCGGCTTACAACCTGGTTCGACTATGCAAGCTGGTGGATTCGGTGTGAGTGGAGTGAAAGCGATACCCGATGCCGCGCTGATGCCATTGGGTACAGGAAATTGTCAGGAACGATCGTCTATCGACGGTCGAATTCCATCCCGCTTCGACCAGCATGTTCAGATTTCATGCTCTCGATTGATTACCGAGACTCGATTGATGAATACCCATTTTTCAGCGTCCGGTTGGGCTTCTAGGAGACATTGCCATTAACTGGGAGATGATAGGTGCTATTGGCGAGATAACTGCGGCTGTTGCGGTCGTCGTTACTCTTTTGTATCTGGGAAAACAGATTTCTCAGACTAACCAGATAACGACAGCAGGCGGGGCTCGGGAGCTGCAACAACAATATTCTCACCTCTATTCACTCATAGCGGCAGATCCCCAGATAGCCGAGTTGGTGGCAAGGCTTCGTCATCAAAACTACGTTGCACAATCTCCAGAAGAAGACGAGAAGGTAGAGAGTTTTGGTCTTCTCTTGGCTGGAATCTGGCTGACCACGGCGATCGCATATGAGCAAGGACAAATCGATAAAACGATGTATCAAATCTATTGCGCTGATGTGACAGTGAAGCTATCCAAATGGCCTGGGCTTAGGCCGTATTTATTGAATGTCATGAACAAGTATCCTGGTGGCAGGAGATTCGAGATTTTTCAGCCGCTGCTCAGATAGTCTTCACGACGCCGCCTAGCACGTTGCTGCAAGACCCTCTTGGAAAGTTGACGATACTTCGAGCCGGCTGACTCAGGAACCTGGTGCGCGGAGTGACAGACCAGAGCGATTCGCTTTTCAGTTATGTCTCGCCGCAAGATCGGGCTCCCAAACATCTTCCCCTGTGTCGGATACGCGAATTGGTGGAAGCGCTATGAGGAGGACCAGAACGGCACCTGCCAGTGAGCAGATGGTGGTGATTTCAGAGTTTTTTTCACGGAAGACCATCAATCAGTGGTCGATATCCACCTCGCTTTGACCAGATCTCATTTTGTGAGGTTATCGAAAAATCTCCAGGATTCGATTGATGAGTGTACATGTTGCAGCAATCTGCCGAGGGTAAAGAGAGGTAAATGATCATCCGAGCCGGTACGATCAACCCGGAGATTGCCACTTCGGAACATGACGGTAGAAAAGCCGTCTACTCCACTGAAAAGCTGTCGGACGGTGGCGGTATCAGCCAGTACGGCGCCCGCGTACAGGCGCTTGAGCAGGGCGCCCGGTCATCAAAGAGACATTGGCACGAGAAGGAAGATGAGTGCCTGTTCATGCTTTCAGGCGAAGCAATTCTGGTTGAAAACGATGGGGAGCATATCTTCCATCCCGGCGACGCTGCTTGTTGGCCGGCAGGCATTCCGAATGCACATCACCTCATCAATCGTTCGTCGCAGGCTTGCTCATACCTTGTTGCTGGCACGCGCTCAAGCTGCGACGTTTGTCACTACCCGGATAGTGGGCGCACGCTTTACACCCAGGGAGAAGACTGGCGAGTCGAGAACAACGGCGGAACAGTGCTTCGTTCGGGGAAGAGCTAGGGGCATCGTACGGCTTACTACAAACGCTCCAGCGCAAATTTTGCTCTATTTCTAGCTTGCTGGCCGGAAAGCTGTTCGGTTGTTCACCTTTGGTGCACCTGCGCGGTCGCCTGATGGTCGATGCCAATGCCCGGTAGTCGGAGCACTTCGACCCGATGGTCCGTATACCGCCCATAGGCTTTTCCGGTGGTCTGTGTTTGCGCCGGCGGACGCTGGTGGCCGCAAAGCTCTGGTATTCGCTGCCCGATCGGCTGTGGTCGCGGTGCCTATCGGGTCGCCATGCAACGTTCCCACTGCGCATGAAAGTGTTGCACGCGCAGCTCTTCGTCGGACAACCATGTGGTCCTGAAACCCCGCGACTGCATGCCGGTCTGCACGGCGCTCAACAGTTCCACGTCCTGGTCGATCGTGATGGTCATGGTCTTCTCACCGCGCACGACGGCATCGTACGGAAACGTGTCGCGTTCGGGGCGCGGCACTGCCGTGTCCCTGCGTTCGAGGGTGATCTTGTCGAACTCGCAGCGTCCCGGGTCCGTGGCATGCGGCCGCGGTCGCAGTATCCACAGGTAGTCCATACCGAAGGACAACACCGTGTTTGGAAACAGGTTGTACTGCCAGGCGTCGGTAAGCTGGGCGTCCGTGAAAGCGCCGAGATCGCGCCCCGATTCCTGCGCCAGCGCCCGTTTGCGTTGCTGGACGGCGGCGCGTATGTCCGCGATGCGGTTCGTGTAGTCGGCGGGGTTCAGACCCACCGACTGAAGCTGCGCGGCCAGCAGGTCGGTCGGTTCCCGTGGGATCGGGAAGCGTGGGTTGACTGTCGCGCCGGGTACCTGGACGCCGGTGTGGCCGTTGGCAAACAGGTGCACCTCGTCATTGCAGCAGTCGACGAAACGCCGGTGCTGCGGGTGCAGGAAGTCGACGTGGTAGAGCTCGCCGAAGTTGTCCACCACGGCTTTCCAGTTGCAGTTGAGATGGCACGTCTGGTCCTCCACGACCTGCATGGCAGCAAAGTCGTACGCCGCAAGCTGTTCGGCGGCGGCGCCGAGGAAGCTGCGTAGCGATGGCGGCTGCGCGCCCATATGCACGAACAGGAGACCATTCCAGGTGTCCACGTGCACCGGCGCCAGTCCGCGGGCATCGGCATCCAGCCCGGCGCTGAACTGGTCACGGTGCGGCACCGCCTTCAGGCTGCCGTCACCGGCATAGGTCCAGGCGTGGTATGCGCAGCGAAAGTGCCGGGCGTTGCCGCGTTCATCGGCAACAAGCTGCATGCCGCGGTGCTGGCAGGTGTTGTGGAAGGCGCGCAGGCTGCCGTCCTGGAGGCGCGTGATCAGGATCTGCTGCGTGCCAATGGTGAACACCAGGTAGTCGCCGGTGCGGCTTAGGTCCCGGGCAACCCCGGCGAGCAGCCAGCAGTTGGCGAAGATGTGATCGAACTCGTCCGCGAGCAGGTGCGCCGACAGATAGCGCCCGGCGTCGAAACACTGCGCCGGCGCCAGGTCGGAATGGTTGATGATCTTCCGGCTCATGTGTGCTCCCCGCCACGCCTGATACCGCCGCCGCATGATAGGCAACCCTGCCCGTCGACGACAGCGCCGCTACGCGCCACAATTGCCGCTTTGCCGTAGTTCGCCCGCCGCGCCAGCTGCGGGTCATTGTCATCCGGAAGGAGGTCGTGTGAGTCTCGAATCGTTTCGCCAGGAAACCCGCGAATGGCTGGAAGCCAACTGCCCGATGAGCATGCGCAACCGCAGCGTGCACTTCGAGGAGGCTTACGAGGTTTACAGCACGGACGACGCGAAGCTGTGGCTGCAACGGGCTGTCACCCGCGGCTGGACGGCGCCGACCTGGGATACCCGATATGGTGGCGGCGGGCTGGACCGCGAGCACGCGCGCATCCTGCAGGAGGAAATGCTGCGCATCCGGGCATTACCGCCAGCCACCGGCATGGGCTTCGTGATGATTGGCCCCACGCTGCTGGAATTTGGCACCGAAGAGCAGAAAATGCGCCACCTGCCGCGCATCACCAGCGGTGAGGTCACGTGGTGCCAGGGGTACAGCGAACCCGGCGCCGGGTCAGACCTGGCGGGTCTGCGCACGAAGGCGGAACTGGTGGGTGACGAATTTGTCATCAACGGCCAGAAGATCTGGACCACCGGCGGTGACAAGGCGGACTGGATGTTCGTGCTTGTGCGCACCGATCCCAGCGCGCCCAAGCAGCAGGGCATCAGCTTCCTGCTGATCGACATGCATCAGCCGGGTGTCACGGTCAAACCCATTGCGCTCATCTCGGGGTCTTCACCGTTCTGCGAAACGTTCTTTGACAACGCCATCGCCCGCAAGGATGACCTGGTGGGTGAACTGAACAAGGGCTGGACGGTCGCGAAACGGCTGTTGCAGTACGAGCGTTCCGGCGCCACGCGCTCCGCACCGGCGGAGAAGAAGGACAAGCCGGCGAAGAAACGGGTCAATCCACTCGCAAGACTGGCAAAAACCTACGTTGGCGAGGATGCGGGCAGGATCGCGGAGCCGGCGCTGCGTCGCGAAATACTGGACCACAACATCCAGGAAACCGCGCTGGCCCTGACAGCCCGGCGCACGGTGGAGGAGGCCAAGGGTACCGGCGCGCCCGGCGCGGCCACCTCCATTTTCAAGTATGTGGGTTCAACGCTGGCGAAAAACGCCTCCGAGCTGCGCTCGAGGGTGCGTGGTGTCAACGGTCTGGTGCTGGCAGGCGACGGATTTTCCGAAGAGGAACTGGACAGCCCCCGGCAGTTCCTGCGCGACAGGGCGGTCACCATCTACGGTGGCACCAACGAAATTCAGCTCAATATCATCGCCAAGCGCGTGCTTGGGCTGCCGGACTGACAGTGGCCAACAATTCAGCAAACGGAGCCCGGGCATGAGCAACGAAGCACAGATCGAATACTGGAACGGCTCGGCCGGACAGACGTGGGTGGAATCACAGCAGCATCTGGACCGGTTGCTGGCGCCGTTGAGCGATGCCGCCATCGAACGCGCCGCCGTGCAACGTGGCGAACGCGTGGTGGATATCGGCTGTGGCTGCGGCGCCACCAGCCTGACGCTGGCGGAGCAGGGTGGCGACGTGTGGGGGGTGGATATCTCCGAGCCGATGCTGGCGCTGGCGGCCCGGCGTGCCGAGGGGAAGGGCAACGTGCGTTTTTCGCGCGCCGACGCTTCGGCCCAGCACTTCTCAGGCGATCACGATCTGCTTTTCTCGCGTTTCGGCGTGATGTTCTTTGACGATCCCAACGCGGCGTTCCGCAACCTGCGTTCAGCACTGAAGGATTCGGGGCGGCTCGTGTTCCTGTGCTGGCAAGCTGCGGCGGCCAACGGCTGGCTGTCGGTTGCCGGCCGCGCGGTGCAGCCGTTCCTGCCACAGGGTGGCCCCGCGGTATCGGTGCCGGGCGCGGATCCCTTTGCATTTGCTGACAGCGATTTTGTGCGCGGCATCCTCGAACAGGCCGCGTTTCGCGACATTGCCTTCACCTCGCTGACACCCAGCCTGCACCTGGCGGACGATCTGGAGGGCGCCATAGCGTTCCAGACCCGCGTGGGTCCGCTGGCGCGGGTACTGGCGGAACTGGAGGGCGATACGCGCGCAAAAGCGCTGGAGGCAGCGCGCGATGCTTTCAAACCACATCTCGGTGCCGATGGCATCCGGTTACCCGCCGCGGCCTGGCTGGTGACCGCGCGGGCGGGGTGAGCGGCGGGCAGCGCTTACTGAGAAACGGCTGAAAGGATGCTTGCCTTCGCGGGCCTTGCCTTCGTCGGCAAAGGGGATGCTGAACTGGCAGCCTGTCCGGTCAGCCCTTCGAATAATCCACTGTCAGCCAGCGCTCGATGCGAACGCGCACCGTGATGGTGTCGGCAACGCCTTCCCGCTCCGTGTACGCATCACCGCCGCGTTCGCCCAGGTAGCGGCGCGCCATGGGGCGCAACTCTTCCTCCAGGCGCGACGGTTCGATGCTGTGCACCACGCCTTCCACGCTGACGTAGCGGTAGGGCGGTGCCTCGTCCTGCGCACAGAGGCTGACAGGAAGCCCCACGGACAGTCGCCGGCCTTTCAGTGATGTCGTGCCGGTCATGAACCACAGATCGCCGCCGGGCTCGTAGGCGTACCACACCGGTACGGTCAGCGGTGCGCGGTTGGCCGCGGGAATGCTGAGCACGCCTACGTGCCGGTCGTTCAGAAAGCCTTCCCGTTCAGTGGTGCTCATGCGTGTCATGGTTGTGTCCGTCTGGGTTGTGGCCCAGTAGCCTAGCAAGTAACCGTGCGAGGAACAGCCATGTCCGCCGGGTGCCACGCTACCCCGCACCGCATCACAGGAAGCCGTGGTGAGCGCCAGCGCATCCGGGCTGCCGGATGCGGCGCATCAGGGCGGGCCCGCCCCCGGTCATCCACCGGCCGCGTCAGTCTCCTTCGGCGCCATCGCGCGCTGCAGTGTCTGCAACGCTTCCTGCTCCTCGGCGGTCAGCGCCACCGTGGCGCAGCGGGGATCGGTCTTCTGGATCGCCCGTGTCATGGTGGCGGTGAGCGGAATGGGGTCGCAGCCATGCCCCTGCTCGCACACCATGTCCCAGCGGGGTTCCGCTTTCACGTGGCAGGCGAAACAGTTGCCGCCGAACCGGTTGACCACGTCGGCAAAGCCGCGTTTGCCGATGGTGGTACCTTGCGCGCTCACGTTCAGTTCGAAGAATTCCCAGTCGCGCGTGGCCGGGCTGAAACCGGCGTCGTGCTTGACCATGGCTTCCCCCGGAACGAGCTGCACGACGGATCCGGCGGGGTAATTGGCGCCACCTTCAGCGTTCGCCGCCGCAACGGTGGCGGCAACATCCCCATTCAGATTGTCCACGTAGAACCCGCGCACCGGCGTCATGTCGCGGATGCAGCGGAAGCTGTCGTCGCCGACCTCTGCAGCGTGGGTGACGGAGCCTGTCAGAGCCGCGGCGAGCACAACGAAACGTAGGAGCATTGTCATGAAGGGTTCTCCGTTGAGGTAATTGTTTTCCCCGCGGTCGAGGAGAGCCGGTAGAAGAGCAGGCCGGCGGTTACGATGGCGATACCGAGCAGGCCTTCCTGCGGTCGCTCGATGAGAATGTACACCAGCGTCCAGGCGGAAAGCGCGAGAAACAGCAGCGGCGGCAATGGCCACAGCGGCATGCGGAAGGGGAGTCCCGCGGCACCGCGTCGCCGGCGCAGGATGAACACGCACAGGGCTGTCACCAGCGTATTCAGCGACAGCGTGAAGCTGGTGAAGACCAGTACCGCCTCGAAGGTGCCGGAAACGATGAGAATGAGCGTCGTGGCGGTCAGGGCAAGCATCGCCACCACGGGAACGTCGCTGGCGTTACCCCGGGCCAGCCAGGCCAGCGACCGGAAGTCTTCGCCGATGACCCTGAGCACGCGCGGGCCGGCCATGATCATGGCGCTCACGGTGGATATCAGCAGTACGGCGAGAATACCGCTCATCAGGGTGGCGCCACGGTCGCCGAACGCATGCTGCGCGGCGATGTAGCCCACTTCCACCTTGCCGACCATGGCCTCCATGGGGGCCGTGTGCAGGAACACGTAATTGAGGGCGAGGTAGAGCACCAGCACGATGGCGGTGCCGAGCGCAAGTACACGGGGCAGATCGCGTTCCGGTCGGTTCATCTCGCCGGCGATGTAACTGGCTGCATTCCAGCCTGTGTACGCGTAGTTGACGTAGATGAGCGCAATTGCGAAAGCGCCGCCCGTCAGCAGGTCGCCATCACCGCTGGCTGGCAGCAGGGACACCGGCTGCGGCGTTGGCACCAGCGCAACTGCGAGCGCGCAGAAACACAGGATGACAACCACTTTCAGGGCCGTGAAACCAACCTGGAACACGGCACTGGTGCGTCGGTTGAACACGTGCATGAGCGTCACCGCGATGACCAGCGCGATGGCTGATACCGTTGGCGACAGATCGGGATACACCGCCGCGAGATAGGCGCCGAAGGTCATGGCCGCGAGCGCGGTGGGCGCCGCGAAGCCGATGGTGGCGGATATCCAGCCGGACACGAAACCCAGCGCGGGGTGCAGCAGTTGTCCCACATAGTGGTATTCGCCGCCGGAGCGCGGCATGGCTGCGCCGAGTTCGGCATAACAGAGTGCGCCACACAGGGCGATGACGCCGCCGACGACCCAGAGCAACAGCAGTACGAACGGCGACTGGATGTCCACCAGCTGAAAGCCGAGGCTGGTGAACACACCAGTGCCGACCATGTTGGCGATGACGATGGCAATGCCAGCGGTGGCGCTGAAGCCATGACGGGGAAAGCCGCTCAATCGTAGAACGCCGGCGACAGTTTCAGGGTGCGGGCCAGCGCCATGTCGTGTTCGATCCAGAATGTCGCCCGGGTGGCCGCAAGCAGCGACTCCACGTGCGCCATCGAGGCCAGCGACTGTTCCTTGCTGCTGTTGAACACGGGCACGGCGCGCAGCGTGCGCGATGCCCGGAAATGATAGAGATCGCCGGACAGCATGAGGGGACCGTTTTTCTTCAGGGCCAGCAGCAACACCTGGTGTCCGGGCGTATGCCCTGGTGCGCTGACGATACGCACCGTGCCATCGCCAAATACATCGTGATCGCCGTTCAGCAGCCGTTTGCGGCTGGTTTCCAGCGCCGCGTACAGTGTCTTGTCGAATACCGGGTTGGTCTGGGCGTGCAGGAATGCCGCGTCGTACTCGGTCTGCTGGATGAGCAGCGTTGCGTCGGCAAAGGCGTTGGCGCCGCCGGCATGGTCGAAGTGGAAGTGTGAGAGTGCGAGCAGGTCGATGTCAGCCGGGGTGAGCCCCCGGTCGGCAAGCTGGGCGACGATGGATCGCGCGTAGCGCATGCTGCCGTCGTCGAGCGCCACATCACCCTGGCCGGCGGCGCCGAGCGGCAGTCCGGTATCCCACAACAATCGCCCTTTGGGGTGTTCCACCAGATAGCAGGGCACGAACATTTCGCGCACGTCCGTGGCGTCGTTGGCCAGGCCAAACGCGGTGATATCCGGAAATCGCAGTTCGCCGCAGTTGAACACCGTAAGCCGCACGTCCGCGTACGTGGTGATGGCCATGCTCAGCAGGCAGCCGAGCGTGAGAACTTTCAACATGCCATCTCCTGTGCCGGGAAACCGCCAAGGTAGCAGGTTCGCGCGGCCTGCGGCAGGGCAGGGATGGGGCAGGCATGGCGTAGACGTCGCGGGCGGGGAGCGCCCGCGGTATCTTCCGCTGATCAGGCCGCCTTTGGCAGGGTTGACGCCAGCGGGAAGGCTGCTGTGTCGCGCGGATGGCGTCCGGGCGCACTACTCATCGTCAGGGTGTCGAGTTCCGTCCACGCTGCCAGCAGATCGTTGCGCAGTTCGGCTGGATCGGGCATGGCGCGCGCGCACGCGGTGATACCCAGAAACAGTCTTCCCGCATAGCTCTGCACCGTAATGTTCACGCCCATGCCGTGCCCCGGAATCGACACCGGGAAGTGTGTACGCATTGGCGCGCCCAGCAGGGACAGTGCCTGACGCGGACCTGGCACGTTGGATATCACGACGTTGAACGGCGTGGGCACCGGGCTGTTGTCGCTGGCCAGCATCCCGCCGCTGAGTGACGCGGCGCGCAGGAGCATCGGCATGCCCGGAAGGAGCGGTGGTGCATCACCCAGCAACCGCATGTCCGCGGCCAGCTGTTTGGCGTGGGTGCTGCCGCGATGCACGCTCTGCAATCGCGCCAGGGGATCGTCCAGTGTGGTGCCCAGTCCAACGCGCATCATGCCGACCTGATTCCCGGCCATCCTGTCACCGGGCCTGCGCAGGCTGACGGGACAGCCCGCAAGGAGATCGCGTCCGGGCAACATTCCCCGCCGTTGCAGGTACGACCGTATGGCCCCGCCGCACAGCGCGAGGAGGAGGTCGTTCAGCGTGGTGCCCGTTGCCCGCGTCGTGCGTTTCAGTGCCGGCAGTGGCAGCACGGCGGTACTCCAGGTTCGGGCGCGGCCGACGGCCCGGTTCAGTGGCGTCGCGGGGGCCATGTCGCCGCCGCCGTTGAGGGCGGCGTCGGGGTGCGACTGATGTACCGCGACACGTCGCCAGCCCTCCAGCATGCGCGGCCAGTTGTGCAGGCGGTCGGCCTCCTGAATGGCCCAGTCGTGCCACAGGTTCACCGGCGACGGTTCGGGAATCGCCGGTTGCCCGGGCTGGGGTTGCGCGGCTGTGCCGTCCATCAGGGCAACGATACCGGCCTGACCGGCCATACCGTCCACGCAGGCGTGATGCACACGGTTGTAACAGGCCACGCGATTGCCGGCGAGTCCGCACAACACCGTCAGGTCCCAGAGCGGGCGTGACCGATCCAGCGGTGTATCGTGCAGGCTCGCGATGGTGCGCTCCAGTTCGCGCATGCCACCGGGCGCCGGGACGTCGACGCGGTGCACATGCTGCAGGATGTCGATGTCGGCGGACTCGACCCAGTTGGGGGGTGTGATTCCGGCGCTGTCTTCCTGCAGGCGGCGCGTCATGTACGGCACCCGCGGCGCGCGCTCCTGCACGCGCTTTCGCAGCGCCGCGACAAACTGGTCCGTGGATACACCGGCGGGCAGGTCGAATATCTGCACGCTGGCGATGTGCATGGGTGTGCGGGGCGTTTCCGCGAACAGGAACGTGGCGTCAGTCGGTGCCAGTTTGAACATGTGACCTCCGTTGGTCGGGTTCAGGCTGAAGAACCAGCCGGTCGATTGCCGACTGGCATGCTGCAAATCGCGTGCCCGGCCGAATCGCGGAATTCGGGGCTTTATCTGCACGCTGGCGATGCAAACGGCGCGATGGCGCGGTATTACGTGCGCCAACCCGGGGCTGACCTCAGCGTTTTTGGATCGAACGGCGTGGTCACGCCAACCCGCCGGGAGCTTGAAACAAGCCTGTCAGGATGCTGAAAAAGTCCATCCTGGACTTGTTTCAGCAGTCGTCGGCTTCGCCGACTTGCGCAAAATGCAGCGTTTTCCGCTGCATTTTCGGGCCAGCCGTCCCTGGCTGGCATACCAGGCTGCTTTTTCAGCAGCCTGCTATCGACGTTCGATGACGATTGCGTAACGACCGCCTGGCCGGATGAACCAGGATGCCAGCCAGGACGTCAGACTGACCAGCAGGGTGCCGGCGAGTGCGGACCAGAAGCCGGCTACCTGAAAACCGTTGAGAAAGGCGGCGGCCAGACCAAACATGGCGGCATTGAGAACGAGGATGAAGATGCCGAGCGTGACCACGGTCAGTGGCAGTGTGAGCACAAAAAGCACCGGGCGCACGACGGCGTTCAGCAGGCCCAGGATCACGGCAGCCAGGATCAGCGTGCGTGAGGAGTCGATATGAATACCGTCGAGCAGTGCGTCGGCCAGCCACAGGCCGAGCCCCGTGACGATGCAGCGGATGAGGAAGCTGACCATCGATGGCTCCAGTGCGTGTCCAGTCGGCATGGTACGGCTTCTTGATGCAGTTCGCCCGGCCGGGTGAAGCTCGGGACAAATTCGCTCTCGCCGTAATGCGCGGGTGGTGTCAGTGCAGCGTGACCGTGTGCAGGACAAATTCGCGACCGGCATCCGTGCGGTAGCCGTAGATGTACAGCTTGAGTGCGTCCTGCCATGGCGTATCTCTCAGCAGGCGATCCAGTGGAATCTCCAGTTGCTGGCGTCCCGGGGTCAGTCGCGAATCGACGAAGCGGATTTCGCGTCGCGTGGAGGATCGCACTTGCAGACTGACGCCGAGGCGAAGCGGCTTGTCGTCGGGCACCTCGATATCGATCGACAAGGTGGTGAACTGTCGGTCGTCCGCATGGAACGTATCCAGGTGCACGCCGGACCAGCGTTCGCCGGTCAGCCTCAGAAGCAGGCCGGCGTCCGATGGCGTGTCGTCGATGACGTCCGCCGTAGGGGTTGCCAGCCTTGAGCCGGCTGCCGACGCTGCATCGAAAAGCACGGGCCAGTGCCGCATCAACCAGTAGTGGCTCGCGCCGACCATTGCCATCGGCGCCATTGTGTACACCACAACCAGCGCGAGGGCGGCCAATGCCGGCCAGGCTTTTCTCAATGACCTGTTGAACCACCAAGAATGTAACGAGCGTGCTGCCAGCATGCCGAAAAGGTCGGATGCGACATCGTGGAAACTGGCGTCGCGGGCAGTGAATATCTGCAGACATTCGCTGCCAATGGCCACGCTCAGCATGATGGCCAGCGTGTAACGCCAGTTTCGGGTCAGGCGGTGGGTGAGCAGTGTCAGGGCTGCCGACCACGGCACGTGCATGGCATCCTGCAGGGCATCCGAGAACGCGCTTGTGCCGGGAATCGTCAGTAGTTGCTGCGCAATCAGCAATGCACCGACAATTGCCAGCAGCAACCAGGCACCCGGCGTGGCAAACAGCCGGCGTGGTGCAGGTGCTGTTGGCGCTGTTGGTGCGGGAGTAAGGTCGGAAGGCGGGCTCATGGCGGCGGCAGACTACCTGGATCGATGCCGACCAGTTCCAGATAGTGCGCGCGTGTCTGCTTCGCCACGACGTCCGGGTGGAAGCGTTCTTCCGCGATGCGTCGGCCGCGTGCGCCCAGCGCGCGGCGGTGCGCCTCCGAGCGCAGCGTCGCCTGAATGCCATCGGCAATGTTCTCCGCGGAGGTCGGATCCACCAGGTAGCCGCTTTCGCCATGTCGCACCATGTAGGGCATGCCGCAGCGGTTGGAGGTGATGACAGGCAGGCCCACGGCCATGGCTTCCTCGATGCCCATGGGGGAGTTTTCTTCGAGCGATACCAGCGCAAACGCAGCGGCCTTGGACAGTTCCATGCGTACCTCTGGCGTCGGGATCGAGCCAAGCAGCAGGACGTTGTCGTCCAGATCCAGTTCCTGGATGAGCGCCTGCACCTGCCGGCCATAGCCGGCGTCAACGATCGGCCCGGCAAGTCGCAGGCGGATGTCCTGTCCCCGCGCCTTGAGCACGCCGCAGGCGCGAACAAGCTGCAGGGTGTTCTTGCGGGGAGAGATCACCGCGGCGCTGAAAATGCGGTTTGGCTCGGGCTTCCAGGGCAGGCTGAAGAAGGAAGCCGCCACAGGATTGTCGATGTCTCTGATCCTGGCAGCGGAAAAGCGGCTGACACGTTCGCGCACGTACGGACTGATGGAGACGATATTCTTTTGCTCCGCCCAGCCCCCTGTTTCCACGTAACGCCAGAGCCAGGATCTCGGCAGGGCGAATGGCGAACCGGAAACCCGTGTGTCCCCGTAGATGAAACCGTGCACGGTGAAGGTGCGGGGGCCTGGATGGCCCCGCACCATCAGGCCGTACGTATCATGGGCGTGCACGACATCGGCCTGCAGCGTCGACAGATGTTCCAGTATCCGGCGGCGTCCTTCGCCGGTGGCCATGCGCAGCATGCTTCCCTCCGGCAGCGCCAGATAGTGGATGCTGACGTTTTCCCAGCGATAGAGCTGTCCGGCCGCCGCTCGTTTCACAAAGGTGATCACGTGGACATCCAGGTCGCTGAATTTCGCCAGATGTTTCGCCAGGTTGACGCTTACTGCCTCGACGCCGCCGGTAGGGTGGTCAGGGTTGACGGGGAACTGCGTCACCAGGGCAATTTTCAGGGGCCGTTTCACGTCAGTCGCTTTCCCTGTTCGCGCCGGCTTCACGCCCGTTGCGCATCCGTGTCGTGAGATAGGCTTCGAAGCGCGGCATCGCGCCGCTCACATGGTGATTGCTGTAGTAGTACGCCCAGGCCCGCGCAGCCATCGCCTGCCGGTCTCCCGTTCTCCCCGCCAGTTTCGCGATGGCGGCGGCAAGCGTTGCTGCGCTGGTGGCGTGAATGCCTATGCCTTCCCGCGTGAGGACGCCGTCCGGATCCACCGTGCTCACCACGGGCAGGCCGTGTGCCCAGGCTTCCAGGAACGTATTGGGGAAGCCTTCATAGTGCGAGGTGCACAGCAACAGGGCGGCGTGCCGGTAACGCTGGAGCACGGCTTCCCGGTCCAGGCGGCCGTGCACGGTGACGTTGGCAAGCGCCTGTGCCTGGCCCAGCATGCGAGCGGCGTAGTCCGCGTCCTGGTCCGCGCCACCGACCAGGTCAAACCCCACCTCCGGGAGTTGCCGTGCGAGGTCCAGGAACAGTTCGAGGTTTTTTACGGGCGCGATGCGACCCGCCCACACCACGCGTGGTGCGGTGCGCGCGCTCTCAAGACATGCGAGCGTGGTGCCGGCGCAGGCATCGGAGGGCATCGGCAGGACGGTCGCTTCGAGCCCGAAGCCCCGCCGCAGGTTATCCCGCTGTCCCTGTGTCTGGGTGATGATGCCGTCGGCCAGTCGCAGGCCGCGTCGATACAGCACGCGCTCCCGGAGGGAGCCCAGGATGGGCAGGGCG
This sequence comes from Pseudomonadales bacterium, assembly GCA_024234635.1. GTDB lineage: Bacteria > Pseudomonadota > Gammaproteobacteria > Pseudomonadales > Azotimanducaceae > SYFY01. The sequence goes on along the minus strand of JACKNX010000005.1, from coordinate 166,769 downwards.
GGATCGGTCTCCGGGTCGGAGGCAACGGAATAGACGAAACGTCGCCCGTGCAGCTTCGCCCACAGGGCGGTCTGTCCGGTAATCGCCTCCGCGCAGTTGTGATAGTAGAGGTCCGCGTCGGCCCGGCGCAGAGCTGCCGTCAGGCTGGTCCAGCGTGGGTGGAGAAAGCGGAGCAGGGGCAGACCGGCGTCTGCCTCGCAGGTTTTCAGCACCCGCACGCCACCGACTGTTTCATCACCCGGGGCTCCTTCCTGCCAGGTGCAGACGCTGACGGTGTGGCCGCGCCCGGCCAGCCAGCGGGCCATGAGAGCCGTCTGTCGTTCCACGCCACCAATATGGCCACCGGGGTCGCCGGCGAGCGCACCGTAGGCGAAGTGGGCAACAAAGCAGATGTTCAAATCGTTACCACCTGGTGACCTGTCCCTGTGTCCGATCTCCCGGGTGCCCGGGTGATCTGAAGCGATGCCGGAATCGGTCATCGTTTGCATCCGTCTCCGCTGATCGATGCCGGGGTATCGGCGGGCCATTGTACCCCCGGCACCCGGCGTGGACGTGCCATCGGTCAAGCCATCGACGGCTTCACCCGGGTATGGCGATGCGTTCGTGACGCATATCACAGGGTGCACAGGCGCGGGCAGCGCCAGGATGTCGCCAGCGAGGGCGTTCAGGGGAGATGACCTTTGCGCTCAGCCTGATAGGCTTGCGGTCCGTCGCAGACCAAGGTGCCTATCATGTCCGACCTGCCCGCCAGCATGCCGAAGTGGATCGCCGATCACATTGCCCTCTATCGCACCGATCCGGACGCGGCGCATCTGTGGGATGCCTCGCTTGGCGGAGGCTCCGGAAAGCTTCCGACGCTCCTGCTCACGACCATTGGTCGGCATTCGGGGCTGCCGCGTCCGCTGCCGCTGATCTACGGAAAAGCCGGCGATGCCTGGGTGATCGTCGCGTCCAAGGGCGGAGCGCCGGCGCATCCGAGCTGGTACGACAATCTCGTCGCCGAACCGCATGTGACATTGCAGGCGGGCCGGGAGATCGTACAGGCGACTGCCCGTACGGCCACCGGTGACGAGCGTGAGGCGTTGTGGAAACAAATGGCGGCGCTGTATCCGCCGTATGACGACTACCAGAAGCGCGCAGGTGGACGCCGGATTCCGGTGGTTGTACTGGAGCGTCGCCCGGCGGCATGAGCGCATTGGCATGAGCGAGGTCGCAAGCGCGGGTGGGGCGATGGTCGCCAACCGCCTGCGCCGGAATGCCGCGCGCCTCAAGGGCTGGCTGACGCAACAACATATCGGCTGCTACCGGCTGTACGACGCCGACATGCCCGAGTACGCCGCGGCGGTGGATGTTTACACCGCCGAAGACGGCCTGCGCTACGCACATGTGCAGGAATATCAGGCGCCGGCCAGCATTCCTCCCGAAAAGGCGGCCAGGCGGCTGGCTGAGCTGCTGGAAGGCGTTGCCACGGCGCTGGACATCCCGGCTGCGCGCATTGCCTGCAAGACGCGCGCGCGCGCGAAGGGCGGTGGCCAGTACGGTCGGCAGGCGGCGCGTGACGAGTGGCTTGTGGTGCGCGAAGGTGCGGCGCGGCTGCAGATCAATCTCTGGGACTATCTGGACACGGGGCTGTTCCTCGATCATCGGCCCGTGCGTCTTGCCATCGCCGGTCGCAGCCGCAACTGCCGTGTGCTGAACCTGTTCTGCTACACGGCAACCGCTTCGGTGCATGCGGCGCTGGGCGGCGCCCTGGCGTCCGTCAGCGTTGATCTGTCACTGACGTACCTCGACTGGGCAGCGCGCAATTTCCGCCTCAATGGCCTTGACGATGCCCGCCACCGGCGCGAGCACGCCGATGTGCTGCGCTGGCTGGCGGCGAGCCGCGAGCAGTTCGACCTGATCTTCTGCGATCCGCCGACGTTCTCGAATTCAAAGCGGGCGGACGACTTCGACGTGCAGCGCGATCATGCGCGACTGCTGCGGCTGGCCATGCAGCGACTGGCGCCGGCAGGCACCCTCATTTTCTCCAACAATTACCGCCGTTTCGCACTGGATACCGCGGCGGTGTCGGCATTTGCACGGGTGGCGGAAACCACGCCACGCACGATCGACCGCGATTTCGCCCGCAACCCCGGCATCCATCGTGTGTTCGAACTGACGCACCCGGTGGCATAGCGTCCGGTCCGCCGGTTTTCCCACTGAACGCGCAGGTGGCAGCCCGCCTGTACTCGCTGTCGCGCTGGTACACTGGTCACCTTTGGCATGGGGGAGATGGATGATGGTTGATGTGACGAATGTCAGTACGCGGCGCAACTGGCTGGGGCTGTTTGGCAGTGTCCTGGCCATGCTCGGGGTCAGTGGCGGTGTGCAGGCTGCCGCGGGCGAATCGGCCGGCGGTCCGGCGAAGGCCGCCGGTGGCGCGGCAGGGCAGGATGCAGACACCTTGCTGGCCAAGGAGGCCATCCGCGAACTCCGCCACTGCTACGGGATGGCCACCGATCGTATCGGTACGAACACCCCGGAGGGAATCGAGGAAGGGCGGGCGATCTACCACCGCATCTTCACCCCCGATGCCCGTATCGGCGCCGCGGGCTACGATCCGGTGACTGGACCCGATGCCTGGGTGGATCTGGTAAAAGGCGCGCTTGCACCTTATGAGGTCACGCAGCATTTCATCGGCACGCAGTATTTTCGCGAACTGACGCTGCCGGATGCCGCCGGCAGGGGCGGGCATGCGCGCATGGCCAGCTACCTGCAGGCGTGGCATGAGGAAAAAGACGGGCGTCTGTATCTGTTCGTGGGGACCTATGAGGATGAGGCCGTGTTCGTACCCGGTACCGGCTGGCGTATCCGGGACATGCTGTTGCACCTCACGACCGTAGACTATCGTCGCGTGAGCAAGACGCGTGGTTGACGCCGTCCGGCGGTATGCCGGCAAGGCTGGTGCCCCCGGCTTCGGCGTGTGAAACAGTCGTGGCATTTGCGGGTTGACCACGGCGGCGTGGATCGTCATTGTGCGCGCCGTCAGGGGGCAGAACCGGGAAACGACGGGTGAGCGAAAAATCGGCGCCAAGGGATGTCATTGTCGTTGGCAATGTGTCGGACGAACCATTTGCCATCGACCTGGCTTTTGCGATGCGACAGCAGGTGGATATCGCTGACCTCATCAGCCTGAAGACTTTCGCCAACTCCGAATTCTGCCCGCGCTTCATTTCCGACGAACTCGACTACACGCGCATCGGCCTCAAGCTGGAAGGCAAGTGCGTCATCATCGTCAGCACCTCGAACCGACTGGTCAGCCGAAACGACCTCGCCATGCGCAATCTGCTCATCGCCCGGGCGGCAAAGGAGAACGGCGCGCTGGAAGTGGTGCTGCTGGAGCCTGACCTGTTCTACAGCGCGCAGGACCGCGGGCCCCGTGCCGATCTGGGTGTCACCCAGTTCCAGCGCGACGAAGCGGACCTGAAGAAATTCGACGGCCAGCCGTTCAGCGCCAGACTGTACGCGCAGATGCTGGCGTTGGCGGGTGTGGACCGCGTGGTGACCGTGCACAACCATTCCCATTCCGTGCAGCGCATCTTCGGCGAGGTGTTCGAGGGCCGTTTCCACAATCTGATTCCCTACGACATCTACATCGACTACCTGCGCAATTCCAACATCGTGCGCGATACGGACGATGGCCAGGGGCTGGTGCTGTGCGCGCCGGACAAGGGCGCCCGTGATTTCGTGCGCGAGATGCACGCCCGCCTGGGTCTGCCAAAGGCCGGGTTCGTGATGCTGGACAAGGAGCGCTCCGGCGAGCGCGAGGTGTCCATTACGATGCACGAGGAAAGCGAGGTGACGCTGGATGGTATCGCCGAGGTAGACGTGGTGCTGTTCGATGACATGGTGCGTACCGGCTCCACGGTGGTGCAGTCCTGCCAGTACCTGCGGCAGGCGAAACCCGCGCGTATCGTCTTCGCTGTTTCGCATTTCTACGCCAGCGAGGAAGGGCGCGAGAAAATGGCCAACTCGGCCATCGACGAAATCCTCACGCTCAACACCCTGCCAACGGTCCTGAACCGGGACGAGCAGGGACGCCTTCGTCGCAAGATGGTGGTGCTGAAGATCGAGCACTGGCTGGCCCGCAACCTGTGCGACATCCTTGCATTGCCGGGCAAGCAGGATGTGAGCCTCTACCAGATCGACATGTCGTCCAAGAATCCCCGCTTCCTGCGCAAGATCTGGAACAGCGACCAGTTGCGGGGGCTGCACCCCGAACGTACCGGTAGATGATCGCCGCTACCCCTGACTACACCGCTGAGCCACCCACACGTGCTGCGGTGGACGCCTCCCGTGGCGCGGTGGTGCTGGAGTTCGGCACCGCCTGGTGTGGCTGGTGCCGGCGTGCCCAGGTTCTGCTGAATCCGGTGTTTGCCGCGTATCCCGCTGTCGTGCGCGTGCGTGTTGAGGACGGCCCCGGGCGACCGCTCGGTCGCAGCTTCGGCGTCAAGCTGTGGCCGACGCTGATTTTCCTCGTGGACGGACGGGAGATCGTGCGTCTGGTGCGGCCAGAGGACGAACAGGCGGTACGTGCGGCGTTTGCGCAGCAGGCACAGGGCGCAACGTCACCGTGATGAACCGCGCCACCTTGCAGGACCCGTCCATTGATTTGTCACGCGCGGCTTACGTACATCCCAGCGCCTGCCTGTACGGCGATATCCGTATTGGCGACGGTGTGAGTATCTGGCCCTACGTCGTGATGCGTACGGAAAGTGGCACGACGCACATCGGCGAGATGACCAATATCCAGGATTTTGTGATGATTCACGGCGGCGGCGTGAAGATCGGCAGGTATTGTTCGATCACCCACCACTGCAACATTCACGTTGCCGAGATCGGCGACAACTGCCTGATCGGCATCAATGCCACGATCATGGACGGCGCGGTGATCGGCGACAACTGCATCGTGGCCGGCGGTACCTTCATCACCGAAGGCACGGTGATTCCGCCAAACAGTATCGTCATGGGCACCCCGGGAAAGGTGCGCGTGATGCGCAACAGCTTTGTTGCCAACCGCCTGAATGCGTGGATCTATCATCGCAACGCGCTCGCCTATGCACGTGGTGAGTACCGTGCCTGGGAAGGCGACGCGTTTGCGGCGGAACGGGCGGCGGCACAGGCGACATTCGAACGTCAGCTGAAAGACGCCCCGGGCAGTTGAGTGCCCGGGCCGCGGGACGGGCGATGCCCGGTCGGCGACATCAGATCTTCCCGTCGATGACATGGCATGCCACGCAGGCGCGCGGCGGACCGCCAGCGTCGCCGCTGGCGTTTCTGTCGACGTGGCAATCCCTGCACAGACCATGAAACTGAGCCTCCAGTTGCGCTGCCAGTTCAGGCCTTCGGACATGACAGGACATGCAGGTATCGTTGCCCGAATCGTCCACGAACTCGTGATGGCAGGTCAGACAGTTCACCGTGGCATGGGAGGGATGATCGAAACGCATTGGCAGGATCGGCTCGGGACTGTCGTAGTAGCGTGCCCGCTCAGGGTGTTCGCCGGGCCAGGGGGAACCCAGCACCGCCAGTGCGACGAGCGCGATGACACCGGCGAGGAGGACAGCCCGCATCATGCCAGGTTCCTCAGCGCAACAAACGCCACGCACGCCAGCAGCCAGACGGAAACGGTTTGTGTCACCGTTGGCGCTCCGCTGTCGGTCAGGCGCGGGGTGATGCTTCGCGCCAGCAACGGGGCGGCGATAACCAGCACCATAAACACCGCGGCCTGCCAGGGCGAGCCCAGGTAGAAACCACTGAGAGTGATGTGTCCGGCGGCGAGGATGATGGCCAGCATGCCGAGACGTCGGTGCCAGCGACGGAAACTCGCCGGCGAGGCATGCCATCGCTGGCGGCTGCCAGGCAGGGACAACTGCCACGCAACGAGCAGGACGACAAAGCCGGCAACGCCCAGCCACATGTACGTGGGTGCGCCTGGCAGCAGGTAGACATGGCTGGCGGCGTCGGTGAGTGGAAACCAGAGCGCGTGCGCGAGCAGCATCAGCAGCACCGCGTTGGCCAGTTGCTGGTGCCGGCGGGGCGTGCGGGGAAACTGGCCCGGTGCGAACAGCGTCAGCACGCCGGCAAGCGCAAGCAGTCCGATGGCGTTGCCCAGGTCCCACAGGACGCCACCGCCCAGCAGCGGGTGGACGACCAGCGTCAGTGTCAGAAGGGCAACCGTGGCGCCGACAAGGAAACGCATGCTGGCATCAGAACGGCGTCAACAGGTAGTGCCCGTGGCTGACGGCAATCGGTTTGCTGCGCTCGTCCTGCCAGATTTCCGAGCGCACGTTGGCCACGCGCCGGCCGTGCCGGGTCACGATGGCGCGCCCGTACGTGGTCTGTGGTCGCCCGGAGCGCAGGTAGTCGATGGAAACGTCAATCGTCTTGGGCAACCGTTCGCAGGCGGTATCGAACAGCAGCTGGATGACGCTGGTCACTTCCAGGAACGCGCCGATGGCGCCCCCATGCAGTGCGGGTAGCATCACGTTGCCGATCAGTTGCTGGCGGAACGGCATGATGGTGGTGATCTCGTTGCCCTTGCGGTCCACGGAGATACCGAGGAAGCGCATGTACGGGATCTGTTCCACGACAGCCTGCATGTCCTTGCCGCGCCCCTGGTCGCGAAGTTCGAGCAGCAGCTTCATGGCGTTGTCTCCACACCGGAGAAGCCGCCTTCAGCCGTGCCGGTGAACATGAACGAGGCGACGCAGGTGGCAATGGGATCGTCCGGCGTGGACTGATAGGCGGTAGCGCGGACGAAGGCGATGTTGCGCGTTCGCTTGTAGCAAACCGCGTGAGCGAGGATGTCCTGGTGCGGTTCCGCCGGTGCCATGTAGTCGATGCGCAGATCCAGCGTTGCCATCATTACGTCTTCCCGCGCGACGCCGGGGATACGCACGGCCATGCCGCAGGTGTTGTCCAGCAGGGCCGTAATGGCGCCGCCGTGCACGACACCGGTATCGGGGTCGCCCACCAGGTGGTCGGCATAGGGAATCTTCACAACACAACCGTTGTCGTCGTGCTGGATCAGTGTCATGCCGATCGCCGCGGCGTGGGGAATCTGGGACAGGTGGTCGTCGATGGGTTCCATGAGGCTCTCCGCAATCAGCCTGCCAGTGTACCCAAGACGTCGCGCAAGATCGGCGCATCGACGCCTGCCCGCGGGCAGCTGGCCTGGCGCCTGTCAGCGTGCTGCGTTGCCGCGTGCCGCAAAGGGCGTACACTGCCGTTGAGACCGGCGCTCTGACGCAGTGGTCGCGCCGGTCGGACTCTGTCTTTTCGCAGGTCCTCCACGGAGGTGAACCATGAAGCGATACTTCTACGCGGCCAACGACCTCGACGTCCTCGAAACGCTTGCCAACCGCCTGCAGGCGGCCGGTCTGGATTACGTGCAGATGCACGTGTTGAGCCGGGACGGTTCCGGTGTCGAAAGCCACAGCGGTCTGCACGGTGTCAGTTCCCTGATGCAAAGTGACGTGCTCCATGCGGGGCTGCGCGGTGCCCTGCTGGGTACCGTGCTTGCGCTGCTGGTGCTTGGCGTCGGTTGGCAACTGGGTGCGTTCGCGTCGCAGGCATCAACCACGATTACCCTGTTTCTCGCGATTGGCGGGCTGGGATTTTGCACCTGGGAAGCGGGTTTTTCGGGTATTCAGCGGCGCAACCGTCGTTTTGCGCATCTGCAGCAGTTGCTGGACTCCGGCAGGCACGTGTTTTTTGTCGACGTGCGGGCAACCCAGTTGCTGGCATTGCGGCAGGCTGTGCAGTCCGTGCCCGGCATCGAAGCGCTGATGGCGTCTCGCGGGATGCCGGCCTGGTTGATCCGCGGCCAGAGCGCCATTCCGCGTTTCCTGACGCAGACCATGCCCTGAGCCTGTCCCGATCGGGTCACCCCGGTGATCTGATCGGACCGCCCGGCCGTGGCGGGGTGGCGGCGAAGCCGCCATATCTCGTGTGCGCCTCCAATTCGCTGCCAGGTCGAGACGGCGGGCGGAGGGGATGCGGTATGCTAGCGCGCAGTCGCCACCAACCGAGGCTGTCATGTCCAGTGCCTATTCCTACGCCGACGAGCATGTAATTGCGCCCGAATACTATGCCCGTCACGGCCACCCGCACCAGGCGTTTGCCTGGCTGCGCGCGAACGATCCGCTGCGGCGCATAGACATTCCGTCGTTCCGGCCGTTCTACGCGGTGACCAAGCACGAAGACGTCGTCGCCATCGAGAAACAGCCCGAGTTGTTTGCCAGCGAACCTCGCCCGATCATCGGCCGGGAGGTCGCAAGGCCGGAAATGCGCCAGGAGATCATCGCGGAGATCTTCCGGCGTCTGCAGGACACGCCGGCCCTGCTGCAGGTCATGGCGCAGTCCACCGAACAGGGGCTGATCCGCTCTCTGGTGCAGATGGATCCACCGGATCACCCCAAGTACCGCGCTCTCACCCAACCATGGTTCAAGCCCACCAACATCAAACGGCTCGAGGAGCGGCTCAGCGCCATCATCCGCAACATCCTCGATGACATGATGGGCGACGGCGGTGTTCGTGAGCTGGACTTCGTTCAGGATGTTGCCGTGTGGCCGCCGCTGAAGCTGATTACGGAACTGCTCGGCGTACCCGAGGAGGACGAGTGGCGCATTCTCAAGCTCACGAACGAGCTGTTTGCCGGCGACGATCCGGAGATGAAACGCGTGGGTGACGATCCGCTGTCCATCTTTGAAACCATCAAGGACATCTATCTCTATTTCACCGACCTGACGGAAAAGCGCCGCGCGCAACCCACGGAAGATCTTGCCTCCTACATCGCCAATGGTCGTATCGATGGCGAATACCTGCCATACAAGGAACTGATTTCCTACTACACGATCGTTGCCACTGCGGGTCATGAAACCACCCGCACGGGCATCAGTGGCGGTTTGCATGCGCTGCTGACGCATCCGGCACAGATGCAACAGATGAAAGCGACGGTGCACGACGAGGAAAGTCTGAAGCTGGCGGTGGAGGAGATGATCCGCTGGTCGACGCCGGTGGCGCAGTTCGCACGTACGGCAATGGCGGACACCGAGCTGCGGGGGCGCAGGATTGCCAGGGGTGAGACGCTGTGCCTGTTCTACGCCTCGGCCAACTTCGACGAAGAGATTTTCGACGACCCCTTTGCCTTCCAGATCGACCGCAAGCCCAACCGGCATCTGGCGTTTGGCACCGGTCCGCACCAGTGTCTTGGCCTGATTCTCGCCCGGATGGAAATGCGCCTGTTCTTCGAACAACTCATCCCACGGATCGACTTCATGGAGCTGGCTGGCGAACCGGCGTTGCTGCAGGCCAGTTTTGTGCATGGCCTGAAGCACCTGCCCATCCGGTTCCGGTTGAAGCCCGCGGCCTGACAGGGAACGACGCCAGCCTGCGGGAGGCGTCGTTGGTCCATTTGTCGACGCCTGCCGGCGGCCCGAAGGCATCCACACATGGTTGCGCCGGTGCTTGCCATCGCCTGTCAGCCGGCGCCACCGCCAGCGGCTGAGCGGTTAAGGTGCTTGTCATCGCCGCCGCTCCCTTTTATGGTCTGCCCTTCGACAACAAAGGAGGGTGCGCGCAATGCAGTGGCGTCGCTGTTTGATGGGGGTGGTGCTGGTTCTGGTGGCAACCGGGGCGCGCGCCGATCTGCCGCCGGGTCTGGTGCTGGATCATGGCTACACCTGGTTCGATATCAAGGGCGAGGTCGATTACCGGGACGGCAGTCCGGTGGACCTCGGCTGGACCCTGCAGCCGGGGTTCCGCATTGTCGGCGACACACCGGACCATAGCGCCTTTCACTACACCATTCGCGACGGTCGCAAGGTGCTGGCGGAGAAGCGTGCCGATGGCAACCGGGCCATGGGCATGATGGGGCGCAAGGAATACCCGACCAATCCGGTGGCTATTGCCAATCTGGCGCTGTATCCGGGCTCCGTGCAGGGCAAGAGCCCGGTGGTCACCGGTGAAGGCGAGTTTGCCGTGGACGTGAGCTACATCGATGGCGCCACCGGCAAGGAATACCCCATGCATACCTACACCATCACGGTGGGCAAGGTGGCCAAGGTGCGGGGGCCCGCAACGCTGCCGCAGGTGGACGCACCGGAGTACTTCGTATCCCGTCACCAGGAGGCGCTGACAAGCATTCTCACGGGAATGAACAGCTACGTGAACCGGTCGGGGCAGGGGGGACAGCTCGAAAAGGTGGCACGGCAGGGGGGCAAATACGCGCTCTACTGGAACGTGTCGCCGCATGAATACAGCTGGAGCGGTCCCAGCCTGGACGCCCATCTGGCCTGTACGGTGAATGGTGAAACGCTGGTCTGGGGCAATCCGAACGATCCCAACTTTGCGGCGATGAGCGCAGCCGGCAGCCTGGACAACATTTCCGTCAAAACCGAGAAGAAGCTTCAGGTGGTGCACTCGGACCGCAATTCCCTGGACTATCGCCGGGGCAACCCGTACCGGGAGTACCTCACCTGGCACCTGATGCGCATCAGCCTGCCCATTGGCCTGGAGGCTTATGGCCCCAACACCGGCCTGATGGAACATGCCGGCAAGTGGGAATGCCGTCTCATGGACAACGGCGAACTGTTGCGCACGTTCCGCTGGACGGTGAACGCGGATGGTTCGCTCAAGCCACACGAGGAGCAGCAGCAGGGGCTGACCCTGGCGCCGGATACCATCCTGGTGGAAACGGTCATTCCCGAGAAAGGCGCCAGTTTCGATGGCCGCCTGGTACCCGAGGCGGTGGAGGCAGGGGGCTTCTACGGCTGGGAGTGGGAAAGCGATTCGATGGAAGACCTGGCGGAGGACGTACCGGAAATCGGCAAGCCCTGGCCCGTGCCGTCCGCGCCTACGCTGCAGAAGGCACCGGAGAAAGAAGACACGTCGTCGGCGGACCGGGCGGCTGAAGAGGCGGCTGCCGCGGCACGCGATGCGGAAAAGGCCGCTGCGGAGGAACGGCGCCAGGCTGAAGCGCGGGAACAGGAGGCGGCGCAGGCCGCGCGCATGGAAGCACGTGAACAGGAACGCGAAGCCGCATTCGCCGAGGCGCGCGACAAGGCACTGGCGGATGCCAATGCGGCAATCCGCGAGGCGACGGAAGGCGTGGAGAATGCCAGTCGCGAAGCCGCGGACGCGGCGGCGGGACAGGGTGCGTTTGGCGGTCTCATGCGACTGCTGCTGGGCCTTGTTCTGGTTGCCCTCGGACTGACACTGAACGGCGCTCAGGTTGCGGCGATGGTCGCGCCATTGGCGGGTGCCATCTCGGCGCTGTCCGGCAACGCAAAAGTCGTCGGTTTTGCCGGTATCGGGCTGGCGGTGCTCGATTTTCTGCTGGACCTTGTCAACTTGCGGCCGCTGGCGGGTGACGGGTTGCCGCAGCTTGCTGCACTGGCCGGTGGCGCCGTTGCCGCGCGGGAAGCGCTGACCGGCATGGAAGCCCTCAAGGGACAGGCCGCGCGCCTGGAAACACTTGGTGGTATGGCGTCGCTGCTTGGCTGGGCCTGTCTGGCGCTGGGTGTGATTCACCTTGTCGCCGGCGGCGTGGCGTTTCTCTGAGCGGAGAACGGCAGGCGGTGGGTCCGGTCAGCGATCGGTCCACCGCCGGCTCTTGAGCAGCGCGGCCACGGGCACGTCGGCCGGCGCCAGCCGGTAGGTGAGGAGTTCGCGAGCCGGGCACCAGACGATGGCATCGTGATCCACCGGCTTCAGGCGGCCTTTCAGCCAGCGCACGTGGTGCACGACAAGTTCGATCACGCGCGATGCCTCGACATGGTGGCTGCGCGTGATGAACGCGCCGGTGTGCACGGCGATGCCGAACTCCTCCTGAAACTCCCGTTCGAGGCAGTCGCGGGCGGTCTCGCCTGCTTCCAGCTTGCCGCCCGGAAATTCCCAGTAACCGGCGTTCGCTTTACCATCTGCGCGGCGGGCGATGAGCATGCGCCCGCGACGGATGATCACTCCCGCGGCGACCGTGAGAACCGGCAGACCGGCCGGGTGGTGTGGCGCATGACTCAGTGGGAATACGCCTCGAGTGGGCCACCTTCCAGCGTGATGCGATGCATCAGCCGACGCTCGCCGTGGTAGTCATTCACGGCCAAATGCCACGTGGCGCGGTTGTCCCAGAATGCCAGGGAGCCAGGTTGCCAGTGAAAGCGCCAGGTGTGCTCCGGACGTGCGATGTGCCGGTACAGCATCTCCAGCAGCGGCGCGGACTCCATGGGCGTCCACCCCTCGAACTGCAGTGTGAACGCCGGGTTTACGTAGAGCGAAGGTCGCCCGGACAGCGGATGCCGGATGACCACAGGATGCACGGCATCCTGGCTGGCCGCATCGGCATTGCCGAGCCGGTCGCCGGCGCTCTGGACGTAGGCGGACTGCGCGCCAAACACATGCCGCGATGAGTGCACCGCGCGCAGGCCAAGTAGCGTGCGCTTCAGCCCGTCTGACAAACTGTCGTACGCGGCGCAGGTACTGGCGAACAGCGTGTCGCCCCCGAAGGCCGGGACTTCGCGTGCGTACAGCATGGAGCCGAGCGCCGGAATCTGGTCGTAGGAATGATCCGTGTGCCAGCCGCCGCCGATGTTCACTGTCTGATCCGGTTCCTTGCGTACTTCCGCGATGCGCGGATGCTCCGGCACGGCGCGGAAGAAGCGGTTGACGTTGATGTCACCCCAGGACTCGGCAAGCACGATGTGTTGCTCCGGAGTGAGTTGCTGACCGTGAAAGAAGAGTGCGCCGTGCTCGGCAAACGCGTCCCGGAGCGTATGCAGGTCGGACTGGCTCAGGGCGCGCAGATCGACGCCGGAGACCAGCGCACCGACGGCACCATTGCGTTGGATCGAAAGCGTCATCCCGTATCCCGTCGATAAACCGGCGAATTATCAGGGTGGCCGGGTGCCACCGACAAGCTGTGCGTGGTCAGGCCGGGCCGTTGCCGTGCCGCTCCCGGTGCAGGAGCCAGCCGGCTCGCAGATAGTGCGCGCCCGCCCACAACAGCACGCCATTCATCGCCAGGAGGCCCATGCCCAGGCCCCCGTCGCCCATCGCCGGTGTCAGCGCATCGCTTATTGCTCCCACGGTCAGCGGCCCGAGGCCGAGACCCAGGATATTCAGTACGAACAGGTTGATTGCAGCAGCCGTGGCGCGCATTGCTATCGGGATCTGATTCTGCAGCAGGGCGAAGTTCGTACCGATGTAGGTGCCGCCGAACACTGCCGGAAAAATGAACAGCATGACCGCAAGACGGCTGTCATCGGTGGTGTAGGCCACGCTTGCGAAGGGCACGATCAGGACTACGGCAACGACGTTGATCCACGCCTGCCAGCCAGGGCTCCGGCTGACCAGGCGGTCGACACACCAGCCGGCAAAGAAGGTGCCGAGTCCGCCGCCCAGGCCGATCATCAGCGCCAGGATGGTGCCGACTTCGCCGCTGGTCATGTGATGCGAGCGCATGAACCACGTCGGCGCCCAGGCCACCACCGCGTAGCCCGCGAAGGCGAAGCCCACGGTACCCAGCATGTTGTTGCGTATGATCCGCGACGACAGCATGGCGCGGACCACGTCGATGAACGGCGGTGGCTGCCCGATGTGGCGGTCCGGTTCGGAATAGCCGCGTGGCGGTTCGCTGAGCGTGAAACGAACCAGCAGCGCAATGCCCAGCCCGGGGGCGCCAGCGATGAAAAACGCCCAGCGCCAGTCCAGCCATTCGTTTACCCAGCCACCGATGAGGTAGCCCAGCATGATGCCGAGGTTGACGCCGACCGCAAAAATGGCCATCGCCGTGGCGCGCTTCTCCGGCGGGTAGAGGTCGGCGATGATCGAGTGCGATGGCGGGTTGGAACCGGCCTCGCCAACGCCTACGCCGATGCGCGCCAGCAGCAGCTGCACGAACGAGGTAGCCATGCCGCATAACGCCGTCATGCCGCTCCACAGGGCAATGGCCAGTGCAATGATATTGCGTCGATTGCCGCGATCCGCCCACATGGCCATGGGCATGCCCAGCGTGGCGTAGAAGATGGCGAACATCACGCCGGTGAGCAGTCCCAGTTCCGTATCGGAAACGGCGAAGGTCTCCTTGATGGGCTGCGCGAGAATGGCCACGATCTGCCGGTCCACATGGCTCGAGGTAAAGACAAGCACAAGCAGGGCCAGCGTATAGCCGCGGTGGATGGTGGGATCGTTGGTTGGCGATGACATGCGATGCGGGCGTCACTCTGGAGGCCGCACTTTAACAGTCCTGGTTTGCCAAGGCGTTCGGAAAGGAACTGTTACGGGATCGCCGCTTCAGTTCCATCGTCAGGCATCGCATGATCCGCGCGTCACTGGCGAGGGTGAGGCAACCGATGGACATGGCGCGTTTCCTGGAATTGGCGAGCTACGCCGTCACCATCATCGGTCTGCCGTTTGCGGTGTGGGTGTTCTATGCGCAGAACCGCAAGGAACTGGAGAACGAGGAGGAGGAGGCCTATCTGCATCTGGCCGATGCATACACGGACTTTCTCAAGGTGGTGCTGGCGAATGCCGACCTGCAGCTTCGCACCACCACCGCATTACCCGAGCCGACGCCGGAGCAGCGCGAGCGCATGCTGGTGATCTTCGACATGCTGATTGCGCTTTTCGAACGGGCGTTTCTGGTTGTCTATCGCGAGGACATGAGCGCTGCTGAACAGCGACGGTGGAACTCGTGGGACGACACCATCCGGGAATGGTGTCTGCGCGAGGATTTTGCCAACCTGCTGCCCGAGCTGCTCAGCGGCGAGGACCCGGGTTTCCAGGCGTACGTGGAGAGGGTGCTGGCGGATGGCGTCAGATCGACGCCATCCGCGCAATGACCAGTGCGGTTCAGAAACCCATCAGCGTCGCAAACCGCGCGCGATGGAATCCCTGGTTGCCGTACATCGTCTCCAGAGCACGGGCACGCTTGAGATAGAAGCCCGCATCGAATTCATCCGTCATGCCGATACCGCCATGAATCTGGATGAGCTGATTGGACATTCGGAACAGGAACGCACCGGCCTTGCATTTGCTCAGTGAACACATTGCCGGGACGTCCGCTGCGTCGGCGTCGATGGCGGCCAGGGCTCCCTCCACCGCGGAGCGGGCGAGTTCCATCTCCGTGTACAGCTCCGCGGCGCGGTGCCCCAGCGCCTGGAAGGCGCCGATGACCTGGCCGAACTGCTTGCGTGTCTTCAGGTATTCCAGGGTCATGGCAAAGGCCTGCGATGCCGTGCCCAGCATTTCGGCCGCCACGCCTGCGCGGGCGCGGTCGAGAATGGCGTCGAGCAGCGCGCCGCCGTTGTCCACGTCCCCCAGCACCGCTGCGTGGCTGACTTCCAGGTTGGCGAATTTCAGGTGCGCGTAGCCGCGGCTGTCCGCCGTGCGCAGCAGCGTGCGCGAGATGCCGTCAGCAGCACCGTCCACGAGGAACAGCGTGATGCCGTTTGCATCGCCGGCGTTGCCGGCGGTACGAGCCGCCACGACGAAGTCGGTGGCCGCGCCACCTTCCACCACGAAACACTTGTCGCCGGAGAGCGCAAACCCGTTGGCGGTCTTGTGCGCGGCGAGGGCGATGCCGGCTGGATCGTGCCGTGTGCTTTCATCCACCGCCAGGGTGACGATACGTGAGCCGTCGGCAATCCGTGGCAGACAGGCCTTCTTCTGGGCCGCGTTGCCGCCAAGGATCAGCGCCGCAGCGCCAACCAGACCGGATGCCAGGAGTGGCGAGGCGGTGAGCTGTTTGCCAAGCTCCTCGAGAATCAGGCCAAAGGTCAGGTAGCCGAGGTTCGAGCCGCCGAATTCTTCCGGCACCAGTATGCCCGGCCAGCCCATGTCCGCCATCGCCGACCAGGTGGCCTGCTCGAAGCCCAGCGGATTGCCGCTGTCGCGCATGGCGCGGAAGGCGGCGACGGGCCCGTTGTCGTTGATCCAGGCGATCGCCTGGTCCTTCAGAATGCTCTGTTCTTCGTTCAGTGCGGCCATGATGCTGCTTATCCTTTCTGGGTCGTCTCGGGAAGACCGAGGATGTTCTTGGAAATGATGTTGTTCTGGATCTCGAACGAACCGCCGTAGATGGACATCGCCTTGCCGGACAACCAGGCGCGGACGGCGTTGATCTCCTCGTCATTGAAACTCTCGCCTTCCCAGCCGAGACCGTTGCCGCCCATGATCTCCAGGGTCAGTTCGGCGCGTGCCTGCGCAACGTGGGTGGCGGAGTTTTTCAGAATGGAGGCCGCGGCCGTCACTTTGGCATTGCCGCGCGATTCCGCGGCCACGCGGGCGAGCGTCAGGGAGTGGGTCTTCGCATCCATCAGGTGCTGGGCGAGGCGCAGGCGCAGATCCTCATCCCTCAGTTTGCCGGCGGAGTCCAGGCCCACGTATTTCTTCGCCAGTTCCTGCAACGAACCACCGCCACCGCCCATCGGGGCGCCGCCGGTCTGGCTCTGGCGTTCGTGCTGCAGCAGGCGTTTGCCCACGCTCCATCCGTCGTTGAGTTTGCCCAGCAGATCCTTCTTGTCGGCGCGGGCATTGTCGAAGAACGTCTCGCAGAACGGCGAGGCACCGGCAATCAGCTTGATCGGGCGCGTACGCACGCCGGGCTGGTCCATGGGAAACATGAGGAAGCTGATGCCGTCGCGCTTGCCCACATTGACGTCGGTGCGCACCAGCGCGCCGCACCACTGGGAGATGTCGGCGCCCGAGGTCCAGATCTTCTGGCCATTGATTTCCCAGTAGTCGCCTTTGTCCACGGCCTTGGTGGCGAGCGACGCCAGGTCGGAGCCCGCGTTGGGTTCGGAGTAGCCCAGGCACCAGCGCACCTCACCCCGGGCGATTGGCGGCAGATGTCGCTGTTTCTGATCTTCGGTACCGTATTCCAGCACCGTGGGACCCACCATGGTGACACCCATGCCAGCGAGAATCGGAATGGGATTGAAGGCGCCGATCGCGTGCATTTCCTCCTGCAGGACACGCGCTTCCATCTGGCTGAGACCGCCCCCACCGTACTCCGTTGGCCATGTCGGGGTGCCCCAGCCTTTTTCCCCCAGCGCAGTGCGCCAGGCCAGGGCGTCGCCCTCCATGGGAACATCGAGGTCATACGTCATGTAGACGGCAGCCTTGCCTACCAGGCTGCGGGGAAAGTTCGCGGCCAGCCAGGCGCGTGCTTCGCCGCGGAACTGCTCGAGTTTTGCATTCGCTTCGCTCATTCGGTTTGGTCTCTCAACGGTTGGTTGGCATAGGCTTGCCGCTGTACGGGGCGTATTCGCCCTGGCGGAAAGTCGGGGACTATAGTGGGAATCGAATGCACGGGGAAATCCCGCGGGACGGACGTGATGCGATGACGGACCAGGAGCGACCCCTGACCCTTGACGAGCTGCTTGAACTCAGCCTGGAGCCGGGGCTGGCGGATCTCGATGACACGGCTATCGCAGTGGATATTGCGGGTGCCGCCGAGCTGCCGGTAGCGGCGCTTGCCCGCCTTGCTGGCTGGCTGAGGCGTCAGGCGATCCCGGTGGTGGCGATCAATGCCGGCGACGTACCCCCGGTGCTGAACGACGCCCTGGACGTGCGGGTGGAGGATGCCGGGACGCTGGCGCGGGTGCTGCGCGCGGTGCGCCGCAATCCCCATGCCAGCGCGGTTCTCGTGCATGTTCTGCGCGCCGGGGAGCAGCTTGGCATACACGATGCGCTTGGTGTCGAGAGCCTGGCCTATGGCGTGCTGCAGGGCGGCGCGGAATTTGCCCGCTGGCTCCGCGAGGAAGGTGCGCAATTCGCCGGACGCGGCGCCACTTTGCCGGCCGAGCCGGTGATTCTGCGCCGGGAAGGCGACCACCTGTTGGTGGTGCTGGACAGTGTCGTGAACCGCAACGCGCTGTCCACACCCCTGCGCGATGCGCTTGCCGATGCCTTCCGCCTGGCGGTGATGGATGCCTCCATCACGCACGTTCACGTGTCAGCCAACGGACCGGTGTTCTGCGCGGGCGGGGATCTCACGGAGTTCGGCAGTCAGCGTGATACGGCCATGAGCCACCATATCCGCATGCGACGCATGCCGGCGCGTTATCTCGCCGAATGTGCGGCGCGAACCACCGTGCACGTGCATGGTGCGTGCATCGGCGCAGGTATCGAGTTGCCCGCATTCGCAGGGCGCATCGAGGCGGCTCCCGGCACCCTGTTCCGGTTGCCGGAAGTGGCGATGGGTCTGATCCCGGGTGCCGGAGGTTGCGTCAGCATCCCGCGCCGCATCGGACGTCAGCGTACTGCGTTGATGGCGCTTCTGGGTGAAGCGGTGGACGCGGAGACGGCGCTGACCTGGGGGCTGATCGACGCAATTGTGATCTGAGGCCTGGTTCCGGCCCGGGGTGGAGCGCGGCGGTGACTGGGCGACGGCCCGGTGGCGGGCGGTCCCGTCAGCCGGCTGTCCGCGGCAGGGAGGCTGGTTGCCCGTGGAGGTTTGCGGCCAGTTGCAGTACGCGGTGGCATTCGCGGTAGAAGAGTAGCTCAGCCCCCTTGGGCAGAACGGTGACCGTCACGTGCGGATTGAGGGCGGCGAGGCGCTGCGCACGGGCCAGCCTGCCGTTGGCGTCCTCGGCGCCAAGGAGGATGTGCACCGGCCGGGTGATGGCTGCCGCGACGGTATGCATGTCGTCGAACGGTTCGCGCACGTCACCGTAGTAGGCGCGAAAGGATCGTGTGCCGCAGGCGCGCGCGCCATGCACGATGGCGCTCAGGCAATCCGGATCGGCAAGCACCTCGCGGTCGGCAGTCGACTTGTACACCTTCGCCAGGAAAGCGTGAATGCCATAGCGCTCGTAAAGCGCATAACGCGCACGCACGAAATAACGCAGGAGTGTCGGGTTGGCGTGAACCGCGTGCACGAGCATCCGGTGCTGTGTGCTGAGTCCGGCATAATCCTGCTTCTCAATCGGCAGGGCCGGCACGACGGCGAGCATGCCCGAGACACGCTCCGGGGCAATGG
Source organism: Pseudomonadales bacterium (assembly GCA_024234635.1). Lineage (GTDB taxonomy): Bacteria > Pseudomonadota > Gammaproteobacteria > Pseudomonadales > Azotimanducaceae > SYFY01. The sequence goes on along the minus strand of JACKNX010000005.1, from coordinate 147,747 downwards.
CCATCAGTCGCGTCCCGCTGGCGGAACCAAGCACCTTCGCGACGATGACGACGGAGTCGATGCCGAGATAGTCGAGCAGGTAGAGAATATCCTTCACGATCGTATTCAGGGTGTCCCGGCGCCGTGTGCGCAGTGGCTCGCTCCGGCCGTATCCCGGCCGCAGAGGACTGATGATCTGCAGCCCCAGGCGCCTGGCTTCGTCGATTGCGGATGCAGGCCAGCCATTGCCGCAGATGCCGTCGTGCAACAACAGCAGGGGCCGTCCGCCTTTTGCGCCGAACACGGCATAGTCGAGCGTGCGGCCGTCCGGCAGGGTCAGTAGATGCCGGTGCTCGGCGCGGGGGTAGGGCGCAGGCCGTCCCGCGGACAACGATTCTTCCTCGATCCGGGCATCGGACGGCGAGAATGCCGCCAGGCCGATGACGAGACGAACGAGTTCCGTGAGGCCGGACACGCGGGTCTTCTGGTAGATCGACTGAAGCTGCGTGCGCACGGTGGCGATCGATGCGTTTCGAGCCGCCGCTGCCTGTTCCACGGAGCATCCCTCCGCAAGCAGCCGAACCACGCTTCGCTCCGCCTTCGTCAGGGAGAACGACTCCGCGAGCAACGAACTGAGGTTGGGTGTCCACACGAGCTCGGACGTCTGCAGGCGACAACCGCCGGTGCCGCTGGGGGTGAGAATGACAACCAGCGAGTTTTCCGCGTCCGTTCGCCACGCAGGCACCACCACCGGCTGGCCCGGAACCTCCGCGCGCGCCAGTCGTTTTGCGGTGCGGGCGATCTCCGCCCGGGCCGATGCATCCAGTGGAAGGTCATCGAGCGTATCGCCGACTGACACGTCGTAGAGTGTTCGCATGGCGCTGTTGGCGTGGAGAATGCGCAGGTCAGGTCCCAGTTCAAGCTGCGGTACGGTGGGATCGGTATCGTTTCGTGCCGTGCGTTCGAGCAGATCGAAGGCAATTCGCAGGTGTCGGTCGAATGCGCGATCGCCACGATTGCCGATCTGCTGAACCCACCGCTCGATTGTCCTGTCGAATTCGGCGGGGTCGAGGGTTGTCGCGTACACGCTCTCGATCAGGTCCGCGTTGTCGTGCGTGCGCAAGCTCTGCTCCATGCCATGAGAACTATGGCCGTTTATACCATTTGCGGCCGGTCCGTCCTGCGCGTCGCGCCGGCGGCCCGGCGATTGGAGGCGCTGCCCGGAGCAGGAAGTGTTCCCGGCACGTGCTCTGTGCGCGCCGCTTCAAGCCTGCCATTGCCGGTCACGTCATGCGCGCGGCCTACCCGGCGTGCTCGCGCAGCAGCATCAGCAGAAGGCGACCCTCCACCTCCGCCAGCAGTTCGGCGGCGCGCCCCTGCTGATCCGCGCGGAGTCTGGCGACAAGCCAGGCCTGCCAGTCCGCAAGGATGCGCTCCACCGCGCTGCGGTAAGGTTCGTTGCCACGTACCGCGAGCCCCACGATTTCGAACCACAGACGCAGCACGGGAGTCTGGGCGCGCACGAGCGCCGGATCGGTAAGCGTGGCGACAAGGTGGTGCGCGGGTGCCGGCCGCGCCGGAAGCAGTGTTTCCAGGCCGGCCGCCATGTTGCGGGCCAGCAGCATCAGGCATTGGGCGATCAGGTCGTCTTTTGTCTCGAAGTAGTACATGAGCATGCGGTCGCTGAGTCCCGCGCTGCCCGCCAGGGCGCGAATACCACTGTTTCCCAGTCCCTCGCGCACGAGGTGATCCGCCACGGCGAGCACAATTTCCTGGCGCCGGGCATCGTTGTTGCTCCTGTCAGACGTCATGAATGGTCTTCGCCCGTTGACCGATATAATACGCGTAGCATATGCTACGTTCATATGTAGCAAGCGCTACGCAGTATCGGCTGTGTCGTGATGACCCGCGCATCAGGTCCGCCGCTGTTTCCGTAACTGTCCATTTTCCAGCAAGGAGTCGGCCATGACCAATGATGTTTCCAGCCCCGCCGCCGTGGTACGGGCTTTCATGCATGCCATGGAGTTGATGGATTTCGACACGGCACTTCAGTACGTGGCCGACGATCTGGAATACACCAATGGCCCGAATCCCCCGGTCCGTGGACCCGCCGGCGTGCGGGCGGAACTGGCGCCGTTCTTTGCGCCCATAGAGGAAAATCAGTTCGTCATACGACGCGAAGCGGTCGCGGGTCCGGTGGTGTGCATTGAGCGGCTGGATCGCCACCATATTCCCCAGGGCTGGTTCGAGTTGCCGGTGACCGGCGTGTTTGAAGTGACGGACGGCCGCATCGTCTACTGGCGCGAGTATTTTGATATGGCCACCATCCGCGATGCACTCACGCGTCTCACCGCTGGCGCGTAAGGCGGATCCGGAGGCGTGGCATGCAGGTAATGACGTGTCCCCGGCGCATTCATCGCCGGTGGTTGCGGGTGGCCGCGGTGGTGATCGCCGGGTTTGCGCCCTGCCTGTTTCTGGGCACGATGCCGGCGTTTGCGGAACCCGCCCGCCTGGGACTGGACATCCTTACGTGGCCGGTCGACGGATTCCCGTCGTACGCAAGTGGTGAGATCCGGTTCCTTTCGGCGTTGACGGGCGGTTTTCTGCTTGGCTGGGGCTGCACCCTCTGGTGCCTGTCCACCTGGGTCTACCCACTGGCGCCGGATGCCGTGCGACGCGCCGTCGTCACGGGCGCATGCGCCTGGTTCGTGCTCGACAGCGCGGGATCAATCACCTCCGGGCATGCTGCCAACGCGGCGATCAACGTGGCGGTCCTGCTCCTCGTCGTCGGACCGATGTGGCTGCCCGCACGCGAGGACTGTGCCACCTGACAGCTTGCCACGTTGCGATTGCCAGCGCTGTCGCGCATGGAACTTCGTTCCATGAGAAGTTGCGGTGCGGTTGAATCCGGCGATCAGGGGGTGATGACGTCCAGTCCGTCGCCTGCCTCGTGGACAGGCACCCCGCCCACCCAGGTCCGCACCGGTCTGACCTTGCCAGGGTGACGGGCAACATTCGGCCAGTTGCCATCGAGCAGGCAGAGATCGGCGGGCATGCCAACGGTCAGGACGCGTGGCACAGCCGGCGTCGCCAGGTCACCCAGGAACAGGTCCAGCGCGGCTGCGGGTGGAAGTGTTTCAGCGGCAGTGAGCACATGGCCGCGCAGGGTGCGCCGATCGACGGCGGCCTGTATCGCAAGCCAGGGATTGGCGTCCCCGAAAGGGGCGTCGGACCCGGCGGCCAGCCCAACGCCGGCTTCCACGAAAGCGCGTCCGCGGTAGAGCCACGAATGTTCGTTTGCTGGCATGTCAGTACGGTACTGATCTCCCCGTTCCCGGATGAAGTTGGGTTGCGTCACCACCGTCAGCCGAAGCCTGTGCAGTGTTTCGAGCAGATGGCCAGGCGCTACTGACGCGTGTTCTATCCTGTCACCGGCCAGGGTGCCGGCGTCCTCGAGTGCCGCCAGCGTGTAGAGAAGCGCCACCTCGGTGACACAGTGCACGGCCACCGCCCGCCCCGCCGCATGTGCGCTGGCAATGGCATCTGTCAGCGTGTCCAGAGCGGGCAGATCGTGGTCGTGCAGATGAAACTTCACCGCACCCACGGCGATGCCGTCGTCCCCTGGCGCGGGAGACGGTGTGCAATGCTCAGCCAGAGTGTGGCGTCCCGCCAACAGTACGCGCTGCCGCAGTATTCCGTCGCGACGCCACTGGCGGAAACGGCACAGGTCCGCGGTGCTGTTGGCGGGTGTCATGTCACAGAGGCCCGTGACGCCATACGCTGCCAGGATCCGGCTGGCGCGCTCGATATCCGGCTCGCGATGGCCGATCAGCCTGCCGAGCCTGGCATCGGCGTCGAAAAAGCGTCCATCGGCCTGTTCGGCGAGCAGTGCGGTTGCCTCGCCCTGTTCCTGGACAGCGGCTGCCAGCCGACGCAGGCCGGCGGTATTGATTACCCACAGCCGTCCCGAGCGATGCTGGATGCGAAGCGGTCGCCTGGGTACGACGCGGTCCAGCCAGGCGCGGTCGATATCACCCGCCACACTTTCGTGGTAGCCGACTCCGCGAATCCAGTCGTCGCTGGATGCGTTGTCGAGATCACGCAATCTGTCCGCCAGTGTGCCGGCGTCCGGGTTCCGGTCGGGCCCGCAGGGGATGGAGTCGAGCGACGTCGCGAAGGCGCGAAGATGGATGTGGTGATCGTTGAGGCCCGGCAGCAGCAGCTTACCGGCTGCATCGACCACCTGTTCGTCCGGGTCCGGCGTCAGCATGCCGATTGCCGTGACCTTTCCCTGCCTGACGCGCACATCAATATCCGGGCCCTGCCGTTGACCGGCGTGGCGGATCAGCATGGCAGCGCCAACCGCTGGTTGAGCGTGTTGTCGTGTTCGCCGAGCGCCGCCACGGGCAGCGTGACCCGTCGGCGAGGCGCGCAGACCCGCGGCGTGCCGGCCAGTGTCGACTGCCACCAGTGGGCGAAGTGAGCCGGAAGTTCGGTTGACGTCGCCGCCTCACGCAGCGCGCGCGCCGCGGTTCCGCTCAGACTGATATCGAGAAGGGCGCCGCCGCCACGCTGGTAGCACGCCCAGGCTACCAGTGCCGCGCGGATACCCGTGAGTGGGTCGGCAATGGCGTCACCCATGAACTGCCAGGCGCCGGTTGCGCGGTGCAGTGGCGTCGACAGGCCGGCAGCCACGCCGGCGTCGTCGCCGAAACCGATCCAGTTCGCCGCGGGTTCGTCGCGGCCGTGGGCTGTGATGCTTACCCATGTGAGGCGCGGGTTGCGGGCCATCAGTTCAGACGCCTGAATACCCAGTTGCCGCAGCGCGCGGGGGCGGGCGGCTTCCACCACGATATCCGCGCGGGACAGCAGCGCGTGCAGTCGTGCCAGGGAGTCCGGACGATCCGGATTGAAAGTGATGGCGGTTTTGCCCTGATTGAGCAAGGCATAGAACGTTTTTTCGCCTTCCCGGGCGCCGTCGGGGCGGGTCATCGACTCCACCTTGATCACGTTGGCGCCGGCGCGCCGCAACAGGTCCGTGCACAGGGGACCAGCCCACAGGCCGCTGAAGTCTACAACCACTGGCCGACGGCCACTCGGACTGTCCACGTTGGCCCGGCCGCGAGGGAGGTCGGGAGAAGGTGGCGTCTCACCGGTATCGGGCAGCGCCACGGCCAGGCCGAGCAGTCTTCCCTGCATCAGCAGTTCGCCACGCGACAGCCCGCGTATCCGCGAGGCGAGCGTATCGAGCGGAACATGGGTCACCTCAGCCTGCAGCCAGGCAGGAAGCAGTTCCAGGTCGGAATCACGGGGCAGATTGATGGCCAGCCAGCCATCGGCGGCCTGGAAGAAATGGCAGGCGCCGCCGGGGGAAACATGGTCACGAACGGAAAGTCCCCGCAGGCGCGCGCGCTCTTCGAGCAGTTCGGCGGCGTCGAAATCCAGTGCCCGGCAGTGAGGGGCAAGCGCCGCCAGCCGGCGCAGCCACCCGTTGGCCACGTCCGCCAGCGCTGGTACGGCCGGAACCATCGCTGGCCTGTACCTGTCCTTCAGTCGAAATACCGCTTCACGAGCCGGCGCAGCAGCTTGCCGGTTTCGTTGTACGGCAGTTCGTCGACGAACAGGATACGTTCCGGTACGCGCGAGGAGCGCAGGGCCTTGCGCACCATCGCCTGTAGTTCACCGACGTCCGCGGTGGCGCCTTCCTTGAGGACAACCACCGCACCCACGGCTTCGCCCCATTCCTCCGAAGGAATGCCGACGGCCGCGATATCCATGATGGCGGGGTGATCGAGCAGCACGTCTTCGATTTCAGAGGGAGAGATGTTCTCGCCGCCGCGCACGATGATGTCATCCGCCCGACCGCCAAGATGGATGTAGCCGTGTTCGTCGATGTAGCCGGCGTCACGGGTCGGGAACCAGCCGTCGTCGCCAATGGCCCTGCGTTCCAGGTATTCGCCGGACACCTGCGGTCCGCGCACGTAGATTTCGCCGTGTTCGTTGGGGCCGAGCACGTTGCCGGCGTCGTCGCGCACCTCGATCTCCACGGATGGCAACGCCTTGCCCACGGAGGCGAGCCGATGGCGGATCACGGGATCGTCGCTGGCGAAGGCGATGCGGTGGTCCTCCGGGTCCAGCAGGGCGATGGTGGAACTGGTCTCGGTCAGGCCGTAGGCGTTGGTGAAGTTCACGCCGGGAAAGTGCGTGAGCGCGCTTTCCACCACGGGCATGGGCATCTTGCCGCCACCGTAGGCGATGGCGCGAATGGATGGCGGCGGCATGGCACCGGGATGATGGTCCAGGTGCGCAATGATGCGGCTCAGCATGGTCGGCACCACGAAGGCGTTGGTCACGCCTTCGCGGTGACAGGTCTCCAGCCATGCCTCCGCCTCGAAATTCGGCAACTGCACGATGCGCCGGCACGCGTAGATGGAACTCATCAGCGCCGAAATTCCCGCGATGTGGTAGGGCGGCACCGAGACCAGTGTCGCTTCCTCTTCCTCCGCGGACATGAACTCCACTGTACCCAGGATGTAGGACACCAGGTTTTCATGGCGCAGGATGGCGGCTTTCGGCGCGCCCGTGGTGCCGCTTGTGAAGAGCTGTACGGCGACGGCGTCCGGGTCTTCCGCTACCTCGTCCGAGCGGTCGTCGGATTCCAGCGTCTGTGCGAGGAACGCCTCACGGGTCAGCACCCGGGTGTCGGACTGATTGCCAAGTTTTTCCAGCAGATCCGGGCTGCCAATGAGCAGCGCCGGCTTGACGCGATCCATCAGCGCCTGCAGTTCCGGCTCCGTGAGACGGTAGTTCAGCGGCACATAGGGGAGGCCGGCCATGGCGGCGCCCATCAGCGCGATGGGCAACGCGGCGCTGCTGGTATCCAGCACCACCACGTAGCGACAGGCACTTTCCCGCATCAGACCGGCCGCGGCCTGGGCCGCGTCGTAGAGCTGGCCGTAGCTGTAGTGGCCATCGGGATTGGAGACCGCGATGCGTTCCGGAAAGGTTTCCGCCGCCATCTGGAGAAACATGGAGATGTTCATGATTGATGTGGATCAGTCGGAGGATGGGAGTTTCTTGGCTTCCTTCAGTTCCAGGGCCGTACCATCGGCAGCCAGTGAGCCTTCGCCGGCCTTGGTGCAAAGGACTTCCAGTGACTGCTCGGCGTTCACGTAGCGCTTGCCCACCTGGCAACCACCGGCTGCCTGCGGATCGAGTGCCGCACCGGCGGGGGCGTCATCCTTCGCGCCGATCATGGGCGCACCGCCGCAGGTGAGTGATGCACCCGCGGGCGCCTTGATGACCATGACCTCGGCGCTGCACACCGCACTCTTGAGTTTCAGACCCGGTTTGATTGCTGTCATTCGATAAACCCTTTCTTTCGAATTTTCAGTGAGTTAACTCGAAGCGTTAACGTGATTCAAGGGACGTTGGGCAGACGCTTCCACCCTGCGCCGGACGGCGCTGGCTGGCATTCGGCACGACCTCCCCGGACCCCGAAGCGGGCATGATACCCGGCCGGGGGGCTGGATTCCGAATCCTTGGCGGATGCGTGATGCCAGCGCCGGTGTTTCCGGGATGGCCGGTGCGCCCGGAATGCGGTAAACAGCATGGGCGGTCAGTGAGGATCGTCCGGTCGAGCGTGGACGGACCGCGCATCGTCCAGGCCGGTGCCCTGGGGAGCGGCCAATCGTCATACCGAATAAGGGGAGAGCCATGATCACGCTGGAAGAGTACACGTCCCGCGATGCCACCGCGCTCGCGGAGCTGGTGCGCTCGGGCGAACTGCAACCGGGCGAACTGATCGATGCCGCCATTCGCGCCATCGATGCCGTCAATGGCGATGTCAACGCGGTGTTGCAGGTGCTGGCGCACGAAGCGCACGCAGGTGCGCGGACGCTCGATCTGCGCGCGCCGTTCTGCGGCGTGCCATTCGGGATAAAGGAGCTGGTGCTCCAGGCGAAAGGTGTCACGCTGGACATGGGCAGCGCGCTCGCGCGTGGTTTCCGCCCGGCGGCGGATACCGAACTCATGCGCCGGTTCCGCGAGGCGGGGCTGTTGCTGGTGGCCACCACGCAGACGCCGGAGTTCGGGTACAACCCCACCACGGAGACCGTTTTGCACGGGCCGGTGCACAACCCCTGGGATCCGGGTCGCAGTGCCGGTGGCTCCTCCGGTGGCTCCGGCGCCGCAGTAGCCTCCGGCATGCTGCCTCTGGCGCACGCCAATGACGGCGGTGGTTCGATCCGCATTCCGGGTTGTTGCAACGGGTTGGTCGGACTGAAGCCGACCCGCGACCGCATCCCTACCGGACCGGACGCCTCGGACCCGCTGTTTGGCCTTGCCATCGAGTTTGCGGTAACGCGCAGCGTTCGCGATGCGGCTCGCCTGCTGGATGCCGTGGCCGGACCGGATGCCGGCGCGCCGTCCTTTTGCGTGCCGCCGCCGCGACCCTACGCACAGGAAATAGGCGCGGAGGTCGGGCGCTTGCGGGTTGCCTACAGCAGCCGCGCGCCGTCCGGTGCGGAGAGCGCGCCGGAATGCCGCGAGGCGGTGGAGCGCACGGTACGCACGCTGGCTGACATGGGGCACGACGTAGTGGAAGCCGCGCCGGTCTTTGACTGGGATCGCTTCCTCGAGACCGTGCACGTGCTCTGGTGTGTTGGCACCGCGTTTCCGATGGACAGCGTGGCGCAAGCGCTCGGGCGCACACCATCGCCGGACAACGTCGAGGCGACCACCTGGGCCTGTTATGAAGATGGCAAACGCATCTCGACCGCTGAGCTGCTCAGCGCCGAGGCGCATCACAATGCCGTGCGCCGGCAGGTCGCGCCGTTTTTCGAATCGTACGATCTGTTTGTCACGCCGACGCTCGCGGGACCCGCGGCGCCGCTCGGCCAGATGAACCAGAACAGAGCGGGACTATCGGCAATGGACTGGACGCGGCAGGTGTTCGCCTACTGTCCGTTCACGCCTTTGTTCAACACCACCGGCCAGCCGGCGATTTCGCTGCCGCTGCACGAAACGGCAACCGGGCTGCCGATCGGCGTGCAGCTGGTGGCGCCGTTCAGCGACGAAAGCCTGCTGTTCCGGGTGGCCTCCGCGCTGGAAGAAGCAATGCCCTGGGCGGATCGCCGACCGCGCCTGCACGCGGCCGGACGCGGAGGCTGAGCGCAGTGGCCAGAGCGGATGGCGGAAGCGTCGGGACGTCCCTGCCCACGGCGACGACCGTGCTGATCATCGGTGCGGGCCCGGGTGGCCTGTGCGCGGGTATCGCATTGGCGGCGGCGGGCATCACGGACTTTGTGATTCTTGAGAAAGCCAGTGGCGTGGGCGGTACCTGGTGGCACAACCGCTATCCGGGCGCGGAATGTGACGTCAAATCGCATCTGTACTCGTTCTCGTTCGCGCCCAAGGCGGACTGGTCGCGGCCCTACGCGGGGCAACCGGAAATCCTGACGTACGTGCAGTCGGTGGCGGAGCAGCACGGCATGTTGCCGTACTGCCGTTTCGGGTGCGAAGTCATTGCGATGCGGTGGGATGAGACAGCAGCCAGCTGGCGGGTGAGTCTGCGGGATGGCGAGTCGCTGACGGCGCGCGTCGTGATCAGCGGCATCGGCATGTTCAATGACATCGCCGTGCCGGACATCCCCGGGCTCGAATCTTTTCAGGGTACGGTCTTTCATACGGCGCGCTGGCCCTCGGATCACGATCTTACGGGCGAACGCGTGGCCATCATCGGCAGTGCCGCCAGCGCGGTGCAGACGGCGCCGGAGATTGCGCCCATCGTCGCGCGTCTGGATCTTTATCAGCGTACGCCGCAGTGGGTGCTGCCCAAACAGGACGCGCCGTACTCGCAAGCGGAGCTGGCGCGTTTCCAGACCGATCCTGAGGCGGTCGCGGAGCTGCGCGCGGCGCTGTGGCAGGAACTCGAAAGCGCCATTCTGTTCGACAATCCTGAAATGCTGGCTTCTGCCGAGCGGGCAGCGCGGGAAAACATCAACGCAGTGAACGATGCGGACCTGCGACGACGCCTGACGCCCGACTGGCGATACGGGTGCCGACGGCCGCTGCTGTCGAATCTGTATTACCCGATGTTCAACCGGGACAACGTGCATCTGCGGGATCGGGGCATCCGGCGCATCGAAGCCAATGGCATTGTCACCGGCGACGGTGAGTTCCTGGAGACGGACACCATCATTCTTGCCACGGGCTTCGAGACGACACGGTTTCTGTCCTGTCTGGACGTCACCGGGCGCAATGGACTGCACATCAGTGACGCCTGGGCGGACGGCGCGATGGCATATCGTGGTATCACGACCGCGGGATTCCCCAATCTCTTCATGCTGTACGGTCCAAACACGAACAACAACTCGCTCATCACGATGCTCGAACTGGAAGCGGCCTACGCGGTCCGTCACATCGTGCGGCTGCTGTCCGGCAACTTCGGGAGCCTGGACGTGACGCCGGCGGCAATGGCCGCGTACAACACACAGTTGCAGAAGGACATCGCACGCATCACCGTCTGGCGTGATGATTGCCGTGGGTACTACCGGGCGGCATCCGGTCGCAACGTTACGCAGTTTCCCTACACGATGACGCAATACGAAGGCATGTTGCGTGAGCCGGACGATGTGGCCTATACGTGGGCGTGAGTGCGTTCAGTCACCTGTTGTCGCTGCTGCAGGTGTCGGTGTTGCTGCTCTTCCTGTGCCCTGCAGGCAGTATGCGGGCCGAGGAACGAGTCATCGTTGGTGACGTTGTGTCGGTGCTCGATGGCGATACCATCGACGTGATGACCGCGCAGTTGACGGAAATACGTATTCGGCTTGCGGAGGTCGATGCCCCGGAACACGATCAACCGTTTGCCCGGGAAGCGCGCAGCCGCCTGGCGGCGTTGGTGGCGGGCAGGCGGGTACGCGTTGTGGTGCAGACCACGGACAAGCATGACCGACTTGTCGGTCGTGTCTACCAGAACACCATCGATGTGTGTGCCGAACTCGTTAAAGCCGGTTCCGCGTGGGCATATCGGCAGTACCTGCGGGATGCGACATTGCTGTCCCTCGAAGCCGAGGCGAAAGCTATCGGTCGTGGTCTGTGGGCGTCGGCAGATCCGGTGCCGCCCTGGGAATGGCGACGGGGGCGGCGGGGCTCGATGCGTGGAGACGTCCACTGCGATATCAAGGGCAACATCAACGCCGAAGGCCGGCGCCTCTACCATCTGCCCGGCATGCGCTACTACGAACGGACGCGGATCGACGAAGCGCGTGGCGAACGTTGGTTCTGTTCCGAAGCGGCAGCCACGGCGGCGGGTTGGGTGAAGGCGCGGGAGTGATTCCGGTCTTCAGGCGAGCCTGTCGTTCAGTGCCTTGCCGTACATGCCGAGCAGCCTGCCGTTGCGGCGCCAGTCGTCGGTTTCGACAACTGTGGTCGCCGAGGCGGCACAGGATTTGCCCAGCGCTTTCACCCTGCCGTGAAAATCAGCGATGGACCGGACGTCGCGGTCGAAGCCGGTTGCAGCGATGGCGGTCATCGCGGGAACGAGCGCCGACGCGTCAGCATGCAGCGACCTGTCGTTTCGCTGCTTCGCCAGGGTCTGCACGTAGCCAAGCCCGGCGCAACTCACGTGAAAGGCCTCCGCAAGACCAAAATCACCGGTGATCCGCGTGGTGCGAAGGATTGTTGTGGAAACCTCGCGAAGGGTGGCTGCGCCCTGACTCATGTCACCCAGAAACGATGCCGGCGGTCGCGTGAGGATGGTCACGCCGGGCAGATTCGCGGGAACCAGCCAGCAGGCGGCATCCGGGGGCAGGCGGGCGCCAGCGACCAGGATGATTTCGTCCACCAGGTCGCTGCTGGCGATCCAGACCTTCGTGCCGCTGAGGCGTCCTTCCTGCAAGGTCACGCCAGGTTGCTTGCCGCTGCGGTCTTCGGAGACCGCGAAGGCATACCAGCGGTCGGGCGACAGGCGAGCAGCACAGGCGCGCTGTGCTGCCTGGTAGGCGCCGATGAAGACCTGCGACAGGCAGGTGGCGATGGCGCCCGCGGCGAAGGCGTCCTGTGCGGTGTCGCCTGTTCTGCCGAGTCTTTGCCAGGCGTGTTTGTAGTCGGTTTCTGAGAGCGCCTCGGGCGGGTAGTTCGGCGAACTGGTCATGGGCAGATGGTCAGGGAGGCAGGATGTGACGCTATGGTAGCCGATGGGCGCAGGGTCGGGGGCTTGTGGGAACGGAAGGCGGCAGCCTATCGCGCGTAGCAGAGTGAGTGGGAGGCGGAGGTTTTTTGGAGCTATCGCGCCTCATGGCACTTCGCTTCGCGAAGTGCGGGGTCGGCGCTTGTGTCGTTGGGGAGTGCGACAACGCATTCAGCCTTTGGCTGAATGCTTTGGGATGGCGCGCCCGGAGCGATTCGAACGCTCGACCTTTGGCTCCGGAGGCCAACGCTCTATCCAGCTGAGCTACGGGCGCGCGGGAGGCGCAAGATACCAGCACCTGTCGCGGCTTGCATCTGTCCGGTAGCACGCTAGGGTAGCGGGATTTCCGGTTACCGGGCGCCTGCAATGGCTGATTTCCTGCTGGTTCACGATGCCGCCTGCGACGCCCCCGTTCATGTTGAGATCTACCCCGACGGCTCGCTCCGGCGGGCGTTCCCGGAGGAGCATCAGCTCCGCTACAGACGGGCGATCAGCGTACGGGTGCTCGGGCTTGGCGAGCTATCGCCGCCGCACGGTCCTGCGATGACCACGCTATGGGACGTCCTGCGAGATATGCGTCAGCGCTATCCGTCGATCCGACTGGCCGCGCACCGCCAGGTGCGTGGCGTGGAGGTGATCTGCCCTGGGACAGACTTTCCCTTCGCGCAGCTGAAAACCTGGTGGGAAAAGGATCTGGAGGCGGAGGCGGCGGCCCGGTTCGATGCGCTGCTGGCTTCAGCCTATGTGCCCCGCCTGGACTGATCGCACGCCGCCGCTCACCCAGCGCCGCTCAATAGTCCGACCAGCGCTCCCGGGCACGGCGCAGGCTGGCCGCGTACGGTTTGCGGCCGAGCCAGAGCAGCACGGTGCCCAGCAGCCCGAAAATCGACACCATGGTCATGATCGAGTACCGCACGCCGTCGTCGCCCGGAAACAGGTGCGTGTTGAAATAGCCGGCCAGCGGTGGCCCGAGCATCATGCCAAACGAACCGATCAGCATGTTCAGCGCCGCTACCTGGGCACGGATGGTTGGCGGCGCGATCACGGGTAAGGCGCCGTTGGCAACCCCGAAGGGCGAGTTGATGAACAGGAGTGCAGGCGCGTAAAGCAGAAATGCCACGGTTGGCGTGGGCGCGAACTGTACGGCCAGGATGGCAGGAATGGCCAGCGCGCCGCCGATCATGCCCGCCGTGATGTTGGCATCGTCGTGCCCGCGCCGCTGAAGATGCTGCGCCAGCATGGCTACCACAAGGGGGCCTACGGCGCCGAAGCTGGCAAACAGCCAGCCGAATGTCACCGAGGCCGCGGCAGCCTCCATGTGATGCACGCGCACAAAATACGAGACGGTCCAGAAGACGAACGCGTATCCCATCAGGTTGATGAACAGGAAACCGAAATGGTGACACATCAACGTCATGGGGTTCTCGCGGTAGAACCGCCAGACTTCGCCGAATTCCATCCGCGTGGCGTGGGGCGCCGTACGTCGCTCCGGCTCCCGCAGAATCACGAATACCGCCGCGAGCAGGAGGCCGGGCGCACCGAGGTACAGAAAGGTCTGCTGCCAGGGGTGCAGGGTGCCTACCAGGGGAAGGGTCAGCGGCTCCAGGTTGTTGACAAGGCCGAGCACGAAGCCACCGATCACGAAGGCCAGACCTGAGCCGAGAATCGGACCGAGCTGATAGATGCTGAACGCCAGCGGCAGACGTTCCGGGGGAAAGTAGTCGCCAAGCAGCGAATTGGTGGTGGGCGTCAGCGTGGCTTCGCCGATGCCGACCCCCATGCGGGCGAGGAGTACCTGCCAGAAGTTCTGTGCCAGGCCACAACAGGTAGTCATCAGCGACCAGAAGCCGATGCCTATCGCAATCAGCTTCGTGCGGTTGCGATTGTCGGCCACCCAGGCCAATGGCAACGCCGCAACCGCGTAGAAGACCGAAAACACGCCGTAGAGCCAGCCGATTTCGGAGTCGCTGATTGCCAGGTCGGCCTTCATCGGGTCCACGACGATGGCAACCACCTGCCGGTCGATGAACGACACCAGCGACGCCAGCAGCAAGAGGGCGACGATGCTCCAGGCGAGCAACGGCGAGGGGTACGGTTTTGTCAGTTTAGTTGTTATGACTGCTGGCTCGCGACGGTCATTCGGCGGCAACCCGGCCCCTGGGTGGCGGGAAACCAAATACGCTGCCCGCGCGTCTCGCCACGCAGGATCGGGTGGGGATTAGATCACACAACGTGCGTTGGCGTTTGCATAGACTGACGTTTATTCCCATGGAAGGGCGGCAACGTCGTTTTGAATCAGTCCCAGCGAGAGCGCCGGCGCGAAGAACGTATCCAGGTGAGTCTGGATGCGCTCGTGCACTTTTCCGGCGGCACCAGCTGGGAATGCACAATTCGGGACTTCTGTCGTGGTGGCGTATTCCTTCGCGGCGAGGCTGCCGCCCTGCGTCGTGCAGTGGGCGACGCCGAAGGCGACACGGCGCTCGAGATCCATTTCACGCTCGATGACGGCGGTCGCGCGAAGCACTACCAGGTCAGCGGTGTTGCGGTCCGGCGGCTGGAGGACTCCCTCGGTGTGCACATCCCCGATGGCATGGGGGCTGACGAACTGGCGGCGCTGCATCGCCAGGCGAGTGGCAACGGTGAAATTGCTCAGGCGTCCGATGAGGCAATTTCCGCGCTCATCGGTTCGGCCAGCATCAGCGCCGGCAAGTCCCGCAAGATTGCGGCTGCGTGCGCAAAAGCGTCGGAGACCGCGCTCGGCCGGATGATCGACGAAGCGCTGCAGCTCTTCGACGTCGAGATTGGAGCCTGCGAACGTCGGGCCTCGTCCATCGCGGAACGCGAAGCGTACCAGCATGCGCTGCGCACGTTGCCCAAGGTGGACAAGTCCATCCGGCAGCAGTTTGTCGCGCGCGTAGCCGATCTGCTGCGCAATATGAAAGTGCCGCCCATGTTCGATGGCGCGGAGTCGGAGGCAGCCAGCAGTGGGGGGCAACGTCTGCTGGGCCAGACGCATCTTGCCCTCGTCGAGAAATCAGACTTCGAGCAATGGCTGGTCGTCGCCGAAACGGTGTCCGCGCTCGAAGGCGATCTGCAGGAAGAAATTTTCATCCTCCGCAGCTGGTTCGGCATCCTGCAATCCGGTTGGAAGAACAAGGACCAGAATCCGATCTGCCCGTCCATGCTGGCGCGCACGTTCAAGCAATCGCTGCTGACACTGGGTTTTCGGGAAGAAGTCATTCGCGTCGCCTTCGCCAGTTTCGAGCGCATCGCACGCTCAAGACTGGGCGCGTTTTACGACAAACTTATCGCCAGCCTGGAAAAGACGGGCCTGTTTCCCTCCATACAGTCGATCATCGCCGAGCAGGTGAAGAACAGTACGCCGGTGCGGCTGGTGGCGGTGAGCGGTTCGGGAAGCGGTGACGCCGGGAACGGGAGTGGTGGCGCCGGCCAGGCGAACGGCGGCGGTTCGGGCGCGGGTGGAAACAGCGCCATCGCGCGAATGATGGATCTGGCCGCCGAGGTCGGCGGTAGAGCCTCTGCGGCTGACGAGGGTGAAGAAGTTGCTGTGGAGCTGGTGATCAAGCAGCTTGCGCGGCTTCGCAACAAGCAGATGTTGTCCGACGAACGATCCGGCGGCGGTACGCTCAAGGCACTCCTGTTGCAACAGCTTTCGGCGTCTGGCATGCCCGCCGGCAAACTGCCGGGCAAGACGGAGCGTGCGCTGGATATCGTCGACTATATGGTTGACGGTGTGCAGGAAGATGCGGTGCTGTCGCCGGAACTGCGCGCGTTGGTCGCAAAACTGGAACTGACGCTGGGCATGGAAGCGCTTCGGGATGAGAGTCTTGTCAACGCGTCTCCCGCTGAGCATCCGGCGTTCCAGATGCTCAATCATCTGGAAAGCGTCGACGGCGGCGAGCAACCCGGCGATAGCGCCGCCGGTGGCGTGCATCAACAGGTCAGCGCAATCATTTCCCGGCTCATCAGCGACTGGGATTCGAACCGCTCCGCGTTCGCGGAGGCGGCTGAGCAGTTGACGCCACTGGTCGAGCGTCAGAAGAAGGTCTATGCACGGAATCTCGAGCGGGTAGTCAGCGGCTGTGAGGGCCGGTCCCGTCTCAAGCGCGCACGGCAGCTGGTGCTGAAGCGCCTGGCCGAGCTGCTCGAGAATCGTCAGGTGCCGACAGTGCTGGTCGATGTGGTGAATCCCGCCTGGCGCAATCTTCTGGTGAACACCGCCCTCAAGCACGGGACGCGATCCATCGAGTGGAAACAGCAGTTGCGCGTCATCCAGCGCATCCTCAGACGTTGCGACGAATTGCAGGACGGGAGTGCGGTATCTGCTGACGAAGGCAGTGTCAGCGTTCTCCTGAAGAGTGTCGAGGAGGGCCTGCGCGGTATCGGCGCCCCGGTATCCGAGGGCGTTCTCGAGCGTGTGTCGACCGTACTTCGAAACGGTATGCCGGCGGCCGACGCCACCTGGGTCGAGGCAGGTGCGCTCGTACGCTCGTTCGCCTGGCAGGATGTTCTGCCGTCTGCTGATCCCATGCCGCCGGTTGGTGATGAGCGACAGCGGCGGACCTGGCTGGAAAACCTGCGTCGCACGCGCGTACTGAATTTGGGTACGCACGTCCGCTTTGCGGTGGATGGGTCGGAGGATGTGGTTTCCACCCTGGCCTGGGTCGACGGCGCCGGTGAGCGGTTCGTGTTCGTTAATCGTCGGGGTCTGTGGGATCGGGAGCTGAGCCTGGAAGACTTCACACGTCTGCTCACCGAAGGCAATGCCCAGATTCTGGAAGGTTACGAGGTGCCCCTGCTGCAACGCGTCAGCGAACGCATGATGAACCGCGTTCACAAGGGGCTGACCGACCGCTCACGTCAGGACGAGCTCACTGCGCTCGGCAATCGCAAAGCCTACGAGCGGGAACTGGACAAATTGCTGGAGCTGTCGCGGCAACTCGACGTATCGCACTGCGTGTTGCAGGTGAATGTCGACCGTTTCCGGATCCTGAACGACACTTGCGGTTTTGATGGCGGTGATACGGCATTGAAACAGATTGCGCGCCTCATCGAGTCGCAGATGAGCGGGCACGATGCGTTCATTGCCCGCATCGGTGTGGACGAGTTTGGTGTCGTGCTCAATGACACCAGCGTCGGCGAGGGGGCGGATCTGGCCGAATCGATCGAGCGTGCCGTGCGGGCTCTCGACTTCGCCTGGAAGGGACAGCGTTGCGCCATCACCGTCACGGTTGGCGTGGTGGGTATCGATCGGGCAACGGAAAACGTGCGCAACACCCTGCAGAACCTGGCATCCGCCTGCCGATCCGGCAAGGAGCAGGGGGGTGGGCGTGTCTCCATCTACACCGAAGATGACGTTGCGATGCAGGAGCAGCGCGCGGTGATGCATCTGGCCAGTCAGGTGGAGCGATACCTGCAACAGGGGCGCGTACACCTCAATGCGCAACTGATCGCGCCCGCCGACCCGGGTGGGAGCCTGTTGCCACACTACGAGATCCTCATCACCGTCGAGGACGACGACGGTAAACGTGGGTCGCCGGTCAAGTTTATCGAAGCCGCGGAGCGTTATGGCAAGATGCCGATGGTGGATCGGCATATCGTCGCCAGGACGCTCGATTGGATGGGACAGCATCCGGAGGCGCTGGAAGGGCTGTCCGGCCTGTCGATCAACCTGTCCGGGCAGTCCGTCAATCAGGAAGACTTTCTCGGTTTCGTGCTGGACCAGTTCAAGCAGTCCAACGCCGCGCCGGACAAGGTCTGCTTCGAAATCACCGAAACGGCGGCAATCGGCAATCTTTTCCAGGCCACGGAGTTCATCCGCAAGATCAAGGTCATGGGATGTCGCTTCTCGCTGGATGACTTTGGCGCGGGCATGTCGTCCTTCGGCTATCTCCGGCAACTGCCCGTTGACTATCTCAAGATCGATGGCTCTTTCGTGAAGAATATGGCGAACGACGAAAACGATCTGGCCGTCGTGCGCTCGATGAACGAAATCGGTCATTTCATGGGCAAACGCACGGTTGCCGAATACGTGCACGACGATGCCACGCGGGACGCCGCCTGCGCCATCAATATCGATTATCTGCAGGGCTGGGGTGTGGAAAAGCCCAAGCCCATCGACGAGCTGTTGAAGCCCGCCGACCGGGCAGTCAAGACGAGCGCCTGAACCGCTCCGGCCGGCGTCTGCCTGTCCCGGTTCCGGCGGCTTTCTCCACCAGTTCCGCTATAGTGCGCCCCTTCCGTTTTACTGAAGGGTCTCGTCATGGCATTCGCACCGTTTGATCTTTCCGGCAGGGTGGCGCTGGTCACGGGGGGCAATGGTGGTATTGGACTCGGCATGGCGCGCGGCATGGCTCAGTCCGGTGCCGATATCTGCATCTGGGGTACCAACGCCCGAAAGAACGCCGCGGCGCTGGAGGAGCTGACCACCTACGGCACGAAGGTCAGTGCCTTCCTCTGTGATGTCTCCGATGAAGCCGCGGTTGAGCGTACGTTCGCGGAATCGCTTGCATTTCACGGACGGGTCGATGGCTGTTTCGCCAATGCGGGTGTCGGTGGTCGTGGTGGACCATTCGATCAGATGACCACGGAGGAGTGGAACCGACTGATGGCGGTCAACCAGAGCGGCGTTTTCTATACCTTTCGTGCGGCGGCTCGTCACATGCGTGAACGGGCGCAGAACGGTGATGCCTTCGGGAGGCTCGTTGGCACGGCAAGTCTTGCGGTGGTGATGGGTCAGGCGAGGGGCGAGCACTACGCGGCCAGCAAGGGCGGGCTCGTGGCCATGATCAAGGCGCTGGCAGTGGAGTACGCCCGTTACAACGTCACGGCGCATACCATTCTGCCGGGCTGGACGGTAACGGAGATGACGGAAGGGCCCTTCAGCAATCCGAAGTTCGTGGAAAACGTGTTCAAGCGCATGCCGATGCGCCGTTGGGGGCAACCGGAGGACTTTGCCGCCATAGCCATTTACATCATGAGTGAGGCGAGCAGCTTTCATACGGCGGAGACCTTTCTCATCGATGGCGGCTACGCGATGTTCTGACCTGTAAGTCCGGTATTTTGTCCAATCCACAGGAAGTGCTGAGCCCATCGCGGGTGAGTGCCGGCATGCGCCGGCTTCTGGCCGCGGAGGCCACCTCCAATTTTGGTTCCATGTTGTCTCGGCTTGCCGTGCCGTGGGTGGCTGCGCTTGCGCTCGACGCCACGGCCATGCAGATGGCCTGGCTGGTGGTGGCGGATGTGGCGGCAGGTGCCGCCGGCAGCCTGGTGGTTGGAGCGCTGGTGGACCGGTCGAGCCGGCGACGCGTGATGGTGACCACCGACCTCGTCCGCGCGGCGCTGATCGGCGCGATTGCCCTGTTGTTCCTGGCGGGCGAACTGCGGTTCTGGATGCTGGCGTTGCAGGCCGCGGCGAACGGTGTCCTGGCCATGGCCTTTTCGGTGGCGCGTTCCGCGTGGATTGCCGACAACGTACCCGACGACGCGCTGACGACGCGCAATGCGCAGATGTCCGCTGCCGGCAGTATGTCAGAATCCGCGGCGTTCGCGTCAGGTGGCTGGATCTACCAGCTGCTGGGGCCCTTGTTCGCGCTGCTGACGGATTCGGTGAGCTTCCTTGTTTCCGCGTTGCTGCTCGGCCGCCTCCCGGAAGTCGAAGGACAACCCCGGAAGTCGACACCGGCCGGCCGTGGTGGAAAGTCTGCCTATATGGATGGTCTGCGCCTTGTTGCCGCGTCCGGGGTCTTGCGAACGCTGGCGGTGAGCGATGTGCTGCTGGCGTTGAATTTCAGCATGACCGGCGCGTTGTACATGCTGTTCGTATCGCGTGATCTGGCCATCGCCACGGGGATGCAGGGGTTGATATTTGCCACCGGAGCCGTTGGCTCGCTTGTCGGCGCGTGGCTGGCACCGGCGCTCGGGCGACTGCTGGGCAGCCAGACGTCCATGTCCGTTGGCCTGTTGCTGGGCGGGTTTGGCGCGGTGCTGGTGCCGCTGGCGCCGGACGGCGGCTGGTGGGGAATTGCGCTGCTTGCCGGGCATCAGATCGTGGGTGATGGGGGTATTGTCATCGCCATGATCCATGGACGAACGCTGCGCCAGCGCTTCGCGCCCAGGGGCGCGCGGGGCAAGGTCGATGCGGGGCTGCGCGGAATTGGTCAGATGGCCACGCTGGTCGGTGCGCTGGGCGGGGGGTGGCTGGCCACGCAGGCGGACAACCGCACGGTGTTGTGGCTGGCAGCGATGCTGGTGCTGGTCTGCGCGCCGGTCGTCTGGCTGCTGTTCCGACGCTGGGGTGCGGAAGTTCCCTGAGTCACGCGGCTCGGTCAGATACCGCTGGCGCCTGGCAGGCTGATTTGTTCAGCAGCCTGCCAGGAAATCGCACACCGCGGCATTGAACGCGTCGGGCTGGTCGCTGTTCGCCGTGTGGCCCGCGTCGGCGATCAGGCAGGTGCGTGCGTGAGGAATCTTCGCGCCCATCACCTGTGTGGCTTTCAGGAAAGGTGTGTCGTTCTCCCCGGCAAGCACCAGTGTTGGTACAGAGATACCGCTGAGCGAGTCGAGCACGGCCGCGTCCTTCTGCGTGAGAATGCCCCGCGCCGCCAGGCGCAGTCCGGTGCTGCCGTGTGTTTCCCCGCTCTGGATGGCCGTGCGGTTCCACTGCTCGCGCGCGACCGGGTTGCGGTAACCCGGACCCGTGTCGAAGATCAGGAGCGCGCGCACCCGTTCGGGGTGGGCCACGTTGAACGCCAGTGACAGGTAACCGCCCAGGCTGAGCCCGCCGATGATCGCGGTGTCGACACCGAGGTGATCCAGCAGGGCCGCCATGTCGGCAACGCTCGCTTCCCGCGAGTACAGCGCGGGATCATCCGGCGCCGCCGATCGACCATGCCCGCGTATATCCCAGAGAATCAAGGTGTGGTGCGCTGACAGGGCTTCGATGTTCGGCTGCCACATCGCCGTGCTGGCGGAATAGCCGTGGGTCAGCAGGATGGCCGGTCCCGTGCCGTAGGTTTCGTAGTGGATGGCGACGCCGTTCCTGTCGAGTACTGGCACGCTGCCTGTCTCCCGTTTGCTGCCGGCGTAGCGTGCCACGGGGCGGACACAGCGTCGAGCAGGTGAGCTTGTGCCGCGGCTGAAAGCGGTTGGTCCCGATCCCTATATACTGCTGCTTCACTGTTACCGGGTGACACCGCATGGAACTCTTGATCAACGGCCAGGTGAGACGCCTGGATGTGGACCCGCAGATGCCGCTCCTGTGGGCGATCCGGGAAAACCTCGGCCTTACGGGAACCAAATTCGGCTGCGGTGTTGCCCAGTGCGGCGCGTGCACGGTGCACGTGGACGGCAAGGCGGTCCGATCCTGCGTTACCCCCGTGGCATCGGTCGCGGGCAAGGCCGTCACCACCATCGAAGGGCTGGGTAGTGATGCGGGGCTGCATCCGTTGCAGCAGGCGTGGATCGAGCAGCAGGTGCCGCAATGCGGTTATTGCCAGAGCGGTCAACTGATGTCTGCCGCGGCATTGCTCATGGAAAATCCCGCGCCGGACGATGCCGCCATTGACGCTGCGATGCGCGGCAACCTGTGCCGGTGTGGCATGTACGGTCGCATCCGCCGCGCCATCCGGCAGGCTGCCGGGAGGTCGACTGAAGCGCCGGCGTCGGAGCCGGCCGTGGGTGTGTACGAACCACGGCGGGAGAAGCGGCATGGGTAAGTGGACTCGGCGGGGACTGATTACCGCAGGGGTGCTGGCAGGCGGCGTGTTTGCCGTTGGTGTTGCCATCCGGCCGGGGCGGCGGCAGGGAGAGCTGGCGCCGCTGGTGGCCGGCGAGGGTGAGGCGATGGTCAACGACTGGGTGTTGATCGGGCCCGACAACGTGGTTACCGCGGTCATCCCGCATTCGGAGATGGGGCAGGGGGTGCACACGGCGCTGACGCAGATGCTGGCGGATGAGCTGGATGCGGACTGGTCGATGGTGCGGATCCGCGAAGCGCCGGCGGAGGATGCCTACGCCAACTATGCCCTGGGTCGTGGGTACATCCTGGGTGACACGCGCGTGCCGAAAAGCCTCGACCCGACGATCGACGGCCTGTTTCTGCAAGTGGGTAAGGCCATGCATCTGCAGATCACCGGTGGTAGCAACAGTGTGCGCAACACCGGTCGCGTAGGCATGCGCGTCGCCGGCGCTGCCGCGCGACAGATGTTGCGCGAGGCCGCGGCGGAGGCCTGGGGTGTGCCTGTCCAGGATGTCGTGGCGGCAGCCGGTCGCCTGTTGCACCCGGCAACCGGCAGGGAGGCGACTTATGGCCAGTTTGCGCCCGCCGCGGGTGCCCGCCGGCCGCCGGTACAACCAACGCTCAAGCGCGTGGACGAATTCCGCATCATGGGTACCAGCGTCCCCCGCCGCGACATCCCGGCGAAGGTCGATGGCAGCGCCAGGTTCGGCATCGATGCGGTTGTCGAAGGCATGAAGTACGCGGCGGTGGTGAACGCGCCGGTATTCGGCGCGGTGCTGACGTCGGTGGATGCCGATGAGGTGTCGCGCCGGCCCGGCGTGCACGCCGTGGTGACGTTGAAGGATGCGGTTGCCGTGGTGGCGGATGGCTGGTGGCAGGCGCAACAGGCTGTTGCCTCCCTGCGGCCGCAATGGTCCGCCACGGAGGCTGACTCGCGTTCCAGCGAGGCGTTGTACAAACAGTTTGATGCGTCCATGGCCCAGGCGTTGGAAGACGG
The DNA here is from genome assembly GCA_024234635.1 of Pseudomonadales bacterium. Taxonomy (GTDB): domain Bacteria; phylum Pseudomonadota; class Gammaproteobacteria; order Pseudomonadales; family Azotimanducaceae; genus SYFY01. Next base: position 124,821 of record JACKNX010000005.1, on the reverse strand, counting down.
CCGGGAGGAGCGCGACGAGCAGGTGGGGGATGCGCGAGGCGTGCTGGCGAATGCGGCGCGGGTGGTCGAGGCGACGTATCGCGTGCCCTTTCTGGCGCACGCCTGCATGGAGCCCATGAACGCCACCGTTGCCCTCAGTGATGGCGCCTGTGAGGTATGGCTTGGCTCGCAGAATCCGCTCGGCACCAAGCACGACGTCGCCGCGGCGCTGGGTATCGCGCCGGAAACGGTACGCGTGCACAACCACTACATGGGCGGCGGATTCGGGCGGCGGTCGCAGAACGACGTTGCCATCCAGGCGGCGCTGATTGCCCGTGAAGCCGGTGTTCCCGTAAAACTCATCTGGTCCCGCGAGGAGGACATACGCCACGATCACTACCGACCCGCGGTGACCTCCCGATTCCGGGCGGGCATTGCTGCGGACGGTCGCATTCTGGCCTGGGAAAACCAGTTCGTGGACAAGCACGAGCCCGTGGAGGCGCCACTCATTCCCTATGCGGTGGCCAACCGGTTCGTGCATTTCACGAGCAGCCCGACGCACGTGCCGTTCGGTCCATGGCGCAGCGTCGACCATTCGCAGCATGGTTTCTTCACCGAAGCCTTCTTCGATGAAGTGGCCGCGGCCGTGGGGCGCGACCCATACGAACTGCGACGGGAACTTCTGGCTGACAAGCCGCGTCACCTGGCGGTGCTGGATCTCGCCGCCGGAAAAGCGGGCTGGACGCGTCCACGGGAGCCGGGACACGGACGAGGCATTGCGCTGCAGCAGTCGTTCGGTTCCATCGTCGCAACCGTTGCCGAAGTGGCCATGGTGAACAACCGGCCCAGGGTGGAGCGCGTGGTCTGCGCGGTGGATGCGGGTTATGCGGTGACACCGGATGGCCTTTCGGCGCAGATGGAGTCCGGCATCCTCTACGGCCTCACGGCGGCGTTGTACGGCGAAATCAGCATCGACAATGGCGCGGTGCTGCAGAGCAACTTCCACGACTATCGCGTGGTACGCATGGACGAGGCGCCGGTCATTGAGGTACACATCCTCAATAGCGGGGCGCCCATGGGCGGCGGTGGCGAGCCGGGTACGCCAGGCATCGCGCCGGCAGTGGCGAACGCCATCTTCGATGCCACGGGGCACCGCATCCGTGAACTGCCGATCAGCAGACACGATTTCGATTACCGGGTGGAGGAGCGGGAGGCGTGAGCATGACGTTTCGGGACTGTCTGTTCGGAGTGGTTCTCGGCCTGCTGGCCGTGCCCGCGGAGAGTGGCGAATATTCCCCGCCCGTGGGAAATGACTATCCAACGCGCGTACTGTTCGGTGACACGCACCTGCACACGCGCAATTCCGCAGATGCCTATTCGCTTGGCAACATGAATCTCACCCCCGCGGACGCGTTCCGGTTTGCGCGGGGTGAAGAGGTAGTGGCGCACAACGGCATGCGCGTAAAACTGCGCCGGCCACTGGATTTCCTCGTGGTATCCGACCACGCGGAATATCTGGGCGGCTTCTACCGCTACAACGTGCGGGACCCGCTGGTGGCCAATACCGAGGCAGGCGCAGCATGGAAGGACTACGTGCCGGCGCTGGACTCCGCGAAGATGATGGGTGCCTTCACCGGCAGCATTCGCGACAAAGCGGCGTTTCCGCCATTTCCAGAGGACACACGCCTGCGTATCTGGCGCGATGTGGCACTGACCGCGGATGAACTCAACGACCCGGGACGGTTTACGGCATTCATCGGCTATGAGTGGACCGCGATGCTCAACGGCAGCAATCTGCACCGGGTTGTGATGTTCCGTGACGGCGCGGACAAGGCGTCGCGGGTGGCGCCGTTTTCGGCGCAGGACAGCATCGACGCGCGTGACCTGTGGCGGGCGCTTGCCGACTACGAAGCAAAAACCGGGGGGCGGGTGCTGGCCATCGGCCATAACGGCAACCTGTCAAACGGCCTTATGTACGCGGATACGACACTGGACGGAAAACCGCTGAATCGCGCCTACGCGGAGCTGAGCGCGCGCTGGGAGCCGCTGTTCGAGGCGACGCAGGTGAAGGGTGACAGCGAAACCCACCCCTCGCTGTCGCCGGGTGACGAGTTCGCCGACTTTGAAACGTGGGACACGATGAACATCTCCCACACCGCGAAAAACGAACCGTGGATGCTGAAGTACGAGTATGCGCGCAGCGTGTTGGCGCAGGGGCTGAAACACGAGCGCAAACTGGGCGTCAATCCATTCAAGTTCGGGCTCATCGGCAGTACCGATGGCCACAATGCACTGTCCACGGCGGATGAGGACAACTTCTTCGGCAAGTTCCCCGATTCGGAGCCCTCGGACAATCGCTTCAATACCTTGATGGCCAATGTGCTGGATCCCAACTGGAAACTGGTGGCGTCCGGGCTCGCCGCGGTGTGGGCGAAAGAGAACACGCGCGAAGCGATCTTCGACGCGATGCAGCGCAAGGAGGTCTATGCCACCACGGGATCGCGTCTGCAGGTGCGCTTCTTTGGCGGCTTCAGTTACACCGACGACGACCTCCATCAGGCCGCCTGGCTGGATACGGCGTATCGCAAGGGTGTGCCGATGGGCGGCGATCTTGCGGCCGCACCGGGAGGCGAGGCGCCGGCGTTCCTGGTGGCGGCAAGCCGCGATCCGGACGGTGCCAACCTCGATCGCGTGCAGATCGTCAAGGGGTGGATGGATGCGCGCGGCGAACTGCATGAAAAAGTCTATGACGTCGCCTGGGCGGGTGATCGCAGGCCCGATGCCGCCACGGGCAAACTGCCGCCGGTTGGCAATACCGTGGACGTGGCCACCGCCAGCTATACGAACACCATCGGTACCGCGGAACTGGCGGCCGTGTGGCGCGATCCGGAATTTGATGCCGGACAACGGGCGTTCTACTACGCGCGCGTGCTGGAAATTCCGACACCCCGATGGTCGACCTACGATGCCCGATATTTCGGCGTCGAACTGCCGGCGGAGGCGCCGCGCAGCCTGCAGGATCGGGCCTACACGTCGCCCATCTGGTATACGCCCTGAAAGCCCTGCGTCGCGCTGCCGAGCTGGCAGCGCGACCCTCCTGGGTGCCGACCTTTTTTCCGGTTTTCTGCCCGATATCAGGTAAATTTCGCGGGTAATTTCCGGTTTTCTGCCAGAGTTCCGCCATGTTTTCCGGTGCCGACGACGAACTCATCGACTACCTCACCCGCGTTTCGGGTCTGCCCGCTGGCCAGTGCCGGCGACTGGTCCAGGACGTGGTGGCGCACTTCAACGAAGGCGTCGAGGACTTCGTTCAGCGCCGGCACCGGGAACTGCAACAGCGCGGACTGAAAAACGCCGAGATCTACACGCTGCTGGTCAGCGAGGTGGCATCCCGGCGGTTTCCCGCGGCATCACTCACCGAGCGGCAGCTGCGTCGCATGATTTACGGGTAAACGGGCATGTGTGGAATCGTCGGATACACGGGCGGACGGCAGGCGATGCCGATCCTGGTCGAGGGGCTGGGCAGGCTGGAATACCGCGGGTACGACTCCGCGGGTATCGCGCTGCAGCGCAAGGGCCGTCTGGAGGTCGTGAAGAAGCGCGGACGTCTGGGTGAGTTGCGTGCCGTGCTGCCGAAGCGGCATACGGCGACTGCCGGCATCGCGCACACGCGCTGGGCAACGCACGGCGAACCCAGTGACCGCAATGCGCATCCGCATCTTGATGCCAGCGGCGCCGTGAGCATCGTACACAACGGTATTGTCGAGAACGCGGCGGTACTCAGGGCAGGACTGGCCGCAAAGGGTGCTGTCTTCACGTCCGACACCGATTCCGAGGTGCTGGCCGCCCTCATCGCCGATGTCTTCGCCGGCGATCTGCTGGCTGCGGTACGGCATGTTCTGTGCGGTGTGGTCGGTACCTACGGTCTGGCGGTGCTGCATCGTGACTGCCCTGGTGAAATTGTCATTGCGCGAAATGGCAGTCCGGTGCTGATTGGCGTGGGGGAGCGGGAGATGCTGGTGGCCTCCGACGCCGCGGCGCTCATCGCCCATACGCGTCAGGTGATCTATCTCGAAGACGGTGAAGTGGCGCGGCTGACGGCGCGGGAATGCCACATCTCGGACCTGGCGGCCAACGTGACACAGCGCGAAGCAGCGACGTTGCCCGCGGTGATCGGCGACGGCGACAAGGGGCCACATGCGCATTTCACGCTGAAGGAAATCAGCGAACAGCCGGATGCGTTGCGTGGCGTGTTGAGAGGGCGGCTGGATCGTCGGTTCAGCACGGCCCGGCTGGGCGGGCTCAATCTGGAGCCGCGTCAACTCATGGCGTTTCGGCGCGTCAAATTGCTGGGCTGCGGCAGCGCGTATCTCTCCGCCACCATCGGTGCGGCCATGATCGAACAGCTTACGCGCCTGCCGGCTGACGCCGAATCCGCCGCGGAGTTCCGCTACCGCAACCCGATCATCGAAGCGGACACGCTGTACCTGGCCGTGAGCCAGTCCGGCGAAACGTTCGACACGCTGGCGGCGGTGCAGGAGATCCAGCGCAAGGGCGGCACCGTGCTCGGTATTGTCAACGTCGTAGGCAGCACCATCGCGCGACAGTGTGGCGCGGGCATCTACCTCCATGCGGGTCCCGAGGTGGCGGTGGTGTCCACCAAAACGTTCACCAATACGCTGGCCGCGCTGGCACTGCTTGCGCTTTTCCTTGGTCGCATGCGCGACGTGTCCCCGGCCGAGGGCGAGCGGCTGCTGGACGCCCTGGAGGCGTTACCGGACCAGGTGCAGGGGCTGCTCGACCGGGCGGATGAGTTCAGGCGGCTCGCGGCGCGCTACGCGCACTACAACCGCGCCTACTTCATTGGTCGCGGCGCGGGGTATGGCCTGGCTCGGGAAGGCGCGCTGAAGCTCAAGGAAGTGTCCTATATCCATGCCGAAGCCTATCCCGCGTCGGAACTCAAACATGGACCGCTGGCGCTGGTGGATCCGGATACGCCGACCTTCGCGATCGTGCCGGACGACGATCTGCTCGCGAAGAACCTGTCCAGTCTTGCCGAGATCAAGGCGCGGCGCGGGCCGGTGGTAGCGATCTCACACCTGGCGTCGATCGGCGAGGCGGATGCGCTGGTCACCGTTCCCAGGAGCCATCCGCTGCTCGATCCGATCCTGATGCTGGTACCCCTGCAGTTCCTGGCCTATTACGCCGCGCTGGAACGCGGATGTGACGTCGACCGGCCGCGGAACCTGGCCAAGAGCGTGACGGTGGAATAGTCGCTGCGCGCGCCGGCGGAACAGACGCCGGGCGCCCGGAGAGGCTTGCGCGGCGTCGTTGAGACGCATTCGTTCGCATCCTATGATCGCGCTACCGCCCGTACCGGGCCGTATCGGCCGGCCAACCGGTCGGAGGGGCATGAACGATGACGCAGCGTGACAATTATTCGAACGTGAAAGGCGTGGACATCGATCCAGGCAAGCGTGCTGACCTCTACAACGCGCAGACGGAGTGTGTGGTCAACTGGACCACGCGCGACGGCTGGCCGGTTGGGGTCATGCACCGTTTCGTGTGGCATGACGACCGCTTCTGGGTGACCTGCGCCCCCCAGCGTGTTCGCGTCAGGGCGCTTCGGGAGCGTCCGCAGAGTTCGGTCATCGTCTCCAGCGAAGGCACCTGGCTGGGCGGGGACCTGACCACCACCGCCAAGACACTGGCCTCGGTACATGACGACCAGGCGATCAGGGACTGGTTCTATCCGGCGCTGGCGCGCCGGCAGCGAAAGACGCCGGAGGACCAGGCCGAATTCATTCGACGCCTGGACACGCCGGGCCGGGTGGTGATCGAACTCACGCCGGTGGCATGGATCACCTACGACGGCGTGCGTCTGGAATCCTCGCTGCGGGGCATTCCCTACAATCCGTGCGCGCGCAAGCCGAGTCGCAATCAGACGGAGCCGCCGGATGGCCGCACGATGGTCGAGCTTTGATGAGATGCCCCTGTACAGACGGATGAACGGGAGGGACACCGGATGATAGTGACTGTGGTTCGGCCTGAAGACGACCTTGCCCGACTGGTCGCCGAAATCAATTCCGCCTGCTGGGACGCTGCCAATGCGATGGATGCGTACGATGTCGACAGCCTGGCCGGGTATCTCTCCCTCCAGGGCACGGTGTTCGTTACCTGTCACGATGACGCGGACGGTCAGCGGCGGCTGCTGGGAATGGCGTCGGCGCGTATCGAAGTCAAACCGTACGGCGGCGAACGCTGGTTATACGTTGATGAAGTGGATGTCTGCGCGGATCAGCGCCAGCGAGGCGCTGGAGGCGCCCTGATGAACAGGCTGCTCGCGATCGCCCGCGAGACGGGTTGCGAGGAGGTGTGGCTGGGTACGGAACCGGACAACCATGCGGCGAATGCACTCTACCGATCGCTTCATCCGGCGGATGTCGCTGAGGTTGTGGGCTACACATTCGCGCTTGCACATCCCTGACATCAGGCGGATCGGAAAACAAAGCAACCCACCTGCACTCGAACCCGGGTCGTGAACCGGCCGCATTACGGTGGAAGCCCTCGTTTCGCGGTGACGTTGGCCGCCTGCGGGTGACAAGGCATCCCGTCCCAACCCTGCCGGCACTTGTGAGAAGCCGGACGAGGTAACTCCCGGAGTACGTCGCGTTGCAGCCCGTGTCCGCTGGCAGAACCGCGCCCGGGACGGTGGCAGGTCTGTTCCGGTTGACCTGACGTCCGTAAGCGGGTTCTGCCGTTCTGTCGCCGGGCCATGGCTCAGGCGGATTCACGCATCTCCCAACCAAACCATCTCGCGACGCGACCGCGGTAGTCAGCGTACGCCGCACCGTGGCGGGCAGCCAGATACTGTTCCTCCAGCCGCACCTGCACCTGGAGCAGGATTTCCGCCGCCACGAACACGCAGAGCGTTGTGGCGTCCGGAATCACGAGAAACACGCCAAGCAGATTGATTCGAAGCCCAAGAAAAATGGGATTGCGGCTCATACGGAAGGGACCGTGCGCCACCAGAGTGCCCGGATGGGTATTGTCGATGCCGATGCGCCAGGACCTGCCCATGATGGCCTGCGCCCACACGATCCAGAGCATGCTGGTCAGGAGCATGCACCAGCCCGTCACGCTGATTGCGGTATGGCCCAGCCAGGGCAGCGGACCAAAGACCCCGGCGGGCAATGCTCCATGCGCGCCAAGCAAGGGAAGGGCGCAAGCCAGCAGCAGACGAAACCCCCGTCCCGCGTAGCCGTGCAGGTCGTCACCGAAGGTCACGACAAGGGCGTTGATGCCTGTTCGCTGCCACAACCGCAGCGTTGGCCATACGAAAACCAGGATCAGGAAGCCGGTGTAGTAGAGGAGAAGCGCACGCATGAGGAAACTCCGGTTGGCGATTGGTGTGCGCCATCCTGCATCCTATAGTTACTATAGAGACAAGCGGAAATTGACAACGGGAGGCGGCAGGTGCGAATCGGTGAACTGTCGGGGCAGACGGGGGTCAAGGTGGTCACCATCCGTTTCTACGAAACACAGGGGCTCCTGCCGCCGCCACGAAGGACGGCATCCGGGCAACGGGAATACACCCCGGCGGATGTCGCCCGCCTGCGCTTTCTTCGCCATGCGGGCGAATTGGGCTTTCCGCTCAGCGGCGTGCGGGAACTCCTTGGCCTCGCGGATGCTCCGGGAACGGACTGTGATGCCGTGCACGCCGTGGCGGCGCGCCACCTCGAGGAGGTGGACAGCCGTATCCGCCGCCTGCAGGCAATGCGTCGGGTGCTGAAACGGGCAGTGTCGGCCTGCGAGGCGCGTGTCGTGGCGCGTTGCCCGGTAGTGGAGACGTTGTCCGACCACGCCTACTGCGGCGAGGAGCATGCACTGACCTCGCGGCGTTGACGGGCGGGCGGGACCTGTGGCGCTGCTGCTTTGCGCAGCGGCGATAACCGGGTCATGATTTCCGCCAACGGCAGCCAGGGGAGAGAGGCGCGATCATGTACGAGAACCTGTTCCAACCCATCCAGGTGGGTGGCGTCAGCATTCCCAACCGTATCGTACGCAGCGCGCACGGCACGTTGCTGACGGGTGAGGCAGCCATTGCCTACCACGAAGCGAGGGCGCGCGGCGGTGTGGGCATGATCACGCTGGAAGCCACCAGCGTGCATCGCAAGGCGCCGTCGTCGGTGCCGCTCTATTCCGACGACGTGCTGCCGTACTACCGGGCCATCAGCCAGCGCATCCATGCGCACGGCACGGTGCTGTTCCAGCAGATCTACCATCCCGGCGCCAGCTATGGGGCAAGGGCGGAGGAGGCCTGGTCCGCCAGCGCAGTGCCCAACTACATGCAGGGCGTGGTGCCGTTCGCCATGACGCAGGCGCAGATCGACGAGGTGGTGGACGCGTTTGCAAAGGCGGCGCGGCGTTGTCGTGACGGCGGCCTGGACGGCGTGGACGTGCATGCCTCCAGCGGCTATCTCCTGCACGAATTCCTGTCGCCGGCGCTCAATCACCGGACTGACCGCTATGGTGGTTCCCTTGAGAACCGCATGCGCTTTCTGGACGAAGTGCTCGCCGCCATACGCGCGGAAGTAAACGATGCGGACTTCGTGGTGGGTGTGCGCCTGCCCAACGAAGACCAGGTGCCCGGCGGGCTGGGCGCGGAGGAGGTGGCGGAGATCGCCGCGCGGCTGAACGATCGCGTGGACTATGTGTCGCTGCACATGGGTTCGTACTGGCGCTTCCACACGCTGATTGCGCCCACGGACGATCCGCTGGGCGTGGAGATGGCCGCCAACGCGAAGATCACGCCGCGCGTCACCAAGCCCACCATCGTGGTGGGGCGCATCAACACGCTGGATCACGCCAGCAGCATCGTTGCCAGCGGGCAGGCGGACATGGTCTCCATGGTGCGCGCCCTGCTGGCGGATCCGGAGCTGGTGAACAAGGCGCGGCGTGGCGAAGAAAACCGTATCCGGCCGTGCATCGGCACCAATATTGGTTGCGTCGGGCAGATCATGAGCGGGCATCCGCTGTCATGTGTCGTCAATCCGGCCGCGGCGCGGGAGACGATTCTGACCTTCGAGGCCGAGGACACGGTCACCACGCCGAAGACGATCCTGATCGTCGGCGGCGGACCAGCGGGGCTGGAAGCGGCACGTACCGCCGCGCGTCGCGGTCACCGGGTATTGCTGTACGAAGCGGGGCAGCGTCTGGGCGGTCAGGTGGCGGTGGCCGCCGCCGCACCGCATCGCGCGGACGTGGGGGCGATTGTCAGCTTCCTCATCGAGGAGATCGAATCGCTACCGGTGGAAGTGCATCTCAATTCGCCGGTGGACGCGGATGTGGTGGCAGCCATCGATCCCGACGAAGTGATCATTGCCACCGGCACCACGCCGCGCTACGACGGCTTCCAGGTGTCCACGCCTGGCGCTCCCGTACCCGGCTTCGATCTACCGCACGTGGTCAACGCCTGGCAGCTCTTTGGCCATGGCGAGCCCGTAAAGATCCGCGGGCCGGCCGTGGTGTATGACGATACCGGTTCGTATGAAGCCATCTCCGCGTGTGATGCCCTGTTGAAAGCGGGCGTGCACGTCACCATGGTCAGTCGCTTCGAAGGAATCGGCGCCAGCGTGCCGTTTCCGCCGGTTACGGTGGAAGCCTCCCGCGAACGGTTGATGAGCAGCGACTTCGATTTCATTGGCGGCCACTATCTGCGAGCGATTACCAGCGACGCGGTGGAGATCGGGGTGCTCTACACACCGCGCGTGCGTCGGTTGCCCGCGGCCACGGTGGTGGTGGTGAGCTTCAACGAACCCAACCGGGAACTCGTGACGACGCTGAATCCGGGCAATCGCTATGGCGTGCATCTGGCCGGCGACGTGCAGGGGCGCAATGGCATCATGAACGCCATTCACTCGGGCGCGGCGCTGGGGCGCCGGCTCTGACGGGGGCCGTCAGTCCAGCATCTTCTTCGCAATGCGCTCCGCGGCTTCCTCCATGGTGGTCAGCCACAAGCCTTCCTTCGCGGGGTTGTAGTTGGTGAAGTTCAGCATGCGCAGGATGACGCGAGGGCGTGGTTCGTCGTCCACGTCGATGACGTTGATGCACGCGTTGTCCTGCTCGATGCCCATCTCGCCCCAGGGCAGGCGGAACATGGTGTGAATGAGCAGCCGGTTCACGGCGCCGTGCAGCACCGCCAGCAGCGTCGTCCACGAACGGTCGGCCAGCACGGCGTTCCAGGCGGGCAGTATCCGCGCTTCGAATTCGCCGAAAGTTTCGCCACCCAGGAAGCGGGCGGCCGGGTTGTGCGCTTCCACCCACGGATTGGAGACCAGGGCCACCCAGTCCCGCCGGGCCTCGGGCGTGAGTGCGTCCTGGACGTTCTGCCAGCCGGGACGCACCTCTTCCAGCGCGGCGATGGATTCGATGGGCAGTGACCGATTGCCCAGTGCAATGCGCGCGGTCTCCTGCGTGCGTGGCAAGTTGGAGGTGATGACTTTGTCGAACCGTACCGGCGCCAGCACCTCCGCCTGTTTGGCGGCCTGGGCGCGGCCGCGCTCGGTTAGCGACACCACCCTCTCGTCCGCTGCTATGTTGCCGTCCTGCGCGACATAGGCGGCTTCAGCGTGGCGCATCAGGAAGATGCGACGGCGATTGGGGTGTTCGAACACGGTAATTTCCTCACCTGGCAAAACGGTTGGCGCCGGAGGGTAGAGCAGGTGTATGACACCCGCAATCGCGCTGCCGGGCTTCGTGCCCGGGTGGCATCAGCCGGCGTCTTCGGTGGGCGGCTCCGGACGCGTCCACAGGAACAGGGATACGCCGGCCAGCGCCAGTGTCTGGATGCCCAGCACCCACGCGGGCAGGTTGAACCACAGGCCGAACAGCAGTACGAGGACCATGCTCAGGGAGCCCAGCCACTTGGCCGGCCTGCCGATCGCGCGATGCCGTTGCCACGCATGAATGGGCGGGCCGAGGCGTGGGTGGCTCATCAGCCAGCCGTGCAGGCGTGAGGAGCCCTGGGTGAAGCAGAAGGCGGCCAGCAGCAGGAAGGGGGTGGTCGGCAGCAGCGGCAGCACGGCACCAATGATGCCAAGCCCCAGGCTGATGATGCCGGCCGTGGTGAAAGCAAGCTTCTTTCCCGTCTCCGTGATGGCCATCCGCGAGGTCTTCAGACTATGAACGCAGGGGGAAGGGTTACCTGAATCCCGCGCCCGGGCAAGCCACGGCAGGTATTCGCGGGCACCTGCGCGCCGCATGGCCGACCCGCACATCCCCGTCCACCGGTGACGAGCCGTCAACGGTATCGCCGGGTGACGAAAGTCGAAACGCGTTATAGTCTTTGCCTTTCTGACGCGCGTCGTAGTCTGCTTGTCGTCGCTGTCGGCCTGTTATCATCCGACTCACAATCCACGGGGGAAGAGAATGAACTTCGATATTCCGGAACGCCTGGTCAACTACCTGAAAGAACTCGACGACTTCATCGAGCGCGAGATCAAGCCCATCGAGCAGGCGGACGACAACATCCGCTTCTTCGACCATCGACGGGAAGATGCCCGCACCGACTGGGAGCGCGGCGGTCTGCCGAACGAGGAGTGGGAGCAACTGCTGTTCCGGGCGAAGCGCATTGCCGACAAGGCCGGTCACTACCGGTATGCCCAGCCCGTGGAATACGGCGGCAAGGCAGGCGGCAACCTGGACATGGCGATCATCCGCGAGCACCTGGCCGCGAAGGGACTCGGCCTGCACAACGACCTGCAGAACGAACACTCCATCGTTGGCAACAACGTTGGCCTCATGCTGATGATCATCTACGGCACGGACGAGCAGAAGGCCGAGTGGATCGAGGACCTGGCGGAAGGCCGGCGTGGTTTCGCTTTCGGCATTACCGAACCCGATCACGGCTCCGACGCCACGCACATGGAAACCAACGCCTACAAGGAAGGCGATGAGTGGGTGATCAACGGCGCGAAGACCTGGAACACCGGTATCCACAAGGCGCAGTACGACCTGATCATGGCGCGTACCAGCGGGAAGGCGGGTGACGGTGATGGCATCACGGCGTTCCTGGTGCCAACCAAGGCCGAAGGCTTCAAGGTCGAGGAGATGCTTTGGACCTTCAACATGCCCACCGACCACGGGCGTGTCTCCCTGAAAGATGTGCGTGTGCCGCATTCGTCCATTTTCGGCGGCGAAGGCCGGGGCCTGCAGATCGTTCAGCACTTCTTCAACGAGAACCGTATTCGACAGGCGGCATCCAGCCTTGGAGCGGCGCAATTCTGCGTGAATGAATCTGTTGAATACGCAAAACACCGCAAACCATTCGGCAAAGCACTGGCGAGCAACCAGGGCATCCAGTTTCCGCTGGTGGAACTGCAGACCCAATGCGACATGCTGCGCGCGCTCATTCACAAGACCGCGTGGCAGATGGATACCTATGGCGCCTTTTCGGTGTCTGACAAGGTGTCGATGTGCAACTACTGGGCAAACCGGCTGTGCTGCGAAGCCGCGGATCGTGCCATGCAGGTGCACGGCGGCATGGGTTACTCCCGGCACAAGCCGTTCGAGCACATCTACCGTCACCATCGCCGCTATCGAATCACCGAAGGCGCCGAAGAAATCCAGATGCGCCGCGTCGCGGGCTACATGTTCGGCTTCATGAAGCAGCGCGCTCCGAAAGGCGTGAAGGAATAGGGCCATGAGTGAGTTCCAGTCGCGGCTAGAGGCCGTGCTGGCGAGGGAGATCGCGGAATACCGCGGTCTCGTCTCGTGCGAGCGGTTGTCAGGCGGCGCCAGCCAGGAAACCTATCGCATCGTCATCCGCACGGAGGACGGTGATCGCAAGCTCTGCATGCGTCGAGCGCCTGGGGGCGTGAAGGTGGAAACAGTGGCACAGCATCCCGGGCTGGCCACCGAGGCGCTGCTGATGCGCGTGGCTCGGGAAGCCGGAGTGCCGGAACCCGAGGTGCGTCACGTCCTCACGGACGACGACGGGCTGGGTGACGGCTTCCTCATGGAGTGGCTCGAAGGCGAGGCGCTGGGTGCGCGCATCGTACGTTCGCCGGACTTCGACGCCATCCGTCCGAAACTCGCGTACCTGTGTGGACAGGCGCTGGCGCGCATTCACGCGGTGGACCTCGAGGCATCCGGCCTGTCCTCGCGGCTTGGGCGGCTCACAGCCGAAGAGTTCGTGCATCAGACGTGGGATCGCTACAAGCTGCTGGGCACGCCGCAGCCCATGATCGACTACGCCGGCAAGTGGTTGCTGGCGAACCTGCCGAAGGATGTGACGCCTGCGCTGGTGCACAACGATTTCCGCAACGGCAACATCATGTTCGACCAGAACGGCATCGTCGCGGTACTGGACTGGGAAGTGGCGCATATCGGTGACCCGATGCGGGATCTCGGCTGGATCTGCACAAACTCCTGGCGCTTTGGACGCACAGAACTGCCCGTGGGCGGTTTTGGTGAATATGCGGATCTGTTCGCGGGCTACGAGAGCGTGAGTGGCACACCGGTAGATCCCGAACGTGTGCGCTTCTGGGAGGTCTTCGGATCCTTCTGGTGGGCAACGGGCTGTCTTGGCATGGCCGAACACTACCGGAGCGGGCCTGACAAGACAGTGGAGCGGCCCGGCATCGGCCGCCGTTCATCGGAGTGCCAGGTCGATTGCGTCAACCTGCTCATTCCCGGACCGGTGCGGCTGCTTGCGCCGCGTCCGGATGACGACGGTGACATGCCGCGCCTGGATGAGCTTCTGGTTAGCGTGCGCGACTTCCTGCACAAGGACGTCATGGCGGCAACACAGGGGCGTACCAACTTCCTGGCGCGGGTGGCCGGCAACTCGCTGGACATCGTGTTGCGTGATCTGGCTGTCGGACCGCAGCACCGGGCGGAAGAAAAGGCCCGCCTCAAGGCGCTGGTTGGCGGAGACGGTGATGTGAAGGCCTTGCGCACCGCCCTGGTGGAGGCGATCCGTAACGGGAGCCTGCCGCTGCACGACGCGGCGCTCATTGAGCATCTCCGGCAGACGGTGGTCAACCAGGTGGCGATTGATCAACCCCGCTACTCCGGTTTCCGCACGGCCGCCAGTCGAGCGGTTGACTGATGCGTCTTCGCGTTCGTCCAGCTGTGAGGCGGACGCGCATCCTGGTTGCTCTCGTCTGGCTGCTGGTGGTGCCGTGGCACCCGGGTCACGCGGACCCATCCCGCTATGGCATGGATGGCGGGCAGAAGTATTCGCCACTGACGGATATCACGCCGGAAAACGTACACTCCCTTGAGCCGGCATGGCGCTATCACAGCGGTGATCTGGGCGAGGGGTTTCGCAATCGCGAGTACAGTTTCCAGGCCACGCCCGTCTACCGCGATGGCGTGCTGTATGTCAGTACCAGCGGTGGGCTGGCCATTGCCCTCGACGCGACGACCGGGAAAGAGCGCTGGCGCTTTGACGCGCAGATTCCGCGCGACATCTGGTACTCGGAACACGCCTCACGGGGTGTAACCCTTTGGCATGATCCCGACGGCCGGGTGGGCGTTGCCTGCGCCGATACCGTGTTTCTGCCTACCCGCGTGGGTGTGCTGGTGGCGCTGGACGCGTCCACTGGCGAGCCGTGTCCCGCGTTTGGTGTGGATGGGCGGGTTGATCTGCGGGCGAGCGCCCTGCCTCCCGAGAGCGACGTGCAACTCGAACCCGGAGAATATGGCGTGACGTCGCCACCGGTTGTGTTCGAATCCATGGTTATCGTCGGCTCAGCCGTGGGCGACAACCGGGCGGTGGCACTGGAGCGCGGTGTGGTGCGGGCGCTCGATGCGCGTACGGGCCGGGAAGTCTGGCGTTTCGACCCCGTTCCGCGTCGTGCCGATGACCCTGCGTATGCAAGCTGGTCCGTGGAAGGCGCACGGCGCACCGGCGCGGCCAATGCGTGGGCGCCCCTGTCAGTTGATGCGGCGCTTGGTCTGGTGTTCGTACCCACTTCTTCGCCGAGTCCGGATTTCTATGGCGGTATGCGACCGGGCGACAACCGGTATGCCAACTCCATCGTTGCGCTCGAGGCGCGCACGGGCAGGGTTGCCTGGCATCAGCAGCTCGTGCACCACGACGTGTGGGACTACGACGTACCGGCGCAGCCCGTGCTCACGGAAATCGTGCGCGACGGGGCGCGGGTGCCCGCGGTGCTCGTGGGCACGAAGACCGGCATGCTCTTCACCTTTCGGCGGGACAATGGGGAACCGCTCCACGGCATGGAGGAGCGACCGGTGCCGGCGTCCGACGTACCGGGCGAAGTGCTGTCTCCCACACAGCCATTCTCGCGGTTGCCTGCGGTGGCGGATCAACGTCGACTGACACCGGATGATGCGTTCGGAATCGTGTTGTTCGACAAGTGGGCATGCCGCAGGATTCTTCGGGAATACCGATCGGAAGGCCTGTTCACGCCGCCGTCGATCAAAGGCTCCATTCTCAATCCCGGGTGGGCTGGTGGTGTGAACTGGGGTGGTGTGGCGGTGGATGCCGGGCGTCAGGTGGCAGTGGTCAACGTCATTCAGGGGCCCGGGCTGGTGCGGCTCATCCCGAGAGATGAGCTCGACGACCTGATGGACAGTGGCGAACTCGAGGATTGGGAGGTCGCGCGGCAGGCGGGGACGCCGTATGCCATGGCGCGCAGGCTGTTCCTGTCGCCGCTCGGATTACCCTGTACGCCGCCCCCTTGGGGGAAGCTGGTGGCCGTGGACCTCACGGCGGCAAAAATTCTGTGGGATGTGCCGCTCGGCACCGTGCGTGACCTGGCGCCTGCCGTGGTACCCAATTTTGCATGGGGCGTTCCCGGTATCGGCGGCCCACTGGTGACCGCCAGTGGTCTGATCTTCATCGGCGCTGCCGGCGAGTTCGTGTTTCGCGCCTATGCCGTGGATGATGGCCGCGAACTCTGGCGCGCGGAGCTGCCAACCTCAGCCAATGCAACGCCGACAACCTACCAGGTGGATGGCGTGCAGTACGTGGTGGTGGCGGTGGGCGGTCATGGAGGACTCGGTTTGCCACGCGGCGATGTCGTGATGGCCTGGCGGTTACCGGCGACGCGCTAGCCGTCCGGCGAGTACGCTGTTCAGCCCGTAATGCGTGTTCCGGCCGCGCCGGACAGTGCATTTTCCAGTGCGTCCCATCGGCAGATCAACGCCTCGCGTCCGGTTTGCCGGGCAAATTGCAGGGCGCTTTCCAGCTTGGGGCCCATCGAGCCGGCGCTGGCTTCACCCGCGGCGAGCATATCCTCGCCTGCCTGCAACGAGAGCGTTGGCACAAGCCTCGCGTGTGGGGTGTCGAAGCCGGTGAACAGTCCATCGACGTCCGTCGCGAATACCAGCCGGGTTGCGCCAACTGCAATGGCCAGCAGCGCAGCGACCCGGTCCTTGTCCACTACGCCGTTGACCGGTGTGTTGTTGCAGTCCAGCGGAATGCCACCACCACCGCCGGCGATCACATGGTGCGTGGTCAGCAGACGGCGGATAGCCGGCAATTCGATGACGGCGTGCGGCAGGGGAGACGGCACCACCTGCCGCCAGCCCGTCCGATAGGGGATTGATGCCACGCCGGCCGGGGGTTGCGCCAGCAGCGGGCCGATGGCTTTCACTGCCGGCGCCGGCGCGGACCGGGACATCACTGTTTGCGCTTCCTGGACAGGCACTCGATCTCCCGCTTGGGCTGCCTGATGGAGGGCTGCCTGATGGACAGGGGCTGCCTGATGGACAGGCATCCGAGTCTCCGAGCCATGGACATGCACTCGAGTCACCAGGCTCACGCTTCCGGCGAGCTCGCGCGCGAGCAGGTAGCCCAGTTCGCCCTGCGTCTGGGCCGTGTGTATGTCCAGATTTTCCGCCTGCGCATCCGCGTCCAGCAGACGGCCTACCTGGGGGCCGTTGCCATGCACGATCAACAGGCGCCAGCCCGTATGCGCGAGACGTCGCAAGGTATTACCGGTGAAGGCAATGCGATCTCGTTCGATGGCGTAGCCTTGCGCATCGGCAGGTGAAAGCGCGTTGCCGCCAAGCGCCAGCGCGAGTATTCCGCGGTGCATCAGATTTTCCTGTCCGCCAGAAAACGATTGATGTGCGTCATTAGTCCCGGTTCCCCGGCGTCCGCGTAGCGGTAACGCGCTCGGACTACCGGGCAGGCAAGGTCGAGATCGCGGGCGAAGTTGATGGGTGTGCCGGCAACCACGATGTCGGGTCGCGCCGCGTCGATCGTGGCGCGCAGCGCATCGAGTTGTTCCACGTTGTAGCCGACGGCAGGCAGCACGGGACCGATATGCGGGTACTGCGCGTACACCGCCTGGATGGCCGGGGTAGCGAAGGGGCGCGGATCGACAATCGTCAGTCCCGGCAGTGCGCGGACAGCGCGATATCCAGCACCATCAGGCATGCCGCCGTGAGTGATGGTCGGCCCGTCTTCCACGACGAGTACCCGACTGCCCTGGGGAATGGCGGCGTCCAGCGTTACCGGGGAGGCTGCCTCCACCCGGGGCACGTCCGGAACGATGCGATCCAGCCCGCGGTGTACGGTGGTGAGCTGTTCGCTGCTCGCGACCCGGACCTTGTTGATGATGACAACGTCCGCCATGCGGAGCACGGCCGTGCCCGGGTGGTGGGTGTCCAACTGCTCCGGGCGCAGCGCGTCCACGACCACCAGCGACAGGTCGGGTGTGATGAAGGCGAAGTCGTTGTTGCCGCCATCCCATACGATGAGGTCAGCCTCCAGTTCAGCAGCACGCAGGATCTGCTCGTAATCCACGCCGGCGAAGACGACGCCGCCAGCGTCGATGTGTGGTTCGTACTCCTCGCGTTCTTCCAGCGTGCAGCCGGCGTCGATGAGATCCTGGCTGCTTGCGAAACGCTGTACGGCCTGTCGCTCGAGGTAGCCGTAGGGCATCGGATGACGGATGGCTGCAGGTCGCATGCCGCGTGCGGCGAGCGTCCCGGTGAGGTATCGGGCTACCTGTGATTTTCCGCAACCCGTGCGTACGGCGCAGACGCTTATCACAGGGCGATTGCTCGCGAGCATGGTTTCGCGCGGACCGGGAAGCGAGAAGGTG
The DNA here is from genome assembly GCA_024234635.1 of Pseudomonadales bacterium. Taxonomy (GTDB): domain Bacteria; phylum Pseudomonadota; class Gammaproteobacteria; order Pseudomonadales; family Azotimanducaceae; genus SYFY01. Next base: position 106,753 of record JACKNX010000005.1, on the reverse strand, counting down.
GCGCCTGCGGCGAGCGCCCGTGATCCCACTTGCATGACATGAGCATGCGGTACGTCGCTGTAGGCGAATACGACCTCATTCACCCCAAATCGCGTGCAGATAGTTTCGAGTTCAGCCTCCGGGAGAATAGGTATGCCATCGGGATAGTCTGGTCCGCACAGGCTGGGTGGGTACGTCCTCGAGTCGACTCCGGGAATCTGCGTGGCCGTAAACGCGACGACGTGGCAATCCGTGCGACCGCGATAGAGCCGATTGAAATCGTGAAAATCTCTTCCCGCTGCCCCGCATATGACGATTCGCCGCCGCTGATCGTTCATGTATCGAGGCGAAGCAGGGAACAGGGCAGCCGATCGGAGAGCGCAAGCAACAGCGACTGCCAGTCCAGCGACTCGAATTCCGACATGACCAGCAACCGTGCGTCTTCCGCAGCACACAAGCGAGCAATCCCATCCTCGGTCCAGTCTGTTACGTGGATCACCTTGTCGACACCTGCCGGCTTGATTGGGGTGCGCACGGCGGCGATCAGGTGAATGCCTTCGGCATCCGCGATCCTGCGCGCAGTGATCAGTGCGCGTCCGCAGGCACCGGTTTCACTTTCACACAACGCCACGATACTGGTTCCCGAGGACCAGGGTTCGTTGACAAACAGCACGTTGCCCTTGGCGCGTACGAGAGGCTGAAACTGCAGGGCTCGACGGGCGCGCAGCCCCACCGAACGCAGCGGGCGGCTGACCACGACCAGATCGGAGGCCCCGGCCTCGCGCACCATCACTTCAACCACGCGCCCTTGCATCTGGTGAAAGACGTGGCGGACATTCAGCCGATTGGCAGAAGTCTCAAACGATTCGCGTAACGCTCTTGCATGGGCATGAAGTTCGTCACGCAGCCGGCTCGGGTTGACGGTGGCTACACCTTGACCGAGCAGCTTCACCTCGGTGAGGCCGGGGATCTGCATGGCATTGAGCAGATCCTCGTCTTCAATATACAGACCTGTCAGCTCAACGTTGCCATCGCCGGACAACGGGGCGACCAGGCGCAGGGCTTCCACGTCCAGTGAGCCGCAGTCCAGCATGTAGAGTACGCGTGTGGTTTTTTCCATCATGGTGCACCGGGTGGTGTGGTCTTGTCCGCGACCTCGTTGCCGGTTCCATCGCGGCCGGCATGTTTCTTCGCCAGACTGTGGAGTTCGATGACACGTTCGCTTACAGCGTCGTGTATTGCAGTCGGATCCGTTGATTTTTCGCCCTCGGCTGCGAAGAGCAGGGCGATGGCATCGTCGACGCTGGTCATCGTGTACAGATGGAACTGGCCTGCCTCCACGGCGGCTACAACATCTTCCCGAAGCATCAGGTGCTGGCGATTGGCCGCAGGGATGATGACACCCTGGTCACCCGATAGTCCTTGTGTCTGGCAGACGTCAAAGAATCCTTCAATCTTTTCGTTCACGCCGCCAATGGCTTGCGCCAGACCGTGCTGGTCCATCGAGCCGGTGATGGCCAGCGACTGACGAACGGGCCGGTCGATCATCGCGGAGAGCAGTGCGCATACCTCCGCCACGGACGCGCTGTCACCTTCGACGCCTCCGTAGGACTGTTCGAACACCAGCGTGGCGTGCAACGAGAGCGGGTAGTCTCTTGCGTAACGGGAGCCGATGTATGAGGACACGATCATCACGGCCTTGGAGTGGATGTTGCCGCCGAGATGCGATTCGCGTTCGATGTCGATGAGTTCGCCGCGGCCCAGACGTGCGGTAGCGGTGATGCGTGATGGTTGCCCGAACTGCACGTGGCCGATGCTGACGACACTCAGCCCGTTGATCTGGCCAACCGCGGCACCGCGTGTTTCCACCCGGATGATGCCCTTGGCGATGTTTTCCCGCACGAGCTCGCGAAACCGGTCCAGACGGTAGATTCGCTGCTCGATGGCTTGTTGGACATGCACGCGATCGACCAGCCGGGCATGCGCGGCCTGAGCCATGTAGTCCGCCTCCTGCAACAGATCGCGGATGTCGGTGACGTGTGTGGATATCTGCTCCTGATCCTCCACCAGCCGGCTGGCGTGTTCGATGACGCGGGCGACCGCATTGGCGGTCAGGTGACGGAGACTGCGGTCGGTGACGATATGTGCGATGAGACCGGCATAGGCGTGCAGGGCGTCCTCTGACCAATCCACGTGGTCGTCAAAGTCCGCCACGACCTTGAACAGCGTGTCGAAATCGTTGTCGTAGGCGCGGAGCACGTGATACAGGTAACGGGAACCGAGAAGCACCACCTTGACGTCCAGGGGTATGGCCTCCGGTTCCAATGAAACCGAGTAGGTGAGGCTGAGCAGTTTTCCAACGGACTCGACACGAATGGCTCGATCCGTGAGAGCCCGTTTCAGGGCTTCCCAGGCGAACGGTTTGGTCAGAACGCGTTCAGCGTCCAGCACGAGATAACCCCCATTTGCGCGGTGAAGCGCGCCGGCCCGGATGAGATTGGTGTCGGTCACTGGCATGCCGAATTCGAATCGTTGCTCAAGGCTGCCAATGAGGTTGTCGAGGCTGGGGTTGCTTTCGTACAGCACCGGTGCGCCGGTCAAATCCGTGTGATCGACGATCACATTCACCTTGTAGCGGTCGAACCAGGATTCGGGATCGCCCATCATCGGCATTGGAGACTGCGCCGGTTGCGCTGCCGCGAGTATGCGATCGATATTGACCAGGAGATCTTTCTCGACGGCCGCCAGCCAGTTCATCGCGCGATCACGATCCTGATAGAGGGTACGCAGTCGAACCAGCGCGTGGCGAATCACACCTTCCGCGGTAGCGCGCTGCAGCTCCCGTTGGCGTTCAATAAGTTGATGTTCGTGTTCGGGATAATGCTGCAGCCGCTCCACCAGGCGCTGCGTCATTGTGCGAATCGCTTCCTGAATACGGTTGCGTTCGTTTTCGTCCAGTGCCATGAACGCTTCCTGCTCCATGACTTTGCCTTCCTTTACCGGGGCAAAAACGAAGCCGTTCGGGGTGGGCAACAGCGTCAAACCCATTTCCCGGGCCTGTGCCTCCAGCGCACTCATGTCCTGGCTCTGGGTTTCCCTGAACGAGCTGGCTAGCTCCTGGGACTGGCGGCGAAACTCCTCTGACGAGAAGGCGCCTGGAAGCAGGTCGCGAATGCTGCCAATGGCTTCCTGCATGCGTTGGCGAAAGCGCCGGCCGTCAGCGGCGGGTAACTCCAGATACAACGGTTGGGCGGGCTCGTCGAAGTTTCGCAGGTACGCCCAGTCGGATGGCGGGCGTCGATCCTCTGCAAGGGTACGCAGCCGACTGGTCACCACCGTCTGCATATCAGTTTGCGGTGAGCCGAGGGCGTAGAGGTTGTAACCTGGAAACGCCATGCCCATGGCAAAGTTGATGGCATCACGAGCACGCGCCTGTTCAATGGAATCGCGGGTTGGCGGCACCGTTTGTGTCGTTTCGAAACCGAGACGCTCCGGGGCGACGGTTCGGCGCAATTCAGTGGTCGTTAGTTCCACGCCGTCTCCTTGCCATTTTGGTGGTTCGACAGTGACCTTTGTTCAGGGTGTCGCTGGGGTGCAGCTGGGGAGGGTGTAGCTGGACAGGCACTTTCTTCCTTGCTGGAGGGGTGCAGCTGGACACGCACTTTCTTCCTTGCTGGACATGCACTTTCTACCAGAGTTTACCCGCCATGCCAGTGGCGGATTCCAGTGTCGGGGAGCTGGTCCGACCTCGGGTTCCCCCTATATCCGGCCCGCGGCTACGTTTGGTGCAGACACCTGATCCAGTCGGTCGACTGGTATGTATGTACGGCTGTGTTGCGAAATGGCAACGGCGGGGCGAGATGACAATGGCTTGTCTTGCACACCGCGCGAGCCCGGAAGTTCTGCTCGGTGTGTTGTGACGCTCGTCGGCTCGTCGGCTCGTCTGCTTTTCTGCTCGTCGCACTGTTGGCTCCATCACGGGCTTTGCAGACCACGTCCGTGCTGGCGCGAGTTGCCCTTGATCGTTTGTCTTGTTACCACGCAACTCGCATACCTCGTATGCGGGACCGGGACAAACGCCTCGCAAATGCGTTGAGCCTTGATCGACTTCCGACAGCGACCCGAAAGAAGCTGAACAGGTTTGTGGTCAGGGTCACCCAGGTATCCGGAGGTGCCCGTAGTCGTGCCAGTACGTGAGGACTGTCAGAATCGATTGCGCCGCGCTTGCCTTCCCGGTGTTGTCGGCCCGTCCAATCAACAAGTTCGATATAGCTACGAAGGGTGATTTCCGGTCCCGGGATGCCAGCAGAGCCTGCTACCGGTCCGAGTTGCTCGTCAGGGTCGATTGCGTTTTCCCCGAGTGCCTCGAGTCGATGTTGGATCGAGGTGAACCGACTGTCAGCGAGGCTGATGGCAGCTCCGGCGCGAATCGGGTTAAGGTCAACGTAGGCCATGCAGGTAAGTATGGCTCGCTCGTCCAGAAGGACCTGACAGCCGAATCGACTATCCCAGAAGTGTCCCGAGCAGCCATCTTCGGCGTTTGCTTCCCGCGCTATGGCTTCCTTGAGATAACGATTGAACCAGCTCACGCATCCAAGACGCTGGCGAATCGTTTCAAGCCGTTCGGGATTGCCGAGAAGCTCCGCTTCCCGTTGCTGGCGGCTCCTGCTTTCCGGATCGGGGAAGCCTTTGCGATGAGATGCGCAAAGTCGGCTCCAGCGGCTCGCGACGTCTTCGTCGGACCATTGCCTCGGCAATCGGGGATCGACAGCCAGGATGACGTGACAATGATTGTCCATTACCGCCCAAGCATAGAGCGCGACAGCAAAGGAGTTGGCCAGATCCAGAAGTCGCTGTTCGATCCAGGTACGGCGGTGGTCGAAGTTCTTGCCGGTCACGGGATCATTGCCACAAAGCCACGAACGGCGGACACAGCGGGAGTGACAATGGTAGAAGCCTGGTTCGCCGGCGATAACAGTATGACTGCGTGGGTATCCCATGCCGATCAGGATCGTATGCGGGAAGATCACGTCGCAATGGCGCATCTCCCGCTGCCGTGTGAGCATGTAGCTTGGTCGGCGTGGCCGATAAATGGGCCTGCTGCGATTCAGGGCGCGACGATCCTGGCGGTTCATCAGGTCCATGCCTTTTCGTCTCGGGACAGAATCGCTGGCGGGGTGCCAGGGCGGTAACTTCGGAAGCCGCCAGAAGCCCAGTTTCACCTCGGGGAGGGGTCAAGCGCCGCTGTCGAATGTGTCCTGGAGCCCCTCGGGTGGGTGTCCAAACTGGCCGGAGTGGGTGTCCAAACAGGAGGACAGCCGCTAGGCTTTCCTGGCTCGTCGACGGAAACGTTGGCGGCCTGAACCAATCTGAAGGAGTGCCTGTCCGATGCTGCTGATCAGGGATGTTCGCGTGTTCGACGGTGTTCGGCTGCTCGAGGCAGACACTGTGCTGGTGGAAGGCGATCGCATTGCAGGTGTCGGACAGTGGGCCGATCTGCATCGGGGAGAGCGAGGCCGAAGTGCTGCTGCGCGTTCGTACAGTGGAGCCACCTTGCTACCTGGGCTGATCGATGCGCACATACACCTCGAGCTCAATCCCGATAACAAATCCGCGCCAGAAGCGAGCGATGCTGGAGAGTACCCGCGAATGGCTGAGAGAGCTCTCGCCATGGTGCGTGCCGGCATCACCAGTGCCCGCGATCTGGGTGGTGGACGCTGGATGGAACTGGCGTTGCGGGATGCCATAGCCCGTGGCGAGACATTGGGTCCTCGATTGATCTGTTCCGGTCAGCCGATTACCTGTCCTCAGGGGCATTGTCACTTCTGGGGCGGTGTGGCGGAAGATAAGGCCCAGGCACTGGCAGTACTCGAGCGTCAGGTGAGACACGGCGTGGATCTGATCAAGGTCATGGCGACGGGTGGTCGATTGACCCGCGGATCTGATCCGCTACAAGCGCAGTTTGACGTGGATACGGTGTCGGCCATCGTCGAAGCGGCCAGGGAACACGATCTGCATGTCGCCGCGCATTGCCATGGTACGGCGGGCATCGAAGTAGCGGCGCGAGCCGGTGTACGCACCATCGAGCACTGCTCCTGGGTAGGTCCGGATGGATGGGCGTCCGACTTCCAGGCCGAGATCGCTGACCTGATTCTGGCCAATGGCGTTTGGGTATCACCGACGGTCAACAAGGGTTGGCAACGCATGCTGGACAGTCACACCGGTGCCGTACTCAACCGCGTGCGTGCAGCGTATCGGGCGATGCTCGGCAAGGGCATCCCGTTCGTCGCGTCAACGGATGCAGGAATACCTGGGGTCTATCACCATGAACTGCCGTATGCCCTTGGGGTATTCGCGGCTATCGCCGAACTCAACCCGGAACATGTTCTACGCAGCGCCACAACGGATGCCGCTCTTGCCCTCGGGCTGACCGATACCGGTGCAATTCGAGAAGGAATGCGTGCCGATATCCTCGTTGTTGATGGCGACGTGCTTTCGGATCTCTCGGCGCTGACGCGTCCGGTGGCGGTGTGGGCAGCAGGTAAAGAAGTGTTCGCCGGTTGAGGGTTGGAGGCTGCCTGGCAGCCGCTTCACTTTTACGTCTACGCGGTCCCGTCGCGGACCTCGACCGGGAGTCAGCCACCCTGGCCATGTTTCGACGCACGATCCTGCGTCGCACAGGAGCGTGCTGGCGTCATTTCCTGGCTGTCCAATCCCGGTATCTCCAATCCCGGTATCGTGGCTGTCCAATCCCGGGACCGTACCGTTTTCCCCCGGCTGGATGGTTTCCCTCGCCCCAGTTGACGGCTGGACGTCAACAAGGTGCACCACGCACCGGTTTGGTCCCGGGTGGAGGCGGCCGGATTCCTTGTGTGAGGCTGGTGTGCAGACGACTACGCACGAAGACCCGCTCGAGGAGCGGAGAAACGATCATGCGAGTATCACGCCACTGCCGCCACATCCACTGCGATACCCGTCATGTGCGACTGATTGCTGAGGCGCTCATAGCTGCCGATTCCCGTGGGTAGCAACTCGTTGACGTTCACACCCGGATGATTGCTGGCCACCCGCAGGCGACGGTTGCCGCCGTGGCCCCAGCCATGAGTCATGGCCACCACACCCCGGCGGAGCGTGTCGTCCAGCCTGACCGTGGCGACGACCGCTCCATACCTGTTGCTGACCCGTACCTCCGTGCCTTCCACCAACTGGCGAGCCGCTGCGTCGTCGGGATTCATGTGCAGCGGGTTGTCGAGGGCGTTGTCCCGCTTCAGTGATGGCACGTTGTGGAACCAACTGTTCACCATGTAGTTGGTGCGCAGGGATATCAGCTTCAACGTGTCTTCGGGTTCCGCGGCAAGTTCTTCGAAAAGCCGTTCTGCGGTGTCGAGGTCCGGAGTGAAAAGGGCCGGGCAGCAGTCTACACGCTGTTCACCATGCTGCACGCCGAGGGAGAACAGTTGCTCCGGCTCCGGGTCTGGCAACCGCACCACATGTCCGGGAGTGTCCTTGAGTGTCTGCAGTGACAGTCCATGGATTCCGAGCTGGCGATCCGCTCGTGACAAGGGATTGAACGTTTTGCTGTCGGCGATCGATGCATCGCCCAGGGCGGCGGCCAGTTTGCCGAAGATCCACCATTCGGGTCTCCGGTCCGCCAGGGGAGCTACTACGGCAGGTGTGTACTGCACGTACGGCTCCGGATGAAATCCCACGGAGATGGCGTTGATGTCTTCGCGTTCCAGCCAGTCCGTGGCAGGCAGCACGAAGTCGGCGTATTCCGAAGTGGCATTGGGGTAGATATCCACCACGATGAGCAGCTCCAGCTTCTCGAATGCCCGACGCAGCCGTGATTCGCCGCCCATGGACAGAAGTGGGTTGCCGGAGGTACATACCAGGGCCTTCACTTTCCCCGCTTCGATGTAATCCGCCAGCAGGTTGCCCGGCAGACTGCCGGTGATGGTGCGTAGCGAACCGAATTCCGAGTCGAAGAACGGGTCGTCCGAACCCGGCTTACCCACGGTGGCGGCCGGGAAGTACCCGGGGGAATACAGGTTGCCGCCACGTTGTCCGAGGTTGCCGCTGGCCAGCGACAGCATCTGCACCAGCCAGTAGGCGAGCGTGCCCTGACGCCCCATGTTCACTCCCGTGGACATATGTACGCTGGCGCCCTCGGCGCTGGCGAATTCATGGGCGATGGTTCGGATGGTGTCCGCGTCGATGCCTGTGATGCCCGCGACGCGCGTCGCGGGATACCGGGCGACGAAGTCGAGCATGGCATCCACGTTACGGCCGTGTGCGCGCAGGAAGGCGTCATCGTGCCAGCGATTGGCGACCATTTCGTGAATGAGCGCGGCGAGGAAGTACAGATCCGTGTCGGGTTTGATCAGCACCACGTCGCCAGTTGCGGGCGTGGCCGACTCAATACGGCGTGGATTGATGTGCACCACTTTGCCGCCACGGCGCACGATATCGCGCAATTTGCCCATCGGATCCGTGGTGTGTACGAAACTCATGTGGGAAATGCGCGGATTGCTCCCGATGGACAGGAAATAGCGGGTGTGTTTGAAATCGGGGATGGGGTGCAGGTTGGCCGTGCCGAATACGCGCTCGGAGGCGGCGAACTTGTTTGTGCAGTCCTGGGTGCCGGAGCCGAAAAAATACCGTGCGCCGATCAGGCCGGCGAAGCGCCTCACGCCTTCGCGGGCGCTGGCGTTGAATGCGCCAGGGTTGCCGTTATACATGGCGAAGGCATCGTCGCCCCACGTTGCCTGAACGGCGCGAACGCGGTCCGCGATCTGCGTGGCGACGCTGTCCCAGTCCAGCTGCTCGAACGCGGCGGGTCCCGACCGGGCACCGCGACGGGCGAGCGGATGATTCAGCCGGTCCGGGTCCGTGTGGATTTCGGTGAAGTTGAGACCTTTGTGACAGGCGAAACCCTGGTGCACGGGATGTGACTTGTCCGGCCGTAGCCGCACATTCTGTGCCTCGTCCACCTCAGCGAGCAGGGCGCAGGTAGGTTCGCAGATGCGGCAATAGGTGTGCACGGTGCGTTTTTCGCTCAACTGCTTATCCTCCGGTCAGTTCGATGGCCCAGGCCGCGCGTGTTCGATACCAGCATGCGGGCTGAGGTTGCGGTTCGCTGATTGGACAGCCAACCTGTGGTTTGTTTCCGGATTCAGAGCCTACCAACGAGGCAGGGGATCTGCATGGAGTATTTCGACACCTTCGACGTTGACGGGACGTGGATTGGACAGGCACCCCGGGCGGAAGTCCACGCGCGTGGCTACTGGCACCGGTCCGCGCACGTGTTCCTGTTCGACGGTGACGGACGCATGCTGCTCCAGCGCCGGGCGGCGGACAAGGACCTTTATCCAGGCCGGTGGGACTATGCCGTGGGCGAACACCTTCGCAGTGGCGAGTCTTACAGGCGAGGCGCCGCACGCGGACTGTGCGAGGAACTCGGGCTTTTCGGTCTGTCGCTGCAACCGCTGGGTGCGCTCTTCGCCGAACCGCTCACGTGGCCAGGTGGCGTCGACTGCGAATTCCAGCAGGCTTTTGTCACCCGACACGACGGACCGGTGACGGCTGATGGTGTGGAGGTGGTAGCGTTGCGCTGGACGGATCGCGAAGCACTGCGCGTGGAGGCGGCCGAATCGCCGCACAATTTTACGCCGTGGTTCCTGCGGGAGCTGGGGCGCCTGCGCGTCATTGAGAACTGGCCCGCCGTGTGGCGGCTGGCTCAGTCGAATGCGTTGTCGTAGACGGCCAGGCTGGCCGTGCCGCCGGTGTGGATGAGTACCACATCGTCCTCGCCGCTGAACTGGCCGACGCTCACCAGATCGATCAGCGCCGCCACGGCTTTGCCGCTGTACACCGGATCGAATATCAACCCCTCCAGACGCGCAAGCATACGGATGGCGTCCACGCCCGCCGGCGTCGGAATGCCATAGCCTCTGCCTCGATAGCGGTCCGTAATGGCCGGGGCGGGCAGGTCTGCCGCGCCCAGTCGGGTGGCGAGGCCCTCGGCAATGCGCTGGACGCGACGCGCCAGCTCCGCCGGCCGTTCGTGGTAGACGTTGATACCCAGCACCGATACCGGAGTTTCCCGTCGGGTTGCTGGAACGTGGCTGTCCAGCACGCCTGAAACGTGGCTGTCCAGTCGCGCGAAACCGTACAGCAGGCCTGCCTGTGTGCCGGCGCTGGAGCTTGCGTGCACCACGTTCCTTGGCCGTATACCCAGTCGCGCGAAGTCATTGGCGAGTTCCACCGCACAGCGCACGTAACCGATTGCGCCGACAGCGTTCGAGCCACCGGCGGGAATCAGGTAGGGATGCCTGCCGCTGGCCGTCAGGCGTTCCGTGAGCTGTTGTGTGACATCGGCGGCATCAGCTACCGGCACGATGTGAACCTCAGCGCCGAACAGCCTGTCCATCAGCACGTTGCCGCCGCTCGAGTAGTGCCGGTGCTTCCAGGCCACCTGCTCAGTGAGGATCAGGTGGCAGGGCAGGCCGACGCGTGCGCAGGCCGCCGCCGTCTGGCGGGCGTGGTTGGACTGCACGGCCCCGAACGTGAGGATATCCGTTGCCCCGGCTGCCCGGGCGTCGGCCAGCAGGTACTCCAGCTTGCGGGTTTTGTTGCCGCCGGTGGCCAATCCCGTGCAGTCGTCGCGTTTTATCCAGATGCGGGGGCCACCCAGTTCGGCTGACAAGCGATCCAACGGCTCGAGCGGGGTGGGCAGGTGCCCGAGAGTCAGGCGTGGCACGGCGGCCAGCCAGTCGGGAAGTACGGGTGCGTTCATGGGGGCATTCTCGCACTACAATGGCGCGCATTCAGCATATCCGCCTGACCGTCGTGCGATATCCGGCGGTACAGCGGGTGCAGCAGCCAGGAGAAAACACATGACCCGTGACGACGACCTCATCATTCGGGGGGCCCCGGGCTCGCCGTACACCCGCAAGATGCTGAGCGTTCTGCGTTATCGCCGCATCGGCTACCGCTTCGCCCTGCCAGGGGCGACGATTACCCAGGATCTGCCGAGGCCGAAAGTCGAACTACTGCCCACCATCTGGTTTCCCGGTGATGATGAGGCGGTGGTCGATTCCACGCCGATCATCCGCTTGCTGGAAGATCGCTATCCGGGTCGCTCCGTCATACCGGACGATCCTGGCGTTGCTTTCCTCGACTATCTGCTCGAAGACTATGCGGACGAGTGGCTCACCAAGGCGATGTTCCACTACCGCTGGTGGTATGCGGCAGACATCGAGCGAGCGGGGCAGATTTTGCCCCGATGGCGGGACCTCACCGCCAACGAAAAAGAGCTGGCAGCCCAGAGCGAGTACATCCGCAGCCGACAGATCGGGCGTCTGTACGTGGTAGGCAGCAACGAGGTGACGGCGCCCGTCATCGAGGCCAGCTACCAACGCTTCCTTCAGCTGTTTTCCGAACACATGAATCACAGTCCGTACTGTTTTGGATGGCGGCCCGCGGCCAGTGACTTCGGGCTGTTCGGGCAGCTCACCCAGTTGGCGATGTTCGACCCCACCCCCATGGCCGAAACCTTCCGGATTGCGCCACGCGTGCATGCCTGGTGTGGCGTCGTGGACGATCTGTCAGGCCTGGAGCCAGCCCCCGGCGACTGGCTGACACGCGATGTGGTGGCGCACCAGTTGCGTGGGCTGCTGGAGGAGGTCGGCCGCGTCTATGTGCCAGTCCTCATGGCCAATGCCGAGGCGGTTGATGCGGGCAATGCCGGTTTTTCCACCACTGTGGACGGCGCCCGCTGGGAGCAGCGTACCTTTCCGTACCAGGCGAAATGCCTGCAGTGGCTGCGCCAGGAACATGCCCGCCTGGACGGTGAAGACCGTGAGTATGTTGACGCAGCACTCGCGGGCACCGGCTGCGAGGCCATGTTTCGGCATGGAAATGGCTGACGGGTCGCCGCCAGCCCCCCGTTCCCCGTTTTTGGTCGGATTGTTAGCGGTTTTCGCTTCCTGCTTGCGAATCAGTCACATTTGCCTGACGTCCAAACCTGACAGGCGTTCTATTCTTCTTCGAGGAGCATGGAAGGTTGAGGTCATCGTGCTGGATTTATTGGGCAAGTCGTTCCGCCTGAGTGGCCATGACTACGTGATTGTTGACGTTGTCGACGTTCGCGGCGAGTGGATGGTGTACGCCGAAACTCGCCAGCCCGCGCAGGGCAGTATTCGGGCAGCGTTCCACCTGTCGGATCTGCATCGACTGGGCGAGTTTGCACCGACACTGCAGAGCGCCTGAACGCGCTGAGCGCAAGGTCCCTGCGTTTCTACCGAAACTCGCATCCAGGGCGACCGGCGTCACGCTGCGCCTCGTCTACCTGGTCTCGGGCAAGTGCGACCTGTCGCACGGCAGCGGGCGTCCACGCGACTAGACTTCCGTCGACAGTGTCGCGCGATCGCGGTCTGTAAACGTAACTCTTGTGTCGATCAGGTGGCGGATGTCGGACGATCTCCACGAACTGCTGTTTTTCCTCGACGATCACCTCAACGTGGCTGTCCAGATGCCCATGGGGGAATTCGAGGCCGTGCATACCGGCGCGGCCACGCTGTCAACGCTGGCGGGGAGGCAGGTGCGGGCGGCGTACGTGGGGGTGGACGAAGCACTGGTCGTGCGGGGCGTGGTGCTGTTTCTTCTCACCGTGGATCAGGAAGGTCGTCTGCCGGAACCCTTTACCCTGCCGCTGCGTCATTTGTTGCGCCATGCGGGTGAGGGTGCGGATCTGGGTTATGGACGTATTCGCCTTGCCAGTCGTGCGCAGTGTCCCGTGCCCTGGCACGCACGTCATCTGTGGCACATCGAGGACAATTCGGTCCTTGAGACCATTCAGGCCTGTGTCACGCGCAACGAAGCAGGTCTTGTCGCGCGTCGCCCGCGCAGGTTCGATCCGGAGTCGATGCCGGGTCCACGCATAGGTGCGCCAGTTACCGACCGCGGGTGGGAAGGTGTGTCCACGTCGGCGATGCAACGGGAACTGGCGGCGCTTCGGGATAAGCTGCAGGCCGCTCAGGAAGAGGCGCAACGCCTCCGGGCAGCATTGCGCCACGAACAGGATCGCAACCGGCGACTGCAGGATCGGCTCCTGGGCGCTCCCTGATCAGTAGCTGCTGCCAGCCTGGGAGGCAGGCTGGAGAGTGGCAGGCGGAACACCGGTCACCATGATGCCTGCCACGAAGAGGATCAGCAGCGCAAAACCGACGGCGAAGCCCATTCCAACGGCCAGCCATGTGGAGTGTGTGGCGCCTCCGTTGCGCAGATGGTAGTGGATTGCCGGTCCCTGCAGGCGTTCCGTGCCCAGCCACACGAGCAGAATCTGCGCAAACATCAGCGTGAGGGAGAGCCAGGGACTTTCCGGAAGGACGAAGCCGAGGAACAGGAGGATGCCCTGCAGCGTCAGCCCGGCCAGTGCAACGCGCGTTGCCAGGTCCGGACGCTGCATCGCCCGATAGTTCAGCCAGATGAGCAGTATTCCGGCAATGAGGCTGCCGATGACGGTGGCGATGACGACCTGCTGTGTGCTGAATAGTCGCCTGCCAGGCGCGGGTGAACGACGGTCCGGAATTTCCATGGGTGACACGGATGTAGCCTCAGTTCGGGTCGACCAGGATTTTGACTTCGGAAGGGTGGGTGGCCAACCGGGCAAACGCGGCCTCGATCTCGGCCAGTGGCACGGTGGATGTATGCAGCGCCGAGACATCGATCCGGCCTGTGGCCACCAGGTCCTTGGCGATCTCAAAATCCTCGTGCAGGTAGGCAATGGAGCTCACCAGGCGCACCTCCTTGATCAGCCACTCGCCTGGCTCGATGCGGGCGGGGTGGTTCGCCACGCCAACCAGGCTCACCAGCCCGCCCCGGCGCACCAGTGATACCGCCTGCTGGATGGTCTGTGGTACGCCGGCACACTCGAAAACCGCGTCCGGACCAGCATTGCCGAGCAGTTCGGCCAACCGGGGCACCACTTCGTCGCGACCGGGGTCAAGGACGGCGCTGGCTCCGAGCGCCAGTGCGCGTTCGCGGCGGCTGGCTTCGGGTTCGATGAGCACCAGCCGACCTGCACCCGCCGCGCGGGCCGCCTGCAGCGTCAGCAGGCCGATGGGGCCACCACCAATGATCACCGCACTGTCGCCGAGCTGCAGCGGCGTGCGCCTAAGCGCGTGGACAGCCACGGTGGCGGGTTCGAGGATGGCAGCATCGGCGTCCGACATACCCTCCGGCACGTGATAGAGCCGGCGGGCGTCAAAACTGATGCGGCTGGCGAATCCACCATGCGGAGCCGCCATTGGTCCCTGGCCGATGGCGCCGAGGAAAGCGCTTTCGCAGTGGGCGGCGTCACCTCGCCGGCACGTTCCACACTGACCGCATGCGGAGGCCACGCCGATAGCCACCCGGTCGCCCTCGCGGACGTTGCTCACCCCGGCGCCGGTGGCGCTGACGGTGCCTGTCCACTCGTGACCGCATATGGCGGGGTTGTACGGGTGCCCGGACTGGTAGGCGTGTACGTCCGTACCACAGATGCCGCAGTAGCGGATGTCCACTACTGCCTTGCCAGGCTCCGGTTGCGGCTCCGGCATCTCCAGCAGTTCGACCTTGTGAGCTCCCGTGACCAGTGCGACGCGCATGCGGATGTCTCCCTGAATATTCGTGGACGCAACCATCGTGCAATGGCCGGCGGGGTGCAAGCGCTGCCCCTTCGGCGGGTCGTCGCAGCTGGCAGTGACTGCGTATACTGCACACCCGCCAGCCGTCCAGGGATCGCCATGCCCCTAACCATTGAAGTGTTTTCCGATCTGGTCTGCCCGTGGTGTTTTATCGGCAAGCGACGTCTCGACCGGGTGCTGGCATCACCGGCAGGAGAAGGGGTGGAAGTGCGCTGGCGTGCCTATCAGCTGGCACCACGCATTCCGGCGGAAGGCGTGGATCGCGCGCGCTACTACGAAGCAAAATTTGGCAATGATGGCAGCCGGGTCCCTTCCCGCATCGCCGAGGAGGCGGCCTCGGAAGGCATCAGCATGAACTTTGCCGCTATCCGGGTCATGCCGAACACGTTCAGCGGGCATCGGCTCCTGCATCTGGCGGAGGAGTCCGGTGATGCAGCGCTGCAACATCTGCTGGCAGACGAGTTGTTTCAGGCGTATTTCCAGCAGGGATTGGATGTCGGCCGGCCTGAAGTGCTGGCGGACGTCGCCGCGCGTGTCGGCATGGACCGCAGGACTGTGATCGACTACCTCGCCGGTGACGGCGGCGTGGATGCCGTGCGGGCGGAACTCGAGCGGGCGGTGGATCTCGGCATAAGTGGTGTGCCCTGTTTCCTGCTCGGCGGCACTTTTCCGATTCCGGGTGCGCAGAGCGCCGAGGTGATGACGACATTCATTAACCGGGCCAGGGAACGGCTCGCTGATGCGGGCTAGCCGTTCGTGCGTCCGGGCCAAGGCAGGCTGCCGTTGACCCGTGTTGGCCCACGTAGACCCGTGATCGCGATTGGCTTCATCGCCCGGAGGCCACGCTGTTGCCCGCGCGATCACGGGCTGGCGCGAATTGCGGCTCGTTGTCCCGCAACAACGTTCGCCCGCCGGTTGGCCGGCTAGTCCGCCGGCGCCTCCGCAGCATATACCCGCAGCCCCTCGAACCAGGTTTGCAGCACCCGGGTCTCGCTGATCGTCTCCGGCGGTACGGTGAGGATGTTCCTGTCCAGCACGACAAAGTCAGCCAGGCGTCCGGGCGCGAGCATACCCGCGCTGTCACCCAGACCAAGCGCGCGTGCATTGTCCACGGTGAAGATGTGCACTGCCTCAGCCACCGAAAGCGCCTGTTCGGGCGAGTCCACGCCGGGATAGTCACCATTCGGCGCACGGCGGGTGACCAGTGTTTCCAGGCCGATCCAGGGATTCATGTCCTCGGCCACACTCGGCCAGTCGGACCCGGCCAGCAGGGGAGTGCCGGCGTCCAGCAGCGTGCGATTGGGCCAGTAGTGCAGGCCGCGCTCGCCCAGCGCCTTGCGCACCGACTCGATGATCGGCGAGGGAAACCAGAGATAGGGCGACAGGTCCGCTACGGCGCCCAGTGCGGCGAAGCGGGGAATGTCGGTGTCATCCACGAATCCGGCATGCGCCAGCTCGTGGCGCAGTCCGCTGTTGCCATTGGTGCGGCGCACCGCTTCCAGCGCATTCAGGGTTTCGTGTACTGACCCATCGCCGGCGGTGTGAATCTTCACGGTAAAGCCCGCGGCGTCCAGGCCGCTGAGCGTTGCGATGAGTTCATCGGTAGGAATGAGCAGGTTGCCGGTGGTTGGCGGGTCACCCTCCACGTCGGGCTGGTACGGCGCCAGCATGGCGGCGGTGCGCGCGGTGGTGGGCACGCCGTCCATGAACAGCTTGGCACAGTGGGTGTCCAGGTGCCTGCCGGCGTAGCGGTCACGCAGCGCGACAAGGCGGGCAACCAGTGCCGTGGGGTTGCCGCGAAGGCTGCTGTCGTGCACGCAGGCAACGACGTGCGCCGACAACTCATCGTGCGTGTCCAGGCGCCGATAGGCCGCAAGTTCCGTTTCGCTGGCGCTGGCGTCCTTCCAGCCCGTGATGCCATGTCGCGCGGCGTCTTGCAGGGCGTAGCGGGCACCTTCCACGTAGTCCTCCTCGGTCCATGCGGGGAGTTGGTCCACGAGTGCGGCAAACGCGTCCAGCAGCAGGCCATCCAGTTCGTCACGGTCACGTAACTTCTGATAAATGGTGCCAGGGGGGGCGACGGTCGTCTCATCGATGCCCAGCAGCGCCAGGGCTTTCGAATTCACCCAGGCGTTGTGACCTGAGTCGTCCTTGAGCACGATCGCTTTGTCGCCGGAAATCGCGTCGAGCCAGCGCCTTGGAGAGGCGATGTCGAAGCGCTCGAAAAACGTGGGTGTCCACAGTCCGCCCTGAATCCAGGCCGCGTCCGCGGGTGCGGCTTGCACGCAGCCTTCAACGACCGCCTTGACGGCGTCGGGGGCCGCGGTGGCGGGAAACAGACAGTAGAAGCGTGCGATGACACCACCCCACGCCGGGTGCGCGTGCGCATCGATCAGGCCGGGCATCACGAATCGGCCGTCCAGATCCTCCACGCGTGTTGCCGGTCCCTGCAGCGAAGCCAGTTCCGCGGTCTCGCCAACGGCCAGAAGACGACCGTTGCGAATCGCCATGGCTGAGGCCGTGGGACGGTCCGGGTCTTCCGTGTGGATGCGGGCATTGACGATCAACACGTCCGCCGCTGGTGTGTCGGTTTTGCTGTCGGCGTCTCCACATCCCGCGAGCAGGGCAAGGCTGAGACTTAGCGCAAGGAGAGTGGTTCTGGGCATGGTTGCCTGCCTCGTCAGATCGGGAAAAGCCGGGAGGACGTGTCATGCCGGCGAACCGGCATGACACGCCGTACGGCACTATCGGCTGTTATACGTGAACGTCACGCCCAGCGTACGCGGCAGTCCCACACTGCGCACATAGGGGCCGTTGCCACCGGTGTGTGCCGCCGGATAGTAGTACTCGTCCGTGAGGTTGCGGCTCCACAGCTGGATTCCCCAGTTGCTCGCCACGTTGTCCAGGCCGATGCGGGCGTTGTATACCGCGTAGTCGTCCGTGGCGGTCTGGATGCGTGGCCCGCCTGTTGCCTTGTCCTTGTAGTTCACATCAGCGCCCAGGCGCAGCAGCCAGGTATCGTTCAGTGGAATCTCGTAGTTCACCAGCAGGTTGTAGCTCCACTCCGGCGACTGCGCGAGTTCGATGCCGGAAACATCCTGGTACACGGTGTTCGGCCAGCGGCTCGCAACCGGGTCCACGGCCAGCCATTTATCGACTTCCGTGTCCAGCCAGGCGATGCCCAGGGAAATGGACAGGCCGTCGGTCGCCAGCCACTGCAGGTCGAGTTCAGCGCCGTTGATGGTACTCTCCGGAACGTTGGTGAGCCCCGAAATGTTTCCCACGAACGTCACGGCGCGATCCTGTTCCTGCTTGTCCTTGTAGTCGTAGTTGAAGGCGGATGCGTTCAACTGCATGCGACCGTCCAGCAGGGTGGCCTTGATACCAAGTTCGATGGCTGTGAGTTCCTCTTCCTTGTACGCCTTGAGCTGCTGCGTGGTATTCGAGTTTGCGCCATTGAAGCCACCTGACTTGAAGCCGTGCGACCATGACAGGTAAGCCATCACGTCATCAGTGACGGTGTAGTCGATGGCCAGCTTGCCCATCCACTTGTTGGTATCGATCTTGTCGGAATAGACGTGGAATGCATCGTTGACGTTCGGGCCGCCGATGAGCGCAAAGATGTAAGTTGGTGACGCAGGATCGTCGTCGATGGTGCCGCAGTCACCGGCCGCCAGGGTGGAGCCGAACTGGCGGTTCAGGAAGCCTGCGAGTGAGCCGTCCGCGGCGACGAACGTGCAACCGCTCCATTTCCGCTCCTCTTCGGTATACCGGAGCCCCGCGGTGACGCGCCATTGGTCGGCGAACTGCCATTCCACGTGACCGAACGCCGCGCGCGACTCCGTCTCCTGTTCGTATCTGGTGTCCAGCTCCAGAATGGGTGTCGGCGCGAACAGGGCGACGCCGAACGGAATGGATCCGAGCCCGAATACGGAATCCGACATGAAGTAGTGGTAGTACTCGTCCATCTCGTCCTTCGAGTAATACAGGCCGGCGATCCATACCAGTGTGTCGGTCCCGCCCGACAGGCGGATTTCCTGGGAGAACACATCCAGATCGGTGGTATTGATGTTGCTCGAGTCGTTGTAGAAGCCGCCGTCCCAGTCATTGGCTTCCGTGCGCTCGAAGCTGTCGTAGGCGGTGATGGCGGTCAGGGTCATGCCACCCACATCCCATTCCAGGCGCGCGCTCGCGCCAACCAGGTCATTGTCCCGCTGTGGACGCAGGTCCCACGTCCGGCCGGTGACGGGACTGGTGTAGCTGTTGGTCCAGTCGGCACGCTCGTTGTCCCCCGTGGAGTACCACGGCACGGCTTCCCCGAAATGCGCGCTTCCGGGAATGATGTATTCGTTGAGTGGCTGATACGGATTCGAGAACTGGCCCAGGCCGATCAGCCGGCCATCGTACGCGGTGGTTGCCTTGTTGTCGGAACTGTCCTGCACGCCGTGCACATTCAGCAGCACGCTGGCACTGTCCGCGAGTTCGATGTCCACCAGCAGGCGTGCAGCGATCGTATCCTGCTTGCCGAGCTTGTCATCGCGGGTAAGACTCTTCTGCCAGCCTTCGTTCGACTGTACGGACTTGACCGCGAAACGGGCGTTCACGCGTTCGCTGACAGGTCCACTCACGAAACCTTCGATATCGGTGGTTTCGTAGCTTCCGTAGCTGCCACGGAAACCGGCTTCGAAGCTGTCGGTGGGCAGGTTGGACACCATGTTGATCTGGCCAGCGGTGGTATTGCGGCCGTAAAGATCACCCTGTGGTCCTTTCAGTACTTCCACCCGTTGCACGTCGAACAAGAGGCCGCGACTCATCACTGTGTACGGAATTGCCACTTCGTCGAGATACAGGCCGACGGTGGAGGAGGCTGCCGTGGAGTAATCCTGGAAACCGACCCCGCGAATCGTGTACAGCGGCACACCGGTGGCCGCAGTCTGGTTCACGGTGAGTCCTGGCGTGAGGATCGCAATGTTCTCCGTGGTAACCACGCCCTGTTCCGCCAGGCGTTCGCCGGTGAACGCATTGATGGCAATGGGAATGTCGTTGACGTTCTGCGCATGCTTCTGCGCGGTGACCACAACCTCCTCGATGATATCCGCGGTCTGCGCGGTGGTGGCGCCACCGAGAGCAAGTGTTCCGGCGGTGGCGTACAGCAGTTTCCTCATTTCTCTCTCCATTGGTGATGCGACGTTGGTGACACGGTCGCCTTCTGATCGGGTCTGGCGGGTTTCAGGGGGTGCCTGACACCGGCCTTGGCAGTTCGTACACCTTCACGCCTTCCACGTAGGTCGCCAGCACGCGTACGTCGCCGAGTTGCTCCGGTGGAATGTCGAACGGATCGCGATCGAGCACGATGAAATCCGCGCGCTTGCCTGCTTCCAGCGATCCGGTGTTGTTGTCCTGGCGGCCCGCAATGGCGCCGTTGAGCGTGAAGATGCGCAGTGCCGTGGCCAGATTCACGGCCTGTTCCGGCCACAGCACGCCGGGGTGTTTTCCGTAGGGATCGGCGCGGGTGACCATGGCTTCGATACCAGGCCAGGGATTGGTGTCGGGGACCACCGAAGGCCAGTCGGAGCCATAGAACACCAGCGCACCGGATTCGACAAGCGAACGAACGGGCCAGAAGCGGTCCGCGCGTGGCCCGAGCGCCAGGCGCATGGCGTCCACCGCGGCACTGGGGTACCAGAGGATGGGGCACATCTCGGCGGCGGCGTTCAGGCTGGCGAAACGCGGCAGATCGTCGGGGTGGATCATTTCCGCATGCGATATCTCATGCCGCGGACCGTTCGGGCCGTTGGTCCTGCGGGCGGCCTCGATCGCATCCAGGCCCGTCCGCAGCGAGCGATCGCCGGTGGCGTGCATCTTCACGGTAAGGCCCAGTGCATCGAGACGCGTGACATCGGCCGCCAGCACATCGGGTTCGATCATCAGCTCGCCCACGTGTTGAGTGCCGAATTCGGCCGTCGCGTTATAGGGTTCCAGTACCGCGGCGGTATAGGTGGGCGGAATACCATCCAGCATGATCTTGGCAAAGCGCGTATCCAGGCGCGGGCGCGCCTCTTCTGAATGCACCTCGATGATGGCGGTTTCCCGTTCGTGAGATGACGACCAGGCGCTTTTCCAGGCAAGCGAGGCGCCGACGAACAGTTTCAGCCTGTTGCTCTGCGCCAGCGTCTGGTAGCCGGCGAGGTTGCGCTCGGTGGTCAGCGCATCCCGGAACGATGTGATGCCGTTGGCGGCCATGTGATCGATGCTGTACTCGAGCGCCTGGGTAATCTGCTCCGGGGTGTAGGCGGGGAGCTTGCCGCGGGCGATGTAGGCGGCGTTGTCGAGTAGGATGCCGGTTGGCTTGCCGGTGACCGCGTCGCGCACGATGACGCCACCGGTGACGTCAGGTGTTTCCGGTCCGATACCCAGCAGGCGCAGGGCGGCGCTGTTGACCCAGGCATTGTGCAGCGCCCAGTCCATCAGGAATACGGGGTTTTCGGGGCTGGCCGCATCGAGCGTGCGCAGCAGGTCGGCCGGTTTGTTGGCTTCCAGCAGACCGGGTCCCCACTGGCCGCCCTGTATCCACTCGCCGGGTTTTGCCTTCGCTGCGCACGCAGCTACCGCGCTGGCGGCTTCCGCGGCGCTGGCGGTGTCCGGGAAGGTGCATTCGAAGCGTCCTTTTATACCGCCGTCCGTGGGGTGAACGTGCATGTCCTGGATACCGGGCATGACAAAGCGACCGCCGAGGTCCACCACCTGCGCCGAAGCGCCGTACCGCGCCTGTATCGCCTGGCGGCTGCCGGTAGCCGTGATTCGGCCGTCAGTGACGGCCATGGCCTCTACACTGCTGTCGGTTGCATCCACGGTATAGATGCGTGCGTTGACGTAGAGGGTGTCCGTCGCTGTGGCCAGTGGTGGTAGCAGGCACAGGAGCCCCGCGACCAGGCGGATACCCGGAATACTGGTTGGCATGCTGAACAGACCCGTTGCTCTCCCGATGTGGACCATAGACGGCCCACCACGCTCCCGTATTGACCAAAGCGGCCAACGCATTGACATCGCGCACCAGAGGCGCGGGGTTTCAGTGGATTCGGGGTTCGCCGACGTCTCGGCAGGTCTGTGGGGTCTCTCCGGTCCAGGACTTGAACGCCCGGCTGAAGGCGCTGAGTTCGGAGAAACCCAGTTCCAGAGCGATTTCCTTGAGCGGCAGATTGGTCTGCCGAAGGTAGAATCGGGCCCGTTCCGCGCGTGCCCGGTTCTTCACGTCCTGCAGGCGCACGCCCTGTTCCGCCAGCAGGCGGTGCAGGGTGCGCGCGGATACCTGCAACGCCCGCGCGATGCTGGTTACGGTCGGCGTGCCGTTCTTGTACTGCAGAAGCACCTGCCGGTGCACCGCCTGCATGAAGTTCCCGTTGTGCCCGCTGGGCGCGAAATGGCTGCGCAATGCCTTTACCGTGACGTCGTATGTCAGGGCGTTTGCGGTGTACTGCGGCGTGTCTAGGAACGCTTCATCAAAATGCAGCGCATTCTGGCGGCTGCCAAGTACCACGCGGGCGTCGAACGCCGCTTCCAGGATGCGCAGGGGCTTCGGCGTGGTGTGCGTGAAGGCAACGCGGGATACCGGCAGGTCCATGCGCGTGGACTTGCGCAGGGAATGTACGATGAAACCCATGAGGTATTCCGACAGGTGCTCGGTATCGCAGCCGTGGGGCGCCAGCAGATTCACCTCGAAACACGACAGGCCGCCGGTACCTGTAAGCCGGGTTTCTATCGCCGTGTCCACATACTTGTCGTATCGCAGCAGCGTACCGAATGCATCACGCACAGTGGGCGCCGACATGAATGCCAGTATCAGCAGCGAAGCGGCTTCGAAATGGTAACCCTGACTCAGCTCCAGGCCGAAGTAAGGTCGTCGCAGTTCCCGGGCGGTGTGCGTGAAGAGGCGACAGATATCCGTTATTGGCAGCGGCGGATCCAGTTCGTTGCGCATGCTGTCCGGCAGGCCACAGGCAGCAAACAACGGCAGCGGATCGATCTGCCTGTCCAGCAGATAGTCACGCACGTAGGCGATGAAACTGGGTGACAGGGTGGGTGTGAACTGGTCACCGCTCAGGCTGGGTGCCGAGGCGGCGTTTTCGCCCGCCGGCATGGCGGCCTGGCCGGCAGCAGGCGGTGCTGACGGGCGCTGACGTCGGGGCGCGATCACGACGATGGTTTGGGCATGACCAGCCGTGGCGGATTGGCCTCCGAGAACACATGTCTTGCCAGCACGTTATACACGTGCCCACAGGCATCGCAATGCACGATGATGAACCAGGGCTTGCGCGAACGCGTGCGCTCGCGGCTTTCCTTGGACACAAAGTGCTCGACGCCGCGGACACCGCAGCCCGGACAGACGGGTTCGGCCATCTCAGCGAGGCTCCGTATGGATGAGTGTCGCGGGTAGTCTGGCCATGCTGCGCGCGTCGCTCAGTCGAAACTCTGGTCCATGTCACGCGCGGGTTCGTGATCGGCATGTGTACTCACCACCCTTGCCGGCACCCCGGCTACGGTGGTGTTGGCGGGTACATCATCCAGCACCACGCTGCCGGCCCCGACCTTGGCGCAGCAACCCACTTCGATATTGCCCAGGATCTTTGCTCCCGCCGCCAGCAACACGCCGCGACGGATCTTGGGATGCCGGTCGCCGCTGCTCTTGCCGGTACCGCCCAGGGTTACGGAATGCAGGATGGAAACGTCGTCCTCGATGATGGCGGTTTCGCCCACCACGATTCCCGTAGCGTGGTCGAGCATGATGCCCGAGCCGATGCATGCGGCAGGGTGGATGTCCACACCCAGCGTGGCGCTGATCTGGTTCTGGAGAAAACGGGCCAGGGTGCGCCGGTCCCGCTGCCACAACCAGTGTGCAATGCGGTAGGCCTGCAGGGCGTGGAAGCCCTTGAAGAACAGGAACGGCGTGGTCAGGTCCTCGCAGGCCGGATCGCGTACGAAGGTGGCGACGATATCGATTTCCGCGGCCGCGAGGATACCGGGGTCGTCCTGCATCGCCTGCGTCACCACGTCGCGGATGAGCATGGTGGGCAGCATCGGGTTTTCCAGCTTGCTTGCCAGCCGAAAGCTGAGTGCGGCGCCAAAAGAGCCATGGTTGAGAATGGTGGCGTGAAAGTAGCTGCCGAGGATCGGCTCCTCCACGGCTTTGCGCTCGGCCTCGACGCGCATGAGCGGCCAAAGATCGCCGGCGGTGCGCAGACTGGCCAGTTTGCCTTCACTGGCCGATGCACCGAGCACTTCACGGAAGCGTTCTTCGGGTGGACTCATGAGGCTGCCCATGTGGCATCACCGGTAACAGGCGTTGACACAGACTACCACGCCGCACGATGGAATGACCCGTACCCGGTGGCGGTGATTGTCCAGCAGGGTGTGGCGGGGTAACGTGCGCAGGCACTGGGTACGGGCGGGCAGGTGATGTTCAACACGGTGGGCGTGGTTGCCAGGGTGGGCAGCGAACTGGTACGGGATGGCACGGAGGCGGTGATTGCGGCGTTGCGCCGGCGCGGCGTGACGATCGTGGTGGAAGCGGACACCGCTGGCATGCTGGGAGACGCCTCGCTGCATCGGGCTCCGCGGGCGGAACTCGGCGCCTCCTGTGATCTGGTGGTAGTCATCGGCGGCGACGGCAGCCTGCTGGGCGTTGCCCGCGATCTGTGTGATGCGGGCAAACCGGTGCTGGGCGTCAATCGCGGGGGGCTCGGCTTTCTGGCCGGCGTTGCGCCTGACGTGATCGAACCCGAACTGGACCGGGTGCTGGATGGCGAGTACACCAGCGAAGCGCACTTCCTGCTGTGCGCCCACGTGATGCGCGGCAAAGCGGAGACCGCGCGTTCGCTGGCGCTCAATGACGTGGTACTGCATGGCGCGGGTCACTCCCACATGCTGGAATTCAGCGTGTACGTGGATGACGAGTGGGTTTACGACATGCGAGGCGATGGCCTGATCGTGTCGTCACCAACCGGATCCACGGCGTACTCGCTGTCCGCCGGCGGACCCATCATGCACCCGAGCCTGGACGCCATCGTGCTCGTGCCGATGTTCCCGCATACGCTCACCTCGCGGCCACTGGTGATTCCCGGCGAGTCGGTGGTGACGGTGCTGGTGAAGAACGAGCGGGACACCGCCGTGCGTGCGAGTTGTGACAGCCAGGTGCACCTGGAACTGGGTACCGCCTCCGCGCTCACGATCCGCAAACATCCGGTGGCGCTGAGGCTGCTGTATCCGCTGGGGCACAATTTCTACGGTTCCTGCCGCTCGAAACTGGACTGGGCAACCCGGCTGGGCGGCGGCTGAGTCCGCCGCGGCAGGTCAGACCGGTCGGTCGATATCCTGCAGCACGCCGGGATCATCGACCGCCACGCGGGTGATGTGGGCGGCGGCCTGTCGGAGAATATCCCTGGCACCCTGGTCGCCGGACATTTCCCGCAAGCCGGCAAAGTAGTCCCTCCCGAAGCCTACCGGATGGCCCCGTTCGCCATGGTGACAGGGAATGAGAATGCCATCGTCAGGGAGCGTGGCCGCCGTGGCGATCAGCTGCGCATAGGTCGACGGCAGGATGTACGGCATGTCAGCAAGTACCACGAAAGCAAAACGCCAGGACAGATCGACAGCCGCTGCGGCCAGGGAGTGCCCCATGCCTTCCCGGGCCCGGGAGGCGAACACCACGTCGTCGGTGTCACGCAGCGCGAGCCGGACGTCTTCAACCAAGGTGTCGTCACCCGGGGCAAGGACCAGGCGAACGGCGGCAAAGGCCAGCTGGCAGTTGCCCAGCGTCGTCGCGAGCATGGCGCGGCCGTCCGCAAGCCGGTGCCTGCGTTTGTCGCCGCCGAAGCGCCGGCTGCGTCCGGCGGCCAGCACGATGGCGCCGATGGTGTTCACGGTGTCAGGCGGCGGGCAATGGCTGCGTCGCGGCGTCGGTCAACCGGCGCTCGCCGCCGCGAGATAGGCGGACGCCTCACCCAGTCGGCCGTTCCGCACCGCCGTGATCTCCGCCAGGATGGCAATGGCGATCTCCGGTGGCGTATGCGAACCGATGGGCAGTCCGATGGGGGCGTGCAATCGGGCCAGCTCCGCTTCGGTGACATCGAGGTCGAGCAGCCGTGTGCGTCGGCTGGCCGACGTCCGCGTGCTGCCCATCGCGCCGACGTAGAAGGCCCGTGTCTTGAGCGCTTCCATCAGGCCCATGTCGTCGATGCGCGGATCGTGGGTAAGCGCAACGATGGCGGAGGCCTCGTCGTGCGCGTACTGGCGCACCGCATCGTCCGGCATGTCGGTCACGCGACGTATGCCGGCGATGGGAAAATCGTTCATCAGGTGTTCACGCGGATCACACACGGTAATGTCGAAATCCAGCGACAGCGCCATGTGGGCCAGATACTGCGACACCATGCCTGCGCCGATGATGAAGAGCTGCAGGCGGGGACCAAGCGTATGGTGCAGCGAGCCGCCGTCGGCATCCCAGACCAGCGTTTCCCAGCTGTCCGTCGGTGTGGCTTCGACGAGGCCCGTTGTGGTGCTGACGCTGCGGCTCACGAGCTGGCGTGCCTCCAGGCGTTCGGCCAGCAGCGTGAAGTGGGCAATTGATGCCGGCGTCGGGCCGTGGGGTTCCACCACGATGTCGAGCTGACCGCCACAGGGCAGGCCGAGCCGCTCGGTTTCCTCGGCGGTGATGCCGTAACGGAAGAACTGTGGTTGGTCGGCGGCGAGTTGGCCTGCCTGCAGTTTTTCCAGCAGATCGTCCTCCACGCAGCCGCCGGACAGCGAGCCGACGATGCTGCCGGCCTTGTTGCAGGCGAACACGGACCCGACCGGGCGGGGTGACGAACCCCAGGTGGCCACGACGGTGGCCAGCCAGCCCGGCTGACCGCTGCTCAGCCAGTCGCGCAGTGTTCGCAGCACTTCGATATCCACGGCCTGCATGGGCGGTATTCCTGCTAAAACCAGTTGGCTAGAATTCTATCACTTGACGATGTGACGGCGTTCCCGGGGATCGCCGGCCGACGTGACATCGTTGCTTTTCGGCGGCGTGGCTTTCTGGCGCGTGGCCGCAACCGGCCGGAAGTGACGAGGCAGGATGGTCAGAGCGCTGGAAGTCGAACATGACGCGGAGCTTGCGGGGTTCGTGGCAGCCTTGCACGCCGCGCGGGTGCCGGTACGTACCTTCGAGGAACGCGGCAAAGTGGTGCTGGCGGTACCGGGCGTGGAGCTCGTGTCCGTCGTGCGATCGCTGCATCAGCGCTGGTACAACGGCGATCGCGGATGGAGCGGTGCAGCGCATACCTCCCCGGCCGGCGCGGGAATGGGCGGTGTGCTGGTCCAGATCCGGCGCTTCCCCGCGGTGACCTTCCTGCTGGCGATCGCCGCGGCGATCTATCCCTTCCTGCTGTCGCTGCCGCAGGGCGAAGTGGGCACCGTTGCCGCCTGGCTGCTTGTGGTGGATGTGGCGGCGGGGACCGATGTCAGTCTGGCCCGGCTGGCGGGCGATGCACAGGTATGGCGCTGGTTCACGCCGATGTTCGTCCATTTTTCGCTGATGCATCTGGTCTTCAACTGCGCCGTGGTGTTCGAGTTCGGCCGCCGCATCGAAGGTGCCCGCGGCGGCGGCACATTGTGGCTGCTGGTCGCCATCACCGGGCTCATCGGCAACCTCGCCCAGGTGGCGATGGGTACGTCTCCGCTGTACGGCGGTCTGTCAGGCGTGGCTTACGGGCTCGTGGGCTACGTGCTGGCCAGGCAGCGTCGTGATGCCGGTAATCCCTGGTGGCGCATGCACCCCGCCATTCCCCTGTCCATGCTGATTTTTCTCGTGCTCTTCAGTACGGGCGTTACCGGCCTGTTTGGAATGCACGTCGCCAATGCGGCACACTGGGGCGGCTTTGTCAGTGGCGTCCTGCTGGGACTGCTGGCAGGCGGCGCCAGCCGGCTCGACCGATCGGCCGGAGCGTCGTGATCGCCATTGTCGTTCCCCTGTCTGTTTCATATGTCAAAAGCGCCAACGCGAAGGACCTGCCATGAAAGATGCCGATCCCAGAACCATCCGTCTCGTTGACTACGCACCGCCTCGCTATCGCACGGACAGGGTGTCGCTGCATTTTGATATCCGGGACGGCGAGACCCGGGTTACCAGCGTGCTCAGCGTCCGCCGGGAAGGGGAACCCGGGCCGCTGGAGCTCGATGGCGACGACTTGCGGCTGGTAAGCGTGCGGGTGAACGGCGTCGCGCCTGGCGACAACGCGATGTCGGTGACGCCCGATCGCCTGGTGCTTACCGACGTGGGTGACGTCGCTGAAGTGGAAATTGTGACCCGTATCGTCCCGGAGAAGAACACGGCGCTGTCCGGCCTTTACAAGTCCCGCACGATGTACGCCACGCAATGCGAAGCCGAGGGCTTTCGGCGCATCACCTACTATCAGGACCGTCCAGATGTTCTCGCGCGGTTCACGACCACGGTGCAGGCGGATGCCACGCGTTATCCCGTGCTGCTGTCCAATGGCAATCTGGTCAGCGAGCGTGAAGACGCCGGACGGCGCATCGTCACGTGGGAAGACCCGTTTCCAAAACCCGCCTATCTGTTTGCGCTGGTGGCGGGCGATCTGGCACACATCGAGGATCACTTCGTCACCATGAGTGGTCGTCGCGTGGTGCTGAGGATCTATTCCGAACCACACAACATCGACCAGTGCGACTACGCGATGGACGTGCTCAAGCGCTGCATGCGCTGGGACGAGGAGGTGTTCGGCCGCGAGTACGACCTCGACATCTTCATGATCGTGGCGGTGGAAGACTTCAACATGGGCGCCATGGAAAACAAGGGGCTCAACATCTTCAACACCTCCTGCGTGCTGGCGTCGCCGGATACCGCCACCGATCTCGCCTACCAGCGGGTGGAAGCGGTGGTGGCGCACGAGTATTTCCACAACTGGTCGGGCAACCGGGTGACCTGCCGCGACTGGTTCCAGCTGAGCCTGAAGGAGGGCTTTACGGTCTACCGCGATGCGGAATTTTCCTCCGACATGAATTCACGTACGGTGAAACGCATCGAGGACGTGCAGTTCCTGCGCAGCGTGCAGTTCACGGAGGATGCCGGTCCGCTGGCGCATCCCATCCGGCCGGCGTCCTACATCGAGATATCCAACTTCTACACCGTCACCGTGTACGAGAAGGGTGCGGAAATCGTCCGCATGCTGCGCACGCTGCTGGGCGCGGATGGGTTTCGTGCGGGGAGCGACGACTACTTCGCCACGCATGACGGTCAGGCGGCGACCACGGACGATTTCGTGGCAGCGATGCAGCGGCATGCGGCGGTGGATCTCACCCAGTTTCAGCGCTGGTACAGCCAGGCCGGCACGCCCATTGTCAATGTCGCCGTGCTGGAAACGGAGGGTGAACTGGCGCTTACCATTGCCCAGCGTTGTCTGCCCTCACCGGGACAGCCGGAAAAAGCGCCGTTTCACATTCCCATGCTCATGGGCCTCGTGGCGCGTGACGGGGCCGCCGTGGATGCCGATACCATTGCTGTCAGTGGCGATGCCGCCGTTGAACGGCGCGACGACGGCTGGCTGGTGCACCTGCGCGAACCCGTGCATACCCTGCGTTTCCGCACCGGCGGGCGGGCGGTGATTCCGAGTCTGCTGCGCGGATTCTCCGCACCGGTGCGGCTGGAGGTGGCGCGCGATGCGTCGACGCTGGCATTGCTCGCACTGCACGACAGTGACGGGTTTGCACGTTGGGATGCGCTGCAGAGTCTGCTTGTCGAGGAAATTCGCGCCTTCGGTGATCGTGGTCAGGCGGGAACGGTGCTGGTCGACCTGTTTGCGCAACTGCAGGCCCAGGCGTTGGCCGCCTCGACGCCGGAAGAACGGTTTCTGCTGGCCACGATGCTGACCTGTCCCGACGAAGCTTATCTGTTCGAGGCGATCTCGCCGCTGGATGTGGACGCGGTGTGCGACGCGGTGGAGGGTTTGCGCCGGCAGTTGGGCGAGCGGCTTCTGACCGGCTGGCGACAGCTGCATGCAGCCTGCGTAAGTGACGCCCCGTACTCACCGGATGCCGGCGCCATGGCGGGACGGGCGCTGGCGAACGTGGCGCTGGGTTACCTGGTGGCCGCGGAGCCGGATGCGACGGTCACAACCCTGCTTTCCGGCCGCTTCGAGCATGCTGACAATCTCACCGACCGGCGGGCGGCGCTGACGGAAATCTGTTTTTCCGACAAGGTGACTGAATCCACCAGGCAAGCGGTGCTGGCCGGTTTCCTGGAACGCTTTCGTGACAAAGCACTGGTGGTGGATGCGTGGTTTGCGGTGCAGGCAGCCAGCCCGCTGACAACCGTCGCCGGGCTGGAGACGCTGGAACAGCATGAGGCGTTCGACGTCAGCAATCCGAACAAGGTGCGCGCGCTCTACAGCACCTTTGCGGCACGCAACTTCCGGCGTTTCCATGCCGTCGACGGTAGCGGGTATCGGTTCCTGGCCGACCGGATAGTGCGGCTTAACGCTACCAACCCGCAGATCGCTTCCCGGCTGACAACGGAGCTCACGCGCTTCCGTCGTTACGATTCCGTGCGCCAGCGGCTGATGCGCGCGGAACTGGAAAGGATAGCGGCAGCAGAAGGCCTGTCGCGGGATGTGTTCGAGGTGGTCACCAAGAGTCTGGCCGGGTAGCACACTGGTCCGACGAGACAGGGACGGTACGCCGTGAGGGCGGTGATGCGTGTCTGCGTTCAGGCGCAATCCGGTGCTTCGGTGGAGCCTGCCCGAATACATCCGCGCGGGCATGGCAACAAGGTGCGGATGGAGTGCTTCGCTGAATCCGCTGGATGACCAGTGGCGATGATGGGAGCGCTCCGGTCGGGCAGGTTTTCCGGTGACGCGTAGCGGTCTGCATCTTCCAGCCGGTTGCTACTCAGTCAGATCCGGTCAGCAGTGCGTGTTTGCGCTTGTCCGTGAACCGGTGCAGTTGTGCCATGTACCGCGCCCGCAGGTGATCGCGCCCCTCGGCCGTGAGTTTGTCGAACCAGTCGTCTTCGCCCAGCATCTCACCGAGCCGAGGCGCGTTG
The DNA here is from genome assembly GCA_024234635.1 of Pseudomonadales bacterium. Lineage (GTDB taxonomy): Bacteria > Pseudomonadota > Gammaproteobacteria > Pseudomonadales > Azotimanducaceae > SYFY01. The sequence continues at coordinate 75,994 of JACKNX010000005.1, read as the reverse complement.
CGATGCAACATCTGCACGTCCACTTTCTTCGGTTCGAGCCCGCGCAGAATGCCCCGATTGAAGTGTGAATGCAGTGTGACGCGTTCGCCCGGTTCGGCTCTGTCGCCCTGCCAGTGCCAGGTGCCGTGTGTGAAGTAGACAACTGAACCTTTGGGCATTTCGATGGGAATGCCCTTGTCCAGTCCTTCTCCCGGTCGGGGGTCGCGCCGCAGCCGGTGACTGCCTGGCACGATCCATGTCGGTCCGGACGCGGCTGTCCAGTCCTCCATGGCCCACACGCCGACTCCGGTAACCGCCCATTCCGGGAAGGGTTCCGGCACCAGCGAGTGGTCGGTATGAATCGGTATCAGGCCTTTGCCCGGACCCCGCCGGATGGCGCTCAGGGAAGCGATGACGGCGCCGCGGCCGAGCGAGGCGTCGATAAGCGTCATCAGCAGGGGGTTCTGCACGATCCGTTCAAATTCGGTGCCGTGGTAGAGCATCCACTGCAACTGGAAGGTGTTGTGCGGTAACAGGGCGCGCAACGTGGCGGCGCGCAGCGTGTCGGCGAACTCCGGACTGATGGCGCGTTCGATGACCGTGTAGCCGTTTGCTTCGATTTCGCGGATGCGCTCGAGCAGGCCGAGGCGGCGGGCGCGATGCGCCAGATCCGGATTCTCCACCGTGCGGCGCGCCATGTGATCGTGCAGGGTGCCGATCAGGTCCCGCACCACCGGCGCCGTCACGCGGCTGCTCACACGGAAGGCGTCGGCACCGTGCAGGTGGCGGAGTTCGTGCACTGCGCCGGTCATCACACCGGGTGCAAGTGCTCCCACGGTCTGTGCCAGTATCAGACTGGCTTGGTAGTCGCCTTCGGCGACGAGATCAGCCTGAGTCGTGAAATCCCTTGTTGACGCCAGGGTTTCACCGTCCCAGGTTGCCGTCCACTGTGCCACGTCACCCGGCTGCTTCAGGTGCGGTGGTGCGTTGACGAAGCGGCCGCTGATGCGAAAGGGCTGCCCGGTCAGCCCTTCACCCTGGCGACTCAACTCGCGGCGCAGATAGCCGGTGGCCTCGTCAATCCAGGCATCGGAAAGGAATTCGCAGTGGTGGGGCAGGGTGATCATGGGCACGCCGCAGTGACTGTTCGGTGCCGCACAGGGTAACGGCAGGGTGAAAATTCGTCGATGCATCCACCATGCCGCTGGGAGCGTATGCTCTTCACCATGAAAGCCATGCAACTGGACCATCCCGGCGGACGCTTCCGTCTGGTCGACCTGCCGCGGCCAGCACCGGGCCCAGGTGAAGTACTTGTGCGCGTGCAAGCCTGCGGGGTGTGCCGCACCGACCTGCACGTGGTGGACGGCGACATCACCGACGGGCGTTATCCAATCGTGCCCGGGCACCAGGTGGTCGGGACGGTGGCAGATGCGAACGGTGTCGAGGCGCTGCCGGTTGGCACGCGGGTGGGCATTCCCTGGCTCGGCCATACCTGCGGGCACTGTCGGTTCTGTCTGCAGGGCGCAGAAAATCTCTGTGATGCCGCTGAGTTCACCGGCTATCAACGTAATGGCGGATACGCGGAATACGTGGTCGCCGATGCGCGCTTCTGTTTCCACCTTCCGTCTGGCTATGACGACCTGCAGGTGGCGCCTCTGCTGTGTGCCGGGCTGATCGGCTATCGGGCCCTGCGCATGGCGGGAGAGGCGCCGGCGCTTGGTTTCTACGGGTTTGGCAACGCCGCGCATATCCTCACGCAGATTGCCCGCTGGCAGGGCAGGCGGGTATATGCCTTCACGCGGGATGGTGACGTCGACGGCCAGGCATTTGCGCGCGAGCTCGGTGCAGCATGGGCTGGCGGTACCTCAGAGTCTGCGCCCGAGTTGCTGGATGCGGCCATCCTCTTTGCCCCGGCCGGAACGCTGGTACCCCTGGCGCTCACGCACGTACGCAAAGGCGGCCAGGTGATCTGCGCAGGTATCCACATGAGTGATATCCCGTCCTTCCCTTACGTGGATCTCTGGGGTGAGCGGGTCATTCGGTCGGTGGCCAACCTCACGCGTGCGGACGGCGTGGAGCTGCTGGCACTGGCGCCCAGGGCAGGCGTGCGCACGGCCGTGGAGGTGTTTTCCCTGGCAGAGACGCCGCAGGCACTGGACGCACTGCGCGCCGGGCGCATCCGTGGCGCCGCGGTGGTTCGGATCGACTGATCGCGCCCGCTTTGACATGCACCGTGGTGTTGCGGACAGTGCCCGTCTCACTGGGGGAGATCGGCATGACGGAACGGACAAAGGGGCGCCTCGAGGGTCGGGTCGCCTTGATCACGGGGGCCAGCCGGGGTATCGGCCTGGCGATTGCCCGGGCATATCTGCAGGAAGGCGCAGCGGTGTTTCTCACTGCGCGCGACGGCCAACGATTGCAGGCGCTGCGGGATGATCTGGCGCTTGCCCATGGCGCGGCCCGGGTGGGTCACCTTGCCGTGGATATTGCCGGGACGGCGGCGGCGGATGCAGTGTTCCAGGCGGCGGTTGCCTGGCGCGATGGGCTGGACGTTGTCGTCAACAACGCCGGCATCTACGCCGGCGCGGCGTTCACCGACTACAGCTTCGCGGATTTCGACAAGCTGGTGAACACGAATGTGCGGCCGGTGTTCCGGCTGATGCAGCTTGCCATCGCACACATGCAGCCACGGCGAGGCGGCAAGATCGTCAACGTGGCCTCCACGGCTGGTAAATGGGAGAGCGCCAACCAGGCGCTGTACAACATGTCCAAACATGCCGTGGTGGGTCTCACGCGTTGTGCCGCGCTGGAGAACGGGCGGTTTGGCCTGAACATCAACGCCATCTGTCCCGGCATGGTGAATACGGACATGTTCCAGGATTTTTCGGTACAGGCAGAGCTCATGGGCACTACGCTCGACGCCATCAAGGCGCGTTTCATCGAGCGCATTCCGCTCGGGCGTTTTGTTGAACCGGAGGAGGTTGCGCACCTGGCGGTGTATCTTGCCAGTGCGGAGAGCGACGGCATGACCGGGCAGACGCTGACTATATCCGGCGGCATGCGCATGGGATAGTTTGCGCTGGAACGCGCGGACTCAGGGACTCAGGAAAGGAGGTTACATGACACTGGCCATCAAAGGTGCGAACGAAATTCCGACCTGCCACGGCGGGCTGGAGAATCTTGACGAAGAATACGCCTACTGGATCGATGAGGTCGAAGGCGAGGTGCCACGCGATCTCACCGGCACCTTCTTCCGCAACGGGCCGGGCAGACAACGTATCGGCGGCAAGCCGTACGGCCACTGGTTCGACGGTGACGGCATGGTGTGCGCGTTCACGTTGCGGGGCGGTCGCGTGCACTTCCGCAACCGCTACGTGCGCACCCCGAAGTACATCGAGGAAACGCAGGCGCAGGCGATCAGGTACCGCGGTTTCGGCACGCAGGTGCCCGGCGGTTTCCGCAAGAACTTCCTGCACATGCCCGCCAACCCGGCGAATACCAATACCGTGTGGCACGGCGGTCATCTGCTGGCGCTGAACGAGGGCGGCAAACCCTGGGCGCTCAACCCGGCAAATCTGGAAACGCTCGGTGAATTCACGTACGACGGCGGCCTGCACGCCGGCGACGTGTTCAGCGCCCACGGCAAGATCCATCCTCGCAGCGGCGAGTACATCAACTTCGGTGCGGGTATTGCCGGGTTCGGCCTGAAAGGCCCAAGGCCCTGCCTGAACGTCTATCGCATCCGCGCGGACGGCGTGCTTGCCCAGCGTGTCCAGGTGCCGCTGACGCACTTCCCCTTCTGCCACGACTTTGCGCTGTCGGACAGGTACGCGGTGTTCTTCCTTGGCAGCATCGTGTTCGGCAACATGCTGCCGGTCATCCTGGGCACGCGCACCATCGCGGACCAGGTGCGCTTCGATCCGGCGATTCCAATGCGCATCCTGGTGCTCGACCTGTCGGATTTTTCGGTCGTTCGCGAATTCGAGACCGATCCCGGCGCCGTCATCCACTTCGCCAATGCCTGGGAAGAGGCGGATACGCTCGTGGTGGATGGCATGTTCGCCGACAATTTTCGCGCGAACGAGGCGCTGAAGGATGTCTTCAATCCTGACAGCCGCTTCAATGGCGGGCAGTACCTGCGTTTTCAGCTCAACCTGAAGGACGGCAGTCTCGCGAAACAGAAAGTGTGTTCCACGGAATCGGAATTCCCGACGTTCAACAACGCGTTTGCGGGCAGACGGAACGAGGTCACATGGACCGCGTGTTCGGTGCCGAACGGGGCTGACAGTTTCTTCAACGCCATCCAGCGCATGACGCACGACGGCGAAGCGACGCTGCTGGAACTGCCGAAAGGGTTGTACGGTTCAGAGCCCTTGTTCGCGCCAGCGGACAACGCGACGCGTGAAGATGACGGATACCTGCTGGAAGTGGTGTACGACGGCTTCCGTCATCGCAGCGATCTGCAGATCTATCGGGCAGACTCCATGGAGCAGGTGGCCGTGCTGCACCTGAAACACCACGTGCCGCACCAGTTCCACGGCTTCTTCACGCACGACGTGTTCCTGTCGGCTGGCGACTGACACGCCGAATCGCAGGCAAAAAAAAGCCCGGCAAATGCCGGGCTTTTCCTTCCAGTCCGCTGAAGCGGATCAGAACTCGAAGGTTGCTTCGAGACCGAACCATCTCGGCCGGTTCACCGTGCCCACCGCGAACAGCGTCGCGATAGGGGTGAAGATCTCGACCCGGTTGTCGGTGAGGTTGCGTCCGAAGAACACGACGGAGTAACGCTCCGCGAAGAAACCAAGGTAGGCGGAAAGCTCTTCCTGCGACTTCACGCGTGCCTGGGAGGCGTTCAGCAGATTGGTCTCCACTTCGTCCACCCAGTTGTACTTGGCGTGCAGTTCGAGGTCGCCAGCGGACAAGGGGATCGTGTACGTTCCGCCAATACCCCAGGTATTTTTCGGTGCGTTCCGTGGCTTCAGGAAGCTCGCATCTTCAATGATCGTGACGCCGTCCGATGCGTTGATGTCGGTGAAGAAGTCTTCGTACTCGGCATCCAGGTAGCCGTAGGTGGCGAACACCGACAGGTTCTCGGTAAGTACAGCCTGGATCTCGAGCTCAGCACCCTTGTATACCGCACTGGCCACGTTGTCGAAGGTGGTGGCAACGGTCAGCGTGTCCGGGTCGAGCTGAACCGACTGTTCCTGCTTGTCGGTGAAGTCGTTGTAGAACAACGCGGCATTCACACGCAGACGGTTGTCCAGCCATTCGCTCTTCAGACCCAGTTCCCAGGACTCGGCAGTTTCAGGATCGTACTGGTCGCGGATGAAGTCGCGGGTGTTCTGGTTGACGCCGAAGAAGCCGCCGGAATGGAAACCTTCTGCATAGGAGGCGTAGACCATCGCGTCGTCGTTGATCTGGTAGGAAAGGCCGATCTTGGGCGAGAAGTCCTTCCAGGTCTTCTTCAGATCCGCATATTCGGGGAAGTTCCGCTCGCGTTGGCGCGCAACGTTGGACAGATACGCCTGACCGGCGGTGAAGTCCTTCGTTTCCCGGGTCCAGCGCGCGCCGAGGGTCAGGGTCCACTTCTCAAGGAAGGTGTAGTCCGCCTGCGCGAATCCGGCCCAGGATTCGGTCTCCTGGGTCTCAAACAGGATCTGCGTGACATCGCCACCGGCTTCCACACCATTGGGCAGGCCGGCGTCGCAGGCTACGGGGGCAAACGCGCCGCCCAGGCAGGCCTGCCAGAGCGCCGGGTTATAGGCAACGCCACCGAACAGTGTCGCCCAGAAGCGTCCTCCGGTTACCCAGTCCTGCTCGAATTCACTGTTCCAGTAGTACACGCCGGCCGTGAAGCTGAGGTTGTCCCAGTTGCCGTCCACGCGCAGTTCCTCGCTGAACTGGTCGTAGTCGTTCCAGCGCTGGATAGTGATGAAGGGCGCGCTCGAGCCGTCGAAGTCGTAGATACGGTCTTCGTTGATATCGCGATAGCCGGTTACGGATACCAGGGTCAGGTTGTCCGTCAGCTCAAAACTCATGTTGAGCGTGGTGGCATCAACGTCGAGCTGGGCGTTGTTCTCCGTGTCCATCTCAGACACCTTGGGTCGCGCGGTGCTGTATCGGCAGGTGATGGGGAACAGGGCGCAGTTGGTGAAGCCGCCGTTGTAGTTGGTGTCGTTCGGATCGGTCGGCACGGGCAGCACACCAGGGGCAACGTTGTAGTTGGTCTGGAAGGAGCCGAGCTGGCTTTCGTCACGGAACTTTTCCATGGTCAGCAGAGCTTCGAACCGGTCGTTCGGCGTAAACAGGAAGGTGACACCGTAGTTGGTGTAGTCCTTCTGCGGAATACGATTGCCGGTGGTGACGTTCTTCATGTAGCCGTCGTCTTCCATGCTGGTCATGAAAAACTTGGCGGCCAGTTTGTCTTCGAACACCGGCATGTTGGCCACGGCGCGAAGTTCCTTCTGGCCATTCTCGCCCACGGTGAACTTCAGACGGGCGTCATACTCGCCGGTGGGTCGGGAGCGGAGGACATGCACCACGCCGCCGACGGTGTTCTTGCCGAACAGGGTTCCCTGCGGACCACGCAGGATTTCCACGCGCTCGATGTCGAAATTCTCGAGCACCTGGCCGGCCAGCGAGCCGAGATAGATGCCGTCGATCATCACGCCGATCGGCGAGTCGAAGGAGTTGTCGTCCGTCCGGGTCGGGGAAATACCGCGAATGTTGATGTTGGCACCACCACCCCCGCGGCTGCCGTCTTCGGAAATGAATACGTTTGGCGCAAACCCGTTGAGGTCCGTAAGGTCACGGATGTTGGAGTTGGCCATTTCTTCGGACAGTGCGGTTATCGCCACCGGTACGGACTGCGAGGTTTCCTCGATTTTCCGTGCGGTAACAATGACTTCCTCCAGCGTTGCGCGGCGGCGTTCCTGCTGAGCCTGCTCAGCGGCGGAGACGCCGGCAGGCAGGAGCATCAGTGACACCAGCCCCGCTGCGCCGAATCGGCGTGCCAGGGTTTGGGGCAATTTTGACTCGATCATTGACTGTTTCTCTCCCAGGTCGGACCGTCAAGGCGCGCCACGGTACCATTTCAAAGTGTTGCATCCAAATAGTTTTCGCACCCGGTGATGACGCACCAGCCGTGCAACTGGTGGAAAACTCTAAGAAAATTAATACGCGTTCTGATAAAGGTTGAAATGATTGCGTGGAGGATCGAGTGGAGAGGATCGAGTGGATAGGCACGTCGGCGCCGGGATCGAGTGGACAGGCACGTCGGCACCGGTACAGGATGCCGCCCATACGCAACCAGGCGAAGGAGAGAAGCAGCGTGTCCGATCAGGCAACTAACTACGACGACGTGAAACAGTACCGGCTGGATCCGGAGCGCGAAAAGGAACTTCTGATGACCGCGGGGGAGTGCGTGTTCTGCTGGGCCAACAAGTCGGGTCATCCCCTGGGCGTGATAACCGCCTACGTGCCCGTGGACGGCAGGATATGGATGACCGCTACCCGTGAGCGGGTGCGTATCAAGGCGATTGCCCGGGACGGGCGTTCTTCCGTGGTCATAACCTCAAAAGGCACGCCGATGGGCGGCGGCAAGACGGTCACGTACAAGGGTCACACCGTCATTCACGATGACGCAAAGACCAAGCAGTGGTTCTACAACCTGCTGGCGCAGGGCATGGCGCGAGCGAAGGACGAGGGCAATGCGTTTACCCGTGGACTGCAGCCTGACATGTTCGTGCGTTTCCTTGATACGCCGGAGCGCGTGGTACTCGAGTTCACGCCCGAAATGTCCATTCCCTTCGATGGCGACAAGATGGCGCAGGGGACAGCGGCGGCTTACGCGCAGTTTGCGAAGGAAAACGCCGGGGGTTGAGACCGGATCAACTGCCCGGGTGCGGGTAGAGTGGCGGCAGCGCCGGCGCGGTGCCCGGCGAGATACGTCGCCGGATCCGCTGCCTTGCCGCCAGGCGCTTTGCCGCGTCGTCGATCTCGCTCGTCCATGCCGTCGCCTCGGGCGCGAGCCGGTTGTTGAGCGCGGCCGTGAGGCGCAACCAGTCCGGATCTTCGGCCAGCAGGGACAGCGCCCGCGTGCGGCCGCAGGCCTGCCGCTGCATCACGGCGTGCAGCAGGGCCTCGCGGACGGCATGTCCGTCCCTGGCTTTCAGGGCGCTGCGCAGCGCGGACAGCCAGCGCGCTTCGTGCTGTGTTGAAGCGTTCGGCCGCCGTCTTTTCAGGAGGACTGCAACGCCACCCGCCAGGACCAGCACGAGGACGGCAATACCGGACCACCGCAAGGCGTTGGTCGGCAGGGGTGTGGTTACCGTAGCAGGTGCTTCCTCAGGCGCCACGTCTGCCGGCGTTGGCGTGACGTTGTCAGACGGGGACTCGGCGGTTGGCGGTGGTGCGCCCGCGATGGTGAGTTGCCTGGCGGGCAACCGGTTCACCCGCACCTGATTGCTGGCGGTGTCCCACCAGGTCACCGCAACACCCGGCAGCGCCACTTGCCCGCCCCATGTCGGCACAAGCGACTCAACCTGTTGACGGTGCCCGACCACGCGGTCGCCGCGCGTATCGTCTTCCATCACCGGCGCTTCCGGATACTGGCGGATCAGCCGGTCATCCACCGTTGTGATCAGCGGCGGCACGGCGGAGCCGCGGTTGCCGGTGACCGTTACCTGCACGGCGCGCCGCATGGAAGTACCAGCGTTCACGTTTGTCATGTCCGGGTCCCAGTCTTCCGACAATGACAGCGCGGATGCCGGCAGCCAGGGTACGTCTTTCGGCCAGATGGCCGGAATCGGCAATACCGTGATGGTTTTGTCATCGGCCGCCACGCGAATGCCCCGGCGACCGTCGGCCAGCCGTACCGAACTGGCCACGGAGAAACCGGGAATCGTCAGCGCGCCGCTGTGCTCGGGAAAGATGGCGTAGCGCTGCTCCAGGACACCGTAGCGGGTGTCGTTGAGCATGGTGGTGTTCTGGGTGGTTTCACCCAGAGGCAGGACCACGGCGTCCGCCACTTCCGGGGCGCCTGGCAGATCCCCGTATATCTGCACCCCGGAGGTGTAATAAAGACGCCGTGTGTAGAGCAACTGCCCCTGAACGTAGACGGTATCGGCGTCGGTGGTGACTTCAAAATAGACCAGGCGATCGATCTGGCGACGCAGCTCCGGCGCCACGGGCCGCACCTGTACGGTGATGGCCTGGCTGCGATCACCGCCAACGTCCAGGGCTGGAATGGTGAGCGTGCCCGTGCGTTTCGGCCGCAGAGTGACAAGGTAGTCCACCCAGGCGGTGATCTCGCCGTTGATCATGCGCATCTGGCTCTGCGTGCTGGTTCCCTGTACCTCGAAGTCTTTCTCCAGCGGTGCCAGATCGAGCGTGTCCGCATCGTTGGTACCGGTGATGCGCAGGGTGAGCTGCAGGCTCTGCATCTCGTCCACCGTGGTGCGGTCGACGCGGGCATCGACGGCGGCCACCGCGGATACGGTCCACAACACCAGCGCAAGCACCAGGCAACCCAGTCGCGGGCTCACCATATCTTTTCTCCCTGCCGGTACCGGTAGTCGCCGGAGCGCAGTCGCTGCTGGTTCTCGTACTGGAATTTGCGTCGCAGCAGACCACCGGGATCGTCCGGGACCCGGCGCAGCCATTGCTCGAGCGCGTCGGCCTGTTCGCTGCGGGAGTCCGCCTGGTCTTCTTCCGCGCCTTCTTCGGGTTCACCCTGTTTGCCGGAATCGGCGCTCTGCTGCTGTTCCTCTCCTTTCTGTTCGCTGTCGTCCGCGCCCTGCTGCGGACTCGCGTCGTCCTGCTGCTGGCTGCCATCGCTCTGGCCGTCGCGGGACTGTTCGCTGTCGTTCTCGCTTTCCTGCTGCTTCTCGTCGTTGTCCTGCTGGTCTGCCTCCTGCTGTTTTTCCCGCTGCCTCTCGATGAGGTCCTTGTTGAACGCGGCATCCTCGAAGTTCGGGTCGCTGTCGAGCACCTTGTCGTAAGCGGCAATTGCGCCGTCCAGGTCTCCGGACCTGGCGAGCGCATTGCCGAGATTGTAGGTGGCGGTGAGGTCGTCCAGGCGGGAGAAGGCGCTAATGGCGGCGTTGTAGTTGCCGCTGCGATATTCGGCGGCGCCGCGCCAGTCCGGTCGTTCGGTAAGGGTGGCGGCGCGCTCCGGCTCGCCATTGCGCATCGCCTGATAGGCCTGTTGATCGTCGCGTTGCCACAGGTCGTCCCACAGCGAAGCATGGCTGGCGCCGGGCAGCAGGGCCAGCGCGCAACAGGCGAGCACACCGCGACGGAAGCCGAACAGCAGGCAGGGCAGGGCAAGCACAGCGAACCAGTAGCCGAGGTCGTGCCACAGATCGAACTCGCGGTCGATTGCCTCGCTGTCCTCATCTCCGGGGAGTGTCGTCGACAGCGCCGTGTTGATGTCCGCGTCGCTCAACGTCAGCCGCGCATACCTGCCGTAGGCGAGTTCGGCCACTTCGCGCAGCCGATCGTCGTCCAGTCGCGCAATGATGGCTTCGCCGTCCCGGGTGGTGAGCACGCGACCGGGCTGCTGCACGAAGTCGAGCGGAATGGTGGCGCCGTCCGGCGTACCAACGCCGATGACGGAGATCGGAAAGTAGGGGTTGCGGAAGGCGCTGACTTCCGCGATGTCGTCCACGCCGTCCGTGACGAACAGGATGCGCCCCTGGGTGACAGCGGCGTTGGCAAACAGGTTCTCGATGACCTCGAGTGCGGCGTTCGGCCGGCTGCCCGCTACCGGCATCATCGCGGGCTCCAGGGTTTCGAGCAGATTCTCGATGGTGCGCGTGTCGTCCGTCAGCGGCGCCACGGCATGTGCGCTGCCGGCATAGGCCACCAGCGCCGTGTAACCCTCCCGGCGCTGGCGCAGGATGTCGACGATCTTCTGGCGTGCCCGCACCAGACGGGAAGGATCCACGTCCTGCGCGTACATCGACAGGGAGAGATCCAGGGCAATGACCAGTGCGTCCGTTCGCTGTTCCACCGGTTGCGGCAGGCGTTCGAAGGTGGGGCCGCTCAAGCCGGTTGTGACGGCGGCGAGAAACAGGGCGACAGGCCACAGCCGGCGGTTGCCCGTGCCCCCGGTACTCACCTCCAGCAGTACGCCCAGCAGTTCGGGATCGACGCTGCGCTGCCAGTGCGCGGCGAGGCGGCGACGGCGGCGCCATAACAGATAGATGAACACGCTGAGAGGCAGTGTCAGCAGCCACCAGGGGCGCAGGAGATGGAAGTTGGCCAGCAGCTCAGTCATTGATGTTGCGCCGCCGCGCTACGCCGCCGAGCAACAGCAGCATGGCCACCAGCGCCACGCTCATCGGCCAGATGAACAGGGCGCGGATGGGACGAAAGGTCTCGGCTTCCTGTTCCACCGGTTCAAGACCGTCGATGAGCGCGTAGATTTCCGCCAGCTCGCGCGGATTTTCGGCGCGGAAGTAGCGGCCACCGGTAGCATCCGCGACTTTGGTCAGCGTTTCTTCGTCCAGATCCGCGGAAGGATTCACGACGCGGCTGCCAAGGCGGCCAAGCAGGCCCGGCAGGCGCATCTCACTCGCGCCGACACCGATGGTGTAGATGCGCACGTCCACGGCGGCGGCCAGTTCCGCCGCCTTGATGGGTGCCATTTCCCCGGCGTTGCTGGCGCCGTCGGTGAGCAGGATGAGAACACGATCGCCGGATGGGCGGCTGCGCAGTCGTTTCACGCCGAGGCCAATGGCATCGCCCACGGCGGTTTTACCGCCGGCGATGCCGATGGGCGCTTCCTGCAGCAGGCTGCCGACGGTGGCGAGATCAAATGTCAGCGGCGCCTGCAGGTAGGCGTTGGTACCAAACAGGATGAGTCCCACGCGGTCGCCTTTGCGGCGTTCCAGAAAGGCGCTGATGACGTCCTTGACCACGCTGAGGCGATCCACGTAGTGCCCGCCCAGCGCCATGTCCTCGGTGCCCATGCTGCCGGAAATGTCGACTGCCAGCATCAGATCGCGGCCGGTGACCGGTAGCGCTTCGGGCTCGCCGCTCCATTGCGGTCGGGCGGCGGCGGTAACCAGGGCGCACCAGGCGATGCCAAGCAACAGGAGGGCGAAAGGAAAGCGGGCCTGAGGGCGCCGGCTATCCAGCCCTTTTTCTTCGAAGCGGAAGGCGGTGAGATCCGGTACCGTCAGCGCAGGCTGACGGTCTTCATCCCGACGCCGCCACAGGATCACGAGGATGGGCAGCGGCAGCAGAACGAACATCCAGGGCCACACGAACTCCATCATCGTCCTGCGCTCCGGGTCGGTTTGAGCAGCTGCCGCAACAGCGCAGCCAACTGCGGGTCAACCTCGGGCGGCGCGGCGGCAAAGCGCTCGTCACCCAGCACATGGCCCGGCCCTTCCATGAACGCCGTGGTACCGGCTCGCGCGTCCAGGTACTGCAACCAGGCATCGCCGGACAGGGCTGCTACCGACGGGTTCCCGTCGACATGCACCCATAACCGTTTGAGGACGGCATTGCAGGTATTGATGCAGTCTGCCGCCGGCATCCCGCCGCGGGCGTGCGCTGCCAGTGCGGCGTTGATCACTGCCAGTGCCTCCCGGTGCGGTCGCCCGGCGCGGTGCCGCTTCAGCAGCGCGCGGCCGATGACGGTGAGGCTGATGAGCAGCAGCGCCGCCAGCAGCCACCAGCCAGGCGCTGGCGGCCACCAGCCCGGGTCCGCGGGCAGATGGATGTCACGCAACTGGGCGAGCGGATCGTCCTGCATCTATAGCCTCGACAGTGCCGGCAGCAGGTCCGGCTCGGCCGTGCTGAGACAACGCCAGGCGATGTGGTCGTGTGCGCACAGTGACTGCACGCGCGCCAGGCGGGCCTCGAAGCGGGCATGGAAATGGCGGCGCAGTGCAATATCGCTGCTGTCGAACTGCAGTCGCGCCTGACCGTCGGTGACGGCATACAGATCGTCGGGGGGCAGCTCCGACTCCAGGGGATCGGTAATCTGCACCAGCGTTGCCCGGTTGTGGCGGGCGATGGCGTGTACCAGCTCCTCCCACAGATCCAGGTCGGTGGCAAAATCGCTGACGAGCACGATGCGATAACCGGTGAGCACCAGTCGTCGGAACGCAAGCATGGCGGCGACACGGTTCTCCCGTCGGGCCGCACCGGCGCGCGACAACGCCTGGTTGTACTCGGCGATGGCGTACAGAAAGCGCGCCACCGGCCGCAGGTTCCGGAACGGGCGATGCACGGCGAACCGGTCGTTGCCCAGCACAAGCCCGCCCACGCGATCGTGTTCACCCAGCGCCTGCCAGGCAAGCAGGGCGGTAGCCTCGGCTACCGCCACGGACTTCAGTCGCTGCCGTGAGCCGAAAAACAGGCTCTGGGACTGGTCCACGAAAAACAGCACCGGCCGTTCCCGTTCCTCGCGGAAGACCTTGGTATGCACCCGCTGTTTACGGGCGGTCACGCGCCAGTCGATGGTGCGAACATCGTCACCCGGCTCGTAGGGCCGCACTTCGGCGAAGTCGATCCCGCGCCCCTTCTGGCGCGACAGTTTCAGTCCCGCCTGGCGTCCGAGCTGGCGCGCGCCCTGCGCAGGCGCGACATAGCGTCGATAGCGAAGGGCAAGCAGCGACGCGCCGTCCACGTAGGCTCCGGTAAGGACGCTCATCAGGCGCGACGATTCATGGTGGCACGATGTCGTCGATGACCGTGTCGGTGGTTCATGCGCGCCGCGGGCTATGGTGCCGGCACCAGTTCGAGCAGCGTGTCGATGGCGCGTTCGCTGTCCACGCCCTGGGCCTGGGCTTCGAACGTGAGCAGGATGCGGTGCCGCAATACATCATGGGCGATGGCCTGCACGTCATCGGGGGTCACGAAGTCCCGCCCCCTGAGCCAGGCGTGGGTGCGGGCACAGGCGTCCAGCGCGATGGTGCCCCGCGGACTGGCGCCGAACTCGATCCACTCCGCCAGTTGCCCGCGCGGCTGCCTCGAGCCCATGACCAGCTGCACGATGTATTCCTCCACGGGCGTTGCCATGTGCAGATCAAGAATCGCCCGGCGGGCTGCAAGCAGGTCCGCTTCACTGAGCCGACAGGGTGGCTGCGCGCTGCTCTCACCCGCGCGTTCGCCCCGGTTCTCGGCGCGTACCAGGTGCAGAATTGCTGTTTCCGCGGCCGCGTCCGGGTAGTCCACCTTGACGTGCATGAGGAAACGGTCGAGCTGGGCTTCGGGCAGCGGGTAGGTGCCCTCCTGTTCGATGGGATTCTGGGTCGCCATCACGAGAAACAGCTCCGGCAGGGGAAACGTCTGACGACCAACGCTGACCTGGTGTTCGGCCATCGCCTCCAGCAGTGCCGACTGCACCTTTGCGGGGGCCCGGTTGATTTCGTCGGCCAGCAGCAGATTGTGAAACACGGGTCCTTTCTGAAAACGGAAACTGCCGTCTTCCGGGCGATAGATTTCGCTGCCGGTAACGTCGGAAGGCAACAGGTCCGGTGTGAACTGGATGCGGTGAAAATCGCCCTCGATCGCTTTCGCCAGTTCCTTGACCGCCCGGGTCTTCGCCAGACCAGGCGCACCCTCCACGAGGAGATGGCCACCCTGCAACAGGGCGATCATCAGCCGTTCCAGCAGGCGTTCCTGGCCGATGATGCGACCGGTGAGCCAGCCGGCGACCGCGCGGATACTGTCGAATTGACCCGAATTCATCGAAGCCGGAGCCTCCGTCGCCAAAAAGGGCGCCATTGTAACAGCGCGCTGCCCGCTGATTGGGATTCCAGAACGGCGGCGGCTGCTACATTTACCTTTATGTGACAGTGGCAAGCGCGTGGCATGGCGCGACACTACATCTTCGATTTCGACATACCTGTTGAAGAAGTCCTCAAGTACTACGCAGGCACGGCCCGGCAGGTGCGGGCCGTGTCGCGTGATGGGCTGCGTGTGGCGTTTCCCGCCAGCGTGTTACGCACGCACGTGGAGCAGCGCGGCCTGTGTGGCACATTCCTCTTGCGGGTGAGCGACGACAACCGACTTCTGGGCTTTGAGCGCCTGGCCTGAGCGGTATGGCCCTGATTGTCAGAGGACGGGGGCCAGGTGCCAACTTGGTGCGCCCCCGCGCGCGGCACCGTATCAAGGCCCTCTTTTGGTGCGCAACCGTGGCGCCAGGACGCACGTGAGGTGCGCTCAACAGCGTGAGGAGCACCGTTTCGAATCACCCTGCACGGGGATTCCATCCGGATTGCCCCGTTCTGGCTCTGGCGGGGACGCAACTCCCGAAGCTGGCACCAAATTTGCTCCATGCACCGGAATTGCCATGCAGGGGGAGGGGATCATGAAGCGAGTCGGGTTCGGGGCGTTGCTGCTACTGACCAGCATGCCGGCTCTGGCGGAGACACCGGACAGCGGTGACACCGCGTGGATACTGACGTCCACGGCGCTCGTGCTGTTCATGACCATCCCGGGTCTGGCGCTGTTCTACGGGGGGCTGGTACGCAACAAGAACGTACTCAGCGTGCTCATGCAGTGTTTCGCGCTGACCTGTTTGATGTCGCTCCTGTGGTTTGCGGTTGGTTACAGCCTGGCGTTTACCGGCGATGGGGCGTTCATCGGCGGTTTCGACCGCGTCCTGCTTGCCGGCCTCACGCAGGAAAGCCTGAGGGATTCCATTCCGGAGAGCGCTTTTGCGCTGTTCCAGATGACCTTTGCGATCATCACGCCCGCGCTGATCGTGGGTGGCTTCGCCGAACGCATGCGGTTCTCGGCCATGCTCATCTTCAGTTCTCTCTGGCTGCTGCTGGTGTATGTACCGGTGTGTCACTGGGTATGGGGCGGTGGCTGGCTGAGCCAGCTTGGTGACCGGGGTGTCATGGACTTCGCGGGCGGCGTGGTCGTGCACATCACGGCAGGGGTTGCCGCGATTGTCGCCGCGCTCACGCTGGGTGCGCGGCGCGGCTTCCCGCAACAGCCGATGCCGCCGCACAACATGCCACTGACCATAACAGGCGCCGGCATGCTGTGGGTGGGCTGGTTCGGCTTCAATGGGGGTTCCGCGCTGACGGCGGGTGGTGACGCCGCAATGGCGATGCTGGTCACTCACCTGTCCGCGGCGGCGGGTGCCTTTACCTGGCTCGTCGCGGAGTGGGTGCGGTTCGACAAGCCCAGCGCGCTGGGCGCGGTGACCGGCATGGTGGCCGGCCTTGGCACCATCACGCCGGCCTCCGGCTACGTGGGTCCCGCGGGGGCACTGGTGATAGGCATCCTGGCCGGCCTCATCTGCTTCATGGCGACCAACTACGTCAAACGCAGTCTGAAGATCGACGACTCACTGGACGTGTTCCCGGTGCACGGCGTGGGCGGCATCCTCGGCACGCTTCTCACGGGTATCTTCGCCAGCAATGCGCTCGGGCTGTTCAGTGGCCAGGAGGCCATTGCCATCGGCGACCAGCTCGGCGTGCAGGCGATTGGTGTCGTCGCAACGATCGGCTATACGGCCATCGTCTCCTGGGGGCTGCTGAAACTGACCAATGGCCTGGTCGGCAATCGTGTCGCGGATGAGGAAGAAGTCGAAGGGCTCGACCTCGTTCTGCACAACGAGCGCGCTTACGACGTCTGAACGGTTCCGGCCATCACCCGCGACGGTGGCCGGCCACCGTCGCGGCGGCGGCGACGCGGGGACATTCGGATTCAGGAATGGTAGGTTGCCGGTCTTTCAGCGGGAACCGACCAGCCATGACGGAGCATTCGGGTGGCGAGGCAGTGCCACCGGATCTGCCCGATCCCACCAACCTTGCCAAGGGCGAACTGGCGAAAAGCCGGGAGACGCGCACGCGTATCCTGCGCGCGGCGGTCGATTGCCTGGCGGACACCGGTTATGCAGCCACCAGCACCAATGCGGTTGCTGCGCGTGCGGGGCTTACCCGCGCGGCGCTCCTCTATCATTTTCCTTCCAAGGCGCAACTGATCGAAGCCACGGTCCATTTTGTGACCCGGCGGCGTGTGGAGATGCAGGAGGAGTGGCAGGTGGACCTGCCACGCGACGCCGACTTTCCCGTGCGCTCGCTGGAATCCGCCTGGGCGCAGTTGCAGACCCCCGAATTCAGGGCATTCAGCGAACTGTCGGTGGCGGCACGCACGGATGCGGCGCTGGCCGTGGTGTTTCACGCCGCCATGACTGCGTTCGACCTGGCGCGCCGTGACATGGCGCGACGCCTTGCGCAACCCGCAGTGTTGAACGCGCCCGGTTTCGATCTCAGGCGGGACATCGCCCGGTTCCTGATGGAGGGGCTGGCGCAGCAGGAAGGCATAACGTTCGATCGAGAACGTCGCTTTGCGGAGCTGATGCAGTTTCTGAAGGCGCTATTCAGCGATCCGGCAATCGACCCGTTGCTGGCCAGGATCGTGCGTGAGGCGGAACGGGGGCCCGCCGCCACAGGCGGTGGCGCGGGATCCGGGAATTGCACTGACAACTAGGGGAGACGAAGACATGGGCGGAGTTGAGCTGGCCGGCAAGGTGGCCGTTATCACGGGTGGCACGCGTGGCATCGGGTTCGGTATTGCCAAAGCGCTGGTTGAGGCTGGCGCCAGCGTGGTGATCAACGGCCGCAGCGCCGAAAAAGGTGCTGGCGCGATCGCGGAGCTCGGCGTCCCGGCGCGTACCCGCTTTGTTGCCGGTGACGTGACACGGCGGGAAGATGTCGAGGCCGCCGTGAACCGCGCGATCGACGACTTCGGTCGCGTGGATATACTTGTCAACAACGCCGGCGGCTCATCCGGATTCGCGCCGGTGGCGGAAATGAGCGATGAAGCCTGGCAGGAAGCGGCCGCGTGGATACTGCACTCCGCCTTCTGGGCGTCGCGCATTGCGCTCAGGGACATGAGCAAGCGTGGCTTCGGACGCATCATCAATATTTCCTCGGTGGAGGGGAAGCAGGCCAACAAGGCGAACTGCTGCCACTACATCACCTACAAGCATGCGTTGAACGGCTTCACCAAGGCGGTGGCGTTCGAATACGGCGCCCAGGGGATAACCTCGAACGCCATCAGTCCGGGTGCCGTGGAAACTGATCTGATGAAAAACGCCGGCCCGCAGGCCGCGGCATCACAGGGCATCACCTACGAGCAGTTCCTCGCCAACTACGCGCAGGATGCCTCCACCAGACGATTGAACACGGTGGAGGAAATTGCCGCGCTGGCGCTGCTGCTGTGTTCGGACCTGGGCATTGGCATCAATGGCGCGATCCTGCCGGTGGATGGCGGAACCGCGCTCTGATCGCGAGCCGAACCGGGAGGAGGTGGCAGCACATGAGTGACGTTGAACTCGAGATCGAAGACCCGGTCGGGCTCATCCGGTTGAATCGCCCGGAGCGCCTGAACGCCTTTACGTATGACATGCTGGCGCGCATTCGCGACGCGGTGGAAGCCTGTGCCAGCGATCCCCGTGTTGTCGGCATCGTCATCACGGGCACCGGACGCGGATTCAGTGCCGGGCTCGACTCCGGGACACTGGCGGCGGTCACCGGCGAGTCTGGGGCGCGAGATACCGCGCCGTCAACGGCATTGCCTGGAATCTTCAGCTATTTGCTGGAAGTCCCGAAACCGATCGTCGCGGCGGTGAACGGCGTTGCAGCCGGAGGCGGGTTGATCCTGGCCATGATGAGCGATCTCAGGATTGCCGCGGCGGATGCATCGTTCACGACGGTCTTTCTGAAACGGGGCCTTATTGCCGAGCACGGCTCGAGCTGGCTGCTGCCACGCCTGGTCGGCGTCGGGCGTGCACTTGATCTGTTGTGGGCCAGCGATCGCATCGACGCCGCCACGGCGCGGGAGTATGGCCTGGTGGAGAAGGTTGTTCCCCCGGAGCAACTGCTCGAGTCCGCCCGCGACTATGTTCGCAATCTGGCGACAACCTCAGCGCCCGCGGCCATTGCCGAAACCAAACGGCTGGTCTACCGCCACCTCGGCTTGGGTTATGAAGCGGCGCTCAGGGAGGCGGAAGCCAGCCAGTGGCGGTTTGTCGCTTCGGACGATGCGCGGGAAGGCGCGCGGGCGCTGATCGAAAAGCGTGCGCCGAACTTCTCCCGACTGGGCTGAGCGGTCATCGCTTGGGTCGGCGCAGTGCGCTCGCGCGAATCGTGCTCGGCGATCAATCCTCCCGGGGTATGAAGACCTGCGCGAAGCCACCACCCTGCGTTCGGAAATTTGTGGTCTGGCCGCGATAGACCCGTGCCGCCACCGAAAGTACTTCGCCGGCGTGCACGAAGCAGCGCAGATCGACCTTCATCGATTGCGGTTGCGTTGCACCGGTTGGCAGGTAGTTGCGGGTGCCGGCTGGAACGTACCGCTGGGCGATGTACCCGGCGTCGAGGATCGCCTCGAATGTGGCACGGGTGAGTCCGGCGCCACGATAGGCGCCTCGTCCGCCAAATCCGCTTTCCGGTTTGAAAAACCATTCCCTGCGTCTGGCCCACCACCAGTCCGGCGCGCGGTCGCGTACGGCAATCGTTTCCGGTATGCCTGCGGCGAGGATGGTCGCGACCCCGTCGCTGACGCCAAGCGCCCGCAGCGCCGCCGGGCTGCCAAGACGGGCAAGGTGTGACTTGCGGGCCAGCAGCGCATGGGCGCGGGGATGTGGCGTCATCAGGATCGCGTCGGCGAGGTACGCCTGCCGCAGAGCGAGGCTAGTCGGCTTTTCCAGGTAGAAATCGGTCAGCCGGTTGTACACCAGGTCGACTGGCTGGCCCTCCACGCTGAGTACACCGTCCCGCCAGACCAGGGCGGCAGCGTCCGCGATCACGGCGTCGATGCCCGCCCGCTGAAAGAGCGCCTGGAACAACAGGAATTCCGGGTAGAGATACTGCTGCCCTGGCGTGTCGTCGACGATGGCAATGCGCCGCAGTGGCCGGTTTCCGAACTTCGAGCGGAAGGCGTCCGAAAACATGTCGACGAACGCTTCGGCCGGTGGCGGAACGATGGCCTGCAGACAGGAAACGTCCACGCCGGGTGCGTAGAGTATGTTGCGGCTGGCCAGGGCCGTGAGCAGGGCGCCGCCAGCGTTGGTATTGATTTCGATGAGCCTGGGTTCGGCGTCCCCGAGGTGAAAGTCGAAGCCCATGAACACACTTTCACAGGCCGGATCGTGGCCAGCGATACCCGGTGCCCCAGGCAGGGTGAGCGAACGCCAGGCCGGCAGCGCGCTGATCTGGTGCACCGCGCGGACGATGTCACGCATGCGCTGGATGGCTGTCGCCGGCACAAATACCGGGAGAGGCGAGAACAGATGGGCATGCGCCCCTGTCAGCGCCGGTTCGCCGGTTGGCGCGCGCAGTGCCTCGCGCGTCGCCGGTATGTCCGTGCCTGCGCAGTAGCACGTTTCGTTCAGCACCCTTGCCAGTTGGGGCATCTGCCGGTCAGCTCCCTGTTGCGCCATGAGTCGAGCAGGGACCGCCGGCGCCGAAGATGTCTGTGTAGGTGTGCGGGGCCGGAAATTCAACCCCCGTTCGGTTGACGCGCGGCGAGCGCGGTCCGCCGTGGCGGCGCTGCGCCGGAGCCGCACCGCGTCGGTGACTTGACGGCGTTCACAGGTGGCGGCGACAGGATCGGAGCCGGTTCAATTTTTCCGCCTGCCTGCCGATGCACTCTCCGACAGAACGAGGAAGTGCACATGGACGGCATATTCAACCCGCAGGTTCGACAGCTCGCCTTTGCCCCGCCGTTTGCGCGTGGCGAAAGCCTTCAACAGGCGTTGCGGGGCGTTGGTGGCCTGCATACGGAGTATCCGGTCCCTGCCAGGAGCGATGGTGCTGACCTGTCGAGCCGGGCGCGACAACTGTCCACGGCGTTCCCTGCGACCGGCGATATGCCGGCGCCGTTCAGCGTTCCGCGACGCTTGCAGGCGATGAGCGCTGAGCAGTTCAATCAGGCCGTGTCCTACCGGTCCAGCACACAACACGACGAAACCCGCTTGTCGCTGGCAGTCCGTACGCGCGAGGGCGATGTGGTGACCCTGCAGTTCCGGCAGGCCGATTTTGCGCTGCGTGAGCAATCCGCTGATGGCGAACTGTCAGCCAGTGGCTTCGAGCGCAGCATCAGCCTGTCGGTCGCCGGTGACCTCTCCGCGGCCGAAGCCGCCGCCGTTGACGGGGTGCTGGCGCAGGTGGCGGATCAGCTTTCCGCGCTCTACAGCGGTGATCTGAACGAGGCTGCCAGCAAACTGGCCAACCTCGACTTCGGTGGCGACGCGCTGGCGTCGTTCGCGCTCGACTTCAGCCGCAGCACGCGCCAGGACGTCGTGCAGGCGTATGGCGGTGCCGTACCCGGCGACAGCGTGCTCGCGCAACTGGCCCGCGGCGATGCCGGTGTGGCCACGTTGCTGGACTCGCTGGCCTGGGCGCAACGCGATCTGATGGCCGGGGTCGCATCGCTGTTCGATGCGCCGTCGGGCGTCACGTTGGCGAACGGGATCGTCGGCAGCCTGATCGCGCCGGTACGCCGGGACGATTCGCTCAGCGCCTGAGATC
This sequence comes from Pseudomonadales bacterium, assembly GCA_024234635.1. GTDB lineage: Bacteria > Pseudomonadota > Gammaproteobacteria > Pseudomonadales > Azotimanducaceae > SYFY01. Next base: position 54,500 of record JACKNX010000005.1, on the reverse strand, counting down.
GGTGCCGCCCGCGCTCAGCGAGCGGCCGACTTCCTTGCCAGCGCACTTCTGACCAGGGCATCCACGAGTCTGGGAAACGGATAGCCGATGGCATTCGCGCCGTCCGGGTAGAGGCTCGTGGGTGTCATGCCGGGCAGCGTGTTTACTTCGAGCAGCACGAAGTCCTCGGTGTCGGTGACGATGAAGTCCGCGCGTGACAGATCGCGCAGGCGCAGTGCGTGATGTGCGCGCAGGGCAACTTCCCCCATGCGTGCCGCGGTAGCCGTCGACACCGACGCCGGCAGAATGTGTTCGCTGCGGCCAGGCGTGTAGCGATTGGTGAAGTCGTACCACTGCGAGGCCGCGGTGCGGATTTCGATCACCGGCAGACTGCGGCTGGCTTCGCCGTGCAGATCGAGAACGCCTACCGTCATCTCGCGGCCCATGACATAAGGCTCCACCAGCGCGTCGCCGCCGGCCCGGCGACAGTCCGCGAGAGCGGCGGCCACGTCACCGCCGTTCGGGAGAAGATTGACGCCAAGCGCCGAGCCCTGCGCCAGCGGCTTGATGGCCACGCGAGTCCCCAGGCGATCGACAACCGCGGCGACCGCGGCGTCGACGGGCATGTCATGCGGGACCACAACCTCGTCCGCCACCGGCAGGCCGTTGGCGCGGAATACCGCTTTGGCCAGGCTTTTGTCCATGGCCGCGGCGCTGCCGTGCACCCCGGCGCCGACATACGGCAAGCCGAGCATTTCCAGGTAGCCCTGCACCGTACCGTCCTCTCCCGGAGCACCGTGCAAGGCTGGAAATACCACGTCGGGCGCAAAGGCGAGCAGGTTGGTGGTGAGCCCGGAATCGAGATCGATGATGCGCACGTCATGGCCGGCTTGCACGAGGCCGGCCGCGACCTCGCGGGCGGATACCGCGGAAACTTCCGCTTCCCGTGAAAAGCCGCCGCGCAGCACGGCAACACGCAGACTCATGGTGTCATTCCTGTTCGATTGTCGATGCGGCACCAGCGCTCATGATCGCGCCAGGCGCCTTCGATGAAGAGGAAGGCCGGGGACAGGCCTTCCCTGCGGAAACCACAACGCTGCACCAACCGGATGGAGCGGCTGTTGTCGGGCTGTATGTTGGCTTCGAGCCGGTGCAGTCCCATCGTGCGGAAGGCGTAGTCGCAGACGCGGTTCAGCCCCTCTTCCATGTATCCCTGGCCGGTGAACCCGGCGGCACAGTAGTAGCCGAGGCTCGCGGACAGGAATGTCCCCCGCACGATGTTGTTCAGATTGATGACACCCGCAATGGCATGCGTCTGTTTGTCACACACCAGAAAGCCGGCATGGTCCTCCTGCTGGAGTCGGGCGACGTAGGCGTCAAACGCGCGCGGGGACATCGGCGGCGAGATCCACGGGTGGTGCAGCGCGCGGCTGGCGTGGCACATGGCGAGAAAAGGCTCTCTGTCGGCGGCCTGCAATCGACGCAGGTAGATGCGTTCCGAAGTCATTGCACGTTCGCCGGATCGTTGGCGTCCGGCTGCGCGGGGGCGTGACGCAGCAGCACCAGGAACGGTGGGGGCAGGCAAGCCAGCCCCAGGGCGAGCAGGTGCACGGGATGCGGGCGCAGACTGCCGGAAAGTGGCCACAGGTGACTGACCCCGTAGTGGACTTCCGACCAGGCAAGAATGCCCCACGTGGTCAGGGCCATGCCGACAATGACGCCCAGGTGGCAACCGATGGTTTTCATGGTGCGATGATATAACTGGCGCCGCGCTGGAGCAGCCACGCGCGGCTGAACTGGGCAACGGGATACCGTCTCGGCACGCTGTCGAGATCCGGCGCCGCCGGATCATGGGCGAGCACGGTGTCGCCCTCGATGCCGTAGACCACAACCAGATGTCCGCTCGTGGCGTTCAGTGGCGCGCCGTCCAGCTCTCCGGCGCCGAAACGTATGGATGCCGCAAAGGGTCGCCCCAGTCGCAGCAGCTGCAGCGGCCGTGCCCAGTCATCCTGCAGTTCGACAGCGGCGACGCAGCCACGCGCGCCCGCGGTACGCACGGCCATTGCCCAGCTGCCGAACATGCCGGTCGCCGCGTCGAGGCAGTCGGCGGCAATCTCCTCCGCAGTACCGGACGCGAGCAACATCGCCACACTCGTGGGTGAACAGGCGTGGTGACGCAGGCGCTGGTCCAGCAGCATCTGGGACAGCCGGCGCGGCGCGGGCGCAAGCACAGGCTCTTCCGGTGGCAGGGGCGGCGTATCCAGCCGCAGCGGTCGCCAGGACAGAACCAGCAGGTAATTCGCTGGCGGTTCGCTGCAGGCAATGCGCAAGCGTACGTCGACGTCATGCAGCGCCGCGGTGGCATGCCAGCAGTCAATCTGACTGCTGGCGGCCGGGGAGGTGGCAACCTTGTCGGGTCGCTCGCCGGCCGCGGATGGCACCGGCAGGAGTGGCCAGGTTCCCTCCAGCGCGTGCAGGGTAAAGGCGTGGGGCGGGGTGACGCCCGCGGGTGTCACGAAACTTGCGGCCAGTATCGTGCCGGGAGGAATTGTCACCGGTATTGGAATGGTCACGGTCAGCGCGTCGTCCGCCGGTAGAAACGCCAGCGTCGCGCCAACCGCGAAGGGGTAGCGGCTGGCGGTAGCAGGGTCGGCGAAGCGCAGGCAGGCGGTCATACTGTGTGCTTGGATGACCGCATCAGACCTGACAGCGGAGTGCATGATCGATGGGCCCACTGATTCTCTACAGTACATCCGGCTGCGCGCTTTGCGAGCAGGCGCTGGAACTGTTGTTTGCGCTTCCCGAACTGCATGGCGCCGGCTTGACCGTGGTCGACGTTGCCGACGATGACGTGCTGGCTGAACGTTACGGCGCGCGTCTGCCGGTGCTCGCCTTTGCGGGCGACGAGCTGGATGCGCCGTTCGACCGGCACGCCGTGGTGCGCTGGTGGCAGCATGTCAGGCGAGATTGAAGCAGCGCACGGCATTGCTGGTGGTCTGTTCTGTCAACGTACACACGTCCACGTCCAGTAGTTCCGCCAGGCGGGTGACGATGGCGGGCAGGAAGTGCGGCTCGTTGCGGCGACCGCGCGGTGGAGCCAGCACGTCCGGCGGCAGATCATGCGGCAGCAGAAAGGGTGCATCGGTTTCGATCAGCAGCCGATTCATCGGAATGGCGGGCACCAGCTCGCGCAGTGACCCGCCGCGTCGCCGGTCGCATACCCAGCCGGTGATGCCAATGAAGTAGCCGGCCTCCAGGTAAGCATCCAGGTCCTCGCGTCCGCCGGTGAAACAGTGGATTACGACGTGCGCGGGATCGGGGGCGTGCCGGGCCAGTATTTCCAGGACTTCACCGCGCGAATCCCGGTCGTGCACGAACAGCGGTAGTTGTCGCTCGCAGGCCATGGCGACATGACTATCGAATACCTGGCGCTGAATGTCCCGCGGCGAGAAGTTGCGGTGATAGTCGAGGCCGGTCTCGCCCACGGCCACGACGGAGTCGTCGTTCAGAAGGCCGCTCAGCGTTGCAGTCCAGTCCGCTGGCACCGTGCCCGCATCATGGGGGTGCACGCCAGCCGTGGTGTACAGCCTCGGCCAGTCCGCTCGCGCCCGTGCGGCGCGCACAAAGGCGGTCGACGCCTCGGCAACATCGAGGTCCGTTGCCGTAACCAGCAGACGCTCGATGCCCGCCTGCCGGGCGCGCGTGAGCACGGCATCCCGATCATCGTCGAATTGTCCGTGCAGCAGGTTGGCCCCGATGTCCGTGAGACCTGTTGTCATGTCCGGCGCTGCACGCGGGCTTCGTGGCTGGCCAGTGCGGGTTGCGGCATGTTGGTCAGCAGGCCGTACACCACGCGGAACGCCAGTACGTTCTTGACGTAGTTGCGGGTTTCGCTGAAGGGAATGGTTTCTATCCACACGTCCATGGGCATACCGGCGGCGCTGGCGGTCCAGCCCTTCACCCGTCCTTCACCAGCGTTGTAGGCGGCCGCGGCCAGCGGCAACTGGTTGTCGTATCGCCCGAGCAACTGGGCAAGATAGGAACTGCCCAGACGGATATTGGTGCGCGGCTCGTACAGGGCCGCTTCCGTGGGGCGCTTGATGCGCGACTTGTCCGCCACCCACCGGGCCGTGCTGGGCAGCAGCTGCATGAGCCCGCGGGCGTTCGCAACGGATCGTGCGCGCCGGTCGAAGGCGCTTTCCTGCCGCGTGATGGCAAACAGCAGCGGCAGCGGTAACCGGGACTGTTTGGCGGCGGCTTCGAATTCGCTGCGATACGCCATGGGGAAACGCGCGGCGACTTCGTCAAGCAGCCCCGCGCGGTTGGCGAGGAAAATGCCCAGGTGCGGAAAGCCTTTGTGCAGGGCGGCGTAGGTCATCTCGCGAGCCGCCTGCGGGCCGAGATTGTCGACGCCGAACAACCACTCCCGCTGTGCGTTGAGATTTTCACCCAGCGCCATGAATTCAAGGCCGCGTGCACCGTTGGGGTAGTGGTAGACCGCGTCCACGACCTCCGGTCCAAGTGCCGATACGTCCCCGGCAAGGCTTGGACTGAGCCCCGCGCGGCCGGCGGCCAGGAAACCGTAATAGTGGCGCTCTTCCGCGATGCTGCGGTAGATGGTCTGCGCTTCGGTGACGTTCTTGTTCTGACTCTCAAGCGCACGGGCCAGCCAGTAACGCCATTCGATTCGTTCACGCTCAACGGCCGGCATGAGGGTGATGAATCGCTCGAGTTGCGCCCATTCCTGCTGGCCGCGTGCCGCGGTGGCCAGCACGGTGAGCAGGGTGGCATCGCCGGTCGTGAAACCGGGAGGCGGGAAGTTGCCGAGATCGGCCTGTGCCCGCCAGATGGCCCGTTCGACGGCGTAAAGGTTGTCGACTTCCCAGCTCTTGCCGTCGCGGTACGCGGGCCAGGCCTTGAGGGCGCCGGCCGGATCGCGCTCGGCGAGCCGCACCAGCGCGTGTTTGACAATCTGTCGAACGCGCGGGGTGTCGCCGGGGTAACGGGCGGTATTGAGTATGCGTCGCGGGTCGAGGTAGGAGGCCAGATAGACCTCACCGACGGTTCTGTCTGCTTTGGGCAGGCGGTTGATCAGATAACGTGCCAGCTGCACCTCGTTCGCCTGCAGGGCCAGAACGAGCCGCTCCCAGGTAAGTGCGGGCGTGATGCGCCCGGCTTTCTGCAGCGCGGCGAACAGCGGATCGCAGGCAACGGGCTGTGACCGGCCGACGAGCCACAGCGCGCGGGCGGCGGCGAGTGCGTTTTCCCGGTCGCCGGCCGCCAGTTCGGCGCGCGTGGCGGAACACTGCAGTTCGACGGAGTAGGTACGGTCGTCCGCGGGCAGCCCGGCACGCAGTTCCCGCCAGTTCTGCCGCTGAGCCTGCAACCCAAGCCAGTCCTTGCGCAGTTCACCGGCTACGGGCATGTCGGGATGCTCGGTTTCGAAGCGATTGATCTCAGTCACCGTCAGCGCGCCAAGGCGCCGCCGCAGCGCGTAATAGTCCAGATAGGGAGCAAGCGGGTAGTCCGCCAGTTGTCGGCGAACGGCGTTGAAGGCTGTCTGCCTGCCGGCAATCAGGTGTGCGATGGCCTCCCGGTAGAGCTTGCGCTCCCTGGTGTAGTCCGGTGAGGCGGCTGCCGCGGGGATTGCCTGCGCGAGCACGCAGACGACCAACGGGCCGAGAATCCATGTCAGCCAGCCTGGAACACGAAACGCCTTCCAGGTACCTGCGGGTTTGCGCACTACTTCTCCGTGGTGTTTCCCACCCGCACCGCCAGGACATCGCAGGGAGCGCCATGCAGCACGCCGTTGGCCGTGGAGCCGAGCAGTAGCGCCAGGCCGTGGCGGCCATGGCTGCCGACGACAATCAGGTCGGCGCCATTGGCTTCAGCCGTGCGCTGGATTTCGTTTTCCGGGCGGCCAAAGATGAGATGGCGATGGTCCTCGGGCACGCCGATGGAATCGCAGAACTCGGCGAGGTGTGACTTGGCCTGTTCGTGGATCTGCTCCTGGATGGCGGACAGATCCATGGGTACGTCGCCACCGTAAGCGAGACTCAAGGGCTCAATCACGTGTACGACGTGCAGTTCAGCCGCGGTGGATTTCATGATGGCCAGTGCGCGGTCCGCGACGGGCCGGGATTCTTCCGTCAGGTCTACCGCGAGCATGATGCGACGATACGCGTTCATGTTGCTCCCCGATCTGATTTACAGCCACCATAACGAAACGCCAACGGAATATACAAGTGGGCAAATGGTCTGGTTGATGCTGATTGCGGCGGCGGTCCTGGTTATCGGTCCGGTGCTCTACATTCTGCCGAGTCAGCGTGATCGACAGCGCGCCGACATGCGGGCCACGGCCCGGCAGCAGGGGTTGGTCGTGGAGCTGGCCCACGTGTACGACGTGGACAGTCCCCTGCACGAACGGGTAAGCGCAAGCGGCGTGGCCCGCCGACCGGAGCTTGCCTGCGTGCGGTATGGCCTGCCGCTTGGCAAACCGTTGACGGGCGTTACGGATTTGCGACTGGTGCGCGGGCGGGGGGGTGACTGGGGACACGAGCCCGGGGTCGCTGCCAGTCCGCTGCTCGAAAGGGCTGTGCAGGCGAGCCTTGGTACGTTGCCGCCCGACACGCGTGGGCTCGTGGTGTCTTCGTCGGTGGTGTGGCTGTACTGGCAGGAAGTGGTGAGTGAGGGAACTTCCCCGCAGGCGACGGTGGAAGCCGTGGCGGTCAGCCTGCGCGGGCTGCGCGACAGGGTGGTGGCTGCCTGGTCGCCGCCGGAAGAATTTTGATCGCCTCTCCGCCGATCACCTGAATCCTTTTATATTCAAGAGGATACACCTGTCCAGGTGGGTCGCCTGGGAGCGCGGAAACTGGCCTCAGCGGAGGGTGGCGGCGGCTTGCTTCCTTGACACGTCTTTCACCCTCCCCGTATAACGGCGCCGCATTTCCAGCCCGGAACGACGCCCGGTTGAGGGAATGGCGCCGCTCGAACCGACGCGTACACGATGTGGTTCGTCGAGTGGAGGGAGCCGCTGGATGGCGGCCCGAGCGCCATTCGCGGACCTGCGTCGTCGCATGGCGCGTCGCCTCCGCAAACGGGTCACGGGCGATGCGATCCGGGCAACGCAGGGTGCGTTCGACGTCACAACAGGAGGTACCGGCTGCCGAAATGGCACGTTCGCTCGTCATCGTAGAATCGCCGGCCAAGGCCAAAACCATCAACCGGTACCTCGGCAATGAGTACGTGGTGCGCTCCAGCGTGGGCCACATCCGCGATCTGCCGACCGGGGGCCAGAGTTCGATTTCCCCGAAGGAGCGGGCCGCCGAAGCGGCGAAGACCCGTAGCCTGCCGGCCGCCGAGAAGGCGGCGTACAAGGCGGCCCGGGCCCGCACACAGCTCGTACGCCGCATGGGCGTGGACCCGGATCGGGGCTGGGATGCAAGCTATGAAGTGCTGCCGGGCAAGGAAAAGGTGGTGGCGGAGCTGACGCGGCTGGCTGCCACCGCGGACACCGTATACCTGGCCACCGACATGGATCGCGAAGGCGAAGCGATTGCCTGGCACCTGCGTGAAACCATTGGTGGCGACCCCGATCGTTATCGACGTGTCGTCTTCAACGAGATTACCCGCAAGGCGATTCAGGATGCGTTCGCGGCACCGGGCGAACTGGACATGAACCGTGTGAATGCCCAGCAGGCACGACGGTTTCTGGACCGCGTGGTGGGTTTTGAGCTGTCGCCGCTACTCTGGGAAAAAGTTGCCCGCGGATTGTCAGCCGGACGGGTGCAGTCGGTTGCCGTGCGCCTTGTGGTGGAGCGTGAGCGGGAGATCCGCGCCTTTGTGCCGGAGGAATACTGGGAAGCGTTCGCGGACCTGTCACGCAACGGCGACGCCACGCCGTACCGTTTTCAGCTCGTGCGGGTGGATGGCGCCAACTTCCGTCCGGACAACGCGGAAGCCACCGACGCCGCTCTGGAGCGTCTGCGGGCTGGTGGCTACACCGTCCACAGTCGGGAAGACAAGCCAACCCGCACGCGTCCGAACGCTCCCTTTATCACCTCGACGCTGCAGCAGGCGGCAAGTACGCGACTGGGTTTTTCCGTCAAGAAGACCATGACAATGGCGCAGCGCCTGTACGAGGCGGGATACATCACGTACATGCGCACCGATTCGGTGAACCTGTCCGCGGAGGCGGTACAGGCCTGCCGTGACCATATCTTCAAGCACTTTGGCGATGCTTACCTGCCCGACAAGGCCCGTTCGTACACCAGCAAGAAGGACGCCCAGGAGGCCCACGAAGCCATCCGCCCGACCAATATCGGCACGCACATGGACCACCTGACGGATGTCGATCGGGACGCAGCCCGTCTGTACGACTTGATCTGGCGCCAGTTCGTGGCCTGTCAGATGCCGGATGCGCGATACATCGCCACCACGGTGACGGTGCACAGTGCGCGTGCCGATGTTGCCTCGACAGGGGGCGGCGCGGTGGACATGGACGCCGGTATCTGCGAGCTGCGCCTGCGGGGACGCATCCTGGAGTTTGATGGCTTCACCCGGGTTCTGCCGCCCATGTCCCGCAAGGATGAGGATCTGGAACTGCCGGATTTCAAAGCGGGGGAGATGCTGGATCTGCTCGACGTGGAAGGCATTCAGCACTTCACCAAGCCCCCGCCGCGGTTTGGCGAGGCGAGCCTGGTGCGTGAACTCGAGAAGCGGGGTATCGGTCGCCCATCCACGTACGCGGCGATCATCTCCACGATCCAGGAGCGGGGCTATGTCACGCTGAAGAATCGTCGCTTCTATGCCGAGAAAATCGGCGAACTTGTCACCGAGCGGTTGGTGGAAAAGTTCGACAACCTGATGGACTACGGTTTCACCGCGCAGATGGAGCAGGAACTCGACCGTGTCGCGGAAGGGGATATCGCCTGGCGTGAAGTGCTCGACCAGTTCTACGAGGATTTCTCCGGGAAACTGGTGGAGGCCAAGTCTGCTGACAACGGCATGCGCGCAAACACGCCCACGGACACCGATATCGAGTGCCCCAGGTGCGGCCGCCACATGCAGATTCGCACCGGCTCAACCGGCGTTTTCCTGGGTTGCTCCGGCTATGCGTTGCCACCGAAGGAGCGCTGCACCCATACGCTGAACCTTGTTCCCGGCGAAGAGGTGGCGGACGTCGACGCGGATGAGGAAGGTGAGTCCAAACTGCTGCGAGCGCGTCATCGCTGCACGCGTTGTGGCGCAACGATGACGCCGTACCTGATCGACGAAAAGCGCAAGCTGCATGTCTGCGGCAACAACCCGGACTGTCCGGGATTTGCGGTGGAGGCTGGACAGTTCCGTATCAAGGGATACGAGGGGCCGGTCATCGCCTGTGATAAGTGCGGCGCCGAAATGCAGCTCAAAAGCGGGCGCTTCGGCAAATACTTCGGCTGCACGAACAGCGAATGCAAGAACACCCGCAAACTGCTCAGAAATGGCGAAGCGGCGCCGCCCAAGGCGGATCCGGTACCTATGCCGGAACTGCGATGCAGCACGGTGGACGACTTCTACCTGCTGCGCGATGGCGCCAGCGGTATCTTCCTGGCGGCCAGCCAGTTTCCGAAGCATCGCGAAACCCGGGCGCCGCTGGTGGCGGAACTCAAGGCGCACGCCAACGAACTGGACCCGAAGTTCGGCTATCTGCTGGTCGCGCCTGAAAAGGACCCGGAGGGCAGACCCGCCGTGGTGCGTTTTGCCCGTAAGACACGGGAGCAGTACGTGCAGACCGAGGAAGAGGGCAAGCCGACTGGCTGGCGTGCCTTCTATCAGGATGGCAAATGGGTGATCGGAGGCGGTGACGGCGAGTCGGTAGCGGCGCGAGGCACGCGATCGGTGGGAACAAAGGCAGTGTCGAAACCCAAAGCCAAGGTGAAGGCCAAACCTAAAACCAAGGCCAAAACCACAACCAAGGCCAAAACCAAAGCCCGTCCAAAGGGTGTGGTCGGGTCAGGTGGCGGAGTGTCTGGCGGGACTTCCCCGGACACGGATGACTGACAGGGGGGCGTACATCCGTGTAAGCCAGCCCTCTGTCACGGCGCGCGCTTACATATGGCGTATCACGCCAACGCTCAACCCCTCAATGGCAAAAGGTGTCGCGGAAAGATCCACTTCGATCGGATCGTATGCCGGGTTTTCGGCAATGAGCAGAATGCGGTTGCGGTTGCGGGTACGCTGCAGCCGTTTCACCGTGACTTCATCCTCGATGCGCGCGACGACAATCTGCCCGTTCGCGGCGTCGCGGGTACGGTGCACGGCCAGCAGATCGCCGTCGAGTATGCCGGCGTTGATCATGCTGTCACCGCGTACGCGCAGCAGGTAGTCCGCGTGCGGTCGGAAGAAACCAGGCGGCAGTTCGATGCGATCCTCTACATGTTCCGTGGCAAGAATGGGATGCCCGGCGGCAACGCGGCCGACGATGGGGATGCCGCTTTCCACCTCCGGCAACCGGATGCCCCGGCTGGTCCCCGGAATCACTTCGATGGCGCCTTTGCGCGCCAGTGCCTTCAGGTGTTCCTCTGCGGCGTTCGGAGATTTGAAACCCAGTTGCTGGGCAATATCCGCCCGGGTTGGCGGATAGCCGGTCTCATTGATGTGTTGGCGGATCAGTTCAAGGATCTGCGCCTGGCGCGGGGTGAGCGGCTGCATGAGGGGACCTGTGAATATATCCAGTAGGCTGGGATTATATACAGTAATGCGGTGGAAGCCAGCGCCGTGGCCACTCCTGTGCGTGCTGTTGGCCTGCGTGTTCTGGGCCGCCGCAGTGCGCGCGGCGGATCTGGATGCGGCGATAGCTGTGGAGATGCGTCATTTCCCAAGTCAGGGTCTGAACGGACAGGACCGCGGCGCCTTCAGCGGATCGGCGCAGGTGGAAATGGTGCTCGAGACGGGCGACAGTTCGCGCCTGGTTGTCACCCCGTTCGTGCGTATCGACAGCGACGACGACAAACGCTCGCACGCGGATCTGAGGGAGTTGTTCCTCTCCACGCTGGGCGACGACTGGGAATTGTCGGTGGGTTTCAAGCAGGAGTTCTGGGGCGTTGTCGAGTTTGCTCACCTGGTGGACATCATCAATCAGACCGATCTGGTGGAGAACATCGACGGTGAAGACAAACTCGGGCAGCCGATGATCCAGCTCTCCCTGCTGCGCACGTGGGGAACGCTGGATCTGTTTGCGCTCACCGGTTTCCGTGAACGCACCTTCCCTGGCCGCAACGGTCGTCTGGCGCTGCCGTTTGAGATCGACACCCATGGCGCGCGCTACGCGTCGTCGAAAAGGCAGCGGCGCATCGATCTGGCTGTTCGCTGGTCGCATCAGATTGGTGGCCTGGACATTGGCCTGTCCCAGTTTCACGGTACCGGCCGGTCGCCGGATTTCCTGCTGGAACAACGGCAGGGCGGTGCATTGCCGGTCCTGGTGCCGGAGTATCCCGTTATCGACCAGACGGGGGTGGATGCGCAGTACCTGCGTGGGAACTGGGCGTTCAAACTCGAGGCGCTTTCCCGCGGCGGACAGGGTGAGCGTTTCGTCGCTACCGCGACCGGTTTGGAGTACACCATCGTCGGAGTATTCGGCACGACCGTCGACCTTGGACTCGTGGGTGAGTACTTTCATGACGAACGCGGCAAAGAGGCTTTCGATACCTTGTTTCAGGACGACGTTGCCGTCGGTCTGCGGTTTGGTTTCAATGATGCCAATGATTCCCAGCTGCTTCTGGGCGTGGTCCGCGACACGACGAGCCGCGAGACGGTCATGAGCGTGGAAGGCAGTCGCCGTATTGGCGACCATCTCACCGTCAGCGTGGAGGCGAGAACGTTTGGGGGTTCGCATCATCTCGTTCGCGACGCACCACAATCGTGGCTGGCCGATCGCGGTCACGCAGGTGCGTTCCTGCAGAACGAAGACTATGCGCAGGTGGAGCTGAAATGGTTCTTCTGACCGGTATCAGGAATGCGGGTGCAACCAGGGGGTACGCGTGGTGATGCCTGATGCTGGGATCGTGCCGGGCGATGTCGCGGTCATCGGCGAACGTGCGCGTACCGTACTCGATGCCGACGCTGTGCGCGCCGGCATCGACAGGCTGGCGGTGCGCCTGACGCTGGCGCTGGGTGAAACGAATCCGTTGCTTGTTGCCGTGCTGCAGGGCGGGCTCTACCTGTCCGGTCAGTTGATGGCACGCCTGCGCTTTCCGCTACAGCAGGCAAGCGTGCAGGTATCGCGTTATGGCAATGCCACCGAGGGCGGGGCGCTGCGGTTTCTGGCGCCGCTGAGCGCGGAAGTCACCGGCCGCACGGTGCTGCTCGTGGATGACATCTTCGATGCCGGTATCACCCTCAATCTGCTGGCCAGCCACCTGCGTGAACGAGGTGCGGCGCGTGTCGTCAGCGCGGTGCTGGTGCGTCGTCAGCGCGCGGACCAGACGCAACCACCACCGGACTTCCACCTCGTCGAGTGCGGTGAGGGCTGGCTGATCGGCTGCGGGATGGATTACCGCGGCTACTGGCGAAACCTGCCGGAGATTCGCATGCTCCAGCCGGGAGATACCTGAGATGCTCGGAATCATCAGCGGGTCGGCGATGCTGCCCGCCATCGGCCGCGACATCGAACGTTCCGCCGGGACGCCGTGGGGAGCGCCATCCTCACCGGTCTGGCGCACCCGGCTCGCCGGTGGCGAGGTTCTGGAGCTGGCGCGACATGGCGAAGGCCGGTCGCTGGCGCCCCATCGGATCAACTATCGCGCCAACGTGCATGCGCTTGTTGAAGCCGGTGCCACGGCGCTCGTTGCCCTGCACACGACCGGTGGAATCGATGCCGCACTGGCCCCCGGAGACCTTCTGGTTCCCGATCAGCTCATCGACTACACCTGGGGGCGGGAGACCAGCTACGCGGCGGCGGACGCTGTCGTGCACGTGGCGTTCGATGTGCCTTTCGACGCTGCGTTGCGTGCCCGTCTGCTTACAGCCGCGCGTGAGGCCGGGTGTCGTTGTCATGCGCAGGGTGTGTACGGCTGCACCCAGGGACCGCGGCTCGAGACCGTGGCGGAGATCGACCGCATGGCACGTGATGGTTGTTCGGTGGTAGGCATGACGGCAATGCCGGAGGCCGTGCTCGCCCGTGAGCTTGAAATTCCCTACGCGAGTCTCTGCCTGGTGGTGAACCCTGCCGCCGGGCGCGGCGAGATCGACCCGGCGGACATGTCGCGTATTGCCGCGGCGAGCGGAGACCAGCTAGCGCTGCTGCTTGCGCGCTGCCTTCGCGGTTTCGAATAGCGCGGCCAGTTCGGCGGGAACCGCAACCGGCTCCACCACAACCAGCACCCCGAGACGGGGATGATCCAGGTAGTTCACTTCACCCGGCAGCAGGTAACGCGCCTCCGACAGCGCGAGATAGTTGCCCAGCGACAAGGGTTCCCACGGGCTTTCGCCGTAATTGCCTTGTGCCGACACCGCCAGCGGTCGTGGTTTGGCGCCGATGTGCGGGCCGTGCAACCAGAACGTGGCGCGGACCAGGATGTTGTCGTCCTTGCCGACGGTCACGGTGCCTTCCAGCTCACGCAGTTCACCGGCGTTGCCCCCAGCCTGGATCAACAGCGGCTGCGAGCGTTGCGGCGGCGGCAGTTCCTGATGCCAGCGCAGGTGCGCGAGGATGCGTGCGCCAGCCTGTGTTCCCAGCCGGTCAGCCGCCGCCGTGAGCCGCCAGGATTCCGGTGGTGCCTCGGTGTAGCGGCTCGCGCGAAGGGATTCCTCCCACCGGGCCGAGGCGGCCACCAGCAGTTCTTCCGCGTCCGGTTCCGGCAGCGGCGCAGCGGGCGACGGTGCGGAATCCGGCGCCGCAACCGCGTTGTCCCGGGCGCCGGCGGCGCGTCTGGGCTCGGGTGGATGTTCCAGGCAGTCCCGTGTTTGCGCGTCCAGCAGGACCGGGGCCTGGTAGCCGTCGACCGGCTGCAGCTGCAAGAGATCGCGGCCGTAGCGCCGTGGCGCGGACACTGCCTGCGGGCGACCGTCGACGGTGTCCGGTGTGCCAGGGCGATCGAATACGACGATTTCCACCGTGTGCCATGCCGGCGATACATAGCCACCCAGATCGTTCAGGGTGACTTCGTCAGCGTGGCCCGCAGAGCCAAGCAATAGCAGCGTTGCGCAAGCAAGCGCTGGCGGTGGTCGTGTCATCGTGCGGAGCGTCCTTTTTTCTTTGCGCGTCTGGGGTTTGGCGCACTCGCCGGGCTGGCGTGGCTCACGGGCGTGGAATCGTCCGCGCCATCCGGGGCGGCGCGCAGACGGGCGAGCAGTTCGTCGGCAAAAGCCTCCCTGTCGGCGAACTCCGGCAGTGGTCGGCGCGTGCGCAGTGTGTGCGGCCCATCCAGTCGATAGGTTGTGCCCTGGCGCTGGATGAGCTGAATGACCGCGAACGGGTCCACGCTGGTGCGCTCGCCGAACTCCACCCGTCCGGCCTCGGGGCCGATGTCCAGCCGGCGTATGCCGAGCGCCTGTGCCTTGAGCTTCAGGCGCGTGACGCCGAACAGCCGGCTGGCGGCGTCCGGCAGCTTGCCGAAGCGGTCCACGAGCTCCACCTGCAGATTCTCCAGCGCCTCGGTGCTGCTGGCGCTGGAAATGCGCTTGTACAGCATGAGCCGGGTATGCACGTCCGGCAGATAGTCTTCAGGGATCAGCGCAGGCGCATGCAGGTTCACTTCCTGGCTGACATAGGCCAGCGGCCCGCCCAGATCGGGTGAGCGACCATCGCGCAGCGCCGCCACCGCGCGTTCGAGCATCTCCATGTACAGGGAGAACCCGACCGCCTCGATCTGCCCGGACTGATCTTCGCCCAGCAGCTCACCGGCGCCGCGGATTTCCATGTCATGCGTGGCCAGGGTGAAACCCACCCCCAGGTCGCCCGCGGCCTGAATCGCTTCGAGACGCTTGATGGCGTCGGCCGTCATCGCCTTCTGATGAGGCGTGAGCAGGTAGGCATAGGCCTGGCGGTGCGAGCGACCCACGCGGCCCCGCAACTGGTGCAGTTGCGCCAGCCCGAAGCGGTCCGCGCGTTCGATGATGATGGTGTTGGCGTTCGGGATGTCGATGCCGGTTTCGATGATGGTGGTGCACAGCAGCACATTGAGCTGGCGGTGGTAGAAGTCGTTCATCACCCGTTCGAGTGCCCGTGCCGGCATCTGTCCGTGCCCGATGCCGATGCGGGCCTCCGGCACCAGTTCCGCCAGCTCCGTGGCAATCTGCTCGATGTTGCGCACCTCGTTGTGCACGTAGAACACCTGCCCACCCCGCATGAGTTCGCGACCGATGGCCTCGCGCACCACGGCGCTGCGCTTTTCCTGTACGAAGGTCTTGATGGACAGTCGCCTCGCGGGCGGCGTGGCGATGATGGAGAGATCGCGCATGCCGCTCATGGCCATGTTCAGCGTCCGCGGAATGGGGGTAGCGGTAAGGGTCAGGATATCCACCTCGGCGCGCAGGGCTTTCAGGCGTTCCTTCTGACGCACTCCGAAGCGATGTTCCTCGTCGATGATGACCAGCCCGAGGTCGCGGAAGCGGAATGCGTCGCTGAGCAGTTTGTGGGTGCCGATGACGATGTCGATGCGGCCGCTGGCCAGCTCGTCGGCGGACCGGCTCAACTCACTGCCCGTGCGCAGGCGCGACAGCACTTCCACGCGCACCGGCCAGTCGGCGAACCGTTCCCGGAAGGATTCGCCGTGCTGCTGGGCGAGCAGGGTGGTTGGAACCAGGACGGCAACCTGGGCGCCGTTCTGTACGGCGACGAACGCGGCGCGCATCGCCACCTCGGTCTTGCCGAAGCCGACGTCGCCGCAGATCAGCCGATCCGTGGCCTGCTCCGAGGCGAGATCCTGCATCACCGCCTCGATCGCCGCCGCCTGATCCGCGGTCAGGTCGAAGGCAAACTGCTCCACGAAGCGGGCGTAGTCGGCTTCGGGAATGCGGAAACTGCGCGAGTGACGGGCCATGCGGTGCGCGTGGATGTCCAGCAGTTCGGCAGCGACGTCGGCGGCTTTCTCGGCGGCTTTGCGACGTGCCTTGTCCCACTGATCCGAGCCGAGCCGGTGCAGTGGCGCCAGCGCTTCGTCTGCGCCCGTGTAGCGGCTGATGAGGTGCAGCGAGGCAACTGGCACGTACAGCCTGGCATCGTCCGCGTACCGCAGCTCCAGGAACTCGTGCATGGCGCCATCGATCTCGAGCGTGGTCAGTCCCTGGTAGCGACCGACACCGTGTTCGAGGTGGATGACCGGGGCGCCGACGTTGAGCTCGGTGAGATTGCGGATGATCTCGCCGGGGTCGACGACGCGGCCGCCCCGGGTCTGCAGACTGCGTTCGGCAGGCCGGGCGCCGAACAACTGGCTTTCGGAGATGACCGCGAGGTCGTCGAACCGGGCGCTGTCGGCGAGATCGGCGATGCACACGCCGTGCGCCTGGTCCGCCGCGAGGAAGTCGGCAAGCGTGGCGTATTCGGTGGTCGTCAGGCCCGCCCGCCGCAGATGTTCAGCGAGTAGCTCCAGGCGACCGTGGCTTTCCGCCGTGAACAGCACGCGCAGGCTCGGGCGCCCACGCAGCCAGTCGTGCAGCCGGCGTGCGGGCTGGTCCGCGTGGGGGTCGAAGGCGATGTCGACGATGACCTCGGTGGCGAAAGGACGGGCGTGGCGGACGTCGGCCTCACCGGCGTGCCACCAGGCCTGCGCCCTGGAAACAAGGCCTTGCCTGAACCAGTCAATGTCCAGATAAAGTTCGGCGGGGGAAATGATTGGTCTTTCTAGGTCATGGCGCAGGTTTTCGTAACGCGCCCTGACATCGTCAAGAAATTGACGCCCTGCATCTTCGGCGGTCCCGGCCAGGAAAAAGCGGGCGGAAGCGGGCAAATAGTCAAAAAAAGTATCCAGTTTTCCGTCGAAGAAAAACGGCAGGTAGTACTCGATACCGGCAGGCGGGATGTTGTTGCTGACATCCTGGTAGACGCTGCAGCGGCGCACATCAACATCGAAGGCATGGTGCCAGGCGTTGCGGAAACGGCTGATGGCCGTGGCATCGAAGGGAAACTCCCTTGCCGGCAGGATGTCGATGCGCGTGACGTTTTCGACGGTGCGCTGGGTGTCGGGGTCGAAATATCGGAGGCTCTCGATTTCGTCATCGAACAGATCGATGCGCACCGGCAGATCGTGCCCGGTCGGGAACAGGTCGAGCAGGGCGCCACGAACCGCGAACTGGCCATGACCCGTGACCGTTTCCACGGCCTGATAGCCTGCGGTCTCCAGCAATCGGCGCTGCTGGTGCAGGTCGAAACGCTCTCCCACAGCCAGGTGCAGGCCTTCGGTGGCCAGGAAATGACGGGGCGCCAGGCGCTGCAGGAGTGTCTGCACCGGCAACACCAGGACGCCGCCGCGCAATCCAGGAAGGCGGCGGAGGATGCGCAGGCGGTCGGCGGCGATGTCCTCGTGGGGCGAGAACGGATCGTAGGGGAGCGTCTCCCAGTCCGGAAATTCCAGCACTTCGGTCGTCGCCGGGAGAAAGAAGCGCAGGGCACCGGCGAGCACCCGCGCGGAAGCGGACGATGCGGCGACGACGACGCTGAGATCTCCGGTGGAGGCGGTGGCAATCGCACGTGCCGCCGACAGGGTGTCCAGGCGCAGCCAGTTCAGCCGCTGGCCGGCGGGCGGCAGGGCGCTGCGGGCGTCCAGTGGCGACAGCAGCGGGGGCGTCGTGGGCGTCGGGAGCATCGGGGGAGAGGCGTGGGTGTCCATGAGGGCGCGAATTCTAGCCAAGATTGGCCGGCGCGCGGCGAAATCTGCCGGCAGCGTCCGGCGTATCCGGCGCCGGGAGCGTACGGCGTCATCTCCCCCGCAGCGGTCACCTGGCGGGGTGGCCCCTCAAATTGAAACGGGTTTCGGAAAAACGCTATTGATAACTGGCCTTGGTTCAGGCTTGCCGTTAGAGTAACCGGGTTTGCCCTACGGCTCGCTTCTTTTCGCCAGTCTCCCGTCCGGAAGCTTGATGAAACCGACCAATATTCTTGATCCGAACTACTTTCACAAGGTGGTGGATTGTCAGTGGGCGTGCCCCGCGCATACGCCGGTGCCCGAGTACATCCGCCTCATCGCGCAGGAACGTTATACCGAAGCGTACATGCTCAACTGGGACTCGAATGTGTTTCCCGGCGTACTGGGGCGCACCTGCGACCGTCCCTGCGAACCGGCCTGCCGGCGGGTGCGCACCGAGGAAAAGCCGGTGGCCATCTGCCGCCTGAAGCGGGTTGCCGCGGACAACAAGGGTGACGTTACCCCCTGGCTGCCGCGGGTACCGACAACGAAGAACGGTAAAAAGGTCGCTCTTCTTGGTGCCGGGCCGGCTTCGCTGGCCGTGGCGCGCGATCTCATGCCGATGGGTTATGAGGTCCACGTATTCGACAAGGACCCCGGCGGCGGCGGCATGATGCGCAGCCAGATCCCCGCGTTCCGGCTGCCCGAGGCGGTGCTGGACGAGGAAGTGAATCTTATCCTCGACATGGGTGTGCAGACGCACTTCAACCATCCGATCACCAGCATGAAGGCCATGCTGGACCTGGGTTATGACGCCTATTTTGTGGGCACCGGCGCCCCGCGCGGGCGGGACCTCGACCTGCCGGGCCGCAAGGAAGTGGACGCGCACGTTTCCATCGGCATCGACTGGCTCTCCAGTGTCGCCTTTGGCCACACCACGGGCATCTCCGGCAAGGTGATCGTCATGGGCGGGGGGAATACCGCCATGGACTGCTGCCGCACCGCCGTGCGTCTGGGCGCCGAATCGGTAAAGGTGATAGTGCGCAGCGCGTTCGAAGTCATGAAGGCATCGCCCTGGGAAAAGGAAGATGCGATGGCGGAAGGCATTCCGATCATCAACAACAGGCCGCCGAAAGAATTCGTCCACGAAAACGGCAAGCTCAAGGGCATTGTGTTCGAAGTGGTCAAGCCCGTGTACGGCGAAGACGGCAGATTGCGCTACGAGCCGTCCGGCGAGCCTGACGAGTATGTCGAATGCGACCACGTGCTGATGGCCATCGGCCAGGAAAACCACTGTCCCTGGATCGAGCGTGATATCGGCATCGAGTTCGACAAGTGGGACTGTCCGGTGCTGGACGAGGTGACCCTGCAATCAACGCATCCGCAGATCTTCTTTGGTGGCGATGCCGCGTTCGGACCGGAGAACATCATCTGGGCATCCGCCCATGCCCACAAGGCGGCCATCTCCATGCATCTGTTCCTGCAGGGCAAGGATCTGCATGCGGATCGTCCACCGGAGCATCTGAATCTCGTGAGCGCCAAGATGGGCGTACACGAATGGGCCTACGACAGCCGGCACGATCCGTCGGCGCGACACCTCGTGCCCCACGCCGATCGTGACAAGGCGTTGCACGATCTCAAGCTGGAGGTGGAACTGGGCTTCGACCGCAAGCTTGGCGCCCAGGAAGCACAGCGTTGCCTCAATTGTGACGTGCAGACGGTGTTCACACCCAAGCTGTGCATCGAGTGCGACGCCTGCGTGGACATCTGTCCGATGGACTGCATCACCTTCACCGCGGACGCGGAGGAGATTGATCTGCGTCAGAACCTCACTGCGCCGGCGCTCAACCCGGAACAGGCCATCTATGTCGCCGACGGGCTGAAAACCGGACGCGTGATGGTGAAGGACGAGGATGTGTGCCTGCACTGTGGACTGTGCGCGGAGCGCTGTCCCACCAATGCCTGGGACATGCAGCGCAGCGTCGTCCACATTCCCCAGGTCGGCAACTACTCCGCGGGCTGATTCCGCGGTTCCAGCGTATCGGGAGAGAGACAACTGAGATGTCGGTGACCTACAACGACTTCGTGATCCGGTTCGCCAACGTGAATGGCTCCGGTTCGGCCAGCGCCAATGGCATGTTCGCCAAGGCGCTGTTCCGCATGGGTATTCCGGTGGCGACCCGAAACATCTTTCCGTCCAACATCCAGGGGCTGCCAACCTGGTTCGAAGTACGGGTGAGTGCCAAGGGTTACCTCGGGCGCCGGGAAGGTGTGGACAT
This sequence comes from Pseudomonadales bacterium, assembly GCA_024234635.1. Taxonomy (GTDB): domain Bacteria; phylum Pseudomonadota; class Gammaproteobacteria; order Pseudomonadales; family Azotimanducaceae; genus SYFY01. Next base: position 34,420 of record JACKNX010000005.1, on the reverse strand, counting down.
CATGGTGGCGATGAATGCCGAGACCTTCGGCGAAGACGTCGCCTCACTGAAACCCGGTGGCTATCTTTTCTACGACAACACCAAGCCGCTGGCGAGTGAGTTCCACCGGTCCGATATCCATGAGATCGGCGTACCGATCGCCCAGTTGCTGCTGCCGGAATTCACGGATCCCAAGCAGCGTGGTCTGTTCAAGAACATCACCTACCTCGGTGTGCTCACGGCCCTGCTCAACATCGAGTTCGATGTCATCACGGGCATGGTGTCGAAGCAGTACAAGGGCAAAGACGATCTCATCGAGCCCAACATACGGGCGATGGAAATCGGCCGGCGTTATGCGTTCGACTACCTCGACTGCCCGCTGCCCCTGCAGGTGAAGCGACTGGATGCGCTGGGCGACAAGATCATGACGGACGGCAATACCGCCGCCGCGCTCGGTTCCGTCTATGGCGGAGCCAGTGTCTGTGCCTGGTATCCGATTACGCCGTCCACCAGCGTGGTCGAAAGCTTCGAGCGTTACTGCAACCAGTTGCGTCGGGACAAGGCCACGGGCAAGTCGAAGTTTGCGATCGTGCAGGCGGAGGACGAACTGTCCGCCATCGGTGTGGTGATCGGCGCCGGGTGGAATGGCGCACGTTCCTTTACCGCGACCAGCGGACCGGGGCTATCGCTGATGAGCGAATTTCTGGGCCTGGCGTACTTCGCCGAAATTCCCGCCGTGCTCTGGGACATCCAGCGCTCCGGGCCCAGTACGGGCATGCCCACGCGCACGCAGCAGAGCGATGTGCTGTCGGCGGCCTATGCCTCGCACGGCGACACCCGGCACGTGGTTCTGTTTCCTTCGACACCGCGTGAATGTTTCGACTTCGCGGCGGATGCGCTGGACCTCGCCGACCGGTTGCAGACACCGATTCTGGTGCTCAGCGATCTCGAACTCGGGATGAACGACAGCCTGTCCGAACCCTTTGATTGGGATGACAGCCGTGCGTACGACCGCGGCAAGGTGCTCGATGCCAGGGCTCTCGATGAAATCGGTCGTTTCGGCCGTTACCTTGACGTGGACGGTGACGGTATCGGGTATCGCACCTATCCGGGGACGCACCCCAGCAAAGGCGCGTTTTTCACCCGCGGCACATCGCGTGACGAATATGCGGCGTATACGGAGAGCCCGGCAGCCTATCAGCGCAACATGGAACGACTGCTGAAGAAGTGGCGGACGGCAAGCGCGCTGGTGCCGAAGGCGGAAGTGGTGTCGAACGGGCGGCGCAATGGCGTACTGTATTTCGGTACCACCGCGCTGCCCATGCCTGAGGCGCTGGACAATCTGGCTGAAGAAGGGATCGAACTGGACACCTGCCGCGTGCGTGCGTTCCCGTTCGGCGAGGAAGTGGAAAAATTCGTGCGCGAGCACGAGCAGGTATTTGTGGTCGAGCAGAATCGCGACGGCCAGATGCGCCAGCTGCTGGTCAATGAGCTTCAGGTCGATCCCGCCAGGCTCGTGCCGGTGCTGTACTACGCCGGCCTGTCGATTTCCGCGAATGAGATCCAGTCACAGATCGCCAACTACTACAGCGTCAACCGTATATCGCGGATGACGGAGGTGAAGTCATGACGTTTGTCGCCAAACCCGCGGTTCACCATCCCCGGCTGCCGGTCAACGACCTCGGCCTGACACGGCGAGACTACGAGGGCTCCGTCTCCACGTTGTGTGCCGGCTGCGGTCACGACTCGGTGAGTGCCGCCATCGTGCAGGCCTGTGCGGAGCTGTCGATTCCGCCGCACCGCTTCGCAAAGATTTCCGGTATCGGCTGCTCGTCGAAGACGCCCAGCTACTTTCTCAACCGGTCGCACGGATTCAATTCCGTTCACGGCCGAATGCCGTCGGTGGCCACCGGTGCCAATCTGGCCAACAAGGAGCTGTACACCATTGGCATCTCTGGTGATGGTGACTCGGCCTCGATTGGTCTCGGCCAGTTCGCGCATATCGTGCGCCGGCGCATCAACATGCTCTACATCGTCGACAACAACGGCACGTATGGTCTGACCAAGGGCCAGTTCTCGGCGACGAACGACAAGGGCTCGACGAACAAGCGTGGGGCGCCCAACCTGTATGAAGCGATCGACCTGGTCAGCATGGCGATCCAGCTCGGTGCGAGTTTTGTCGCCCGCAGCTTTTCCGGCGACAAGAAGCAGCTGGTGCCGCTCATCAAGGCTGGCCTGATGCACCACGGCATGGCGTTCATCGATGTGGTCAGTCCGTGTGTCGCATTCAACAACCATAACGGCTCCACCAAAAGCTACGAGTACGTGCGCAAGCACTCCGAAACCGTGGTTGCGGCCGACTACGTGCCCGCCGCCCGGGAAATCACGGCCGACTATGCGCCAGGGACCACGGAGCGCGTGAGCATGCCGGATGGCTCGACGCTGCACCTGTACAAGGTGGCAGAGGACTACGATCCGCACAACCGTGTGGAGGCGCTGCACTACGTGCAGAGCCGGCAGGAGCGGGGAGAGGTCGTCACCGGTCTTTTGTACCTGGATCCGGCGGCCATGGACTGTCACGACATCCTCAACACGCTCGATACGCCGCTCAACCAACTCGGCACGGGTGAGCTTTGTCCGGGCAGCAGCGCGCTGACCGCCATCAACGAGAGTTTCCGCTAGCGCACTGTTCGTTGGCGACTGGCCCGTTGCGACTGCCCGCGCTGTCGCGCCTGGAACTTCGTGCCATGAGCGGATGCTGAAATAGTCCCCCCTGGACCTTTTCAGCTGGCGACGGTTCAAGAATCGTGCAGGCTGGGCATCCGGCGGATGACCAGTACGCTTGCCCCTGTGCGGCGGGTTGCTGCACAGGCGTTCGGCGGCACGCCTGCGCGAACGGGTCGTCACGGCGTGCGCGGGCCACGGATTGCACGGGGCGACGAGCACTGTTGCCCACGCAATCTGACGTGGTGGTCACATTTCACCCGCGCTGCGGGTATCGCTTGTTGCCGCGCGGGAAGCGACTCTCGATAATGCGCGTCAATCGGTATTCCCACAAACCACGACAAGGAATTGCCAGTGGCACTACCCACCCTGGAAGACTATTTCCCCGACTGGAAAGAACGTGAAGCCCTCGCCGAGGCGATGATCCCGATCATTGGCCGCCTCTATCGAAGCAACGTTGTCACGTACTGTTTCGGGCGCGCGCTGTACAACCAGAGCGTGACGCAGATCATGAAGACGCATCGCTACGTGCGTCAGGTTGCGCTGAACGAACTTTCCGAGTTCGAGAGCTATCCCATCCTCGATGCGCTGTCCCAGCTCGACCTCGGGCCGTCGCATATCGACGTCGGCAAGCTGGCTTCCAAATACATGGAGGAGGCTGCCGCTGGCGACATTTCGCCGCTGGAATTCGTGAGGCGCGAATGTGCCGAAGTCATCGGTCGTCACGTGCCGCCACTGGAAAAGCCGCAGGACGTCGTACTCTACGGCTTCGGTCGTATCGGCCGGTTGCTGGCGCGCCTGCTCATAGAGAAGACCGGGAGCGGCGGGCAGTTGCGGCTGCGGGCCATCGTGGTGCGCAAGGGCAAGGGCGACGACCTCGTGAAGCGGGCATCGCTGCTGCGCCGCGACAGCGTGCACGGCAGCTTCCAGGGCACCCTGCGCATCGACGAGGAAAACAGCTGCATCATCGCCAACGGCAACGTCATTCGCATCATCTATGCTTCCGCGCCCGCGGAAGTGGACTACACCGCCTATGGCATCGACAACGCCATTGTCATCGACAATACCGGCGTGTGGCGGGATCGCGCGAAACTGAGTGAACACCTCAAGGCCAAGGGCGCCAGCAGGGTCATACTCACGGCGCCTGGCAAGGGCGATATCAAGGACATCGTCGCCGGTGTCAACTCACACGATATCCTGCCCACCGACACCATCCTGGCGGCGGCAAGCTGCACCACCAATGCCATCGTGCCGGTCATCAAGGTGATGCACGATGAGTACACGATTCTGTCCGGTCACATGGAAACGGTGCACTCCTATACCAATGACCAGAACCTTATCGACAACTATCATGACAAGCCGCGTCGAGGCCGGGCGGCGCCGCTGAACATGGTCATCACGGAAACCGGCGCCTCGAAAGCGGTCACCAAGTTGTTGCCCGAGATGGCCGGCAAGTTCACCGGCAACGCCATCCGGGTGCCAACGCCCAACGTGTCGCTGGCCATCATGAACCTCAACCTCGGTCGCGATGTCACGGTGGAGGAGGTGAATGAGTACATTCGCAAGGCCACGCTGTTCTCCACCATGCAGCGCCAGATTGATTTCACGATGTCCCCCGAAGTGGTGTCGTCCGACTTCGTGGGCAATCGGCATGCCTGCATCGTCGATGGCGGTGCCACGATAGCGAAAGACAACCGTGTGGTGCTGTACGTCTGGTACGACAACGAGTTCGGCTATGCGTGCCAGGTGGTTCGTTGCGTGCAGCGGTGGGCTGGCATCCAGTACCCGCTGGTGCCGAAAGACGCGGCTGAACTCGGTTTCTGATCGCACCGTTGCCGGATTGAACCGGGCCTTGGCAGGATGCTGAAAAAGTCCATCCTGGACTTGTTTCAGCAGTCGTCGTCTTCGCCGACTCGCGCTAAATACAGCGTTTTCCGCTGCATTTTCGGGCCAGCCGTCCCTGGCTGGCATACCAGGCTGCTTTTTCAGCAGCCTCTCATGGAACTTCAGTTCCATGTGCGACAGCGCTGGCAATCGCAACGTGGCCGGCTGTTAGGGGCCCGGTTTTTCTTTGGGGCCCGAAATCAGGCGATGTGGTTGCTGTTGAATGGGACTTCGCATTGTCTTTGCGGAAGGCCGGCAACTATAATGCCGCCGCCCGCGCGGGCGCATTCCTGAAGGCAACAGGCCGGCATTGCAGGAAAAGCGTGCGGGCAACGACCTTGGTGGGAGCAAACACCTTTGCAGGGAAAGTGGACGGTTCCCACCTTTTGCGTCGAGAGCACAGGCCCTGCGACCACCGACTTAAATTTTTGCCGAACAGTGTCGATAACCCACTCAAGCAGGTATTGCCGTTTTACCCATGCCGTGGCCGTGCCCGTTTTTCTGGGACTTGTCGGTGGCACAGGCATGCAGCTTCCTTGCCGGTATGCGCTGGTGACAGGGTGGTTGCTACGCGACGCCGGAAATACAACAGGCCGTCAGCTCGCTGGCCGCAGGCGTGCCGGATGTTCCCGCATCCGGCTGGCTGTGATGGGTGACCGGACGGCACACCAGGTGACCAACTACCGATGATCGAAATCAAACGAGGTCTGAACCTGCCCATCGCAGGTACTCCGCGCCAGGAGATCGAAGACGCGACACCCGTCACCCGGGTTGCCGTGCTCGGCAGCGACTATCCGGGCCTGCGGCCTACGATGAAGGTGGCGGAAGGCGACAGTGTGCAGATCGGCACGCCGCTCTTCGAGGACAAGAAAAACCCCGGCGTTGTCGTCACCTCGCCGGCGGCCGGCAAGGTCGCCAGTGTCGTACGCGGTGAAAAACGCGCGCTGGTGGCGGTGGTCATCGATGTCGAAGGCGATCGCTCCAAACTGTTCGAGACCCACGGCACACAGGCGCTGGGTCGGCTGTCGGCGGAAGACGTAACCAATGTGCTGCGCATGAGCGGTCTGTGGACTGCGCTGCGTACGCGGCCCTACAGCAAGATTCCAGCGCTCGGCAGCGTGCCGAACTCGATTTTCGTGACCGCAATGGACAGTAACCCGTTGGGTGTGGATGCGGCACTGGTCATTACCGAACGCGCCACGGAGTTTGCACTCGGCCTCGATGTACTGGCCAAACTGACTGAAGGGCAGGTACACGTTTGCCAGAAGCCCGGCAAATTCCTGCCCACCGGTCATGAATCGCGTGTCAAGGTGCACGAATTCGACGGGCCGCATCCGGCGGGTCTGCCCGGCACACACATCCATTTCATCGACCCGGTCGGTCCTGCCAAAACGGTCTGGTATATCGGTTACCAGGACGTGATCGCCATCGGTCACCTGTTCCACAAGGGACGCATCGATCCCAGCCGGGTCGTTGCCCTCGGCGGACCGGGCGTCAGCAACCCGCGGCTGCTGCGCACCCGTCTGGGTGCTGATCTCATTGCGCTGACGCGCGGTGAACTGAACGATGGCGAACAGCGCATCGTTTCCGGTTCCGTGCTGGCCGGGCATACCGCATCGGGCGCCATGGCGTTTCTCGGGCGCTATCACAACCAGGTATCGGTTCTGCCGGAAGAGCGCGAGCGCCGGCTGTTCGGTTACCTGGAACCGGGTATGGACCGCCATTCCGTGTTCCCGACGGTGCTTTCCCGCTGGTTCGGGCAGGGGGGGGTGAAGTTCAGCACCACGAGCAACGGCAGTCCGCGCGCCATGGTGCCGATCGGCACCTTCGAAGCGGTGATGCCCCACGACATTCTGCCCACGCAGCTGCTGCGCAGTCTGCTGGTCGGTGACCTGGAGATGGCGATTGCGCTCGGTTGTCTCGAGCTCGATGAAGAAGACATCGCCCTGTGCACCTACGCCTGTCCCGGCAAATATGAGTACGGTCCGGTCCTGCGGCAGATGCTCACCCAGATCGAGAAGGAGAGCGCATGAGCCTGCGAACCCTCATGGACGGGCTTGAGCACCACTTTGAAAAGGGTGGCAAGTTCGCCTGGGCCTATCCCGTTTACGAAGCCATCGACACGGCGCTGTATACGCCGAGTACGGTCACGCACGGCGCTTCGCACGTCCGTGACGTTCTCAATCTGAAGCGCATCATGATGACGGTGTGGCTGGCAGCGTTCATTCCGGTGCTGGTCGGCAGTTATGTCGTCGGCTATCAGGCGAATACCGCCATGGCAGCGGCCGGCATGTCGACCATCAACGACTGGCGCGCGCTCGTGCTGGACACCCTCACCACGTACGATCCGGCCAACATCGTGGACTGTGTGCTGCACGGGCTGATGTACTGGGTGCCCCTGTATATTGTTGTCTTCGCCACGGGTATCGCGTTCGAAGTCCTGTTTGCGTCAAAGCGCGGGCACGAAGTAAACGAAGGCTTCTTCGTCACCTCCATCCTGTTTACGCTCACGCTGCCCGCCGGTATTCCATTGTGGATGGCCTCTGTGGGGGTGGCGTTTGGCGTGATCCTCGGCAAGGAAGTGTTCGGCGGCACCGGCAAGAACTTCCTGAATCCGGCACTTACCGGTCGTGCGTTCCTTTATTTTGCGTATCCGGCGTCGATGTCCGGCGATCAGGTGTGGATTGCGGTCGACGGCGTCACGCAGGCGACGCCCCTCGGCAACGCGGCACTTGGCAATCCCTACGGTGTCGACTGGATGACTGCCTTCATCGGCAACATGCCCGGTTCGTTTGGTGAAACCTCGACGTTGGCCCTGTTGATCGCGGCGCTGATTCTGGCCTTCACCCGGATCGCCTCCTGGCGGGTAATGCTCGGCTGCGTGATCGGTCTTGCCGCGACGGTGTCGCTGTTCAATGTGATTCCTTCCAGCAACCCCATGTTCCAGATGCCTTTCTGGTGGCATCTGGTGCTGGGCGGTTTTGCCTTCGGCGCGGTGTTCATGGCCACCGATCCGGTATCCGCGGCGATGACGGATACCGGCCGCTGGTGGTACGGCATCCTCATCGGCGTCATGTGCGCCCTGATCCGCGTGGCCAACCCGGCGTTCCCGGAAGGGATGATGCTGGCGATCCTGTTCGGAAACCTGTTCGCGCCGCTGATCGACTACTTTGTCATGCAGCGCAACATCAAGCGGAGGCTTGCCCGTGGCTGAGTTCAACAAAGATGGCTTAGGCAACATCCTGTTCGTCGCGGTTGCCGTATGTCTGGTCTGTTCGGTGTTCGTCTCCGCCGCCAATGTGTCGCTGAAACCGCAACAGCAGCGCAACAAGGAGCTCGATCAGAAGGAGAACATCCTGCGCGCCGCCGGTCTCCTTGAGGCCGGCAAGTCCGTCGGCAATGACGGGCGCGGTGTGGATGAACTGTTCGCCGACTTCACGGTGAAGGCTGTGGATCTGGATACCGGCCGCTACCTCACCGACTTCGACACCAAAGGCTACGATGGTGTGCGCATGGCGAAGGATCCCGCGCATTCGCGGGATCTCGCCGAAGAGGAGGACACCGCGACCATCGGCCGTCGCGAGAACGTCAGTCTCGTGTACGTGATGGAAGGTGAGCACGGGCTCGAAAAACTGGTGCTGCCCGTGCGAGGGTACGGACTGTGGGGCACGCTGTACGGCTACCTCGCCATTGACGGCGATCTGGAGACGGTGTCGGGACTGGGTTTTTACGACCAGAAGGAAACACCCGGCCTGGGTGGCGAGGTCGATAACCCCAAGTGGAAGGCGAAATGGCCCGGTGTGAAGCTGTTCGATGCCAGCGGCAATCCCGTTGTGCGTCTTGTGAAGAGCCCATCACCTGAAGGCAGCCCGGGCAAGGTACATGAGGTGGACGCGCTTTCAGGCGCATCGTTCACCTCCAGGGGGGTTCAGAATCTTGTCAACTTCTGGACAGGTGAACTCGGTTTCGGCCCGTTCATTGCCAATCTGAAATCAGCAAGCTGAGGCGAACATGGTTACCGCAAAAGAAGCCGTTTTCAAACCCGTCTTCGAAAACAACCCCATCGCCTTCCAGGTGCTGGGCATCTGCTCGGCGCTCGCGGTGTCGATCTCCATGTCCACGACGCTGGTGATGTGCGTGGCGGTGATTTTCGTGACCACGCTCTCGAACTTTGCAGTGTCGCTCATCCGCAACCGTATTCCGACCAACATCCGCATCATCGTGCAGATGGTGGTGATCGCCTCGCTGGTGATCGTGGTGGACCAGGTGCTGAAGGCCTACGCCTACGACATCTCCAAGCAGTTGTCCGTCTTCGTTGGCCTGATCATCACAAACTGCATCGTCATGGGCCGCGCGGAAGCGTTTGCCATGGCGAACCCGCCCCTGATCTCCGCCCTGGACGGTTTCGGTACGGCGCTCGGCTACAGCTGCATGCTGATTGCGGTGGCGCTGATTCGGGAGCCGCTTGGCTCCGGCACGCTGCTCGGCTACACGGTTCTGCCGAAAGTGGCGGATGGCGGCTGGTATGTGCCGAACGGCATGCTGCTGCTGTCGCCAAGCGCCTTCTTCATCATTGCCATGCTGATATGGGCCCTGCGCAGCTGGAAGAAAGCGCAGGTGGAACCCGCGCAGTACCAGATTGCCGCCAATATCCAGTACAAGGGAGCCATGTAGATGGAACACTATCTGTCCCTGTTCATCCGCGCGGTGTTCATCGAGAACATGGCGCTGGCGTTTTTCCTGGGCATGTGCACGTTCATCGCCATCTCCAAGAAGATATCCACGGCTATCGGCCTGGGCGTTGCGGTTACCGTGGTACTCGCCATCACCACGCCGGTAAGCAATCTGATCTACAACAACCTGCTGCGCGAAGGCGCGCTGGCCTGGGCAGGGTACCCCGAGGTGGATCTGAGCTTCCTGGGCTTCCTGTCCTACATCGGGGTGGTCGCTGCCATCGTGCAGATCCTGGAGATGGTGCTCGACCGGTTCGTGCCGTTCCTCTACAACGCACTGGGCGTATTCCTGCCGCTGATCACGGTGAACTGCGCCATCCTCGGCGCCATCCTGATGATGGTGGAACGCGATCAGACTTTCCTGGAGTCCACCGTGTTTGGCCTGGGCGCCGGTGTGGGCTGGGGCCTGGCCATCACGGTGCTTGCCGGGGTGCGTGAAAAGCTGAAATACAGTGATGTTCCGGAAGGCCTGCGTGGTCTGGGCATCACCTTTGTCTGCGTGGGACTGATGGCGCTGTGCTTCATGTCCTTCGGCGGTATCGACATCTAAATTCCGGAGTTCCCTCATGCTGGATACAACAGTCATCCTGGGCGTTGTGATGTTCACCGTTACCATCCTGTTCCTGGTGGCGGTGATCCTGTTCGCGCGTTCACGGCTCGTCAGCAGCGGCGACGTCACGATCGAGATCAATGACGACCCTTCCAAGGGCGTCACCGTGGAGGCCGGCGGGAAACTGCTGCAGACCCTGGCGGCCAAGGGTGTATTCCTGGCCAGCGCGTGTGGCGGTGGCGGCACCTGCGGCCAGTGCCGCTGCCGGGTCACCGACGGTGGCGGCAGCATCCTGCCGACCGAGGAAGGTCACTTCACCCGCCGCGAAATCCACGACAACTGGCGGTTGTCGTGTCAGGTGGCGGTGAAACAGGATCTGAAGATCGAAATCCCCGAAGACGCCATCGGCGTCAAGCGATGGGACTGCGAGGTCACTTCCAACCCCAACGTGGCGACGTTCATCAAGGAACTCAACCTGAAGCTGCCGGAAGGGGAGAATGTCGACTTCCGCGCCGGCGGCTACGTGCAGCTTGAGATTCCGCCGTACGAAATGGACTACAAGGACATCGACGTTGATGCCAGGTTCCATGGCGACTGGGATCGCTTCAACGTGTGGCAGTACCACTCCAAGGTGGACGAGCCGACGATCCGTGCCTACTCCATGGCCAACTATCCGGAAGAGAAGGGCATTCTGAAGTTCAACATCCGCATCGCCAGTCCGCCTCCCGGGAAGGACTGGCCTCCCGGCAAGATGTCGTCGTATGTGTTCAAGCTGAAAGCCGGCGACCGCATCACGGTGTTCGGGCCTTATGGCCACTTCTATGTGAAGCCGACGCCGAACGAGAAGATCTGGATCGGCGGGGGAGCCGGCATGGCGCCGCTGCGCTCGCAGATCTTCGATGAACTCAAGCGCAAGAATTCCACGTTCAAGATGAGCTACTGGTACGGCGCGCGCAGTTTGCGCGAGATGTTCTACGTGGAGGAACTCGACGAACTGGCGAAGCAGTACGACAACTTCTCGTGGCACGTGGCGTTGTCGGATCCGCTGCCGGAGGATAACTGGACCGGACTCAAGGGGTTCATCCACCAGGTCGTGTACGACAACTATCTGAAGGACCACCCGGCGCCAGAGGATTGCGAATACTACCTGTGCGGCCCGCCGCCGATGATTGCGGCGGTGATGAAGATGCTGGAGGACCTCGGCGTCGAACCCGAGAACATTCTGCTCGACGATTTCGGCGGCTGATCCGCCCCGGCAGAGAAGGATGACAAAGGCGGCCTCAGGGCCGCCTTTTTTTCTCGTCGCCGTGCCCGCCCGGGACGCGCTGTGGGTCACTGCGGATATGCTTGAAGGCGCTCGTGAAACCACGTAGCCTTGCCCGCACGCTGTGGATTGATCCGGATTTGTGAACGCTTTCACTCTGGCCAGTCGCTTCACGTTGGCCGCCGATGTCTGAGACTGATCATCGTCGACCCGCCGCCATAGGCGTGTGGGAGCATAACGGTTGGGCCGTTGCTGTGGCCATTGGCGTGGAAGTCGGTGAGCCCGTGATACTCGACCGGCGCCGTCTGGACCTGCTCAGCGACGGCCTGCCACAACAACCGTACCAACACGACACCATCAACATGCCGGACGTCGAAGCCCAGGCGCTCGTGGATCGCGTTCGCGCCGATGCCATGGCACGGGCAAAAGTTGCGTTGCAGGCCTTGGTGGACGATCTCGATGCCGATACCTGGCGCATCGACGTGCTCACGCTCAGGGAGCCGGCCTGGCCGGACCTGCCCACCAGCGTGGCGGAGGTGCATGCCAACCAGCGGGCCCTGCATGTCGCGGACGGCATGATCTATCACGATGCGGTGGTATCCGCGGCCGCGGAGCGCGGGCTGGAAATCGTTTTCTTTCACAAGAACGACGTGCTTTCCATCTGCTGCGACCGGCTGGATTGTTCCGCGCACGAACTCGAGGAAATTCTTCTGCAGTTCGGCAAGGAAGTGGGCAGTCCCTGGCAGAAGGAACATCAGATGGCGGCGGCAGGCGCGATCGACGCGCTGTTCCGCTGAACTTGCGCGAATCGATTTGTGCCTCCGGGCCGTTCCGGCACTTCCGGCGGTTTAGCCGGGCAGCCATTCCTCCGGCGGGGTGTTGACACCGTCCAGGGGGTACACCGGACGGCGCACCTTGTGAAAGCGCAGTTCACCGTAGTCTGACGTACACACGCCCGTGCCGGCGCATTCCACCGTTGCCTTGACGAGGTCGCGAAAGCCTACCCGGTAGTGGATGCGGCTTTTCAGCATCAGGTAGCGACGAGCCGTGGGCTCGATGCCGACCGCGCGGAAGCAGCCCGGATCGAACGGTTCGATGTGGCGGGAGATGATGACGATATCCACGCCGCCGACCCGCAGCACGCCACAGTGACCCATGTTCATGGTCAGACCGCGAGACATGGCGACCGTGGCCGGGAAGCGGCCATCCGCGAGCAGCTTGACCGTGCCGGTGACGGTGAGGGGATTGCTTTGCCTCGGTATCGTCGGCGTTGGCAGTTTGCCGCCCAGTGACAGGGTAATCGTGGCGTCGATCCCGGCGGCGGCCATCGCTTTCACGGCGTCAGGATCGAAAATGCCGAAAACCGCGACGTCATCAAGTCCGGCGGCAAGGATGGCGGCCAGCACGTCCGTGGCGTCCATGGTGCCGCCGGAGGCGGTGTTGTCATAGTGGTCCAGCAGCAGCACCGGGCCTTCACCGGGTGCCTTCGCGAGGCTGGCGGCGCGCGCCATCGAATCTTCCAGAGGCTCCACGTGATAGACGAAGGCCTCGCGGGCGGACCAGGCACGGGTGAGCAGTTCATTGCGCAGGTTGTTCGCCCCGTCGATATCACCGTCAGTGACCACGACCGCGGATAGGCCCGCGTCGTGGATGTCGGCGTGTGGAAAGCCAGTGAATACGCTCACGGCGATGGCTGCACCATCCTCCAGGTCACGGGCACGGGCCTGCAGCGAGCGGTTCGGTTCGTCATCCGTGCCCTGGCGCATCACGTGCGGCAGCATCGGCGCATTCGCCCACGCCATCACGGGTCGCGTTTTGCCTTCCAGGCTGTCGAGCAGGGCGTTCGCCGCGCGCACGCCGGTCTCCCGCATGTCGACGTGCGGATAGGTGTGATAGCCGCACAGCAACGTGGCGTTGGCCACCATGTCCGGCGTGATGTTGGCGTGCATGTCCAGGGACACACCGATGGGCAGGTGCGGACGGAGGGCGCGTATGCGCCGAAGGAGTTCGCCTTCGCCATCGTCGAACGACTTGGTTGCCATTGCCCCGTGCAGGTCGAGCAGCAGCGCATCCACCTCGCCGGCAAGCTGCACGATGCGGGTGGCCATCCATTCATAGGTGTCGTTCTCCACCGGTCCGCTGGGCGCAGCGTAGGCGGCGATGCCGAATCGGCAGCGATAGCCCCGTTGTTCGCACACGTCGATGATGCCGCCGATGCCGGAGCCCGTGCCCCGGTAGATGGCGGCCATGGCCTCACCGTCGGGCGGTTCTCCGCCGCGGCCGGAAAAGCGGGCGAGGTCGGTGACCACGGGGGAAAAGGTATTGGTCTCGTGACTCATGGCGGCGATGCCGATCAGCATGGCGGGCGCTCCTTGCACCTGGGTTGGGCCGGAAAGAACACTGTGACCACGATACCTGTTCGTTGCGCGCGCCGCAGCCGCGTGAATACCTCAGGCCCGTTCGGGAAACACGCAGCTCGGGCAGTGCGGATCCGCGAGGTCCCTGTCGGCTTCGTGTTGATACTGCGGGTCGGGCCAGCGCTCGACGCGGTCATCCGCGTGCGCGGATTTGTCGGCGGCGCCTCGCTGCCGGGGCCGCATGACCGAGTCCTTCCACGCGTCGTCCTCCGTCCACCGGTATTTTAGTCTGCGGATCGTGCCGGGCACCTGGATCGTTTCCAGTGCCCGCAGGGTATCGAGCATGATATGCCGCTGTTCCGACACGTCGCCCGCGCGGCCAGCGGTGTGGCCGAGGGGAAAATCCAGATACACCGCGCGAGGTGGATTGACACTGGCGGTTATCGACAATGCGCTCGACATGCAGATGGTGGCTATGCCTCGGGCTTCGAGCTGGCGTGCGATCAATCCAACGGATTGATGACAGACGGGTCAGACGGGCACCAGCACGGCGACGTCCACCTCATCCCGCACGCACTCGGCCACCAGGCGCGGCGCCAGCACGTCCTTCACCTTGCGGGAGGAGTAGATGCCGCCCATGAACGCATACGCGTTGTCGGCGGTACCGCCGATGGCGCCCGCGTCCGCCAGCGCCGCGAGCGTGGCGGCGGGAAACACCACGGCCGGGTCCTGGCGGGCATCGCGCAGGTCATAGGCGAAGTGCGTGACCCGGAGATCCCTGCGTGGCGTGCGCATGGGAATGCGGCGATAGCTGATGTCGTCCTTGTAGTGGAAGGCGATCTGGCCGACCCGGTAGATGCCGCCGGAGCAGATGAGGCCCACCTTGCTGCGTGACAGCGGTTTTGTGAGTGGCGCGAACGGTGGCGCCTCCTCGTTCCTCACCCAGGTGTAAGGCGGATAGCCGAGCGCGTCGTACTGGCTGCGGGTGCGCTCGATGTAGTCGACGGGTTCGCGCATGGCGATCACGGGTCCGTTACGGGCAGGGCACCGAACATACACGGGTTGCGGGGCGGGGAGAAGCGCATCGGTGGCGGCGTGGCGTTCGCGGCGCTGATATAGTCGCGGGCCTACGTTCTGGATGCACTCATGTCCCCCGCAAGTCGACGTCACGCGCTCATTTTCGTGACGATCACCATCCTCCTGGATGTGATCGGCTTCGGCATCATCATGCCGGTCATGCCCGCGCTGCTGCGGGAGATCACCGGGGGCACGCTGGCCGAAGCCTCCGCCTGGGGCGGTTACCTGGTATTCAGCTACGCGCTCCTGCAGTTCGTGTGCGCGCCGCTGCTCGGCGCCCTGAGCGACAGCCATGGCCGGCGTCCGGTGCTGCTGCTGTCGCTGGGCATGTATGCCGTCAACTACCTGCTCATGGGCTTTGCCACGTCGCTGCTGGTGCTGTTCATCGGCCGGATTCTTACCGGCATGTCCAGCGCCACCTACGCAACGGCCAATGCGCTGATCGCGGATGTCACGGCACCGGAAGAACGGGCTCAGAGCTTCGGCCTGGTTGGCATGGCCTTTGGTGTCGGCTTCATCATCGGCCCGGCGCTGGGCGGATTCCTGGGCGAATGGGATCTCAGGCTACCGTTTTTCGTGGCCGCGGGTTTTGCGCTGGCCAATACGCTCTATGGTCTGGTGGTACTGAAGGAAACCCTGCCAGCGGACAAGCGCCGTCCCTTCGACTGGCGGCGGGCCAATATCGTGGGAGCGTTCGCGCAGTTGCGTCGCTATCCGCTGCTGGTGGGGCTGATTGGCGCCATCTTCCTCTACAACGTGGGGCACCATGTCTATCCGGCGAACTGGTCGTTCTACACGATGGCCAAATTCGACTGGACGCCACGCGACGTCGGTCTGTCGATGGGTGTCGTTGGTATTCTCATGGCGGCGGTGCAGGGCGGTCTGATCCGCGTCGTCATCCCGCGCCTCGGCGCGGCGCAGAGTGCGCTGCTGGGCCTTACCGCGGCCGCGGCGGCGTATGTGGGCATCGCCTTCGCGCCGAACGGCACTGCGGTGTATCTGTGGAGTGCGGTGTCGGCGCTGTCCGGGTTCATCATGCCGGCGACCCAGTCCATGCTGTCCACGCATGTCGGCGCTGATGCGCAGGGCGAATTGCAGGGCATGCTTGCAAGCGTGGGGAGTGTGGGCGCCATCGTCGGCCCGCTGCTGATGACCCAGACCTTTACCTGGTACACATCGCCGGCAAACCCGGTGTATTTTCCGGGTGCCGCCTTTCTGGTGGCCGGTGGCCTGACCACCCTCGCCATCGCCGTCTATCTCGTCAACCTGCGCTGGATCCGCCGGGAAGCAGCGTCCGCGACTGGAGCCGGATCATGAGAACACTGTCCCTTGCTGCCGGCGTGCTGCCGGAGTTTGAACCCACCGTGCTGGCCGAGGCCGCCGTTGAAGCCGGTTTTCCGGCAGTCGGCTTTACGGTGCGTCCTGAGACGTGGACGGACGCCGTGACCGCAACCGTGCAGTCCACACTCCGGGCCGGCAATGTGGACGTGCTGGACGTGGAAGTGATCTGGATCGGCGAAGACGGTCAGGTTACCGATGGTCACCGCAGGATTCTGGATGTCGGCGGCGAACTGGGTGCGCGCAACGCCCTCATCGTGACGTCGTGCACCGACTTCGGCCGCAACTGCCGGGCCTTCGAACAGCTGGCCGAACACGCGCACCGTTACGGTATCCGTGCCTGCCTCGAGTTCCTGCGCATCTGCGCGGTGACCCATCTCACCCAGGCGCTGGCGATCGTCGAGACCGTGGGACATCCGGCCGGTGGCGTGCTCATCGATACGCTGCACCTCGCGCGCTGCGCGCAGTTTGACAAGGTGTCGAACGCGGATCCGGCGCGCCTGCCGTACGTGCAGTTCTGCGACGGCAATGCGGAATGCGCGGACGACTACCAGAGTCTGCTGGAAGATGCGGTGGATCTGCGTGCGCTGCCGGGGGAGGGTGCACTGCCGCTTCGTGGTGTGTTGAGCGCACTGGCGCCTGACGTGCCGCTGAGTCTGGAGATCCGCTCGCGGGCGTTGCGCGAGGCCTATCCCGAGCCGGTGGCGCGCGCGCGTCACGTGCTGGAATGCACCCGCCGCTACCTGGAGGGCACTGTTCCGGCATAGTGCGGCCAAGGCAGGCGGCTGAACCCATTCAATCACGAGGAGGAGTCATGAGCGAACAGGTCATGCTGTACGACGAACAGGATCACGTGGGGGTGATCACCCTGAACCGGCCGGAGGCCATGAACGCGCTGACGTTCGAGTCCTACCGCCTGCTGGAGGACTACGTGCGGGAAAGCAAGGCGCGCGCCATCGTGGTGACCGCCAACGGCCGCGCGTTCTGTTCGGGTGACGATGTGAAACAGATTCTCGGTTCCACCGCGCCCGCGCCGGAAGACTTCCGCGAGCGGGCCGCGCGGGCAGGCGGACTCACGCCCGCGGCGGATGCGCTTCTCAACACCAGCATTCCGGTCATCGCAGCCGTCAACGGACCGGCGGTCGGCTGGGGCATGGAGCTGGCGTTGATGGCGGATATTCGCGTGGCCTCGGAACGGGCGAAATTCGGCGAGCTCTTCGTGTTGCGTGGGCTGTGTTGTGACGCGCCCGGATTGGGTCGTCTGGCGCAGCTCATTGGCCGGGAGCGCGCCGCCGAGATGCTGTTCACGGGGGATGTGATCGATGCGCAGACGGCAAAGGAGATTGGCCTCGTGTCCCGCGTGGTGGCGCCGGAAGCGCTGATGGAAACCGCCATGGGCATTGCCCGCAAGATCGCCGGCAATCCGCCACTGGCCGTGCAGGCACTGAAAGAAGGTCTGCGGCGCACGCTGGAGCCCGACTGGCGGGCCACGGGCCGCTGGGCCAGCGAACAGATCCATCGGCTGCGCCAGACGGAGGATTCGAAGGAAGGCGTGCGCGCGTTCCTGGAGAAGCGGCAGCCGGTTTACACGGGGCGCTGACGTCTTTCCTGCGGAGTGACCGCCTGCGCGGTCACTCCATGATGCCCATGCCCCGGGCGAGGGCGTGGAGCTTGTCTGTCCGTACGCCGTGCTCCACGTGCACGGGATTGTCGAAGACCAGCGTCGCCTGCTGCTGAGGGTCGTAGGTCGGCCAGGGCGGGCGCTGATCTGCCGCCGGTTTGCCGGTGCGCGCGAACGCCGTCCAGTAATCGGCCATGTGACTGGCGATCGTGCGGTCGCTGTCGTTCCAGTCCATGCCCACCAGGTGCTGGTTGTCGAACACGTAGGCGAGGTCGCCCGAGTGATAGGCGCCGACGCTGCGTGGGCCGTCCTTCAACGCCAGGTCAGGGTTGTCCGGATCGTACAAGCGGAATGCCGGTGGCACGTGCCGCATGTGGTAGAGAAACACAGGCGCGCCTGAGCGCGTCTGCAACGTCGCCCATTCGCGCATGCCGAGGGTGAGGAACACGTCCGCCTGGATCTCGCGGGCGGCGATGGCGGGAGACTGCGCAAGCTGCGGGGCGTAGAGGGCGAGTAGCCGGGCCGCCTGGTCGCCATAACGCGCGGTGAGCTGGTTTGTCAGTTCCTCTGCGGTGAGCGCCTCGTTCAGCGGCATGAGTCCCACGCCTTCGTCCGCGGCGCTACCGAGCAAGAGGGGCACCGGCGCGGCCCCGCCGGCGAGCAGCATTGCGCGCGGGTCCGCCGGAATGACATGCCCATCCACGACAAGCCGGCTTGCGTTCTCCCAGCCGCTGGCGACCTGTGCCCTGAGCAGCGCAGCAACCGGGACCTCGAGGAGGAAACGGGCCATGTCCGGTGCGGCGCCGGCGCCGGGGAGTTGACCAGCCAGCGTGACACCGCGCTCGCGGCCATTGGCGTCGCTGGCAGATGCCGGCAGCGCACAGCCCGCGGATTGACCGATGGCGCGGTGGAACAGGCCGCGCGCCAGCGGCGACACGGTCAATGCGCACACGGACTGCGAACCCGCCGACTGCCCGAATACCGTGACGTTGTCCGGGTTGCCGCCGAACGCGGCGATGTTGTCGCGCACCCAGGTCAGGGCGGCGATGGCGTCCAGCAGGCCGTAGTTGCCGGTGCTGCCGTATTCGTCGCCGTCCGCCAGCGCCGGATGGGCGAGGAAACCGAGGGCACCCAGCCGGTAGTTGATGGTCACCAGCACGACACCGCGGGACGCCAGCCGGGTGCCGTCGAAGATCCGCGCATGGCCAAAACCGGTCGTATGGCTGCCGCCGTGCAGCCACACCATCACCGGCAGCGCGGCGTCTGTCGCAGCAGGGGTCCAGATGTTCAGATACAGGCAGTCCTCGTTCTGCTCGAACGGCCCGCGCGACCAGACGAACGCGTCGGGTGCGGGGTTCTGAGGACAGGCAGGACCGAATGCCGTTGCCGGGCGCGTGCCGGTCCAGGGCGGCAAGGGCGCCGGCGGCCGGAAACGACGCGCGCCGACGGGTGGCTGAGCGTAGGGTACGCCGCGGAACACGCGGATCCCTGCGGGAGCGTCCGCCCAGGCGCCGCGAACGGTGCCCGCCGCCGGCGAAGCGAGGAGCGCGCCGTCAGCCATGGCCTCGGGGGCAGCCGTGGAGGGGGCAGCCGTGGACAGGCACGCCAGAGCAGCCGTCAGGGACAGGCGCCGCAGCCCGGACAGGTACCCCCGCTTCAGCCTGGACAGGCACGTCAGCCACCGACGGGAAGCCGTTCTGGACAGGCACACCAGTCTGGACAGGCATACCAGCCACCCCGGACGTGCCGGGCGCTCCAACAAGGCGCATGCCACGGGTAATGCGACCCCGGTCAGCCGGGGAAGCGCTCGAAGGCAGGCACGCCATCGGGAATTGCATGGAAGGCCTGTTTGTCCATCGTGAAGATGGCCATCTGCGGCATACCGTATTGCGAGGGGTCGTCCATGGAGCCGACCTTCAGTATGACGGCACCTTTCAGGCCCGGTGCGCGGGTGAGAATGTGCGTGCCGCAGTTGGGGCAGAACTCCCGGGTTACGGGGTTCGCCAGATCGCTGCGGGTAAACGCCTTGGTATGTCCCTTGGTAAGCCGGAAACCGGCCTCCGGTACTGCCATGAAAAAGTTGGGTCCGCCGCCGGTGATGTACTGGCACTCCCGGCAATGGCATTCCGCCTTCATCAACGCATCACCTTCCGCCTCGTAGCGCACCTCGCCGCAGTAGCAGCCGCCTGATACCGTCATGATCGTCCCTCCACCTCACTGGTCGGCGCACTGTGCCCGAAATCGGTGCGCCACGCCAATGCCGCCCGTCCGGAGTTGCGCCGGATCACCGCTGTGGAAACGGGTCGCTGACGGCCTGTGCTTTTGCCTGCCGGTACTCTTCCGCCGTGCGCGCGATGATGGTCTTGGCTGGCTCCACCGCATGTACGCCCGATACCGTGTGGCCGGCGGACCAGATGTCGCGCCAGCGGGTTGGACCGCGGGCGCCGCGTCCGTACATGGCGGCTGCGCGCTCCGTGCTCATGTCGGCGGGCAACTGTCGGGGATCGAGGCCCGCGGCAACGATGGATGGCACCAGCATGTTGGTGTCGAGCCCGGTAAAGGCGCGTGTGGTCATCACGTCGTCGAACTGGCTGTCCACCAGCATCTGCTTGTAGGCCGCCGCCCCGCGGCTTTCGGTTGCGGCGAGAAAGCGCGTACCCATGTAGGCCAGATCGCAACCCGCGGCCCGCGCCGCAAACAGGGCGTGACCGTCGGAGATGCCGCCAGCAAGCACCACCGGGCAATCGAAGCGCTGGCGCACGGCACGCACGAAGGCGAGGCCGTTCACCCAGCCGGTCTGGCCGCCCGCGCCGGCGCTCAGAAGAATCAGTCCGTGCGCCCCGGCTTCCAGCGCCTTTTCGGCGTGCCGCAGTGTTGCGACATCGGCCAGCACGAGACAGCCGATGTCGTTCAACGGACCGATGGCGGGCGCCGGTGAGCCGACGCTGGTGATGACCATCTCCACGCGGTTGCGCACCAGGCAGTCGAGTTCCTCGCGCATGCTCTGGCGCCGCATGATGAGATTGGGACAGAAAGGCGCCGCATCGGCGCCAAGGCTGGCACGCAGCGTCGCCAGCCACGAATCCAGTTCGTCGATCGTGCGGCAGTTGGCGGCCGGAAAAGCGCCGATGACACCAGCGCGACAGGCGGCGGTCACCAGTTCCGGCCCGGACACCGCCAGCATCGGTGCGGCGATCAGCGGTAGACGCAGCCTTGCGTGGAACCGGTCGAGCAGGGCAGTCATCGTCGGTCTCCGTTGGTTTGTCTGTCAGAAGCCCAGCGCCTGGCCTTCCTTGCGATGATCGGACCCGGCAACGTAGCCAGCATCGCCGCGATAGATGAGCTGTGCGCCACCGAAGATCCAGTAGCGATCCTCCCAGCGCACCCGATGGCCTCGCCGCTCCAGGTCCGCCTTCACACCGGCATCGAATCCCGGCTCCAGTCCCACCGAAAAATCCTCGTACACGTGCCAGCGTGGGGCGTCCGATGCCGCCTGTGGGTTCTGTCGGTGATCGAAGATGCGGGTCACCATCTGTACGTGCCCCTGTGGCTGCATGTGCCCGCCCATGACCCCGAAGCTCAGGCGCGGTGCGCCACCCTCGGTGACAAAGCCGGGAATGATGGTGTGGTACGGCCGCTTTCCCGGCGCAACGCAGTTGGGGTGCGTGGGGTCCAGCACAAAGCCGCGGCCCCGATTCTGCAGGCTGATACCGGTGTGCGGAATGACGATACCGGAACCGAAGCCCTGGTAGTTGGACTGGATCATCGACACCATCCACCCCGCCGCGTCGGCGGCCGTGAGATACACGGTGTCCTCACTTGTTGGCAGGCTGCGAGGCGGCAACGGTGAGGCCGCGTCACCGATGCCTGCCGCGGCGCGGGCCAGCGATCCGGGTTCCAGCAGTTGCTCCGGCGACAGCGTCATCGCGCGCGGATCGGCGAAATGGTCGAATGCTGCGCGAACGGCGATCTTCATGGCCTCGACCTGCTGATGTACCCAGAGCGGCGAGTCCACGGGCTGTACGGGCAGGTGCCGGAGGATACCGAGAGCAATCTGCGCTGCCAGTCCCTGGCCGTTGGGCGGAATTTCGTGCAGCGTCACGTTACGGTAGTCCTGCCGTGTCGGGGTTACCCAGTCCGCCGCATGCGCGGCCAGGTCCACAAGGCGCATCCCACCACCTGCCGCACGCGCGGCGGCATCGATTCGCTGCGCCAGTTCACCTTCGTAGAAGTCGCGACCGTGCGAGTCGGCGATACGTTGCAGCGAGCGCGCGAGATCCGGTCGCCTGAACAGCGTGCCGGGCGCCGGCGCGGGGCCGAAATGGGCCTGGAAATCCGGGAAACGGGCGAACGTACGCATGGCGTGCTGCCAGAACCAGGCGGTCATCGGACCAACCTGAAAGCCGTCACGCGCGTAGGTGATGGCGTGCTCGAACAGGCGGGGAAACGGCAGCCGGCCGAACCGTTCCGACAGGGCTGCCCACGCACTGACGGCGCCCGGTACGGTGACGGTGTCCCAGCCGAGATCGGGCATGGCGGCGCGGCCCGCAAACCGTTGCGTGGTCCACAGTGCCGGTGCCCGGCCGGAGGCGTTCAGGCCATGCAGCGCGCTGCCGTCCCAGACGATGGCAAAGGCATCGCTGCCGACACCGTTGTTGTTGGGTTCCACCACGGTGAGCGTGATGGCCATGGCCAGCGCCGCGTCCACCGCGTTGCCGCCCTGGCGCAGCATGTCCAGGCCCGCCGCCGCGGCCAACGGCTGTGAGGTGGCCACGGCATTGCGTGCGCATACCGGCGCCCGGGCGGAGGGGTAGGGCTGGCTGAAGTCGAGCATCTTCTTTGTTGCTTCCGTTACACTCGGCGTGCAATTGAAACAGGGAGCGAGTCCATGGGGAAACTCGACGGTAAAGTGGCCATTGTCACCGGCGCAGGCGGCGGGCTTGGGCGGTGTCATGCGCTGGGTCTTGCGGCGGAAGGCGCGGCGGTGGTGGTGAACGATCTGGGGGGCGCGCGGGACGGCACCGGGGGCGGTCATTCCATGGCGGACGCCGTAGTCGCGGAGATCAAGGCAGCGGGTGGTCGCGCAGTGGCCCAATACGGCAACGTGGCGGACGCGGCGGATGCGGCGGATCTCGTGAAAACCGCGGTGGACGCGTTCGGCCGGCTGGACATCGTCATCAACAACGCAGGCATCCTGCGCGACCGTACGTTCAAGAAGATCACGCATGAGGAATGGGACGCGGTGATTGCCGTGCATCTGCGCGGCACATACCTTGTCACCCGCGCCGCCTGGGACGTGTTCATGGCACAGGGTGAGGGTGGCCGTATCGTCAACACCAGCTCCACCTCCGGCCTCATCGGCAATTTCGGGCAGACGAACTATGGCGCGGCCAAGGCGGGCATCGCTGGCTTCACACGCGTGCTGGCGCTGGAGGGCATGAAATACGGCATCACCGTGAATACGCTCGCGCCCGCGGCGTGGACACGCATGACGGAAGATCTCATGCCCACGGAGCAGGCCCAGCCCATGGCGCCTGAGAAAGTGTCACCGGTGGTGGTGTGGCTCTGCACGGAGGACGCCGCCAACGTCACCGGCCGGCAGTTCTGCGTGGGCTCCAATCGCATCACCCTGCTGTCGTGGCAGGTGACGCCCATCGGGCAGCACGACCCGAAGGCGGCGCCCTGGACGGTGGATGAGGTTGATGCCGCGATGAAGGCCAGTCAGGCGAACTGGCCGAAGTTGCTCAGATTGTCGGACGTATAAGGGGAGTTGATGTGGCATCGATGAATGACGGCATCCGGTGGCTGACGCTGCTTACCGGTATCGTTTGCGCGACGGTGGTGGTGGCAGCCGACTATCGTGCGCCGCGCGCGCCGGGTAGCAAACACCCCGATCTCAATGGCATCTGGCAGGCCCTGAACGAAGCCAACTGGGACGTGGAACGCCACATGGCGCGTGCCTCGCTGCAACTGCGCGACGGCCCGATGGGGCCGGTTCCGGCGATTCCGGTGCTGCGCATGGGGGCGGTGGCAGCGGTGCCGCCGGGCATTGGCGTGATCGCTGGTGGCGGCCGCATTCCCTACACCGAAGCCGGGCTGAAGCAGAAGCAGGCGAATCAGGCGGACTGGATCAATCGCGATCCGGAGGTGAAGTGTTATCTGCCTGGCGTGCCGCGGGCGACGTACATGCCGCATCCGTTCCAGATCTTCCAGAACGATCAGGCCCTGTTCATTGCCTACCAGTACGCCGGTGCGGTGCGGGAGATCTACCTGGACGATCCCGGCGAAGCACCGGCGGATTCGTGGATGGGGCAGTCCGCGGGGCACTGGGAGAAAGACACGCTGGTTGTGGAAGTCACCGGCCAGCTTGCCGACACCTGGTTCGACCGCGCAGGCAATCACCACAGTGATCAGCTGAAAGTGACGGAGCGTTACACGCCGATGAGTGCGAACCATCTGTGGTACGAAGCCCGCATCGAAGATCCCGCCACCTTTACGGAAGCGTGGACCATTGCCATGCCCCTATACCGGCGCATGGAGCCCGATGCGCGACTCATGGACTTCAAGTGCGTGGAGTTCGTGGAGGAGTTGCTTTACGGGGAATTCCGACGCCAGCCGCTGCCGCGTTGACCGAAGATCGGGGAAGGGGGACACATGCGAAAGGTAGCCGTTTTTGCGCTGGCGTTGGCTGCTATGTCAGGGTCGGAGGTGGCGCTGGCGCGCGGCGCGACAGTGCCGGACCTGTCCGGTACGTATGACATTGCCACCCTGACGCCGTTGCGCCGTCCACCGGCGTACGGTAACAACCTCTACCTCACGCCCGAGGAAGCCGCGAGGATCGAGGCGGAGGAAAAGGCGCGCATGGACGAAGGTGCCCAGGCCAGCGATCCGTCTCGCAGTGCACCGCCCGAGGGCGGCGACGGTTCCGAAGGTGCCGCGGGTAACGTGGGCGGCTACAACACCTTCTGGATCGACCGGGGCACCAGCGCCGCGCTGGTGGACGGCAAGTTCCGCACGTCCATCATCTCGTCACCCGACAACGGCCAGCAGCCGCCGCCCACGCCGGAAGGTCAGAAGCGGTTCGCAAAATTCTTCGCCCAGTTCCGCCAGAACCGGGGCGATGCCTGGTGGTACCCGGGCCCCGGCCCGTATGACAACCCGGAATCGCTCACATTGTCAGACCGCTGCCTGCTGGGCTTCAGCTCCACCGGCGGGCCGCCGATGCTGCCGGCGCTGTACAACAACCTGCATCGCATCGTGCAGACGGAGGACACTGTGATGATCCTGGTGGAGATGGTGCACGATGCCCGCATCATCCGCCTGAACGCCGAGCATGCGCCGGACGACATGCGTTTCTGGCTCGGCGATTCCGTGGGGCATTGGGAGGGCGACACGCTGGTGGTGGACACCACCAACTTCCGCGACCAGCCGGCGCTGTACGGCGCCTCGCGCAACCTGCACGTCGTGGAGCGTTTCTCGCGCAACGACGACGGCAGCCTGCTCTACAGTTTCACCGTGGACGATCCCACCATATGGACGGCGCCGTGGAGCGGGGAGTACCCGTGGCCGCTTACGGACGACAGGGTGTTCGAGTACGCCTGTCACGAGGGCAATTACGCAATGGAAGGCATACTCAAGGGCGCACGCATACTCGAAGCGGACCGCGCGGCGGCGCCGTAGTCGCGGGTAACACGTGCCTCAACGCTCCTGTGGCGCTTCCTCCGGCGCGGAGGTTGCGAGGATACCTGCGTCCTTCAGGAATGCGGACACGGCGCTGAAGAAGGCATCCGGACATTCCTCCTGCGGCACGTGCCCGCATTCGGCGAGTTCCACATAGCGGCTGCCCGGGATGCCGTCTGCGACGGCCCTGCTGTGCGCCACAGGCACGACGCGATCGTCATCGCCGGTGATCACCAGCACCGGCAGGGACGCAAGCTCGGGCAGCCGCGACTCGATGGTGCCGCCCTTGCCCGGTTCGTCACGCGGGGCGCGGGTGAATTCCCATAGCGCCCGATCCCAGTCCCTGGCCCCGAGCGGCTTGCGATAGCCGGCGACCACCGCGGGCGTCAGCCGCGTCGGATCGTGCCAGGCGCGACCCAGAACCTCGTTGCCGCTGGAGGCGATGCGGCGCACCAGCCAGGGGCCGAGCCGGTCCATCTGCGGTGTGTGGAGCAGCGGCTTCAGCCAGCCAGCCGTACTGCCGCCGCCCATGCCGACCGCGGGGCTCACCAGAACAAGCGCGCGCACGCGCTCCGGTCGGGCCAGTGCGAGGCTGAGCGCCGTACGGCCGCCCGCCGAATTACCGATCAGTACCGCGTGGTCGATTCCCAGCGTGTCCAGCACGCCGAAGCCCTGACTCACCTGCGCGTGTACCGAGTACGGATTTGCCTGTGGGGCATCCCATGCCACAGGGCGCTCGGTGAGGCCAAACGCCGTGCGGTCGTAAGCCACCGTCCTGCCGTACACCCCGAAATCGTCCATGACCTCACGCCAGGTGAACGTGCTGGCGCCGAAGCCGTGCAGCAGCAGAAACGCCGGTTCGCCCTGACCGCTTTCCTGGTAGTGCACTGCCAGGCCGTCCACGGTGGCGAAGCGACTGTTGCCGTCAGCGAGGTCGCGCGGGTCAACGACGCCTTCGAGGGGTTTCACGGGCACCATGTACGGCCCGACCAGCAGGGCGAGCGCCGCAAGAATGAACAGCCAGCCGAAGATTCGTTTCATAGGTTTGTCATGGGATGGCGGGTTTCATGGCACTGCGTAACTCGCGGGCAGACAACGCAGCAGGAATGCTCCGGGGTTGCCCGCGGGTTCGGAGGGCGTGGAAGTGCCCATGTCCCCGGGACCGGGTGGCGATGAAGAATCCCCGGAAGCCCGGGGATTGCGCCCATCGTGAACCCGGACCGCCAGCCTCAGATACGCTCGATCAGCGTACCCGTGCCCAGGCCGCCACCGCAGCACATGCTGATGAGGCCGTAGCGGCCGCTGGTGCGCTCCAGCTCATACAGCGCCTTGGTGATGAGGAAACACCCCGTGGCGCCGAGTGGATGTCCAAGCGCAATGGCGCCACCGTTGGGATTCACCTTCGCCATGTCCGCGCCCACGGCTTTTGCCCAGCCGAGTACCACGGAGGCGAACGCTTCGTTGACCTCGAAGACGTCGATGTCGCCGATCTTCAGGCCCGCGTTTGCCAGCATCTTCTCGGTTGCCGGGATCGGCCCTTCCAGCATCAGCACCGGGTCGCAGCCCACCAGCACGGAATCGGTCACGCGAGCACGCGGCGTGAGGCCGAGTTCCTTTGCTTTCGCCGCGCTCATCATCAGCACCACGGCGGCGCCGTCAGCGATCTGGGACGACTGACCGGCGGTGTGCACGCCGTTCTCCCGTGCCACGGGCTTGAGCCCGGCCAGGGCTTCCAGACTGGTGTCCCGTGGAATCTCGTCCCGTTCGAATACTTTGGTGGCGTCCGTTTTCTCACCCTTGTCATCGAACACCGGCACGGTGAGGGGAATGATCTGGCTCGTGAAGCGCCCTTCGTCCTGCGCCTTCGCCGCGCGCAACTGGGACTGCAGACCGAAGTTGTCCGCGTCCTGGCGTGTGATCTGGTACTTCTCCGCCACCCGCTCGGCGCCTTCAAACTGGCTGGTGAACTCGTAGTGCGCGAAGTAGCTGCGTGAGACCGGCTTGCCGTATTCCTTGGGCAGGCCAACGGCGTCGGAGCCGATGGGCAGCCGCGTCATGTTCTCCACGCCGCAGGCCATCACCACGTCCGCCATGCCGGAGCGGATGAGGCTGTAGCCGAGGCCGGTGGCCTGCTGCGAGCTGCCGCACTGGGAGTCGATGGTGATACATGGGGTCTTCTCGTCACCGCCGTGCGACAGCCACGCCGTGCGCGTGACGTTCATGCCCTGGGCGCCGAGCTTGTTGATGCAGCCGCCCACCACCTGGTCCACCTGGCTGCTCTTCATGCCGCAGCGCTCGAGCACGCCCATCATCACGGGGCCGAGCATGTCGGTGGGGTGCACCCAGCCGAGCGATCCTTTCTTCTTGCCCACGGCAGTGCGGGCGGCGTCGACGATGACTACGTCTTGCATGGTGTGAATTCCTCGTTGGTGGATAGGGACAATATAAGGCGGAGAGTAAGGGTCAGTCCGCTTCGTCGCGCGGATTCAGCCGCGCGGCTTCGAGCAGGCCGACCAGGATCAGGTCGGGAACCACCGCGTCGAACAGGTCTTCGCGGTCGAAGAGGTGCGAAAAGCCGCCTGTGGCTATCAGCATCGGCGCCTCGTCCGGAAAGGCTTCCTGGCTCATGCGTGTGCTGAGTTCCTTCACCATGCCCACGTTGCTCCAGTACAGGCCGCTCTGGATGCTCTCGATGGTGGACCGGCCGATGACGTTGCGGCGGGGTTTGATCTCCACGGACGGCAACTGTGCGGTGCGCGCTTCCAGCGCCTCCATGGCCAGGCGCACGCCGGGCATGATGGCGCCGCCGAGAAATTCGCGGTCCCTGGTGATGGCCGAGACCGTGGTGGCGGTGCCGAAGTCGACGATGATGATGTGCCGATCCGGATACAGGCGCACCGCGCCCATGGCGTCGGCGATGCGGTCGGCGCCGACTTCCTTCGGATCCTTGTACTTGATCTTCAGCCCGGTCTTGATGCCAGGGCGCAGCATGAGCGGTTCGAGCTGGAAATACTTCTGGCAGCAGGCGCGGATGGAATAGTTGAGGTCCGGCACCACCGAACAGCCGACGATGGCGTCGATCTGCTTCGGGTCGACGTCGTTCTCCCGGAGCGCCGCGCGCAGGAACACGCCGATTTCGTCCGAGGACGCTTTCTGCTGGGAGGTGCGGCGGAACTGCACCACCAGACGCTCGCCGTCGAAGACGCCGCAGTAGATCTGGGAATTGCCGACATCCAGGGCGAGCAGCATGGGCACACGTCGCGGGTGGAAAGGCCGCGACTATAGGCAATGGCCCGGACGGTGTCTAACGGGCGGATGTAAGGCGGTACCTGCCGCATTCCACGACGCGCCACGACGCGAAGCTTCACTAGCAGTTGAAGGGGAGGGCGGGCGGCATTGCCACGCCGCCGCTGTTCGTTCATGGCTTGCGTTCCAGTCCGGGGCACTGGCAGCTGCAGGCGCCGTTTCTCCGGCATGTGCCGGCTTAGCTGCTTGGCGCGCAGCGACCGGGCAGCGTCGTTGCGCGGGGAGCGTCGTTCCACGAGAGGCTGATGCCCAGCAGCTGTTTCGAAGTCAGGGATTGCGTTCCGGAGGCGACTGGGTCTGTCCGGTCACTGGCTTACCGGATGACTTCAATGGCGATGCCAAGGCTGAGCTCGGGCTACGCCCGGTCCGCCGTCAGGACGCGCGCCTGCCGATCCATTGCCAGCGCAAGGCAGCAGCGATCACCCAATGAGAGGCCAGGCTGTCGTGTGGGTGCGAGCAGGCTGCCAGCGCTGAAGGCGTCGCCGAAGGCATGGGGCACCGTGAGTGCGACAAAGCCGCTGACAAGTTGTCGCGTTTCAGAGGCGTCATATCCGGGGTCGACAAGTTTGCCAACCACCTCCGCTAGGTCGACGGAACAGACAATGGCGTCAGCCATCGCGTCCTGCACGACCTGCCAACCGGTTTCCTCGAAGAGATAGGCCAGCATTGCGGAGCTGTCCAATACGATGGTCATGGCGGTGTTCTGTTCGCCGCCTGAGGCGATATAGACCTCCACGACATCCCTCAATGGCGCCCGTGCGCCGATCCTGCGGCTCAGTTCGTCCGCGATTTCCCACATCTTTCCCGTTTTGGTGCCAGCCTCGGGGCGATACCGTACGGCGTAGCGAACGGGCGAACTGTCATTCGGTGATTCCCGTTCGACAGGTGCCGGAAGTGAAAAAACAATTAAAGACAGTTATTTGAAGCGAGGTGTTCCGATCTGGCGAACGGGATTCAGGGGGCCGGCGTGCTGCCGCCGAGGACGCTGCGGAACCACTCCGGATCAATATTGCCGCCGGTAATGACGATGCCCACCGTTTTACCGCGCCAGCGATCCTGCTCCTGCGCGAGCGCCGCGCACGCCGCGGCCCCGGCACCTTCGGTGACCTGGTGCGTGGTGCGAAAGAGCAGCCGCATGGCGTCCGCAATCGTGTCGTCGCTGACGCGTACGATGTGGTCGGCGCCGCGACGGATCTCCGCGAGGGCGACGGGGTTGGGCATTCTTGTCGCCATGCCGTCGGCAAAGGTGCTGGCGGTCTGCGTGGGTGTGGGCTCACCGGTTTCGAAGGCGCGCGCCATGGCGTCCGCATGGGCGCTGACGACGCCGATGATCCTGGTCGGCAGGCCCAGCAGATCCCGCGTGCGGATCAGCGCACAGATACCCGAGCCCATGCCAATGGGCACGTACACGGCGTCCAGCGGCGGTGCATTTTCGAACAGCTCTGCGGCGTAGGTGGCAACACCAAGGATGAGGTCGTCGTGGAAGGACGGCACGAGAAGACCCGCACCCGCAGCGGCCCGGCGTTCCGCCTCCAGGCGCGCGGTATCGAAATCCACCCCGTATACCTCCACCTCGGCGCCCCATCCGCGCATGGCGGCGTTCTTGTCGCGGCTGTTGCCTTCCGGCACGAGTACGGTGACCGGCAGGCCATGGGGGCGGGCGGCGAAGGGAATGCTCTGGCCGTGGTTGCCGCGTGTGGCGGTGATCAGTCGAGGCGGCGGGTTGCCTGTGCGCATCAGGCGATCGATGTAGACGAGTCCACCCCTGACCTTGAACGCGCCGGTGGGGGTGTGGTTTTCGTGTTTGACGATGGTTTTTACGCCGAGCTGGGCGCTCAGCAGCGGCCACTCGTATTGCGGCGTAGGCGTAACAAACCGGTTGACGAGTGCGCGCGCAACCCGTAATTCATCGAGGTTCACAGCACCCGGCCGCCGTCCACTTCCAGGGCAACCCCCGTTACCATGGACGCCCCGTCACTGGCCAGGTAACAGGCCGCCGCACCCACATCCTCTGGCGTGCAGAAGCGGCCGAGCGGGATGGTGGCCAGGAAGCGTTCCCGGTTGGCACTGGTGTCGCCGCCCATGAAGGTGGCCAGCAGCGGGGTTTCGCCAGCCACGGGGTTGATGGCGTTCACGCGGATGCCGAACGGCGCCAGTTCCGCCGCCAGTGATTTGGTGGCGGTGATCACCCAGCCCTTGCTGGCGTTGTACCAGGTCAGCCCGCCACGCGGGCGCACGCCGGCGGTGGAGGCGATGTTGACGATCACGCCGCGTCGGCGGGTTTTCATGCCTGGCACGAAGGCCGCGGTGGTGTGATAGATGCCACGCATGTTCACATCCACGACGCGGTTGAATACGTCAGCCGGCAGGTCCTCGGCGGGTTGCGGCGTATGACCGATACCCGCGTTGTTGACAAGAATATCAACGTGGTTGAGCGAGGCTGCAAAGGCGGCCACGGCGGACGAATCACAGATGTCGAGGTGGAAAAAATGCCCGCCCAGGGCATCCGCGACAGCGATGCCCGCGCTGTCGTTGACATCCGCGACCCACACCGTGGCACCGGCGTCGGCGAAAGCGCGGGCGATGCCGGCGCCGAAGCCGGAACCTGCACCGGTAACCACGGCTATCCTGCCTTCCAGCGCACGCGTCATGCCGCGCTCCCCGTCAGGAGATGCCAGGTAGCCACCGCCATCACCTTGGCGGCGTCCTCCAGATCCTGGATGTCGACGTATTCGTCCGGCCGGTGCGCAAGATCCAGTATCCCGGGACCGTAGGCGATGCAGTTGTGCAGGCGGCCGATCCGGTCCACGTGTTTCTGGTCGTATGTGCCTGGAGAAACGACATAGTCGGGTTCGCGTCCGAGCACCTGCTGAATGGCCTGCGCCACGCCGCGCACCACCGGCGCGTTGCGATCCGTGAGCGTGGGCAGCACTTCGAACAGATCGCGGAGGGCAAAACGGAAACCCGCGCGGGTGGCCGCGAGGCGTTCGAGCAGCCGTGTCACCTCGGATTTCACCTCGGCGATGGGTTCCTCGATGAGGAACCGTCGGTCGATGATCAGCCGGCAGGAGTCCGCCACCAGCGGTGAGGGCAGACCGTCATGCCCCTCCGACTGCCCACCGTGCACGGAGTTGATGTTCAGTGTCGACTGCCGGGCGCCTTCTGGCACCACGGGCATGCCGGTGCGCTTGGTGGCCAGCAACGGAAACAGTTCGCCTTCGAACGCATCCAGCACGGCGCCCATGTGGCGGATTGCGCTGTCGCCGAGGAACGGCATGGAGCCGTGGGCGATGCGGCCGAACGTTTCGATTTCCGCCCACCACACACCACGGTGACCGAGGCACACCCGGTCCTTGTTGAGCGGTTCCGGAATGATGACGTGATCCGCCGTATCGCGCGTCAGCAGCCCCTGTTCGCACAGCCATGCAACGCCGCCGTAACCACCGGACTCCTCATCGGCGGTGCCGCTGATCTCGATGCTGCCGGGCAGGTCGGGGCAGCACGCCAGAAGCGCTTCGACGGCGATGACCGCCGCTGCGATGCCACCTTTCATGTCACAGGTGCCGCGACCGTAGACACGACCGTCCGCCACCGTGGCGGCAAACGGATCAACGGTCCAGCCGAGACCTGGCTCCACCACGTCGATGTGCCCGTTGAAGTGTATGCGCGGACCGGACCGGGTTCCCGTGCGCCTGGCGATCAGGTTGTAGCGGGGATAACGGTCGGAGTCGCCTGGCGTACCGAGCGCGCGCAGCAGGCGCACCTCGAAGCCGTGCGCGGCGAGCCGCCTGCCAAGCAGTTCGGCGCAGTCGCGGTAGTTGTCGCCGGGTGGATTGACCGTGGGGATTCGCACCAGCTCACGGGTGAATTCCACCAGGTCATCGCGCCGTGCCTCGACCTGTTGCAGCAGGCGGTCGATCATGCGCTGGTGGCCTGTTCGCCCAGGTAGACGGCGATGGCAATGGCGCGGGCCACCACGTTGGCGGCACACACGCCCAGCAGCATCGGATCATCAGGTTCCCGTTCACTGAAGCCGTTGGCCAGAGCAAACACGACATCGCCATCCGCCGGTGTATGCACCGGGTACAACGCCCGCGCGAACCCATCGTGTGCGGCGATGGCAAGTCGTTTGGCATCGCCGCGGGAGAGCACGGCGTCGGTGAGCACGGCGGCGAGGGTGGTGTTTTCCAGTTCCTTGAATCCGGCTTTGGTGCGTATGCGCCGGGCATCCATGGGCCAGGGCACCGGCATGCCCCGCCCGCCGAACTCGTCGTCGACTTCAAACGGCGCCGCCCAGAAGTGCGTGGTTTCGCCGATGTGTGCCGAGCCGGCCGCATTGCACACGACAAGCGCCGCCACGGTGGTGCCGTCCGGCAACTGCTGGCTGGCAATGCCGATACCGCCAGGTCCGGTAGCCGTGGTGGCGCCGCGACCGGCGCCGACCAGACCACACGCCGGATCGGTGGTCAGCGCCAGACAGGCGTCATAGGCAAGTTCGCGATAGGGAGGGTACTTGCCCCAGGCGTTCATCTGCCCCGTGCGCAGGTCGAAGATGATTGCCGCCGGCACGATGGGAATGCGATACGGCAGCGCTGGAAAGCCGCGCCCCTGTTCACGCAGCCAGGCCTGCACGCCACTGGCTGCATCGAGGCCAAAGGCCGAGCCGCCAGAGAACACGAGGGCATCGATGGTGGTCACCAGTTGCGAGGGGTCGAGCAGGTCGGTTTCCCGCGTGCCCGGCGCGCCACCCATGACGTGCACCCCGGCAACAGCGACGGAAGCGGGAACAATCACCGTCGACCCCGTGTTCAGGGCCGTGTCGTGGGCATGACCGATGCGGAATCCGGGAGGCAGCTGGCGCATCGCCGCATGATACCTCAGGCGCTGCGCCGCCGAGGCTGCCATTCGTCGGCGGCTCGGGTATCGTCAACGTCATACAACGGACTGGAGAAACCATCATGCTCAAGGCTGCCATCGCCGTGGGGGGCTATGCGCGCTCCAACGCACGTTCACTGCTGGACCTGGTGCTGGAAGCGGAACGCATGGGGGTGGACAGCATCTGGTCCGCGGAGGCCTGGGGCTCCGATGCGGTCACGTCGCTAGCCTTCATGGCCGCGCGCACCAGTCGCATCAAACTGGGTACCGGCATCATGCAGATCAGCGCCCGCACGCCATCCATGACGGCGATGACGGCGCTCAGCCTCAACGAGCTGTCCGACGGTCGTTTCCTGCTGGGGCTTGGTGTCAGCGGACCCCAGGTGGTGGAAGGCCTGCACGGGGCGTCGTACGCCGAACCGCTCAGCCGGCTGCGCGAGTACGTGGACATACTGCGACTCGGCTTCACGGGCCAGAAACTGGTGTATGAAGGCAGACACTACGTCCTGCCCCGGCCGGGCGGCGAGGGCAAGGCGCTGCGGCTGGACCATCCGCCCGTGAACGTGCCGATCTACCTGGCCACGCTGGCGCCGAGAGCGCTCACGTACACCGGCGCGGTCGCGGACGGTTGGCTCGGCACCTCGTTTTCACCGGATCACGCCGAGGCGCACCTCGCGCACCTGCGCAAGGGTGCCGCCGACGCGGGCCGGTCGCTGAAGGACATCGACCTGCAGGTGTCGTGCAGCGTCGCGGTGGGCGACAACGTGGAGCAGCTGATCGACGCCCGACGGGGCGCCGTTGCCTTCCAGATGGGCGCTATGGGCAGTGCCAAAACCAACTTCTACAACGACGCCGTCAGGCGCGCCGGGTATGCCGACGATGCCATTGCCATCCAGCAGCTGTGGAAGGCCGGCAAACGCGAGGAGGCGGCAATGCGCGTTCCGGACGCAATGATTACGGAGTTCGGCGCCATCGGTACGGCGGACATGGTCATGGCGCGGTTCCGCAAGTACGCTGAGGTTGGTGTCAATA
>JACKNX010000004.1 GCA_024234635.1 Pseudomonadales bacterium | reverse complement strand
GGCTCGGGTACGACAGGATCGAAGGACATGGTGCTCTCCTTGGAGGTCATGGGAAGCGCCACGTCCCGACGGGACGAAGCGACTCCCGTGGGGTGGAACACAGCATCGTCGCCAGGGCGTGGCGATCGTCCGCGGGGCGATGCGAAGCGGACTGGATCGGTCGGCGCGGAAGTACCGCGATGCAGCCTTGAAGACCGAAGCTGCCTGGGCATGGTGCTGACGGAAGTCAGCGCGCATGGACATAGATTCGTGGGTGTGGTGTGCGCTGGCGAGCCGGAATCCGCTCGCGGTGGATGCCCGATTGCTTGGCCTTGTCGCGGCGGGAGTACGGTGGAAAGGGAGAAAAGCAGCCGAAGGCGTGAGCCTTCGGCGGAGATGAATCACCACCCGTGGGCTGTCGCAGGGCATGGGCCGTCGTCGAAGCCTGCCGCCGTTCCAGCAATCGCACCCGGCCCGTTTCGTGGCTGGGGCCGGAAACCTCTGGCACGCATCCGCGCACAAAGGGAGCCCGTTGTTTCGCCGGTGGGCGCCGGCGCCGAGTACCGTTCACCCCGAAGGGTCTCCTGGCGGCTCGTTCCCTGCGGTGAGCAAGGCGCCAGGAGACCCTTCGGAGCCAACGGAAGCACATCCGATCAGCTCGAACCGCATCGCGTGCGGCTCGTGGAGGAACTGCCTTCTCGCCTTGCAGCCGAGGGCCGCCAGGCGTGCATGCCGTTGCAGAAGGGAAAGGCATGCTGGGGAGTGCCCCGCGGACTGCGGAGCGCCGCCTCGCCGCCAGGGCCGGCAGGCGAAGACGTGGGGTTCTGTGCCGATCAGTTCGCCGTGGACGATGATCGGCGTGGTTTACGTGACGTGGTGCGACGTCGGCCCGAGGATTCGACGGGCACGGTGCCCATGCAATCGGGGTATCGGCCGCACGACCAGAAAGCGCCGTTCTTACCGTTGCGCTGGCGCGTCGTCGCGCCGCATACCGGGCAGGCCGGTCCTGCCGGCAGCTCGATCGACAGCGTGGTGCCGCGGTACTGCTGAACCAACTGCGCGACCCAGGCGGATTGCTTGTCGATGAAGTTGTCCAGCGTCATCTGTCCGGCTTCGATCATGTCCAGGGCCTGCTCCCAGATGGCCGTGGTGCCCGGATCGGTGATCGCCGCCGGCACCGCGTCGATGAGCGTGAAGGCCGCCTCGGTCGCGCGGACGGTGCGTCCCTTCTTCACCAGGTAGCCTCGGGTCAGAAGACCGTTGATGATGCCGGCGCGCGTGGCCTCGGTGCCGATGCCCGTGGTGTCACGGAGCTTCGCCTTCAGGCGTGGATCGGCGACTAGCTTGGCGACGCTCTTCATCGCCTTGACCAGTTCGCCCTGCGTGTAGGGCTTGGGCGGCTGCGTCTTGAGTGTTTTCAGATCCACCTGGCCGACGATGCAGAGCGTGTCGGAAGCGAGCGCGGGCAACGTTTGGCTGCGCTGCGTGGAATCGTCGCCCGTGGCCTCCGGTTCTTTGTCGGGCAGCGCCGGGTGCCAGCCGGGCTCGACGATCTGCTTGCCCACGGCCTGCAACGAATGTCCGGCGCAGGCAAGTCGTGCCACCGTGCGGTCGAACTCGTGATGTGGCAGGAACTGCGCCAGGTAGTGCGCCCGGATCAGTTCGTACACCGCCAGCTCCTTGTGCGACATGGCCGCAAGATTCACCGGCTCCAGGGTGGGGATGATGCCGTGGTGTGCCGATACCTTCGCGTCGTCCCAGGCACGCGACCGCCGCGTGCGGTCGAGTCTGTCCAGCAGTGGGCGCAGGCCGGGGTCGGTGGCGAGCAGCGCACCGAGCACGGTCGGCACCTCGGCCAGCATGCTCTCGGGCAGGTAGCCCGAGTCGCTGCGCGGATAAGTGGTCGCCTTGTGCGTCTCGTACAGTGCCTGCGCGATGTTCAGCGTCTCCTGTACGTCCAGGCCGAGCCGCCGCGAGCACACTTCCTGCAGGGTGCCGAGGTCGAATGGCAGCGGCGGCGCCTCGCGCACACGTTCGGTTTCCACCGAGACCACCCGTGCCTCGCGTGCCGTGCGAATCCGCTCGGCGGCCTGCTGCGCCACAGGCCGTTGCAGGCAGCGTCCCACGGCATCCGTCGTACCCTCGGGCGGTATCCAGTTCGCCGTGAACGACTGACCGGCATAAGACAAGGATACGTCGATCGCCCAATACGGCACGGAAACGAAGCGCGCTATTTCACGGTCGCGGTCCACCACCAGTTTCAGCGTCGGCGTCTGCACGCGACCCACCGACAACACGCCGCCATAGCCGGCCTGGCGCCCGAGCACCGTGAACAGGCGGCTCAGGTTCATGCCTACCAGCCAATCGGCGCGCGAACGGGCCAAAGCCGAGAAATACAGAGGTAAGGTTTCGGTCGCCGGCCTGAGCGCGTCGAGGGCCTTGCGGATCGACGCATCGTTCAGCGCCGACAGCCACAGCCGCCGGATCGGTCCGCGGTAGCCGCACAGGTCGATGATCTCGCGAGCGATCATCTCGCCCTCGCGATCCGCATCCGTGGCGATCACCAACTCGCCGGCCTGCTCGACGAGCCGCTTCACGATCTTGAACTGCGCCGCCGTCGAAGCCTTGACCTCGATGCGCCAGCGTTCGGGAAGAATGGGCAGTTGCTCGATGGACCAGCGCTTGTAGCACTCGCCGTAGGCTTCCGGTGGCGCCGCCTCGATCAAGTGGCCGATGCACCAGGTCACCGTGATGCCCGCTCCGGTGTAGCAACCGGAACCGCGCTGCGAAGCGCTCAACACGCGGGCGATGTCTTTGCCCTGGGAAGGCTTCTCGCACAGAAACAGGCGCATCGAGCCTCCTGGGTAAACGTGATGCTGTCGATTGCCCGTCATCATCGCCATCGACGATGCGGCGGGCAGCAAACAACGCGGAAGCGACGGGAACCAGGTTCTGCCGGCGCAGTGTGCGCCCACGGTATGCGTTGGCGCACGGGAAGCGGACGTGAACTGCTACAGCCGCTTCCGCGACTGGCGTTCCCTGGACGTGAGCAGCGCTATACCAGTGGTATAGCTGGCGCAGGGTGAGCGGCCGATGGTCGTTGCAGCCGCTCACCCATGGCGATCATTCACCTTGGGGTGGCTCGGCGGCCTGTCCCTTGGGGCTCAGCGTGACGGCCTCGATGCGATACGGCAGGATGCCGACCCGACGTGCCTCGATCTTGAACGTGACGCGCTCGTTCTCGTCGGCGTCTTCCCATTCGTCGCGCACGGTTCGACCTTCGACCAGCACGCGCATGCCTTTCTGGTACAGCGCCTGCCAGTGCTCGGCGTCGCGGTGCCACAGTTCCACCGGCGCCCAGAAGCCGCCGCGGTCCTCATAGCCCTCCTTGGTCGGCACGGGGTTGTCGAAATAGACGTTCAGGCGCAGCAAGCGGCGGGGTTCGTCGTTGCCGTTGGGAAACTCGCGGTAGTCCGGCGCGGAACCGATGTTGCCCTCGCCGTAGAAGTGCGTGCTCATGTCGTGGACTCCTTGGGGATGATGACGCGCCCCTGGACGCGCCGGTGGTAGGCCGCCTCGGCTCGGGCCATCTTGCCGGCGCAGTCCAGGGCCTGACGGGCGATGCTGTGCGTGAGACTGATCTGCATGTTCAGCACGATGCGCTGCACCTCCATCGCGTAGAGGTCGTCGACCAGCGTGGCCGGCGTCGAGGGAGTGGCGAGCAGCGTCTCCCACAGCCCGACACCCATGCAGGAACGGTCGAGGTTGCGCCAACGCAGGAAGGTCGTCCCTGCTCCAGTCGTCTGCTGGGCCAGTTGCACACCGAGCAGGTTGAAGGGGTAGCCGCGTGCCTGCGGGAGCACCCGTCGCTGCGCCAGTGCGATCAGGTCGTCGCGCAGCGCCGCACACTGGTTGGCCCAGGTCTCCAAACTCCCCTTACCCTTAAAAGGTCTTAAAAGGCCCTTTAGGTAGGCCGCGTGTTCCAGCCGCAGGAAGTCGGGCTGTTCCAAAGGAACGAAATGCCGGGACGCCCCGGCGGATTGCTCGGTCATGCCGGTTCGTCTCCATCGGTGGATTCGGCCGCCTTGACGGACTTTCTCGATCGCTTGGGTTTGTCGACTGGGGCGGGTTCTTCGGTCGTCGCCTCGGCGGCGGGTTCATCCGCGGATTCCGCCGGTGTGCTGGCCCTGGCTTCGGCGGGCTCGCGTTGCGTGGTGGTCAGTGGGGTGCGACGCATCAGTGGCGGCGCGAAACGTGATCGGCGCGTGCCTTCGAGCACGTCCTGAGGCAGTTCGCCGTACTTTTCGCGGGCGGCCCGCGCCACGGCGTTGTTGGCCGCGAAGTCGTCGCGCTGCGCACCCGAATACTTGTACTGCTGGGCCAGGGAAAACAGGCTGCGCAGCGCGTGGGCGCCGTCATTGAGCCAGCGCTCCATCGTGCTGCGGTCGATCAGCGCCGTGTGGTGCGCCAGGATCAGGCGGCGGGCCAAGTCGTCGTAGTCGGCCAGCAGATAGACCGCCATGAAGCCGAGCTGGGAGGAAACGTACAGCGGCAGCTTGACCGGCTGCACGTTGAGGTTCTCGCCCACGCTCAGTGCCGGCGGAACGTCGGCCAGGGCCTGATCGACCTGTTCGCGCAGCATCTGCAACCGCGCCTTGGTGTCGGTGATCTTCTCCTCGATGCGCAGCATCCACCAGTCCGAGTAGGGGTCGTCCTGCTCGGCGCCGCGCTTGAGCTTGTTCATGATTGAGATGAATCCGTTCAAGCCGATGATGCCGGGTCGCCCTTCGGCGGGCGCGCGGCCGTGCCAGATGCGTGAGGCGTGATGCGTATGCAGCGTCAGCGCCATCGCGCTGCGCAGCGACCCGAGATTCAGTTGCAGGGGTTCGTTGGCCATGGGGACGACTCGCTGTGAGGAAACGAGTCGCCAGCATCGGCGAGCGCCGGAAGGCTGTCAGTGAACAAAGCGTATCGACGTGGAACCCCATTGCGAGGTGCCACTTGCCGGGCTCTCGACGCGAGGCGGCGAACCACACCGCAATAGGTGTCCGCGTGGCTTTTCGAGGTCATCGTTCTCGTGGTCGAGGCAGCAGCCCACGATGGCGCTGCTTGGACCTATACCACTGGTATAAGGGGAACATCTGCCGGCGTATGCCATGTTCGCCGACTTGCTCGATGGTTTCGACCCGGCACTGAACACCGACCCGACAGCGGATCACCCTGGCGTTCCCTTGAGCAGATCCTGCAGGCGGCGCAGATGCTGCTTCGCGGTCTCGTGATCGGTCCGAGGAGGAGACCAGTCGCGATCGGGTGCGCGCAGTGATTCCAGGGACGCCGATGAAATCGTGGTCGGCTCTTGCTTCGGCCGGGTGGCCCAGGCATGGAACTCTCCCTTGATCGCTTTCTGAATGACTCCGAAGAGATAACCGGCCGGATTGCGGATGCCGCCAGCCTGGCAGCGCGTCGCCCATTCGTCGAGCACCGCCTGTTGCAGCGTGCCGTCCACCTGCCGGAGAGCGACCAGCGCTCCCGACCGTTGTTCGTCTTTCAAGGCGAGGAAGCGCTGTGGCAAACGAAGCTGCTCTCGCGCGTGCGGTACTGTACGTACTATATGATTTTCAATACGTTCTTTACGTACAGTACGGTCCTGCTTCGGATTCGGAAGAAGGTCGTCCGACGCAGCTTTGCGACCCGCTTCGGATTCCGAAGACGGTGACTCGTCGTTCCGAAGAAGGGTTTCCTGGCCTTCTTCGGAATCCAGAACGGTCTCGCGCTGTGGATAACTTTCGAGAGTGCTCCAGCCCTGGCTCGCCAGACGATGGGCCAGCACCTGTAGGCGCGTGGGCAGGGCTCGGCCGCTGAGCAGCGGGTCTTCATCAATCTCCTTGAGTGTCTGAACACCGACGAGCTGCACGGCCTTGCTCGCGTGTGTCAGTGCGTGGCTGACCAGACCGAGATAGTCCGTGTCGAGCTGCATGGCCTCGAAGGGCGTCAGCGGTTCATCGTGCAGCACATACAGGTTGCCCTGAATGCGTCCCGTGCGCGGGTCGCGCCTGCGTCGTACCAGGCTGAGCCAGCGCGTCAGGCGCAACAGCGTGAGCGCGCGCGCCACCGTCTCGTGGGATGCCTTGGGCGCGCAAGGCATCGAAGCCAGGTAGGGACGCAACTGCTCGTAGGTCGGGAAAGCCGTGATGCCATCATCGTTGAGCAGCAGGCGAAACACCTGCCAGGCGTTGCGCTCCAGCGGCGTGAGCCGACGATCCAGGAACAGCGCGCGCGGCACGCTCTCGTGGCGATTGCCGCTGAACAGGAATCCGTCGGCCGCATGCGTTTCCGCTTGCTGCGGCCGCAGACGCCGTTCGGCCTCGTCCAGAAGGGACGACAGGGAGACGGGACCGCTCGTTCGACGCGGAGGGTCGGTGCCCATGACCTACACCAATCCCTGGTCGATCCAGCTTCGGATGGTCGCCCATATGACGGATGCCGGTATGGCGAGGTCTTCGGCCAGGTCCAGTGTGAGTTCGAGCATCGCCATGTCGTCGTCGAGCGCGATGCCGCGCTGCTCGATGGCGGGTTTCCAGCGCTCCCACAATCCGGTTTCCTGCGCCTCGGTCAAGACCGGATGGCGCCCCTTGCGTTTGGGCAGGCCGAGGATGTCCCGGCGCAGCGCCACTTCCTGATGGGTCAGTCCGTAGAACTTGCCGACCATCTCCGTGCTCGCGCCCAGGCGCAGCATGCGATCGACGGTGGCGATCTCCTTCTCGACATCCTCCACCTGGCGCAGTAGCCGCTGCAGCACATCGCGGTTCACCCTCACCGAACACCAGGACACCGTGGCGTTGATCAGCACGCTGACCAGCGCCGGATGTTTGAGGGCGTCCAGTTCCCGCTCGCCGAACCCCATGGCCTTGCAGCGGCGCAACTGACCATTGCGCAGATCGTGCAACGCTTGGGCGATCACGGCTTGGTTGAGAGGGTGCGGTGCCGACATCGTGCCTCCCGTGGCCCTATGGATCGCTGGGTGTGGCAGTGCCCGCACCCGTGTCGGCCTCCAGTTCCAGCAACCGGCGCGCGAGCCGCAAGAGGCGAAAGAGCTTGACCAGGCCGGTATCGCTCAGGCGTGATGCCTGCGCCTTGCTGCCGTCCTTGCGGCCCTGCAACAGTGGTCCCAAGGCATCGGTCAACCGGAGGTCGTCGAGTGTGGTGGCTGCGGAGGCAGCCGGCCGGTATCCCGCGCTGAGCGCGTGCAGCAAGGTCAGAACGGCGCGAGCGGCGAACGGCATCGCCTGCGTATCGGACACCGAGGTATTCGTGGTGCAGATGAAGCCGATGCCGTCTTCCACCGACTCGATGTGGTCGGCCCGTCCGACTTCTTCGGCAATCTCCCGCGCGAACTGCGCGATGTGTACGCGCAGGCGATCCGGTGTGTCGAGGCCCGGTTCGATGTACCAGACGTCCGAGATCGGATAGAGCCCGCCGGCTTGCACCGGGATGGCGCGCAGGACATTGGCCTCGAAGTCCAACGGCGCGTCGCCCATCTGATCGGCGACCAGCCGTTGGATGGATCGGAGGCGTTCGGTGGTCGGCGCCGGCGACACGATATGACCCTGCAGGCGTTCGTCGCGATCGTCGTCCGGTGGTTGCAAGGTGCCGGGCGAATCCGCCGGCGTGGTGAGAGCCCGTGTCGGTTCTGCGACCTCGGGTGTCTCTGGCGGTTCAGGTGGTGTCGGTGCTTGCGCCACGGCCGGCAATGGCCTGGGTGCGGTCGGGTGCGATGCAGATACTTCAGGATGAGCAGGTGCTTCGGCACGTCGGGGGACGTGCGGTGACGGCTCGCTGATCAGTACGCGCTGCCGGTTTTCGGTTTCGGTGATCTCCAGCGTCAGGGTGTCGTAGTCTGCTTCCAGCAGTTCGGCCATTTGGCCGATCAGCTCGTCCTGCACGCGCTTGATCGAGAAGCCGTCGGCGTCACCGTCGAACAGTGCCAGCACGTCGTGGAACAGGGCCTGGAAATCTGCGGTCAGGCGCTTGCTCGCGCTGCGCGCTTCCCATATCCGAGCGCTCGCCTTGCGCAAGGCCGTCAGCCGTTCGACCTGGGGCCGGCCCAGGCCACCGTAGAGTACGGTGGGAATCGCCGGCAGCAGGTAGCGCACCGCGTCCTGCATGCGACTGATGTGGGGCTGGGAAATTGGGTAGCCGTCGGTGCTGAGTCGCCGTGCGAGTTCGGTCTGCGTCAATGCCTGGCCGGACTCTTGCTCGTAGAGTTGACGGGCTTGCTCGATACCGAGGGCACGTTCGATGAACGACAGGCCGCCATGCAGCTCGTTTTCGGCGAGGTGCCCGGTCAGGGCGACGATCTCGCCGCGTTCGGGCCAGGGCCGGAACAGGCATGGGATGCGAAAGAAGCGTTCGTCCCGTGTTTCGCTCCACAGTTCGCGCAGGATGGCCAATCTCGTGTTGCCGCCGTTGCGGATGATGTAGTGCGGTTCGCCGGGACGGCGGGTGATCGCCGGCGAAGCATCGAGACCGCGCTCCCGGATCGAGGCCTTGATCTCGTCATAGCGGGGATTGCGCGTGACGCGGGGATTGAGGTCGTAGGGCTGGAGCTGGTCCAGCGTTACCGTCATGGGCGTATCCGCGATGGGATCACTGAGCGCATCGGCGACGGGGCCGCTGTGCTCGAATCGGTCGGCCAGCAGCTTGGCCGCCATGTCCCTTGGGGTCAGTTCAGCCATCGGCGCCGGCCTCCCTGGTCGTGGCGGCCTGGCTGGTGATCCGGCCGGCGCGGCGCAGCCGTCCGAGCGCGTTGCGATCGGCGCGGTGGTCGCCGGCCGTCGCGCCGGTGTAGATCGGTGGAAGACCTTGCTTGGTGAATTTCAGGTGCCCGCCCGGCGTGCGAACGACCGTCCAGCCCTCTCTGATGGCGAAGTCGATGAGTGGCTTCAGGCGTTTGTGTCCACGATGGAGTGCTCGCGAGACGGTCATGTTCTGACCCTCCGATGCACGCCGGCTTCCAGTCGGGTGAATGCCGACTCCCACTCGGGCAGCAGTTCGCGGGCGAGCGCGCGCATCGTGTCGAAGGCGGCGGGTGTCGTGCGCCCCGTGGGGCGCCGGTACTCGACCCGGTGCACGGGCAGCGCCATGGTCGAAGCGCGCGGATAGGCTTCGATGGCGGGGATGTTCGTATCGAGCACGGCGATGCCGGGTTCGGCGTGGAACAGATCGCGCAGTGCCTGCTGGATGAGCCGTGCATTGCTGGAGACCGGATGCACGCGGTTGATGAGCAGACGCAGCTCCGGCGGCTCGATACCGAGACGCCGGTACGGCGCGATGTCCCGCATCAGTTGCAGGGTGCCGCGCCGGAACTCGCGGGCGGCCAGGATCTCCGGCGTGACCGGCGATAGCGCCGAGTCGGATGCCAGTACGGCCATCTCCAGCAGAACGCTGCGCGCGCCTTGGGTGTCGATCAGCATCAGGTCGTAGTGCGCGCTGAAGGTGGGCAACAGGTTGCGCAGCCGCAGCCGACCATCCGGTGCATGCAGCAGCAGTGTGTTTAACTGCCCCTTGTCGTCGTTGGAGAGAACGAGATCGAGGCCCGGAATCGCGGTGTGCGACACTAGGCGGTCGAGGCTCTGCTCGTTGAAGGCCAGCAGTTCGTAGATGCCGGCGGGCGCGCGTTCGCGCAGCTCGAAGTAACTGGACAACGTGGGCTGAACGTCGAGGTCCAGCAGCAGCACGCGCAGCCCCGCGTCGGCGGCGAAGCCACCCAGGTTGGCTGCCGTGGTCGTCTTGCCCACGCCGCCCTTGGTCGAAATGATGGATACCACCTGCATGGGCTTCTCCTCGTCGAACGACATGAATCGAGAGGAAGCGTCAGGCGCGTTCTTTGAGACGGTCGGCGATCCACTGCTCGATCTCGACCGAGTCCCAGCCCACGGCGCGCACGCCCAGGCGCAGCGCCTTGGGAAACTTGCCAGCCTTCATCAGGCTGTAGATGTGGGCGCGCTTGAAGCCGGTCTTGGTTTCGACTTCGGCGCGCCGCAGGATGCGGTGTTCGGCCTGCGGAAAGTTCTGCGAAGACATGGTGGACACTCCTCGACGCTCATCGGCGCTGTTCGGAAAG
Source organism: Pseudomonadales bacterium (assembly GCA_024234635.1). Classification (GTDB taxonomy): domain Bacteria; phylum Pseudomonadota; class Gammaproteobacteria; order Pseudomonadales; family Azotimanducaceae; genus SYFY01. The sequence goes on along the minus strand of JACKNX010000004.1, from coordinate 312,146 downwards.
TGCCTCGTATTGAATACACCCTCTTCGGGAGAGTCACTGCAATTGCAGAGCACGAGACTGCAATTGCAGTCAGCGCGGCGCGTCTTCCACCTGACGCCGCGCCTGCGCGAGCTTGGCCCACAAGGTGCGCTCGGCCATGCCGGGGCGGCCCGCGTGGTGGGCGAGCAGTGCGCTGATCACGGATTCCATGGTCTCGAACGATGAGTAAGGCTTGCCGCTCGGCGATTTTCCGAGCAGCAGGCCCATCAGGCCACCGACGATGTTGAGGTAGGTCGCCTCGCTCCTGGGAGACACTTCGTGCTCCGCGGCGCTCCGACTCTCGATCTGCTGGCACAGCACCCGATGCCGTTCGTGCAGACCGTCGAAGGAGCGTTCCATTTCCGCGAGCCTGGCCTTCAGTGCTTCCCGGTCGGCCAGCAAGGTCTGCACGGCATCTATGCCGATCGCCGGATGAAGCCGACGCTCGATGTCGTCGAACAGGAACGTCGGTCTCTGATCCGGATAGAAGCGGGTCATCCACATCTTGAGATCGACGTGCCGTATCGTGAGATCCGGGTCTTCGAGAAGCGCAGGGTCGTTCGATGTGATGCCGGACCTCCCATACGGCAGCTCGCCGTTTCTGAGTCCATCGAAGATGCGCTCGGCGTTGAGGCGCAGCATCGGCCATCTCGGAAAATCATCCAACTCGGGGACGACCTTGCCGTTCATCGCATCGAGGATGCGGGCCTCGAACCGCAGCAGACCACTCCACCGGATGGCGGCTTCGATGGGCCTATAGAAGACCCTGGAATGCAAGGATGGGTCGGTCTTGCGCATGTCCCGCTCCGGCCATCTGGCTCCCCCTGGCTGCGTTGACGGGTTCCAGTCCGGCGGACATGCGACGGGCGCTTGGCTGGACAGGAGTCCGACGATGGGTAGACTGGCGCCAATGGCCGGTAGCGCAGAAGATGTGCAGGAAGCGCTACGTCATCTCATTACTTCGTATCCGTTCGCTATCGACACTGGCTTCCCCATGCCACGGATGAGTGTTCGCACTCGTCACGCAACAGTAAAGACCCGTGGCGTCTGAATCGAAGTCGGTAGGGTCACGCGGCATGTTCGAGACCCGGAAAGTCTCGATCCTGATCACGAAGGCATCGAAGGACATTCGGGTGATGAACCGTGGGAAACACGAAACCACTTGCTGGAGGTCGATGATGGCTGCGTGAATCGGTGGAATCGCTTCCGGCATACGGAAGGTGCCATCGCTGCCAGTCATACCTTTTCGGTCTGCACGAAGACCAAAAAAGAAACAGGGTCTCGCACTTTCAGGCGCCGACGTGGTTGACGCGCCGGATGAAGTTTCTCAACTGTTCGGATGGTTCGTTGTCCGGCCTCAGCAGGAAGGTCGTCATCATGAACGAGCGGCCGGCCAACGGCCGGGCCACCACGTCCTTGTGATGGATGGCTTCGAGATGTGCGGCGCTGGAGAAGCCGACCCCGTAGCCTGCGGCCACCAGTGTCAACATCAAATCGTGCGTGGCCACATGCTCGGCCACGACGGGCTGCGTGTCCACCGTTCGAAGCACGCGCTCCAATTGCTGACTGCATCCCTCGCAAACTTCTGGATGGCAGAGTACCAGAGGGTAGTTGACCACTTCGTGGAGTGGCACGCGCCGGTGAGCCAACAAGGGATGCCTGGAAGGTACGGCCACGACCAATGGGTCGTGCCAAACGGGCTCGGCGACGATCCCGTCCTCGACCTCATCGGCCAAAGCGAAACCCGCGTCGTACAGATCGTTGCTAAGCCCCTTCAGTTGCTTGGAGAACGGTATCTCGAACAACCGGATCTCGACCTCGGGTTCTTCTTCCCTGCACAGTGCGAGCAAGGCGGTCAGGCGGCTGCGTGCGATGCCGTCGGACAATGCTATGCGGAGAGTGCCGCGGTAGCCGGTGGATGCAGCCTTCGCGTTGGTCTTGGCTTGTTCGAGGCAGAGCAGCACCCGGCGGGCATCCTCCAGGAAGACTTGTCCGGCCCACGTCAGCCGTGTGCCTCGGGACGTGCGTTCGAGCAGGACGACGCCCAGCTCGGATTCCAGCTTCTTGATGGTGCGCGAGAGGGGAGATTGCTCGATGTTCAGTCGTTCGGCAGCTCGTCCAAAATGCAGCTCTTCGGCGACGGCGATGAAGTATCGAAGATGGCGTAAATCCATGCACTATGTCCTCGTGATCCGCGCCACCATAGTTCGATCCCCGCTATCGGTATCTCATCGGTTGTCCCCCGGTGGGCCGGTCGATCTTGCCCATGCTCCTCCGTTCACGAAACCGGGAGCCGCGCTCCCGTCGACGTACCCTATGAGTGAGACAGCACCCGTGTCTGCGACCGAATCGAGAAAGCAGTGCACGCGCGAAGCCACTGCCCCAGCGCTCGTCGCTCGTTCGCCGCCGCCTTGGGTGACATCGTTCCCGTCATAGATGTAGCATTGACTTAATTAAGTTCAGAGAACATTATCATAGAATGAATGGCTTTGCTGCCCTTGCGGACCCCACCCGCCGCCAGATCGTCGAGACATTGGCTCACGGGCCACTGTCTTCCGGAGAGATTGCCGGTCGATTCGACATCAGCCCCTCCGCGATTTCGCAGCACCTGAAGACGCTCCGAGCTGCGAAGCTCGTGCATGTGCGCGTAGAGGCGCAGTGGCGAATCTACGAACTCGACAAGGAAGGTGTCGACGAGCTGGCGACTTGGGTCGACGGACTCAAGCGCTTCTGGATGGACAAGCTCGATGCCCTCGATGTGGCCGTGTGCAACGCGGGTTCACACAGAGATGGATGAACGTCGCGACTCCACGAGACCTGGTGACCTGGATCGGATCGACCGATCACAAGTGCTATGGTGTCTGTTGCTCACGCTATCCCCGACGAGTGCCGCCGACTTCCAGCGACGCACAACGACAGCCACTGCCGTTGGGGGTACAAAAGGGGGTATTTTTGAGAGGTCGACAGGTGGCGAGTGGCGGAAGCACCGCTGTAGCTCTAGGTTTCACGCCACTTTTCCTGATCAACGTGTGATCAACGTCTGATCAACGTTTGAAACCTCCTGTTCCTGAAAAGGGTCTGTCGCCAGGGCGACGCGAGGAGTATCAAAAGGCGAAGCGCGGCGCGGCATCCCGTGTATTCGGGAGTCGCGTCGCGGATGTGAGCTGGTACGCAATCGGAGTCAGCGGGAATCGCGGCGCGTACCCCCAATCTGCGGGGGATGGCTGGGTGGACGGGGCTTGTCTACCATCGGGGGATGGATTGTGTTCCTGAACGACCGATATCGCTGGTGCTGGTGGAGGACGACGACGATTTTGTGCAGGCCTTCAGCACCCGCGCGCGGGCGTTGTCCTGGCTGGCGCCGCCAGCGTACGCGGCCACCCTGGCGGAGGCGAGGTGCCTGCCCGTGCGGGCGGGAGACGTGTGGGTGGTGGACCTGGGTCTGCCGGACGGGGACGGCGTCGAACTGATCCCCCGGCTGGTGGCGGCTGGCGCGCAAGTGCTGGCGCTGACGGTGTTCGAGGACGAGGCGCATGTAGTGGCGGCCATTCGTGCCGGTGCCCATGGCTATCATCTGAAAGGGGATTCACATCTGTTCGACGCCATCCGGCAGGTGCATGCGGGCGACTGTCCGCTGTCCGCGAAAGTGGCGGCCTATCTGCTCAGGCGCTTTCGCGAGGTGCCCTCGGGGAATGTGGACGGCATCGACGACGCAAACGGCCACCTCAGCCCGCGGGAAATGCAGACACTACGCGCGCTTGCCCATGGCTACAGCTATCGGGAAGTTGCCGTGAATCACCGGGTGTCCCGCCACACGGTCGGTGATCACGTGAAGAGCATCTACCGCAAGCTGCGCGTGAACTCCCGCACGGAAGCCATCAATCAGGCACTCAAGCGCGGCATACTGTCGCTGGATGATGTCTGATGTCAGTGTGACCGGCGGGCTGATACGCGGCTGGCATCGACGGTGACATGACAGCTGCGGCTTCCGGGGGCGGGTGCGGGTGAACACAGGACAGGTCGGGCGGTCGACGCGTCTGCTCATGGTGATTGCAGTGGCGCTGATCGCGTACTGGCTGACGTTCAGCCTTCTGGTCACCAACAGCTCGGACGGAATGGACTGGTTCCATGGCGACTTCTCGGTGGTGACCCGGGAACTGGGCAGCCCGGTGATTCCCGGGAACGCCACCTGGGAACCTGCATCTGATCTGTATACCTGGCGCACCTGCGCGCAGCCGTGCTACTTCGCCGTGCGCATGCCAGTGCCGACGACGCCGCCCGGGGACGATCTGGCCATCGCGCCAAGCTACAACACCGACAGCTTCGCACTGTTCCTGAATGGCTATCGGCTGGAGGTCAAAGGCGTGTTGGCGCCGGTGCCTGGTCTCAAGGGGAAGCGTACGTGGCTGACGCGCCTGCCCGCGGCCCTGCTGAGAGGAGACGGTACGGACGTGGTGGATCTCGTGCTCGCACGCCGCGCCAAACCAGCCAGCTTCCGGGGCGCGTTCATCGGCCCGCATGACGTGCTTGCCGAAGCGCTGGAACGTCGCTTCTTCACCTATTACGAATGGCCAAGGATCACCGCCATCGGCGGGCTGACGCTGGGCGGTCTGGTGTTGCTGCTCCTGCCGCTCGTGCGCCAGCGTGCCCTCCTGGCGTGGTTTGCCGTGGCGGCGCTCAGCTGGGCGCTGCTCAGTCTGTACCGATTGTGGTTCGACTTCCCATGGTCCGAAAGCTGGCGCGCCGCGTACTACTTCGCGCTGCTCAACCTCGTGTATCTGGCGCTGTTCAATTTCTTCGATCTCTGGTCGGGACAGAACCGGCGCACCCACCGCCTGGTTGCCACGCTGGCATACTTTGTCAGTCTGGGGCTGTACGCCACGCTGGTGCCGACGCTCGCCCCGGAGCGGCTGGAAGCCTGGCTGGGGGATACCTACCAGGTGGCCATCTGCATCGGTCTGCTGGTGAAGGCGGTACGGCACTACTTCGTTGACAGCGATACCACCATCGTCGAGTCGAGCGCGGTATTCCTGGTGATTTCGGCCGCCATCTTCGATGTGGTGGCACAGGTGCTGGGCATCTTCTATTTTTATTCGCTTACCCGGTCCTTCCCGCTATTCGTGGTGGCAATCGTCGCCTGCCTGTTTCATCGCAACATCCGACTCTACGAATCCGAGCAGGCGATCAACGAGATGTTGAACACCGAACTCGCAGCCAAGGAGGCGGCACTTGCGGCAAGTTTCGAGCGTGAAGCCGAGCGGACCAGGGCGCTTCTGCTGGCCAACGAGCGACAACGGCTGCTGCGGGATATGCACGACGGCGTGGGCGGCCGTCTGGCGGCGCTGATCCAGGCGATGCGCCAGCGTCCGGATGCCGATCCCGCCTTGACGGACGCCCTGCAGCTGAGCCTGCAGGAGTTGCGCCTGGTGATGGATTCGCTCGATCCTGATCTTGCCGATGACTTCGGCAGCGCGCTCGGCGTGTTGCGTGGTCGCCTGCAGTCCCTGCTGGACACTCATGGCGTGGTCCTGAACTGGGAAGTCGACCTCCCGGACCGTTGCGCCCTTGGCGTCGAGCGTACGTTACAGGTGTATCGCTGCATCCAGGAGGCCGTCAGCAATGCGCTGCGCCACGCCCGCGCCAGCAGCATCACGCTGTACGCTCATGCCGACGGGGGCAGTCTGACTGTTCGTATCGTGGACGACGGGGTCGGTGGCCTGGCGGCGAAGGGCGGGGGCCGGGGGCTCGGCATCATGCGCAAGCGCCTGGCCGCCATGGGCGGATCGCTGCACACCGACTCCTCCCAGGCAGGTTCGTCGGTCACCCTGTCGATACCCATCGTCGCCGGGGGCTGTGACAACTGACAATCCAGGTCGACGACGCCCCCGCCGATTGTGGTGGCGGCGCTGGCCAGTGAATGCGGACGGTGCGGCACGTACACTGTGCATCCCATTCGTGCGGGGCGGAGAAGGTGATGCGCGGCGTAATGCTAATGCTGGTGGCAATGCTGTTTCTGCTGGGCGGATGCGGTGGCGCGGCAAACGACCCTGCGGAGCCCGCCGAGGATGCGGCCCCTGCGCCCGCTGCGACGATTGACGGCTTTGGCCTCGTCTCGGCCGGGCACGGTACCTACGACGGCCGTGCGTCCATTGTGCTCACGTTCTCCCGCCCGCTGGCCGGCGCGCAGAAGTTCGACGAACTGCTCACCCTGAACGATGCGGACGGCGGTATTCCGCAGGGGAGCTGGGTGCTGGAGGACGACGGCACCGCCATCCGTTTCCCCTACGTGGAAAGCAATCGCGATTACCGGCTCACCGTGCACGCCGCGCTGGCGGCAACCGACGGTTCGACCATCGGCAGTGACCTCAGCCGGGATGTCCATACCGGGCCACTGCAACCGGTGCTCGGCTTCGCCAGTCAGGGCAGCGTGCTGCCCATGCACGAAACCCGCGGTCTGCCCATCGTCACGGTGAACGTCGGTGAGGTGGATGTGGAGTTTCTCAAGGTCCGCGACCGCGACCTGTCGAAATTCCTCGACGATTTCAGTCGCGGCGGGCGACGCAGCTACTGGTCGCTTGCGCAGATGGCCGGTTACGCGGATGCCGCCTACGCTGCGCGTTTTGCCGTCAGCGGCAAACCCAACGAGCGGTCGGTGAGTTATCTGCCCGTGCGTGACATCGACGAGCTGGCTGCGCCCGGCCTCTACTTTGCGGTGATGAAACAGGCCGGCACGTTCGCCTACGAACAGGATACGAGCCTGTTCCTGGTCACGGACATCGGCCTGCACCTGCGTGTCTATCCGCAGAGCCTGGTCGTCCATGCCGCGTCGCTGGAGTCCGGTCGGGCAAAAGCGGGCGTGCGACTGAGCATCCGTGATCCGAAGGGCATTGTGGTCGCGACCGCGGAGACGGATGGCGACGGCATGGCGACGTTCGACGGCTATGCGCTGAACGGGCAGCACCTGATGCTGGCCCGCGACGGTGAGGACCTGGCGGTGATGCCGTTCAACCAGCCTGCTCTCGATCTGTCCGAGTTTGCGGTAACCGGGCGGCGCGAGCAGCCGGCGGAGATATTTCCCTGGGCCAGTCGTGATCTTTACCGGCCCGGGGAACACGTGCGTGTATCGGCGCTGTTACGCGATCACGATGGCCGGGTCCTGCCGGCGCAGCCGGTGTTCGCCACCTTGCATCAGCCCGACGGCCGGGCGTTGGCGCGCACGCGCCTGGACGCCGGGGATCTGGGTTACTACGAATTCGGCCGCGATCTGCCGGAGGATGCGGCGACCGGACGCTGGTCCGTGAGTTTCAGTACGGACCCGGAGGCGGAGGCGTCGGACCAGGCGTTTGCGTTCCGCGTGGAGGAATTTCTGCCCGAGCGCATGACGCTGGAGCTGGCTTCGGCCGTTGAGGCGCTGCACCCCGGCGAATCGCTGCCGCTGAACGTCACGGCCGCCTACCTGCATGGCGCGCCGGCCGCGGGCAACCGCTTTTCCGCCCGGCTTGCACTGGTGCGCGAACCGCATCCGGTGGCGGCGTTTGCGGACTACTGGTTTGGCGATGCGCGCATGGAACTGCCGGCGACCCCGGACGACGTCGTGGATGCCCGCCTCGATGCCGGCGGGCGACTGGCGGTACCGGTTACGGTGCTGGACGGCGTGACGGTGACGGCGCCGGTGCGGATCACCGTCGGCGGCAGCGTCTACGAGACCGGGGGGCGGGCGGTGTCGCGCAGCCTGAAGCGAACCCTGTGGCCCGCGGACGAACTGGTGGGCATCCGCCCGCTGTTCGACATGGCGGACGGTGCTGCGCCGGGTGACCGGGCGGAATTTGAGGTGATCCGTACCAACGCCGCGGGTGACCTGCTCGCCGCCGCCGGCCTTGCGGTAAAGGTGATCCGCGAAGTGCGGGACTACCAGTGGCAATTCGAGGAAGGCGCCGGCTGGCGTTTTGACTACGTCACCCGTGACGAGACCGTGCACGAAGAGACGATGACCATCGCCGCGGGCGCACGCGGACATCTCGCGGTGCCGGTCGAGTGGGGTGGCTACCGGGTGGAAATCCGCGATCCGTCCAGCGGTCTGTTGCTGCGCCAGCCGTTCGACGCTGGCTGGGGCGGTGACGGCCCGGGAAGTGAAGCGCGACCGGACAAGGTGCGGGTGGTGCTTGACAAGCCGGCGTACGCAGCTGGCGAACAGGTGACCGCAACCATTACACCACCACACGCGGGGCCGGCGCTGGTGCTGCTGGAAAGTGATCATCTGTTGTGGAGCCAGACACTCGATGTCGCTGCCGGCACCCGCGTCTCCGTGCCGCTGGATGCTGCCTGGAATCGGCACGATCTCTACCTCACCGTACTGGTGTTCCGCCCGGGCTCCAGCGCCGATGCGATCACGCCGAATCGCGCCGTGGGCATCGCGCACGTGCCGCTGGCGCGGGCGGACCGCGCGCTGACGGCACAGCTTTCCGCGCCCGCCGACATGCGGCCGGGAAATGCGCTGGAACTGACCCTGCGGGTACCGGAACTGGCCGGGAAGCAAGCCGCGGTGCGTGTGACGGCCACGGACGCGGGCGTGCTCAACATCACGCGCTTTGGCGTGCCGGACGCGGCGGCGTGGTTCTTTGCCCGGCGGCGTCTGGGGGTGGATGCGTATGACGTCTATGGCCGCGTCATCGAGAGTTTTGCCGGCGTACAGGCGCGCCTGCGCTACGGCGGCGACGCCGAACTGACCGGTCTGCCCCAGGCCCGACGGCCGGACGCCGAGGTGAACATCGTCGACCTGGCCTCCGCACCGGTGATGCTGGATGCAGACGGCATGGCACACGTTTCCCTGCCCGTACCTGACTTCAACGGCACCCTGCGCGTGCGGGCACTTGTATATGGCGAGGCGGGTTATGCCAATGCGGAGGCCGACACGCTGGTACGCGCCCCCGTGGTGCTGCAGGGGTCGCTGCCGCGCGTTCTGGCGCCCGGCGATGTCAGCCGGCTGACGCTGGATATCGACAACGCCAGCGGCGGGGATGATCGCTACACGCTGACCCTCACCTCTGACGGGCCGGTACGCCTTGCGCAGGCCGCGGCGGAGGTGTCCGTGCCGGACAACGCCCACGCAAGCCTCGCCATCCCGCTGACGGCCGCGGACGGCTTCGGCACGGCCCACGTGCATGTGCGGCTGGTGGGCAGGTCCGTGACGAGCGAGCGCACGTTCGCTGTCGTGGTGCGTCCCGCCTGGCCGGCGGTGCAGCGTCTGACGATCGCCTCGCAGGCGGGCAATGCTCCGGTACGCGCGGACGCGTCGCTGACCGAGGGGCTGTTCCCCGACTCCGTGGTACAGCGCCTGACCATCGGCCGGCTGCCGCCGTTGCCCTATGCGCAGGCGGCGCTGGACCTGCTGCGCTATCCGTACGGCTGTGCGGAACAGACGGTGAGCAAGGCGCTGCCACTGGTCCTGCTGGACGAGACCACCCGCGCCAGGTTCGGTGTAGCCGCGGAGAGTATCCGCGATTTCCGGGGGCAGCCGCTGGATGTCTCTCTGGCGGGCCGCGCCTCGCTGCTGGACAAGGCGTTCGCGCGTCTGTCGTCGATGCAGAACGGTGCTGGCCACTTTGCGCTATGGCCGGGTGATTTCGATGCCGATACCAGCCTCACGCCCTACGTGACGGAGATGGCGCTGCTGGCGAAGGAAGCGGGTTTCACTGTGCCGTCGCTGCTGCTCGACCGCGCGCTGGAGCGGCTGCAGGCGGATCTGCTCAAGGGCGGCAACACGGACTATGGCTACGAGCAGTACGAACACCGGCGTCTCGCGGAAATGGCGCATGCGGGTTACGTGCTGGCCAAAGTCGGCAAGGCGCCGCTGGGCACGCTGCGGGCGCTGTTCGACAACGAACGCGGCAAACTGCTCACGCCCCTGCCCCTGGCGCAGCTTGGGGTGGCGCTGGCCCTGCAGGGCGATCGCGAACGCGCGGACGCGGCCCTGAAGGAAGTGAGCGAGCGGCAGTGGCAGCGCCCGGCCTGGCTTGGTGACTACGGCAGCGATCTGCGGGACGCAGTTCTGATCGCCGCACTGGTGCACGAAAACGAACTCCGAAACGATGCCATCGATACGGCGGCCTTTGCGGCCGCGCGTCAGCTGCTGGGCGAACAGGGCAATGCACGCACCAGCGCGTACTGGCTCTCCACGCAGGAAGCCATCGCCGTGGTTCGGCTGGGTCGCGCGCTGGCTTCGGCCGGTGACGGCTTCACGGTACAGGGGCTTGCGCAGGGTAGTGCGCGTCCCAGCATCGCCTATTTCAGCCATACACTCACCCCGGTGGAACAGCGCGGCGGACTGACGCTCACCCCGACGGCCGCGGGCAGCCTGTTTGTCACCCAGGAAGTGGCGGGCGTGCCGCGCAGGGCGCCGGTGCTGTCACGCGAGGACATGAAGATCGAACGTGCGTGGTATCGCGCGAACGGTTCGCCGTGGCAGGGCGAGCCCCTGCGGGAGGGTGACGTGCTGGTCGCGGTGCTGACGGTGAGCGGTCGACAGACGATGGCGGATGCGCTGGTGGTCGACCTGACACCTGGCGGGCTGGAGGTGGAGAATCTCAATCTCACGGATCGCGCGCCGTGGGCGGACGTGACGGTTGACGATGTGCGTCTGACGGATGTCATCGGCGACAGCGGGGCGCGATTCGAGGAGTATCGCGACGACCGCTATGTCGCGGCGCTGACGCTCTACGAGGGCAGTTCGACAAGACTGTACTACTTGCTGCGAGCGGTGACGCCGGGCACCTATGTCATACCGCCGCCGTCGCTGGAGGATATGTACCGACCGGCGCTCCGGGTGCTGGGCGCGGTCGACAGGCAACAGGTGACCATCACCCCGCCGTGAGTGCCGGCAAACGGCCTGGCTGGCGGCGATGGATCACCGGCATCGCCGTCGTGGTGATTGTCATCGGCGCGCTCGATCGTGTCTTTCCCCCACCGATTCCCCGGCTGGACACGGACCGCAGCACCGTCGTGCTGGCCCGCGACGGTTCGCCCCTTCGTGCGTTTGCTGCCAGCAATGGGGTGTGGCGGTATCCGGTACAGGTGGCGGATGTCTCCCCACGCTATCTCGAGGCATTGCTCGGCTACGAGGATCGCTGGTTCTACCGCCATCCCGGCGTGAACCCGCTGGCGTTGCTGCGTGCCATTGGACAGGCACTCCGGCAGGGTGAAGTGGTTTCGGGTGGCTCCACGCTGACCATGCAGGTGGCGCGGTTGCTGGAGCCCATTCCGCGGTCACCGTGGGGCAAACTCATCCAGATGCTGCGCGCGGTGCAGCTCGAACTGCGTCTCAACAAGGCACAGATCCTGGCGTTGTACCTCGCGCGGGCGCCGTTCGGCGGAACCATCGAGGGTGTGGAGGCTGCTGCCTGGAGTTATCTGGGCAAGTCTTCCCGCCAGTTGTCCCATGCGGAGGCGGCACTGCTGGCGGTGCTGCCGCAGGCTCCCAGCCGGTTGCGACCCGACCGCCATCCAGAACTCGCGCGCCAGGCGCGTGACAAGGTGCTGGAACGGCTGCGGGCGCAGGGGGTCTGGCCGGACGGCGTACTGGCCGGCGCCGCGCTGGAGCCGGTGATTGCACAACGCGTACGGCCACCGCTTGCGGCGGCGTTGCTGGCGGAACGGCTGCGGCGGGCGTATCCGGCGGAGACCGTACTGACAACCACCATCGATGCCCAGCTGCAACGGACCTTCGAACGGCGTCTGCCGGCGCTGATCCGCCACCTGCCGCCGCTCACCTCCGCGGCGGCGCTGCTGGTGGACAATGCCACGCTGGAAGCCCGTGTCTACCTCGGCTCCGCGGATTTTGCGGACGACGCGCGGCTCGGTCAGGTGGACATGATCCGTGCGATACGTTCCCCGGGATCGACGCTCAAACCGTTTCTCTACGGCCTCGCGCTGGATGACGGCCTGATCCACGCCGCCAGTCTGCTCAGCGATGCGCCAACCGGTTTCGACGGCTACCGGCCGGCGAACTTCGGCGATGTGTTCTCCGGACCCGTCAGCGCCGCGGACGCACTGCGACGGTCATTGAACGTACCCGCGGTGGATCTCCTGGCACGCGTTACTCCGGAGCGCTTCATGGCGCGCCTCGCGCATGGTGGCGTGCGGCTCACGTTGCCACGTGGGGCGCGTCCGCACCTGGCATTGATTCTCGGTGGCACGGGTGTCCGGATGGAAGCGCTTGCGTCGGGTTACGCGGCGTTTGCCAATGCCGGCGTGATGCGGCCCGTTCGTTATCTTGTCGATCCGCCGGCCGGCGCGGCCAGCGGCGCGTGGGACGAAGTGCCGCCGTCACCAGCAACGGGGCATGCGGTCGATGCCGGGGACGGGAGTCCGCTCGACGGACGCCGGCTGCTGAGCCAGGGTGCAGCGTTCATCGTCACGGACATGCTGCAAGGCGCGGCGTTGCCGATGAATGCCGCGCTGTCCGCCGCCACCGCGCCAAAGCTGGCCTGGAAGACGGGAACCAGCTACGGCTACCGTGATGCCTGGGCGTTCGGTGTGACAAAAACCTGGACGCTGGGCGTCTGGGTCGGTCGACCGGATGGCACGCCGATGCCGGGGCAGTATGGAGCCGCGACGGCGCTCCCTGTCCTGTTTTCCCTCTTGTCCGCATTGCCGCACCCGCCAGGTGACAGGCAGTCTCCGGCCCCGCCCGATGGTGTCACCCGGCAGGCGATCTGCTGGCCGACCGGGCGCGCCATGGACAGCGAGGATCCCTCGGCCTGCCAGGAGGTAACCGATACCTGGATTCTGCGCGGCAACGTGCCGCCGACCCTGGTGCCCTCGCCACGAGGTGCCGGACAGGGAAATGAACTGGTGAAGCATGTGCTCGTGGATACCCGTAGCGGTAAACGCGTGACGCCCGCTTGCGCGCATGGCGATACCCGGCCCATTGCCATCGCGCAATGGCCGCTCCCGGTTGCCGCCTGGTTGTCCGCGTCCCGTCGGCGGGCGTCGCGACTGCCGGCCTGGGCAGCGGGGTGCGCACCGCCCAGCGAGCAAAGCGGTCGCCTGCGCATCGACGGTCTGGCGGACGGCAGCGTGCTCCGGCGGGCGCCGGGCGTCGATACACCGCCCGCGGTTAGCCTGCGGGTGCGCCAGGCGGACGGGAACGTGCAGTGGCTGGTCGACGGCCGGTTTGTGGCGGTAACGGCCGCGGGTGAAGCGTTCAGCTACCACTTCGATGCGGCGGGGAGGCATCGTATCCTCGCGCTCGACGAGGAAGGGCGATACGACAGTCTGTTTCTGCGAATCGAGGGGTAGCCGCGGCCTGTTTGGGTGACGGCGGGCAGGGTGTAATCTGCGGGTTCCGGAGCAGGTGAGAGAGTGGGTGTGGCGGATCTGATTGCATTGTCCACGGCGGTACTGGATGAGGGGCGGACGGCGGACGATATCGGCCCGCTCAACCGCATCAATCACCAGTTGTCGATGGTGGCTGATGGCGTGGCGATGGTGGAGGCCTTCTCGCACTGCGTGCTGTTCGAAACCGACGACGGCCTGCTGGCCTTCGATACTTCCAACGAAGCCGGCGGCGCGCGCGTCGTCGAGGCCGTGCGCCACTGGCGCGATGACCGCTTCAACACGGTGGTTTACACCCACGGGCACGTGGATCACGTTGGCGGTTGTGGTGCCTTCGTAGCTGACGCCCGCATGCATGCCCACGATCACATCCGCGTGGTCGGGCACGAGAACGTGCCGCGTCGCTTCGACCGCTACAACCTCACCAACGGCTATAACCGGATCATCAACGAACGCCAGTTCGGTCAGTTCAAGCGGCGCGGCTACGACATCTCCCAGAGCGACCATTTCCTTCCGACGTCTTCCCCGGCGCCCGACGTGACCTACCGGGATCGCCTGTCCCTCGACGTCGGTGGCCTGGCGGTGGAACTGCACCATGCGAAAGGGGAGACGGACGACCATACCTGGGCCTGGGTACCGCGCCACAAGGCAATCTGTGCAGGTGATTTTTTCATCTGGAATTTTCCGAACGCCGGCAATCCGCAGAAGGTGCAACGCTATCCCGCCGAGTGGGCCGCGGCCATGCGCGCCATGGCCGCGCAGGGGGCGGAACTGTTCCTGCCGGCGCATGGCCTGCCCATCGCCGGCGAGGCGCGCATCCGGCGGGTGCTGGAGGAAGTGGCGGATGCGCTCGAATTTCTGGTGCGTGAAACGCTTCTCCTGATGAATGACGGCGCACGGCTGACCGATATCGTGAACACCGTGAAACTGGACCCCGGGATACTCGAAAAACCGTACCTGCGGCCCATGTACGACGAGCCGGAGTTTGTCATCCGCAACATCTGGCGGCTGTATGGCGGCTGGTACGACGGCAATCCGGCCAATCTCAAGCCCGCACCGGACGCCGCGCTGGCCCGGGAGGTGGCGGCACTGGCCGGCGGCGCGGCCCGGCTTGCGGAACGGGCGGCGGCGATTGCCGATGCGGACGTGCGGCTCGCCTGTCACCTTGTCGAGATGGCGGCACTGGCAGCGCCTGATGACAAAGGTGTGCACGAAATACGGGCGGATATCTATCAGCGGCGGCGCAACGGCGAGACCTCGCTGATGGCAAAAGGCATCTTCGGCTCCGCGGCGAATGCGTCGAAGGATGTGGTCGCTGGCGGTGGCGATGCGGCGGGCCGAGGCTGATCCTGGTCGTCGCGTGGCAGATGAATGAGGCCGGAAATCGGTGATGTGCTGACCCGGATGCTGCCGGTGGCTGCTCTCACGCTACTGGTCTTGTCGGCATTTGCGTTCTGGCCTGCCTATCTGTCCGATGTCCGTTCAGCGTCCGGTAGCATCCATGCCCATGCGGCGTTCGGTGCGGGCTGGCTCGTGCTGCTCATTCTTCAGCCTGTGCTGATTCGCGGGAGGCTGCATCGGTGGCATCGCTGCATCGGCCGCGTTGGTCTGGGTGTGGGCGTCGCGTTCCTTGTCTCCAGCGTGTTCGTCGCGCATCGGAGCGTTGCCGTTATGAGCGCGGAACAGTTCGCGGGCGAAGGGCGGTTCGTCTACCTGCCGCTGGCCATGGCCGTGCTGTTCGGTTCGGCGCTGGCGCTCGCCGTGCACTGGCGGCACGTACCGGCGCTGCATGGCCGTTTCATGGCCGCAACGTCGCTGACGTTGCTGGACCCGCTGTTCGGCCGGCTGCTGTTCCACTACGGTCCACCGCTGCCCGCGCCGGAATGGCACCAGGTACCGGCTTTTCTGACCGTGCTGGGCGTGTTCCTCGCGATGGCGGGCTCACTGCCCGCTGGCGTCCGGGGACAGCGTGTGATGTGGTGCTACTTCGTGTTTGCCGCGCTTCTGCTTGCCGGTTTCTTCGTCGTGCCTTCCACGGCGATCTGGCTCACGTTCGTTGACTGGTTTGTGCACGTCTATGCAGTGTGATGAAGGCGAAAGTCGGAGACGACAATAGCTAATCGTCTGCACGTGGCTCCGTGCTCATCCGCCGAGCATTCTCGCCACCCGCCGCCGGGGTACGCCGAGCGTCAGGAGCGTGCGAACCAGCAGATCGAGGGATACGGACGCATCCGCGGCTTCCATTTTCGCGACGCGGGACTGACTGGATGCGACCAGGGCAGCCACGTCGGTCTGACTGAGTCGTCTGGTCGCGCGTGTTGCCTTCAGCGCATCGCCCAGCGCGAGTTTCATATCGATGTAAGACTGCTCCGCATCGGAGAGTTCAAGAAAATCCGCTGAGGTGCCGACATGCCATCCGGCCGCTTCCAGACGTTTACGCTTCGCTGCCTTCATGATCGTACCTGCTGAGCCGCTTGCGGCAGATGTCGGGCACCTGCATCGGAGTCTTTCGGGTCTTCTTCTCGAAGACGTCCAGGATCAGTATCGCATCCGGGTCGATCCGGTAAATCACCCGCCATGAACAGGATCCATCCCGGATACGCAGTTCATGGCAGCGGGCACCGATGCCGGGCATTGTCCTCGAATGCGGCATCCCGAGTCCTTCGCCCCGTTGCAGCCGCCGCAGGAGATAGCCAGCTTCCGTGCGGGCGGGTGGCGACAACGGCGGTGTGCGAATTTCACCACCCAGCCAGACCAGGGGTTTTTCCTGGTGCCGCAACGACGCCACCATATGTCAAAAAAGACATAGTGATCAAGCGGCGATGTGGTGGGCAGTGGCCGATTGCCCATGGCGCTGGCAGCTTCGGTCGTGAAGGTCGGTAAGCCTCCGATACGCTGCTGGACCTCAGTCCAGCATCTGATACGCCGCCGTGCGCATGTCGTCCGCCAGGGGCAGCGCCGAGCCGAGGTACTGGGCCATGACGAGGCCGATCATTTCCTCCGCAGGGTCCACCCAGAAAAAGGTGCTGGCGGCACCGGCCCAGCCGAGTTCACCCACGTTGGTAAGCTGCGGCGCCTGACCGGTGTCCAGCATCACGCGCACCCCCAGTCCCCAGCCGTAACCGGCCAGTACCTGCATGCCCACGGTGAGCGGCAGTTGCTGTGGCGTGAGGCGGTTGGCGCGCATCATGTTGAGCATCGGGCGCGACAGGATCGTGCGGCCATCGGCCGACTTGCCGCTCAGCAGCATGCGGGCGAAACGCGCGTAGTCGGCGGTGGTGGAATAGAGGCCATGACCGCCCCGGCGATGACCGGCGAGATCCAGCGGGTAGAAGTCTTCCACGTCGTCGCGACGTTCCAGTTTGTGTGGCGTGAGATCGAGCGGCGGTACGGCAAGCAGATCGCCGGCGCCATACATCGGCAGCACGCGATCCTGTTTGTCCTTTGGAACCCGATAGCTGGTATCGGCCATGCCGAGCGGCTCGAACAGTTCACGGCGGGCAAATTCGTCAATCGGCATGTCGGCAGCTTTCTCCACCACGTGCGCCAACGCGTCAGTACACACGCTGTAGCGGAATTTTGTGCCCGGCTGGAACGCCAGCGGCATGCGCGCAAGGCGGTCCATCATCTCCTCCAGCGGAATGTGTCCGTCTTCCAGGATACGCGCTTCCCGGTAGTAGGGTGCCACCTGGCAGCCGTGGATGAAGGGGTACGTGAAGCCCGCGCGATGGGTAATCAGATCGTCCACGGTAATGAAGCGGTTGGCCGGTTCGAGGCGGCCGTCCGCGTGCAGCACGCGCATTGCCGCGAAGGCGCGGTTGAACTGCACCAGCATGTCGTACAGGCGCAGCTTGCCCTGTTCCATGAGGATCAGTGCCAGCACGGAGACGATGGGTTTGGTCATGGAGTAGATGCGGTAGATCGGCTCGGCGGGCAGTGGTGTGCCGGCATCGGCGTCGAAATGGCCGGCCTGTCCCTGAGTGAGCACCTTCCCCTGGTGTTCCACCAGCCACTCGATGCTGGCGTACTGCTTGCGGTCGACATAGCGGCGGGCGACTTCGGCCATGCGTTCGGCGCGGTTCATGCGAATCTCTCCTGGGTGACGGATGGCGTGGAGTGTACCCGTCCTGGCTCAGCATGGCGCCGGGGGGGCGTGTCGCCGGGGTTCGTTGACGCTGCCCGTGGCAGGCGCAACACTCTCGCGTCATTCAGCGAAAAAGGGGAGAACGTCATGCCGAGTCCTGAACACGAAGCCCTGGTGGCCATGCTGGCCTCCGCGCCGCCCATCGCCGCCCCGACGGTTGCCGAGCAGCGCGCGAACTACGATGCCATGATGGCGGCGCAGACCATTCCGGCCGACGTGCGGGTGGAGAGCTTCAGCATCGGTGGCAACGACGCCGACTTCGTCACCATCGACGGCCAGGCCGGCACGGGTGTCACCATCCTGTACCTGCACGGTGGCGGCTACGTCATCGGCTCGAACGTGGGATACCGGGAATTCGGCGGTCGCCTGTCCCGCGCCACGGGAGCACGGGTGTGCGTTCTGAACTACCGGCTGGCGCCGGAGAATCCCTACCCGGCGGCGGTGGACGACGCCGTGGCGGCGTATCGCTACCTGCGGGCGCAGGGCGTCCCGGCCGGCAAGCTGGTGATCGCTGGTGATTCCGCTGGAGGTGGCCTGACGCTGGCAACGCTCATGGCGCTGCGCGACGCGGGCGATGCGCTTCCGGCGTGCGCGGTGACGTTTTCCCCCTGGACCGATCTGGCCGGTACCGGGGCGACCATGGCGCCGGGGCTGGTGGACGATCCACTGGTGAGCGGCGAAGGCGTGGGCGTCATGGCCGCTGCCTATGGCGGAGCACGCCTGCAGGACCCGCTGGTGTCGCCCCTGTACGGCAACTACGGCGGGCTGCCGCCGCTGCTGATCCAGGTGGGCACCCGCGAAGTGCTGCTGGACGACTCCCGCCGGGCGGCGGCGAAAGCGCGGGACGCCGGGGTGCCGGTTACCTACTTCGAAGGCGAAGGGCTCATTCACGTGTGGCCGGTGCTGGCGGTGAATGCGCCGGAATCGGCGGCGGCACTGGATCAGGTCGCGTCGTTCATTCACGCCAACGCCTGAGAAGCTACGGAATCTGCCAACCGCCGCACAGGCCAAAGCGGCGGTAAGGCAAGGGGGAGCGGCTGGCGGCGGCGGATAATTGCCGCCATGGAACACGTAGCACAACCCGATGGCGTACCGTACGCGAGTGACGGCAACGGCCAGATCCGCGATCTGCTGCGGCGGATGCCGGCAGACGTGGCACGCACGTTCACGACGACCCAGCTTGAAGCGATGCACGATGCCATAGCTACGCGGAAGTGGGGCCGTCATCCGCTGGACATTCGCGGCAGCGTGCCATTCGGCGCGCATCGTTACTTTTTCGCCATCCTCGCCGGTCGGAACCGGCGTGACATGTCTCAGCGCGAAAAGCTGGTGGACAACCTGTTCGCCATCGCCTTCTTCCTGGCGTTCGTAGGCTTCTGCATGGTGACCGGCTTCGTAACGCTCTACCTGATCAAGTCCGCGGTCGGCATCGACATCTTCGACAACTGGCATTTCGGGCTATGGACGTGCGTGCAGGAAAACGTGCTCTGAATGTCCGTCGCCGGCGGATGCCGGCATCAGTCAGTGCGCGCTGAATCGACAACATCCCACACCGATCGGAAACCATCGTCCCGGTCGAGCAGAACCTGCACGGGACTGCGTTTGTCGATATGTCCCATCAGATGCTTGTAGGTGCCGAATCCAGCCAGTTCCTGAAGCCGGGGCGGGAACCGGCGCACCCGCTCCAGCGGGATGCCGAGCTGCTGGTTCTCCTGCTGACGGATGTAGCCGGCGCAGTAGTTCATGGCGATACCCACCCGCCGCTGACTCGTGCCGTTGGCACCGCCGCCGTGCCACAGGCTACCGTTCCAGATCAGCACGCTCCCCTTCGGCATTTCGGCGGCAATCGACGGGTAGTGCTTGCCGAATTCCGGTTTTTCCGCCAGCAGGTGGCTGCCCGGCACGATGCGCGTGGCGCCGTTGGCCTCGGTGAAATCGGTGAGCGCCCACATGGAGTTGCACACCACCGGCCGGTGCGGGCGCGGCAGATCGATGAGCGTGTCGTCCGCATGCAGGGGTTGGGCGTCTTCCCCCGGGTCGATGGAAATGGACGACAGGGATGACACCAGGCAGCCGGGGTCCAGTACGCCTTCGATCACCGGCAACACGGCCGGATGCACCGGAATGGCCTCGAAGACGCGATCCAGCGCCAGCAGGTTGTAGATCCGGATCGTGCGATCACCCTCGAACAGGTTTCCCCCGGGCACGATGCGGCGGTCGTGTTCCAGGCGCAGCAGGGCTTCGTTCAGCGCCTCTACCAGCGACCGGTCGATGACGCGCTCGAGTACCGTGTAGCCGTCGGTAGCGATGCGCTCCAGGTGTGACGGGACGCTGTCAGTCGACATGGTCGGTTCCTCCGCAGTTTGGATGTCTGGTCGTTGCCCGGCGCCGGGGCGGGAATATGTGAGGCGCTTGGCAATTCCGCCCAGCGACTATGCTTATTCTGACGCCGCCCCGCTACCGTCGTTACGGGATGCTGGCGGGCAGGGAAACGGGAATTTCTGAGATGAACACGGTCGCACGGGCCGCGGGGGATGGATCTTCCGCGAGCCGCCTCGAATTGCAGCGTCTGCGAGACGCCGGAGTAAACGCCCAGAAAGGGGGACGGCTGGATGAAGCCATCCGCCTTTACCGTGCCTATCTGGCGCGCCAGCCACGCGATGCCGGAATCTGGTCCAACCTGGGCGTCGCCCATCGCGTGCAGCAGGACTTCGACGCCTCCGTGGGATGTTATGTTCGCGCCCTGGAAATCCGACCGGACGATGCAGGCTTCCTGTCGAATCTGGGCAACGCGCTCAAGGACCTGGATCGTTTCGAGGAAGCGCTGGCGGCGCATGCCCGCTCCGCGCTGCTGGCGCCGGACGACTACAATTCCCGCCACAACTATGGCATTGCGCTGCGCGACGCCGGTCGTTTCGCGGAGGCGCTGGAACAATTCCGCGAAGCCATCCGCATCGACCCTGACAATGCCAATCCACGCTGGGACAGCGCTGTCGCGCATCTCTACCAGGGCGACTTCGCCGCCGGATGGGCGGCATACGAGGCACGCTGGCACATCGGCGAGGTGCACCGGCGGGCGTCGCTTCTGCCGGAATGGCGGGGTGAACCGCTGGCAGGCAAGACCCTCTACCTGTATCCGGAACAGGGTTTTGGCGACACGCTGCTGGCGGTGCGGTTCCTGCCGTGGGTGAAAGCCCAGGGCGCGCGGGTCTACCTGGAATGCAAGCCGCCGCTGCGCCGCCTGTTCGGGCAGCTCGAAGGCGTGGATGCGCTGTTCGATCCGGACGACGGTCCACCTGCTGATGTCGACCTGGTGACACCACTGATGGCATTGCCGGGTTTGTATGGCGTGCATCTGGACAACATTCCACCGTGTCAGCGGCTTCACATCCCTGACGCGGCGCGGGCGAAGGCGAGGGCGCTCATGGCCAGCGGCGCAGGCCGGCTGAAGGTGGGCGTCGTGTGGTCCGGCAGCGTGACCTTCAAACGTAATCACAAGCGGTCCGTCGGCGTGGAGCGGTTCGTGCCTTTGTCACACGTTCCGGGTGTGCAGCTGTATTCGTTGCAGAAAGGGCCGCGCGAAGGCGACCTGGCGGATGCCGGTGCGTCCTCGGTCATGATCGACCTCGGCACGCGGGTGGAGGATTTTGCCGAGACGGCGGCGTGCATCGAGGAACTGGACCTGGTGATCATGACGGACTCGTCGGTTGCGCATCTCTGCGGCAGCCTGGGGCGGCCGGTGTGGAACCTGCTCAATTACGCGGCGTACTGGCTGTATCTCTGGGACCGGGAGGACTCGCCCTGGTACGCCAGCATGCGGCTCATCCGCCAGCCCAGACCCGGCGACTGGGACAGTGTCTTTGCACGCGTAAAGGCGGACCTGCAGAAACTCGCCGCGGAGCGTTTGCGCGGCTGAAGCCGCCGGGAGCAGACGCAAGCCACGTCAGGGCGAAGGTTGCACAACGCGGGCCTTCACCGTAGGTTCCGGGTTTTGTGCACGGAACCCGACTATGCCGTTGAACCGTTCCACCCCTTCGCTGCGCTGGCGGCTTTTCCTGGCGTTCCTGCTGCTGCCGTCAACACTGTCGGCCGCGCAACCGGACCGGGAGGCCCTTGAAGCCGAAACGATGCGCCATTTTCAGGCCCTGATCCGCCTCGATACCACCGATCCGCCCGGACGCGAGGTCGACGCCGCGGACTACCTGGAGAAGGTGCTCACCGCCGAAGGCATCGAGGTCAACCGGTTTGCGCTCGAAGCACACCGACCGAATATTGTCGCGCGCCTTCGCGGCAATGGCTCAGCGCGTCCCGTGCTCATCATGGCGCATACCGACACCGTCAACGTCGATCCCGCCAAGTGGACGCATCCGCCGTTTTCCGCGGACACGGAAGGTGGTCACATCTACGGCCGCGGCACGCTGGACGACAAGGACAACGTCGTCGCGGCGCTCATGACGATGCTGACGCTGAAACGGCTTAAGGTACCGCTGAACCGCGATGTCATCTTCCTGGCCGAGTCGGGTGAAGAGGGCGCCACGCGGGTGGGCATTCAGTACATGGTGAACAACCATTTCCCTGAGATCGATGCGGAATTCTGTTACGCGGAAGGCGGCAGCGTCGCCAGGCGGGAAGGCAAGGTGCGCTTCGCCTCGGTGCAGACCACCGAAAAAATCCCGCGCGCCATCGAACTCACCGCCAGCGGTCCGGCGGGGCATGGTTCCGTGCCACTGCGGCAGAATGCGGTGCTGCATCTGACCCGCGCCGTCGCGAAAGTGGGGGACTGGCGTATTCCCGTCAGCCTCAACGAAACCACGATGGCTTATTTCCAGCGTCTGGCGGGAATTTCCGAACCGGAAGCCGCGCAGCGGTATCTGGACATCCTGCATCCCGACCCGGCCATTCGTGCCCCCGCGGACGACTGGTTCGTGGAAAACGAACCACTGCATGCGTCCATGGTGCGTACCTCCATTTCGCCGACGATCATCAACGGTGGCTACCGGGTGAACGTCATTCCGTCGGAGGCGAAGGCGACACTCGATACCCGGCTGGAACCGGCGCAGGATCCGGAGACTTTCCTGGAAACCGTGCGGCAGGTCATCGACGATCCGGCGATCAAGGTCGCGTGGGTGCCGCGCGATCTGCGGCCACCAGGTATCTCGGGGCTGAATACCGAGGCGTTCAAGGTCCTGGAGGCCGCCGTGACAAAACATTACAACGCCACCACCCTGCCGACCATGAGTACCGGCGCGACGGACATGGCCTATCTGCGATCTCGTGGAATCGCTTGTTACGGAATCGGTCCCGCGGTGGACGGCGAGGACGGGCCGCTGGGATACGGCCCGCATAGCGACCAGGAACGCATTCTGGAGAGTGAGCTGCACCGCTTCGTGCGGTTCAACTACGATATCGTGCGTAATCTGGCCGCGGGCGGGTGAGCGTGCACCCGCGTGGTTTCAGAGGACCGACTCGAACGTCTCCAGCTCCGGATGTCCAAGGTAGGTACCCTTGGGCGCCGACGCCTGGCTGTGCGCGCGACGGAAATTGTCGGACTCGGTCCAGGCAACGAATGCCGCGCGCGATTCCCAGGTGCTGTGCGATGCGTACAGCACGTGGTCGTCACGCTCCGGCCCCTTGAGCAGGTGGAAGGAAATGAATCCGGGCACCTCGTTGAGAAACGAATCCCGCTCGCGCCAGACCTTCTCGAAGCCCGCTTCGAAACCTCTGGCGATGCGAAACCGGTTCATGGCGATGAACATTGTCTGGACTCCTCTGTTAAACCGATGCAGGAATGAGTTGTTCCGGGTCAGTCGCGCTGGCCGAGTTGCGATGCCACCCTGGCAGTGACGGAAGAGAACAGATCCTGTCCCCAGTCGGCGCCAATCTGGCCGTTGAACAGAAACTCGGGGGGCACGACCTCGGGGTTCTCGCCTGGTGGCGTCGGCGGCGAGAAGTAACCCAGCGCATAGGAACCCATCGAATAGCCAAGTAGCGCCCGGAGCTCCGGATCCAGCTCCCGGGCGATGTGTGGCGGGCAGGAGAGGAACTGGTTTTCCTCCTGCCGCAGCCAGCCCAGGCTGTAGGTGATATTGATTCCCACCCGGTCGGCGTCCGACGTATTGCGGCCACCGGAATGAATGACCGAACCGGAGTAGACGATGACGGAGCCTGCCGTCATACCGGCGTAGGTGATCTCGTCTTCATGCGCCTGCCGCTCGTCCGGCCACTGGTTCGAGCCCGGCACGACGCGTGTGGCGCCATTGGTCTGCGTGAAATCGGTGATTGCCCAGATGGTGTTGAGCTGTGGCTCGATGCTGCGCGGGACGAACCCGCCCCAGGCCAGCCGGTCGCGGTGCAGAACCTGCTCGCCCTGTTCCGGCATGATGCGGATCACCTGGGTGAGGTGCAGCTGGTAGCGATCGCAGAACGGCGACAGGAACAGGTCACAGGCCGCGTTGATGAGTGGATGCATCACCAGTTCACGGCAGGCGGGTGAACGGGCGACCAGTGCACCGGTGCGCGTGGTCCGCCGGCCGGTGAAGTCATCGTGGCCCGTTGACGTGGCGTCAACGTACGGCGTGATCTCGTTGCGCACGCGTGTGAGCAGCTCCGCTGGCATCAGGTTGTCGACGATCGCGGCTCCGTCGCGGGCGACAACCTCTTTAAGATGGTCAGGTGTCGTGTCGGCTGGCAGATGCGTGAGCCTGGGGGCGGTAGTCATCTCGGGTTCCTCGCGAGCGCTGCGGAGGTCGTCATCGTATCACCTCCATCGGTGCGAACGCCGGCGATGGCGTTCGCGAGAGGGTGGCCGATGTGTTCGAAGATAACGCTCAGCCGCGTTGACCTTGCCGGGGTGCCTCACGATAATAGCCGCCCTTTCGCGGCACCCGTGGCCAAATTGGATAAGGCACCAGCCTACGAAGCTGGGGATTGCTGGTTCGAATCCAGCCGGGTGCGCCATTCCCACCCATTCCGCCACCGGCGGAATGGGGGCTCTACCCCATTAACGGGGGAAGCCCGGTATTCACTAAACCCGATTGATGATGACATCCCATCCACAGCGGGTTAACAGCTGGCCACGTTGCGATTGCCAGCGCTGTCGCGCAGGGAACTGATGTTCCATGAGAGGTGGTTCCAGGTGTGCGGGCTCCCGGGCGATCCCCTTCAGGGAACACGCAGCCGGGTGCTTGCTCTGCCTGCCGTGGAGTGAACGATATGCATACAGAGGAAGAGAAACGTTTTCGCGGCTGGCGTCTGCTCGGCGTCTGCGCGATGGTCATTGTCGCCCTGGCTGTTGTGGCCCTGCTTGTCGACTGGCTGGTGCTCGGCCCACTCGCGGGACGTGTCTAGAGGGCCGCCTGATAAGTTAGCAGGATGCTCAACCAGTCCCTCCTGGACTTGTTTCAGCAGTCGTCGGCTTCGCCGACTCGCGCCAAATGCAGCGTTTCCCGCTGCATTTGCGGGCCAGCCATCCCTGGCTGGCATACCAGGCTGCTACTTCAGCAGCCTCTCATGGAACTTCAGTTCCATGGGCGACAGCGCTGGCAATCGCAACGTGGCCAGCTGGTAGGTCACTTGAGCGCTTCCCAGGATCACCCAACGCATCAAACGGCCCACCAGGTCAGTTCGCGCTCTGCCTCGCGCCCCGCGCGGTGCGCGCTGTCACTCCTACCTTTCACGGATTGCCCTCCCGTCGCCCGTCCCGCAAACTTGCGCGCTGCTATTGGTTGATGGTTCAAATGCCCCCGGGGTGACCAGGTGGGCTGCACGACATGGTGCGTGCACGGGCCCGCGCTGTGCGCAGGCAACCGTATCGTGCCGAAGAAGGGGCGGGCACACGATGTTTTCAGGAATGCTGGGACAGGGCGTCGAACTGATGGTGGCCGGCATGGGCACCGTTTTTGTTTTCCTCACCGTGCTGGTCGGCGCCACGTCGATCATGTCGTCGATGATCACGCGCTTCCTGCCGCCACCGTTGCCCGCGGCGCCTGCGGCAGCGCCACCGCAACCGGAATCGTCGTCGAATGAGGAAATCGCCGCCATTACCGCAGCGCTTGCCATGCACCGGGCACGGAAGGGTGGCGGCTGAGACGACCCTCGCACTACTTGTTGGTAATCAGGAATCGGGCCGCGGCCTGACAGGGGAGTAACGTGACAAACAAACTCGGTATCACGGATGTGGTTCTGCGCGATGCCTCGCAGAGCCTGCTTGCCACCCGCGTAAGGCTGGACGACATGTTGCCCATTGCTCCAAAACTGGATCAGGTGGGTCTGTGGTCCGTCGAATCCTGGGGCGGAGCCACCTTTGATGCCTGTATCCGTTATCTCGGCGAAGACCCGTGGGATCGCATCCGCCATCTGAAAGCGGCCATGCCGAACACCCCTCAGCAGATGCTGTTTCGCGGGCAGAACATTCTTGGCTATCGGCACTACGCGGACGACGTGGTCGCCAAGTTCGTCGAGCGGGCGGCGGCCAACGGTGTCGATGTGTTCCGTATTTTCGATGCCATGAACGACATGCGGAATATCGAATCCGCCGTCAAAGCCACCCTGGCCACGGGCAAACATGCCCAGGGCACCATTTCCTACACGGTGAGCCCGGTGCATACGATTGATCTGTGGCTGGATCTTGCGCGCCAGATCGAGGACATGGGCGCACATTCCGTGTGCATCAAGGACATGGCCGGGCTTCTCAAACCCTATGAAGGCTTCGAACTGGTCAGCCGCCTGAAAGCCACCATTCACATTCCCGTGCACATGCAGTGTCACGCCACCACCGGCATGTCGACGTCCACGTACCTCAAATGCATCGAGGCGGGTATCGACAACATCGACACCTCCATTTCGTCGATGAGCATGACCTATGGCCACTCGCCCACGGAGTCGATCGTAGCCATTCTGCAGGGTACGGATCGCGATACCGGGCTGGATCTGGCGCTGCTGGAAGAAATTGCCGCGTACTTCCGCGACGTGCGCAGGAAGTATGCGAAGTTCGAGGGCGCGCTGCGAGGCGTGGATTCGCGCATCCTGGTGGCTCAGGTGCCTGGTGGCATGCTCACCAACCTGGAAAACCAGTTGCGCGAGCAGAACGCCAGCGACAGGCTGGATGACGTATTGCAGGAAATTCCCGCGGTGCGCGAGGACCTCGGCTTCATTCCGCTGGTTACGCCCACCTCGCAGATTGTTGGCACGCAGGCAGTGATCAACGTGCTCACCGGCCAGCGTTACAAGAGCATCACGCGAGAAACTGCCGGGGTGCTGAAAGGTGAATACGGGCGCACCCCCGCACCGCTGAACGCGGAACTGCAGGCACGTGTGCTGGAGGGCGGCGAGCCCATCACCTGCAGGCCGGCGGACCTTCTGGAGCCCGAACTTGACAAGCTGGAAAACGCGCTCATCGCGGAGGCAGGCAAACGCGGCATCAAGCTCGCCGAGCACGTGGTGGATGACGTGCTTACCTACGCACTGTTTCCCCAGGTGGGATTGAAATTCCTGGAAAACCGCGGGAACCCGGCGGCATTCGAACCGGCGCCAGGCAGTGCCGCGGACAAGCCCGCCGCCGCGGCGTCCGCCCCCCCGGCCAATGTCGCACCTTCCGGGGCTTCCGTGTACACCGTGCGCGTCAACGGCAATCCCTATGTCGTGGAAGTCTCCGAAGGCGGCGATGTGACAGCGGTGCGCACCAGCGCGCCAGTTGCGCCGACGCGGTCGGCTGCCCCGGCCGGTTCCGGTAGTGCGTTGCCGTCACCGCTGGCCGGTACCATCGTCAGGGTGCTGGTGAAGGCGGGCGATGCGGTGGCGGCAGGGCAAACCGTACTCATCCTTGAAGCCATGAAGATGGAAACCGAAGTGAGCGCACCCACGGCGGGCACGGTGACCGGTGTGCAGGTGGGTGAGGGCGACTCGGTGGTGGTGGGTCAAGCGCTGCTGACGATCGGCTGAGCGCATGGACATCCTCGAACAACTCTGGGAAGGGTCTGGCCTCTATCAGCTGGAATGGCGCCAGGCGGTCATGCTCTGTGTTTGTCTGGCGCTGCTTTATCTCGGTATCGTGCGCAAGTTCGAGCCACTGCTGCTGGTGACCATCGGCTTCGGTGGGCTCCTGAGCAACATTCCCGGCGTCGAGATCGCCAGTGGCGATGGTCTGCTGCATCTGGTCTATGAAGTGGGCATCAAGACGAGCGCCTTCCCGCTCATCATTTTCATGGGTGTCGGAGCACTCACGGACTTCGGTCCGCTGCTGGCCAATCCGCGAACGCTGCTGCTGGGCGCGGCGGCGCAGTTCGGCATTTTCGCCACGGTGCTGGGCGCGCTGGGGCTGACCGAACTCGGCATCATGGACTTCTCGCTGCAGCAGGCCGCCGCCATCGGCATCATCGGGGGCGCGGACGGTCCCACCGCAATCTATGTGGCCAGCCGCCTGGCCCCGGAGCTGCTCGGCGCAATCGCGGTGGCGGCCTATTCGTATATGGCCATGGTGCCCATCATCCAGCCCCCCATCATGCGGGCGCTGACCACCGAGGCGGAGCGCGCCATCAAGATGGAACAGCTGCGCACGGTGTCGCGCGCGGAGAAGATCATCTTTCCACTGGTGCTGCTGATTCTGGTGGCGTTGCTGCTGCCCAGCGCGGCGCCGTTGATCGGCATGTTCTGCTTCGGCAACCTGATCCGGGAATGCGGCGTGGTGGAACGTTTGTCCGACACGACGCAGAACGCGCTCATCAACAGCGTCACCATCTTCCTGGGGCTCGCGGTCGGCACCAAATTGCAAGGTGAGCAGTTCCTGAGCGCCAGCACACTCGGCATCCTGGTGCTGGGAGTGATTGCATTCTGCATCGGCACCGCGGCGGGTGTGCTCATGGCCAAGCTGATGAACGTGTTCAGCAAATCCAAGATCAATCCGCTGATCGGCGCCGCCGGTGTGTCGGCCGTTCCCATGGCGGCGCGCGTGGCGAACAAGGTTGGTCTGGAAGCAAACCGGCAGAACTTTCTGCTCATGCACGCCATGGGGCCAAACGTGGCCGGAGTGATCGGTTCCGCCGTGGCCGCGGGGGTGATGATCATGTTCACTTCATGACGTGGTTTGCATAGACTCGCTGGCTCACGGAGGGGATCGAATGCGATTGCGCGTTGTATTGCTGGTGGCCGGGCTTTGCCTCGCCGCCGGTCAGCTTCGAGCTGAAGATGGCTATTGGGTGGTGATTGGCAGTTTCAGTTCACCGGAAACGGCGGAGGCCGCCCGTCAGGACGCCGCCGACCGGCTTGGCGCGGACGTGAAGGTGCAGTCCGTGACCAGTGCCCGGGGAGTCTTCAACCGCGTGGTGGTTGGTCCCTACGAGGACAAGTACCAGGCACAGAGTCTTGCTACCACGGCGCGCACCAGCGGCTATGCCGACGCCTGGCTCGTGCGACAGGGGGCCGTGCCGGATACCTATGTGGCGCCCGTTGCCACCGCGCCTGCGGCCGCTTCCGCAAGTCAGCCCACGGATGCGCACGTGCCGGCCGTTCCTGACGGGCTGAATCTACCCGCATACGGGACGGACGATGCGTCGCCGGCGACCAGCAATTCGGTCATGCCCGAACTCGAAATCCGCGATTTCAGCCGTGAGCGGCTGGAGAAGGCGGTGGAGGACGAACTGCCGCAGGAGCCGCCACCCGGCTACAACCTCAACCGGCTCAGGCGTGACGCCCAGGCGCGTCCGCCGCCCGGGCTGGATGCACTCCCCGGGTCGACGCCCGTCGACCCCGCCTCCGCCGCTCCTCTCCCGCTTCCCCGTTTTTCCCACTCCGACCTGAATATCCGCATCGACGGCAAGCTGGATGAAGCCATCTGGCAGGATCTGCCGGTATTTGACGGTTTTCGTGTAACCGAACCGGATACGCTCGCGATACCGGCGTACGCCACACATCTGAAGGTCTTTTACAGCGGCAAGGGGCTGTATGCGGGCTACGATCTGGAACAGCCAGCCGATCAGCTCGTGCAGCGGTTCAGCGCCCGGGATCAGGGCCAGGTGCAGCGGGACCACATTGGCCTGGGCCTCGATACCTCGGGCGAAGGGCTGTATGGCTATGTGTTCAGCCTGGCGCTGGGTGACAATCAGACGGACGGGACGGTGCTGCCGGAGCGACGCATCTCCATGGACTGGGACGCAGCCTGGTACGGGGCCACGGCACGTACGGATACCGGGTGGAGCGTGGAGATGTTCATCCCCTGGTCGCAGGTGAGCATGCCGAAACAGGATGGGCAACGGCGCATGGGGCTGTATGCCTCGCGATTCTTTGCGGCACGTGACGAACGCGTGAGCATGCCGCCGCTGCCGCCGACCTATGCACGCTATCTGTCCGCCATGCGGCCGGTACAGCTGGAAGGTGTCAATCCCCGGCAGCAGTGGAGCGTGTTTCCCTACGTGGCGGCAACGCAGAACAAAGTCGAAGACGGACTGACCTGGAAAGCCGGTGCTGACGTGTTCTGGCGACCCACGAGCAACTTTCAGCTTACCGCCACGCTGAATCCCGATTTCGGCAACGTGGAAGCAGATGACGTCGACGTGAATCTCACCGCTTTCGAAACGTTTTTCCCCGAGAAACGCCTGTTTTTCGTCGAGGGCAGGGAGATATTCGAGACGACGCCACGGTCGGACACCAGTCGCAATGTGGAGCCCACGTCCGTGCTCAACACACGACGCATCGGTGGTCGTCCGCGGCCGCCACGCGAGGTGCCGCCTGGCGTCACGGTGCCGGCGCGGGAGCGCAATCAGCTCACCGAGCTGACCGCCGCCGTGAAAGCAACGGGTCAGGCCGGCCACCTGCGTTACGGTGTGCTGGCGGCCTCAGAGGACGACGTGAAGTTCGATGCGGGACCACTCAACCTGCGTCAGGACGGATCGGACTATGGCGTCGTGCGCCTCCTCTACGAAAGCACTCAGCGTGGCGCGTACGCCGCGATAGGTACCATCAGCACGCTCGCCGCGCATCCGGAACAGGATGCGCTCGTGCATGGCGTGGACGTGCACTACCTGAGCGCCGATAACGCGTGGAAGCTG
Organism: Pseudomonadales bacterium; assembly: GCA_024234635.1. Lineage (GTDB taxonomy): Bacteria > Pseudomonadota > Gammaproteobacteria > Pseudomonadales > Azotimanducaceae > SYFY01. Next base: position 281,612 of record JACKNX010000004.1, on the reverse strand, counting down.
GACGGACAGCTCCTGTATTCCGACAAGGACGATGTGGGAAAGGGTAAGGGCGGATTTTTCGATGCGGTGTATACGGTGCGCAAGGGGCTGACCTTTTCCGCGGGACTCGACTACTACGATGACAAGCTGGACATCAACGATCTGGGATTCCTGCGCCGCAACGACGCGCTCAACTGGCGCCTGGGCGGCAGCTGGAACTCGGTAGGCATGGACTGGGCCCGGCAGGTGAACGTGGCGCCTTTTGCGCAGTTTGAGGTCAATGGCGACGGCGCCGATACGCGCAAGGGATTTGGCACCAGGAACACCGTGTATCTGAACAATCTGGCGAAGCTGGATGTCTACCTGGCGTACTTTCCGTCGCGCGATGAGGATCGCGAGAGTTTTGGCAACGGTACGTTTGTTACAGAAGGGCGGCAGGACACCAGCTTCGACTACACGTCGGATACGTCGCGGCGCTTCAGCTACCGGGTGGGCGTCGATCTGGATGGCGAGAACAGCGGCGGTGAAACGTACAAGGGGCGACTTGGCGTCGTCTGGCGGCCGCTCGATCGCATGACGCTGGATGTTCTGGCGGAGTACTGGAGGCGGGGTGACTGGCTGTTGCATCAGGGAGGCCGCAACTTTACAACCTTCGACACGCGCGAGTGGCGCCCGAAACTGTCGCTGGAGTACAACCTCACGGCGCGTCAGCAGCTCAGGCTGAGCGCGCAGTGGATTGGTATCCGCGCGAAGGAGAGCCAGTTCTACCTGCTCCGGGATGGTGTGCGGAAACTGCTGGAGACGGATCGCCCGGCAACAGCGGCCGGAGACTTCGCCATTTCCAGTCTGAATCTGCAACTTCGTTACCGGTGGGAATTTGCACCATTGTCGGATGTGTACGTGGTGTATACGCTGGGCGGCTTCAGCAGGGCAGCCGATGTCGGCTTCGATGATCTGCTGGACAGGCCCATGGACGAACCGGACGTGGAACAGCTTGTCGTGAAACTGCGCTACCGGTTTGGCAGTTGAGGTAATGCGTGCGAGACGTGGTATTGCAGAAAGACCAGCACCGTCGGGTGCTGGCGGGACATGACTGGATCTACAGCAACGAGATCGACAACAACCGCACGCCCCTGAAGGGCTATGAGCCGGGCGAGTCGGTCAATTTTCTCAGCCAGCACGGCAAATGGCTGGCGCGCGGCTATCTGAACCCGCATTCCCTGATCGCGGGGCGTGTGCTCACCCGCGATCACGGCGAGGCACAGGACGCGACGCTGCTGCGCGCGCGCATCGGCCAGGCACTGGAGTTGCGTTCCTGGTTGTACGCGGAACCCTTCTACCGGCTGGTGTACGGCGAAGCAGACGGTTTGCCGGGTCTGGTGGTGGATCGGTACGACGACGTTCTGGTGGCCCAGGTAGGCACCGCGGGCATGGAGCGGCTGACGCCGCTGGTTGTGGAGGCGCTTGTTGAAGCCACCCATGCGCGTGGCGTACTGCTGAAGAACGATTCCCCGTCGCGCGCCCTGGAAGGCCTGCCCGCGGAGACGCGTGTGGCGCATGGCCAGGTGGCGGACGATGTTGCGGTGCGCGAAGGCGGCCTGGCTTTCCGGGTGCCGGTAATTGCCGGACAGAAAACAGGCTGGTTCTTCGATCAGGCCGACAATCGCACGACGCTGCAGCGCTTCCTGCGTGGCGGGCCGGTTCTGGATGTATTCAGCTATGTCGGCGCCTGGGGACTACGCGCTGCGGCAGCAGGCGCGAGTGACGTGGTCTGCGTGGATTCATCCGCCTCCGCGCTTGAGCGGGTGCAGGCCAATGCGTCGGCCAACGGCTTGACAGGGGTGCGCACGGAAAAAGGTGACGCCTTCGATGTGCTGGAAGCGCTTGGCGCGGCTGGCGAACGCTTTGAAACAGTGATTGTCGATCCACCGGCGTTCATCAAGCGCCGCAAGGATCAGAAAGCCGGCGCCGCGGCTTACGAGCGTATCAATGCATTGGCCCTGCGCCTGGTGGCGCCCGGTGGTGTACTGGTGTCTGCCTCGTGTTCGCAGCACCTGTCGACGGAGGAGTTGCAGCGTTGCGTGCAGCGCGCGGCGCGTCGCAGCGAACGCACGCTGACGCTGCTGACCCGGGGCGGGCAGGGACCGGATCATCCGGTTCAGCCAGCCATGCCGGAAACCGACTACCTCAAGGCGCTGTTCTTTCGCGTCCTTTGACTGTCTTGCGGTTGGGGCGGGCCGATGGGGGCGTCGACCGCCGCGCAGGACCGTCCGCATTGCTTGCCCGCTTGCGGACGCTGCCTGTTCTGGCCGGCGTCGCATCGTTTGGCTGGCGGCGAGCTTCCGCGGCACGGGTTCGCTTGACGGGCCGGTCGCCGGCGTCGTCGATGCGGCTGAGTTTGAGCTGGCGACCGCATACCCACGCCTTGCGCAAGTCCTGGTAGATCGGTTTCGGCATACCTTCGGGCAGCTCGACGGTGCTGTGTTCATCGAATATTTCGATGCGGCCGATGAACTCGGCATCGAGGCCGGCTTCGTTGGCGATGGCACCCACCAGATTGCCGGGCTGCAGGCCGTGACTGGCGCCGATCTCCACCCGGTAGCGCTCCCTGGCGAAATCCGGTCGCGGCGTCCGCTCCCGGCCGCTGGTCGACCGCGGGCCGCGTTCAGCGTCGTCCCTGTCCGGGCGCGCTTTGCGTACTTTTTTGTCCGGCGCCGCTTCCGGCGGGTTTGCGGCGGCCGCGGTGGGCACGGCGTCGCCGCTCGCATCGGGCGCGCGCTCCGTCGTGGCGCGCGGCTGACGCTCGCGCCGTGGCGGCGGAGCGGCATCGGCGGCTTCCGGCTTGCGCCGTCGGCCGCGCTCTTCCGCCATGCGCAGCGACTGGTTGCCCAACGCCATGCAGCCGAGCGCAGCGGCAACGTCCAGCTCGCTGTCACCGCTTTCCGCCAGATAGTCCCTGAGCACATGCCGCACCAGATCGATCTGCGGTGCGTTCATGGCGTCGCGAATGCGGCTCTTGAATCGGGTGATGCGTGTATTGGTGACGTCCTCCGGTGTCGGCAGCCGGAGCTGGGTGATCGGCTGTCGCGTGGCCCGTTCGATGGCGCCGAGCATGCGACGTTCGCGGGGCGCCACGAACAGGATGGCGTCGCCGATGCGGCCGGCGCGGCCGGTGCGGCCGATGCGATGGATGTACGACTCCGTGTCGTAGGGTATGTCGTAGTTCACCACGTGGCTGATACGCTCCACGTCCAGCCCGCGCGCGGCCACGTCGGTGGCGACCAGGATGTCGAGGGCGCCGGACTTGAGCCGGGCAATCATGAGTTCGCGGTGGTTCTGGGCCATGTCCCCGTTGAGTGCGGCGGCGGAAAACCCGCGCGCTTCGAGGCGTTCCGACAACTCCAGGGTGCTGGTTTTGGTGCGCACGAAGATGAGCATGGCGTCAAACGACTCAACTTCGAGCAGGCGGGTGAGGGCATCGAGCTTGTTCAGGCCCTCAACCAGCCAGTAGCGCTGGTGAATGGTTTCCGCGGTGGCGGTGCGGGCGCGGATGGAAACCTTGTGCGGTTCCCGCAGATGCTGCCGCGTGATGCGCTCGATCTCCCTCGGCATGGTGGCCGAAAACAGCACGAGCTGCCGTTCGGGTGGGGTCTGACCGAGGATCCATTCCACGTCCTCCAGGAAGCCCATGCGCAGCATCTCGTCGGCTTCGTCCAGCACCAGGGTGCGCAGATTCGCCAGCGACAGCTTGCCGCTGCGCAGGTGATCCATCACCCGGCCGGGCGTGCCAACCACGACGTGCACGCCACGCTTGAGCTGCCGGATCTGTGTCTCGTAACCCTGGCCGCCGTAAATCGGCACCACGTGAAAGCCGGGCAGATGTGCCGCGTAGCGCTGAAACGCTTCAGCGACCTGGATGGCCAGTTCCCGCGTGGGCGTCAGCACCAGTGCCTGCACGGCACGTTCGGAGAGCTCGGTGCGGGCGAGCAGCGGCAGGGCAAAAGCGGCCGTTTTGCCCGTTCCCGTCGGCGCGTGACCGAGCAGGTCATGGCCGGCAAGCAGGCTGGGGATGGTTTCCGCCTGGATTGGTGTGGGTGTTTCGTAGCCGACTGCATCCAACGCGGACAGCAGTGGGGCGGGCAGGCCGAACGCGGCAAATGCCGGTGCGGAGGTCTCGGTGGCCATGGGACTCCGGATCGTGATCGGTGGGTAATACAAGGTACGGGCGGAAGACACCGCCGCGCGGGAGGCGCGACGATACAGGGATGAGGCGCGGCGCACAATGCGCGTGGGTTGTACCGGCCGGGCTGGGAGCAGGCAGGTTGCGGCGTTAGAATGCCGCCGCGTTCGCAGCAACGCCCCGATGGCACAATGGATAGCGCGGCCCCCTCCTAAGGGGCAGGTTGAAGGTTCGAGTCCTTCTCGGGGCGCCAATCCCAAGCATTCAGCCGCAAAGCGGCGGAATGCGAACCCTCCGTCGCCAACCCCGCCAGCGCCGACCCTGCACTTCGCGCAGCGAAGTGCCATGAGGCGCGGTTGATCCCACGCATTCAGCCGCAAAGCGGCTGAATGCGTTCCCTCCGTCGCCAACCCCACCAGCGCCGACCCTGCACTTCGCGCAGCGAAGTGCCATGAGGCGCGCTAGATCCCAAGCACTCAGCCGCAAAGCCGCTGAACGCGTTCTCCCGGCGACCGACCCGACAAGCGCCAACTACCTCTCGCGCATTTACCTCTCGCGCATTCCAGCCGGAGTCTGCGCTGGCGACTCACTCATCGAAAGGCCGGCATCACTTCCGCCACAAACCGTTCCGCCGCCACCTTGGCCTCGCCCTGCGCCCGATGAAAGTTCGGTCCCGTCACCGCAATCTTGTCGATACCCAGCGCCTCGATCGCCCGCAACCGTTCCACGCAGTGTCCTGCATCGCCGATGACCGCGTAGGCGTCCATGAACGCGTCAGTCAGCGCGGTGGTCTGGTTGCCACCGGCCTGTGCGTGCTTGTTCATGTCATAGCGGTCATGGATGTTCTTGAACACCTCACGCGCGGTGTCATCCGCCGGACCGCTGACCTTGCCGTGCATCACCGAAAAGCGGGCAAACAGGCTGGTGCCGGCGCGCGCCAGTTCACGCCCGATCGTCGCATCGTCGTGGCATGCCAGGTTCACGTACGCGCCGAAGGCCAGCGAAGCCGGATCGCGTCCGGCGGCCGCGGCAGCCTTTCTCGCCACGTCGATGCCCCACTGCAGTCGTTCCGGCTGGGCGCCCAGGGCGAACATGATGCGCTCCGCGTGGCGGGCGGCGATGGCGATAACCCGTTCGCCGGTGGCCGCCACCTCCACGGGCACCTTGGACACGCGCTGTGCCCAGGCGATACGGCTGGCCGAGGGCGCCTCCGCCAGACCCAGCGTGTCGACCAGCGGCGCGGCGTCGTCAGGGATGCAGGTGTCGGCAAACGACACGTCCTCGCCGCGCAGGTAAGCCTGCAGGGTCACCAGATAGCGCTCGAACCACGCCAGCCGCGACGGCGCACGGCCCAGGTGCGCCAGGGCGCTGTCACCCCGACCGATTCCGATCACCATGCGGCCTTTTGTCAGGTGCTGCACGGTCATGGCCGAGGAGGCGGTGACCGCGGGCACGCGTGTTGCCGTGTTGGTGACCGAAGTCATCACGCCAAGGCGTGATGTGGCGTGGCCGGCAAACGCCAGACAGACATAGGGGTCGGTGGAGAGGTTCTGGGAGTCCACGGTAGTGATCCCGTCCCAGCCGAGCGCCTCGGCCTGGCGCCCGATGTCGGCGAAGCGGTGGGCGGCGTCCGCCACCGGCGTCCAGAACTGCATGGTCGTATGCTCCTTGTTGCGGCAGTGGGCCGGGTCGATTGTCCCCGGTTCCCGGGGTGGTGCCTATTCCCGCGGCGTGAGCGGCACGTCGGCGACGAACGCCGCATAGGCCTGTGCATGGTCCGGGTGCCAGCGTGACAGCGCCGGGCGGTTCAGGATCAGATCGTCGGCATTCCAGCGGATACGCCTGGCATCGAGTTCCCGCGGCGTATCGTTGTCGGGGCAGAGAATGCAGAAGTCGCCGCGCGCGAGCGCATCGAGGAGGTAGTCCACCACCTGATCTGTGCTCCAGGCACCGGCCGGCTTTTCCGGGATATGCCGGGCGATCATGCCGGAGTAGGTGAAGCCCGGGATCAGCAGATGCGCCGAAACCGGGCATTGGTCGATTTGCCGCAACGCGTGCGCCAGGCTCTGGGTGTAGTTCACCACGCCCGCCTTGGACAGGTTATAGGCGTAGCCCGGCGGCGGGTTGGTGATGCCCTGTTTGGAGCCGGTATTGATGACCGCCACCGGCGATGGTGACCTGAGCATGTCCGGCACGAAAACGTGGCAGCCTTGCACGATGCCCCACAGGTTGATGTCGAGTTGCCGGCGCCAGCCGGCAAGATCCTCCCAGGGCGCGGCACGGGTCACCGCGGCGCCGGCGTTGTTCATCAGGCAGTCCACGCGGCCGAACGCGGTGTCGGCGGTGACCTTCAGTGCCTGAATGTCCTCCAGGCGGGCAACGTCACAATGCTGCGTGAGCAGTCGCCGGCCGTGACGTTGCAGGGCGCCTTCCGCCTGGGTCAGCGCCGATTCGTTTGCGTCGGCGATGAGCACGTCCATACCAGCCTCCAGAAACCGCTGCGCGGCTGCAAGCCCGATGCCGCTGCCGCCGCCGGTGATCACCGCGCAATTGCCGGATTTGAGCCAGTCGATCATGCCTTTGTCCTCCTCATTGTCCTGATCAATTGCACACCACCGGCAGGTGCGGATGATGGCGTCTGCGATTTGCCAGGAAAGTGATTGATAATGCCGGTCTCCGTTCATTCAGTGACCGGCTGCAGGAGGACGACAGTGCCGCACGCCATCACCGTACGCAAACTTCCCGATCCACCCGGCGAGACGTGTCCCCGCTACTGGTTTGGCGGTGACGTCTTCCTGACCCATTTCTTCAATGCGATATCCAGCACATTTCCCGACGGGGAGCGGTTTTTCATCCGCGCGGTGCGCCACTACCAGCACCAGGTGTCAGATCCGGCGCTGCTGGAGGCGATCCGTTGTTTTGTGGGTCAGGAAGGGCAGCACAGCCGCGAGCACGACGCACACGTTGCCCTGCTCAAGGCGCAGGGTTACGGCATCCTGGAACGACTCAACCGCAATCAGCGCGCCGTGATGACCTTCTTCAATGAACGGACCCCACGTTATGCGCTTGCCCTGACGGCAGGCGTTGAGCACATCACCGCTGCGCTCGCGCGTAGTGTCATGACGCATCCCGAGACCTGGATTGCGCCCATGCATCCCACCATGCAGCCGTTGTGGCGCTGGCACGCGGTGGAGGAAGCGGAGCACAAATCGGTCGCCTTCGATGTGTACCGCACCACCGGCGGGCCGCGGTGGCTGCGCCGGCTGGCGATGCTGCACGCCACCTTTGCCTTTCATGTGGAGGTCTTCTTCCGGCACCTCCTGCTGTTACACAGGGATCGCGCCCTGTCACTGCTCATACTCCGGCAGGGCTGGCACAAGCTCTGGGGACGGGACGGCTTTCTGCGCGCCCTGCGGGGTGAGCTTGGGGTCTACTACCGGGCGGACTTCCACCCGGATCAACACGACGACCAGCCGCTTCTGTCCCGACGACGCCTGGAGTGGTTACTCGGCTGACGCACGTGGGCCACTGGTGCGTTTGGGGGACGACGTTGCGCCGTTGGTCAGGACCCTGCCGTCAGGTGGCGTGGAGGGTCGCCTGGTAGACCGTGGCCATGGCGGCCAGCATGCGGGGCAGGGCATGGTGCGTTTCGGCGTTCTGCCGGGCGGCGATCCGCAGGGCGGCCAGACGCGACGGATCGCCAAGCAGGGCCTCGATGCGGTTTGCCAGCTGCGGCGCATCACCGGCGTCGAACAGCTCACCGCCCTCACCGGATGCCAGCAGTTCGCGGTTGCCGGGTACGTCGCTCCCCAGCACCGGTACACCGCAGGCGAGGGACTCCAGCACGACATTCGGCGTGCCTTCCCAGGCTGAGGGCAGCACGGTCAACGTACACACGCGATACAGGCGCTCCACGTCCGCGCGGGGTGGCAGCACGCACACATCCTCCCCAAGTCCCAGCGTCGCAATCACTCCGCTTACGGGGTCGATGCTGCCCCTGGCTGCGCGCGCCACCGGCGCCCCCACCAGAAGTACCCGCAAGCGCACGCCGCGTCGTTTCAACGCCGCCACGGCATGGAGCAGCACCGCGTGGTTCTTTGCCGGTTTCCAGGACGCAAACATGCCAATCACCGGGGTGTGGGCATCCAGCCCCAGTTCGACACGTACGTTGGCGCCGCTGCCGGGTGAAAAACGCTGTGTATCCACGCCATTGCGCACCACATGGTAGCGGGCGGGATCGTTGCGAAAGGCAGTAGCGTGCCAGCGAGCGCCCGCATCCGAATTCGCCACCCAACCGGCGAAGCGCCCGCGCACGCACCGGTACAGCAGGCGTTGCCAGGCGCGGTAGTCGTGATGCGTGCTGCGCTCGGAGCCAAGCACCACGGTACCGCGTACGGCCAGGCTGGCCAGCGCAGCGGCAATCTCCCCATCCAGCAGGAAGCCGTGCAGCAGCGCCGGTCGTAGCTGGCGCACCAGGCGCGCGAGCGCCAGTGGCGAACGCCCTGTGAGCGGGTGCAGGCGGGCGCGCACGTCGAGCCGTTCGGCCAGCGGTATGTGGGTCGACAGCGTGGCCACGTGAACATCCAGACCGAATGCACCCAGCCCATTGGCCAGCGCGACCACCTGGGCTTCCGCGCCGCCATAGCCAAGATCGCTGATGACCAGCAGCACCCGTGCGGGGGGGTTGCCTGGTGAAGCGGAAATCGGCGTCGGGTCCGTCACGGTTGCGTGTCTGTTGGCGGCGTTGGGATACTGGGGCGTTTTCAATCGAACCGCGAGGAGTATATGGCACAGCGGCCGCTACCGCGTCCCACGCCCGAAACCGACCATTTCTGGGCAGGCACCCGTGACGGTGAACTGCGTCTGCAGAAATGTCATGCCTGCAGTCATGTGTACTTTCCGCCGCGGCCGTTCTGTCCAGAGTGCAGCAGCCGCGACGTGCATGTGTTCAGGGCGTCCGGGCGCGGCACCCTGGAAAGTTACGTCATCAATCATCGGCCGCATCCGGCGTGGACGGCACCCTATGCCATCGCGCTGGTGAAGCTTGCGGAGGGGCCGCGCATGATGAGCAACATCGTCGACTGCCCGCAGACTCCGGAGGCGCTGGTGCTCGACATGCCCCTCGAGGTGGTCTTCGACAAGCAGACCGACGAGATTACGCTGCCGCTGTTCCGACCCGCGGGCGGTGCACCGTGACCGGCGTTGCTATCGTCGGTGCGGCGGAGACCACCGAACTCGGCGTCATCCCGCACATGAGCGAGTTGCAGCTGCACGCGGACGCGGCCTTGAATGCCTTTGCCGACGCCGGCATCACGGCCCGGGACATCGACGGCTTTGCCACCGCCGGCTTCCGGCCCACGGAAGTGGCGCAGTATCTTGGCCTGAAACCACGCTGGGTGGACGGCACGTCCGTTGGCGGATGTTCTTTCATGGTGCATGTGCGGCACGCGGTTGCCGCTATCAACGCGGGGCACTGTTCCACGGTGCTGATCACCCACGGCGAAAGCGGCAAATCCCGGGTGGGCAAGGCGGGCATGGCGCCGTCACCCGCGTCGTTCGGCGGGCAGTTCGAGGCGCCGTTCGGGGTCATGGGGCCGCCCACCATGTTCACCGTGCCGGTGCTGCGCTACATGAAGGACTACGGGCTCACCCATGAGCAACTTGCCATGGTGGCGGTGGTTCAGCGGCAGTGGGCAGCACGGAATCCACGCGCCAGTTTCCGCGATCTGATTACCGTGGACGATGTGCTGAATTCGCGCATGATCGCCTATCCGTTTCACCTGCTCGAATGCTGTCTGGTCACGGACGGTGGCGGAGCGCTGATCGTCACCTCGGCCGAGCGGGCCAAGGACTTCCCCCAACCGCCGGTGTACATCTGGGGAACTGGCGAGAGTTCGGAGACCCCGATCATCAGCCAGATGGAGTCGCTCACCAGTTCTCGCGCCTTCCGTCAGGCGGGCGGCGATGCCATGCGCGAGGCGGGCATCCGCCATGCCGATGTCGATCACCTGATGATCTACGACGCGTTCGCGCACCTGCCGATCTACGGTCTGGAGGATCTGGGCTTCTGCGCAAAAGGTGAGGCGGGTGCCTTCATCTGGGAAGGCAATACCGCGCCAGGCGGCCGGTTACCCACCAATACCAACGGCGGCGGCCTGTCGTACATGCACTCCGGGATGTATGGCATGTACGCGCTGCAGGAAAGCGTGCGCCAGGTAAGGGGCATCGCCCCGGCGCAGGTGGACAACGTGGAAGTAGCCCTGTGCCTGGGGGTTGGCGGCATGTTTGGTGCCAGCGGTTGCGTGGTGTTCGGACGGCAGCCCCGGGGCTGACGTCCTGCCCGCATCACTCGTCACTCGGTCGCGGAGGCCGCCGGCGGGCTGTCTCCCACCACCCGGAAGATACGACCGTTTTCGCCTTCCACGCTGAAGTAAAGGGCGCCGTCCGGCCCGGCCCGCACATCGCGCACGCGTTGGCCGATATCACTGAACAACGCTTCTTCCGTCCAGGAACCATCGGCTTCCCGATGCAGTCGACGCAGTTCGCGATTCACCAGCGCCCCGACGAAGATGTCGCCGTGCCATTCCGGGATGGCATCACCTTCATAAACTGCCAGCCCGGACGGACCGATGGAGGGGCGCCAGTAGTGCTCGGGCTGCGCCATGCCTTCCCATTCTGAATAGGGCGTGACGTAGGCGCCGGTGTAGTCCAAGCAGTAGCAGATCGCGGGCCAGCCATAGTTGGTGCCCGGCAGTATCCGGTTGAGCTCATCGCCGCCCTGGGGGCCGTGCTCATGCAGCCATACCGTGCCGTCGTGGGTGACGGCGAGTCCCTGTTCGTTGCGGTGCCCGTAGGTCCACACATACGGCGCATCGGCAAACGGATTTCCCGGCGCCGGCTTGCCGTCCGCGGTCATGCGCAAGGTCTTGCCGAGCGTGCTGTGAATGTCCTGAGCTTCTTCCCGGTAGGAGAAGCCATCGCCGGTGGTAAGCAGAAAGGTGCCGTCGGGGAGAAAGGCCATGCGGCCACCGTAGTGCACCGGGGTGTCTTTTCGCCGGGGCACCCGGAAGATGACGTCCAGATCATCCAGCGAGCCGGTTAGACCGTCCTGCCGGAGCGTGGCGCGCGCCACTGCCGTGCCGTTATCGCTGGCGTCGCCTTCGGCATAGGTGAGAAAGATGACCCGGTTGTCGGCAAAGTCCGGATGCAGCACCACGTCGAACAGCCCACCCTGGCTCTCGTAGAAGACCGCGGGCACCCCGGCCACCGGGGCGCCGACGGTGCCGTCCGCGGACACGATGCGTAATCGGCCGGGGTGTTCCGTGACCAGCAGACCACCATCAGGCAGGAATGCCATGCCCCAGGGCTTTTCCAGGTGTTCGGCCACCGTTTCAAGTCGATAGCCGGCCTGGGCTGCGGCGCCGGCGAGGGCGGCGAAGACGAATGGCAGCAATCGGGTTAGCATGCGCGCTCTCCGGTTTGGGAAGCGAGAGCATACATGGGAAAGCGTACGCTGGTCTTTGTGGTCGCCTGGCTGGCAACCTTTGCCCTTGGGGCCACGGCGGCCACGCAGGTCGTTCTGGCGTTCCTCGAAAGCCTTGGTCGCACTATCCCCTTCGGGGAGCGCGCCGCCGCTGTTGCGCATGATCTCGGCGCCATGTTTCCCGCCTATGGCGGGCTGCTGCTCATCGCGCTCCTGATTGCCTTTCCGGTGGTGGGGCTCATCGTCCGGGGCAGACCGGCCCTGAGACTGGTGGGATACGTGGTCGGCGGTTTCGTGGCGGTACTCGCGCTGCATCTGATCATGCGGTCCGTGCTCGGCATGAATCCCGTGTGGGCCACGGGCACACCGTTCGGTCTGCTGCTCCAGTGTCTGAGCGGTGCCGTGGGAGGGTACCTGTTCGCCCGGCTGCAACGGCCGGTGGTGCCCGCTTGAGGCGACTTGCGCAGGTGCTGCTTGCAGGTTGCCTCAGCGGCCCGGCGGTAGCGCACGACGTGATTCCCGAAGCACCCTGCGTCGAGCCGGTAAGACCGGCCAGGGAAGACGTTGCCCGCTGGAATGCCTTCGTGGACGACGTTGATGGTTTCCGCGCCTGTATCAACGCCTTCGTGGAGTCGCAGTACAGCGCCGCCGACGTCCATCGGCTCGCGGCCGAGCGTGCCGCCACGCGATGGAACGATTTCGTGCGCACCCATCTCAATGTTCCGGAAGATTTTCCGCACCGCTCCTCGCGCTGAAACTGCTGCGCATACCTGAGTGTGCCGATGCCTGCGCCTGCAACCGAGGTGCAAGGGAACACCCGCCCGTGATTCCGCGCGCGGCGGTTGTACCGGATGCCGCAAGCCGGGCAGCCTTCGCGGCTTCGCGGTAGTGCGCTGGCGTGTCAGGAAAATCCGAGAGAATTAGAATAAATAACAGTTAGATAGAACGTATTTATCACCCTTTTCCTATGTTTGTGGCGTCCCATCCCGCGACCCTTCCGCGCGTGGTACGTTGCTGTTTTGGCCGCCCTGGCAGGCGCTGGTAACGTACGCGGCTTTGTATGCGACCCGGGAGAGCGAATCGATGAAGCAGACAGGGGATGGCCTGCACTGGACGCTGGGCTACAAGGGCAGTGTCAACCGCTGGGAATGTGACGAGAACGACCACCTCAATGTGCGGTTCTATTCGCGCATGGCGGGAGAAGCGGTCATAGGGGCGCTCGCGGCGTGGGGAGAAGCGGGGCGGGCCACGCTGCGGTGGCAGCACATGCGCTATCTGGCTGAAGCCAGGCTGGCCACACCGGTATCGGGCTATGTGACACCGCTGGCGGTCGACGATACCGGCTACACGTTACTGGTAGCGCTCCGGCATTCCCTGACGGACAACGTGCTGGCGACGGCCATTGGTAGCTGGACGGGCGACGGACACACAATCCCTGCCGTCGCGCACGCGATACCCGCGTATGCGGCGCCTCGCGGCATCGCCGATGCGGATACGCCGTTCGGATCCCTTGCACTCGATGCCGCCAGGGCGCATGGCTTCGCCACGGTGGGCAAGGGTGTCATCGCGCGCCGGGAGTGCGGTATGGACGACCTGTTGCCGCCAGACGGCATGATGGGGCGCATCTCGGATGCCATGCCCAACCTCTGGGCGCTGCTGCAGACGGAAGCGGAACTTGCCGCCCGATCTGATGGATTTGTCGGCGGCGCGGTCCTGGAATACCGCATGCATCACCACGGCGCACTGAAGGCCGGCAGCCGCTATGAGATCATCTCGGGCGTGCGGGATGTCACCGAGAAACTGCAGCATTTCGTGCATCTCTGTTTCGACCTCGACACCGGTTGCTGCGTGACGAGCGCGCAGGCGGTGGGCGTCGTACTCGACCTGGTCGCGCGTCGTGCCGTGCCCATTCCGGCAGACCGGCGTCAACGCATGTTGTCTTTGCGGCTCAAACCGGTAGCCTGAGACCGTTCCGCATCGATCCGGCGCGGCCGGAGGCCGGTAGTTTCATGAGGTCACTTTTTTCGCTGACAGTGATTCTGTACGCGTTGTCCCCGTTCCCGGCCGGGGCGGCGGACGCCTGGACACTCATTGATACGCAGCGCCATGACGAACTGGCCCGGGTGGATCGGCTGCAGATTGCCGCCGACCTGATCGGGCGCCTGGATCTGCTGCTGGCGCACATACCCCGCCAATCGCCCCGGGAGGCGGAGAAGGTGGCCGATCGACTGGCGACGCTGGATGCACCCGGCCGCAGTACCGAACACCGCGGGCGTTTCTTTCTGTCCACCGCCTATCAGCACTATCAGCTTGTGGCGCTGCTGAATGACGCGCGGTCGTCACTGGCATGCGCCACGGCAGCGACGACGGAGGCTGCCGAAATGAACTGCTGGGCGAGGGCCGCGGATGCGTATCTGGCGGAAGAGCGAATTGATGTCGGTGTCGCCACGTTGCGTGCCGCGCGCCTGTTGCCACGTGATGACGACATGCCACGCAACGCGCAGGACCCGCGCGTGTGGTACACGGAATTCGGTCGCGGCATCCTGCGCCGCATCATCACCCCCTGGCTGGCCGCGCTGGCAGCCGAAAACAGGTAGCGAGGTTGTCATGAAACTACGCAAGACAGTGTTCCTTCTGACCGTGTCGGTAGGCGCCGCAACTGCGGGCCAGGCCTCGGAAACGGTGCTTCTGAACGAATCGCCTGCTTACTTGTGCTATCGGCAGACCCAACTCGACTCCCGCATGCCCGACGTTGAGCAATGTGATGTCGCCATCGAGTACCAGAGTCTGGAGCGGGTGGATCTCGCCGCGACGTACATGAATCGCGGCATCCTGCTGGCCCGGGCGGGGAAGCTGAAGGCGGCACTTGCCGACCAGGACAAAGCCATCGCCATTGCGCCGGAAATGTCGCAGGGCTTCATCAACCGCTCCAACGTGCGTGTCCGCATGAAACAGTATGCGCAGGCGATGCAGGATCTCGATACGGCGGTTGGCATCGGCGATGTGGCGCTTGGGGTCGCCTACTACAACCGCGCGTTGCTGTTCCAGAAGATTGGCGACCTCGACGCGGCGCGGCACGACGCCCGCAAAGCATCAGCGCTGGCGCCGGAATCGCTCGAATACGCGGAGTACTCGCGCGCCCTGGACGCCGTGGACACACTCACGCAGTGAGCCGGATCGCAGGCAAAAAAAACCGCCAGTGGCTGGCGGTTCAGATTCCCTTTTTGTTTTTCTTGTTCGGGAAATTCGGTGGATCGAGCGTGCTGCTGGTGCGTCGATCGCTGGTTCCGTTGCCGTTCGTTACGGCTTTTTAGATGCGTCCACACAATTCGGGAATGGCCGGCAGAATACCTTAGGGATTTTCGAGGTGCAATGATTTGTTTGCACAAAATCAAATGCTTAGAACACTTACTTGAGATTGCATGAAAGAGAATTTTTTTAACAAGCTTCTTAACAAGGCGCGGGAGAACGCCGCGCTTGCCTGTCTGCATCTGGCCGATGGCAGCACGCGCACCTACGCGCAGGTGTTTGACCGAGCCGGTCAATATGCCAGGACGTTGCAGGCTCTGGGCGTCGGGCCGGGCGATCGGGTGGCGGTGCAGGTGGAGAAGTCCGCCGAAAATCTCACGCTCTACCTCGGCACACTGCAGGCCGGTGCAGTCTACGTGCCCCTCAACACGGCCTATACCCGCGAAGAAGTGGCGTACTTCCTGGGTGATGCGGAGCCGGCGCTGTTTGTCGGTGGTGCCGCGGATGCGGAACTTGCGTCCCGCTTTCCGGGTATCCGCTGCCTGACGCTGGATGCACAGGGGCAGGGTACGCTCGTGGATGAAGTGAACCGCCACCAGCCATTGGCAACGGTCGTTCCACGGGAAACAACGGATCTGGCCGCCATCGTTTACACCTCCGGCACGACAGGCCGCTCGAAGGGCGCCATGCTCTGCCACGGCAACCTGGCCATGAATGCCGAGGCGCTGATCGAAGCCTGGGGCTGGCAGGCCAGTGACGTACTGCTGCACGCGCTGCCCATCTTCCACGTACATGGGCTGTTCATCGCCATGCACTGTGCGCTCGGCACCGGTACGCCGATGATTTTCCTGCCGAAATTTGTTGGCGCGGAAACGCTCCGCTGGCTGAATCGCGCCACCGTGCTCATGGGTGTACCCACCTTCTACACGCGCCTGCTTGGCGAGTCCGGACTGACCGCGGAGAGCGTGCGGCACATGCGCGTCTTCATTTCCGGCTCCGCACCGCTGACGCCACAGACGTTTGCCGAGTTCGAAACGCGTACCGGGCATCGCATTCTCGAGCGCTACGGCATGAGCGAGACCATCATCAACACGACCAATCCGCTGGTAGGCGAGCGTGTGCCCGGAACCGTGGGCTACGCCCTTCCCGGGGTGGAGGTCCGCATTGCCGACGCGGCGGGGGTTGAAGTACCCCGCGGCGAGGTCGGCATGATTGAAGTGCGCGGCGGCAACGTGTTCTCCGGCTATTGGCGCATGCCTGACAAAACCCGCGAGGAGATCCGTGCGGACGGTTTCTTCATCACCGGCGATCTGGGCACCATGGCGGCTGACGGTCGTGTTGCCATTGTGGGGCGTGGCAAGGACCTGGTCATCTCCGGTGGCTACAACGTCTACCCCAAGGAGATCGAAGAGGCGCTTGACGATATTCCCGGCGTACGCGAATCCGCGGTCATCGGTGTGCCGCATGCGGACTTCGGCGAGGCTGTGGTGGCCATTGTCGTTCCGGACGGCGAGCCGCTTGATCTGGAGCAGCTACGCCCGCATCTGGCGGATCGGTTGGCGAAGTTCAAGCAGCCGAAGGCACTGTTCAATGTCGGGGAACTGCCGCGCAACACGATGGGCAAGGTGCAGAAGAACATTCTCCGCGATACCTATCGCAATACCTTCCGCGCGGAGTAGCGGCGCCATAGCGCCGGCAATCGCCTGGTAAGGGACGCAGCGCCGGGTTTCCGTCGCTGCAACCGGCAATTTCCGTCAGCCGTTCTATGCTTGCAACAACGGTCCCCGATACAGGAGGTGCGCATGATCGGCCACATCCCGTCAGGACAGATACGCGCGTTACCACCACGGCCGGTGCCAAATCCGCACCCGCGGACACGGCCTGGTGAACGAACCGGCGAACAGAGGCGCGGGAATCGGGAGCCGTCCAGGCAGCTACAGGGAGCACACATCGATGAACGAGCTTGATGCCATCAACACCAGCATGGGCCTGAGCGCCGGCGATCTTCTGCGCCTCGGCACAGCCATTGGCGTGTTGCTGCTCATGGCGGCATCCGCGGCATTTGGCATGTTGTGGCAGCGTCAGCGGGTGCTGAGCAGCGCGCTGCTGCACGCGCTGACCACGCGACCGACGTCCGCATCCGTCCCGGCAGCAGTGACGCACGCCCTGGCGTCCACGGAAGTGGCCGCAGACCAGGAGGCTGGTTCGAAGCCCGCCGTCACAACCCCGGATTTCCACGCCGCGCTGCAGCGGCGGCTGGCCGCGGAACATGCCGCGGCACCCGCGGTCGGGCAGGTGCCGGCAACCGCGCCACTGGCGGCCGGGGAGCCGAGACCCAGGGTGCGCGTCTATGCGCCACTTGCGGAGTCCGCGGCGCGACCCGCTGCCACGCCTGTTGAGTTTCCGGACGAGGAGTCGCGACTGCGTGAATTGCTCACCCGCCGGGTGGGGGTCAGTGAGTCGCCGCCTGCGCCAGTGACACGATCCTGGTAACCATGGCCCGCAAGCCGTTTCCGCGCGTGGCGCTGAGATGTGCCAGCAGTTGCAGTTCGTTGAACAGCGCATCGATATCGAAGGTGAGGATCTCCCGGGGCGGACGATCCTGATAGGCGGCAAGCACGATGGCGATCAGGCCGCGCACGATATGCGCATCGCTGTCGATGGCCAGCTGCATTCGCCCGTTGGCGGTGTGTGCCACCAGCCATACCTGACTCTGACAGCCGCGCACGAGGAACTCCTCGGTGCGCCACGCTGCCGGTAACTCGGCCAGGGCCTTGCCGAGGTCGATCACGTAGCGGTACTTGTCCTCCCAGCCATCGAAGAACGCGAACGTTTCGCGGATCTCCTCCAGTGAGGCGGGGACCGGTGTGGGCGCGGGGTGATCCATGGCTTCAGGCGACTCAGAAGAGTCCCAGTTCGAGTTGGGCTTCCTCGCTCATCCGGTCGCGTGACCAGGGCGGGTCGAGTACCAGGTCCACCGTCACGGTCTGCACGAAAGGCACCTGCCCGACGCGACGTTTCACCTCGTGTACGAGGACGGGCCCCATGCCACAGCCGGGTGATGTCAGCGTCATCGTGACGATGACACCTCCGGCACTGATGGTGACGTCATAGACCAGCCCGAGATCGACGATGTTGACGGGAATCTCGGGGTCGTAAACGGAACGCAGCGCGGTCATCACCTGTTCCCTGTCCACCTGTCCATCCGCCGGGGGGGCAAACTGCAGTCGTGTCGGCGGCAGTCCCAGCGCATCCGCGTCCTCGCCGTCGATGCGTGCCATGCGCCCCTGGTGCACCACCGTGAAGGTACCGCCCAGATCCTGTGTCAGCGTAACGAAGATTCCGCCGGGCAGGGTGATGGGATCGCCTGTGGGCACGAGCCGCGCTTCCACCGCGCGGGCTATGGGGACGATACGTCGTTCCATCAGTTTTCGATGGCAAAACTCTCGCCGCAGCCGCAATAGCTGGTGGCGCGGGCATTCTTGAACTGCAGCGTGGCGTTCAGCCCGTCACGCACGTAGTCGACGCGTGTCCCGCGTACGAGTGGCAGATCGGCTTCGGCGATGTGGATGGCAAGCGTGTCATCCACCTGGACGACGATATCGGATGTGGCGGTCGTGTCGGTGTAATCGAGGGTATAGCTGTAACCGTTACAACCGCTTTCCTTGACACCCAGTCGCAGGGTGCCGCCACCGTGCGCCGCCAGCTGCGCGCGCAGATGCGCCGCTGCTTCACGAGTAACGTCCACGGTGTAGGGATCGAAGGTTGCCACGCTCATGGGGACCTCCCGCGTCAGAGAAAAGTGAGTGTCTTGTGCATTGCCCGGAGCAGGCGCTCCAGGTCCGAGGCGTCATTGTAGAGGCTGAAGGAGGCTCTGACCGTGCCGTTGACCCCAAGCGCGTGCATGAGCGGCATTGTACAGTGATGCCCGGTTCGCACGGCGACACCCTGCTGATCGAGCAGTGTACCGACGTCATGCGCATGGCCACCTTCCACCAGAAACGACACCACGCCTACCCGTTGCTTCGGCGTACCCACCAGGCGTACGCCCGGCATATCCGCCAGCGCCCGCATGGCATCGCTGACCAGCGATGCCTCCCGGCGCACCAGTGTGTCGCGGGGAATGGTATTGAGGTAGTCGACCGCGGCGCCGAGGCCGATTGCGCCGGCGATGTTCGGCGTCCCCGCCTCGAAGCGATAGGGCAGACGATTGTAGGTGACAGCCTCCAGGCTCACGGCCTCGATCATTTCGCCACCGAACTGGTAGGGCGGCAGCGCCTCCAGGGCGTCGCGGCGTCCATAGAGGACGCCCATGCCGGTGGGCCCGAACATCTTGTGCGCCGAAAACGCATAGAAATCGGCATCCAGTGCGCGCACGTCCAGCGGCACGTGGAGTGCGGCCTGGGCACCATCGATGAGCACCTTTGCCGCGGGGGCTTGCTGGCGCACGAGCGCCAGCATTTCCTCGACGGGATTCAGTGTGCCGAGTGCGTTGGAGACGTGCGCAAACGCGACCACGCGCGTCCTGGGTGACAGGCGAGCGGTGAAGTCGCGCAGATCAATTTCACCGGTAGCGGTTACCCCGGCGGTCTGCAGCACGGCGCCGCTGCGACGACAGGCTTCGAACCACGGCACAAAGTTGGAGTGGTGTTCCATGGCCGTGACGAGGATTTCATCACCTGGCACGAGCCCTTGCGCCAGCGAACTGGCCACCAGGTTCACCGATTCCGTTGTACCGCGCGTGAAGATCACCTGCTCCGGTGCCGGTGCGCCGATGAAGGTGGCGACGGCGGCACGGGCAGACTCCATGGCATCCGTCGCGCGTGCCGCCAGCGCGTGCGCGGCCCGGTGTACGTTGGCGTTGTCGAACTCGTAGTAGTGGCGCATGGCATCGAGAACGCTGCGGGGTTTCTGGGTCGTGGCGGCGTTGTCGAGGTAGACCAGCGGCTGGCCGTTCACCGATTGCGCCAGCAGGGGAAAGTCGCCCCGGATATCGATGTCAGTCATGGTCCGTTTCCGTCCTCAGCAGGGCGGCGGCAGTTTCCGCGCCCGGACCGTCAATGCACTCGTTGAGGAAACCGGCGGCCAGGAGCGTGCGTGCCGTGGCCTCATCCAGGCCTCGCGAGGCCAGGTAAAACAGGCTTTCGGCGGCGAGCTGGCCCACCGTGGCGCCATGGCTGCAGCGCACATCGTCGCTGAGGATCTCCAGTTCCGGCTTGGTATTGCAGACGGCACCGGGGTCCAGCAGCAGATTGCGATTGACAAGATCCGCCTCCACGCCGGGACAGTCGGGCGCGATATAGATGCGCCCGCGAAACGTCGTGTGTCCCCGGTCGGCAACAATGCCGTGATGACGCTGCTCGCTGCGGGTGCCGGGGGCGAGATGCTCCACGTGCCATTGCTGGTCGAGACGATCGCCGGCGTCCACGCGCCAGGCGCCGCTGATCGTGGCGCTGGCGTTTCGCCCGAGCAGACGCACCAGGGCGTCCAGCCGTCGCAAGCCAGCGCCGCGACAGTAGTGCCGGGCAATCAGTTGCGCGTCGTCCGCAAGGTCGAATTGAAGCTGCTGCCACTCGTCGCGCGGGCAGGAAGGGCGCACGCGGGTGAAGTCCAGGTCCGCTGCTGTGTCCAGGCAGACCAGCAGCCAGCCGGCGGATGCCCCGTCTACGTCGTCGAGAATCGTCGCCCGCACCGTCGGGGCAATGTGCACCACAAGTGGTCGGACGGGTGACAGCGCACGCAGTTGCAGCGGGCTTGCCGGCGAGGTATCCAGATTGAGGCGGTCGATCGTGCGCGCGCCGAGCAGCAGTTTGGCCGCGGGAGGACAGGCGCAGGCACGCTCGCGCAGCAGCGCCATCTCCGATGCGGTCGGCGCCACGTCCACCCGCAGGCTGCCGTCCGGCGCGCCAGCGACCACGCTGTCGGTGGCCGCAACGTTCGCCACGGCATTGAGCCCCCGTAATACCGGTGTGTACTTCCAGCTTTCCCGCACGCGTGCCTGTGCGGTGGGCGCTTCGACCAGCGCCCGCAGTTCGGCCGCGGTTTCCACGTCCAGCCAGGCGTGTGCGGCAATTGCGCTCATGTCCTGTCCACCAGACCTACGTAGCCCTGCTCCTCGAGCCGAAGTGCCAGCGAACGGTCACCGGTTTCGATGATGCGCCCGTCCGTCAGCACGTGCACGACGTCCGGAACGATGTGATTGAGCAGGCGCTGGTAGTGCGTGATCAGCAATACGCCGTGCGTAGGGTTGTCGCGGAGAAATCGTGTGACGCCGTCACCGACAATGCGCAGTGCATCGATATCCAGTCCGGAATCGGTTTCGTCCAGAATGGACAAAGCGGGCCGGAGAAAGGTCATCTGCAGGATTTCGTTGCGTTTCTTCTCGCCGCCGCTGAAGCCTTCGTTGACGCCGCGCTTCAGAAAATCGGTGTGCAGGCCAAGTTCCGTGGCAATCTCACGCAGCCTGCGCATCATGTCGATGGCCGGCGGCGGCGTTTCGCCGCGCGCCTTTGCCTGCGCCTCCGCGGCCGCGCGCAGGAACTCCATATTGCTTACGCCCGGGATTTCCACCGGGTACTGAAAGGCGAGGAAGAGGCCGGCACATGCGCGTTCCTCCGGTGCCATGGCAAGCAGATCACGACCTTTGAAGCGCACGCTGCCACCCGTCACCTCGTAACCGGGCTTGCCCGCCAGCACATGGGACAGCGTACTTTTGCCCGAGCCGTTGGGCCCCATGATGGCATGCACGGTGCCCGGCTCGATGGTAAGCGTCAGCCCCTTGAGGATGGGCTTGCCGTTGACCGATGCCTGCAGGTTGTCGATGACGATCAGGCTCATCCCACGGCTCCTTCCAGGCTGACTTCCAGCAGTTTTCCGGCTTCCACGGCAAACTCCATCGGCAGTTCGCGGAACACCTCGCGGCAGAAGCCGTTGACGATCATGCTCACTGCCTTTTCCGCATCGATTCCACGCTGCGCGCACAGGAACAACTGATCGTCACTTACCCGCGTCGTGGTCGCTTCGTGCTCCACCGTGGCGCTGCTGTTGGCGGCTTCGATGTACGGGAAGGTGTGCGCGCCACACTGGCTGCCGAGCAGCAGCGAGTCGCATTGCGTGTGATTGCGGGCGCCGGCGGCGGTGGGGGACACACGCACCAGGCCGCGGTAGCTGTTCTGGCTCCGCCCGGCGCTGATACCTTTGGATACGATGGTGCTGCGCGTATTACGGCCGAGGTGAATCATCTTGGTGCCGGTATCTGCCTGTTGCCGGTTGTTGGTGAGTGCCACCGAGTAGAATTCGCCGACGCTGTCATCGCCGCGCAGCACGACGCTGGGGTATTTCCAGGTAATCGCGGAGCCTGTCTCCACCTGTGTCCAGGAGATGCGCGCGCGTTTGCCCAGGCACGTACCGCGCTTGGTGACGAAGTTGTAGATGCCGCCGCGTCCTTCGGCATCGCCCGGGTACCAGTTCTGCACGGTGGAGTATTTGATGCTGGCGTCTTCCAGCGCCACCAGCTCCACCACCGCGGCGTGCAACTGGTTCTCGTCGCGCATCGGCGCGGTGCAACCCTCCAGATAGCTCACGTAGGCGCCGCGATCGGCGATGATCAAGGTGCGCTCGAACTGTCCGGTATTGCGCGCATTGATGCGAAAGTAGGTGGACAGTTCCATCGGGCAGCGCGTATCGGGCGGGATGTAGACGAAAGAGCCATCGCTGAACACGGCGCTGTTGAGGGCTGCATAGAAGTTGTCGCGTTGCGGCACCACGCTGCCGAGGTACTTCTGCACCAGCTCCGGGTGCGTATGAACAGCCTCTGACAGCGGGCAGAAGATGACGCCCGCTTCAGCCAGCTTGTCCTTGAATGTCGTGGTAATGGAGACGCTGTCGAACACGGCATCCACCGCAATGTTGCTGCTGGTGCCGGGTTCTGCGCCGACGACACCGGCAAGGGCGGCGCGCTCGTGCAGCGGGATGCCGAGCTTTTCGTAGGTGCGCAGCAGTTCCGGGTCAACCTCGTCGAGCGAGCGCGGGCCGTCCGCCTGGCTCCTGGGTGCTGAGAAGTAGGATATCGCCTGAAAGTCCACGGGCGGGAAGTGCAGGTGCGCCCAATCCGGCGTGGGCATGGCCTGCCACGCGGCAAAAGCCTTCAGACGCCAGTCCGTCAACCACCCGGGTTCGTTCTTGCGTGCGGAGATGGCACGAACCACATCCGCGGTGAGTCCGGGCGGAAATGTATCCGCGTCCACCGCGCTTTCGAAGCCGGCGCTGTAGGCGCGATTCAACCGTTGTTCGATGGTCTCGTTTGTCACTGTTGGAAGAGCTGCCGAAACAGCGTGCAGTTTACCCCAGTGGACCGGAATACCCGAGTATTTTGGTCAAGAATTACCGGACCGACGAAGAAGCAGTTCCAGCCTGGTGGAAACCCGCACAGGTGACATCCACCGACGTCGTCAGTACGCATCCGGACGGCGTCCCGGGGCGGGTATCCGCGCTGATTCTCCGCGTCACCTGTGCCTGGGATCGCACCTCGCCCGTCAGCTATGCCGCGGCTGAGGGGCTCGCCTCGGCGGAAGCCGGGGGGCCGCTCGTGGAGGTTGTGCGCGTCCGGCCGCTGTTGCTGAGTACGGCGTATGGACCCAATGCATCGTTCGGCGAGACCCAGGTCTTCCACCCCCCGAGGTTAACGAACATCGTGACAACCAATCTGAATAGTGGCGGCATGCCGCCGTGGTTTGCATCAGGCTTTACCTTCGCGGCCACGGGCGTCCTGCAACCCGCGTGGAGTGAGCAGGGCGCAACGAGTTTCCCGTTCAGAAAGGCGATTCTGACCCTGGTGGTGCAACCGTACGCGGAATAAACCCGTGGCACGGCCGGGTGAGCGGGAGAGCGGTCCGCAATTGCGGTGCCGCTCTCCCGCCCGCTGACAAACGGCACAAAGCCGGAGAACCTGACGACATTCCTTTGCTAATATCGCGGGCTTCGCGTGCCCGCGGATCGGGCACTTTCTAGCCAAGGACCTTGAACGCACCATGCCCAAACTGGAACGATCACCGGAACCCCATCTCTACCAGGCCTACGGAATCTATCTGCTGGAGAACAAGCACAAGCTCATACGGCAGATGAAGAAGCGCTATCAGCCCTCGGTGCACGGCCACCGCCCATGGGACTCGAGCTTCCTTGTCATGGACTACCTGCAGCACCGGCCGATGACGCAGCGTTCACGGGTGATCGAAGTGGGCAGTGGCTGGGGACCACTGTCGGTATTCTGCGCGTCGAGGTTTGGCGCCAAAGTCACTGCGCTTGATATCGATCCTGAGGTGTTTCCCTACCTGAAGGTGCTGGCCGAGCTGAACAACGTAAAAGTCGAACCGCTGGTCAAGAGTTTCAAGAAGCTGAGCAGCGAAGAACTCGGAGAGTTCGACGTGGTGGTTGGCTCGGACATCTGTTTCTGGGACGAGCTGGTCAAGCCCCTCGCCAAGCTGGTGACCCGGGCGCTCGATGCGGGGGTCAAACGCGTCATTTTTGCCGATCCCGGACGGCCGACGTTCTACGAGATGTGTGACCTGTGCAACAAGAAACACAAGGTGTCGCTGTCGGAGTGGTACGCGGTGGAGCCCGAACGCTTCGAAGGTGAGGTGGTGGAAATTCGCGCGGGTTGAGACGACCGCGCGCGGAACGGTCAGGAATCGGCGGTCAGGAACGTCTTCAGCTGATCGGCGAGCGATGAGCATGCGGATCCCTTTACGCGGGCGATGATGGGCACCGGTACGATGAGTGCCGGCATGTAACTGGTGCCCACAGCCGCTGAGCTCACCTTGCCAACCGCTCGACCGTTGTGGATGTCCCAGATCGAGGCTTCGTACTGGGAATTGTTTTCCCAGGTGAGAAAGCCGAAACAGCCGGCGCCAGCCGGGGAGGCGGTGCAACTCATCGATCCGTTGGAATCGGTCCGCCGCGTCGAACCTTCGATCCATACGATGTACTTCACGCCAAGGCCCGAGAGCCGCTCGACAAATGCGGGGTGGCTGATCAGGTCGGGCAGATCGCGTGTATTGACCGGCGCGGTGCGCGGCTCGAACCAGGGGAACAGGGTGTCGCGGAAGACCTTGTCCGGCACCACCGGTATGCCGCTGGTACCGCCCATGTTGCGGGCCACGCACTCGACGAAATCAAACTCCGTCTCGTTGGTACTGGGGCGGTCGCGGCGGCCAAGTACGGCGATGGCATCGGTCCCGCTCATTTCCGTGCGGCCTTCGCGGATCTCTTCCACCCGCGCCGTGACGCAGCCGCCCAGCACGGGAAATGTCAGGACCAGAGCGACCAGCAGCGCAAAACGGGAGCGGTTCATCAGGTTGCCTCCAGGCCATTGTCCCTGAGCCAGGCCTGTATCGTCGGAATGGCCTTGAACTGCAGGGTGAAAAACGCAATGGCGTCGCGACAGGCGGCGTTGGCCGCTTCCTGCAGCGCGCCGGTGGTGGTGTTCATGCTGTAGTTCTGGGTGTTGGCCTTGCCATAGGCGGTGATCGGAAACTCACCGCGCAGCGTTCCGTCCGGGTCATACAGCTTGAAGGAATACTTGATCCACACCTCGAAGTAGTCCGAGCGGGTCTGCTTTGGCGTGGAAAACTGAAGTTCCTGGATGGTGGGCACGAAGATGCCCCTGACGGGTGCCGCGGCCCTGGGTTCGTCGAGGAACGCGTGGCTGGTGAACAGCCCCCTGGACAGGCTGTCGAACATCGCTTTCTGCACGCCGCCAACGTCGATGACCCAGTCGCCTCCCTTGTCGAGCTTCTCCCTGTGCACGTAGGTGGTCAACGCCTCGTCCAGCACCCAGCCCACGGTGACGGGGTAGGCATTGACCAGGGGCACGGGAAACGTTCCTTCGACCCGGATGCTGGGCGCCGCGCAGGCGCTCAGCATGACCGCCAGCCAAAGTGATGGGAAGCCTGACCGGAAGCGGGCGCGCAGGTTGTTCAAGCGTTGGCTCATGTCCGCGGTTGCCACCAATCTACTGCAATTCCGACAGGCCCACAAAAGTGCCTTCGTTGCGCCACGCCAGTTCCCGCATGAGGGCAGCGAAACGATAGGTGCGAACGTTCGGCCGGTCGACGTACACGGGAAAGCCCACTGCGTTGATCCGCACGCGCTTGCGGCCGCGTTCCTCATGGGCATTGATGACATCCACGGCGTCGATGATCTCCTCGATGGTGTTGCCGGTGAAGTCGTCACCCATCACGTAGATGCTGATCCGTTTGTCGCTGGCGAAGAAATCGTCGATCGCCGCCTGAATGCCCTGAACCGGGTTGGAGTCGGAGAAGGGTGCCCATCCGCGCAGTGTATTGATGATGCTCTGCCGGCGAGCCGGACTGTCCGGAATCCATTGACCGGCGTAGCCGGGGAACATGTAGTCCCCCTCGTCGCTCATCACCTGGATGCCCTTCAGATTGGGATAGACCGCCAGCGCTTCCTGGACTTTGCGCACGACCACTGGCCAGGCCATGCTCTGCATGGAGCCCGACGTATCGATGACGAAGATGAGGTATTCGCTGTCCACCGCCACGCCGCCCACCAGATCGTTACGCGGCGTGAAGCCGGCGCCCAGCAATCGCTGCATTTCCTCGGTGAGCGACTGCCGTACCGCCACCAGCTTCTGGCGCTCCGTGCGTTCCTCCTCCGACTCCTCGGTGGTGGCCAGGTACTGGCCACGGATCTTGCGGATGCTGGCCTCCAGTTCAGCCAGCAGACGCCGTTTCTCCTCCAGCGTGGCATCGCTGAGCTGAAGCTGGCGCTTCAGATCCTCCACTTCACCGCGAATTTTGTGGACCGCCTCTTCCCGCTGCGCCACCTGGCCTTCCAGATCAACCGCGGATTGTTCCAGCACCACCGGCTGTACCACGCGGGTGATCATGAGCAGCAGGATGATGGCGCCAAAACCGCAACAGATGACGTCCAGAAAGGATACGGAAAATTCGGGCACGCCCCGGCGTTGCCGCGCGCTCATGCCGGCAGCTCCCGCAGGCGTTGCCTGCCCCGTTCCGCTACCCGCTTCATGGCCAGTCCCTCGATGGCGCGAGGAACGAACCGCCACTGGTGCGTGCCAGGTTCCAGAATGCGCCCGCCGCGAACGGATCGCCTTCCATCGGAAACAGGATTACGTTCACCGGTATGTTGTTCGGCAGTTGCCTGCGGGCATCGGCGAACAGTTCGAGCCGGTCCTTGCCGGCGATGAGGGCATTTCGCGGGCTCGACGTGCCCTGCGTGGGCAACGAGTCGGTAATGAGATAGACGTTATCCGGCATCGGAACCATGTTGCGAATGGCGAGGAACAGCTTCTCCAGGCTGTTGCCCTCATTGGGTACCACCATGCGCAGCTTCTCGAGGCTGTCGCGTACAGCCCGGCCGTCCCCCACGGGGGTCCATTCCAGCGTCCCGCTGGTGGCGCCGGCCAGAGGCGTGACCACGTTGTTGAAGGTGACGAGCTGAAAACTGGAGTCCAGTGGTAGTTGCGCGGCCAGCCAGTCGACCGTGCGCAGCGCCCGCGTCCACTTGGGCGCCTGGCGCTTTGCCGCGTCGCTCTGTGCACGGCGACGGAGCACGTTGACGATGGAGGCATCGAGCATGCTGGCGGAGACATCGACGGCAATCAGGATGTTGCGCCCGCCAATACGCATGCCGGTGAGGTACTGGCGATTGCCCTGACCCTGTATCTGGAGGATGCGTCCGCCGTCGTTGGACACTTCCGCGGCCTGCCGCCGTTTCACTTCCTTCTGCATGGCATCGATGTCCGTCTGCAGTTTTGCCAGGCTGTCCTCACGCGCCTCGGAAGTTTCCTTTGCCGTTTCCAGTGACTGGTTCTGTTTTGTCAGCTGCTCGCGGTCGGCCTTTATCTTCCGGTCCGTTTCATCGATGCGACGTTGGGTGACGTCCATGCGCGTAACCAGTTGCGCCAGCTCTTCCTCGCCGCGCTGTACCTCGTAGTCCAGCATGCGCAGTTCCGCCAGCATGTCCTGATTGACCAGCTTGCCGTCCTCCTGCGCGGTGTGATTGAGGATAAGGAAGATGAGCACAACCGCGCCAAAGCCGCAGGACATGACGTCCAGGAACGCAAGCGACGACATGACGTTGTCGCGCCGCCGTGCCACCTCAGATATCCGCGCACGCGCGCATCAGGGGCGCACTTCGATGAGGGTGAACAGGCGACCGGCCACCTCCAGCGCGGTACCGACGGGATACGCCGGCGCCACGGCCTCGGCTGGCAACTCCTCACTGCCGATGGCGTAGGCGACCGCGCCATGCAGGCCGTGCGTGGGGCGCCCGGGAAGATGGACCGCACGGGGGCCACTGGCGGGCCTGGTCCGGGAACTGGCGGACGCGTCGTTTGGCGTGGCCAGAGTCGTGGCCGAGGCCGCGCGTGCGCCAGCCGCTGCGCCGACACCCGGGGCTGCGGCTGGCAGCGAGGTATACAGACGGACTTCGTCCGGGTCGAGCAGTCCCGCGGCGCGTGCTTCCACGTGCGTCAGCATCGCGCCGTGATCGGCGATCAGCAGGTTGCAACCAGCGTTGCGCAGAAGACCGGCAAGAAGCGGCGTGGTTGCCGCATTGGGCCCCAGGACAAGCGTTTGCCCCGGCAACACTTCCCGCAATAGCGGTTGTACCCGATCGTGCAGTCGCGTCGTCAATGCATCCCGCTGTACGTCCAGGCGCCTGATCTCACCCTGATGATCGATGCTGATCGACTCGTCCGGCCGGCCCGCTGCAAACCAGGCGCGCACCGCGTCGTAGAGTTGCTGCTCCGTGGCAGCGGCATGTAATGGATCGAAACGGGTGTCGCGAATGAAATGATCCGCAATGACATTCGCCCAGCCGTCCAGCAGCTGACTCAGCCCCTGACCGGGAAAGTCCCGAACGTGCTGACGCGTTGCCATGTCATCGATCCGGATCGTGCCCAGCTCACCGCTGTCCGCACCGAGCTCCAGACAGACAAGATCACCGCGCTCGCCCAGGCTGGCGAGTGACGCCACCACCCGATCGACAAAGGCGCCCACGCGCATTCCGCATTCACCCGCAACACCGAGAAACAGCCCAAGCTGATCCGGGGTGATCGCGCCGCGAACGAGGACCAGGACCGGCATGGTCGTCAGGGCAGGGATGCTGGCGGCAAGCTGCCGGAGCTGTTGGTAAAGCACATCCGCGTGATTGCGTGCGCTGTGAAAGGGGGACGCCAGAGGCTCGCCGGACAGTCTCGACACGAAGGTGGCGCTGACCTGCCGGGGCTGCGTGCGACTGGCGGACGCGGCGCGCTCGCCGAAGACGATGCCGCTGCCGGTATCCAGGGCAATCGCCGGCTGCCGGTACACGAGCTGCCCATCCACCTGTACGGACAGCAGCCAGTCGTCGAGATCCAGAATGGCGGCCATGGCTCAGTCTCCCCGCACCTGCATGTGTCGCACGAGGTGCAGGTCGGCATAGGATTGCGTTTCCAGCACGAGACGCTCCTGCAGCAGCTGCAACTGGTGCATGAGGAACATGATGACGATACTGATCAGCAACGCGATCAGTGTGGAGTTGAAGGCTGTGCCGAGGCTGGCCGTGACGCCGGAGATGTCGCCTTCCACCGCTTTGTATGCCTGTCCAAGCGCTTCGCCGATCCCGCGCACCGTACCGATGAAGCCGATGGAAGGAATGGCCCAGGCGATGTAGCGCACCATGGACAATTCGCTCTCCAGCCGTTCGGACTCCGTTTCGCAGACGGATTTCACCGCTTCCGCGACATCGTGCACGTTGCGCGTGGAAGCAAAACGAAGCAACGCCGCCATGAGTGCGCGCGGCACCAGATAGTGCTGTACGGCGTCCGGCAGCGCCTGCAGCGGCCGGATGTACTGGCGGGCATCTTCCGGCAGGATGCTCATGCCCTCGGCGACGTGCAGAACATCTTCGTTCAGGAGGGCGCGCTCACGCAGGCTCTGGCGGCCCTTGTAACCCATGATGGCGATGGCCCAGAACATGAGCACGAAACAGGATTCCTGCTCGTAGTCGCGAAGGACAACGTACAGGGAGCGGTCCTGTACGTAGGGTTGGCCGCTGGCGGCGAGTTCCGCCTGCGCCTGCAGGATGGCCTCCGCGTTGGGACGTATCAGCGTCACGTACACCAGGTGCACGAGGATGATGGCAAGCACCAGCGCGCTGAGCTGGTACACGAGTTCGAACGGAATCCTGCGTTGCATGGTCAGATGTCCACTGGAAACGAAACGGCAAAATCCTCCGAGATACTCTCCGAGGGGGTGAATTCCTGGTCGGGCGACGGCTTCGCCGCGGACTTCGCAGGCGCTCCGGTCTCATCGCGGTTGCTGTCCGCCTGCGCAGGCGTCGCCGACGTACTGTCGTTGCTGGCCTGCCCGGCGTCCGCATGTGGCGGTGCCTGAGAGGCGTCCTGGCTGACGGCCTGCATGGGCGAGGTGGCAAGCAGCAGCACGAGCGCCAGCTCGCGGCGGGTGATCGATACGATGGGAAGGGTCGGAAGGCGAGGGTGGGTTGACATGTCAGATCACTCCGCGAAGCGCGCGACGCGGAAACCCAGATCGGGCCGTGCATCGGTGCCGTAGTCCCGGTAGGCGAGCCGCAGATCGGTGACCGTGCCCTGCATCCAGCTCGAACCGCTGATCACGTGGAACTTGCCGCTGGCGGGCCCCAGGGGATCGGTGCCCGCCTGATCCCCCGCGGCATACCAGTCATTGATCCACTCCGCTACGTTGCCGCCGATGTCGTAGAGCCCCTTGTGATTGGGCTTGAAGCTGCCAACGGGTGCCGTAACCACGAAGTTGTCGTTGTACTGGAATATTTCACGGGCGACGATGTGTGATGCGGCGCGGTCCGCGTAGTTGCCCTGCCGATCGGGTGGGGGCATGGCATCGCCCCAGGGGAAGCGCAGTTGTGGTTTGTCATCGGCCACGTGGCGGGCCAGCCAGGCCCATTCCGCTTCAGTGGGCAGCCGGTAGCCGGTGGCGTCGGGATTGATACCGGTGATGGCCCCAGCCTGCTCGCGGTAGAAGCGGGGCAGATTCTCGTTGTCGGAGAGCCAGTTGCAGAAGCGTGCCGCGTCGATCCAGGTGACATTGACAACAGGCTGCAGGTCCTTGTTCAGGGTGTTGTTTTCGAACTCGCCGGAGTCGTGGCCGGAAGCAAACTGCCGGAACTGCGCATTGGTGGTTTCATATTTGCCGACGTAGAAAAGCCGTTTCAGATCGATTTCCCGAATTGCTTCATTGGCGCGGCGTCCAGGTTCACGCCGGGAGGCGCCCAGTTGTACGTGCGAGGGCTTGAACAGCACCATGTGCTGGCCGGCGCTGTTGGCGTACTCCGGCTTGAGTTGTGCCAGGCGGGCTTCCTGCACCGTCAGCAGGCGCACCTTCACGCTCTGCGTCAGGCCTGCGCGCGGCGTCACGGTGGTGGTGTAGCCGGCATAGCCGTCCAGGCTGATGGCAATGTTCTGGGGCTCCGTGGGCAGGGAGAGCGGACCCGCGGCTATGTCCACCGCGCGGCCGTTCACCGTAACCCTCGCCGTGGCCGGCTCGACCACGATGCGCACGTTGCCCATTTCGCGAACGAGTGGAAAGCTGATGGGTCGCGATTCACCCCGCGCCAGTACCGCCGTCACAGCCGCCTTGCGGTGCCCGCGCAGGTACGCCTCCAGCCGGTAGCTGACGCCGCTGCTGAGTTCGAGATCCAGCGGTGTCTGGCCCATGTATTTGCCGTTGACGGTAATGCCCGCACCGGCTGGGGAGGAAGTGATGCGCAGGGCGGCATCGGCCTGTACCAGCTGGAAGGGCGGCAGTGTATCCGCCTGACGCGCCGCCACGACAATACGCTGACGCGCGGTGCGGTAACCGTCGAGCGTCACCGCTATTTCCCGTTCCCCGGAAGGAACCGGTACGACCCCGGGCGTAACGATGCCGGAGTCGTTGCCGTCAATCAGCACGCGGGCGCCCGAAGGATCGCTGCTGACGGTGACATCGCCCCAATCGGGCAGGAGTGTCACCGCCAGTTCCTGCTTCGTGCGATGCCCCGTTACGTCGAGGACCTGCGCCTGTGTTTCGTAGCGGGCAAGTCGCAGCACCACTTCGCGACTGCCTGATTCGACGTCAATGGCCTCAAGCGGCGTTGCGCCGACAGCCTCACTGTCAATGAATACCGATGCGCCGGCAGGCTCGCTGGTGATGGTGACAATTCCCGGTAGCGGAATGAAGGTCAGCGAATGCCGCTGGTTGCGCTCGGGGCCGACCGTGATGGCGGCGTTGAGCGGCTTGTAGCCATCAGCGTGCGCCTCGATCGTGTAGTCGCCAGGCAGCAGCAGCCAGACACCGCCGAGTTCGAACGAGAGGCCGCCGTGCACGGAGACGTCCTCCGCCGGCGCGGAGAAATCCAGCGCCACGGAGCGCGCGGTGAACAGAAAGGCCAGCAGGCCGGCGACCACCAGCAACACGACGCCAACGACAATCTGCCAGCGGCGAACGCCGCGACGTGTACGCTCGGCAACGTAGGGCTGATAACCGGTGGCCGTGATGCGCACGCCGTTGTCCCGGGGCGTGTTCATGGCGTGAGTTGCTCCTCGCATTGCACCGACACTGGTTGCATGTCCGGCTCCACCAGCAGGGTGCGGCGCACGTCGCGACAGCCGGGGCGGCTGCCGACCAGCGTGTACTCGCCGGGGCGCAAAGCAACGGTGTGCGTGGAAAATCGACCCAACGCGCCAACCGTGGAAAGCATCACGTCGGTTTGCCCGTCAGAGGTGAGGGTCACGTCAACGGGGGTCTCATACCGCTGCAGCAATCGCTCGACGGCGTCGATGCGGGCCCGGAGCCGCGGTCCGAGGGGAGCTTGTCGACGCGCGGACGCCAGCGTCTGCCGGGCGGCCTCGAATCGGGCCGGTGAGGACAGTTTCCTTGCCTCGGCCTCGATGGCGGCGAGTGCTTGCATCGCCTCGGCATGCGCTCGTGCCCGTACCAGCCCCGTGCGGGCGAACTCGATGGCACCGTCAATGGCCAGCACCTGCTCGTACGCGGCGATCGCGGCAGCCCAGTCCTCCCGCGCCTCCGCGTCGGTGCCGCGCTTTTCGCCGGCCTTGATGCGGTCAAAATCACCGGTGTTCGCTGCCTGCTGCAGCGCGCCGTTGGCAACGGCGTTGTCCGGGTCCAGCGCGAGCACTGCATTGAATGCCGTACGCGCTTTGCCCACCTCGCGCGCCTCCAGCGCGGCAAACCCCGTGGTCAGCAGGTCGCGAATACGCTGCGTGCGGGTCTCGGACGCAACGTGGGCGCGGCGTTCGTCCAGCGACGATGTGGCCGGGTCGATGGCGGCCACCTCGTCGTACAGGGCAAGGGCGTCGTTGAAGCGGCCGGCCAGTTCGGCGTTGGCGGCCTGGCGAAGCAGTTCATTGATGCGGGGCAGTTTTGCCGCGCGGTCCTGGCCCGCCAGCGCCCGGGTATCATCGGCGCGGATCACGAGGGCCGCGGCGAAGGCGATGCTGGCGGCGTCAGCGTCGCGGGCCGCCAGGGCGCGGTTGCCGTCGGCAAGATGTTTTTCGAAACGTTCCTGTCCGGATTGCAATACGGACTGGAACTGCCGGGTGGCGTCCGCATAGGCGGCGGAGGCGGCTTCATAGTCCCTGGCCTGAAAGGCCACGTCGCCTTCGGTCGCGCGATCCATGGCCGCCTGGTAGGCGGCTGCTCCCCAGGCGCCGACCTGCATCGACTCCTTGAGCATCAGTTGTACCTGCACCAGTGCTTCAAGCTGCGTTCTTGCGGCGGCAAGCTGGCGTTCATATTCCAGGCTGGCGAACGGTGCGAGCTCCTTCCCGGCGGCGGCGTCACGCGGCGGATTGTCGGTTGCCTGAACCGCCGCCGAAGCCGGCGTAGGGGGCGGATTGGCAACGGGCGTGGGCGCACGCACGGTGAAGACCCACACCAGTGCACCGACAAGCACAGTGGCCACGACCGTCAGCAGGGCCGGTCGCAGCAGATCCCTGCCGCGTCGTTCGCTGCGCAGATGCGACAGCGGTGGCGCGACGGGCTTGATGACAACAGGTGGTTCGGCCATGCCCCGTCAGCGTGCGCCGCCCTGGCCGTCCGGGGTGAGTGTGTCGTCGAAGTCAGCCGATCCGGTGGCCCCGTCACCGGTATCTTCATCAACGTCCGGGGGCGCGGGCAACTGCATGTCCTCGTAGTACAGCTTCCGCAGGATACGGCGGAGCTGGTGGTACTGTTCCGAGACGGAACCATGCAAGGTGGCCGTCTGGTTTTCCAGATCCATGGTGTAGGGCATGAGCTCGCCTTCGGCGGAGGTGCCCACCTCCCGCATCCGTTCGGCGTGCATTGCCGCTTCGTTCTTTTTATTGACCGCGGTCTTTATGAGCGTGACCCCGGCCGGAATCGCCAGCAGTCCCGTTGCGTCGACGAACGCGTTGTCGCTGCCGTAGATGCCGCCGATACCCGACGCGATGGCCAGCGTTCCGCCGAGCAACCGGGCGTTGGATTGCGCCTTCAGATCCCGGTAGGCCAGCGTTTCCACGTAGTTCGCGGCCCGCCACCCCTGGTAGGACGGGTACATGCGCCGGTAGAACTCCGCGTAGTACTCATCCAGGGTGTCGATGAACAGGTATTCGCGTTCGCGAATGCGTCGCACCCGTTCCAGCATGGGATCGTTCTCCGCGGGCAGTCGCGTGAGCTGCGCATTGCCGCTGGCATCGGTGACAACATGGTCGCCGAAGGCATCGGGCGCAAAACCGCGCGCAAATCGCATCTCTGCGGTGGCGCGTATGCGACGCAGGTCCGCCTCGGTGAGCGATTGTCGATAGTGCAGCATGTCATCGGCCAGGTCCCGGTACACACCCTGGAAGGCGTCGGTTCCCGGCGGCATCGAATCGCTGTAGGCATATTTGCTGGCCAGCGCGCTGTATTCCTTCTCGAACCACTCCCGTCCGGTCGCATCCTGCACTTTCAGCGCAAGCCGCAGTCGCTCGCCATGCGATTCGAGAATACGGCCCGTGACCGTCACATCCACCGCATCGGTGGGGACGGGCACGACGCGTACGGCCCCCCAGTTACCGGTGCTCTGCAACAGGTTCTTGGCCACATAGGGCATGTAGTTGGACTCGGCGCGGCGGATTTCGGGCTGGATCAGCCGGTCGATCTGTTCGTCGTAGTCATCGGGTACGTTGGCATCGAATGCGGCAATGCCAACATCCAGCAACAGCTCCTCGGGCTGCGCCGTGCGGTCCTGGGCCGGCGGCGTCATGTCCACGGTGCGCACTTCGGTGGTGACGCACCCGGCGAGCAGCCACAGCAGCGTGAGGGGCCAGAGCCCCCGGCGGAGTTCGCGCGCGATGCCCGCTGTGACTGGTGGTTCGTACATCTGCATGATCGCGTCAATCCACTCCGGTGAGCCGCTGCTGCCGGCAGCCGGTTCTGGTGTCTGGTGCTTTGTCACCGCCCTTTGTAGCGGCGGTAATCCTCCCACAGTTTTTCGCGGATTTCCGGATCCGTCTCCGCCATCGCCGCCTCCCGCAACTGACGGGCGATGATGTCATCGTCGCGCGCGTCCGCCACGTCCTTGGGCACGCCGCCGAGTCGGCCAGGCGCACTTGGTGCCTTGGCCACGGTGGGAATTCTGCCGGGTGCGGGCTGGCCGCTGTCGTTTTCGGCGGCGTCACCCCCTCCGGATGGCCTGTCGCCTCCAGACGGCCTGTTCCCGCCCGATCCGGTGCCGGCGACTGCCGAGGGATCCGGCGCCGAGCTGTTGCCTGCCGTCCGGTCTGCACGGGATTGAATGGCGCCGCGCTCGGCCATGATGCCGCCATCGATATCCTGCAGAACCTGGTCGAGTTCGCCGGTGGCGCCGCCTTTCCCCGGCTCGCCGGCGGTGCCCGCGGGGTCGCTGCTGCCGGAGCTTGGGCCACCGCCCGGCAGTTCCGGCAACTGGTTGCTGGCATCCCAGTCGCCATTGCCGGCGGTCTGGGCGCGGCTGTCCCAGGTTGGCGGAGTACTGGCTCCGGCGCTGCCGCTTTCGCCTGCTGCACTGCCGGAGTCGGGCAGCGAACCACCCGCGCTACCGGTGCCGCCACCTGGCGAGCCGCCAATATCCGGTAGCTGCGACGAACTCATGGGGCCGCTACTGCCACCAGATCCAGTTTCCTGGCCCTGGTTGCCGGCACCGGATTCACCGGGCATGCCAGGCGTGCCAGGCGTGCCAGGTGTGCCCGTCGGACCTGGCATGCCGGGCGGTGCCGGCAGCCCACCGGGGCTCGGCATGCCGCCCGGATTGGGTAGCCCGGAACTGCTGGAGGAACTGGAACTCGATGGCGGGGTAGGGACCGAGGGCGTCGGCAGCGAGGTGACGGGGGCACACGCTGCGGCAATCAGGCTGCAGGTAAGGATCGCCAGCGGGCGTACGTTGAGTAGCCAATGAAAGGCGCGTGGGTTGTCGGTCTGCATGGCGGTTACCATTCCTGTTCAAAGCGCTGGCGTCAGTCTGCGCGACATCGATGTTCGTGCACTGACACTGAACGTCCGCTGACCGGCGCGCCAGCCCGCGGAGTTCCCGCGGCGTGATGTGTTGGGTCAGTCGCCGTTGTCGTCGGTATCCCCGACGGGCGTGTCCGTGGGCGCGGTCGGTTCCAGCGTGACCGGGTCAGTCACTGGAAGCGCATCGTGCACCACTGCCCGCCGCTTCTGCATGTCGGCTGGCGCGTCCGCGGCGCTGGTGTCCGTATCTGGTGTTGTCGCGTCGTCTGAACCGGTCTGGTCGGGCAGCGGCGCGAACCACGGATAGCGGTGCTCGAAGGCCAATCCCCCGGCACCGACGAACTGGCCATCCTGTATCGCGGGGCGATAACGGGCGATCTTCATGCTGCGCCGAACCCGGAACTCCATCGCGTTGTGGGGTGCGTCCGCAACGGTCACCATGTCCGTGACGGTGCCGTCCGGTTTCACGGTCACGGTGAGTTGCACGAAACCCTCCATCGGTGGCCCGCGTTTGCTCTCCGGCGGCGGTTTGAGGGGAGGTGGGAGCGGGAAGTACAGCAGCGTCGGCGCACTGAATGCTGCCGGTGCGCCCGGGTCGGCAATTGCGTACTGCTCGGCAGCCTTCACGTACAGAGGCAGCGCTTTCTCCGGATGGTCGAACATCAGGTACCAGTCCGCCAGATCGGTCATGGCATCTGCCTGCTGCCCTGGCGTCGACGCCGGATCCACCAGCATCAATGTCACGATCTGGTTCAGTGACTTCTCGCCGAGGGGGAAGCTGTTGAGCATGAGCGGCAGTTGTGTGGCCTGACCAAGGGGGGCGTAACGGGAGGCGCGTGAAAAGTCGTCGTCATCGTCCAGCGTATCGGTTTCCGCGCGCTGGTACAGGGTGGGGAAGCGCTCGGCCTTGAAGGTGGCGGCAAGCCCCCGCAGCGCGCGATAGGCCTGCTCGCCGTGCAGCGCCTCGTTCGCCAGAAGTATGGTGCGGGCATTGTTGAAGAGCGATCGGGCAAGCAGCACGTTGTCCGTCTGCATGCACCAGTCGGCGAGCCGGAAGGTGGCGGGCAACGCTTCCAGACTGCCTTCGCCATAGCGGCGCACCAGAAGCTCGTAGGCATATTCCTCACGGTTGCCGGCCTCCTGATAGTCGCCCAGCGCTTTCAGCGCGGCGGACTCGCGATAGACGATGTCCGCCTGGGTGGGCGAATGCAGGCCGTTGGCGACCCTGTCCACGTGTACCGCGCGACCGTAGCTCTCCGCGGCGGCTTCATACTCCGCCAACTCCATCTGGGCATCGCCGAGAATGACCAGCGGTTTGATCAGCTCGGGCGAATAGCGGCTCGTCGCCTGTTCCACCTGTTCGATGTATGCCGTGATCTCGCGCTCGATGCGCTGTGCCTCGCCGGCGTCGATGGCGCCGCGCAGCGCATCGAGCTCGTCACCGGGTTGCGTCTGGTCCAGCGCCGTGCCGAGCGTGGCGTCGTCGTCGGACGGTTGAACGGATGCGGAGTCCGTCGTGTTCCCGTCACTGGCGGGCACCTCGACCGGTTGCTCCGGAGCGGGCATGTCGGTGTCAGCGTGAACGGGAGCGGACAACAACAACAGGAAACACTGGCAGACGACCGTGCTGTGAAACCCGGTCAGGCGTTGCGACAGGAAAGACTGCATCGTGCGGGACATACCCGGATACCGCGTGGATGGCATGCGGTTCGAGTGTGGTTTTCGCTACGGGGCAAGTCAAGGCGAGCGGATAGGGTTGTCTGCTCCAGACAGCCCGTTCACGTCCGTCCGGTGCCGTCCGTCCAGTCCGGTCAATCCAGTCCGGTCAATCCAGGGAAGTCCTGGCCGGCCAGTGAGGAGCATGAAGTTTTTGAAAGACGGATTTCAGTCAAGGGGGGCCGTGGAGCGGTATCCGCATTCAGTGTCCGAGGGAGAAATCCGGGCTGAACTGGGATGCCTCCGGATCGGCGGAACCGCCGAAAAATTGACGCGCTATGGCCAGCGAATTTCCTGTTCCCCCCTTCCCGTAACCCGTGCTATATAGCGTGCCCTGTGCAACAGGGTTGCATAAGCCCGAATGGTTGCAGGGGGCCAGATGGTCGCATCGCTTCGGTTCGGTCTGTTAACAGAACCTACAACGGAAGCGGGAAGATCAGTGCAAAAGTGTCTATTGCTGGCGGCCTGTGCCGTCTTGTTTGTTTCTTCAGCGCATGCGGCGACGGTTGCCGGTGGCGATCTTGGCTTCAAGGTCGGCGTGTCGGTGAGTAGCGACAGCAATGTGGTCGACCCATCCGGTACGAATCCTGGTGGAAAATCCGACTATGCCGGCGGCGTGAATCTTGGTGCGGAGTACAAGCGGAACATAGGCGACGCCGGGAAGCTTTCTGTTTCCTACGACTTCACCGGCACCGGGTACGACGACATCTCAAGCCGCAACAATGTGTTGCATCTTGGGTCCGTGACCTACATGCATCGCATCGACAAGGTCACGGTGGGCGGAAACTACAGCTATGGTGACTATCGGCTCGACGGGGATGGCTTCATGACCCTGAAGCGGGCGAGCGCGTTTCTGGGTATGCAGGGGCCCTTGAAGTCGGTTGTAGTGGCCAGTGTCGCCAACACCCGGAAGGAATTTGACGGGGCGCTGAAGGACCGGGACGCCGACGCGAACAGCGTCAGCCTGTCTGCTACGCGGAAATTTGGCGCCAACAAGGTGAAACTCAGCTACCAGTTCGCCGACGAGGACGCAAAGGCGGCCGAACTCGACTACAGCGGGCATGTGGTCGGTATCAACTATGCACGCGAACTGAAACTGGCGTCACGACCCGTGACGATGAACGCGGGCGTCAGCTACACCCGCAACGACTACGACAAGACAAATTTTCTCATCGGCAAGAAGCGCACTGACAAGCGCACCCGGTTTGAACTGGGTTTCGAGCACAAGACCCGCAGCGACATCACGGTCGGCCTGACTGGCTCGTACCAGGACAGTTCGTCGAATCTACCTTCCGCCGATTACAGCCGGACGATGATCGAGCTGTCGGTCAGTAAACGGTTCTGAGCCAATGAGCTTCAACGACATCAACCTGCCGGAACGAATGAATCCCGTGAAAACTCTTATTCGAAACCATTCCCTTGGCGCGCTTCTGCTGGTCGTGAGCGCAGTCGTCATCCCGATGCACGCGGTTGCCGCCGAGGAGCAGGAGCAGACAGACGACCTGGCCGTGGTCATCGACGACATGCACGACGAAGTCAGTGATAACGTCAAGGCGCAGATCAGTAATGCAGTCGAACTGGCCATTCGTGAAGAGGTGGAAGCCGCTGCTCTGGACCTGCTTGAGGCGGAGTGAGCCACGTCACCAGCTGGCGATCAATGACCCGTGCCACACCTATGTTACAGGTCTGGTGAAAGCCGCTGATCAACGCCTGGCTGGTCGAAAAGCGCGTCGGTCACTGAATCGCACCACCGCCACCGACGCGTATGCCCGACAGACCAGGAAGGCTACGCGTTGCCGGCCAAGCGATGAAACTGCATGCAACTCGAGCGCAGATGTCCACTGCAGGCCTGAAATGGAAAACGTGAACACGAGGCTTGAAGATCCATGAAGCGCAGCGCTTTGCCTGCAAGCCTGGCACGGCGGTCACTCGTTGCGCTCTGCGCGATTGTCCTGGTCCCGGGCCTCCTGCTGGTTGCCCCATCGACTTTTGCGGAGGAGGCGCAATCTGAATGGGAGCGTAACCTTCATGCCTATCACGACGCACTCAATCTGCTGAAGGTGGCCCAGTCCCGCGAGGACAAGTCCACAGCTGCCCAAAATGCGCTCTACGCGCTCAACGCAGCTATATCGCTTAGTAATGTGCCAATGTTTGTTTCCCAGATCGCCTTATCTGGTTTTGTCGGCGATGGCTCGAATTCTTTTTTTGATGCGGTCGCGCAAATATACAGAGCGTCGGGGCTGGGCGAAGCAGACTTTCGGCGGCTGCTTTACATCGAGAATGTGAGGGCGGAGTCTGAAGCCAGTTCGCATCCAGATGATACGTCCTATTCCACGATGTTGGACAATAGCGAATGGCTGCTTGACGATGGTGTCTGGAACAAGGTCCTGGTTGCTGCCGGACAAACACCCCACCCGAAGGGTGAGTACTGGGACGGCAGCAAAAAGGTCCAACGGCCTTTGAATCGACTTGAGCTGCAGACAGTGACAGCGCAGCTGGTTGGTATCTGGTCTCCGTTGCCGGATGAGAGTACCTTTTCCCTCGATTCAGACCCATCCAGGCTCGACAGGACGCTCAAGCTACTCGATACCTCTGCCATCAAGAATCCGGTTGTTCTTCAAGGATTGCTGGTTCACCTGACCAGCCATTGGAAGTCCGCCAAGGATTTTCTGTTGAGCCCTCAAGCACAGAACGAGCTCCTGTCCGTCGTGCAGAACCTGGCCACGGCTGAAACCTATCCCAAGGACAATGCGCCACCCGGGTTGAACGCAAACTGGCAGGATGGCTGGAACAAGGCTCTGCATCATTGGAGTTCCTCTGGTGACGATCTAATACGGCAACCGG
The DNA here is from genome assembly GCA_024234635.1 of Pseudomonadales bacterium. GTDB lineage: Bacteria > Pseudomonadota > Gammaproteobacteria > Pseudomonadales > Azotimanducaceae > SYFY01. The sequence continues at coordinate 240,646 of JACKNX010000004.1, read as the reverse complement.
TTGGCCAATCACCCAGCAAAGAGCCCAACTTCTCGGACTGGGAGAGCAGAGTCATTCGATGGTCCGCTAGAGATCGGCCGCTGCAGAGATTTACGTCTCTGGCTACAGGGGACGGGGGATCCATGGTACAGGTGCTGACGCCGGACATGGACAACGCGCGACGCCAGGCCCTCGAAGACCTCCTGTTGGAAGCGTATCTGGGCGTGGAAGCAGTCGAGGGGTCGACTGCCCAAGGGGGATCGGTAGCCGATATCGAAGCCAGGGCGCAGCAACGGGCGGCATACGTTGCAAAGGCAGCTCTCATGAAGGCCTTTGAAGACGGCAAAGTCGACAAACGCGTCGCATTGGAGATGGTGCGCGACCTTTCGGCGCATCTGGGGCTGCAACCCTATTATTTTCCGAACGGCGGAGGGAAAGGGCTCGCGGCGATACGCGGGATGTTGGCTGAGCTGCAAACCGATGGGGCATTGGATGGTTTGGGTCTTCATGAGCGCGTTTTCAAGGATGCACAGGGGCCGTCAATTACGGAGCCAGTGCGTGAACACTCAAAGGGATGGAGTACCTTGACCAGTTATGCCGAGTACCTGGCGCAGGAAGTGAAGCAAAAACAGAAGGAAGCATCAGTACCGCTCTCTGTAGACGGAGTGTTTTGGGGGTTCGACAGGGAGAGCCTGCTGCCCGGTAAGCGATTTGATGAAGACGTGACACCGGCTCAAGCCTGGGCTCGGTATTTCTACCGCCATGTACAATTCAACCGGTCCGGACTCCATGAGTGGGAAACGTCCGGAGAGGCTGCAGACATGATCATCTCCAAATTCCTGGAAGCATCGGGCTTCAACGAACAGCAGCAGCGTGATTTCGTCGTTGCCTTGAGTTCGGAATCCGGCAGTTGTCCCAAACCTATAGCGGGTAACCTCTGCAGCGGCTTCTTTGCAGCAGCCACGAACAGGAAACAGCGTCTGGAGGAAAGTGGTCCTTCCGTCGATGTGCCGGCTGCTACCTCGACGATCACGGTGAGCCAGCAGACTTCAACCGTGAAGATAGCGGAAGCAATTCAGAACGAAGCTGCGGCTGAAATCCAGGGCTCGGTGAGAACGTCGGTGGAAGAGAGTGTCCAGCGGAGTGTGGAGGAAAGTGTCCAGCAAAGTGTTGAGGATAGTGTCGACGATGTAGTCGACGACCTGGGTGACGACTTCTAGTTCGTACGCGAGATGCGCCGAGTAACCACTACGCAATTCGGAAACAAAGTAGATTGGAGCAGGAAACGATGAAAGCAAAAATTGTCGGGTTGGCTGCGATGGTGTTTGCCCTGATTCTGGGAAGTGTGCCGGCGTTTGCCCAGCCTGTCACCGCTCAGTATCTGAGGAATTCCAGTTGGCAGGAAGATATGGCGTGCCGATCGGTGGAACGATTCGGTTTCCTGATGAACGACCAGGTCAGGGAGGGAACGGACATCTTTGACTACACGATTGTCACGGGAGGTGACCAGGTCGTGTTCTCCAGAAACGGCAACAGTGTTCTCCTGCAGGTTCAGGTGATCAACGACTCATCAATGATGGTGACGCTTGGCGGTGTGACCGGCATGCTCTACCGATGCGGGAACGCAACCAGCGCGAACTTCCAGGCGCCCGTGTTCCCCCAGCAGACCCAACCTTCAGCTGCTCCGCAACCGGCCCAGGGAGGCTTGAACCCCACCGCCGCCGGAACGGTGCTTGGGGCATCGCAACTTGGCGCAAACTGTGCACAGTTCCTGACACCCTCCGAGCAGACAACCGGCGATGTTTCGGTCAAGTTTTCGAACAAGCGGAACGACGATGTGTTCATTGGCTGGGTCGACTTTTCAGGCAATGTGAATGTTCTCGGACTCCTGACGTCGGGAAACTCCTACAAGGACAACTCGCATCCGCAGCATCGCTACGTCGTCTTCGACGGCAGCATGAACTGTGTCACCGGCGTTCGGCTCGGCATATTCGACGAGCACGTGAAGATCCGATGACCTGAGTGCAGATCGACCGCGCCTCCTGGGTCTGCAGGCGGCCGGTCGACTTCGCCTTGGGATCTTTGACTGAGAACAGCGGGTCCTGTCGAGCGCAATACGTCACGCCGCCGTAAGGGAGCGATGCCGGGCACGACACGGCTACTGGATAAATGGGTTGCGGTGCCCGTGAACCGGTGCAGGCATAATCGTCGCTACGTGCGATGCCATCGACGCCCCGCTCGACGTGCCGTTGACCGATAGGGTCGTCAGATGCTGAAGGCCGCACAGATGCTGGAGGCCGCACATTTCCGACACACACACGGAGGTCCGCCCCTTTTCACGCCACGTGACGCTGGTAGGATGCCTCCGCCGCTGACAGTCGCGACAAGGCGTTGCCATGACCACCGATCCGACCGAACCCCACGTCAACCAGACACTCGACGCCGAAGGGCTGGTGTGTCCGGAGCCATTGCTCCTGGCGCGCAACCGGCTGCGGGCCATGGCATCAGGTGAAGTGCTGTACATTCGGGCGACGGATCCGTCGACGACGCGGGACTTCCACAACCTGTGCCGTTTCATGGGGCACAGGCTGCTGCGCGAAAACCTCGTCGCGCCGGTACTTGAATACTGGATCGAGCGCGGCGGATGAGCTGGCACGGACCGAACCGCTATTTCGCCTACGGTTCCAACATGAATACGGCGCGGGTGCGGGAGAGGGGCCTTGTCGTCGTCGCGGTGATGGCGGCGCGGTTGCCGTCCTATGAGCTGTTGTTCGACAAGGTGGCACGGGATCACGCGCACATCGGTCATGCCAATATCGCGCCCGCGCACGGAAGCACCGTTGAAGGCGTGCTCTACGAACTGGCGTCCGAGGTGGAAATACTGAAGATGGACCGTTTCGAAAGCACCCCGGTCAACTACAGCCGCGAAGTGGTCGCGGTGCAGACCGCTGAAGGGCCGCTGGCCGCCTGGACCTACATCGCCAACCGGGCGGTGCGGCATTCCGGCCGGCGTCCGAGTCGTGCCTACGTGGCGCACCTGCTCGAAGGGGCACCCTACCTCTCGCCGGATTACCTCGCCCGGCTGCGTGCGCTGGAGGTGCACGATGCGTGAGCAACCGTCGGATACCGATGTCGCGCGCTGCTTCAATACAACCTTTGCCATCAGCGAACATGTCGTGCTGGTCGGCGGCGCGGCGGCGCCGTATTACATGCCCAGTCCCGCGCCGCATCGCGCGGTGATCCGTTACCGGGAGAATTTTGCCGCCAGCGCCCTGCACGAAGTGGCGCACTGGTGCATTGCGGGCGCCAGGCGTCGGCAGCGTCCGGATTTCGGCTACTGGTACGAGCCACCGCCACGCGATGCCCGGGCACTGGCTGCGTTCCTGGCCGTGGAAGCGCCGGTACAGGCACTGGAAAGCCTGCTCGCCCGTGCCGCGGGCTTACCCTTTCGCGTCTCCCTGGACGATCTGGATGCCGAGGTGAGCGGGATACGGGAGCAGTTCAACGCGGCGGTTGCCGCCCAGGCGACTGTGTGGGAGGCACGAGGGCTGCCGCCCAGGGCCGCCCGATTCGTCGACGCGCTGCGGAAAGGAGACTGGCAATGAGCACGGAACGCGTTGATACGGTTGTCATCGGCGCTGGCGTGGTTGGACTGGCCGTAGCGCGTGCGCTCGCCCTGGCCGGAAGGGACGTGTTGGTGCTGGAACGCCATGACGCCATCGGTACGGAAACCAGCGCGCGTAATTCCGAAGTGATTCATGCAGGCATTTATTACCCCACGGGATCCCTGCGTGCCCGACTCTGCGTGCGCGGCAAGGAACTGCTGTATGAGTACCTGGCGACGCGGGGTGTGCCGCACCGACGCTGCGGCAAGGTGCTGGTGGCGGTTGACGATGCGCAGCGTTCGGAACTGGAGAAATACCGCCAGCAGGCGGCCATCAATGGCGCTGGCGATCTGCGTCCGCTGACCGGCGCGGAGGTAAAGGCGATGGAGCCGCAGGTGGTCGCGGTGGCGGGGTTGCTGTCGGCGTCGACGGGCATCATCGACTCCCACGCCTACATGCTGGCCCTGCAGGGTGACCTGGAAGCTGCCGGTGGCATGGTGGCGCTGAATACGCCGGTTGAGAAGCTGGCGCCCCAGGCGGACGGCGTGGATGTCGTTGCAGAATCGATGACGCTACGCGCGCGCACGGTGATCAACTGTGCGGGATTGTCGGCGCCGGCGCTTGCCTCGACCTGCATGATGGCGCCTACGCCGTACTACGCGCGTGGTCGCTACTATACGTACAGCGGCCGTTCGCCGTTCAATCGTCTGGTCTATCCGATGCCCGAGCCGGGCGGTCTGGGTGTGCACGTGACGCTGGACCTGGCCGGCCAGGCGCGGTTTGGACCAGACGTTGCCTGGATCGATGGCGTCGATTACCACTTTGACGATTCCGCCAGGGACGTTTTTGCCGGCGCCATTCGCAAGTACTTTCCGGGGCTCGACACCAGCCGTCTGCAGCCGGGCTACACGGGCGTTCGGCCGAAGATCACGGGACCGGGCGAGCCCGCGGCGGACTTCCGTATCGAAGCCGCCGTCGACGTTCACGGACTTGTCAACCTGTTTGGTATCGAATCGCCCGGGCTGACCTCGTCCCTGGCCATCGCCGAGCATGTCGTCGAACTGGTGGCCGGATGGTGAAGGTCGGCCTGATCGTCAATCCCGTGGCTGGCGTGGGCGGACCGGTTGCGCTCAAGGGTTCCGATGGTGTCGGAATTGTCGCGGAGGCGTTTCGACGGGGAGCGGTGCCTCGCGCGGGTGAACGGGTGGCGCAGATGCTCAGCGGCCTCTCAGCCGAGACGCTGGCCCAGGTGGCCTGGTATGCAGCTGCCGGCGCCATGGGCGGAGCGCTGCTTGCCGATGCAGGTGTCGACTGGCAGTGCGTGGACAGGCCTCAGGCGACCACCAGCGCGGAGGACACCAGACGCCTGGCCCGCGCGTTGCTGACCGCGGGCGTTTCCGTGCTCGTGTTTGCCGGCGGCGATGGCACTGCCCGTGACATCGCCGCGGTAGTTGGCACGCAGGTGACCGTGGTCGGTATTCCGGCCGGGGTAAAGATGCACTCGGGCGTCTTCGCGACGTCTCCGCGCAATGCCGCCGAACTCCTCAACGGCCTGGCATCGGGCCAGCTCATGGAAGCCGTTGATGCCGAGGTGCGGGATGTTGATGAAGCCGCGGCGCGACGCGGGGAGGCATCGAGCCGCTGGTACGCTGAGATGCGCATTCCCCGGGCCGGTGGTTTCGTGCAGCAGACCAAGATTGGCGGTCGCGAAGACGCGGGCCTGGCGCGCGAGGAGATCGTGCAGGGCGTACTGGCGATCCTCGAGGCAAACCCCGGCCGTCCGCTGGCGTTGGGTGCGGGCGGCACGCTGCTGGCGCTCAAGGAGCGACTTGGCATTGTCGGCACGCTGCTGGGTGTGGACGTGCGGGGAGCCGACGGTGCCTGGCGACTGGATGTGACGGCCGCGGACCTGCTTGCGCTTGATTCGCGTCCGCTCGTAGTCGTCAGCTTCGGGGCCGCGCAGGGTTTTCTGTTCGGGCGCGGCAACCAGCAGTTTTCTCCGGCGTTTCTGCGCCGTCTGGTGCTGCCGGACGATCTCCTCATACTGGCCACGCGTGCCAAGCTGCATGGGCTGGACGGTCGGCCGCTGAGGGTGGATACGGGTGACGTTGCGCTCGATGCGCAGCTTGCGGGCGTGCGCGAAGTACTCTGCGGGTACGACGATCGGCTGTTGTACCGGGTCGAAGCGGCCTGAGCCCGGACGCTCAGACAACCGCTTCGGGCGCGGACGTTCCAGCGGCAGGCGGGTGCGGTACGCGGCCCACCACCTCACCCACCACGGCCATCACTGCCAGCCGCAGCGCGGTGGAGGAGCCTTCCTGCAATGCGGCGCGCAACTCGCGCAGGCGGGTGTTTTCGTCCACCGCGATGCTGGCCGACGCGCCGGCCAGACCGCGTGGAAAAATCAGTGTCGACAGACAACGCCCCGTCAATACCGCCTGCTCCACGGCGTCATTGCGCAGCGTATCGGTATAGCGGATGAAGCCTTCTTCCCGCAGCCACACCAGCGCGTTGAAACAGGCGAGGTAACGGTCACTGTGCAGGCCGAATTCGTCAGTGTCCTCGGCGGCGTAGACGTCCTCCACGAACAGGTCGCGTGGGCGCGGAAACACGGCCGCCAGGATGATCAGCGCCCGGGCGACGTCGCGACAGAAGTCGTCGAGATTGAGCGTCACTGCCGGTAGCGCGAGAGGAACCGCTCGATACGCCCGATGGCGTCTTCCAGGTCTTCGACCCGGGGCAGAAACACAACGCGGAAGTGGTCCGGTCGCGGGTGGTTGAAACCGGTGCCCTGAACAACCAGCACCTTCTCTGCCTGCAGCAGGTCGTACACGAAGCGCTCATCGTCCGTGATATTGAACTTTTTGACATCCAGCCGGGGAAACATGTAGAGCGCACCTTCCGGCTTCACGCAGCTCACGCCGTCGATCTGATTGAGCAGACGCCAGGCCAGTTCGCGCTGTTCGTAAAGGCGACCGCCGGGCACGAGGTATTCGTTGATGCTCTGGTAGCCGCCAAGCGCCGTCTGCACGGCGTGCTGGGTGGGTACGTTGCTGCACAGACGCATGCTGGAGAGGATATTGAGACCTTCGATATAGTCCTGTGCCCGCTCCTTGGCGCCGCTCACGACCAGCCAGCCGGTGCGGAACCCGGCGACGCGATAGGCCTTGGAGAGGCCGTTCAGCGTCAGGATGAGCAGGTCGTCCGCCAGGCTTCCCACGGCGGTGGTTACGGCGTTGCCGTAAATGATCTTGTCGTAGATCTCGTCCGCCAGGACCACCAGGTCGTGCTCCCGGGCAATCTCCAGCATCGCTTTCAGCATGGCGGTCTCGTACACCGCGCCGGTCGGATTGTTCGGATTGATGATCACCATCGCCTTGGTGCGCGGCGTGATCAGCGAGCGCAGGTGGTCGAGGTCCGGCTGCCAGTTGGTGCCTTCATCACACAGGTAGTGGCGGGGGATTCCGCCGCTGAGTGTCGTCGCGGCGGTCCACAGCGGGTAATCCGGCGCGGGAATGAGGACTTCGTCGCCATTGTTCAGAAGCCCCTGCAGCGACATCGTCACCAGTTCGGAAACGCCGTTGCCGATATAGATGTCCTCGATGTCGACACCCCGGATGCCGATCTGCTGGCAGTACTGCATGACCGCCTTGCGGGCTGAATACAGGCCTTTCGAATCGCAGTACCCCTGGGCGGTGGGCAGGTTGTGTATGACGTCGCGCAGGATTTCTTCGGGTGCTTCGAACCCGAATGGCGCCGGATTGCCGATATTCAGCTTGATGATCCGATGGCCTTCCTCCTCCATCCGCTGCGCTTCCTTGAGCACCGGCCCGCGGATTTCGTAGCAGACGTTGTCCAGCTTGTGCGACTTGGTGAAGACACGCGGCTGGCGCGGCAGGGAAGTGATCGTCTGGCGCTTGGTTTCCATGGCTGGAAGGCTCGGCTTAAGATGGCGGCAATTGTGTTGAATAGTAGCAGGACGGTCATGGCGAAGGTATCTGACGGCGATCAGAAGAGTGACGGAGCAACGGCCGGCAAGGTCGCGCGAAGCGAGGCGGAGTGGCGGCAGCTGTTGTCCGCGGAGGAGTATGAAGTGACACGGTGCTCAGCGACCGAGCGCGCCTTCACGGGGTTGTACTGGGACAGCAAGACACCGGGGCTGTATCGCTGCAAGTGCTGCGGCACGCCACTGTTCGACTCTGACACCAAATACGACTCCGGCACCGGCTGGCCCAGCTTCTGGCAACCGGTGAGCGAGGACGCGGTGGCCATGAAGGAGGATCTCAGCTATGGCATGCGCCGGGTGGAAGTGGTGTGTGCCGCGTGCGATGCGCACCTGGGACACGTGTTTCCGGACGGTCCCAATCCCACCGGCCTGCGCTATTGCATGAATTCCGCGTCCCTCAATCTCGACGCGCGGGAGGAATGACCGCATGCATCCGGGAATTTTTGCGGCCGAGACCCCCGAGCGCATCGCCTATGTCATGGCCGAAACGGGCGAAGCCGTCACCTTTGACCAGCTGGAGCGCGCGGCCAATCGGGGGGCGCACCTGTTCCGGTCACTGGGTCTGAAACGGGGCGATCACATCGCCATCATGCTGGAGAACCACCCGCGCTTCTTCCAGATCGCCTGGGCGGCGCAGCGCTCCGGCCTGTACTACACCGCGATCAGCTGGCGGTTGCAGCATGAGGAGGTGGAGTACATCGTCAACAACAGCGAGTCGAAGCTGTTCATTTCTTCGCTGCCGCGACGAGACGTGGTGGAGAAACTCATCGGCCGCACGCCGGGCGTGCGGCACTTCTACATGCTGGACGGCACCATCGCCGGCTACAACGCCTGGGAAGACGCCATTGCCGGTATGCCGGAAACGCCGATTGCTGACCAGGCGGAAGGCGCATCCATGCTCTATTCGTCAGGCACGACGGGTTATCCCAAGGGAATCAGCCGGGCACTCGTCGAGACGCCCTATGGCGCGGACGGTCCCAACCTGTTCGGCATGCTGTACGGCATGGACAAGACGTCGATCTACCTGTCGCCGGCACCGCTGTACCATTCCGCGCCGCTCAACTTCACCATGGCCTGCCTGCGTAACGGCACGCAGGTGGTGGTGATGGCCCATTTCGAGGCGGAAGCTGCGCTGGCGGCCATCGAACGCTACCGGGTGACGCACAGCCAGTGGGTGCCGACAATGTTCGTGCGCATGCTGAAACTCGATCCGTCGGTGCGCACGAAATACGACGTCTCCAGCCTGCGTTGCGCCATTCACGCCGCGGCGCCGTGTCCGATACCGGTGAAGGAGGAAATGATCGCCTGGTGGGGTCCGGTGCTCTACGAGTATTACGCCGGTACCGAGGGCAACGGCTTCGTGCAGATCAATTCCCAGGACTGGCTCACCCATAAAGGCTCCGTGGGCCGGCCGCTCAACTGCGAACTGCACGTCTGCGACGACGACGGCAACGAGGTGCCGACAGGGGAGTCGGGCACCATCTATTTCGGCGGCGGCGGCGTCTTCGAGTACTACAAGGATCCGGAAAAGACCGCCGGTTCCCGGCACCCGAAGGGCTGGAGCACACTCGGCGACGTCGGGTACCTGGACGAGGAGGGTTATCTCTACCTTACCGATCGCAAGCACTTCATGATCATTTCGGGTGGCGTGAACATCTATCCGCAGGAAGCGGAAAACGTGCTGATCACGCATCCGGCGGTAATGGACGTGGCGGTATTCGGCGTACCGAATCCGGATTTCGGCGAGGAAGTGAAAGCGGTGGTGCAGCCACGCGACATGGATCAGGCCGGTCCGGAACTGGCGATGGAGCTGATCGATTTCTGCCGCGAGCATCTGTCGCACATCAAGTGTCCGCGCACGGTCGACTTCCGTCCGGACCTGCCGCGACATCCCACCGGCAAGCTCTACAAGCGGCTGCTGCGGGACGAGTACTGGAAAGCGGCTGGCAAGTAACCCGGTGGGCGCACCGTCCGCGCCAGAGGTGCTCGCCGTCATTCCGGCGGCGGGCTTCGGCACGCGCTTCGGCGGCGCTGGCAGCAAGGAGATCTATCCCCTCGACGACCCTGCCGGTGCGCGTCTGATCGATTGTCTGCTCGGCCACCTGACGGCCGGTGGCGTGCGGCGGGCCCTGATCGTCACCCGGCAGGGCAAATGGGATCTGCTGCAGACGCTCGGCGACGGCGCGTCACGCGGGCTCTCGCTGGCCTGGATGGTGGTTCCGCCGACGGCCGGGACGCCTTTTACGCTGGATGCCGCCCACGCATTCCTTGACGGGCAGATCTGCCTGCTCGGCTTCCCGGATATCGTTTTCCGGGCAACCGCCCCGGTCGCGGCGCTGCTCGCACCACTCGCCGACGCTGACATCGACGTGGTGCTCGGGCTGTTGCCGACGAATGACCCGGAACGCGTCGACGTGGTTGTTTGCGACGGTGACCGTGTGCAGGGCCTGCGCATCAAGTCACCCTGCGCCGAAGCGCGCCCCATGACCTGGGTGCTGGCCGCATGGCGACCGGCCTTCACCCACTTCCTGCATGAGCGAATGGCGGATGTCGATTGGCAGACGCGCTGCCGCGCGACACTGGGCCGCGAGGAGTTGTTTGTCGGCGACGTCATCCAGGCGGCTATTGCGGTGGGGCTGCGCGTACACGCAGTGCCGCTCGGTGCGACTCCCGGAGTGGATGCCGGCACGCCGGAGGGTCTCGTCGCCGCCCGTCAGTTGCTGGCGGCGTGGCGGTGAGCTGGCTCAGCGGTTGAGCAGATTGGCCGGTGCGTACTGATCGGTAAGTACCCGCGCGTCCGCATCCCAGTCCCGTATCCCTTCCAATGCGCCGAGATAGTCGTTCAGGCGAATGCCAAAGCGGGCCACGCGAGGTTGCAGCTCATCCGCGCGCGCGGCCCGGAAGTCCGCGGTGGGAAGACCATCGCGGGCGACGAGGATCACGCGGTTTGCGGTCTCCTCGAGGCGGAAGTTCAGGAATTGGCCGAACACCGCTTCGTAAGTCGTCGACTCATGATCGTACAGATGGCTGATGGCAAATGTATTGGCCGCCAGCACGCCGCCGTGGTTGAGCAGATTGCGTGTTTCCTCGAGGTATTCCCGGGTCAGCAGATGCTCGGGAATGTACTCGCCATTGTACGCATCCAGCAGGATGAGGTCGTACTGTCGAGCCTGGGCGCGGGCACGCCGGCCGAATACCCGCGCGTCCATGGTGTGGACCGTCGTGTTGCCGGCCTCGATGAAGCCGAAGTAGTCGCGCGCGACGCGCACCACGGCCGGGTCAATTTCCACAACATCCAGACGCGCCGCGGGAAACAGCGTCTGCAGTGCGCCAGGCAGTGTCCCACCACCCAGACCGACAACGAGAATGGATGCCGGCGCATCGCGCAACAACAGGGCGGCCATCATCATCCGCGTGTAGGAAAACACCATTTCCTCGGGGTGATCGGTGCGTATGCAGGATTGGTTCCTCAGGTCGCGTTTGACGCTGAACTGCAGGCAGCGTTCGCGGCCGTTTTCCACCACCAGCACGTTCTGATAGAGAGAGCGTTCCTGATGCAGCACCTTGCCGTGCGCGGCACCCGAAAAGAGTGCGCCGATCAGGCACAGGACAAGCTGTTTCATCGGCGTCCCGCCGCGAAACCGGCGACCGCCAGCACGGCCAGCACGCCGGCCAGCGCCGCGATGATGGTGTTGATCTCGAACCACAGAACAAAATAAAACGAGGTGAGCAGGGTGCCCAGCGCGCTGCCGAGCGTGGAAACGAAGTAGAGGCCACCCGCCACTGCACCCGACCGGTGTGTCGTGTCGACAAGCAGGCGAACGCTGTACGGGGAAATTGTGCCCAGCACAAAGGTTGCCGGTGCAAACAGCGCCGTGGCGGCGAACAGCGACGCGTAACGCAGATCCTCGATATGCTCGAAGGTCCAGGCCAGCAGCGTGTCGGCATACCACAGGAGCGGCGCCAGTAACGTCGCCGCGGCCAGGAACAGGGCGGCAAAACGCCGCAGGCCGGGGCGATCCAGCGAGAGGCGACCGCCGGCGAGGTAACCCAGTGCCAGTGCGGTCATGAATATCGTGATGATGCTGCCCCATACGTAGATATCGTTGCCGAACCAGGGAGCAAGGATGCGACCGCCGAGCAATTCCAGCGACATGATCACGAACCCGCCCATGCCGGCCATGACATAGATCATCAGTGCGCGCATAGTCGTTGCGCCGGTCAGCGGGCCGGGACTTCCTCCGTCGGCAGTCCGGCGTCTTTCCAGGCGCGATAGCCGCCTGCGATATGGCACACAGGCGCAAGACCCATCTGTTGCAAAGTCTGTGTCGACAGCGCCGACCGCCATGCGCTCTGGCAATAGAACACGAACTTCTTGCCGCTGCCAAAGACGTCCTTGAAATAGGGGCTGGTGGGATCGATCCAGAACTCGAGCATGCCGCGCGGCGCATGGTACGCGCCGGGAATCTTGCCTTCGCGCTGCAGTTCACGCGGATCACGGATGTCGACGAACACGACGTCGTCCCGGCCGAGGAGTGCATGGGCGTCGTCCAGGCTGAGCGTTTCGATTTCAGCCATGGCCCGGTCAATCAGATCCTTGTGGGTCACCTTGAGCATCTTGGACATCCGGTATGGGAATCTGCCTAGCCTATCATCACGTCCGCGCGGACGGCAGACGCCCGCGGGGTTCGGGGACGAAGCGGCGGATCATCAGGCCACCGGTAACAAGCAGTACCAGGGATACGCCAAACACCGCCTCGTACCCGAAGGCGCTGGCCAGCACGCCGCCAGACAAGGTTGCCAACGTACCCGCGGCCTCCGAAGTACTGTTGGAGATCGCCAGGCGCATCGGCACGTCCTGCCGCTCGCCGAATTCCAGCACGATATTGGACGCAGCGTTCTGGAAACCCTGCGATGCGGCTCCGATGCCAACGAAGATGAGGCTGGTGGCCCAGAGCCCGTCGGCAAGGAACAGGGCGAGCGTGGACAGCACCCACAGCCCGAGCGACAGCAGGATGACCAGGCGATAGCCGGTGCGGTCGGCAAGATTGCCCCACAACAGGTTTGAGGTATTGCCCGCCAGCGTGAAGGCGATGGTCAGGATGGCCAGGTTGGCGCCGGTGAGCGAGGTATGCTCAGCGGCGTACAGGATGTAGAACGGCATCGCCAGTCGGCCCGCGGTGGCGACGGTACGGGCGCGTACGAAACGCCTGTAGTCGGCATTGCTGCGCAAAATCGCGAGCACCCGGGGCCAGAATGCCTCGCGCGCCGAATGACCGTCCATGCCCGGAAGCAGGGGTTCGCGCATGAACAACAGCGCACCCAGACCCAGGCTGGTAAGGACAAACGCCAGCAGGAAGATATAGGAATAACCGGTGACCGTCGGATTGTCTCCCACGAACCAGAGACCGCCGAGATACGCCACGCCAGCCGCGGTTATGCCGGAGCTGAAATTGCGTAATCCGGTCAGCCGGCCCCGGCGGGAGACAGGGATAACTTTTGACATCAGGAACTGGAAGATCACTCCCTGCATGCCCTGGAACATGCCGAACAGCGTGAGCGCCACCATGATCGTGGCCAGTGCGTAGCTGGTGGGAAGCAGCAATCCCGCCACAGCGATCAGCAGCACCTGCAGGCGCGTTGCCGAACCCACCCACATCGCGACAGGCAACGCCCGCGGCCGGTTTTCCACCAGCCCGGCGCCGTAGAACGGGGTCAGTGTTGCCCCGAGCGACTGCAGTCCCAGGGCAAGCCCGACCATCACGTCGGAGCCCCCGGACAACAACAGCATGTAGGCAGGCAGAAAGGTAGGCGCGTTCAGCAGGCGGAAACCGGTCTGCCCAAGCATGCCGTGAATAAGATGGGTGATGAAATTGCGGGTCAGGTGGCGCGATACGTCCAGCTGGAAGCGGCGCTCCGCGTGACGCCGTTCACGTTGTGACGTCCCTCGTTCAGTCATGCCCCTTTCTGCCCGGCGCCGAGCATCGGTGCGCCAACGGATAGAGAATTACTAGCTTTCATTTTCAATAAGTTAGCGATTTTTTCTAGTCTGGCACGGAATTTGAGTCACTCAGGAGGACGGGTCCTGCCGGACCCTCCCTGAAGTCAGAATGGAGTTCGTCGTGCAGCATTGGACCCGCGCCCAGCCTTATCCAGGACAGTTCGCCACCGTTCCCGATCTCTACTTCATCGCCGTGCCACGCTCGGACATCATGGCGGAAATCCTGGCACGCGGAGAACGACCGGCGCTGGCGGATCTGTATACGGCGGTGGCGATTGTTGCCGAAGCCGTCGGCGCCGCTACCGACGCCGCAGGACGGTTCTGACCCGAGCCTATTTTCCCTGCCAGTTGGGCTTGCGCTTTTCAGCGAAAGCCCGCGGCCCCTCGATGAAATCCTGGCTCTCCACCATCGACTTCACGCCATCCCATTTGTGCGTCATCGATTCCGCCAGTGACGCCATATCGAGGCTGCCATAGACCACTTCCTTGCTCGCGCGAATCGACAGCGGCGCGCATTCCTCGATCTGCGCCGCCCACCGGAGAGCCGCTTCCATCAGCTGCTCGTGCGGTACCACCTCATTCACGAAACCCAGCCGCTCGCCTTCCGCCGCGGTGACGTGGCGTCCCGTGAGAATCATCCCAAGGGCGCGTTTGACACCAATCTGCCGGGGCAGACGGTTGAGGCCACCGGCCAGCGCCGCCAACCCGACTTTGGGTTCCGGCAGCGCGAACAGGGCTTTTTCCGAAGCGATGATCAGGTCGCAGGCCAGGGCAATCTCGAAGCCGCCGCCCATGGCGACGCCGTTCACCGCGGCAATGACGGGCTTTGTGAGGTCGAAGCGGGAAGTCAGCCCGCCGAAGCCGCGTGGTGTGGGTACGCGCTTGCCACCTTCCGCCTGGTAACGCAGGTCGTTGCCGGCGCTGAAACCGCGACCTTCACCGGTGATGATGGCAACCCACTGATCCGGGTCGGCGGCAAAGCCGTCGAACACCTCGCCCAGTTCGGCATTTGCCAGCGGGTGCAGCGCGTTCAGCCGGTCCGGACGATTGATGGTGACGATGAGCGTGTGGCCGCGCTGTTCGGTTTTGCAGAATTCGGTCATGGTGATATCCGTGGCAGTTGCGAGTGAGTGACTGCCGGATCATGACGAAGGGGCATTGGCGCCGCAACCGTCCCTGGCATCGTGGTAGCCTTTGACGCTTTTCCAGGAGAGCGTTGCAGTGAGCCGGATACGTTTGCTTGAGAATGATGAACTGTCGAGCGAAGCCCGCGCCCGTGTCACGGCGGCGGAAGCCGCGGGTGCCGATGCTTCGGTGTTGCGTGCGGTCGGTCATCGACAGGAGATGTTCGATCGTTATTTCAGCTTCTATTACCCCGCGCACCAGGGCGGGCTGGTCGAGCCGGAGCTCAAAGAGCTGGTAAGGCTCAAGATCGCCCGGCTCAACGATTGTTTCACGTGACTGGAGGCGCGCTTTCCATCGGCGATGGAAAAAGGCCTGACGGAAGACAAGATTGCCTGGCTGGACGATGCCGGGCAGGCGACGCGGTTTACGGAACGGGAACGCATGGCGCTCGGCTATGCCGAGAAGCTCGCCGTGGACCATCATGCCATCGATGACGCGTTCTTCGCGCAGTTGCACGACGTGTTCACCGATGCGGAAATCCTGGAACTCGGGATGATGATCGGTCAGTACATCGGCTTTGGCCGCCTGCTCAAGGTGCTGGACCTGACACCGCGCTACTGCCCTGCGTAGCAGTGACCGCGTCGGTCGTGGCGGCGTGGCGGTGTCGTCCCGCCGCTGTCAGAGATGCTCCGTGCGATTGAAGAAATTCACGTACGGAGCGATATCGAGCACGAGCTCGGTCAGTGAGCAGTTCTCAGTCAGGTAATGCGACCAGCGGTGCGGATCGTTGTCCAGCAGATGCGCAAGTGCCGCTGCCATGCTGGCGCCATGGCTGACGATCACGACGCGGCCTTCGTGGCAGGCGTGGATTTCCCGGAAGGCAGCCACCATGCGCTCCGTGACGGCGGCAAGGCTTTCGCCGCCGGGTGGCGCGAAGTGCGGATCGTGGCGAATCTTGCCCATGAAGTTGTACTCCTTGGCCAGCACGGTGAACGGCTGGTTTTCCCACTCGCCGATATCCCACTCCCGCAGGTCATCGTGAATGATGGGCTCCAGTCCGAACGCATCGGCGATGGGCGCCGCGGTGCTCCGGCAACGCCGCAGGGGGCTGACGTACAGTGCCGTGGGAGCCGGCGGATGCCGCTGCACCTGGGCTGCAGCCCGTTTCGCCTGCCGTCGTCCCTGCCAGGTGAGCGACGAGTCGGTCGACCCGTGCCAGCGCCCTTCGCGGTTGGCGGCGATCAATCCATGCCGGATGAGCAGCAGTTGGTCAGCCATGTTGTTCGTCTCCGAATACCAGGCGCTGTGTCACCACACAGCCGACAAGATCGCCTTCCACGTTCACCGCGGTACGGAACGTATCCAGCGGTCGTTCGATAAGCAGCAGCAAGCCGATCGCCTCGAGCGGAATGCCCACGGCCAGCAACACCATCTGCATGCCGGCCATGGAGCCGGACGGTACACCGGGTGCGCCGATGGAGCTGATCATCGCGACGATGAATACCGCTACGATGCCCGTGGCGTCGAGCGGGATTGCAAAGAGGTAGGCGAGAAATACGGCAGCCATGCCTTCGAACAGTGCCGTGCCATCCATGTTGATGGTGGCGCCCAGCGGCAGCACGAAGCTGGCCGTGGAACGGCGAACGCCCAGACGCTCCTCCGCCACCTGCATGCTCACGGGCAGGGTCGCGGCGCTGGACGAGGTGGTGAGTGCCATCACCATGGCTGAGCCGATCGAGGGCAGCAACCGGGACGGCCGCATGCCGCCGAGCGCCCACGCCAGCGACGGCAGGACCAGGAATCCGTGCACCGCGGTGGCGATGAATACAACGGCGGAAAAGGTAAGCAACTGGGTGAGCAGGTCCGTACGCAACGCGTCGACAAAACCGTAGACGATTCCCATCACGCCGAGCGGCGCGAGCATGACGGCCCAGCCGGCGATGCGGTAGATGATTGCGGTCACCTGGTGACAGAAGGTGATTACGGGCGAGTCCGCCGGTAGCACGAACAGGGCCGCCAGACCGATTACCATTGCGTTCGTGACGATGCCGAGAATATTCAGATTCGCCAGTGCCGATACAGGATTCACGAGCATCTGCTTGAGCAGACCTGCCGCGAGGGCGCCGAGCCCCGCATCCGACTGGTTGATGAGGGTGACGCCGGCAGCCAGCGGCGGGGCGTCCGCCAGGGGGGGCAGGGCGGTCCACGGGTGCAGCCAGGTAACGGTTGCGAGGCCGATTGCCATGGCAATACCCGTGGTCACCAGATAGTAGAAGATGGTTGTGCTGCCCAGGCGACGCATATCACGCGTGGCGGACAGCTGCAGGATGCCGGAGACCAGCGAAAAAAGTATCAGCGGTCCAATCACCGCGCGCAGCGCGTCCAGAAACAGCGCGCGCGCGATACGCATGAGGTAGTCCAGCGCCTCGTTGCCGCCGGCGAGTTCGCCCAGCAACCAGCCGGTGAGTGCGCCAATCAGGAGCAGTGGCGTGAGCCACTTCTGGTTCATTGCCTGTGTTCGTCTGGCCGTGGGGAGCGCGCAACCTGAACCAATCCCCTGCGCCTGTCAACGGAATGAGGCCATGGGCTTGGTGCCGTTCGGAGGAACGTGTCTAATGCGGCGATGAGCCGGAATACGCGTAAACGCGCCGCAACCACCATCGCTGCTTCACTGCTGCTCGGCCTGCTCCCGGGTTGCGGTCCTTCGCCTTATCACAGCCTGCACGGGCAGGTCATGGGAACGTACTACAGCATGAGCGGCGACTGCGCGGACCAAGAGGCATTCGAGGGCGCGGTCGGCGCACTCGTTGCCATCGATGCCGAGATGTCGACCTACAAGCCGGATTCGGGTCTCATGCGGCTCAACCGGACGCCGGCGGGTGAGGCAGTGCCGATCAGCGACGATCTGCGGCGTGTGCTCGAACTGTCGGCCAGGGTGAGGGACGCCAGTGGCGGTGCATTCGACGTTGCCATCGGCGCCCTGGTGAATGCCTGGGGATTCGGCCCCACCAATACCGGCGCTGCGCCTGATGCACAAACCATCGAGCGTCTGAAGCCTCCCGGCGATGGCGGTTACCGCCTGCTGCCGGCAGGCACTGCCCTGCGCACGGCTGACGAGGTGTTTCTCGATCTGTCCGCTGTCGCCAAGGGGTATGCGGTGGATGCCGCGGCGGCCGAACTGCGCGATGCAGGTTGCCGGGCTGCCATGGTTGATGTGGGCGGCGAGGTGCGCGTCTTCGGGCCCGGTCCCCGTGGCGCGGAATGGCGTATTGGCATCGAGGTGCCGGACGCAATGCAGGTGGGCGGGGTAGAAGCCGTACTGCCGCTGATCGATGCCGCGGTTGCGACATCCGGCGATTACCGCAACTTCCGTGAAGTCGACGGCATACGCGTCTCGCACACCATTGATCCGCGCAGCGGTCGCCCCATCACCCATGGGCTGGCATCCGTTACAGTGGTGCAACCGACCACGGCGGACGCCGACGCGTGGGCAACGGCGCTGGATGTGCTCGGACCAGACGACGGGCTGGCGCTGGCAACGGCGAATGGCATTGCGGTGTACATGCTGGTGCGCACGCCCGGCGGCTTCGAAAGCAGATATACTCCCGCCATGGCGAAACTGATGCACCTTCCGTGAGGCGCCCATGAGCACCCTGATACTGGTTTTTCTAATCATGCTGATTGTGGTTGGCGCCATGGCCGTTGGCGTGTTGTTCGGACGCAAGCCCATTGCCGGCAGTTGTGGCGGCATGAAGTCGCTTGGCCTGGACACCGTGTGCGAGGTTTGCGGCGGAAATCCGGCCAGATGCGAAAACGCGGAAGCCAGTGCGCTGACCTACGACGCCTCCGAACTGCCGCGCCAGCGGAAGTTCTGACCACTGCCGCCCGTTGGGGCGCTCAGGACTGGACCGTGACGCGCGTCTGATCCTCTCAACCCTTCATGTCCTTGAGATGGCGCTGCCGGTGAGGCATTCCCGTCAAACCTTCTCCACTGTCTTCCCGTCACCGGCATCTGGTGGGCCACTTGTTTAACGCAGGGCCTTTCGCTGCGCTTGCTGGCCAGCGATACCCGGCTGGCCCGCCAGGCTGCCATTCAACAGCCTGGTGAGCGTCCCCATCCTGCCTTGTGGCTTTTGACCTTCCACCTGCGATGCGCCGCGAGCCGCGCCTTGTCCTGAATGGCTTCAGGCATCCTCGAATCACCGGAGTCATCGGGCGGCCCACAGGCGGGTAGCCAGTCGTCGGATCTCGTCTATGCTGAAAACATCCACGGATGGCATTGGGTGAACTGCATGGCCGTTTCCGGTTCGATCGCGGAACAACTGGCTCCTCCGAGCCCTGAACTGGCGGCTGTCGAGGAGCGCTTGCGGGCAGATATCGCCTCGCATCGCTTGAAGCTGCCGGTACTGCCCAACGTGGCGATGGAAGTGCTCTCCAGCTCCCTCGATGACGGGCAGGATGCCGCGCGTCTGGCGGGTCTCGTCCAGAAAGACCAGTCACTGGCCACGCACATGCTGCGCATCGTCAATTCGCCGGCTTTTCGTGGCGCGACGGAGATTGTGGCCCTGCAGCAGGCCATTGCCCGACTGGGCATGGTGCGCATTCGTGAAATTGCACTCACGGCGTCGCTGAAGAACGCCATGTCCTGCAAGGGCAGTTTCCAGGAATTGATGGACGATGCCTGGCGCCTGGGTCTGGCCACCGGCATGTGGGCAAAAGAATTTGCACGCGCGACACGACGGAACGTCGAGAACGCCTATCTCGGCGGCCTGCTGCACAACATCGGCGATTCATTGATCGCGGTGGAGCTGTGCACCCGTGAGCCCGGTTTGCGGGAAGGTGATGCCCGCTATCTCATGGCCGTGCTTGGTCGCGAAGCTGGGGAGACGCTGACAGCTGCATGGCAACTGCCGCCTCTGATTGGTACGTGCATCCGCTATGTAGGTCACTTCGCCGAGGCCGATGCCAACCAGGATGATGTTGCCAGCGTGGAGTGCGGCCACGCCGCAGCCGTGGCGATGCTTCAGGACACATTGTCGGCGGAGACGCTGGTCCAGCTCGACGCGGTGCAGCATCTGAATCTGTACCCGGAGGACGTCGAAGACGTGCTCACAAAATCCGCCGAAATCAACGTCGCTCTGGAGTCAATGGTGTTATGAAAACGCGTGTCCAAACCGTCGATATAGCTGTCATCGGCTCGGGACCCGCTGGCCAGAAGGCTGCCGTGCAGGCTGCGAAGGCCGGCAAGAAGGTGGTGATCTGCGAGCAGACGCGGGAGGTTGGCGGAGCCTGCGTGCACCAGGGCACCATTCCGAGCAAGGCGCTGCGCGAGCGGGCCATGGAGCGCTATCGCGCCGGTCAGCGATTTGCGGAATTCAAGAGCGCACGCAACCTCTATCAGGGCGGCGTGGCGGAACTGATAGGCGAGATGACGCACATCATCAAGGCGCACGATCAGTACATGTCGGCGCAGCTCACCCGCAACGGCATCGACATTCTGCATGGGCGGGCCAGTTTCGAGGACTCACACACGTTGCGGGTTCGCCACACCGATGGCAGCGTGACCATCGTGCGTTCGGACTACGTCGTCATCGCCACGGGCTCTCGGCCGCGCACACCCGACAATGTGGGAATTGATCACGAAAATATCTACGACAGCGATTCGATCCTGTCGCTCGCCTATCTTCCACAGACGTTGCTGGTACTGGGCGGCGGCGTAATTGCCTGTGAATATGCCTCCGTGTTCGCGCTGCTCGGCGTACAGGTCACGCTGATCGACCGCTACCCTCGGCCTCTCGGCTTTCTGGACGCGGACCTCACCTCGCGATTCCTCGAATATTTCGAGAAGCACGGTGGCGTGTTCATTGGTGAGGCAGATGTGCAGAGCGTGCAGTGGGATGGCGTCAGCCAGGTGGAGAGCCGCTTCCGCGATGGCTCCGTTCTCCGTACCGACAAAGCGCTGTGCGCACTCGGCCGTATTTCCCAGCTCGACGGATTGCGCATCGAGAACTCCGGGGTCAAGGTCAACGATCGGCAGTTGATCGATGTCAACGAAGCGGGACGGACGAACGTACCGCACGTCTACGCGGCAGGCGACGTGGTGGGACCGCCGTCACTCGCCTCCGCGTCGATGGAGCAGGGACGCCGGGTGGCCTGCGATATTCTGGGCGTCGATCCCGGGCGTTTCAGCGAATACATCCCCACCGGAATCTATGCGGTGCCGGAACTGGCGAGCGTCGGCTTGACGGAAGTACAGGCCAGGCAGCGCGTGCCGGGATCCGTGGTGGGGCGTGCCAACTTCCGAGAAATCGCCCGGGGGCAGATTGCGCAATCGCAGGAAGGCATGCTGAAGCTGGTGGTGGGCCCGGACCGCACGGTACTCGGTATTCACACCGTCGGCTCGTTCGCCACCGAATTGGTACACATTGGTCAGATGGGCCTGCTCACTGGCGCGAAGATCGACGTTTTCATCGAAAACGTCTTCAATTTTCCGACCTACGCGGAGAGTTATCGTGTGGCGGCGCTGGATGCAGCCGGTGCCCTGGCGCTCGCCGCGGAATCCAGCGACGGCGAAGCGGTCGCCTGAGACAAGCGCGACGGCCATTGACGCCGCCGCAGTGAACCGCCGCCCCGGTATCAGGCCGCTCGCGGAGCGGCGGTTTGTTTCCTGAACGTCATCGGGCTTCCTGCCCGCTGACGTTCGACGCAGGCGTTGCCTGCTCACGCCGTCTGCGACGCGCTGCGTCGCAGCCGCGGCCGGGCCATCCCTGGCCCGGTATCAGGCCGCTCGCGGAGCGGCCTGATACACTGCGCGGCACCATGCCAGCCGTTGAAGCCGTTCAGTTGTCGTCTCGTCTCGTCTCGCGACGTTTGGCCGCTGCGATTGCCTGGCGCTATCTGACGGGCGGGACGGGCGGCCTGTCCGTCGTCAGCACGGCGGCGGTGATCGGACTGGCTTTGTCGGTGGCCGTACTGGTCATCGTGTTGTCGGTTGTCAATGGCTTCGAACGCGAACTTCGGGAGCGGATCCTCGGTGTATCGGCCCATGCCACCATCTACTTCCAGCGTCCGCAGACAGTCGCGCTGAAGACGCTCGAAACGTTGCGCGAGGTAGAGGGTATACGTGGTGTATCGCCCGTCGTCGAAGAAGCAGTGCTGGTCAATCATGGTCGCAAGGTCATGGGAGCTCTGGTGACAGGCATCGATACCGCAAGCTATGGCGCAGTCTCCGACCTGTTTCAGTATCTATCGGTGAGCGATGCCCACCTTGCGCCGGGCGACTTCGAGGTTTGGCTGGGCAGTCGTCTTGCGCGTCAGCTCGGCGTCTCGGTTGGCGATTCGGTTGCACTGGTGGTCCCTCAACCCACGGTGTCGCCAGCGGGACTGCTGCCCCGTCAACGCAGTTTCCGGGTGACCGCGCTGGTGGACACACATTCGGAGCTCGACGCCCGCGGCGTGTTCGTGAACATACAGGATGCGTCCCGGCTGTTCCGCATGGGCAACCGCGTATCGGGATATCAGCTCAGGCTCGAGGATCTGTTCGATTCCGATCCTGCCTATCTGGCTGCCGTTGAGGCCTTTCCCCCCGACACTGTGCTGGTGCGCCCATGGCAACGGGTGCAGGGCAATCTTTACCAGGCCATTGTCACCCAGAAGCTGACCATGTTTGTGCTCCTGTCCTTTCTCGTCGGCGTGGCCGCGTTCAATCTGGTATCGGGGTTGATGATGGTGGTGGATCAGAAGCGTGGCGATATCGCCATTCTGCGCAGCATGGGTAGTGGCACGGCCAATGTGCTGTGGATCTTCCTGATTCTCGGCCTTTGCCTCGGCGGCGTCGGGCTGCTTGGCGGTCTGCTTGCAGGCGCGTTGCTGACGCGCACGCTGCCCGATCTCGTGTCGGCGCTGGCCTCGGGCAGCGGGCGCGATCTCATGAGTCAATACTTCATCGGCTATCTGCCGGTGGATATCCGCGGAGACGATATCCTGACGATTGCGGTGGTGACACTGATTCTGCTGGTTGCCGCATCCCTCTATCCCGCCTGGCGCGCGACGCGCCTCAGGCCCGTGGCGGTGCTTGCCCATGAATGAGCATAGGAGCGGCGGCGAGCCAGTCGTGCACGCACTGATGGCAACGGGAATAGTCCGCCGGTATCAGCAGGGTGCGGCTCGCGTTCATGTACTCGATGGGGTTGATCTCACCATACATGCTGGCGAACTGGTGGCCCTGGTCGGCCGCAGCGGTTCGGGCAAGAGCACGTTACTGCACATCCTGGCGGGATTGGACGATGCGGACAGTGGCAGTGTGCGCATTCGCGGCTGTGATGTATCCGGTGCCGATCAGGACGGCCGGGCGGCGATTCGCAACCGCCACCTGGGGTTCGTCTATCAGATGCATCACCTGCTGCCTGAATTTTCAGCGCTGGAGAATGTCGCCATGCCGTTGCGGCTTGCGGACATGCCGCGTCGTGATGCCCTGGCGCGCGCGGCGGACATGCTGGGGGCCGTGGGGCTCACCGACAGGGCGACGCACAGGCCCGCGCAGCTTTCGGGAGGCGAGCGGCAGCGCGTGGCTGTCGCCAGGGCACTGGTGACCCAGCCGGCCCTGATCCTGGCGGACGAACCCACGGGCAACCTCGATGCAGACAACGCGGCGCACGTACTCGAGCTGATGCGCTCGCTGTGCCGCACGAGCGGTGTCGGAATTCTTCTCGCGACGCACGATGCGAATGTCACGGCAGGCGTCGATCGCATTGTCAGGCTGGAAAACGGGCGGCTTACGTCGTGAACGTAGCGCTGGACATCGCGCTGCGTTACCTGCGCACGGGGCGCCGTGGCTACGTTTCCTTCATTACCTGGGTGTCGGTCGTCGGACTGTTCCTGGGCGTGCTGGTACTCACGGTTGTTGTGAGCGTGATGAACGGTTTTGACCAGGAACTGCGCGAACGGTTGCTTCGCGCCATTCCACACGTGGTGCTCGACGGAGCGACGGAACTGCCCGAAGCACTGGTTGGTGATGCGCGCATCAGCGCCGCATTCCGATACTTCGAAACCACCGCCATGGTCGGGCGGGGCGCCGATGTACAACCGGTGACGCTGCTCGGTGTGGATGCTGACGGTATCGGTGCAATGGCCGAAGTGGATGCAAACATGGCAACCGGCTCGATGAGCAACCTGCTCGAGGCGCCGGGACGCATCGTGCTGGGGGCACCGCTGGCGCGTCACGTCGGCCTGAGGAGTCGCGATCGGGTAACGGTGACCGCAGCCGGAAGCGACGAGGGCGCGGTGCGTCCTGTGAGCCTGCATTACGAACTGACGGGCACTTTCCAGCTCGGCTCTGAACTGGACTACGGCCTTGCCATCGTGCGGCTGGACGATGTGCCGGCCTCCCTTGTGCGCTCAAGCGGAGAACACGGCGTGCAACTGCGGCTCACCGAGCCGATGCTTGCACCGACGCTGGTGAGTGAACTTCGGCTGCGCGACCCGTCCCGGCCGGTGAGTGACTGGACCGATCGCTACGGGGATCTGTTCCGGGCGGTACAGCTCGAAAAAGCCATGATGTTTGTTCTGCTCAGCCTGGTGGTTGCGGTTGCCGCATTCAATATCGTCTCCGGACAAGTCATGTTGATCCGTGAAAAATCCGCTGCCATAGCGATTCTGCGCACCATGGGCGCCAGGGCCACGACGGTGTCCCGCATCTTCCTGTGGCAGGGCTTGCTGATCGGCCTGGCGGGTATCGGCGCCGGGCTGTTGTTTGGGGTCTGGACGGCGCTGCGGATCAACGCCGTCGTTGGCGTACTGGAAGGGATGTTCGGCGTGCGGTTCCTGGAAGGCACCTACTACGCAACGATCCCCGTCTCCATCCTGCCAATGGATCTCGCCATCGTCGGTGCCCTGTCAGGCGCCATCTGTCTGCTTGCCGCCTGGCTGCCGGCCCGTCGCGCCCGCGACGTGCATCCCGTGGAAGGTCTACACGGGTTCTGACGGCTTACTCAGGCGGACCGCAGCGCGGGCCTTGCGCAGGGCGCGCCGCTGTCGCCAGCGCGAGACTACGTGCAGACGCCAGGTCACCCGCACCACCACGAAGGCGGTTACACCGAGCACCCAGCCACAGACGAGCGACCCGAACAGCAGGGGGTACCCCACGTTGACGAGGTTGGAGCCGAGCCACTCCCACGTGAGATGAACGGATGTCACCGATGTCTGATGACCGAGAAGCCACGCACCCAGCCGGTAGGCGAAGTAGAACATGGGTGGCATCGTCACTGGATTGGTAATCCACACCAGCGCCACGCTGATGGGCAGATTGCAGCGGAACAGCAGCGCCAGAACGGCTGCCGGTACCATCTGGAACGGTATGGGCAGGAATGCGCAGAACAGACCGATGAAGGCAGCGCCGGCGGCTGAGCGACGATTCAGATGCCACAGGTCTTCGTTGTACAGGAGATTGCCCAGGGGGCGTAAGACGGAAATCTCGCGCAGCTTCTCAGGCGTCGGGAGATAGCGTTTGAAGCGGTTGCGCGGCATGAATGGATTATGCCTGCAAGCCTGTTACACCGCGATTGACGCCTTCACGCCGCCGGCATTTTCGTGCGTTCATCCTGGCTGTGGTCCTGGTGCTGACCGCGAGCTTCGTGTTCGTCGAACATGCGCGCATGGTCAGCTGGCGTCTGGACGCCTGCCGGGACGATACCGTCGATATCGTCGTGCGCCCCCTGCTGGTTGTCCCCTGGCAGGCAGCACGGCCCTGGCAAACGGCCGAGGTGGAGGTCGTGGACACGGCTCGGGGAGAGCAATCCGGCAGCGATACCGCGTGCCGACTCCATCGCGGCCACCGCCTGCGGTTGAGCTGGCCTCCTGATGCCGGCTCGCCACAGCCGCACGAGCACTGGGCGGTTACCGCCAGGGTGCGACCGCCCAGCGGTACGGTCAATCCCGCGCCTTTCGACTACGAGCGGTGGCTGTTTTCCCGCGGGATCCACGGTACGGGCCGGGTTCGCAACGCCAGTCTCCTCGCGTCTGCACCGGGGACGCCGCTGGAACGCGCCAGAACCACCGTGCGCTTGCTACTTCAGGAACGGAAGCACGCGGGTGTTCTGACCGCGCTGGCAATTGGTGACAAGGTTGGAATCTCCGACCACCAGTGGTCCCTGCTGCGTCGCACGGGAACCGTGCATTTGCTGGTGGTTTCCGGGTTGCACGTCTCGCTGGTGGCCGCGCTGGGCTTTCTGCCTGGCGCGCTCGCGGGGAGGCTTCTGCTGAGCCGCATGCCACGCCTGCGCGCCCATCATGCGGGGCTCGTCACCGCCGGCGTGTCAGCCGTGGGGTATGCCTGGCTGAGCGGCGGCGAGGTGCCGGCACTGCGCGCCGTAACGCTGCTTGCCACGGCATCCCTGCTGCGCCTGGGCGGTCGCCGCGTGGATCCCTGGCATCTGCTTGCCGGCGTCTTCCTCCTGATAGTCGGCTGGGCGCCGCTCAGCCTCCTGAGTCTGGGGCTGTGGTTGTCGTTTGGCGCGGTAGCGGTCCTGACGGCTGCGTTCGCGAACCGCGTCAGCGCGCCCGCGAGCTTGCGCCGTGTGCGCGATGTCTGTCGCATGCAGTGCCTGCTGCTGCCGGGATTGTCACCCTTGCTCATCGTTTTGACGGGATCAATGGCGCCAGTGGCCGCGCTCGCCAACCTGTTTGCCGTACCTCTGGTGAGTCTTGCGGTAGTGCCGCCACTGCTGGTGGGTTGCCTGGTCTCGGGGCTGTCGAGCCAACTCGCGAATCTGTGTGTCCGGGCGGCGGATGTGGCGCTGGACGGGGTGCTCGCTGCGTTATCCTGGCTCGCTGTCCAGCCGGTATGGTTGTTCACCCCGACACGTAACACGGCATCGGTGGTCACACTCGCAGCCGGTGCTGCGCTCTTGCTGCCGCTTTCCCGGCGCGTGCGTGTGTTGCTCACGGGTTGCTGGCTGCTGGCGTTTACCCCCGGCTGGCCACGTCTGCCCGAGGGTGAGTTCAGGCTCACCGTCCTGGATGTCGGGCAGGGCAGCGCAGCCATCGTCGAAACACGTGATCGCACGCTGGTGTATGACGCAGGTCCCGGCGCGGCAGGCGTTGATGCCGGAGAGCGGATCGTGGCACCGAGTCTGGCCTCGCTGCCCAACTCACAGCCGACCCTGTTGCTGATCTCGCACCCGGATGATGACCACGCCGGCGGCGTCGGCAGTTTGGCGCAACGCTTTCCGCACGCCGCAATTGCCGGCAGTGCCGGCACCGGCGCGGACCAGGACTGCCATGAACTGCCTCCCTGGCGGTGGAATGGTGTCGACTTCATTCCGGTAGCGGGCAACAGGTTGCGGAACGCGTCGACCACCAACGACCGATCCTGTGTTCTGCTGGTGGACAATGGACGCCACGCGGTACTGCTGACCGGCGATGCCGGACGTGACCTGGAAGTGGCAACGGCGCGCGCTGCGGGCGAGGTGCTGCAAGGCAGGCTGGAGGTCCTTCTGGTGCCACACCACGGTAGTGCTTCCTCGTCGTCGAATGCGTTTATTCGTCTGTTGCGTCCCCGCATTGCGTTGATCAGCACGGCGCGCTTCAGTCGCTATGGACATCCGCATCCGCGTGTCGTCGCGCGCTACCGGCGAGCAGGGGTGCGAGTGGTCAGCACGGCGCAGGGCGGAGCGCTACGCTGGCGCAGTGACCTGCCGGCGGCGGTGGCGCGTCAGCGCGATGATCCGCTCCGCTACTGGTCTCCACGGGATTCCACGTAGCGAATGCCGCTGCGCAACAGACCAGGCAGTGATTCTCTTTCCTCGCGGGACAGGAAGGCGCCGATCTCGAAACGTTCATCCTGACAACGCAGATGCACGCTCGGCTCACGCCATGGATGGCGTCCCCGCTCAACGTGGAATCGGGCGAAAAACCGGTTGAACACGCGATCAACGCTCAGTCTGGGTGGCGTACTGCGCTGACCACTTTGCAACAGCACCGTCTCCGGAGCGAGCACGATCACCTGCTGACGGTAACCTCGATGTACGCACAGCCACAGGCAGAAGGACACCACGCTCACTTCAAGCACGCTGTAGGGCAGCACCAGCCATAACCCGACCCACGCGAAGGCAATGGCGGTCGTCAGCGAAATGGTCGTCAGTGCCGCCAGCAACCAGACATTGGCGCGCCACGTCCACGGCTGGTTGGGACGCAGGATGACGCTCACCTGTCGCGCCGTCGCATCAAAACGGGTTTCGATCACCGGTACTCCATCACGGCATGCACCCTCGCTAAAGCCTCCCGGCGGGCGGGAGTAAAGCGGCGCTTACCGTTGAAAATTCGTCTCGAGCCCACATCTTACCGTCAGTAACACAATTCTGGAGAGCGCCATGCGCCTTGAACGAATGACCAATGCATTGCGCAACGCACTGGCTGACGCCCAGTCGCTGGCGGCCGGCAAGGATCATGCCGCCATCGAGCCGATGCATGTGCTTGCGGTACTGCTGGAGCCAGGTCCCTCCAGCATCCAGAAACTGCTGGCACGTGCCGGGGCGGATATTTCACTGGCACGCGAGCGGGTGATGGCACAGGTCGACGCGCTACCGAAGCTGGGGAACCCAACGGGTGAGATCAACATCTCCCCGGCGCTTGCACGCGCGTTGACGCTGGCGGACGGACGCGCGGGGAAGCAGGGCGACAAGTACGTATCCGTGGAGACCGTGCTCCTGGGTCTGGCGCGGGATGAAAACGTGGCTCGGCTGTTGCGCCAGCTTGGTGTCACGGATGCGGCGTTGGAGGCGGCGGTTCAGGCGCTGCGCGGAGGTGAAAAAGTGTCGGACGAGAATGCGGAAGAGGGGCGCGAGGCGCTGGAGAAATATACCCAGGATCTGACCGAGCGGGCGCGCGAGGGCAAGCTTGATCCCGTCATCGGTCGTGACGATGAAATCCGGCGAACGGTGCAGGTCTTGCAGCGACGTACCAAAAACAACCCGGTGCTTATCGGCGAGCCCGGCGTGGGCAAGACGGCCATCGTCGAGGGTCTTGCCCAGCGCATCGTCAACGGTGAAGTCCCGGAAGGTCTGAAGGACAAACGCGTACTGTCGCTGGACATGGGCGCGCTGATCGCCGGCGCAAAATTCCGGGGCGAGTTCGAAGAGCGGCTGAAGGCCGTGCTCAATGACCTGGCCAAACAGGAAGGCAATGTCATCCTGTTCATCGATGAACTGCACACTATGGTCGGTGCAGGCAAGGCTGAAGGCGCCATGGATGCGGGCAACATGCTCAAACCAGCGCTCGCCCGCGGAGAGCTGCATTGCGTGGGCGCGACCACGCTCGACGAATACCGCCAATACATCGAGAAGGATGCTGCGCTGGAACGGCGCTTCCAGAAGGTGCTGGTGGATGAACCGAGCGTCGAGGACACCATCGCCATCCTGCGCGGCCTCAAGGAACGCTACGAACTGCACCATGGAGTGACCATTACCGACCCCGCGGTTGTTGCCGCGGCAAAACTGTCGCACCGCTACATCACCGATCGCCAACTGCCTGACAAGGCAATCGACCTCATTGACGAAGCTGCCAGTCGGATCCGCATGGAGATGGACTCCAAGCCGGAGGAAATGGACAGGCTGGAAAGGCGCATGATCCAGCAGAAGATGGAGATCGAGGCGCTGAAGAAGGAAACGGACGATGCCAGCAAACAGCGCCTGGCGGACCTGCGGGCATCGGTGGCTGAGCTCGAAAGTGAGTATGCGTCGCTCGAGGCGATATGGACTTCCGAGAAGGCTGCGCAGCGCGGCGCCAAGGAGATCATGGAGTCACTGGATGCAGCGAAGATCGAGTTCGAGAACGCGCGGCGTCAGGGTGACCTCGCCCGCATGTCCGAGTTGCAGTACGGGCGTATTCCCGAACTGGAGAAGGCGCTGACGCAATCCGCGGAAGCCGACAAGAAGAGTCAGTTGCTGTCGTCGAGCGTCACCGAAAGTGAGATTGCCACCGTGGTGGCGAAGTGGACGGGCATTCCCGTGGACAAGCTGCTGGAAGGTGAGAAAGACAAGCTGCTGCGTCTCGAAGAGGAGCTGCACCGCCGCGTGGTGGGTCAGGACGAGGCCGTCCGTGTGGTTGCCGACGCCGTCCGGCGGTCGCGGGCGGGGCTCTCAGACCCCAACCGTCCCAACGGTTCCTTCATGTTTCTTGGCCCCACCGGGGTAGGCAAGACCGAATTGTGCAAGGCCCTGGCCGTGATGCTGTTCGACAGCGATGACGCGCTGATACGCATCGACATGAGCGAGTACATGGAAAAGCATTCGGTGGCCCGACTCATCGGCGCCCCGCCGGGCTACGTGGGATACGAGGAAGGCGGCATGCTCACGGAAAAAGTGCGCCGTCGGCCCTATTCACTGATTCTGCTCGACGAAATCGAGAAAGCGCACCCGGACGTGTTCAATGTTCTGTTACAGGTGCTGGACGACGGGCGACTGACGGACGGTCATGGCCGCACGGTCGATTTCCGCAACACGGTGCTGGTGATGACGTCCAACCTTGGATCTTCGGCCATCCAGTCGTTGACCGAAGCCGGCGACACGGATCGGATCACGAGCACGGTGATGGGTGTGGTGAGCCAGCATTTCCGGCCTGAGTTCATCAACCGTATCGACGACATTGTTGTTTTCCATCCGTTGTCGAGAGAGCACATGCGCGACATCGCTGATATCCAGCTTGCCGCGCTGCGTAAGCGCCTCGCGGAGCAGGATCTGAATCTCGTGATTGACGAGGCCGCCTATGAACAGCTGGTGGAGGAGGGTTACGACCCCGTATACGGCGCGCGGCCGTTGAAGCGGGTCATCCAGAAGCGGGTGGAAAACCCCCTGGCGAGTCGCCTCCTTCGGGGCGAGTACGTGCCAGGCAGTACGGTGACGATATCCAGCAGGAACGGTGACCTGATATTCAGCTGACGTAGTGGCCACGGCAGCGGCTACCGCTGCCGTGGCCCGTATCGATGCCGAGGTTGTCAACCAAACTATTGTATAGATATACAGTATTCTGTAGACTTGTTTCGTCCTTGCAACTGACTGGGTAACTTCCGGGTAACCCCCGGTTAACTGGCGCGAAGGGCACCCTGGCAGGTTCAGCAACCGGCTGTCCCGGTGCGCCCGGTGGCTAACTGGTGCTGGAAACCTGATGGTGGGAACCTGATGGAGGCGGCGATGAAACGACGTGGCCCGAATCCGACCAAGAACGAATCAGGCCAGCTGGGTTTTCCGTTCTTTTCCGCGGTGAATCCGGCACCGGACATTTCCCTGTCCGCTGGCCGTGCGGACGGTGATGGCGGGTCCGCCCGCCGTCCACTGGCAATGGAATCCCCGCCGCGGGAGGAGACCGATCCCATGCGGCGCGCGCTGTATCTGGCGCGCGGACTGCGTCGGAATCGTCACTCCGACGAAACCAGACGACGTCATATTGATGAGCTTTGTCATCAGCTCCTGCAGGCGCTCGCCGCTGACGCGAACCCCGATCGCGCGCAGCACTAACCGCACGCGGCGCGCGGGGCGCGTTGGCATTGAATCTGTGAAGCAACTCCGGTTACCGTGCGCTACCCGCGGCTAGGATGAAGTGCTTGCAGACGATTCGACAAGGACCGCCCGTGATTAAGAAATGCCTGTTTCCGGTGGCCGGCTATGGCACCCGGTTTCTTCCTGCAACCAAGGCAATGCCCAAAGAAATTCTGCCTGTTCTCGACAAGCCACTTGTTCAATATGGTGTTGAGGAAGCTGTCGAAGCCGGACTTACGGATATTGGCTTTGTCACCGGTCGCGGCAAGCGGGCGATCGAGGACCATTTCGACGTCAGCTATGAACTCGAACATCAGATCGAAGGCACCGGCAAGGAAAAAATGCTCGAGGGTATTCGCCGGCTGATCAATCAGTGCACCTTTTCCTATACCCGTCAGATCAACATGCGTGGTCTGGGTGATGCCATTCTCACGGGCCGCACCATCATCGGGGACGAGCCGTTCGGGGTGGTGCTTGCCGATGACCTGTGTTTCGGTGACAGCGAAGGCGTGCTGGCGCAGATGGTCCGACTGTACCGCCAGTTCCGGTGCAGTATCGTTGCGATCCAGGAAGTACCGCATGCGAACGTGTCGAGTTATGGCATCGTGGAGGGTGAAGCAATCAGCGACAGACTCGTTCGTGTCACCAATATGGTTGAAAAACCCAAGCCTGAAGATGCGCCAAGTAATCTGGCAATCATCGGCCGCTACATTCTCACGCCCGACATTTTTTCGATCATCGAAAGCACGCCGCCTGGCAAAAATGGTGAAGTTCAGATTACCGATGCTCTACTGCGCCAGGCGCAGGACGGCTGCGTCATCGCCTATCGCTTCCGTGGACGCCGTTTCGACTGCGGTAACGTCGACGGTTATGTCGAAGCAACCAACTACTGCTACGAGAACATCTACCGCAAACGTTCCTGTTGAGCGTTTGCCGGAGGGGGGCCGGTGACTGACAGTCTGGTGCTGGATACGATCCTGCAACGATCCTGGGAGCCGGTGATCCTGCCGGTGCCGCTGCCGGTGACGGCGCTACCTACGCCCGCGCTGGTTCTGGATCGTGCTGCAATGTCGCGCAACGTCAGCACCATGGCTGCGCATCTGCACACCAGGCAGAAGAAAGCCCGCCCGCACGCCAAGACACACAAGTGTCCATTGATTGCGCGACTGCAACTCGAGCACGGCGCCGTGGGCATCTGCGCCGCCAAACTCGGCGAAGCAGCGGCGCTGGTTGCCGCCGGTGTACGCGATATCCTGCTGACCTCCCCGCTCACGCACCCCGTCAAGATCGAACTGCTCGCCAGGCTTCTGCGCCGCGCGTCCGGCCTGTGGCTGGTGGTGGACAGCGAAGAAGGCATGCGGGTCCTGGAAGCGGGGATTCCTGCCGACTGCCGGCTGGGTATCGTCCTGGATATCGATGTGGACATGGGGCGCACCGGGTGCCGGCAGCCGGAGGTCGCACGCCGGATCCTCGACCGTGTCGACAGCGATCCACGTTTCCACCTGGCGGGCATCCAGCATTACGCGGGACATCTCATGCACATTCGGGAGTTTGCCGAGCGTCGTGAGCGTTCGCTGGCCTCCTGGTCACAGGCGCTGAGTTTTGCCCGGCAGGTGCTGCCACGTCTGCCTGGGGTGGTGACAGGCGGTGGTTCCGGTACCTATGCCATTGATGTCGATGTCGACGAGATAACCGACCTTCAGGTGGGCAGTTACCTGTTCATGGATAGTCAATACATGGAAATCCAGTCGCTCGACGGCGACAATTTCAACGATTTCGAAAATTCACTGCAGGTGGCCTGCACCGTCATCAGCGATCCGCTTCGCGATGTCGGAGCCGTCACCGTGGATGGTGGGTTCAAGGCGTTTGCCTCCGATGCCGGTGCGCCGCGAATTCGACCGCCAGGTCAGGGAAAATACCGGTTCGCCGGTGACGAGCATGGCGTGTATCGCGTGCCCGAGGGCGATCAGGCCCCCGCGCTCGGAGATGTTTTGCGCTTCATCGTGCCTCACTGCGATCCAACCGTTAACCTGCACGACGTCTACTGGGTGATGGACCCGGATGGCGTCGTCCGCGAGCTCTGGCCGATCACGGCGCGGGGTGCGTCCTGGTAGACCGTGGCTCACGGTAGACAGGGTGGCGCAGGAAACTAGAAGGAAGCGGGCTCAGGGTAAACGAACCGGGTCCGTACGCGGACAACCGACACGGCAGCCGGTCGTCCGCCGGTTCAGGGGAGACTGGATATGCTGGAAATTGTGCAATCGGGTGGATGGCTCATGGTGCCGATCCTCCTGTGCAGTATCATCGCCGCGGCAATCTGCGGCGAGCGACTCTGGTCGCTGCAGCGAAGACGCGTACTACCGGACAATCTGTTGGCCCGGACCTGGAGCTCCCTGAAGAACGGTGACATTGACGCACAGCGACTTCGCGAGTTGCGAACGGGCAGCGCGCTTGGTTCCGTGTTTGCTGCAGGGATTGCCAGCCACCGGCGGGGACACGAGATTGCCAAGCAGGCGATGGAGGAGGCGACCAGTCAGGTCAGTCACGAACTGGAACGTTACCTCACGGCGCTTGGCATCATCGCCTCGATATCGCCACTGCTTGGTCTGCTGGGCACCGTTTGGGGCATGATCGAAGTGTTTCGCGAACTGATGGCGGAGGGTGCGGGCAACGCCAGTCTGCTCGCAGGGGGTATCTCCAAGGCACTGATCACCACGGCGGCAGGTCTCTCTGTTGCAATCCCCGCGCTCATGTTCCACCGCTTTTTCCTTCGTCGCGTGGACGAACTGGTGGTGGGAATCGAACAGGAATCCGGAAAACTCGCCGACATCATGCATGACGGCGGGGATGATCCGCGGTTCTGACCATGGCCAGGCGTCGACGCGGCAGACATGAGGCGAGCATCGAGCTGACACCGCTGATCGATGTTGTGTTCCTGCTGCTGATCTTCTTCATGGTCTCCACGAATTTCATCCGTGAAACGCAGCTGCGCATCAATCTGCCAGAGGCCAGCGGAAAACCCGCGGAGACACAGCCGGATGCCATCGAGCTGGCGGTGGACAGAGCTGGTGACTACGCCCTGGATGGCCGCATGCTCCTTGACAACGATCTCTCGACGCTTGTCGCCGCGCTGACAGAAGCACGCAAACGCGCGCCCGAAGATGTACGGCTCATCATTACCGCCGATGCCATGACCGCACATCAGGCCGTAGTGCGCGCCATGGATGCGGCGGGCAAGGTTGGACTCACCCGGCTGAGCATCACCACGCAGCAGCCGACTGGGGATGGCTGAATCCTTGCAGGCACGCGCCCGCTCCGAGCGTGCGGGGGACTGGGCGAACTACCGGCGACTGCTGGCCTATGTGCGCCCATACGCTGGCTTGTTCGTTCTGTCCATTTTCGGTTTCTTTCTGGCAAGCGGTGCGGAGGGGTATCTTGCCCGCCTGCTGGGTGATCTGATCGACCAGTGGGGGGGCGCCAGCGTCGAGAGTGCGACCCGAATCGCGCTCATGATGTTTGCCTGCGCGGTGGCGCGGGCGCTTGGCAATATAGCGGGTGATCTGCTGTTGTCCTCCGTGAGTCTGCATGTCGTACACAATCTGCGCACACAGCTTTTCGATCACCTGATGGTGCTGCCCGGCCGCTTCTTCGATTCCAGCAGCCAGGGACATCTCGTTTCCCGGCTGACGTTTACGGTGACGCAACTGCGGGATACCGGTACCGACGCGCTCAAGACCGTCATTCAGGACGGTGGCAAAGTGATTGTCTATTTCACGCTCATGCTGCTGCTGAGCTGGAAGCTGACGCTGATTTTCGTTGCCACGGCGCCGTTGCTGGGTGTGGTGGTGATGTATGCCAGCCGACGTTTCAGGCGGTTGAGCCGACGCATTCAGTCTTCCATGGGCGACGTGACGCATATCGCGGGCGAAGCCGTCACTGGCTATCGTGTGGTGAAGACCTATGGCGGTGAGGACTACGAGCGCCGTCGTTTCCATGCAGCCAGCGAAAGCAATCGGCTGCAGAATCTGAAGATGCTGGTGACCAAGGTCCTGAGCACCGAAGTGAACGAAGTACTTGTGGCCGCGGCAGTGTCCGGGTTGATCGTGCTGCTCTACATCACCGGGGTCGGCTCGGAGATGACGGCTGGAAATGTCGTCACATTCCTCAGTCTCGCCAGTCTCATGGCCCGGCCGATTCGCAAGCTCAGCGAGGTGAACGCCAAGTTGCAGCGTGGGTTGGTTGCCGCGGAGGATGTGTTCAGCCAGCTTGACCAGCCGGTGGAGAAGGATACCGGCACCGCCGAAGTCAACAGGGTGGGGGGCAAACTCGAGTTCCGAGGCGTCAGCTTTGCCTATGCGCGGGATCGCGAGCCCGTGTTGCGCAACATCAATCTATCGATCGAGCCTGGCACCACGGTGGCCATTGTGGGCAAATCCGGGAGTGGCAAGTCGACGCTGGCCAGCCTGATTCCCCGCTTCTATGACGTGACCGAAGGTCAGATCCTGCTCGATGACAAACCCATAGACGCCTATTCATTGCGTACGCTGCGGAACCAGATAGCGCTCGTCACCCAGCAGATTACGTTGTTCAACGATACGCTCGAACGCAACATTGCGTACGGCACTCTGGAAGGTGCAAGCAGCGATCGCGTGCTGGAAGCATTGTCGCGTGCGCACGCGGATGAGTTCATTCGTCAACTGCCGGAAGGTATCGCCACAATAGTTGGCGACAACGGCGTGCTGTTGTCAGGCGGCCAGCGGCAGCGTGTTGCCATCGCACGGGCGCTGTTGAAGGATGCGCCGGTGCTCATTCTGGATGAGGCGACCAGTGCGCTGGATTCCGAGTCGGAGCGGCATATTCAGGCAGCGCTCACCGAGGTCATGCGCGGACGCACGACGTTGGTGATTGCACATCGCCTGTCCACTATCGAGTCGGCGGACAACATCGTGGTGATGCAGGACGGCCGCATCGTGGAGACAGGCAACCACGGGGAACTGATGGCGGCAGGCGGCATTTACGCCGGTCTCCATTCCGCGCAATTCAGGGAGAACACGCCGGTCCCGCAGGGGAGTACGCCAGTTGAGCCGCCACGGCCCTCGCGGCTGCGGCCGGTCCGTCAACCGATGGTGATCGCCAGCGGTTCGCGGCTGGAGCGTGCCTGGTACGCGGACGCCGTGTGGTTGAACCTTCTGCGGCCTCTTTCCTGGGCTTTCGGCAGGTTCAGCCAGCGTCGTCGTCGACGACTGACTCGACCCGGACGCACGCGTTCGCGGTTCGACGCGCCCGTCATCGTCGTGGGCAACATCACGGTGGGCGGGACCGGCAAGACACCATTTGTCATGGCGTTAGCCCGGCATCTGGGTGAACGGGGGTTCTCGCCGGGAATAGTCAGTCGCGGCTATGGTGGCACGTTGCGACGCGGCGTGGCGACGGTGCCGCCGGACGGCGATCCGGCAGTATTCGGTGACGAACCGGTCAACCTGGCACAGCGTACGGGTCTACCGGTGGTGATAGGGCGGGACAGGGTGAAAGCGGTAGCGCACCTGCTGGCGAACTTCCCGTGTGACGTCGTGTTGTCCGATGACGGATTGCAGCATTACGCGATGTCTCGCGACATCGAAATTGCGCTTGTGGATGGCGTGCGCGGATTTGGCAACCGGCGACTGCTGCCGGCGGGCCCCTTGCGCGAACCGGTGTCGCGCCTGCGTGATGTTGATGTCGTCGTTGCCAATGGGAATATGGTGGATGGCGCGACCGGACTGGTCGATGTGGAACCCGTGGCGCTCGTCCGATGGAACGACGGCGAACGTCTGGGACTGGATGCCATTCCGGCGGGGACCAGCGTCCACGCGGTCTGCGGCATCAGCAATCCCGTACGGTTCCGGCAATCACTGGAAATGATCGGTCTGGTTCCGGTGCTGCATATCTATCAGGACCACCACGTGTTCAAGGGCCCGGAAGTTGCGTTCGACGATGGCCTGCCTGTGGTGATCACTGAAAAGGACGCGGTGAAACTGCGCGGCGTGCGCGCCATGCATCCCCGTCTCTGGGTACTGGAAGTTGCCGCGTTCATCGACGACAGTGTCATCGAACGAATCGACCAACTGCTCGCATCCCGGGGCATTCATCCACGCCGGAGACGTTCAGCATGACCGGTTTCCACATTGTGATTCCCGCCCGCTACGGCTCCAGTCGCTTGCCGGGCAAGCCCCTGGCGCTGATTGGCGACCAACCCATGGTGGTACGCACGGCGCGCAGTGTCGCACGGGCCAATCCGGATTCGCTGATCATTGCGACGGACGACAGCCGCATCGTGGACGTGGTGCAGGCAGCAGGTTTTGTTGCACGCATGACCAGCGATCAGCATCAGTCCGGTAGCGATCGGGTGCTGGAAGTAGCGGCTGCTGAAGGCTGGCAGGACAATGACATTGTCATCAACGTTCAGGGCGATGAGCCACTGATGCCTGCCGCGCCGCTACGACAGCTGGCGGCTGCCCTTGCTTCCAGCCCGATTGGCGCGGCGACGCTGTGTGAGCCCATCGAGCGGCGCGAGGACATTTTCAATCCCAATATCGTAAAGGTTGTGCGTAGCGTATCTGGCGAAGCGCTTTACTTCTCGCGTGCACCCATTCCCTGGGCGCGGGACAGTTTTGGCGCTCAGACAGGCACCGTACCGCAGCACCCCGGTTATTTCCGGCATATCGGTGTGTACGCCTTCCGCGTTGCCACGTTACGACGCTTTGTGAGCCTGCCGATGAGTGACCTTGAGAAAGTGGAGGCCCTCGAGCAACTGCGTCTTCTCGACAACGGCATTCCGATGCTGGTGCTGGACTCCTGCGCGCAAGTGCCCGGCGGTGTGGACACGCCAGAGGATCTGGCGCGTGTCAATGTCCGGCTGTCGACGTCGGATTGAGCGCAAGCGTTGACGCAGCACCTGAAACGATCAACCTTCGTTGCGTAGGCTCGCCTGTCGCGGAGCACCCGCCATCGGCGGGTGCCGGCCGCAAGTGGCGATTACTTAGGCGCCATCCGGATGGCACCGTCCAGCCGTATCGTCTCGCCGTTGAGATAGGGGTTTTCGATGATCTGTCGTGACAGCAGCGCAAACTCCCCGGGAGCGCCGAGGCGCTTGGGAAACTGCACCATGTCGATCAGTGGGTCGCGGACCCGGTCAGGGGCGCCCGCCATCATGGGAGTCTCGAAGATGCCCGGTGCGATAGTGCAGACACGCACACCGCTGCGAGACAGATCGCGCGCAATCGGCAGCGTCATTCCAGCGACCCCCGCCTTGCTGGCGGAATACGCCGCCTGACCGATCTGACCGTCAAACGCCGCCACCGAGGCGGTATTGATGATGACGCCGCGCTCGTTGTCTGCATTGTCCGGTTCGTTGTTCTGCATCACCGCCGCACACTTGCTGAGCGTTGAAAACGTGCCGATCAGGTTGACCTGGATGACGAAGTTGAACTTGGCGATGTCGAGCGCCCCATCCTTGTTCAGCGTGCGGGCCGCGGTACCGATGCCTGCACAGTTGACGTTGATGTGAATGGCGCCGAAGTCCGAGGCTGCCGCGTCGACCGCCGCCTGCACGGACGCATTGTCGGTGACGTTGACCGTGTAGGCCCTGGCATTGCCGCCGAGTTCAGCGGCTGTCTGCTTCGCCAGCGCTTCGTTGAGGTCGAAAATGGCGACTTTGCCGCCGTTTTGGATGATCATTTCGGCCGTGGCGCGACCGAGGCCGGATGCGCCACCGGTAATGACGGCTACCTTGTTGCGAATGTCCAAGCGGGATTCCTCAGTAGTGGATCGGATTGAAAATTGAGCGGTTTGCGCCAGACAACTGTCGGCTCGTCAGCGCCTATTACCCGGGCCGCTACCCGTTCTGCTCCGCTCTGGCGGCACCGGTTCGACATCCCTGATCGGCCCTGTAGGCGATCCGGTTGCCGGAAACTGAACGACGCTGCTTGAGCGGAGATAAAAGATTATACCCATGTTGACGCAGACCTCCGTCTCCGCGGAAACCCGTGTGCTACCAGCGCCGCGGCTGTATTCCGGGCTGCTCGATGCCGATGCCTGCGATGAGCACTTCCGCACGTTGCGCGCAGCCTTGCACTGGCGGTCGGAGACGTTTCGCCTGTTCGGGCGTGAAGTGCTGGTGCCACGGCTGATTGCCGAGGCCGGGGACAAGGGCGTTGTCTACACCTATTCCGGGCATGCGCATACCGCCTGCGGCTGGATTGCGGGCACCGCCAGCTTGTGCGACAGAGTCGCCGTGCTGACGGGGATCCGGCCAAACCATGTGCTGGCAAATCTGTACCGGAGTGGCCGCGATTACATGGGCTGGCACCGGGACGACGAAAAGGGCGTCGTCGGGCCTGTCGCGATACTCAGCCTGGGCAGTACCCGTGATCTGCGCTGGCGTCGCACTGCTCGCGGCGCCAGTGAAAGGCTCGAGCTGGAAGCAGGGTCGCTCCTCGTGCTGGACGGTCGGCTTCACCACTGTCTTCCGCGACGGAAGAGCTGTACAGGCGAGCGCCTCTCGCTCAGTTTCCGGCGCCTGGAGCACCCGTCCGGGCAGACTGCACAGATTCGACCAGACACCTGGCGGGGAGCGCGCCGGAGTGGCTAGTGATCTGATCGGTCAGAACACACTGGGCGTGAGCTGCCTTGTGGAACGGATGCATGTCCTCGAGCCGGGCCTGTCGCCTCCGGCAATAACCACCCGGCTCATGGCGCTCCCCGCGCCGCACACTTACTTCGGTGGCGGTTCGAATGTGGTCCTTCGGGGCCATCTCGATGGCACCGCCGTGCTGCTGAGGTCAGGTACCTGGCGGGTCATCCGGGAATCCGGTGCGCAGGTGCGCGTTCGCGTCGATGCCGGATTCAACTGGCATCAACTTGTCATGGAAACACTGGATGCCGGGCTCGCCGGTCTTGAGAACCTGGCGCTCATTCCAGGAACCGCTGGCGCCGCGCCAATGCAGAATATCGGAGCCTATGGTGTGGAGCTCAGTGACCGCCTGCTGGCTGTCGAGGCGCTCGATAGCCGTACGGGGAGGCTTCACCGGATCGAGACGGCAGAGTGCGGATTTGGCTATCGGACCAGCCGCTTCCGCAACGAAGCGCACTGGCTGATTCTTGGCATCGAGCTGCAATTGCATCGTTCGGCGGCGGTCACGCTGACCTACCCGGAACTCCGCGACACGCTGCAGGCCGACGGCATGACATCACCGGACCCCAGGGAGGTGGCGACCGCGGTCATGCGCATCCGCCGTGGGAAGCTTCCGGACCCCGCGACAAATGGCAACGTGGGAAGCTTTTTCCGCAATCCGGTGGTTGCGGCTGCTGAGGCGGATGTCCTCGTCGGACGCGAGCCAGGTTTGCGCCGCTTCCCGACGGATGGGGAAGCGACCGTAAAACTCAGCGCGGCGCAACTGATCGATCGCGCGGGCTGGCGGGGCAGGGAGATGTTCGGGGTTGGCGTCTGGGACCGACAGCCGCTGGTGCTCGTTAATCGGGGTACACGCCGCGGCAGCGACTTTCTCAAACTCGCCGACGCCATCCGTACCGACATCGAAAGCCGGTACGGAGTGGCGCTGACGATCGAGCCCGCGGTACTGGGCTACGACTGACCGGATCCGGAAGGCAGTATTCCCTCCGCGCGCAGTTTCGCTTCCCGTTCCCTGCGCCGGACCTCGCGGGGGTCGTTGTACGCCCGTTTCGGTCGGGCGGGTTCCGTTTCGGCGGCCGGCACGTCGGCGGGATTGGGGCTGGACTCCGCGGCGACCTCGCCGGTGCTCGCTGCTTCCGGTGTCGCTTCCGCAGCCTCCGCAATTGCCGGCTCGACCGCATCCACTCCCGGCACGGCCGCCCTGACGCTGTCATCCATGGTCACGGGTGCTGACGTTGTTGGGGCTGCAGCCGAGGAATCGACGGCTGCTGGTGCCGTTGGTGAGTCACCGACAGGAGCGTTGACGTCGGCAGGCTCGCCGCTCGCGGCAATTGCCGCGGTAGCGACCTCCAGTGTCCCGGCCGGCGCTGCGCTGTCCGCGGTTCGCGGAGGACGCCGTCCGCCATCCGCGCGATCCGCGGTTGCGCTGCGGTCGCGACGCGGCCGACGCTTGCTGGCAGCGAGATCCTCGTCACTCGGTCGCCGCTGGTCCATGGGAATGTCCATGGCCTCCACGGCGCGGGTTTCGGTTGCGGCAACTTCATCCGCACCGGATTCGCCATCCTCGGCATTCCGATTGCGGCGGGGGCGATCCTCGCCACGCGGTTTGCGGGGGCGCTCCTGGCCGGCATCACCGCCAGTTTCACCTTCACCGCCACGGCCGCGTCGTGGTCGCTGTTCCGCGCCCGCTTCAGTGGTTTCACCGTCCTGACGTGGTCGACGCGGGCGTTCGCTCTGACCGTCTCCCTCGTTGCGTCGACGTCCGTCTTTCTGGCCGCGACCCCCGCGCGCGGATTTGGCGCCATCCCGTTCGCTGCCGCGTTCCTTGTCTCCGCCGCCCTCGCCATCGCGTCGCGGGCGTTTTCCGCCGCGATCCTCTCGGGCACTGTCCCCACGTGCGTCCTGGCGATCCGGATTGCGGCGGCGACCGTCGCGGCGATTGCTGTTACCCCGGTCACGATCGCTCTTCGTTTCCGTCGCTGGCCTGGCCGCCGCATCGGCGTCGTTGGCTGCGTCGGCCACGTCGGCATCCCCGAACAGGCTGCTGAAGAGGCGCTTGAACAACCCCGGCGATTTTTTGGGCGCTGTGACTTCCGCGACAGGGACCGCCTCCGCCACCACGGGGGGGGCTGTCGGGGCGCTCATGCGCACTGCGGCCTTGGGACGATCCGGCAGATCAGCGGATGGCGTCTCTGGAATTTCAATGACCTGCGGCGCCAGCTCGTAGCTCGGTACCGTGTCTTCCGGGGTGATTGCATCATCACGGATGCGTTGGATTTCGTAGTGCGGCGTCTCCAGATTCACATTGGGAATGATGGTGATGTGCGTGCTCGTGCGGGCTTCGATGGCGCTGACATCCCGGCGTTTTTCATTCAGCAGAAACGATGCAACTTCCAGCGGCACCATGGCGCGCACAATTGAGCTGCGTTCCTTGAGCGCCTCCTCTTCGAGGACGCGCAGGATGGCCAGGGCCAATGATTTGGTATCCCGGATGATGCCCTTGCCCGAGCAGCGCGGGCAGACCACGGTGGTGATCTCATCGAGTGACGGACGCAAACGCTGACGCGACATTTCCAGCAGGCCAAAACGTGAAATTCTGCCGATCTGCACCTTCGCCCGGTCCGCTTCCAGGGCTTCGCGCATCCGGGTCTCCACGGCGCGCTGGTTTTTCGCCGCTTCCATGTCAATGAAATCCACGACGATCAGACCGCCTGTGTCGCGGATGCGGAGCTGACGGGCAATCTCGTCTGCCGCTTCCAGATTGGTGTTCAGCGCCGTTTCCTCGATATCGGCTCCCTTGGTTGCGCGCGCGGAGTTGATATCGACGGATACCAGCGCCTCGGTGACGTCGATGACGATGCTGCCACCGGAGGGGAGTTTCACAGACTGCTGGAACGCCGTTTCGATCTGCGATTCGATCTGGTATCGACTGAAAAGCGGAATATTGTCCCGGTAGCGCTTCACCCGCTGTGCGGCCTGCGGCATGACCTGGGTGATGAAGGCGCGCGCCTCCTCATAGGCCTCGTCGTCGTCGATGAGGACTTCGCCGATATCCTTCCGGAAGTTGTCCCGAATGGCACGGATGATGACGTTGTTTTCCTGATAGATGAGTGTTGGCGTTGCTTCCTTTTCCCTGGCTTCACTGATGGCGCTCCACAGCTGCAGCAGGTATTCCAGATCCCATTGCAATTCCTCGGCGGCGCGACCAACGCCAGCGGTCCGCACAATGACGCCCATGCCCTGCGGAATCTCGAGCTGCGACAATGCTTCGCGCAGTTCATCGCGCTCATCGCCTTCGATGCGCCGCGAGATACCGCCGGCGCGCGGATTGTTGGGCATGAGAACAATGTAGCGGCCTGCCAGCGAGATGAACGTGGTAAGCGCCGCTCCCTTGTTGCCGCGTTCCTCCTTTTCCACCTGCACCAGAAGTTCCTGGCCTTCTTCCACGAGCTCGGCGATGTTCAGCTTGCCGCCGATGTCCGCCGGCTGCTTGCGAAAGTAGTCACGGGAAATTTCTTTCAGGGGCAGGAAGCCATGACGATCAGCGCCATAGTCGACAAAGGCCGCTTCAAGGCTGGGTTCTACCCGTGTGATCCGGGCTTTGTAGATACTGCCTTTCTTCTGTTCCCGGTGCCGGTTCTCGATATCGAGATCGTGCAGCCGTTGACCGTCAACGAGTGCGACGCGGATTTCTTCGGGCTGCGCCGCGTTGATCAACATCCTCTTCATGATTTTCCTTCAGTGGAGGAGGCGGGATGCGCAAGATGCTGGCGAGACGGGCGGGCAGGGGACAGAGGCTCATGGGCGTTGGATTCCCACCGGCGGGAGGTCGAAGCGGTCGCTTGGCCAGGTTCGCCAGGGAAGAATCCGGGGTGAACGCGCCTGCCGCCGAGCTTGTGCGGTGACGGGGCAACGTTCGCGCAGCCGGAAACCGGCTGTGATCCCTACGCTGCGCTGCCATCGCCGGAGCGGACTGGCAGCCACAAATTCTGTTCTGCTGATTCAATCTTTCCGATTCAATCCCACGTGCCTTGATGGGCGGATTGCCTCATCGAATCCACGTGCCGGGTCGCGAAACGCATCTCGAGCGCACCGTAACCTCTGGAGCGTTATATGTTGGGTCTCTGTAGGGAGCCGGCTGCCAGCGTGGC
Source organism: Pseudomonadales bacterium (assembly GCA_024234635.1). GTDB lineage: Bacteria > Pseudomonadota > Gammaproteobacteria > Pseudomonadales > Azotimanducaceae > SYFY01. Next base: position 196,579 of record JACKNX010000004.1, on the reverse strand, counting down.
TTGCGCCCTCGCTGAAACAGATCCTCTGGGTACAGGGTTTCCACCGGTGACCTGCGTCTTCCCGAAAGGAAATCCGCAGATCGCGGATGGAAATCCAACTCCCGTAGCGTTGCAGTGGCGCTTTACTGCGGGGGGCTTCTTCGATGAAATTGCGGGCAACGATGGCGAGCCACGCGGGAAGCCTGGCAGCGCACCGCCAATCCCTGACAACGGACGGATACTAACAGTGGCTCTCCACCCCGGCAATCATCTCTATCCCCGGCGGCGTGACTTTTGCGCCCGACGGTGGCGCGTACGCCACCAGGGGGAAGCAGCGTAGTGTCTGACGTTCGCCACGTAACCGTCGAGGCGGCGGCCTGCGGCCAGCGCATAGACAACTATCTGGCCCGGCTTTTGCGCAAACTGCCTCGCTCGCGCATCTACCGGATGCTGCGCAGTGGCGAGGTACGGGTCGATGGTCATCGGGTCAAGCCGGCGTTCCGCCTTGCCGGCGGAGAGACGGTGCGGATACCGCCGGTGACAGTTGCGCAAGCTGCCCAGGCACGACCACCCCGGGCGGTCATCGAGTCGCTGCAGCGGCGCATCGTTCATTCCGGCAGCGACTTTCTCGTCCTCGACAAACCGGCGGGGCTGGCCGTACATGCAGGCAGTGGCGTGGCGTTTGGCGTCATCGATGCGCTTCGGGCCGCGGCGTCCGGCGACGGCGCGACATTTCTCGAACTGGTGCATCGGCTTGACCGCGACACCTCCGGATTGCTTCTCGTTGCAAAAAATCCACGTTCTCTCAAAGAGTTACAAGAAATATTTAAACAAAGACGTATAGAAAAGACCTATCGTCTCCTGGTGCATGGCCGGTGGGCAGCCACCGCCCGCCGCGTTGATGCATCTCTGCTTCGCACGGTTACCCCCGGTGGCGAGCGGCGGGTCCGCGTGGACGAATCCGCAGGCCAGTCCGCGGTGACCAACTTCCGTCTGGTCGAGGCGGGCGATCGGGTATCCACGCTCGATGCCAGTCTGCTTACGGGCCGCACGCATCAGATCCGCGTGCATGCCACGACCACCGGCTTCCCGCTGGTCGGAGACAGCAAGTATGGGGAAACGACCACGGCGGAGGATGAGGTGGACCGCGCTGCCGGTCGGCTCTGTCTGCACGCACGGGAGCTGCGCTTCGACTTTTCCGGTCGATCGCACCATTTCCAGTCACCGGTACCTGCCGTGTTCGCCGCGCTGCAGGCGCGATTCGGTGGCGGGGCAGCCTGAGCAGGCCGTGCCGCGTGCAACGGGGTGTATGCCTTTACAGGCCTGGATCGCAAACCTATGATTGCGCCCGCCATGGCACCCCCCAAACCCGATGACGCCACCTACAGGGAGCTTGCCGAGGCAGGTGCGGTGCTCGTGCGAGAGCTCGACGGCGACGCCTGTGGACGACTGGCGGCGGTTGGTACGCTACTGGGACCCATCTCGGTGACCCTGGCCTTTCAGGGTTCAGGCAGGCGGCCGAGGGTGGATGGGTCGGCGACGGCCCGTTTGCGTCTGCCCTGCCAATGGTGTGAGGAACACCTGGAGCGCACCGTCAGTACCCGGTTTCTGGCATTGCTTGCGTGTGACGAAGCGCAGGCGGATGACTGGGACAAGGACCTGCCCGGCGAGCTGGAAATTATCGTTGCGGGTACGCAACTGGATGTCGCCCTGCTGGTGGAGGATGAGCTTTTGCTGTCGATCCCGGAGCGGGTATGTGTTGATGACGCCTGTGCGAGGCGCCCGCGTGCCAGTTCAGGAGACATCGAAGTGGAAGAGAGCGGCAAATCGCCGTTTTCAGGGTTGGCTGAACTTCTGGACTCCGGGTCTCGGCGCGGCCGCCGATAACAGGATGTGATGCAGACCGCGGTGGCGCGGTGGGATAGAGGAAATGCCGGCGCAAGCCGGTACTGACATTTGTAGACGGAGAATTTTCATGGCGGTTCCACAGAACAAGACTTCCCGATCCAAGCGCGATATGCGTCGCGGTCATGACAGCCTGAAGGCGTCCACGCTGTCCGTTGATTCCACCACCGGCGAAACCCATCGCCGGCATCATGTCACCGCGGACGGCTTCTACCGGGGACGGAAAGTCATCGAAACAGGTAACTGACGTCGATGTCCCTCGGCGTCGTATTTCCCGGCCAGGGATCGCAGAGTGTCGGCATGCTTCTGGATACCGCCGCCGAGTTTGCATCGGTGCGCGAGCGCTTCCAGCAGGCGGGTGATGCGATCGGCATCGACCTCTGGCGCATCGTCGCTGAAGGGCCGGTGGAGCGCCTGAACCAGACCGAGATCACACAGCCCGCGTTGCTGACGGCCAGCGTCGCTTTGTGGGACATTCTCATCGAGCACGGGGCCCGTGTCGCGGCGCTGGCCGGTCACAGTCTCGGTGAGTATTCCGCGCTCGTTGCGGGCGGCGCACTCGATTTCAGCGACGCCGTGCGCCTTGTGCATCGCCGGGGCCAGCTCATGCAGAGCGCCGTTCCGGCAGGTCAGGGCGCGATGGCGGCTGTGCTCGGCCTTGACGATGCGGAAATTGCCTCGGCCTGTGCCAGCGTCAGCGGCATCGTTGCCCCCGCCAACTTCAATGCGGTGGGGCAGACGGTCATTGCCGGTGAAGCAGATGCCGTGTCAGCGGCGGGCGAAGCCTGCAAGGCGATGGGTGCCCGGCGTGTCGTCCTGCTCGATGTCAGCGTGCCGTCGCACTGTCCGCTCATGGAACCCGTGGCAAGCGGGCTTGCCGAGGTGCTCGACGCCATCGATCTGCGCCTGCCGGGAGTGCCGGTCATTCACAACGTCGACGCCGCGATCAGTACCGATACGGATGGCCTCAAGCAACGCCTGCTCGGTCAACTGGCCAATCCCGTACGCTGGGTGGACTGCGTAAAAGCCATGGCCGCGATGGGCGTGACCCGGCTCATCGAATGCGGGCCAGGCAATGTGCTGTCAGGACTGGTGAAACGCATAGATCGCAGCATCAGCTGTGACGTCACCACCAGCCTGGAGGGTCTGCGTGGGGTGCTTGGGAATCTGCACAGTGAGTGAGACGGCCCGCGTCGCCCTGGTTACCGGCGCATCGCGGGGCATTGGCGCGGCCATCGCCCGGCGTCTGCTCGACGACGGCTGTCATGTTGTCGGCACGGCCACTTCCGAGGCCGGCTGTGAGGCAGTGCTTGCCGCTCTTGGCCCCGGACGCGTTCAGACGGCTGTTCTGCGCCTGGACGACGCCAGCTCCATCGCAGCCCTCTATGCCACGCTCGAGGCGTCCTGCGGCCTGCCTGCAATCCTCGTCAACAATGCCGGTATCACCGCCGACAACCTGGCAATGCGCATGACCGAGGCGCAGTGGGCAAGCGTGATCGACACAAATGTCACCGGTCTGTTTCGGGTGGTTCGCCCGGCGCTGCGCGCAATGATGAAGGCCCGCTGGGGGCGTATCATCAACCTGTCGTCCGTCGTGGCGCGCATGGGGAATGCGGGACAGATCAACTATGCCGCATCGAAAGCGGCGATCGAAGGCTACAGCCGTTCGCTGGCGCTGGAACTGGCCAGCAGAAATATCACGGTCAATGTCGTGGCGCCCGGTTTCATTGCCACCGACATGACAAACGAACTCACCGAGGCCCAGAAGGCGCAGATGCTTGCACGCATCCCCCTGGGTCGTGTCGGTCTCGGCGAAGAGGTCGCCAGCGCGGTTTCCTGGCTTGCCAGTGACACCGCGGGGTACGTTACCGGGGCGACGATACCCGTCAACGGCGGGTTGTATCTGGGTTGATTTTGCCGCAACCCGATCTATAGAATTCGCACCGCCCTGCATTCAGGCAACCGGATTGGGAGATCCCGACAACTATGAGCAGCGTTGAAGAGCGAGTTAGAAAACTCATCTGTGAACAATTGGGTGTTAAAGAGGACGAAGTGAAGGACGACGCTTCGTTCGTTGAAGACCTGGGTGCGGATTCGCTCGACACCGTCGAGCTGGTCATGGCGCTGGAAGAGGAATTCGAGACCGAGATTCCCGACGAGGAAGCCGAGAAGATCACCACGGTCAAGGAAGCCATCGACTACATTCTGGCCCATCAGTAAACGCCAGGGCCGCGCCGTCAGGCCGGTATTGCGTTCACGGGATACCCAAGCGGAAAAGCCGCACGATTGATATACCAGTCGCGCGGCTTTGATTTTTCTGTGCTGCCGCTGCCTGCCGACAGACACTGCAACGCAGGCAACGGACTGCGCGGTAGCCCGTTGATTTCAAAGCCGGCGAGTACGGTCGAATAGTCGCCGGGATCAGGCAGACAGCCCCTGAGCGCTTCGTGTCCGCGAGCGGATCAGGTCGGCCAGTCCCGCCAGCGTCGTTTTTTTCACAGCCTCCCAGCCAGCAAAACTGGCCATGCGGGGATGCGTGGTAAGGTACAATCCCGCGGGCGGGACTTAAGGAGCGCCGGGTCAATCATGAACAGACGCCGTGTCGTCGTAACAGGAATGGGCATGCTGACGCCCATCGGCAACACCGTGGAGCAATCCTGGCAGGCGGCAGTCGCCGGTACCAGCGGTGTTGGTCTCAATACACGATTCGACACCGAGAAGTTCGGCGTGAAAATCTGCGCCTCGGTCAAGAATTTTGATGCCGAACAGTACATGGAGAAGAAGGAAGCCCGACGGGTGGACCTGTTCATCCAGTTCGGTCTCGCCGCCAGCATACAGGCCGTTGAAGACGCAGGTCTGACGGCCAACGAATCGGACCGTCACCGCATCGGTGTCGCCATCGGCTCCGGGATCGGTGGCATCAATACCATCGAGGAAACACATTCCACGCTGGTCGAAAGTGGGCCACGCCGCGTTTCGCCTTTCTTCGTGCCTGCCACGGTCATCAACATGATCGCCGGCAATCTGTCGATCCGATATGGGTTTACCGGCCCCAATCTTGCGGTCGTCACCGCCTGTACTACCGGTGCGCACAATATTGGTCTGGGCGCCCGGCTCATCCAGTACGGTGAAGCGGACGTTATGGTCGTGGGTGGTTCGGAATTCGCAACGTCACCGATTACCGTGGCCGCGTTCCATTCCATGAAGGCATTGTCGGCCCGGAACGACGAACCGACGCGTGCCAGTCGACCATGGGATGCAGACCGGGATGGATTCGTGCTTGGTGAGGGGGCGGGTGTCATCGTACTTGAATCCCTCGAACACGCCAGGGCCCGGGGTGCGAAAATCTATGCCGAACTCGTTGGTTTTGGCATGAGTGGCGATGCCTATCACATCACGTCACCTGCGGAAGATGGCGCCGGCGGCATTGCTGCCATGCGCAATGCCATTGCCGACGCAAAACTGCAGCCCAAGGATATCGGCTACATCAATGCTCACGGTACTTCAACACCGCTGGGCGATGTCGCGGAGACCCGCATGGTAAAGGAGATCTTCGGGCCGGAGCCGGATGTACTGGTGAGTTCCACCAAGTCCATGATCGGACACCTGCTTGGCGCGGCGGGTTCGGTGGAAGCGATCTTCTCGATCCTGGCGCTCAGGGACAATGTTTGCCCGCCGACGATCAACTTCGAGAACGCCGGAGAAGGCTGCGACCTCGACTACGTGCCGAACGTTGCGCGGCCGAAGGCGCTGAACGCCGTGCTCACGAACTCCTTTGGATTTGGCGGCACCAACGGCACGTTGATCTTCACGCGCTGCGAGTAACGCTTGCGTCGCATTGCCGCCCTGGTCGCGCTTGTGGCGCTGGCCGTTCTGGCGGTTGCCTGGTGGGCCGTCACCGAACCCGCCAGGCGAGCGTTGGAACCTCTCCCTGTCGATCAGCCTGGCGTAATCGTCGTTGAGACCGGCGATGGTGTGTCCCGGCTGACGATGCAACTCGCCGCGCGCGGATTGATCGATTCTTCCCGCGCCACGCGATGGTGGCTTCGGCGTCATGCGACTGTGACGGGCATGGACAAACGCATGCATGCCGGCGAGTTCCGCCTGCTTCCTGGCGACACGTTTGATAGCTTGTTGAACCGGATCGTCGATGGTGATGTGATCAGCTACCAGCTGACCATCATCGATGGCTGGACGGTGTCGCAACTGCTGTCAGCATTGGCCGCCAGTCGTCTGCGCCAGACCGATGGGCTGACCGCCGACACGATGGTATCCCGCCTGTCGTTGTCGACACCGAATGCGGAAGGCTGGTTCCTTCCGGACACCTACCGTTACGTGGCAACCGATACCGATGTCGGGCTGCTCTCACGCGCCCATCTGGCCATGCGTACCGAGCTGGATCGCCAGTGGAGCAGGCGCGCGCCCGGGCTACCCTACCAGACGCCGTACGACGCACTCATCGTCGCGTCGCTGGTGGAGAAGGAGAGTGGCATCGCCGAAGAGCGGCCGCTGATTGCTTCCGTGTTCGTGGAACGCCTGCGCCGTGGCATGCGTCTGCAGACCGATCCGTCAGTGATCTATGGTCTCGGCGCGGCGTTTGACGGTAATCTCACGCGACGACACCTGGAATCGCCGACACCCTACAACACGTACACCATGACCGGATTGCCACCGACACCCATTGCACTGCCAGGCAAAGCGGCTCTCAGCGCCGCGATGCAACCCGCGCCTGCGCGGTATCTGTATTTTGTCGGCCGGGGGGACGGAACCAGTGAGTTCTCCCGCACCCTGGCTGAGCACAACAAGGCCGTCAACCGGTATCAGCGGCGGCCCGCACGCCAGTCAGGCGGTCAGCGGTGACGGGTCGAGGCCGTTTCATCACGCTTGAAGGCTCGGAAGGCGTTGGCAAGACGAGCAATCTCGATGCGCTCATCGAGACCTTGCGTGCAGCGGGAATCGAGGTGCTCAAGACCCGTGAACCCGGTGGCACACCACTTGCGGAAGAAATTCGCGGCCTGCTGCTGGCCAACCGCTCCGAGGCAGTGGATCCGATTGCGGAACTATTGCTGGTGTTTGCTGCGCGGGCGCAACACCTGGCAACAGTGATTGAGCCTGCCCTTGCCACGGGGACGTGGGTTGTCAGCGACCGTTTTACTGATGCCACGTACGCCTACCAGGGCGGCGGAAGGGGCGGCGACGAACGCCGGATCGCCGTGCTGGAACAGATGGTGCAGGGCGAACTGCAACCCGATCTGACGCTGTACCTGGACCTCGATCCGGCAATTGCCGCCAAACGCATGACCGGACGAGAGCGGGATCGATTCGAGCGTGAAGACCGGGTTTTTTTCGAGCGCGTGCGGGCCGCCTATCTTGCCCGGGCAGCCGCTTTCTCCCGTATTCGGGTCATCGATGCGTCGCCATCCCTCGATGCGGTACAGAGGAGCGTGCGCGACTGTGTCAGTCGATTTCTAAGGGAATGTGGGGCAATCGAGTGAGCGGTTATCCCTGGTTTGAGGAACCGATGCGACTACTGCGCGGTGCCTTGCTAAGCAACAGACTTCCCCACGCGTTGTTGCTGGTGATTCCGGATGGGTGGGGAAAACACACGCTGCTTGCGGATATCACCCGTCTCCTTCTGGATCTTCAGACACCGCCCACCGACCCGCTGGAGGCGTTTGCGCACCCCGATTTCCATTGGGCCCGTTCGGTTGATGCAAAAGGTGAGACCAGCATCGTGCTGCAGGTGGACGCCATCCGGGAACTGACGGCGTTTGTCACCCGCCGACCCTCGCTTGCTCCGCGCAAGGTGGCTGTCGTGGCGGAAGCGCATCACATGAATGCCAATGCCGCGAACGCGTTGCTCAAGACCCTGGAAGAACCGGCGGGAGACACCTGTCTGGTGCTCGAGACTGCCCAGCCTGGCAAGCTTCCGGTGACGGTGCGCAGTCGGTGCCAGCGTCTGCCCATGCGATTCAGCGCATCCGCCGCGGAAGCCTGGCTGCGGGCCGAAGGACACACAGACGCGGTGGACCAGTTGAGGCTTGCGGGTGGCGCACCGCTGAATGCCCTGAAGGCGAGCACTCGCGGCGGAGAAAACCTGGCTGAGGTTCTGGGCAGGTTGCGCGGGACACGCGACCGCACCAACGAGCTGGAACGGCTGGCCAGGTCGACCGCGCTGGCCGATCTCCTTCACCAATGGTATCGGCAAACGCTTGAGGACATTGTCGTCCCGGGCACGTCGCAACGACGCGAGAAGCTGTTCCTGTTCGCCGACGAGCTGCTCAGAGTGTCGCGGCAGGTAGCGGAGGTAAAAGGCGCCAATCACCGGCTGCTGCTCGATCGACTCTGGTTGCTGTGGGCCGATGCCGGCAGAGCGTGACCGACTGCACACTTCCCGCGTTGACAGTTCAAGTGGGCGTGCCGATCATCACCGCAGGTAACACGGATTTAACCCAGACTCCCCCCATGGCCAACAAACGCCCAGGTCGCAGCGGCATACTCTCGCTGTCCATCAAGGACAAGGCGGTGCTTTACGCCGCCTATATGCCGTTCGTCAAAGGTGGCGGGCTGTTCATCCCCACCAAGAAAGACTACGACATCGGCGATGAGGTATTCATGTTGCTCAACCTCATGGACGAGGTGGAGAAGATCCCCGTAGCCGGCAAAGTCGTCTGGGTCACGCCGAAAGGCGCCCAGGGCAATCGTGCAGCGGGTGTTGGCGTGCAGTTCAACGATCAGGACAATATCGCCAAGAACCGCATCGAGACTTATCTGGCCGGGGCACTGCAATCGGACAGACACACCCACACGATGTAGGCGGGCGTATCAGTCCGTCGCGGTGAAATCCTCTTCGTACAGGCGGTAGTGCGTTTCGTCCATTCCCAGACTCCGGTAGGTCGCCTGCGCAATCCCGTTTTCCCGTTCGACATAGAGTCGAATACCGCAAGCCAGCGGGTCTGCCCGCACCATCGCTTTCACACGCTCGTGGAGCGCGCGATACACGCCGCGACGTCGATGTGACGGCGCCACATAGACACTCTGGATCCACCAGAACCGTCCGGCGCGCCAGTCGCTCCACTCAAAGGTCAGCATGAGGGCGCCAACCGCCTCGCCGTTCAGGCTGGCGAGCAGGTAACGTGCCTCCTCCGGATGCATCAGCGCATGCCGGATACCGGCGGCCAACCGTTGCGCATCGAGTGGGCGATCCTCGGTCTCACTGGCCATGGCCAGGTTGAATTCCACCAGCGTGCCGGCATCGTCCACGGTGGCCGGGCGAACCTCGACACTCACAGGTGACGGTCGAAAAAATCGAGCAGGTGATGCAGGCGATGCAGCGACACGTCTTTCTCCTGTAGCGCGTGGCGGGAGCCGGGATAGGTCATGAGTTCGAATGGCTTGCCGAGACGCTGCAGTTCGCGCATCAGTCGCGTGGAGTGGGTGAACAGGACATTGTCGTCCGCCATGCCGTGTACGAGCAGCAGTGGTCGTGCGAGCCGCTCCAGGCAGGGCAGCACCGAACTCATCTCATAGGGTGTGAGATCCTCGGCAGGATTGCCAAGGTAACGCTCAGTGTAGTGGGTGTCGTAAAGCCGCCAGTCAGCAACCGGTGCCCCGGCGACACCGGCCTTGAAACGATCGCCCGCCTTGCACAGACACATCAGCGTCATGTAACCGCCGTAGCTGTGACCGTGCACACCGATGCGGTCCGCGTCGGCCCAGGGAAAGCGCTCGAGAACCGATAGTGCTGTCACCTGGTCGGCTACTTCCACTTCCCCCATGTGATGGAAGATGGGGGCCTCGAAGGTGCGGCCGCGGTTGGCGCTGCCGCGGTTATCCAGTTCCAGCACACCATAACCTGCGTGGCTGAGCAGGTGCACCAGCATCGGCGGCCAGGCGTTGCACACGCGTTGCGCGCCCGGCCCTCCATAGACATAGACGATGACCGGATGACGACCACCGCTACCCCTATGCACGGCCAGCGGCGCGGTCATGCGCCAATGCAGTGTCTGACCGTCGGCAGCGGCGAGCGTGCCGAAGACGGCCGGCACACGTTCGATGCTGTGGCAGGGGTGATCGGCGGCGACCCGTGCCAGCGTGCTCTCCCCGCCACCTGAAGCGAGCAGAAGGTACGGGGGAGTAGTGAAGTCGCTCACCACCCGCGCCAGTTGACCGGACTCCGGATGTACGGTGGCATCGTTCCATCGACTGCCGGTCGTGAGGCACGTGAGCGATCCGCTTGGCACCTGAACCCGGTAGACATGACGTTCGGTCGGCTGTTCCCGCCAGCCCTGCAGCCACACAGTGCTGCCGTGGCTCCCGAGTACGGCGGTGACATGGAGATCGTCCGGCGTCACGGGGACGGGTGGCTGCGATGCGTCGATCCGAGCGACATAAAGGCGCGCCAGGCCATCGCGTTCCGACGTCCATACGTAGCGGCCGTCCGCCATAGCACGCAGATTGTCGTGCAGGTTGATCCAGGTGTCGCTGGTTTCGACCAACCAGGTACAAAACCCCTTTTCGTCCTCACCCCGCAGTTCCAGCCGGTTCTGCGCACGGTTCTGTACCTGCACTGTCAGCACGTCCCCGACGAAGGACACGCGCGCCAGGTAATCCGTCTCGCCAAGACCGATGTCCAGGGCGGTGGTGGTGCCTGTCCGCAGATCGAATTCCAGCAACGCAACGCGCGCGTTGGGGCCGCCCGCGAAGGCGTACCGCTGAGCAATGGCGGTTACGTCGTCCGCGACCACCTCGAGGCGATGGGAAACCGGTATGGTGCTGCTGTCCACGCGCGTAAAGATCAGTCGTCGCTCGTCCGGCGCCCACCAGTAGCCTTCGAACCGGTGCATCTCCTCCTGCGCGATGAACTCCGCAAGACCGTTGCTGACGCATTCGCTGCCGTCGTGGGTGATGCGGATTTCCTCGCCGGTGTCCCGGCGAAACACGAAGAGATCGTTGTCCGCGACATACGTCAGATAAGTACCGAGCGGCGAGGCGCGAAGGTCGCCGATCTCCCCGCGTGGGAGGGCCAGCGCCGTGTGGCTGCCATCCAGCCTGAGCAGAAGGGTCTGGCCGGCGAGCGGCACCAGCAGGTGTTCACCGTCGGCCAGCCATTCGAAGGTGCTGACACCGGCGGTGAACTGGCGTTGCCGCTCCTGGCGTTCGCGGTCCGCTGCGCTGACGCGGCCGGTTTCCAGGGCCCGGGTATCGAGCAGGCATTTCGGTCGTGGCGCTGTTGTCGGCGTGCTCCACAACTCCAGGCGCCCGGGTTGGTCCACCGCAGCCTGCAGCCATGCCAGGTGGTTGCCGTCGGGCGAAAACCGCAGGCGTGACGGTGGTATGGGGTTGATGGGAGGCGCGGCAAACAGCCGCTCCACGGTGAGTCTGCCTGTCACCGCGTCAGTCATCGCCAGCCTCCGCGAAGGCCGCCCGGGTGACGTTGTCGCAGCCGTCGGCGGTAACGACGACATTGTCCTCGATGCGAATACCGCCGCAGCATCGGAACGCATCGACACGTGCCCAGTTCACGCGGTGCGCGTGGGCGGAGGCACGCAGTTCATCAAGCAGCATCGGGATGAAATACAGTCCTGGCTCCACCGTGAAGACAAAGCCGGGTTCCACTACCCGGGTGAGGCGCAGGGCCGGATAAACGCCGGGCGGCGGTTGCTGTCGTCCCGTCCGATCCGCAAGGTGGCCACCGATGTCGTGGGTCTGCAGACCGAGCAGATGACCCAGACCATGTGGCAGGAAGCTGCGGGTGATACCGAGGTCGAAGATGTCCTGCGCATCGCCGCGAACGAGATCGAAGGCAATCAGCGCACCGGCAACCTCCCGATGCGCTGCCTCGTGAAGTTCGGTAAACGACCGACCGGGTTGCACCGCGGCAGTGAGGCGCTGTTGACGCTTGTCGAAGTCCTCGATCAGCGACCGGAATTCCGAACGAATGCCATCACCCGCTGCCGCCCAGGTGCGCGTCACGTCCGCCGCGTACCCATGCACACGGGCCCCGGCATCCAGCAGGAAACTGAAGTGCTCGGCGGGTGGCTGACGATCCAGGTGCTGGTAATGGAGAAGGGCGGCGTGGTGGTTGAGCGCCACGATGTTGCCGTAGGGGAGTTCGTCCGCCGTATGACCGCTGGCCGCGAGGTAGGCCAGATTGATGGCAAATTCGCTCTGTCCGGAGTGGAACGCCTCCCGCGCGGCGAGGTGACCCGCAACCGCCCGCCGGGTTGCCTCGCGAAGGGCCGACAGTTCGAAGGGTGTTTTTACCGCACGCGTGTAATGCACGGCATGCAGCACGCGGCTGTCGTTGAAGGCGGCGCAGCCGAGGTTGGAATCATCGTGCTGGGCGCAGAGCACCGTCCGCCCGCTTGCCGCCACCGCGGCGGCGAGTGCCGAACGCAGGGCCTCAGGGTCCTCGAACGTGTCGATGTGCAGGGCGCAGGACGCCCAGGCCGGCGGCTCGGGCGGCGCATGCCAGTAGTCCCTGGCGGCGGGAAAGAACAGGCGCGGCCGTGAATCCCGTTGTACCAGCAGGAAGGCGTTCACGCAGTCGTCCTGCGGCAGCCATTGCAGGAAATCGGGGTTGGGCCGGAATACCGTGTGCTGGTCGTCCTGGTAGTGCAGCGCCGGTGCGCCGGCCGCAATCACGGCGGCGTCATATCCGGCGGTGGCGAGCGCGGCGTCCCAGCGCTCGCGCAGCGTTTCGATGTGGCGTTCGTACTCGGTTGTCATCTGTCGCTGGCCTGAAGCTTTCCGGCGGTTTCGGCGTGATGCGCGAGTATACAAGTCTCCCCGCCCTTGAGTGATCGTGATAGATTGCAGGCTTCTTTTGATCCAGTGGGGAGCTCGCAGCAGATGAGTGCATTTGCCTATGTGGCGCCGAAAAGCGTGGAGGAGACGCTGGCGACGCTGAAGACGGTACAGGCAGCCGGGGGACGCGCCCAGGTCATGGCGGGGGGGACCGACCTCATCGTCCAGATGCGGGCCGTGGACCGCACGCCACGTACGATCGTGGACCTCAAATTCCTGGCGGAAACCAATCGCCTGGAGATCGGCGCGCAGGAAACGTTTATCGGCGCCACACTCTCCAGCGCCGTCCTGAACGAGAACGCGCAATTGGTGCAGATGTTTCCGGGCCTGCTGGAAGCGGCAGACCTGATCGGATCCACCCAGGTGCAGGGACGGGCCAGCATCGGCGGCAATCTGTGTAATGCATCGCCCGCCGGGGATACCATTCCCGCGCTCATCGCCAACGGCGCGGTCTGTGTCATTGCAGGGGCAAACGGTACGCGGGAAATGCCCGTGGAGGCGTTTGTGGTCGGCGTCCAGAAGAACGCGTTGCAACCCGGTGAGATCCTGCTCGGGCTGCGCCTGAAGAATCACGATGCCCGCACGGCAGATGCATACCAGCGCTTCATACCGCGCACGGAGATGGATATTGCCGTGGCGGGTTGTGGCATCTGCCTCACGCTCGATGCCAGCGGCACCTGTACGGCGGCCCGCGTCAGCATCGGCGCGGTAGCGCCCACGGCCCTGCTGGTGCCCACCGCCGCGGATGCCCTGGTCGGCACGAAGGTGGATGATGCCGCGCTTGCCGCCGCCGGTGCCGCCTGCACGGCGGCGTCATCACCCATTTCCGACCGCCGCGGTACCGCGGATTATCGTCGCAAGATCATCGCCGTTTTGTGTCGTCGCGTTGGCGCAATTGCCCGCGACCGAGCCCTCGGAGCCTGAACCATGCAGAAAGTACAAGTCGAAACCCGTATCAATGGCGAAACGGTGGAGTTCCTGTGCGAACCGCAGCAGACGTTGCTGGAAGTGCTGCGTGACACGCTGGGCAAGACCGGCACCAAGGAAGGCTGCGGTTCCGGTGACTGCGGCGCCTGTTCGATATTGCTCGATGGCCGGTTGGTGTGCGCCTGCCTCATGCTGGCGGTGGAGGCGAGTGGCCACAACGTGACCACCATCGAAGGAATTGCCGGCAAGGATGGGCTGCACCCGATTCAGCAGAAGTTTCTGGAGCACGCGGCGCTGCAGTGCGGTATCTGTACGCCCGGTCTTGTTGTCGCCACCAAGGCGCTGCTGGACAAGCATCCGAATCCGGACGAAGAGACCATTCGCTATTGGCTGGCGGGCAACCTGTGTCGCTGTACGGGTTATGACAAAATCATCCGGGCAGTGCAGGACGCGGCGGCAACGCTGGCCTATCCGGCCTGAGAGCAACGACAGCGGGCGATTTCCCGTTCGACGCCTGGTTGACCTGGCGGTCGCGCTGAAGCGGTAGCGGCGGTGCGACTGCCCCCTCTTGGCCGGTGTCTCCTGACGTCCGTTCGGTGCTGACTAGCCTTCGGTGCTGACTAGCCTTCCGTGCTGACTAGCCTTCCGTGCTGACGACCTTTCCGTGCTGACGACCTTTCCGTGCTGACGACCTTGCTGTCCTGGCGGCTTGTCGTGGGCGGATGAACGTCCGCCTGGCGATGGCCGCGTTGCTTTCGCTCAGGGGAAGTCGAGGCCGGTGATCGCCGCCAGTTCATCAATAGCCTGCGCCTCGCTCAATACCTTGATGGTGCGCATGCCAAGTTGTTTTGCCGGTTTGAGGTTGATGCCGAGATCATCCAGGAAAACGACACGGCCGGGGTCTACCCCCAGACGTTCGCACGTGAGCGAATAGATGCGGGGATTGGGCTTGCGGATGCCTTCCACGCTCGACTCCACCACCAGATCGAAGAGCCCCATGACGTCGGCCATGGCCCTGGCTTTGTCCGCGGTGCGCGCCATGCCAGGTCCCTCGCCGGAACGCACGTTGTTCGTGATGCAGGCGATACGGTAGTTCGCCTTGCACAGGCGGAGTACGTTGACCATGCGAGGACGGATATCACCAGCGAGCAGCGCCACGACTTCGCGACCGCCCACATGATGGCCCTTTTCCCGCGCTTCGCGCGCGAAGGCCTCGTCGAATTCGTCCAGGGTGATGGCGCTGGACTCGAACTGCGCCCAGGCGTTGGTCTCCGGATTGGTGGCGTTGATCCCACGGATGAAATCACGGGGCAGGCCACGTTCGGCCTCGAACCGGTTGAACGCCTCGAACGGACTCGTGGTGATGACACCACCAAAATCCCAGAGGACTGCTTCGATCGACATGACGTCTCCAGACAATGGCCGACGAACGGCTAGTTATTGGCGGTGGGATTGCGTGTGTGGCGCACATCCTCGCCGCGAGCGAGGTAGACCACGTATTCACAGATGTTCTTTGCGTGGTCGCCGATGCGTTCCAGCGCCCTGGCAACCCAGATCATGCTCATCGACAGGTCCAGCGTATCGGGGTGGCGCTGCATGTCCTGCACCAGGCGCTCGGTGATTGTCTTGTAGCGACGATCGATATCGGCGTCCGCGGCGATGTTGGCCAGCGCGCTATCGACGTCCGAGCGTGCGAAGGCGTCCAGGGCTCTCGCAACCATGGCTTCCACACCCGTCATCAGTGATTCGATCTCGGCATATCGATCATCCGGCAGTGCCTGATTGGCGATCTTCAGCGCCGTTCGCGCGATGCGTTTGGCTTCATCGCCGATGCGCTCCAGGTCCGAAGAAGCCCGCAGTACGCTGATCATCATACGCAGGTCCGACGCTGCCGGCTGGCGTCGGGCGATGATCTGTATGCAGTGTTCATCCAGCTCCTTTTCGAGGCCGTTGATGCGCTTCTCCGTTTCGATGACATGCATCGCCTTTTCAGACTGCTGGCTGAATAGTGCGTCGCGCGCGTTGCTGAGCTGCTGCTCCAGCAGCCCCCCCATCTCCATCATGAGTTGGCGTGCGGACTGCAGCTCTTCGTCGAACTGTTCCGAAATATGTCGGTTCATGACAAATCTCCGGTCACATCCGCACTGTGTGACGTTTCCATGACAGATTCCTGCGCGGCAAGCGGCTCAAGGTAAGAAAGCGGCTGCCGGGAATCAAGCTCCGGATGCTCCGGCGACGCCGCCATGTCCTGCGGGATCACCCGTAGCGCCCGGTTATGTAGTCTTCCGTCCGCTTTTTCGACGGATTGGTGAAGATCTGTTCCGTGGCGGCGAATTCAATGAGTTCGCCCAGGTACAGGAACGCCGTGAGGTCGGAGACACGTGCCGCCTGCTGCATGTTGTGGGTGACGATGACAATCGTATAGTTGTCCTTGAGCTGATGGATGAGCTCCTCGATCTTGAGCGTGGATATCGGATCCAGCGCCGAAGCCGGTTCGTCCAGCAGCAACACGGAAGGCTGTACGGCGACGGCCCTGGCGATCACCAGGCGTTGCTGCTGTCCGCCAGACAAGCCCAACGCCGACTCCTTCAGGCGGTCTTTCACTTCGTCCCAGAGTGCCGCCATTTTCAGGGACCACTCCACACGGTCTTCCAGCTCGCCGCGTGGCACGCCGCCCTGGATGCGCAGCCCATAGGCCACGTTCTCGAAGATCGACTTCGGAAAGGGGTTGGGACGCTGGAAGACCATGCCCACGCGACGGCGCAGCTGCGCAACATTTACTTCCGGCGCATGAATATCCTGCCCCTCGAGCAGAATGTGACCATCCACCGACACGTCGTCGATGAGGTCGTTCATGCGGTTGAAGCAGCGCAGCAACGTGGACTTGCCGCAGCCGGAGGGGCCGATGAAGGCGGTTACCTTGCGTTGCGGAATATCCAGGCTGATGGATTTGAGCGCCTGGGAGGCGCCGTAGTACAGGGACCAGTCCAGCACTTTCAGGCTGGTGGACTGGTCCTGGATAGAGCTGGTATCGGCCGCTCCGCCGTTTGAGGTGGTCATCAACCCTCCACGCCGCGATAACGCTGTTCCAGACGGTTGCGAAGCAGAATCGCCGTCAGGTTCAGCAACAGGATAATGGTGAGGAGCAGCAGGGTGGTTGCGTAAACCAGAGGCCGTGCCGCTTCGACGTTGGGGCTCTGGAAGCCGACGTCGTAAATGTGGAAACCGAGGTGCATGAATTTCCTGTCGAGATGCAGAAAAGGAAACAGCCCGTCCACGGGAAGGGTGGGCGCCAGTTTGACCACACCCACCAGCATCAGTGGCGCGACTTCACCGGCCGCGCGCGCTACGGCCAGGATGACGCCCGTGAGAATAGCCGGTGAGGCCATCGGCAGGATGACGCGAAACAGCGTTTCCGCCTTTGTGGCGCCCAGCGCCAGGCTGCCTTCGCGTACGCTGCGCGGTATGCGCGTGAGACCTTCCTCGGTGGACACCACCACCACGGGTACGGTGAGCAGAGCCAGGGTCAGCGACGCCCACAACAGGCCCGGTGTGCCGAACGTCGGTGCCGGCAATGCCTCGGGAAACAACAGTTGATCGATGCCGGCGCCGACGAAATAGACGAAAAAGCCCAGACCAAACACACCGTAGACGATGGATGGTACGCCGGCCAGGTTGTTTACCGCGATGCGGATCAGGCGCACGAAAGCTCCCTGGTGGGCATATTCACGCAGATAGATGGCCGCGATGACCCCAAACGGCGTCACCAGCAGCGACATGAGCAACACCATCATCACCGTGCCGAACAGCGCGGGGAAGATTCCGCCTTCCGTGTTCGCCTCGCGCGGATCCTCGCTCAGGAACAGCCATACGCTGGACAGGTAGTGCCCCAGCTTGCCCGCAAGGCTCATTGCGTTGGGTTGCCAGGTGCGTACGATGTTGGCGAGCGGAATCACCTCCGTCTCGCCATCCGCGCGCCGCAGGGTGATTTCATGCCCCTGAAAGCGGTTGATATGTTCGCGCAACTCGCGCTCCAGGGTGGCGTATGTGGCTTCGAGCGCGGCGCGCCGCTGTGCCACGTCCGCATGCGCCGACTGCTTGTCCGTCGGTGACCTGTCCGACAATGCAATCCGGCGATCTTCGAGACGCAGTGCCTCGATGCCGGCATTCACGCGTTGCAGTTCAGCCTGTTGCAGATCGCGAATGTTTTCCCGAAGTTCTTCGGCGAAGTCGATGGCCCGCGCCAGCGCCTCCTGTGCCTTCACACCTGTCACCGTCCGGTCGCCGTCACGTACGGACTCAAGGAAACCGTATGCGTTTCCCCATTCGGTGCGCTCGATGACAATGGCGTCCACAGGCTGCGAGATACGGTTGATCCTGTGGTCGTACACCCAGCGAAAGTCAGGCGGCGCCGTCCGGCGGTTGCCAGTCTTGAGGAGCACGCGGGTTACGGTTGTCTGTGCTTCGGGCAATGCGCCATCACCGGTGGCTTCCTCATACTGCAGTCGCTCCGTGGTATCCGTATCAACCAGTTCACCGAGGAGGATCACCGGATTGTCTGCCGTGCCCGTTTCCAGTTGCACGATGGCGTGCGGCCAGAAATGTGCGAGACCGTTCCAGGCAATCAGCCCCACCAGGCCGATGACAGCCAGGATGGAGGTGCCCACAGCGGCGGCGTTCATCCAGACCCAGGGTTCACCGGAGCGCAGCCAGGAACGCAGGCCGCTGGTTTTGCGTGTCGCCATCACAGACTCCCGTAGCGTGCGCGCAGACGCTGTCGCACGAATTCCGCCACTGAATTGACCACGAAGGTCAGCAGGAACAGCAGCAGCGCCGTAAGGAACAGGATTCGGAAGTGCGAGCTTCCGACTTCCGCCTCAGGCATTTCAACCGCGATGTTGGCGGCGAATGTGCGCATGCCCTGAAAAATGTTCCAGTCCATGATGGGTGTGTTGCCGGTGGCCATGAGCACGATCATGGTCTCTCCCACGGCCCGGCCGAAGCCGATCATTACCGCAGAGAACAAACCGGGACTTGCGGTGAGCAGGACCACCCGCGTGAGTGTCTGCCAGGGCGTGGCGCCGAGCGCCAGCGAGCCATTGATCAGATTCCGTGGCACCCCGTAGATCGCATCCTCGGCAATCGAGAAGATCGTGGGTACAACCGCCATGCCCATGGCAATGCCCACGATGAGCGCGTTGCGCTGGTCGTAGGCGATGCCGAGTTCATTGAGCATCCAGTCGCGGAGGCTGCCGTCGAACAGCACACGCTCGAGCGGTCCGCCGAGCTGGAATGCCAGCCAGAACAGCGCAACGATGGGGCCGATCGCCAGCAGCGCATACCAGCCCTGGCAGGGACGGGTAATGCGGTCGGGCAGGTAGCGCCACAACCATGCCAGAAGCAGCAGTCCCAGGGGAACCAGAAACAGCACACACAGGAGTGCAGCCAGGTTGGCTTCAATCAGCGGCGCAAGCCATAGCCCGGCCAGGAAGCCCAGCACCACGGTGGGGAGTGCCGCCATCACCTCGATGCCGGGTTTGACAATG
Organism: Pseudomonadales bacterium; assembly: GCA_024234635.1. Classification (GTDB taxonomy): domain Bacteria; phylum Pseudomonadota; class Gammaproteobacteria; order Pseudomonadales; family Azotimanducaceae; genus SYFY01. The sequence goes on along the minus strand of JACKNX010000004.1, from coordinate 177,413 downwards.
CGTCGCATCGCCGGCGCCATGAAGAACGCGGTGTACATGGCGCCGAGAATGGCCAGTGGCGTCGCCACCAGCATGGCGTACAGGGCTGCCTTGAGCGTGCCGAAGATCAACGGAACCAGTGAAAATTTTGCCTCGAAATCATTGCCTGCCGACGAGGACTGCCAACTGAAAATAGGCTCGGCATAGCCTTCGTACCACACCTTTCCCAGTAGCGTCCGCCAGCCAATGTCCGGGTGCCGGTTGTCGATGGTGAAGGTTGCGAGTTCACCGTCCGGCGCGCTCGCGAGCAGGTGGTGCGCGCGTGGCGAGATGCCAAGCACCTGCGTTCCGGCGGGGAGTTGCGCTTCCGTGGTGATACGGCCCGAGGTGGCGAACGCAAAGTGCGCGGTTTCCGCGGTGTCGATGGCGACAAATCCTTTGCGCCGCTGTTCCGGCCGCAGCAACCGTACCGGCGCCGGGAAATCAAACTGACGGATATCCTGGAAACGGTAACCGCCCTCGTCGCGGATCAGGCTCCACTGGGTGACGATGTTCTGCTGGCCAACCAGCAGCGAGTAGCGGCCAAGCAGCGGTGCAAACGCATCGACTTGACCCTCGCCGCTCAGCAGGCGCTGGCTGTGGACGTGCTTCGGTCGACGGGGCTTGCGAATGTCGTACAGCTCCAGCCTGCCGTCGTTGCCAAGCAGATAGAGCCAGCGGCTGGAAGGGCCGAGAATCAGGTGGTCGATGCCACTCAAGGCGCCGATACGTCCGGGCGTGGCGGCTTCGAGCGGAAAACCGTCCTCCACGTCCGTGAACTCCAGAAGGCGGACGCTGCCTTCGGCCAGCACGCCGATCAGCAATTCAGAACCGTCACGATGAAACTCAAAATCCTTGAATTCACCGAGTGTTACAGGACTTTCTTCGAATGGATATGTGATGCTGGGTGTGATCTGCCGCCGGGTTTCGTCAAAGCTGACCCGATAATTGACGCGGAAAAAGAGTACATCGCCCGAGGTGTCCAGTAACGCGTACAGATTGCCGCCACCCGCATCCGCCGTAATGGCGATCACCGGTCGGTTGAGGGACTGCTCGGGCGTCAGCACCTCGAGATCATCTTCCAGCGCCAGGAAACGGACCCGCCCGTCAGCCTGGATGACCATACCCACGTTTCCCCCGTCATCGGTATCGAGGTAAACCGGCGCTTCGAAGTCGGGTGTTTCGCCGCCAATCTGCGGCGTGACCGATGCTGGCAGGAAGATGGGCAGCACCACCCAGAGCAGATAGAAGAAGATGAGCGCAATGGCGACAATGACGCCGGCGCCTCCCATGCCCACCAATAGCCGGGTAGCCCGATCGACCAGCGCGCGACGGCGGGGAAGGGCGGAAAGTTCTGGATGTTGCACGTCAGGGCTATCCTGGCTGGGTCACCGATGTCGCCCGGTTCGGGCAGGACAACGACGGAGTGCTGTAACTAAAAAAACCACCGGATCGCCTCTGCGACCCGGTGGCCCCGTTCGATACTCGTGGCTATTTTTCGAGCCTGGCCAGTTCCCGCGCCACCACCCGGGATGACAAGGGCACATAGCCGTCTTTCACAACCACCTGCTGACCTGTCCTGGACAGTACCAGCCGGATGAACGCCAGCTCCAGCGGTGCAAGGGATTCTCCAGGCTTCTTGTTGACATAGATGTAGAGGAAGCGCGACAGCGGATACTCGCCCGACGCAGCCGATGCGGCACTGGCTTCCACCGGCTCGCTGTCCTCGTCTTCCGCGATCGCCAGGGCCTTGACACCGGAGGTACGATAGCCAATTCCCGAGTAGCCAATCCCATTCAGGGAAGAACCCACGGACTGTACCACCGACGCAGAGCCAGGCTGTTCATTCACGCTGTTCTTGAAATCGCCGCCGCACAGGGCCTCTTCCTTGAAGTAACCGTAGGTTCCCGACACCGAGTTGCGGCCATAGAGCTGTATCGGCCGGGCTTGCCACGAGCCCGCGAGACCCACCTGGCCCCACTGCTGTATATCGGTATCGTGACCACAGCGGCGGGTGGCGGAGAAAATCGCGTCGACCTGCGGCAGGGTCAGGGCTTTCAGTGGATTGTCCTTGTGCACGTACACCGCCAGCGCATCGATGGCGACCTTCACCGCCGTGGGCTTGTAGCCGTGCCGGGATTCGAAGGCCTCGATCTCGTTGTCTTTCATCATGCGGCTCATTGGCCCCATGTTTGACGTGCCTTCCGTCAGCGCCGGCGGAGCCGTCGACGAACCGGCAGCCTGCACCTGGATATTCACGTTCGGGTACTCGTGCTTGAACGCTTCGGTCCAGAGCGTCATCAGATTGGCCAGCGTATCCGAGCCGACGCTGGACAGGTTGCCGGAAACACCGCCGGTGCGCACATAATCCGGCAGAGCGGGATCCACGTCGTCCGCGTTTGCCAGCGGGGGCACGCAGAGCGCAGCCAGCGCCAACGGCATGACCAGCCGGTGACGCCAGCGGGGGGGAACCAGTCGTACAAAGGAATTCATCCAACAACCTCCAGGGTTTTATCAAATGGGGCCAGCCTGGCTGGCGGAAAGACGGTGAAGAAACGGCTGCCACGACCAGGTTCGCTTTCCACCTGCAACACGGCGCCGTGCCGTTTGAGCACGTGTTTGACGATGGCAAGCCCGAGTCCCGTGCCGCCCTGGGCGCGGGCCCGCGCGAGATCGACCCGGTAGAAACGTTCCGTCAACCGGGAGAGGTGTTCTCGGGGGATGCCGATACCCTGATCCCGCACGTCGAGCACCGCCCCTTCCGGCGCGTCGCGCCAACCGATTCGGATTTCTCCGCCATCCGGGCTGTAGCGAATGGCATTGGACAGCAGATTCCCCACGGCGCTCTCGATTTCGGACGGCACGCCGATCAGCCGGTGGGCGCTGCGCGCGTCGATGACCAGGCGATGTGCGGCGCCGGCCAGACCGCCCACTTGCGCGACGACGCGCCCGAGCAGTTTTTCCATGTCGATGGGCATGCGCCCTTCGATGCCACCGTCGGATTCCGATTCCAGGCGCGTCAGAATAAGCAGGTCCTGCAACAGGGCATGCATGCGCTGCGCCGGCGGCACGACCTTGTCGATGAGCATGCGCCGGGTTTCCGCATCCAGGTCATCTTCCTGCAACGTTTCGAGATAACCGAGTATCACGGTGAGCGGCGTACGTAGCTCGTGGGAGACATTGGCAACGAAGTCCTGACGCATGGAAAGCAGACGATTGAGTTGGGTGACGTCACGGATCAGGAGCAGGGCGCCTGCGTCACCCATGGGCACGAGGCGGGCTTCCAGCCGCGCGCCGTCGTCGAAGGGAGACGCAAATTCCACCGGCTCACGCTGTTCGCGGGACTGCACCAGCGCCATCACCTGCGGATGGCGGACGAGTTCCACGAAAGGCAGACCAAGGTCGGAGCGACGCATGCGCAACTGGCGTCGTGCTGCGGCATTGAACCGCTCGATACGCCCGCTGGGGTCCAGCACGATGGCGGCATCGGGGAGTGCTTCGGTCACCGACTGCAGGTTGCGCAGCTGTGCCAGGGCAACGTGTGCCCGGTCGCGCTGTCTCCGGCCGCTGCGGAACAGGATGTCCGCCGCATTCTGCCAGGCGTCCGTGGCGAACTCGGGACGGCGCAGTGGCCGCACCGCCCAACGCCGGAACGTGGTGTATTCCCGATGCTGGATCAATGTCCATACGATCAGCGCGCCCACCAGCCCCGGCCAGAATGCATCTACAGCCCAGCCGAGCAGGGCGCCAAGCAGCAGGAGGCCAAAGAAGCGCACATAGTCGGAAAAGGAGTAGTACTTCAAGGCGTGAACCGGTACCCGAGGCCGCGCACCGTCTCGATGTGCTGGTCAAGCCCGTGAGGTTTCAATGCCTTGCGCAATCGCAGCACGTGCACATCCACCGTGCGTTCCTCGACGTAGACACTGCGGCCCCACACGCGATCGAGGAGTTGCGGGCGGTCGAAGGCCCTGTTTGGGGAACTCATGAATAGCTCCAGCAACCGGAACTCGGTGGGACCCAGTTTGACGGGCTGGCCCTCGACCAGAAGTTGGTGGGAGCGCAGGTCCAGCGTCATACCTGCTGACTGCAGTTGCCCGTTTTCCGGACTACCCACGCGTCGCAGCAGCGCCCGAATCCGGGCGACCAGTTCCCTTGGCGAAAATGGCTTGGTGAGATAGTCGTCGATGCCGGAGTCGTAACCACGCAGTTTGTCAGCTTCCTCGCCCCTGGCGGTGAGCATGATGATAGGCAGGTCGCGCGTGTGTTCGTCGTGCCGCAAACGCCGCGACAGTTCCACGCCACTCATCCGGGGCAGCATCCAGTCGATGATGGCGAGACTGGGCAGCAGACGATCCAGCCGGGTCAGCGCCTCCTCGGCGCTGGCAGCTTCCCAGACGGCAAAGCCGGCCCGGGTGAGGTTGAAAACGAGCATTCCGCGGATATCCGGATCGTCCTCGACGATCAGAATGGTGTTGGTCAGATTCTCCTTCATGTCGTCAGCCACCGTGAGGGACCGCGAAGGACAAATCGGGGCTCAGAAGCGCGTCGTCTTCCGCCGTCATATTCATATATGACATTGTCACATTTCATGGCTGCCTATTGGACACCGGAAATGTCACAGTTCGATGACAGTCTCTTCTCCCGGTGCCGGACCGAAGCGCCGAAGCCAACGGTCGCCATCCGCGATCGGCTTCAGTAATCTGCCGGCATTCGCGCAGCCGGGGGCGAGTGCCCCGCCTGGTGGCCGCAATTCAGGAAAACACGCACAGCCGGAAGGAGAGCAGCATGGGAGAACAGATCCAACTTACCGCCGACGACGGTTTCACTTTTGGTGCCTACCAGAGCCTGCCCGGGGGCCGGCCCAGGGGAGCGGTGGTCGTCATCCAGGAAATCTTCGGGGTCAACAACCACATCCGCGAGGTGACGGACGGTTATGCCGCCGCCGGCTATGCCGCCATCGCACCGCAGATTTTCGACCGCGTGCGCCCGAACATCGAGCTGGGCTACACCGGCGACGACATGCAGGCCGGCATCAAACTGGCGTTCCAGGACCTGTCCCGTGATCGCGCGCTTGGCGATATCCAGACCGCCGTCGATCATATCGCCCGGCACGGCAAGGTCGGTGTCGTCGGCTACTGCTTCGGCGGTCTGCTGACCTGGTTGTCGGCATGCACGCTGAAGGGAATCAGTGCAGCTTCTTCTTATTATGGCGGCGGTGTCGTGAACGAAACCGGCCGCAAGGCGTCGTGTCCGGTCATCATGCATTTCGGCGAGCGCGACGCGCACATCCCGATGAGTGACGTCGAGCAGATCAAGGCCGCGTTACCGCAGGTAACGGTCTACGTCTACGCGGCGGATCATGGCTTCAACTGTGATCATCGCGACAGCTACGACGCCTCTGCAGCGGCGACCGCAAAAACGCGCACGCTGGCGTTCTTCGCGCAGCACCTGGCGTGATCTGATGGGCCGTGTTCGCGGGAAAAACAGGCGCTTTTTCCCGCGCCTCATGCGACCGGCGAGGTTGTCAATCAGTAATCCGGACACCCCGTGAACAATCTTTTTCAGTCACCTGCGCGCGCAACCTTGACATCAACTGGAGCTTTGATGATCCTTCGCGGACGCAAAAAGGGGCGGGGACAACAAGGTGGCTGCGTTGCGATATGCAGTAGATATCGGCGTCGCATCACGTCATCTTCGTTACTTTCCCGGCGCACAGAATCTGGACTGGATCGTGCGGCCGGGGCGTTTACAACAATCGATTTCGTCCACGATCAAATGTCGTCAACCATGCCGGCAGCCACCGCTGTCGACCTGTTGCCCTCGATTGAACCGTGAGTCGGGAAGTACCAACTACATCCGTAGGAAGCCACATGAGTAAGCACATCCGAAACCTCGCGCAAGCGATCGCCTTGGGCCTGTGTTTGGTCGGCGTTGGCGCGGTTAACGCAGCGACGTTGAACGATATCTTCGCGGTTACCAAGTCCATCAACGACGAGGCGAAGCGATCGCAGGCAAAGATTGATGCTCTGACCGAAGAGACCCGTGGTCTGTTGAATGACTACAAGACGGTGCTCAAGGAGATCGAAGGGCTGCGCGTTTACAACCGGCAGCTCGACAAGCAGATCGCCAATCAGAACGCGGAAATGGCCGAGATCAATGACAGCATCGACAAGGTGACGCTGATCGAACGCCAGATCACACCGTTCATGCTGCGCATGGTCGACGGCCTGGAACAGTTCGTGTCCCTTGACATGCCGTTCTGGATGAACGAGCGCGCCAATCGCATCGCCGAACTGCGTAACAACCTGGATCGCGCCGATGTGGCGGTGTCCGAGAAATTCAACCAGGTCATGCGTGCGTTCCAGATCGAAAACGAGTACGGCCGAACGATGGATTCCTACAGCGAAACCATCAACATCGACGGCACCGAACGCAAGGTGGACATCCTGCGCGTCGGACGCGTCGTACTGGCCTACCAGTCCCTGGACGGCGAAGAGACCGGCATGTGGAACAAACAGGACAAGAAGTGGGAACCCATCTCCGATGACTTCTCGGACTCCGTCCGACGTGGCATCAAGATGGCCCGCAAGCAACTGGCGGTCGATCTGCTCGCACTGCCTGTGACCGGACCGGAGGCTGCAGCAAAATGATGACGAAAAAACTATTCTTCGCCGCGGGTCTGGCGTTCCTGGCCCAGTTCGCGAACGCCGAGGAAGCCGCGGTACCGGCAGCCACCGCTGACGATCTGAAGGTCGTTCAGCAGAGCTCGCTGGACGGATTGCTCGAGGCTGTTCGACAGGCCAAGGTGGTCGAGTCCAAGGAACACACCGCTCGCGAAGCGCAGTTCCGGCGCGACAAGGACCAGCAGGCACGCATGCTGGGTGAAGCCAAGGCACAGCGCACCGCACAGGAACGGCGTTCCGAGCAACTGGAAACCACGTTCGAAGAAAACGAAACCAAGATCGGCGATCTGCAGGAAGCCCTGGACAAGCGCCTTGGTTCACTGCGCGAACTCTTCGGCGTGCTCCAGCAGGTCGCAGGCGACACGCGAGGCCAGTTCGGCGGTTCCATCATCTCCAACCAGTTCCCCGGCCGAGGTGACTGGCTGGGTGAGCTTGCCAAGAAGATGGGCAAGTCCACGCAGCTTGCCTCCATTGATGAAATGGAACGGCTCTGGTTCGAACTGCAGCGCGAAATGACCGAGTCCGGTCGGGTCGTCAAGTACTCCACCACGATCCAGCAACTCGACGGCGAGAAGCGGGAAGCGGAAGTCGTTCGGGTCGGTTCGTTCGTAATTGCCGGCGAAGACGGTTTCCTGCAATACGATCCCGCGAGTGGCAGTCTGGTTGAGTTGGCCCGGCAGCCGTCGGCCCGCTACTCAAACACAACCTCGGACCTGTTAGATGCTTCCACCGGTGAGATTGTTGAAATGGGTATCGATCCAACCCGCGGCTCACTGCTCGCACTGATGGTCGACAGGGACACCTGGGGCGATCGTATCGGCAGCTTCATGGGCGGTATCAGCAAGGGTGAGTGCTATCTGCCGTGGTGTGATGGTCAGGGCGAGTACGTAGGCGCCGTGATCATCATCGTCGGTATCCTGGGCGTGCTGCTTGCCATCGAGCGCTGGATTTCCCTCACCATGATTGGCTCCAAAGTCAATGCGCAGAAGAAGTCTTCTACGCCCAACAGCGACAATCCGCTGGGTCGTGTACTGAAAGTGTACGAGGAGAACCGGGATGTTGATGTCGAGACCCTGGAGCTCAAACTCGGGGAAGCGATCCTCGGCGAGAATCCGGGCCTAACCAAGAACATCAATCTCGTGCAGGTCATCTCCATCGTTGCGCCGCTGCTGGGTCTTCTGGGTACCGTAACGGGCATGATCCTGACGTTCCAGCAGATCACCCTGTTCGGAACGGGCGATCCGAAGGTGATGGCGGGCGGTATTTCCCAGGCCCTGGTCACGACGGTAGAAGGACTTGTGGTTGCTATTCCGACCACGCTTCTCTACGCCATCATTGCCGCCAAATCCCGCTCCATCGTGCATGTGCTCGAGGAGCAGAGCGCCGGCATCATCGCGGACCACGCGGAGCGAAGCGGTCAGCCCCTGGGCTGATCGCGGAACTTCCGAGCCACACGGAGGCAGCAGGAAATGCAAGGCATATACCACGCCATCATGGGTTTCATGGAGCAGGGTGGCGACGTCCTGTGGCTGATCGCTGGCCTGACGTTCTTCATGTGGACGTTGATCGTCGAGCGCATCCTGTATTTCCGTACCGAACACGTTGGCGTCATACGCACGTCAACCGAGGTATGGGAATCACGACCTGAACGCAAGTCGTGGAGCGCGCACCAGGTGCGTGATCAGCTGATCTCCGAGGCGTCTGAAAAGATCCGGGGATCGCTGCCTCTCATTCAGACCTGCGTCATGCTTTGCCCGCTTCTGGGGCTGCTTGGCACGGTGACCGGAATGATTGCGGTGTTCGATGCGATGGCGACGCAAGGCGGCAACGCCAGGTCGATGGCATCCGGTGTCTCCCAGGCGACCATTCCCACCATGGCGGGAATGATCGCTTCTTTGTCAGGGGTACTCGGAAGTACGATCGTCAAGCGTCGCGTCGAGTTCGAAACCGAAATATTCGAAGACCATCTGACGATGGACCACTGATCGCTTGGACCTTGAGTCCGCCAGCGCGATCCGAGGGGAGAAGAGTGAATGCTGAAAAAGCGTAAAGCCAACAAAGCCAGTGACGATGGCGATATCAACCTGACGCCCATGCTTGACGTGGTGTTCATCATGTTGATTTTCTTCATCGTGACGGCCACGTTCATCAAACGGGCAGGTATCGATGTGCTGCGACCCGACGCGCTGACCGCGGAACAGAAACCTACGGTCAGTGTCATTGTCGCTATCGGCGAGAAGGGTGATATCTGGATCGATAACCAGAAAGTTGATGGACAGACCGTACGCGCCCATATCGAGCGCCTGCATGCGGAGAATCCCAAGGGCGGCATGGTCATCCAGGCCGATCGTAAAGCCAAACATTCGGCACTTCTGAACGTTCTCACGGCCGCACGCGGCGCGGGCATGACAGAAGTCGCCATCTCCACGGAACAGTAGGGGAGGGCGGTTCAGCATGGTTCGTTATGGATTAGGTGTTATCGCCAGTGCCATCGTAACGGTGGTGTTGTTCTACATCATGCAGATGCTGATCGCGAACGACGACAACATTCTGGAAGAAGGGTCGAAGATCCGGATCACGGACTTCGTCCGTCTTGAGCAGGATCAGGAAGTAGAGACCAAGGTTCGCAAACCCAAGCCTCCGCCACCGCCGGATCAGCCGCCACCCGATGCGCCGAAGCCGACATTTGATGCCAATGCCGCCAGCACCGGCGTGGATGTGAGCGCGGTCAACGTGAACGTTGATCTCAATATCGGTGGTACCGGCGGCTTCAGTTCCGACGGAGAATATCTGCCTATCGTCAAGGTGGCGCCGCAGTATCCCCGACGGGCGCAGACGCGCGGTATCGAAGGTTACGTGATCCTCGAATTTGTGGTCACCAAAACGGGTGCGGTCAAGGATCCTGTCGTGGTCGAAGCACAGCCACAGGGGATTTTTGATAACGCAGCAATTCAGGCTGCGCTCAAGTTCAAGTACAAGCCCAAAGTCGTGGACGGCGAACCAATCGATGTGGCCGGGGTTCGTAACAAGATCACCTTCGAGCTGGAGGACTGACATGAGAAGTACCGGCTGGTTGCGAACAGGTATCGTTCTGGTTTTGACTGCGCTGCTCGGTATGGGCATGACCGCGTTTGCGGCGGAAGGGGAAGGCGAGCAGAAGACACGCCGCGTCCCCACCATCAGCGAGCAGGTTTTCAAGAAACTGGGCGAAGCCCAGGCAGCAATGGATCTCAAGCAGTACAACGAGGCGATCAACCTGCTCCTCGGCATTGTGGATGCCCGTAAGTACAACACGAATGAAAAAGGCCAGATGTACAACATGCTGGGCTTTGGCTACTACTCCAAAGAGGACTACAACAACGCCATCAAGTACTACAAGATGGTTGCCGATATCGGCGAGGGTGTCCCGGAAGGCCTGGAGACCCAGACTCTCTACACGCTCGCTCAGCTCAGCTTCGTGGCAAATCGCTATCAGGACGCGCTCAACTACATGCAGAAGTGGATCACGAAGGCCAGGAATCCCGGGCACGATCCGCATATCTTCATGGGGCAGGTCTACTACTCGATGAAGGATTATCCGAATGCCATCAAGCAGGTGGAGACCGGTATCCGTATCGCGAAGGAACGCGGGGTCACGCCGAAGGAGCAATGGTACGCGCTGCTCAACTTCCTCTATTACGAAAAGGAAGACTGGCCGAAAGTGATCTCTTCGCTGGAGACGCTGATCGCCTATTGGCCGAAGAACATGTACTGGATGCGCCTGGCTGGTGTATACGGGCAGGTCGGTAAGGAAAAGGAACAACTCTGGGCGATGCAGGCGGCGCACGCGGCCAAAATGCTTGAGCGCTCCTCGGACTACACCAACCTTGCGGGTCTGTTGATGCAGGCGGAGGTTCCGTACAAAGCGTCGAAAGTCATGCGGGAGGGTATCGACAAGAAGGTCGTTGAACGGAACTCCAAGAACCTTCAAAGCCTTGGCCAGGCGCTGCAACTTGCGGGTGATACGCAACCGGCGATCAAAGTGTTCGAAGACGCAGCGACATTGTCGGATGACGGCAAGATCTATGAGCGGTTGGCGAATCTCTACCTGGATGACGACAAGTACGACAAATGCGTCACTTCGGCCAATAAGGCCCTCGAAAAAGGTGGCTTGCGCAAACCGGCTGCGGTGCACACGGTGCGTGGCATGTGCCTGTACAACCAGGATCAGTTGTCAGCAGCATCCTCTTCTTTCAGCTCCTGCAACAATCTGGCGCGAAGAGATAACGACAATACGTCCATTCGCATCTGTTCCCAGTGGATTCAGTTCATCGAGCGAGAATCTGAGCGCCGGCGTCAACTGGAAGCTGCGCAGTAAGTCCGTTGGGAGTTTCTCTCGCATTGCAACGGTGCCCGGGTGGCACCGTTTGCATTTATGGGGTACATAATTTGACCCTCGCTGGGTATCGCCACAGCGTTCGACAACACGCGGGACATATTAGTGAGCTGAGACGGTAAGCACCCGTACCTGGCTCTCGAAGCCGCCAGTGGAGAGAATTGATGTTCACCGGAATCGTACAGGCACTCGTACCGGTTGCTTCGCTTACCTTGGATGCAAACGTCATGCGTCTGGGCCTGCCGCTTGGCGCTTTGTGCGATCAACTCGAAAACGGCGCGAGTGTGGCGGTCAACGGCACTTGTCTGACAGTCACCGCCACATCCAATGGCACAGCGTTTTTTGACGTTATCGAAGAAACCCGCAGGCTGACTAATCTCGGCGATCTACAAGCCGGCAATCTGGTCAATGTGGAACGCTCCTTCAGGGCAGGTGACGAAATCGGCGGTCACCTCGTCTCAGGACATGTGGCGTGCACGGCAGAAGTCACCGCAATCGAAGCGCGTGAAGGCGTTCGCAATCTTACGTTTCGTGCGCCGGACCCGGTTATGAAATTCCTGGTCCACAAAGGCTTCGCAGCGTTGGATGGCGCGAGTCTCACGCTGGCGTTTGTCAATCATGCAGAGGCCAGTTTTGGTGTCTGCCTTATTCCAGAAACCATCGAGCGCACCACGCTCGGGCGGGTGGTTCCGGGCAGTCGCGTCAATCTCGAACCCGACAGCCAGACCCAGACGATTGTGCAGACACTGGAGCGAATGCTCGATTCGCCGGAACTGCTTGCACGCCTAGCCCGCTGATCGCCTTTATTCATGGAAGATCCGTGGCTGTTTTTTGCTAAACGCCTGCTGGCAATTGGATCCACGGGTGAATATTTCACCGCTCATGCGTACGATCGGGAACGCTACGAGGAAGTTTCCGCTATCGCCCGGCAGATGTTGTCCCTTCTCGCAGGCTCCTCCGTGGAGCGCATAGCGTCATTGTTTCCGGATCATGCGACAGGGTATGCCACCCCAAGGGTTGATGTTCGTGGGGCGGTGGTACGGAATGATCAGGTGCTTCTGGTCCGTGAGCGTTCGGATGGATTGTGGACGTTGCCGGGTGGTTATGCGGAAACAGGCCTGACACTGGCGGCCAACGTGCTCAAGGAAATCGAGGAGGAGGCGGGTATCGTCGCCTCCGTCGAATGCCTGCTGGGCGTCAGACACAAGGCGTCACACGCCTACGATCCGGATGTTCGTGACTTCTACAAGGTGTTTTTTCTGTGTCGTGCGGCGGAGGACGTTGTACCCACCGCCGGTCTGGAAACCCTCGACGCAAGGTTCTTCAGCGCCAATGCGTTGCCTCCCCTGTCGAGGGGGAGGACACTGGAAAAGGACATCCACGTCGCACTTGCCCGGTCGCAGTCTTCCGACCTTGCGGCGTTCTTCGACTGATCATCGATGAGCCGGCCGGGAAGCGCCCGGCTTTGCCCTTCAGCACTTTGAACGACCATGAGGACTGCGGAGCAGCGTTCTCCGGCCGTTCTTCCTGAACGCCCAGGCGACCGGATTCGGCCGCCGGTTTGTGCTCAGTGCTCAGTGCACAGGCGCGTGCTGTTCGCGCAACTGACGCAGATTGCCGATCACCGCCTGCAAGGCCTTGTCGAAAATCTCGGCGTCATCGAGTAGCACAGCCTTGCCGGAGTTCAGTTCACCGGCAAGTTCGCGTCTATGGCGCTCGGCTACCTTCATACCTTTGCGGTTTACGAACACGAAACGTCCACCTTCTTCGAGAATCGCGGCGAGCTTGCATCGCACGCGCTGGTCGCCAGCGGCCGGCAGTTCCACCCACCGACCTTCCGTGAGCCGTGCCATCTCCGTTTCTTCCTCGACCGTCAACAGCGGTACGGCGCTGTCTTCGCCAGCGGGGGCGAGTACAACCTCGGGGATCGCTTCGAGATCCACGTTCTCACGTGCGACGTTTTCCTGATCGACCAGGTAGGCCCGATCGTGACCTGATATCTCGACCAGGTGGGTCCGGATCACGGATTCCAGTTCGGCGATTTCCTCGTCAGGCAGATTGATGTGACGCATGCCTTCCCTGAGTCGATCCAGAAGAAGCGGCCGCTCACGGTCACGGCGTTCCACCTGATCCAGGGAGTTCAGGGGCTGGATGGACCAAAGCAGTTGATCGAGGCAATTCACCTGGTCCTGCCACGCATCGGACTGTGGTCCGAACTTGATACATGTGTAGACGAGAACCTTGCTCCAGGTTTCGCTGATGAATCGTCCCATCCCGGGGTGCAGACGCAGGCCGGATGCTTTCTGGTTGATGATATTCTGTACCCGGCGCTTGGCATCGTACGTAACGGCCTTGCCCTGTTCCGTTTCCCGCACGCGCTGCTCGATCGACTCCGTGCGACGCCGCTCCTGACCGACAAAACTGGTCAGATCTTCCAGCAGCCGCGTGAAGACCTCCGGATTGCTCTGGAACTCTTCGAGCACACCCACCACGATTGATTCGATCTTGTTGTAGAGTGCGTCGCGTTTGCGCTCGGACGAACTGGACCAGCCAATACCGGCGCTGGAGAGTTCGTTCAGCAGACGCCGCGCCGGATGGCTTGATCGCGAGAAGAAAGACTTGTCCAGGATGGCAAGCTTGACGATGGGAATCTGCAGTCGCGCGATCAACGCCTTCATGGGGATCGCCAGGTTTTTGTCGTTCAGGATGTAGTCGAACAACATACCCACGAACGTGACCACGTCTTCGTCCGCCTGTCGCAGTCCGCCTTGACCCGCATGACCTGCTTTGGCGAGCAGTACCTGTCCAAGGTTGATCCTCGCTGGCAATACGGCGAAATCGGCGTCATCGGAAGGCTGTTCGGATTGCAGGAAATTCAGCGTTCCGACCAGTTGATCCGTGCTGATCCAGTTGCCAGCGACATCCTGACCCGCATGCTCGGGCTGTCTGTGCAACAGATGACTGATCTGATTGAAATCCGCGCCAAATCCGGCAGGACCGTAGCCTGCGGCGCCCCCACCTTCACCCGACCAGCCGCCGCCAACGGTCTGCGGTTGGCCAGCCCCGGTGCGAGGTGCGGCAGCGGGTCTGGGCGTTGCGGACTGCGGGCGCGGCTGCACGGCGCGCTTCAGTTCGGGCAGAATGCCTGCCTCCGCCAGCTGACGATTGGCGCTTGCGTACAAGCCGGCCAGTCGGTCCATCACAAACCGTTCAAACAACTTCAGCAGAATGATGCGGATGGTGATGGCAACGTCCAGCGTCTCCAGCGCGTGTGCAAAAGCTTCACCGAGCACCTGCGGCCCCAGGGGATTGCGGCGTTCAGTCACTTCACAGGACGTGATGACGTGGTTGATCCGCTTGGTCAGGAGCATGATGTTCAGGGAGTGCGAACTGGTGACCTTGGAAACGATGCCAGCGATGGCCACGGATATTTCCATGTCTTCCTGGGCGACCAGCGTCAGGGAGTCGAGGTCCGCTGGTTCAGCGCACTTCGTTTCCGGTACCAGCAGCGACTCGAACGCTTCATGGATGTGCGCGATGAAACACGAGCTGATCTGTTCGCGATTCAGCCGAAGCTGGCGCATCGACTCGAAATACATCTGCTGATCCTTGTCCGACCGCGAGCGGTCCGCACGTTCGAACAGGGCGTCATCCGTGTTGTTGAACAACGCCGTCAACAGATCCTTGAGTTGCAACGCCGCGCTTTCGCGAAGAGCCAGCAGGCTCTGCGGCAGTCGGAGCATCCTTTCCCGGTCGTGCAGTGGGGTGACGTTGCTTGGTAGCGCAACGGTGCGCTCGTAATTACTGCTCTGCATGTTATGCCGGATACGGTGCGACGAACGGAATTACAGCAGGACGATGGCGGGCATTCTGAGACAGGCTTCTCCCGGGCATGCGACACAGTGGACATTTCAGTGACTAACCTGTCGGGGCTTTGACACAAAATACTTACAACCAGCGGAGCCGGTCGCCGACCTGCAACCATGCCAGCGGTGTTTGCGCCAGCGGCGATTCGACCTGGATCTGGCTCACTGCCGGCGGGCGCGACGGCGCGCCGGTTACGCCAGGGCATGACGACAACGCGGCGTCGCGCCAGCGAAGGCGCGTATTTGAAAAGCGGCAGGAGCCCGGAAGTTGGGCGGGACTTCAAACGGGGCAGGGAGAATTTGGCCGCCGACCGGACTTCAGCGGCCGGCAATGCTCAGACGCTGGCGTGGTACTCACGCCAGTCGATGATGTCGGTGGCAGCGCCGGACTTGAGCTGCACGCCGATGTACCACTGTTCACGGCCCTGCTCATCAATTTCACCGGACGGGCGCGACCAGCGTACTTCACCGGAAAGGAAGAACTTGCCCGGACGATTGGAAACGTCCACCCACAGGTCCAGCAGCGTGCCTGCGGGAACCGGTGCGCTGCTACGGAACTGAATACCGCCAACAGACAGGTTCACTGCATGACAGGACAGCGTGTTTCCCACTGCCTCGGGAGCGTCCGCTGACAACACAATCTGTGTGAACAACCGATCATGACTTTCCATGCGCGGATGCATTCGCTTGTCCGACGCCGGCCGTGCGCGAAAGCGCACGGTGTTGAAATTGATCACGTTGTCACTCATGTCCAATCTCCCTTTCCTTTATTTACCGTTCTTGGCGGTATTCGACGTTTGCTTTACGTGCCGTCGGCTCGGGCCCTGAGCTGCGGACTGCGCCTCGCGCCATGGTGCGGCCTGAAGGCGGTGCTTCCCCTGATCAGGCGGGCAGCGATAATCGTGCCAACAAGCGGCCTTTCACGTTGCGCTTCGATTATCAATCGCTTGTAAGGCATATATCGAGAACACTGTAACAAACAGCGCAGATTGTCAGGGCGGTGAGTGGCGCGCATTGTCAGGTTTCGCCGGATTCCGGCGTGTATACTGCCCGGGTGTCGTCACCAATACCTTTCTCGGACAGGTTAAGGGCCAGCTGGCGGGCCATGTCTTCGCTGGTGTGCGTAGGTCTGGACCCGATACCCGAGCGCCTGCCTGCCGGTTTCTCCCCCGATGCCGAGGGCTGTCTGGCGTTCTGCAAGGCCATCGTTGACGCAACGGCACCACACGTTGCCGCATTCAAGCCACAGGCGGCACATTTTGCGGCGGTGGCGGGCGAGAATGCATTGGCAACCCTCATCGACTACATCCACGTGCGGCACCCCAGGCATGTCGTGCTCCTGGATGCCAAACGTGGCGATATCGACAGTACGGCGGAACGCTACGCCATCGAAGCATTCGTCCGCTATGGCGCCGATGCCGTAACGGTCAGCCCCTTTCTTGGCGACGACTGTATTCGCCCCTACCTCGACCATCCGGGCAAAGGCGTGATCGTGCTGTGCCGCACCAGCAATTCCAGTGGCGACTGGCTGCAACTGCAACCGGAACAGGATCCGATTTACCTGCAGATTGCCCGACGCGCGCTGACATGGAACGAACACGGCGATATTGGCCTCGTGGTGGGCGCAACCTACCCGCAGGAGATGCAACGCGTACGCGATTTGGTTGGCGACATGCCGATCCTCGTACCGGGTGTGGGCGCACAGGGCGGACGCATTGACGCGGTGGTCGCCGCCGGGGCGGATTCACGGCAGGAAGGTCTGCTGATCAGCGCCTCCCGCAGCATTCTGTTTGCCTCCGCGGAGGCAGATTTTGCGCAGGCGGCCGCGCGTGAAGCGGAACGTATGAAAACGGAAATCGCGCTGGCCCGGCAGGGGCTGAACCAGGGCGGTGCACTTCGCTGACAGTCCCCGTCCGCGCCTGGCCGGTGCGACCGGCCACCCGTTGATTACAAATTTGCCGTAGCGACGCCCGTCAAAACGCGTAGAATGATTTACGCAAGAAATTAGCGTAACCGTCTGCCCGGAGTTGTCTGCATGCAGTGCTGTCATCCGTCGGACGTGTCGGTCCATCCCTGGCAGCAACCTGGGGGAAAAGGAGTGCCGTCTTGACCCCTGAAGTGGTCATCTACCGCTACCTGGAGGTGCTTCAGCACGAGCCGGTGGACATTCCGGCGTTGACGCGCCTCATCTGTACGGATGCCGATCTGCTGGGCCGCTGGCTCACGGTGTTGTCTGTGCCCGCGGATCCGGAAGTTCTGCGCCAGCGTCTGTCGGCCCTGGCTCCGCACACCATTGCCACGCTGGCCCGCGCGCAGGCCTGGTCAATGCTGACGAGTTTCGGTGCCGCCCGTCTCGCGCTGGATCAGTGGCAAACCACGCTCAGCGCCGCGTTCCTGGCCGAAGCGATGGCCCGCGAAATTGGTCTGCCGCCGGCGCGAACCCGGTCGCTGGTCCTGTTGGCCATGTCGGGAGTTTCCCTGCCGCATGATCGGCGTCTGCGCGAACTCATCGAGTTTCGTGGCACTCCTCTGGAGCTGTTGCGCGATGCCGACACTACCCAGCAGATCCTGGCGATTGTCGAAGCCACGGGCAGCGATGCATCACCCACGGCGTCCGAGCTCGCGGCCACCCTGCTGAACGTGGCGCCCGATGCTTTCACGCGCATGCAGGGCGCGGCGGAGGAAGCCTGCGCGCGGTTGCTCCGGAAAGTGGCCATCGCGGATGACGCGGCGGACGACTGGACGGAGCGGATATCCGCCGAACAGCAACTGGCCATGCTGATTCCCTTGCTGGATGGAAACTCCACTGAGGCGGTGTTTGCCGTCCATGAGCAGATTTCACGCTGCCTTTTCGAGCGTCTGCCGTCGCTGCTGCTGCGGGACGCGGACGGAACATTGCGTCTGCTCCCGGAAAAAGACGTGCGAATACACGTCGACAGCACGAGCTCAGGCATCGCGCAGGCCTGCCGGGAAGGTGCGGCGCGCGCAATCCAGGACCGCTCGCAGAGCAGCGTCGCCGACCGCATCGTCATGCGCCGCCTGGGCGTGGAAGACGCCGTGGTGCTGCCCCTGGTTGCGCAGGGCGACGCGGAGGACAATCTCCATGGCGCGCTCGTGTTTCCGGTGGACGAGGAAAGCGAGCCGGACTATCTGATGCACGCCTACGCAACGGCGCTTGGCCACCGGCTCGGTCGCGCCGACGCAACCGCGCGGGCGCCGGATGTTTCCCAACTCGACCTTTATCGGGAGAAGGAGCTGCAGCGACTGCGTGAAATAGTGCACGAGGCCAATAATCCACTGAGCATCGTCAACAACTACCTGCACATCCTGGAACTGCGGCTGCACGGCGAGGTGGCGATACAGGAACAGCTGGCGATGATGGGCCGTGAACTTAGACGTGCATCCGCTATTTTCCAGCGCGTGAAGGATCTCCCGGAGCCTGATGCGCCAGAAGCAGACGTCGCCGCGCCCAGTTTCCAGCGCTTCGATCTGCAGGCGCTGGTGCGCAACGTGACGGAATTGCATGTCGGATACGCCCAGGAAGCCGGCGTGGAGCTGGAAGGCGGCATGTCCAATGCCACCGCGTGGGTCGAAAGCGATGAAGATCAGATCGCACAGGTGCTGACGAATCTGCTGAAAAATGCCATCGAAGCCTGCCGGCCGGGGGACCTTGTGACCGTCACCGTGCAGCCCGATGTCTATCGTGATGGCATCCGGGGTGTGGAGTTCAGCGTGCAGGACAGCGGGCCGGGCATCGAAACGGACGTGTTGAATCACCTGTTTGAGCCCAAAACCTCCGCTAAAGGGGGGGATCATGCGGGTCTGGGTCTTGTGCTGGTGAACCGTATCGTGCAAGCCCTGGGCGGCAGTATCGACGTGCGCTCCTCAGCCGCGATGGGTACGGCGTTCAGTGTCTTCCTGCCCGGCACGCCAACGGCGATCACCTGAGCGGACGCTCAGGGTCGCCTGACCCCCGTCACTAGCCCTGGCGCGCGCCGCTCCAACCCCCTCCAACCTGCTGGTAGACTGCGCCGCTCCCACGCACCCCAACGGAGAATTGCCATGGCCGCGGACAAGGCCCCTTTCGACTGGAAAGACCCTCTCATGCTCGACGCCGCACTGTCGGACGAAGAGCGCCTGATCATGCAGTCCACCCGCGACTACGCCACCGGAAAATTGCTGCCCCGGGTCAAGCTGGCCAATCGCGAGGAGACGTTCGACCGTGAAATCATGAACGAGATGGGGGAGCTCGGCCTGCTGGGCGCCACGTTGCCGGAGAAGTACGGCTGCGCCGGCGTCAACTACGTGAGTTACGGTCTGATGGCCCGAGAGGTGGAGCGGGTGGACTCCGGCTATCGCAGCGCCATGTCCGTACA
The DNA here is from genome assembly GCA_024234635.1 of Pseudomonadales bacterium. Classification (GTDB taxonomy): domain Bacteria; phylum Pseudomonadota; class Gammaproteobacteria; order Pseudomonadales; family Azotimanducaceae; genus SYFY01. Next base: position 158,095 of record JACKNX010000004.1, on the reverse strand, counting down.
GTCTTCGCTGGTGATGTATCCGATCTATGCGTATGGCAGCGAGGAGCAGCGTCAGAAATACCTTCCGAAGCTCGCCAGTGGCGAGTGGGTGGGGTGTTTCGGCCTCACGGAGCCGGATCATGGTTCGGATCCCGGCAGCATGGTCACCCGCGCGGAAAAGGTGGATGGCGGTTATGTGCTGAACGGTGCGAAGTTGTGGATCACGAACTCGCCCATCAGCGACCTGGCGGTGGTGTGGGCCAAGCTGGACGGCAAGATCCGGGGCTTCGTCGTGGAACGGGGATTCAAGGGCTTCAGCACCCCGAAGATCGTCGGCAAAATGAGCCTGCGGGCGTCCATCACCGGTGAGATCGTGTTGAGCGATGTGTTCGTTCCGGACGCGAACCTGCTACCGAATGCCTCCGGTTTGTCCGGCCCGTTCGGGTGTCTCAACCGGGCGCGCTACGGTATTGCCTGGGGCGCCCTCGGCGCGGCGGAGTTCTGCTGGCATGCGGCGCGCGCCTATACGCTGGAGCGCAAGCAGTTTGGCCGGCCGCTCGCCGCCAATCAGCTCATCCAGAAGAAGCTGGCCGACATGCAGACGGAAATTACGCTGGGACTGCACGCCTGTCTGACAGCGGGGCGTCTGTTCGATCGTGGTGAACTGGCGGTGGAGAACATTTCGCTGCTGAAACGCAACAACTGCGGCAAGGCGCTCGATATCGCCCGCATGGCCCGGGACATGCACGGTGGTAATGGTATCTCCGATGAATATCACGTCATCCGGCATGTCATGAACCTGGAAACGGTGAACACCTATGAAGGTACACACGACGTGCATGCCCTGATCCTGGGCAGGGCGCAGACCGGACTGCAGGCCTTCTTCTGAAGCCCCGGGATGCCGCTTCAGGCGGCTCCGGCCAGGGTAGGCAGCGACTCAGGATCCAGTACGCCGTGGCGAACCGCCATGAGCGTCAGTTCCACGTCGCTGCTGATGCCAAGCTTCTCGAAGATGCGGTAGCGATAGCTGTTCACGGTTTTCGGCGACAGGTGCAGATTGCCCGAAATATCCTGCACCTTGTGGCAGTTCACCACCATCAGCATGATCTGCATCTCCCGGTTCGACAGCGTATCGAAGGGATTGGCCGTGGTACGGTCGAAGGTTGAAAAGGCCAGCGCCTGGGCGACGTCAGCGGACACGTATCGCTGCCCGTAGAACACCTTGCGAATACCGGCGAGCAGATCCTGTGGCGTTGCCGACTTGGTGAGATAGCCGGCGGCACCGATACGTAACATCTGTTCCGGGAACGGCCTGTCCGCACAGGTGGATACGGCAATCACCTTCACGTCTTCGCGCGCGCGCAGAATGCGGCGCGTAGCCTCCATGCCACCGATACCCGGCATGAACATGTCCATCAATACGACATGCGGGTTGAGCTTGCGCACGAGTTCCACGGCCTCTTCGCCGCTGCCGGTTTCACCGACGATCTCCATGTTCCTGTCATCGGCGATGATGCGGCCCATCGCCGCCCGCACCAGCCGATGATCGTCCACCAGAAGTACTCTGATCATTCTTGGTCTCCCTCGACAAATCCTTGAACGGAACCAGAATCTATTGCCATGCCTGCCCGCGCTCAACGTCGCTCCGGCGAAATCGCGCGAAATTCCACGACATTTCCAGATTCCGATATGGCGCTGATATCACCCCGGGAGCGTTCCCGCGGACGGCACGGTATAGTCGATGCATGCCAGCCGCCCAGGGATTCGACGCCGATACGTTCCTCGCCGGACTCACCCAGCGTCCCGGTGTCTACCGCATGCTGGACGCTGAGGGACGGGTGCTCTACGTCGGTAAGGCCCGCAACCTCAAGGCGCGGGTGACCAGCTATTTCCGCGCCGGCCCACACACTGCCAAGACGATGGCGATGGTTGACAAGATCGCCGATGTTGTCGTCACGGTGACGGGGAGCGAAACGGAAGCGCTCCTGCTGGAACAGAGTCTGATCAAGTCCGAACGGCCGCCGTACAACGTCACCCTGCGCGACGACAAGTCCTACCCGTTCATCCACCTCACCGATGCACAATTCCCCCGGCTGGCTTTTCATCGAGGCGCGAAGCGGAAGCAGGGGAAGTACTTCGGGCCATTCCCGTCGGCGGCCGCCGTGCGCGAGAGTCTGAATATCCTGCAGAAGCTGTTTCGCCTGCGGCAATGTGACGACACCTTCTTCAAGAATCGCTCGAGGCCCTGCCTGCAGTACCAGATCCAGCGGTGCTCGGGGCCTTGCGTGGGGTTGATCGAGCCGGCCGCTTACCAGGAGGACGTACGCCACGCGGTGATGTTCCTCGAGGGCCGGAGCCAGGCGGTGCTGGATGACTACAAGACACTGATGGAGGCCGCCGCCGAGGAACAGCTCTACGAACGAGCGGCCCGATACCGGGATCAGATCGCGCGCCTCAGGCGGGTTCAGGAACAGCAGTTCGTACACGCCCAGGAAGGCGATGTGGACGTCTTCGGTTATTCGGAGCAGCAGGGTACCAGTTGCATCCAGGGCCTGTTCATCCGCCAGGGCAGGGTGCTCGGCAGCCGGACCTGGTTCCCGCGCAATGAACTTGCGCTCGAGCAGCACGCGCTGCTCGATGCCTTTCTCGCCCAGTATTACCTGGCCATGCAGGGTCGGGATATTCCGCGCGCGATCATCGTCCCCGTGCCGTTGCCGGAAGGTGAACTGCTGGAAGCCGCGTTGTCGGAAACCTCGGCGCGGCGGGTGCGCATCGCCAGCGATGTGCGGGGCCAGCGTGCGCGGTGGCGGGACATGGCCACGGAAAACGCGGCCTACAACCTGTCGGTGCACCTGGCCGATCGGCGAAATGTGCAGTCGCGTCTGCTGGCTCTGGGCGATGCGCTTGGCCTGGAAGGCATGCCGGAACGACTGGAGTGCTTCGACATCAGCCACACGATGGGTGAGGGCACCGTTGCCTCCTGCGTGGTCTTCGACGGCCAGGGGCCGGCAAAATCCGACTACCGCCGTTTCAACATCGACGGTATCGAACCCGGCGATGACTATGGCGCCATGGAACAGGCGCTCAGGCGTCGCTACACCCGCTTGAAGGAGGGCGAGGGGCAGCTGCCGGATCTGCTGGTCATCGACGGCGGCAAGGGTCAGCTCAGCCGCGCCCTCGATGTGCTGACCGAACTGCAGGTGGCGGATGTACCGGTACTGGGCATCGCCAAGGGACCCACCCGCAAGCCGGGGCTGGAACGCTACTTCCTCAATGGCGCGGAAGTGGTTCTGCCGCCTGGCAGCGACGCGGTGCTCCTGCTGCAGCACATACGGGATGAAGCGCACCGGTTTGCCATCACCGGTCATCGGCAGCGACGGGCGCGCGCCCGCAAGGTAACCGAACTGGACGAGTTGCCCGGCATCGGTCCAAAGCGACGACGCGCCCTGCTTCTGCACTTCGGCAGCGTGGCGGCGTTGCGTGGTGCCAGCCAGCAGGAAATCGCGCGGGTACCCGGCATCAGTGCAAAGCTCGCGGCGGACATCCACGCCGCGTTGCACCGTGATTGAGCGGACCGGCCCGGGCCTCGCAGGCTACCGGACGGGTTCGCGGTAAAAACACGATCAGCGCCATTTATTCGCGGAACACATCCCCTATCATGCTCCCTGTTTCGAGGTGAGCATCCACGCGTGCGCTGATGAACCTGCCGAACATCCTGACCTTTGCCCGCATCCTTCTGGTGCCGTTCTTCGCGGTGCTGTATCTCTCCGACTGGGAGCAGCGCTATACCTGGACGGCGGCGTTGTTCGCACTGGCCGCCTTCACAGACTGGCTGGACGGCTATATTGCGCGCAAGTTCAACCAGACCACGCCATTCGGCGCCTTCATCGATCCCGTTGCCGACAAGATCATCGTCGCCACCGCGCTGGTTCTGGTGGTGGGGCACTACCATCACCTCTGGCTGACCATCCCCGCGCTGGTGATCGTGGGCAGGGAGATCGTCATCAGCGCGCTGCGTGAGTGGATGGCCGAAATGAACCGACGCGGTCAGGTTGCCGTGTCCTGGTTCGGCAAGGTCAAAACGACGGTGCAGATGCTCGCCATCGTGGTGCTGCTGGCCACGCCGCCCTGGGTCAATGCAGCTTGGACCATCATCGGCTATCTGCTTCTGTACGCCGCGGCGGCACTTACGCTGTTTTCCATGGCGTTGTATCTGCGGGCCGCCTGGCCTGCGCTGAAAGCCGGACTGGATTCCTGACGCCAGGGCTATGCCGAACGAAATCGCTCAGGCTGCTGACAGCACGGCCTGCCGCACCCACCGCCGAGGCTGAGCCGTGGATTCGGCAGCAGATGCCGCTCATGGCGCGGGGCGGCGCGGTGGAAGTTCCGCTGCCACGGCCAGGCGATTGGCGCGGCATCCTGTCAGGATGGCAGGGAAGTGTGCGGTAAACGAAACCGTCAGCGATCGGGTTGTTCCTTCGCGATTGATCCGGGTTAGAATGCGCGCCCCTCGGCTGGGTGGCAGAGTGGTCATGCAGCGGACTGCAACTCCGCGTACGCCGGTTCGATTCCGACCCCAGCCTCCATCCTGCACCCCCGGACTGTTGCTGCCCTAATGCCCCAAGTCAGGGAAGTTCTGCCTCGGCAGCTGCGTCTCACTGGTCTCTGGTTGCTGGTGATCAATGGTGTCATCGGTGCGGGGATCTTCGGTCTTCCAGCGGCACTTGCGGCGACCGCGGGTGGTCTCGCGCCGTGGCTGTTGCTGGCGGGGGGTGTGCTGATCCTGCCCGTCATCCTTGTGTTCGCCGACCTGTCGTCGCGCTTCAATGCCACTGGCGGACCGGTGCTGTACACAAGCACTGCCTTCGGCCCGTTTACCGGCTTCCAGGTGGGGTGGGCGTTCTACGTTGCGCGGCTTACCGCCTTTGCTGCCAATGCCAACCTCCTGGTGACGACGCTCGGCTGGTTCAACCCCGATCTGGCGGAAGGGCATGGCCGGGCAATTGCGCTGAGCGTTCTCATCCTCGCCCTTATTCTGATCAACCTGGTATCCACCCGCGCCGCCGTGCGCTCGCTCGGCGTGCTCACCGCGGCCAAGCTGCTGCCACTGGCGGCGCTGGCGCTCGCCGGGTTGTGGCTGCTGCCTGCCGCCGCGCATCACCTGCCGACTGCACAGGGCACGCCAAACGCCCTTGCCGTGGGGCCGGCGCTGGTGCTGGTGATCTATGCCTATGTGGGCTTCGAATCGGGTCTCGTGCCCGCCGGGGAAGCGACTTCACCGGGACGGGACCTGCCACGCGCACTCTTTCTGGCGCTCGGCATGGCCGGCATGCTGTACGCACTGGTCCAGGTTGCCTGTACCGCACTGGTGCCCGATCTTGCCCACTCGCAGCGTCCCGTCGTGCAGGCGGGTGAAGCGCTGGCGGGGGCCCTGGGCGCGGGTGTCATTGTCGCCGCGGTCGTGGCGTCGGTCGGCGGCAATCTGCTGGGTGCAATGTATTCGACGCCCCGCATCACCTACCGACTTGCGCTCGATGGCTACCTGCCTACGGTGTTGGCACACGTGCATCCGCGGCATGGCGTACCTCATGCGTCGATTGTCCTGTTCGGCGGTGTTGCACTGGCGCTTGCGGTGTCGGGCTCATTTGCGCTGCTGGCTGTCATGAGCGTTCTGGTTCGACTTGGCATCTACATGCTCAGTGCGCTCGCATTACCGCGTCTGCGGCATGTTCACGGCGACCCGGTATCGGGTAGCCATCGGATGCTGATCGTCTTCACACTGCTGTTCTGCGCCGGGTTGGCCACTCAGGTTGACGCCACGAGTTGGCTCGCAACGGGTTTGCTCCTTGGCGCCGGATCGTTGCTCTACGGCGTCTCGCGAGCCCGGGCTGGCTCGTCTTCCGGGACACCGCCGGGCGGGTGAGCGGGGTATCCTGTGGGCCTCAACACAGGGGAGCCTGACATGGCGTTTTCCGGCCTCGGTCTGCATCTTGGCAATCTGTCCCGGCTGTCGTCCGCGCTCAGCCGCTCCATCAGCCCGGAGAATTTCAGCGGCGAAAAGGGCAGGGGAGGCATGTCCACCGACGGGCCTGCCGCGGAAGCCGCCCGTGCTCTCGGCCAGGGCTGGAAGGTTTCGCCTTACGTCATCATCGAACCCGGCGCCACGTTCACCCTCGCCGATATCGCGGGTAGCGGCGCCATTCAGCAGATCTGGATGACGCTTGCCCGTGGCAAGTGGCGTCACGCCATCCTGCGCGCCTACTGGGACAACCAGGAGCAGCCGTCCATCGAGTGTCCCACCGGTGACTTCTTCGCGTCTGGCTGGGAGAAGTTCGCGCAGGTCTCTTCGCTTGCGGTGTGTGTCAATCCGGGGCGTGCGTTCAATTGTTACTGGGAGATGCCGTTTCGCCGGCACGCCCGTTTGACCATGCAGAATCTCTCCGACGAGCCCCTCGTGGTGTACTACCAGATCAACTATACGCTCACCGACGTACCGGACGACGTTGCCTATTTCCATGCCAGTTTCCGACGCGTGAACCCCCTGCCATACGGCGAGGTCGTGACCATCCTCGATGGCGTCAATGGCACGGGGCACTACGTGGGTACCTACCTCGCCTGGGGCGTCAACAACAATGGCTGGTGGGGCGAAGGCGAAATCAAGTTCTACCTGGATGGCGACGACCAGTTCCCTACCTTGTGCGGCACGGGCACGGAGGACTACTTCTGCGGTGCGTACAATTTTGATCCAGGCCTGATGGAACGGGAACGCCCCGGCGGCAGCGCTTACCAGGAATTCACCACCCCGTATGCGGGCATGCCACAGGTCATCCGCCCCGATGGGGTGTATCAGTCGCAACAGCGCTTCGGCCTTTACCGATGGCACATCATGGACCCTGTGCGGTTCGCGAGCGACATCCGGGTAACCATCCAGGCGCTGGGCTGGCGCACCCACAAACGCCGGCAGTACCTGCCGCTGCAGGATGACATCGCATCGGTAGCCTACTGGTACCAGACCTTGCCGTCGCCGCAATTGCCGCCCTTGCCGGACAGAGACTACCTGGAGGTCATCTGACATGACGCTGCACACGTTAGGCCGATGAGCATCTCCCGCAGGCGATTCGCTGGCCTGGCACTTGGCGCAGCCGGTATCGCCTTGTCAGGCGCCAGGCATGCACGGGCCGGCGGTACACCGCTGATTCCGGAACTGACGGGCAGCCAACTCGATCTCGTCGTCAGTCGGCGCGTGGTCGACTTCGGTACCGGACCGCGCCTGGCCACCACCATCAATGGCACGGTACCTGGGCCTACCCTCCGGCTCCGCGAAGGCGACGAGGTGATCATTCGGGTCCACAACCGCCTGGCGGAGAGCACGTCGATCCACTGGCACGGCATCCTGCTTCCCTACCAGATGGACGGCGTACCGGGCCTGAGTTTCAACGGCATTCCGCCAGGCGCGACCTTTACCTATCGATTCACCCTGCGGCAGAGCGGCACGTACTGGTATCACTCCCATACGAAGATGCAGGAACTCACCGGTATGTATGGTGCGCTCATCGTTGAACCGGTAGGCGGCAATGGCAAGGCGGCGCAACGTGATCACGTGGTGGTACTGAGCGACTGGAGCGATGCCGCGCCAGCGCGGGTGCTCGCCCGGCTGAAGACCGAAAGCGATGTCTACAACCGGGCGCGCCCCACGGCCGGCGATTTCCTGCGTGACGTTCGCGGTCAGGGCCTGCGTTCGGCGCTGGATATGCGCCGCATGTGGCAGCAGATGCGCATGAATCCCACCGATCTGGCAGATGTCTCCGCTTCGGCGCTGAACTACCTGGTGAACGGCCGGGTGGCCCAGACCCCCTTCGAGGCCCTGTTCAGACCCGGTGAAACGGTGCGCCTGCGTTGCATCAATGCCGCGGCGCACACCTTTTTCGACGTGCGCATTCCCGGCGAGAAACTGCGCGTCATACAGGCGGACGGCGTGGATGTGGAACCGGTTTCGGTGGATGAATTCCGCATCGGTCCGGGTGAAACACTTGATGTCAGCGTACGACCGGAAAACGATGCGTGCACGCTGTTTGCCCAGTCCATGGACCGCTCGGGATTTGCCGCCGCGTTTCTGACGACGGCAAGCGGGCTGCGCGCTCCCATACCCGCGCCCGATCCGCGAGCGCTTCTGTCGATGGGCGATATGATGGGAGCCATGACGCATGCGCCCGGCCATGGCGGGCAGGCCGCGCACCACAAGCATGGGCAGCATGTGCATCAGGTCATGTCGCAGGCGGCTGGTACCACCACAAACAACCCACTGGCCATTCCCTCGCGCGTGGTTCGTCATGCCCGCAGTGAATATGGTGCATCGGTGGACATGCGGGTGGACCTGCCACGCACCAATCTGGACGATCCGGGCGTTGGGCTGCGCAACAATGGCCGCCGCGTTCTGACGCTTGCCGATCTGCATTCCCTTGGCGGTGCGTTGGACGCACGTAGTCCGGGGCGCGAAATCGAACTGCATCTCACGGGCAACATGGAACGCTATACGTGGTCGTTCGACGGTCTGGAATTTGCCCGCAGCACGCCGGTGCATTTTCGCCATGGCGAACGCTTGCGGGTCATTCTGCAGAACGACACCATGATGACGCACCCCATGCATCTGCACGGTTTGTGGAGCGAACTCGAGAGTCCGGATGGTCGCTTCCAGGTTCGGCGGCACACGATTCCGGTACAGCCCGCGCAACGTATCAGCTTTCTGGTTACAGCCGACGCCATCGGCCGATGGGCCTGGCACTGCCATCTGATGTTTCATATGCATTCCGGCATGTTCCGCGAAGTACTGGTGAGCTGACATGTCAATCAGATGGGTTGGCATGCGCATCATGGTGTTGTTCTTCCTGGCTGGCAGTGGCGCGGTCCTGGCCGCGTCTCCCCCCGCAGGATCACGCGACCCCCACGCCTGGAACGACGGCTACGCACTGCACGACGATCCGTTGCAGGCCGATGGCGTGCACGGCAATCCGCACCCCGCCCAGCGCTTCCGGGGCCTGCGCGTGGAGCGCCTCGAGAGTAGTGTCGACAAACAGGGGGACGGCGCCGCTGAATTTTCCGCCTGGTGGGGCGGTGACTGGCGACGCTGGTCGGTGAATGCCGATCTTGACCAGGCGCCAGGCGAGCCACTCGAAGGCGATGCCGGCCTTCTGTATGGCGTGGCGGTGTCCCCGTTCTGGGACGTGAAGGGCGGCTTGCGGCGGGCCTGGACGTCGCACGGCGAACGCACCTGGATGGTCATCGGCATGCAGGGTCTGGCGCCTTACTGGTTCGAGATCAACGCGGAACTCCGGTTCGGCGAGTCGGCAGGCGCCGGCGTGAATCTGGAAATCACGTACGAGTTGCTACTGACGCAACGCGTGGTGCTCCAGGCACGGGGCGAAGCCAATGCCTGGACGGGCACGGATCGGCAGTTGGCCTCGGGGCGTGGTATCAGCGATGGCAACGTGGGTCTGCGCCTGCGTTACGAATTCAGCCGGCAGTTTGGCCTTTATGCCGGCGTGGAGCATTCGACGTCCTGGGGAACCACGGCCAGACTGCGTCGTGATAGCGGTGCGCATGCCAAAACCACCCGATGGATTGGAGGGCTGCGTTTCTGGTTCTGACCGCTTGTCCCGCGGTGTCGTCAGACCCATTGCGCCGTCCGCCTGCCAACGTCCGCTTCGTGCGTCGCATTGGCCAGACGAACCACTGATGTTCCCCGCGCGCGTTCGGCAACGTCGTGACAGGCCGGTAGCTGGCGGGTAGGGTAGAGCCGGCTGGGGTGCGGGGGATCAGGCATGTCAATTCGATTGTGGCAACTTGTGGTTCCGATGGTCCTGATGCTGTTGCCGGATGGCGACGTCTGGGCTGGTGATGCGGTTTTCGATCGCGAGTGGCTGCGGCTCACGACGCCACGCCTGGAACTGATCACCGACCTCGATCGCGCCAGTGCCACCGTGCTGCTGGGTCGACTGAACCGGTTCGAAGAGGTCGTCGGCCATCTGCTCGCCGACGAACAACTGTCCGCGACGCGGAACGCCCGGGTGAAACTGCTCGTTTTCTCCCGGCGCAGGGATTACCAGGCGGTGTTTGCCACCCGCGGGTTTGCCGGGTTTCTTCTCGCCACCCTGCGGGAGGATGTGCTGATCGTCGGGCCGGATCTGGGCGGTCAGCATCTCGTGGAAAACGCCATGCACGAGTACGCCCACTTCCTGTTGCGGCATCACGGTTCCGCGCTGCATCCGCTCTGGTATGAAGAAGGCTTTGCCAGCCTGTTATCCAGCCTGGTGCTTGACGGCGATTCGGTGCTACTTGGCGATCGCAACAAACATGACGCCGCAACGCTGCACTTCGCCGATCGCGACGGCCGCTTCATCAACGACGCGGTTTCCCACGTACGCGCACGTTACGTTTACAGCGCCAGCAGCGTCGACACGCAAGGTACCTCGCTGGCGTTCCTGGTGCGCGTCACCTCGCTGGATGACGTGGAGCGCGACGCGGTAGGCGATTTTTATTCGCGCGCCTGGCTGCTGCTGCATCTGTGCCGCCTGGGCCATCTCGCGGGGTTCCCTGATCGCCGCGCTGCCCTGGATGATTACCTGCACAGGATAGGGAATGGCGCAGAGAGCGAGGCCGCGTTCGCCGCGGCCTTCAGCGAGGGCTTTCACGCCGTGGAACGAGATCTGGAAACCTACGCCAAACGCGTGGAACTGCCTACCTTGCGGTTTGCGGTTGCGCGCTCGGTCAGCGCGGAGCGTCCGACGGCAGCACAACTGAATGCAACCGATCTGGCCTTCGAACTGGGTCTGGTCAGCGCCGAGATGAATCCCCGGTTTGCCGCCCGGGCGTTTCGCCGCGTCGGCAAAGGGGCTGCCGGCGATGCCCGCGCCGTTGTTGGACGTGCCATCCTGCACCGGCAACAGGGCCGCCTGCGCAACGCACTGGCGGAAGCCCGGGTTGCGCTGTCGATGGACGGCACAGCCCCGCTCAATCGGCTGATCCTGGCGGATGTACTGCTGGAGAGCTGCCCTGCGAATCGTTCCGTGGTGTGCCGGATGCAGCGTCGGGAGGCGCAAACGCTGTACCAGCAGGTCGTCGACGCCTACCCCGAGCGACGCGATGCGTTGTTCGGGCTGGGTGTTTCCTGCTTTCTGCTTGGGGACAACGAGTGCGCCCTGGTTCATCTGCAGACTGCCCATGTACTGGCCCCCTGGGCACCACGGATCAGCTTGTTTCTCGGTGAAGCGCTACGCCTCGCCGGCGACAGCGTGGCGTCGGAGCGGCATCTGCGGCGCGCCGCACGCTGGGAACAGGACGCCGTCTGGCGCCGCAAGGCGGTCCACGCGCTCGCGCTTGTGCCGGAACGTGCGCTGACCGATCACGACAGTGGCTTGGGGAGCCCGGGGGAGGGGCAGGGCCCACCGGAGAAAGCAGGACCCCTGGACGGCGATCTGCGCGGCTTCAAGTCAGACGACGAACGCAATCGCACGAATCTCGAAAGCTGATGGCGCGCAGCCTGGATACGCCGCCGACCTGACGAACATAAGGGCACGGAGACATGGCACGATTCGATTACCCGGGCGGTGAGCATGAATCCTGGCTCGAGCGCGTAGCCGAACCCGCGTTGGAGCCGGACCTGCCCATCGTGGACGCGCACCATCATCTCTGGGTGAGGGATGGCACGCCATATCTGCTGCGGGAGCTGGCAGGCGATCTGCATGCCGGGCACCGCATCGTCGCGACCGTATTCGTGGAATGCCACGCCATGTACCGACCTACGGGGCCGGAGGCAATGAAGCCGGTTGGTGAGATGGCCTTCATTGCCGGTATCGGTGCGATGAGTGATGCCGGGGCATTCGCTGTCGCCAACGTGTGTCGGGGCGCCGTGGCTAACGCGGATCTTACGCTTGGCGATGGCGTGCTGCCGGTGCTGGATGCTCTCGAAACCGCCGCTGATGGGCGTCTGCGCGGTATTCGGGCATCGGTGTGCTGGGACGCGGATTCCAGGATGCATCGAACCGTCCCGCAGGCCCGCGTGCTGGGCGAAACCAGCGTGCGACGTGCGCTGTCGCATCTCGAACGCCGCGGTTTGTCGCTCGACTGCTGGCTCTATCACACGCAACTGTCTGATCTGGTGGCTGTCGCGGATGCCTTGCCCGATCTCACCATCGTGTTGAATCACACGGGTACACCCATACTCGGTGGTCCGTACCGCGATCAGCAGGAAGCGGTCCGCCGAAGCTGGCTGCACGGCATGGCCGAACTCGCTCGCCGGCCCAACGTGGTGGTGAAGCTTGGTGCCTTGCCCGCACGGTTCGACGGACCCAACAGGGCCGCCGGACTGCCGCCGACCTCCGAGGACGTGACACGCGCGTGGACGCCCTGGATCCTGCCGTGTCTCGAGCTGTTCGGCGCGCGGCGCTGCCTGTTCGAATCAAACTTTCCCGTGCACAAGAACTGGCTTGCCTATGGTGTGCTGTGGAATGCCTTCAAGCGCATGGTGGCGGCAGCCACCATGGAGGAGAAGCAGGCGCTCTTTGCCGGGACCGCAACGAGAATCTATCGCCTTGGCGATATCCCCTGACCAGCCCCCGCAGCGTCGGCGCGTGGTTCAAACCGGGTGTCGATAAGCTGCCGCCGGATGCGGCGAAGACAGTCGGGGGCCGCGCGCGAACAGTTTTTCCCGCAGCGTGCCCGGCCCGTAGCTGGTTTTGTACGCGCCACGATTCTGCAGTTCCGGTACAACCCGATCGATGAACCCGGTAATGCTTTCCGGCGCCACGGTGTAGGTGAGATTGAAACCATCCACACCGGCGGTCTCCACCCAGGCAATCATTTCCTCCGCCACGGTAGTGGGAGAGCCCACAAGCACGGGGCTGGCACCACCCAATGCATAGTGCGTGGCAGCACGCCCGACCGTCCATACCTGTTCAGGATTGCTTCGCGACACAGGAGAGAGCATCGTCTGGATAGCGTCGTTCTTCACGAAGCGCAGCGGTTCTTCCGGATCGCAGTCCGAAAAATCGACGCCGCTCCAGCCGGACAGTAGCGTCAACGCGCCCTCCGGGCTGGCATAGCGCCGATATTCCTCGAGCCTGTCCCGGGCGAGTGCGTCGGTATCGTCGACCACCACCGTCAGCATGGCGAAAATGGCGATGTCCTCGGCCCGCCGTCCCGCGGCCACTGCGTTTGCTCGTATGTTTTGCGTGACGGGCACCATGCCGTGGCGGCTGTTGGCCCCCACGAACACGCATTCCGCGTGCCGTCCCGCGAATGCGACGCCCTTTGTGGATGTTCCGGCCTGAAACAGCACCGGCGTCCGCTGCGGGGAAGGTTCGGACAGGTGGATGGCATCCAGATGGAACCATTCACCTTCATGCTGGACCCGATGCACCTTGTCCGGATCCACGTAGACCCCGGCTGTGCGGTCCAGACGTACGGCATCGTCCTCCCAGCTGCCTTCCCACAGTTTGTACATGAGCGCCATGTATTCCGCGGCGATGTCGTAGCGCGTGTCGTGCGCAGTCTGTTTCGCCTGACCCTGCGCGCGGGCGGCGCTGTTGAGATATCCCGTGACGATGTTCCAGCCCACCCGTCCGGCGGTAAGGTGATCCAGTGTGGAAAAACGACGGGCAAAGGTGTGTGGCGGCTCGCAGGTGAGATTTCCGGTGATGCCGAATCCCAGATGTTCGGTTACGGCGGCCATCGCCGGCACGAGCATGAATGGATCGTTCAGCGGCACCTGGATACCGCCGCGCAGGGCGGCTCGGGAATTGCCGCCGTAGACGTCGTAGATCCCCGTCACGTCGGCCAGGAACATGCCGTCGAAAAAGCCCCGTTCCAGCTCTTTCGCCAGATGCAGCCACCAGGCCATCGAGGTGTATTCGGTCGAGCGATCGCGGGGATGCCGCCAGAGACCCGGTGACTGGTGCACCGCGCAGTTCATGTTGAAGGCGTTGAGGCGAATCTGCTTCGGCACACGTCCTCCGGGGAGATGAGGCGGGGCGCTATCTTCGCCAGTCCCGGGGTGGGGTTCAATTGGCTGTCAGTGACGAGCTTCGTGGCGGTGGAATTGCAATGGCCTCCTTTCGCCGGCGGAGACGTCACACGCCAACGACCGATCAGTAGCGATCGTAGCGAGTTCCAGACGAATCCACATTCGTGTCATTGGGGATGATCAGGCCGAGTTGACTGTTGTACTTCCAGCCGGCGGATGCAGGACCGTCACCCACGATGATCAGATTGGTCCCACTGATAACCGTGATGGAACTCAGACCATTGACGGGATTGACCGGCATGGTGCTGCCCGAAATGTAGGGGCCAAAGGGAAACAGGTTGTCGGACCGGGTGGTGCATATCCTGCCGTCCTTGTTGGAAAAGGTCATCATCTGCACGATGAATCCCTGTTCCTGGGTGGTGACAGACGTTGTCGCACCCGTGCACCCGGCTGACGACCCGTCGGTATTGCCATTGGCCGGGTATCTTCCGTGTTGCTGGTAGTAGAGATCGATTCCCTTGCGGACGGATGCCAGGGTGGACTTCAGGGCTGACTCCCTGGCCTCCTGGGTGGAACCCGTGAACTGGGGGACGACGATGCCGGCGAAGATGGCCAGTACCACGGCGACCACCAGCAGTTCCACCAGGGTAAATGCGCGTGAGCGCACTGGCATTGTAGGTGGGGGCGGGTTGCCTGGTGCGTCTACCACGGAACATCCATGTTGAAGTGGTCTGATCAAGCGTAGAGGTAATTTCGGTCGACGCCAGTCGAGCAGGCAAGACCAGTCAGACGGTCCGATGACCGTGCCGGGACACTGGCAGAACTAGCCCCTCAACAACGGTTGGCTCGCGACTTCGTTGTCGGGCCGACACTTCGCTTCGCCCGACCATCTTCGATATCGGGATTGCCTTGCCCTCTCGCACATTGCGCTATGCGCTTGCCTCTCGCGATTTCGCTTCGCGAATTCGCTGCCGGCGCGATGAAACCTGCCTTCGGCAGGTTTCATCGGGGCTGCCGGGTCGACACTTCGCTTCGCCCGACCATCCTCGATATCGGCGTTGCCTTGCCCTCTCGCACATTGCGCTATGCGCAATGTGCTGCCGGGTCGACACTTCGCTTCGCGAAGTGTCGGATATGGTGCCCAGGGCGAGACTCGAACTCGCACGCCACTAAGGACACTGGAACCTAAATCCAGCCTGTCTACCAATTCCAACACCTGGGCACGCGCGGCATGGTACGGGGTCGGCTTATCGGCTGACAAGACGTCATCGGGTATCATGCGGCAACCGTACTCAGACGAATTCATCCCATGGAAACTGCGGTTCACGGTACCTGTCGTCCCGGCTTCGAGCGCGTTCGCGACGTGTTCGCGCGCAATTTCACCGAGGATGCCGATGTCGGCGCCGCGTTCTGCGTCGTCCGGGACGGCGAGACCCTGGTGGATTTGTGGGGCGGCTTCCGCGAGCGGGCCTGCACCACACCCTGGGAGGCGGACACGCTGGTCAACCTGTATTCCACCACCAAGGGGCTTGGCGCCATTGCGTTCGCCTGGGTCGTAGACAATTCGGCACTCAGCTACGACGACGAGGTTCGTCGCTACTGGCCGGAACTGACAGCGGCACGCGACGGGCTGACGATTGCGCAGTTGCTGTCACACCAGGGCGGGATCTGTGGTGTCGACGAGAAGATCACCGCGGCGGACCTCTACGACTGGCCGCGCATGATTGGCCTTCTCGAGAAACAGACGCCTTACTGGACGCCGGGCACGGCAGCCGGTTATCACGCGATCAACTGGGGCTATCTGCCCGGAGAGATAACCCGACGTGTCACCGGGCGCACGCTCGGCGAAATCTTCCGCACGGAAATTGCCGCGCCATTGCAGGCGGACTGCTACATAGGCCTCCCGGACGGCGAGCATGCTCGGGTCGCCGACATGATTGGCCCCAACCACGCCCGCATTCAGCCAGACCTCACGGCCATGACGCTCCCTGCCATGCCACCGCTGTACGCCGTTGCACTGCAGAATCCCTCGATCCGGCCCTACCAGGACGCCTCCAGCGCGGCCTGGCGGCGGGCGGAGATTGCTGCGGCAAACGGGCAGGGCAATGCGCGGGGAATCGCCCGCATCTATGCCGCCCTGGCCAATGCAGGCGGCCCTGTCGGCGCGCGAACGGTGGCGAGGATGTGTCGTGAGGAGTGGGGCAATGAATCGGATCTCGTGCTTGGCCGCGCGCTGCGTCGGAGCGCCGGACTGATCCTCAACACCGACCACCAGTACGGTCCCAACGCCGAAAGTTTCGGCCATGCCGGTGCCGGCGGGTCGGTGGGGTTTGGCGATCCGGTTGCCGGACTCGGCGTCGCCTACGTCATGAACCAGATGCAGATGAATCTGAACGATGACACCCGGGCCGGACGCCTGGTCCGCGCCGTCTACGCCTGTCTGGAAACAGGCCGGTGAACGGGCGAAGACGGCGTGCCGGCTGGTGGGGCACACGATGAAACTGCTGCTCACCTCGGCAGGCGTTACCAACGGGAGCATTCATGCAGCGCTGCTGAAGCTGCTCGGCAAGCCGCTCGCGGACGCGCGTGCCCTGTGTATTCCCACTGCGGGTTACGGACATCCGCAGTGTGATCCCGGGCATGCATGGCGGTTCATTACCGGCACGGCGGGTACGCCCATGGTTGAGCTCGGCTGGAAGTCCCTGGGTGTACTTGAACTCACCGCGCTGCCTTCCATCGGCCGGGAGCGCTGGTTGCCCTGGCTGCGGGAGGCGGATGTCCTGCTGGTGAATGGTGGCGATGCGTTGTACCTGTGCCACTGGATGCGGGAGTCCGGCCTCGCCGATGTTCTCACGTCACTGCCCCACATCGTGTGGGTCGGTCTCAGCGCCGGAAGCATGGTGATGACACCACGCATTGGTCAGGAATTCGTGGAATCGCGCCCGCCGATCACCGGCAACGACAACGCGCTCGGGGTCGTGGACTTTTCGATTTTTCCGCATCTGGATCATCCCGAGCTGCCGGAGAACACGCTGGCGGCCGCGGCAACCTGGGCTGCCGCCCTGGGCAATCCTGGGTATGCGATCGATGACGCCACCGCCATCAGCGTGCGGGATGGCGTCGTCGACGTGGTCTCGGAGGGGCACTGGAAACGCTTCGATCCCTGAAGCCCAGACTGCCGGGACGGCGGCCGGGGCTACGGTCGGGCGGGGCTCAGCGATTGGGTCCCCGGTTGGCCGGGTAGGGTTGCCAACGCTGAAGCGGCACGCGTGGCAGAACGGTCGGGTTGACGCAGGACCTTGGCCATTTGCCTTGCAGAACCAGGGCCACCTCACGACCTGCACGGCGTCGGGTTTCCGGGCGCATCCGCGTAGTCGCGGATGCCACGTGCGGCGTCACGATGACGTTTTCCATCTTCAGCAGCGGGTTGTCGAGGTCCGGCGCTTCCTTCTCCAGCACATCGAGCCCCGCTGCCGCGATTCGGCCTTCCTGCAGGGCCGGAATGAGGGCGGATTCATCGATCAGGCCGCCACGGGCGGTATTGACGATGACGGCCGTGGGGCGCATCCGCGCCAGCGCCTCGGCATTGACGATATGCCGCGTTTCCGCGTTGAGCGGCGCATGTACGGACAGGTAGTCACTGCGCTCGAGCAGTTCCTGGAAGCCCACCGGCTCCACACCCATCTCGCTCATCGTCAACTCGCTGACGTACGGATCATGCGCAATCACGTGCAGCCCGAATGCCTGGGCACGACGCGCCGTGCAGCGTGCGACATTGCCGAATGCCAGCAGGCCGAGAGTGCGGCCCATGAGACGCGGCACACCGCTGAGCAAGGGCCGTCCCTCGAACCACCGGCCGTCCGCGGCCATGGCGTTGACCATTTTCACCCGCCGCACCGCGGACAGGAGCAGCATCATGGCATGGTCCGCAACCTCCTCGATGAATACGTCAGGCACGTTCGTGACCACAATGCCGGCATCCGTGGCGGCATCCACATCCACCATGTCGACACCAATGCTGGCGACCCCGATGACCGCGCAATGCTTGAGATGGCTGATCACCTCACGGTCGATCCGCACACCCCAGGAAGTGATGATGGCGTCGGCGTCGGCGGCTCCCGCACCGAATTCGGCGGGGGTATTCGCCTGGATCTCGAGTATGTCGGCGATGTTCCTCAATCCCTCCATCTCGTAGGACCAGCGGTCTTCCGTATTGCGGGGACTGGCCTGCGGCGACAGCTGCACGGCGACGATCTTGCGGTTGCTCACGATGAGACGTCCTGGTTGGTTGTTGGCGACTGACTCCGGTCGACGACAGCGTTCACCACTTCCAGCAGGTCGTCAACGCCAAACGGTTTGCGAAGGAAATGGTCCACACCACTCTCCTCGAGTCGGCGCATGTCCTGTGCCTGGGCAAAGCCGGTCATGAGAATGACCGGCAGCTCCGGCCGCCGACCCTTCACGAACTGCGCCAGGTCCAGACCGCTCAGCATGGGCATCGACTGGTCCGTGAGGAGGAGGGCAATGTCGTCGATGTGCTGCACAAGGTAGTCCAGCGCCCTGGAACTGTCGTTGAAGACGGTGATTTCGTAACCGGCATGCCGCAGCAGTTCACCCAGAATGCTGCTGACGGACACTTCATCGTCGACAATGACGATGCGTCCGGAAAGGCGCGCGCTGGGAACGCGGGCCGCTTCGTTGTCACCGCGTTCGCCGGGCAGCGGCAGGTGGATACTGAACGTGGTGCCGCGACCCGCCTGGCTGTCCACGGTGATATGTCCGCCGGCCGCGTGCACCATGCTGTCAACGAGCCAGAGGCCGATGCCGGTCCCTTTCCCCGGCTCACGGGTGGTGAAGTACATGCCGAATATGCTGTCCATGTTCTCGGCGCTGATGCCGTGCCCGGTATCCGTGACGCTCAGTACCACGTGCGGACCGCTCAGACTCTCGCCACAGACCCGACACGGCGTGCCACTATCACTGAGTTCGCCCCCGAGACGGATGGACCCTCTGCCTTCGATGGCATCGCGGGCGTTGATCATCAGGTTCATCACTACCTGCTGCAGCTGTACGGGGTCAACCCGCACCAACGGCAGATCATCGGCAAACTCGGTGTTCACGGTGATCATCGACGGAATGGCCGCGCGCAGCATGCGCGACACCGAGTCGATATTTTCCGCCAGATCCACCAGCAGGGGCTCACCGCGCGTGGCGCGGGTGAACGTGAGCATCTGCGATATCAGGTCGCGCGCCCGATGCCCCGCGGAGACGACTTCGCCCAGGTAGGTGTCCAGCTTGGCGTCATCCAGACGTTTGCGCGATGACAGCACCAGCTCCGCGTAGCCGATGATACTGGCGAGAATGTTGTTGAAGTCGTGCGCTATGCCCCCGGCGAGTTGCCCGAGCGCCTCCATCTTGCCTGCCTGCTGAAGCTGCGTCTGGAGCTCAAGCTGCTGCAGTTGCGCCAGACGCTCACGGGTGCGGTCCCGCACCGTAGCCAGCAGACACTGCTGCGCATCGACGTCCACGAGCCGTGCCTGCAGTTCGAGATTGCGCGATTCCCCGGCGATGGGGAGATCAACGGAAAAACTGAGGTGATCCGGACTTCGCCGTAACAGCTCGACGAACTCCTCCCGAGCGGCCGCACGGGGCCAGAGAAAATGATCGGTGGCTGGCGTCGGGGCTGCGCCTGTCGACAACCGAAGCTGCTCGAAACGCGGATTGCCCTGGAGAACCTCGCCGGTATCCGGGCGGGAGATGAAGACCATGTCCGGGCTTTCCATGAACAGGGCTTCGAATTTGCGTTCGCTTTCGACCTGCGCGCGGCGCACACGGCGCAGTTCCGTGACATCCTGCAGTACCCCGTACGTGCCGCGAAACCGTCTCCCGCTCTCACCTTCTCCGTTGGTGTACAGGCCACGAGCGCTGCATTCGAGTACGGCGGTGTCTCCGTCAGCCGTGGTGAGTTCGAATTCGAGCCGCTGCGTGCGGCGTTCACCCTGACGGCGTTCGTTGAAATGGTGCTCCAGAGTCTCCCGCAGAGCTTCGTCGGCGAACAACTGCTGCCACGGCTGACCGCTCAGCGTACCGCGATCCCGCGCGAACAGGTGCCGGAGACGGTTGTTGACGAATGAGAAACGGCCATCCCGGTCCAGCATGTACAACATGTCCGGAAAGGCATCGAGCAGAAACCGGCTGAGCCGGTTGGCGCGCTCTTCGCGGGCACGCATGACCTTGTTCTCGCGCTCCAGTTTCCAGGCGGACAGGGCGTGGTCCACCGCCCGCAGAAGCTGCTCCGGATCGAAGGGCTTGGCCAGAAAGTCGTAAGCGCCGAGTCGCAGCAGCGGAGAGAGTGTGGCAACCGCGTTTTCACCGCTGACCACAACCGTCTTTGTGGCCACCTGACCTGCAACCAGATTTTCCAGCAGTTCCGTTCCTGTCATGCCGGGCATGTTCAGGTCCAGAATCAACACCGCGGGCGTTTCTTCGCGCACCCGTTCGAGAGCTCGCAGGGGATTCGTTTCAACGGCGGCGGACTGGCCATGCGCCGCCAGCAACTGACGAATGCTTTCGGCATGTGCGGCGTCGTCATCGACAACCAGGATTGGAGCGCTGTCCCTGCTGATGGCGGCCGTACCATGAAGAAATATGACGGCTAGTGTACTGTGAGACAGGACACGATCAAGGAAGCGAATGGATGCCCGACGTCCTGTCCCTGCTGCGCGAACTTGCTCCGCTCACCGCGCTGGTGGTTGGCGGTCTTGTCACGTCAGGGATAACCGCTGTCGTGTTCGCGTGGACGATGCGGCGCCAGCGCATCACACTTCGCACCGAGGCTGACAGCAGGCTCGCGGAACTGCACAGCCAGGCGCTCGACAAAGCCGCGCAGACCGACGCCTGGCACGCCCGCGAGACAACGCGCCTCGAGCAGCGGCTTGCGGAGATCGACGCAACCAATGCCAGCCTGCGTGACGATCTGTCCCGCGCCCGCTCCGGCCTCGCCGCCGCCGAGGCTCGCTTCAGCGAGTACCGCGCTGCGCAGCAGCTTCGGGAATCGTCCGCCGCAGCCACACGCGATCAATTGAAGGCGGATTTCGAAAACCTGGCCAACCAGTTGATTGAAAAAGAAAGTTCGACCCAACGTAAGCAACTGCTTCAACTTCTCGAGCCGCTGCGGGGCCAGTTGGACACGTTCCGCAAGCGGGTGGACGAAGTACACGACGCGGAGGTACGCGACAGGGCCTCCTTACTCGGCGAGGTTCGCCATTTGCAGCAGGCAAGCGAGCGCGTGAACCAGGAAGCAGCCAACCTGGCCCGGGCTCTCAAAGGGGATACGCGGCTTCAGGGCAGCTGGGGCGAAATGGTGCTGGCGCGGGTGCTGGAGCAGGCAGGACTGCGCGAGTACGCGGATTTCGACAGCCAGGTGAGCATACGCAACGCAAATCGCGATCTGAAGCGGCCGGATGTGCTGATACGTCTGCCCGAGGAACGCCATGTGGTGATCGATGCCAAGGTATCCCTCGGCGCCTGGGAGGCCGCCGTCGCAACGGACAGCGACGACGACAGAAGCCGCCATCTGCGCCTGCATGCGCAACACATCCGTCAGCATGTCCGCCGCCTGGCGGAGCAGGACTATGCGGCGCTGCCCGGCCTCACCACGCCGGATTTCGTGCTCATGTTCGTGCCGGTGGAGGCCGCGTTGGCCGCAGCCATGCGCGCGGATGAAACCCTGGTAACCGAGGCATTTGGCCTGCGCATTGCCCTGGTCGGTCCTACCACCCTGTTGATGACCCTGCGCATCATCGAGAATCTCTGGCGCAGTGATCAGCGCAATCGCAACGCCGAGGAGATCGCGCGTCGGGCCGGTGCGCTGTATGACAAGCTGCGTCTGTTCGTGGACGACATGGAGGCTGTGCGTCGCAGCCTCGATCAGGCGCTGCGTGCACACGAAAGCGCCTTTGCGCGCCTGGCCCACGGCCGCGGCAATGCCATTCGCCAGGCCGAACAGCTGCGTCAGCTCGGTGCGAGAACGACCGGCTCCCTGCCTGCCGCGCTGCTGGAAACTGCGCTGGACGAAGCCGCTGATGGGGCCTCGGAGGCGTCGTCGGACAGGTCAGAAGTCGGGGCTTGAGCGAACTGGGCGAAAGGTCTCGCTTTTCCGATTTTACGGAAATGGCAATCCGGCCGTGGATCACAGAAAGGCCCCAGGCTAACCGATAGATTAGCTCCCCGGTAACGGATGACGAGGACCAACGATGCTGGTGTTAACCAGGCGTACCGGTGAGTCGATCATGATCGACAACGAGATCGAGTTGAAAGTGCTGAAGATTCGCGGCAGCCAGGTGCATATCGGCATCGAGGCACCGAAAAGCGCAGCTGTACATCGCAAGGAAGTCTGGCTGCGTATTCACGGGGAGCCGAAACCCGCTGGCCGCAGCGTGGGCTGAACAGCGACACACTGACACGCGCCGCAGCCGACGCCACGTCGGTTGCGGCATCGATCTCGCACCACCCGCCAACCCTGTCACAGCCAGGCCTGCCCCGGGGCCTGTACAGGCTGAAAGCCCCTTTCGCCCGACGGCACATGTCCGTCACCGCCGTCTGCTCAAGCCGCGATGCCACTGCGCCAATCGTTACGAGGCAATCGACTCAGCCATCAGGAAAGCAGGCGTTTCACAGATCGCATAGGGACGCAGTAGCTGTGGTGTCAGGTGGAAGCGGAACTGGTGCAGGCCCTCGAGTTCTTCGCGACGCACCTGGGCGGGTGTCGGCTGCAATGTAACGCTGTCGATAGCTTCCCAGATGGGGTGTATGGGTTTGAGCCCCTCGAAACGGCAGACGCTTTCGTGCCCCCCAAGCTGCCTGCTCAACACGGCAATTTCCGTGAGCCACGCGTAGTGCGAAAAACCGATGCGATTGCCGTTCTGAACGGCCAGCAGCAGCGGCATGCGCAGGCCGGCGTCGCGCGCCTGCATCCAGAGCTCGCGGCCAACGATCCAGGGGTGTGCATCCCGATACCCGCCGGCGTCGGCATTCTCCTTCAGGCTGTCGATGGCCTTGGCCGTGGTGACCGTGGCAAGGCAGTAGGTGTGTACAGGCATTACATACTGTGCATTCATACAGATGTTTCTATAATCGCCGCTTCGTGACCCCCATTGTCAAGACCGGCCTGGAGAACAAGTCCACACGTGGTTCTGCTGACACCCGGACAACCTCCGCCCGACGATTACTACAGGGCGAACTTTCAGGAAGTTCTCGACTTCGTATCAACCTGCTACGACAGCGCGCTGCAACGCTGCGACCGGCGTTACATGGCGGCTTTCAGGGAGGTGCCGGTCACCGCCCAGCGGCTTCTGGTGCGCCTGTTCATGCGCAGGGGACCACTGTTCCGCATGGACAAACTGGCCTACCCGGAAGTGGGTGATACGACCGTCGCCGTTGCATCACTCGTCGATGCCGGGCTCCTGGTGCGCCATCCCGCCACCGCGGCGGACAGGGTCCTTGGCCTTCTCACCCGGCAGGAACTGATCCAGCAGTTTCCGTTTTCCGCAGCGCAACTCGGTCGTGCAGTGCGGCGGGGTGAACTGGAAGCAGCCATTCTGGCCGCAAACACCGACCGCCGACTGCGTGCGCAACTGGCTACGTACATCACCTGGCTGGAACTCAACGGCGGCCGATCACTTGAGCGCCTGCTGCTGCTCTGTTTTGGCACCACGCGACAGGATCTGTCGGCGTTTGTCCTGCGCGATCTCGGCATGCAGCGTTATGAAACCTACCCGTTGGGTCACGCGGGCGGCTTTGCCGATGCAGCCACCGTCGATCGCCACCTGGCCATCAGCGCGCTTGAGGACTGGCTGCCAAGGCTGCCGCACATCACCGGCCTTCACGTTGCGCTCCTCGGGAGACTGTCACAGGCGGATGAGTTCCGGCCCACGGAACGACGCCGCAGCCGCCTGCTGAACGAGCTGGGGCGCTGGCACGAACGACGCGGCGATCCTGATCGTGCGCTCGCCTGTTACGGAATCAGCCGGCGGCACCCGGCCCGCGAGCGGTGCGTACGACTGTTGCGGCGACGTAATTGCGCTGGCGACCTGGCTGCCGCAGACGCGCTGCTGGAGGCGATGCAGGCTGCGCCCTGGTGCGCCGAAGAGCAGACCTTTGCCAGCCGCCAGGGCGGGAAGGGGAGGCGGCAGGCGGCGCCAGCGACGGCATGCCTGCCGATGAGCGATCCCGGCCTCGAGTTTACCGCTGGCGCGGTGGAGCGAATGGCGCTGCGGGAACTGGCGGCTGGCGGCGCCTGGGGCATACACGTGGAAAATGCGCTGCCGCTCGGTCTCACGGCGCTGGCCTACTGGGATGTACTGTTTGCACCTGTTGCAGGGGCCTTCACCAATCTCATGCAGAACGGTCCGCACGACCTGTTTCAGGAAGACTTCGCGCACGTACGCCGTTCGGTCATCGATCTGTGTCGGCGACGCCTGCGCATGCTCGACGATCCTGGCGCGCTGCTGTTGCGGCGCCTGGAAGCCAAGTCGGGTATTGCGTGTGCACTGTGCAACTGGCGTGTCCTGAGTCCTGAAGCAGTGGGGCGGATTGTTGCGGCCATGCCTCGCTCCCACCTGCTGGACCTGGTCGACACAGTTATCGAAGCCCCCTATCGCTGGCGCACGGGTTTCCCCGATCTGTTTGTCGTTCACGCCAGCGGCGGCTACGAATTCATCGAAGTGAAAGGTCCCGCCGACCAGCTTCAGCCGCAGCAGCGCGCCTGGTTCGATCGGCTGCACCGGCTCGGGTTGCACGCCAGCGTGCGCAGGTACCATGCATGAGTGAACCGTTTCACGTCGGGGTCAAGGAACTGGCCGAGTTCGTCCATCGACGGGGCGATCTGTTCGCGACCGGGGGCAGGGTGACCGCGGAGGAAGGCGTGCGCACGCAGGCGCGATTGCAACGGCACCGCCCGGAAGGGTACCGACGGGAAGTGGTCGTCGAAGGCGACATGGAGGCACACGCCCTGACCCTGCGGCTGCGTGGCAGGGCCGACGGCGTGCAGTTCGACGCCGCGCTGGTGGAAGAGATCAAGACGACACGCCAGACGCCGCTGGCGGCGGCATCCGAACACCAGGCCCAGGGAATGTTGTATGCGGCGTTGCTCAGTCGCGATACGTCGCTGCCCGCGGTGTGGACCATCCGCACCACGTACGTGCATCCCGATGACGCCACCGAATGGCACTTCGACACGGTGGCGGATCGCACGGAACTGGCCGAATTCCTGAAGGACACCGTCGGCAGTTTTGCCCGCTGGCTGGTGACCCGGCAGGCCGTTCGACAGGACAGGGACTGCTGGTTGGCACAGCTAAGATTCCCCATGGCTGATACCAGACCGTATCAGGCAGCGATGATCCGTCGCTGTGCCGAGGCCATCGGCAACGGCGAGCGCCTGCTGCTGGAAGCACCCACGGGGAGCGGCAAGACGCTGGCGGTAACCTATCCGGCAGTCAGGGCGCTCACGAACGCCAGCCGGCTGTTCTTCCTGACCAGCCGGAATACGGGCGCTGCCGCGGCGTTGACTGCTTTTGGACACATCGACCCGGACCGCCGATATCTGTCGCGTATCGCCCTGACGGCGCGCGAAAAGATCTGTCCCGTGCCGGGTACACCCTGCGACCCCGCGTTCTGCGAGCGTGCCCGCGGCTACTACGATCGGCGCCGCGCGGCGCTGGAAAGCCTGCTGCCGGTGGTCGAATTGACACGCGAACGCATCGTCACGGTTGCCGATGCGCACACCGTCTGCCCGTTCGAACTGTCTCTGGACGCCGCGCTGTGGACGGACGTTGTGATCGGAGACTACAACTACCTGTTCGACCCGGTGGTGCGTCTGCAGCGATTCGCGGGGGATACGCGGGCGATCACGTTGATTGACGAGGCGCACCAGCTTGCGCCACGGGTACGCGAAAGCCTGACGGTGACACTGCAACGTCATGCCCTGAGGGCCGCCATGGCGCTGGCCCCGGCGACGCTCGCGCGCGCGCTGCGAAGCGTGGACAGGCAGTTGCTGGTGCTTGCGGCCAGCGTTCCGGTTGCGCACGCGGCAGGCTCCGGCGATCGTGACGCGGAACCGGAACAGTTCCTTGTGCCACCGCCGGCGGAAGCATTTGTACGCGCGCTCGAACGTCTTGTGGAAGCTGCCGTCAGGTATCGGGCCACGGATGCTTCCCCTTTGTCGTCGGAAGTCGAAACATGCGTGTTCGACGCATGGCGCTGGCTGCAACTCACGCCCTGGTTCGAACGCTGCGCCTACGCATTCGTTGGCCGGGGACGCTCGACCACATTTGCGCTGACGGCATACTGTGTGGACGCTGCGGCGTACCTGCACGCGCTCTTCGGGCAGATGGGACCGGTCCTGCGCTTCTCCGCCACGGTCTCGCCGCCGGACCTCTACCAGCACCAGCACGGCGCCAACCTGGCACCGGAGCGGATGGCATTTGCCCGGGCGGGATCACCGTTTTCGGCCGAGCAGCTCGGTGTGCTGGTGGTGCCCGACATCGATACCCGCTGGCGCCAGCGCGCCCGCACCCTTGCGGCGCTGGCGCAACTGATTCGCGAGGTCGCCGGCGCCCGCAGGGGACGTTATCTCGTCTGCCTGCCTTCCTATCGCTATCTCGACGATCTGGACGCCGAACTTGCGCGGGAGCCGTTACCGGAGGGCGTGCACTGGTTCCGGCAACGGCCTGCGGATTCCGACGCGGAGCGCGCAACGTGCCTTGAACGACTGGCTGATGCCGGCGCCTGGTGCGCTCTTGGCATCGTGCTCGGCGGCATCTACGCGGAGTCCATTGACCTGGAAGCAACGCCGCTCACCGGTGTTGTTGCCGTCGGCGTTGCCTTACCGCCGCCATCCGTCGAACGTGAGCACGCTGCGGCCCACTACACGTCAATTGGCCTGGACGGCCGGATGTTGGCGTATATTCAGCCAGGCATGAGTAAAATCGTGCAGGCTGCTGGCAGGCTGATCCGCGGACCCGCGCACCGGGGCGTGCTGATCCTTGTTGACGATCGTTATCGCCAGCCGGTGTACCGGCAGTTTTTTCCCGCGCTGTGGACACCGCGCGTCGTGGAGGCCGCCTGCGTGGCGCAAACAGTCAGGGATTTCTGGACCCGAGCATGAACATCCGTCGCACCAAGATCATCTGCACCGTCGGTCCCGCCACCGACAGCTACGCCGCGCTGGAGGCGTTGTATCGCGCCGGCATGAACGTGGTACGCATCAATATGTCGCACGCCGATCACGAAGGCGCGGCGCGTGTCATCAACTGGATCAAGACGCTCAACCGCAAGGTTCCCTATCCCGTGCCGGTGATGCTGGATACCCAGGGGCCGGAAATCCGTACCGGCGTTCGCAACCAGCCGCTGGATCTCGCGCCTGGCCAGGTGGTGACGTTGACGGTTCGCGACGCCGCCAGCGTCGAAACCTCCTCCATCCACGTCAACTACCAGGAGCTGGTGGATGTCCTTGAGGTCGGAAACCGGGTAACGGTGGATAACGGCCTCATCAACTTCGAGGTGCTGGAGAAACAGAACGAGTCGCTGGTGTGCCGCGTCATCGATGGCGGCACCCTGGGTAGCCGGCGCCATGTGAATCTGCCCGGCGTGCGCGTGAACCTTCCCGCGATCACCCCGAAGGACCGGTCGGACATCGAGTTTGGCGTCGCGCACGATATCGACTACGTGGCGTTGTCCTTCGTTCGCGATGTGGAGGACGTGCACGCGTTACGAACGCTGCTCGGTCGCAAGGCGGACAAGGTGAAGATCATCGCCAAGATCGAGGATCGCGAAGGCGTACGCAATGTGCACGCCATCGCCCAGGCCTCGGACGGGGTCATGGTGGCTCGCGGCGATCTGGGCATCGAAACGGACATTGCGGATCTGCCCAATATCCAGCGGCGGATCCTTCATGCGACGGCGCGCTACGGCAAACGCTGCATCGTCGCCACACACCTCCTGGAGAGCATGATCACCAATCCGATTCCGACCCGTGCCGAGGTCACCGACGTGGCGAATGCCATCTACGAAGGCGCCGATGCGGTCATGCTCTCCGGCGAGACCAGCGTGGGGGCGCATCCGGTGCGCTGCGTGGCGCAACTCGACGCCATTGCGCGGCAAACTGAACGCTGGCCCGGGCTTGGCTACGAAAAAGACCTGGAGGCGTATACGGACAAGGGACGCATCACCGTGCACGCGGTAGCGCTTGCCGAATCACTGAACGCACACGGCCTCGTGGTGATTACCCGGCGCGGCGTCACGGCCGACCTGGTCACCGCGGCGCGACCGCCGAAGGTGCCGATCTATGCATTTACCAACAGCAGCCAGACCCGGCGGCGACTGGCTCTCAACCGCGCGGTGTACGCGCACCGTACGGCCTTCAGTCTGGACCCGGAGCGCACGTTGCAGACGGCGTTCAAAACGCTGCGCCAGCGCGAGAACCTGCCCGCCGATGCCAAGGTGGTGGTGATTTCCGACGTTCTTGCCGGCCAGAATTCGGACGCCATACAGATACGGATCATCCCCTGACATGCACATTCAGCAACAACCGCGAGGAACGCCATGATCAGAGTGTTGTTCACCGTCCTTGCCCTCAGCGTCGGCGCCAGTGTGCTGGCCGACGACAAGACCATCAAATTCCCCAACGGCGACCTGTATGTCGGCCGCATGCAGGACGGCATGCGCAACGGCCGGGGTGTGTACACGTGGGCCAACGGCAATCGCTACGAAGGCGAATTCCTGAACGACTCGCTGCAGGGAACGGGCACCTATCGCTGGAAGGACGGCCGGGTGTACGTCGGCGCTTTTGTCAATGACAGGCGGGAAGGGCAGGGCGAACTGACCTGGCCGAACGGCGATCGCTACGTCGGCCGGTTCCAGAGCAATATTCCGAACGGGGAAGGCACCTTTTTCTGGGTCAACCGAGACCGGTACACAGGCACCTTCGTGAACGGCGAACGCACCGGCAGCGGCACCTTCACCTGGGCCAGCGGCGATCAGTATTCGGGTGATTTCGTGAACGGCGTCCTGCAGGGCCAGGGAACCTTTCAGTGGAAGGACGGACGCCGCTTTGAGGGGCATTTCGAACGCGGCGTGAAGACCGGGCATGGCCGCTTCGAGTGGGTGAACGGCAATCGCTACGAAGGTGAATTCAGCAACGATGCGCGTCACGGTCTCGGCCGCTTCTTCTGGCGCGACGGCACGGTCTATCAGGGGCAGTTCGCCAACAACCGCATGCACGGTTATGGCGTGAAGCTGCTTCCGGACTCGAGTCGCGAGTTGCAGCGGTGGTACGAGGGTACGTTGCAGGAGTCCCGACCGGTGACCCTCGATGCCCGATGTCACCTTGTCATCGACGACGAGGAGTGGGTGTTTTCGAACAACCGCTGCGTGAATGGTCTGGCTCACGGCAGTGGACTGGCTATTCACCCGCTGGGCAGGCGTATCGTGACGGGGGGCGTATTTGTTCTAGGTCACATGATCCAGGGGACGTTCGTGCCGCTGCAGCCAGAGGCCGGCTGAGCCGATGTGGGAACTTCCGGGCTACCAGCTCGAACGCAAACTTGGTGAGGGCGGCATGGGCGAGGTTTTCCTCGCCACGCAGCGTCGAACAGGACGACGTGTTGCCATCAAGCGACTGCTGCCCTCCTTGTCAGTGCACCCTGACTTTCGCGCCTTGTTCGCCAGGGAGTGTGAAACCGCGTCCAGGCTGAGTCATCCCGCCATCGTTGCGCTGCTGGAAACGATCAGCACAGGGCAGGAGCTGTGCCTGATCATGGAGTACATGGGGGGAGGCGACCTGCGCGCCCGTCTGGCGCACGGCATGCACATGTCCACACTGCTGAGCACGCTGCGCGAACTGGCGCTGGGTCTCGACTATGCGCACCGGCAGGGCGTCACGCACGGCGACATCAAACCCGAGCACATCCTGTTTCGCGAGGACGACAGCGTCGCACTGGCTGACTTTGGCCTGGCGCGGCTGCTGCACACGGAACATACGGAACGTACGGAACATACGGAACAGCGGTTGCACCAGAACGGATTCGCGGCAGGCAGCCTGCCCTACATGAGTCCGGAGCAACTGGGCCAGCAGACCGTGGATGACCGGGCGGATTTCTACAGCCTGGGTGTCGTGCTCTATCAGGTACTCACAGGCGATGTCCCCTACCGGGCGGACAATGCGGCGACCCTGTTACAACGCCAGTTGCAGGAACCGGTGCCACGCCTGCCGTCCCACGTGGCGGCGTTTCAACCCATCGTGGAACGGCTCCTCGCAAGACGCTCCGAGCAGCGTTACGCCAACGGCGCCGAACTCGTCACGGCGCTCGATCGCGTGCGC
Source organism: Pseudomonadales bacterium (assembly GCA_024234635.1). Lineage (GTDB taxonomy): Bacteria > Pseudomonadota > Gammaproteobacteria > Pseudomonadales > Azotimanducaceae > SYFY01. Next base: position 127,721 of record JACKNX010000004.1, on the reverse strand, counting down.
GCAGATGGCTTGTTGCCCAATACCACCATCCGCACCGAGGTGGTTAACTCCGCGGAAATCCGCGCTGTATCGGCGAGCCTTCTGATCGCGACAAAAGATGCACTGCGCAGACCTCAGGCCGAAGCACGACGCGACCGGAGCAGCCTGATGACCCTGTCGCTCATTGCGATTCTGGGCATCCTTGCGGTCAGCATGGCGGGCTACTGGATCGCCACCAATCCCGTACGCGTGCAGACTTTGCTGGCGGACCTGGGCATAACGGAACAGCCTGGCCTCAACGAGGCATGGAACGAAGCCCGATCGTTACGCCAGGACCCCAATCAGGGGTTGCGTACGCTGGTCGCAGCCTACGAAAGGGTACTTGCCATCGATCCCCAGCACCCCGGCGCGCGCCAGGACATGGCCAGTCTGGCCGGAGAATGGAAGGACAGCATCCGCGAAGCGTTGGCTGGCGGTAATTTCGGCAGCGCCCAAACCCGCCTGGCAGAAGCCCGTCAGGCGTTTCCAGACGATGCGGAATTTCCCGCTCTGGCCGCGGAACTCGAGGATCGCCGCACCGCGGAAGCGTTGCTCACCAGCACCCAGGCGTTGTTGCGAAGCCACGGGGTGGACGATGTGCCATCGGTATCGGCAGCCATCCAGTCCTACTACGAAATTCTGCGACTGTCTCCGGGCCACCCCGTCGCCCGCAGTGAACTCGACGCCATTGCCGACCACTACGCGCGTAAAGCCGCCGACGAAGTGGCCGCGGGCAACATGGACCTGGCCATCAGTGCACTCGATCGCGCCAGTACCGCCAACCCATCGCTGCCGGAGATCGCCACCATTCGTCAGGCCATTCAGCGCACAACGTCCACGCTGGCCACCATCGAACAGTTTCTGGAGGAGGCCCGAGGTTTCAGGGAGTCCGGTCAGCTCGTCAGCCCGGCGGGGGACAATGCCGCGGCGATCTATCACAAGATTCTGTCCATCGATCCGGACAACGCCATCGCCACCCAGGGACTGAACGAGGTCGTGGCGCGACTGCGGGCGATGGTTGCGCAGCGGCTCGCCATTGGCGACTTCCCGGCCGTGGCGGATATCGTCTCCCAGGCCAGCGCCGTGAACCTGGACCCGGTAGCGGTCGAGAGTTTCCGTCAGCAACTGGTGGCGGAACAGGAACGCGTCAAGGCGGTGAACCGCCTGCTGGAAGAGGCGCGCCAGTACATCCGCGACGGTTTTCTCACGGCACCGGAGCGGGGTAACGCCGCACTGGCACTGCGTGAGGTTCAGCGTCTGGACCCTGGCAATTCGGAAGCTCGCGCGCTCCTGCGTACCGTTGCCGAACGGCTTGCCGAAGTCGCCCGGGAAGCCAGGGGGGCGGGTCTGAACGCCGAGGCACTGCAGTACCTGGACCTTGCGCTGGCGGTGGTTCCTGGCGTCGAGGAATGGCAGGCCCTGCGCGAAAACTGGGGGAAGGGATCAGCCAATGGCCGATGAAATGCGGTTCGAACTGCGTATAGACGATGACGTCTACCCGGTGGATGGCAACGTCACCGTCGGCCGGCATCTCGACAACGATGTGATCGTTGCCGGCGAGGATGTCCTGGATTACCACCTGCGCCTCGAGGCAGGCGAGCGGGGCGTGAGCGTCGTTCCGCTTGCTTCCGCCACCTACAGTCTGAACGGCCGGGAAACCGACGCGCGAGCCGGTCTGCTGCCGGGCGACAGGCTGGGTGTTGGCGGTACACAACTGCAACTGGTCCTGCACCGGAGTCCCCGGCGGACCGCGGACTGGTCCGTTCGCGCGGACAGGGACGGCACCCGCACATCGATCGGCAGCGGCCTGGTCGTGGGCAGGCAGTCCGATGCGGGTCTGCGCATCAGCAGCGAACATATCTCCCGACGACACGCCGAATTTGTGCCGATCGATGGTGATCTGTGGTTACGCGACTTCGATTCCGCCAACGGTACACGCGTGAACGGCGTCCCCCTGCAGGGTGGCTGCTGTCTGTTCAACGGCGATGAAGTGGCTTTCGATGAATTCGGCTACCGGGTGATGGCGCAAGGTACGGACATCACGGCCGTTCGGGATTTTCTGCCGGCTGACCTGCGACCGATGGTCGATACGCAGGACGCCGAGAGCCTGCCGGCCATCAGCGAACCCAATCGCGAGCCCAGCATCACCCGGAGCCAGTTCGTACGACCGCTACCAGGGCCGGGCGAACCGCATCTGGTCGGCCTGAGTGGTCCCGTTGCGGGTCTGCGATATCCGGTGCGTCTGGGCGCCAACCGTATCGGCAGGCACCCGGACTGCGAGATCCGCGTTGATCTGCCCGACCTGGCGGACGTGGAGGCGGTTCTGCAGGTGCTCGCGGACCGAATCTCGCTCACCGCGCTCAGTGGCGTGTCCACACCCTCCCACAATGGCGTGCCCACGCGTCTGGCGATGTTGCACGATGGCGACAGCTTCGCCCTGGGCGAGGCGAGCTTTGGCTATCGGGCGGGTCAGGGCGCTGCGCGAAGCGCTGCCCGGCCGCGTCCGCTGATCATCGCGGCGCTGCTTGGCGCGCTGCTGACGGCAGGCGTCCTGGCATGGTTCTCATTCCACTGAGGCAACGCTATCCTTGCCGCCCCCAGCCGACGACCGTGGAGAGAACAGACGATGGCAGTAAAGATTCCCTTCCGGCGCGAACTGACGTTCAAGTACGGGCAGGTCGACACGGTGGCGCCCGGAGTCCGCCGGGTCATCGCCAACAATCCGAGCCCCTTTACGCTGCACGGCACCGGCACCTACATCATCGGCCAGGGTAACGTGGCGGTCATCGACCCGGGGCCGGCGGATGCCACCCACATTGCCAATCTGCTGGCCGCCATCCCGGGCGAAACCATTTCCCACGTCCTGGTCACCCACACCCATATGGATCACTCGCCAGGCTGCGCGCTGCTCCGCCAGCACTCCGACGCGCCCACGTACGGATTCGGTCCACACGGTGCCGGCAAGATTGCCATGGGTATCGATGTGGAGGAGGGTGGCGACATGGAGTTTGCTCCGGATCACAAAGTCGTGCACGGACAGATCATCGACGGCGATGGCTGGTCCATCGAATGCGTCTACACGCCCGGGCACACCTCCAACCACCTCTGTTTCCAGTTGCGCTCCTCGCGATCGTTGTTCACGGGAGATCATGTGATGGGCTGGTCCACCAGTATCATCTCGCCCCCCGATGGTGACATGGCTGCCTACATGGACAGTCTGCGCCTGCTGCTCGATCGCGACGACAGTATCTACTGGCCAACCCACGGGCCAGCCATCGAGCAGCCAAAACCACATGTCGAGGCGTTTATCGCCCACCGCCTGGAGCGACAGGCGCAGATCGTCGAATGCATGCGGAAAGGCGTAACGCGCATCACCGACATGGTGCCGCGCATGTATCTCGATACCCCGGAGTTCATGTATCCGGCAGCCGGTCGCAGCGTGTTCGCCGCGCTGGAATACATGGTAAGTACCGGCGTTGCCGAAACGGATGGCGAACCGACGCTCGAAGGCGAGTACCGATTGACGTGATGCGCGGCTGGTCGGCCGCTGAAAAAGCAGCCTGCTAGGCGCTACGGGCAAGTACGGGTCGTGGCGCGTCGACACCGTTTCCCGCAGCCTGCGCCAGCGGGAGTTGCACCATGATCGCAACGCCTGATCCATCGACCAGGTTCATCGCGCGCACATGACCGCCGTGATGCTCCACGATCACCCGCACCACGTACAACCCAAGGCCGAAATGCAGACGGTTGTCCTGGCCGCGGTGACTCACCATGGAATCGAAAAGCGTGCGTTCCGCCCGCGGCGGCAGCGTTGGGCCGCGATTGGCGACAGTAATCTGCAGCGAGTCCCTCGACACATCGAGCTGCACCTTGATCGGACTGTTGCTGCGGTGGAAATCGATGGCATTGTCGATGATCTTGTCCAGCATCTGTTCGATGCGATAGTCGGCCAGTTTCGCGTATACAGGACGGTCCGCGCCGCGATAGACGAACTGGCACCCCGGATGCGAGAGGCTACAGTTCGCCACATAGTTCTGCAGCAGTTCGTCGATATCGATGATTTCCATCTCCTCGGCCAGCAGCGCATCGTCCAGGTTCGCTGCGTCGGCAAGGTTCTGCACGATGCTGCCGATGCGCAGCACACCGCGTCGGGCGCTGTCCAGGTATTTGCTGTCCAGTACGCCGGGCACCTCCGTGGCGAGATTGTCGAGCGAGGTGCTGAGGATGTTCAGCGGGTTGTTGATTTCATGGCGCAACGTGCGTGGCATGTTTTCGAGGAAGGTATTGTGCTGATGCAGTTTGGACAGCATGCCGGACACGCTGCGCGCGAGATCGCCGATCTCGTCGCCGGCCAGCATTTCTGCTCGCAGGGACGGCGTGCGCAGGCGGCCATACTGGTCGATCGCCCGGCTCGCCTCGCGTCGCAGATGGCGGATGCGCCACGCCAGCCGCGCGGCGTACGCAATCAATGACAGCACCACGATGAGCAGGCTGGCCACCGAAACGAGCACCACCCGTTCCAGGCTCGAACGCTGGAAAGAGACGATCGCGTCGATGTTCTCCTCGACCACAACGGAGCCGACCACGGCATCTTTCGAATAGATGGGATGCGCAGCCATGATGACGATCTGGTTGTTGCCCAGTTTACGTCGCCGGGCAATGGGTTCGCCGCGCAGCGCCGCGGCAATGACTTCGCTGGCGGTCTCCTGGGACTCTGCCACGCTGATGGCCTCGGGGTCGTAGCGCTCGCCAGTAGTGATCCGGTGCAGCAGCGGACGAATGGTTTCGAAAAGGTCGCGCGCCCGGTCCATGACGCCCTGATGGGTAGTGGTATTCCCGGCATCGGGTATGGCGCCGGTCTCGGCGCGCACCCGGCCACGCTCATCCAGTACCAGAATGCGGGCACCTGCATACCCGAGCCCATCGACGATGCGCCGTACTTCCGGTGATTGCAGCACCACCAGGTCAAATCCTGCCTTGTCAGCGGTGGGCAGGGTGTGGGTGACCTGCCGGATATTGCGTTCCACCGGATCATCCACGTCCACGTATGCCACGCCGAAGTGCCGGCGCGATCCCAGCATGTCGAGCGGCATGCGGAATTCCACGTCCACCCCGGAACCGGTTGCGACCATGGCACCCTGGATGCGCAGCTCCGGCGGGCCGTCCGCGGCAAAACGCCAGCCGTCGTCCATGGCGTACGCGGTGAGCGGCGCAGCGGGCGAGCCTACCAGTGCGATGCGACCATCTTCACCATCGGTGCGTATGAAACTGATACGGATCTGATCTGACTTGTCCAGCCGCAGGATGTTTTCGTCGCGCCATACGTGTTCGGCATCCCGCACGCGCAGGAAACCGTAGAGCTGGCCGTTGCGTTCGCCCAGCAGCAGTCGCAGGTCGCCGTCGCGATCGCCCGTGGGAGAGCCGAACCCCATCATGGAGTCGTCCAGATTCATACCCCAGTCATCACCCTGGCCATCGATGCGTACGGCCCCCGATAGCGGTTGCACGAACAGCGGCTCGTAGTCGGAGGTGGAGACCGGCAGATCGTTGAACAGGCTGTCACGGCCATTGAAGAGGGTGGCGATGCCCTTGGCCTTGAGAAGCTGCGTATTGCGCTGGCCTTCCAGCAGCAGCCGCTCCATCTCCACAACCTGGCGGTAACTGAAAAACGGCACCACAAGCAGCAGCGAGCCGAGCAACGCCAGCTTGATACCGATGCGCGGTCCTCGGATGCGATTGAAGATTCTCACGAAGGCACCACGCCCCGCATGCGCCACAAGCCCGGTCGCGGCGTCGGTGGCGACTGCAGCGTGCAGCGGTTGCTCATTCCACCCAGCGGTACCCGAATCCGTATTCGCTCTTGATGTGGGCGAATGCCGGATCGATACGCTCGATCTTCTTGCGGATGTTGCGCATGTGGGTATTGATGGTGTTGTTCGTCACAAGGCTCTGCATGGTGGCGTGCATGAGATTTTCATAACTCACGGCGTGACCCGGCTGGCGTACCAGCTTGGCCAGCATGCGGAACTCGGTCCCGGACAGGTCGATGCGTTTGCCTTTCCAGGAGGCCAGCAGTGCGTCCGTATCCAGCACAAGCTCTCCGACGCGGCGGGCGCTGGCGCCATGCTCTTCCTGCTGCTCCTGGCGTGCCTGGTTGATGCGCAGCAGCGAGGAGATGCGTTCAGCGAGGTAATCGAGCGAGATCGGTTTCGGCAGGTAGTCCCAGGCGCCAAGCCGCAGGCCCGAGATCTTGTCGATTTCGTTGATACGCTCGGTAAGAAAGATCACAGGCAACTGCGGGGCGCGGGAAAGCAGATCGCGACAGAGCTGGAAGCCCGCGTCTACCTCTTCGCCAAGGATGATGTCCAGGATAACCAGATCGGGCAGCTCCCGGTCGAAGCCGTCCAGCGCGTCTTCCCGGCTGGCATAGGCCTGCACGCGGTACCCTTTTGACGTAATTGCGTCGGAGTAGTTGGCCCGCTGGTCCGGGTCGTCTTCGACGATGGCAATCGTTCTGGCCACACCGGCCCCCGAGGTCCCTGGTTCGAGTGACGAATTTTAGCCTGAACACCGCGGGAATGCCCCGCTACATCGGGCGGGAGCGTAATTACCCGATTGCGGGGTTTCCCGGGACAAGCTGAATACCGCTTTGACGGGCGCGCGTGCTCGGGTTCCACGCCGTCCGGCGGGGCTGTATCGTGCTGTCCGGACCATTTGCGAGACCGCGCGTGTTCAATCTGGAAAGTGTCCTGGAGATCGTCGGCCTGGTGTCCGGCCTGGCGTGCGTGTGGCTGTTGATCCGGCAGAACGTGCTCACGTTTCCCCTCGGGCTGGCCTATGCCGTGGTCTCGGTGGTGGTGATGTACCGCGCCCGGCTGTACTCCGACGTATTGCTCAATGCCTACTACGTCGTCGTCAACGGCTATGGCTGGTGGCACTGGTCACGGGTGCGGGAGACGACCGGCGAGGCGCTGGCAGTGACCCGCACGCCGCGGGGACAGATTGCGCTTCTCGGCATCCTGGCGGTTCTGGGTATTGTCCTGCTGTCGTGGTTCTTCGGGACGCACACGGATGCCGAACGCGTGACGTGGAATGCCACCACCACCGTGCTGAGTTTTGTCGCCATGTGGATGAGCGCCCGCAAGTACCTGGAAAACTGGTGGCTGTGGCTGGTCGTGAACATCCTCTCCATTGGCCTTTACTTCCTGCAGGGGGTGCTGGCGTACGCCCTCCTTTACACGGTTTATCTGGTCATGGCGGTAACAGGCTACCGAAGCTGGCGCGCCAGCATGCAGGCGTCCCTGAAGGCCGGGGAGGGCGGCGGGGCATGACGCCGCGCCTCATCGTTCTCACCGGGGCGGAGAGCAGCGGCAAGACCACGCTCGCCAATCGGCTGGCGGGCGTGTTGCGGGCGCCGCTGGTGACCGAGGTCGCCCGGGAACTGCTGTCCCCCGGCCAGCCTTACGGTATTGAGGATGTCGTCGCCATTGGTCTGGAACAGCACCGTCGCGAGCAGGACGCGCTGGCCAGCCATACCGGGTGGGTGATCGCCGACACCGATCTGTCCGTCATTCGCATCTGGCTGGAAGTCCGGTTCGGAACCTGGCCGTTGCCGCTGGCGCAAGCCTGGCAGGCCCGGCCGCCTCGGCTGCACGTGCTGACGCGTCCCGACATGCCCTGGGAGGCTGATCCACTGCGGGAAAATCCCCATGATCGGGCGATGCTGCACGCGCGCTATCGCGCCCTGCTGCGCTCCCTGGAGGAGCCTTGGATCGAGGTTGCGGGTGACACGGACACGAGACTGCAGGCGGTACTGGATACGCTGCCCCCGGCCTGAGCCCCGCGTCAGCTGTCTGGCAGACAGGCCAGCGCGTTGTCCCGCTGGCGCACGATCTCCTCCCGATCCAGCCCGCGCCGCAGTGCGTCATCCGCCCATGCGTACTCGCGCAACCAGAAAGCACGCAGCAGACTCTCCACCGGTGCCAGGCGCGCGGCGTCAAGCCCTCTGAGCCGCAGATAAGACCTTGCCATGGTCGCTATCGCCGCCGCGTCACGACCGGTGCCGGCCGCCAGGGTCACCAGATCGAACAGCGGGTCGTTTGTACCGACCCATTCCCAGTCCAGCGTTCGCCAGCCTGTCACCGGACAGAGCACGTTCCAGGGATTGAGGTCATTGTGCGCGGTCACCGTGATTCGTGGTGGCTGCAGACGGGCGAACGCGTTCATCACGACCGGTGCGTGTCGACGGCCGCTCAGCCAGGCGCTGATCCGGGCGGCAAGGTCGTGCGCCCGGCTCACTGGCGGCAGTGCGTCGTGCAGGGTCACCAGATAACGCACCAGCGCCGAATCCGATGCCCGGGTCTCCGCCAGGAGCGGCGCGTCGATCCAGGCAGTGAGCAGATTGCCGGTTGCGGTATCCGCCGCGATCAGCTCGGCGCCCACGCCGGGGGGCAGGCGTCGGAGCAGATCGACTTCGCCCTCACGATCATCCCGGGTGGCCGGGCCACCAAGTCGCAATGCATAACGTTTGTGCCCCAACCGGACACGAAAATTGGCATGGCTGTAGCCGCCTGCCAGCGGGCCCTCAATGAGTGCTTCCTCGCTGTGCTGCCCGGGCGGCAACAGTTGACGCAACGCCCGCAGTACGGCATCCAGTGTTTCAGGTTGAACGGCTGACATGGTGGATGAGCATACAATGGACGCATGCACCTTACCTTGAGTCGATTCGTGCACGCCCTGCGCAGCGCCGATGTTGCCGTCTCGCCGGCGGAGACACTGGATGCGCTGGCCGTACTGCAGCAGGTGGGCGTGGACAATCGCCGCCTGCTGCAGGACGCGCTGCGGCTGACGCTGGCAAAAACCGTCGAGGAGAAGGCAGCCTTCGACGCCTGTTTCCCGGCCTTTTTTTCCGGCCTGCCGGTGCGCGAGCCCCCAAAGCGACGCCTCATCGGTCAGGTATCGCGCGAGGAACTGCAGCAGGCGGTGGCGGCGCTGGCGCACGCGCCGTTGCGCGATGCGGTGGCATTTGCCCTGAATGGCGATTTCACCCGACTTTCCCGGCAGGTGGCGTCGCTTTTCGACCGGGGCGAGCTGGACGCCATGCGCCACCTGCGCGACAAGCCGGTGCTGGTGGACAAGGCCGCGCATGCGTTGGGCCTGGGGTTGCTCGCTGGCCTGGGCGGGCAGGGGGGCGCACAGGGCTCCGCCGCGATGCACCTGCGCCAGTATCTGACCGGCCAGCTCAAGGCCTACGTGGACCTGCAGTACCGACTGGTGGTGGACGCCTCCGGGCAACGGGCGCTGCTTGCCGCTGCGCTTTCGGCAAATTTTCAACAGCTCCCACCGGATTACCACGTGGAAATGGAACGTGTGGTGTGCAAGCTCGCCGACCGGCTGGCCCGTCGCCACCGACGGCGACGGCACGACACGCAGCGCGGACAACTCGACCTGCGTCGCATGCTGCGCCGCAACGTCGCCTACGATGGCACGCCGGTGAACGTGTACTGGCGGCGTCGGCGACGCGAGCCGGCGACCATCCTCCTGGTGTGCGACGTCAGCAATTCCGTGAGCCAGCTCGCGCGCTTCCTTCTGCTGCTGCTTTACCGGCTGGGAGAAGCGCTGCCCAGTGTCCGCAGTTTTGCCTTTTCGAATACGCTCGGCGAGGTCACATCATTGTTTCGTGACAAGGACCATCACACCGCCGTGGAAACTGCGCTGGTGCGCCACGGCCGCGGCACCACCGACTATGGGCGGGCGATGCAGGATCTTCGCGATCTCCTGGGCACAAGCCTCAACAGGCAAACCGTGCTCATCTTCCTGGGCGATGCGCGAGGCAACTATTTCCCGGCACGCGCGGAGATCCTGGCCAACCTGTCGCGTCAGGCCGGACAGACCTGGTGGCTGACGCCCGAAACCGCTGACCGCTGGACGACGGGCGATTGCCTGCTCCAGGAATATGCACCGCACTGCCGGCAGGTACTCACGTGCAACAAGCTTGCGGACCTGGAGCGATTCGCCGATCGTCTGCTGAAGTTGACGTCACGCTGACGTCAGCCGGGAATGGGCGCGCCTATCCCGGGCGAGCGCTACCGGAAGTTGTCGGGTGCCGGCGCACCATTGATGGTTCGCTCCCCTTCCTGGCGCGCAGACGGATCGTCAGTTCACCCCTGCGACATATCCCATCGTGACCCCGATTGCGTCATGCACAACCAGGTCGGCGATGTCATCGAGGGGAGTTTCCTCGCGGTTGACGATGGCCAGCTTCGCGCCCAGGCGCTTGGCGTATTCGGGAAATCCCGCCGCCGGATAGACCACCAGGGACGACCCCAGCACAATCATCAGGTCACAAGCTTCGGTTTCTTCCTGGGCGCGCCGCATGGCATCCTCGGGCATGGCCTGCCCAAAAGAGATGGTGGCGCTTTTGATGATGCCGCCGCACCGCGAACAGGGTTCGACACGCTGCAGGCGCCGGTATTCCGACTCCAGATCGGCCAGTTCATACCGTGTGTGGCATCCCAGGCAGTGCGCGTACGTAGCATTGCCATGCAGTTCGATTACCTGTTCTGGAGCGATCCCGGAGTCCTGGTGGAGATTGTCGACATTCTGCGTGATCACCGCCGATGCCTTGCCGCTGCTGACCAGCCTGGCCACTGCCACATGGCCGCGATTGGGTAGCGCGGTTTCCATTACCCGCTCTCCGTCGAAGCGGCGGCGCCAGGACTCCTGGCGAACCGAATCGGAGGCGATGAAGTCCTGGAACTGGATTGGCTTGATCTTGTTCCACAAGCCCGTGCCGGGCGAGCGGAAGTCGGGGATGCCTGATTCGGTACTGATACCGGCACCGGTGAAAAAGACCACGCGACGCGCGGCATCCACGAGTTCGCGGAGCGTATCGGCGGACATGGCCAAGCTTTCCTTGTTATCGACGTGGCGGCAATCTGCCGCGCGATGCGCGCAGGTGTCAACCGTGGGCTGGCCTGCCGGCCATACCGTCTGTCGAGTTGCGCAATCCACCCGCATAATCTTCAGACAACCACGGGAGTTCTCATGCCACGCCTCGAGTTCTTTTTCGATTGCTCCAGTCCCTGGACCTACCTTGCATTCGAATCGCTGCAGACGATGCTGGCGAGAACGCCGGCGGACGTGTGGTACCGGCCCTTCCTGGTCGGCGGCGTCTTCAATGCCGTAAATCCGAGCGTGTATGAAAACCGCGAACGTCCCGTGCCGGCCAAAGCACGCTACTACCAGAAAGACCTGCAGGACTGGGCGCGCTACGTTGGCATTGTCATCGGCAGCCCACCGGTCTTTCCCGTGAACAGCGTCAGGGTGATGCGCGGCGCCTTTGTCGCGGAGGAAGCGGGTTGCCTGGTGGCGTATGCCCGGGCCTTTTTTCGCGCCTACTGGCAGGAGCTTGCCGACATATCACAACCCGCCGTGATCGCCCCCATCGTGGCATCACTGGGTCTGGAACCGCAGGCGTTCTTCACCGCCATAGAGCAGCAGGAAATGAAAGACCGGTTGCGGGCGAACACCGACGAACTTATCGAGCGGGGAGGCTTTGGTTCACCGACGGTGTTTGTCGACGGCAACGACATGTATTTCGGCAACGACCGGCTGCCCCTGGTGGAAGCCCGCATCCGCACGACCTGAGACGGCGCTTCGGAACGGCGATCACCCCTTGGCGGCGGTGAACTCCCGGGCTCGTTGCAACGTTGCGGCGAGGCAGGGGAACACCTCGGGCGGTTGCGAGAGGCGTTCCACGATCGCCTGTGCGCACGCGCGCGGCCGCGTCGCGGACGTATCCACCTCCAGGTCATAGGGCGCTCCATGGGCATGCACCTGATGGAAGTGTGACAACGCCGTGCCGGGGAAGCGCCCCGGACGACGGGTCTCGCGGTCCTGCACCACATCGCGCTGGCAGCGCACGCCGATGAACCACGTGTCGAGACCCGACAGCGCTTCCACGTAATCGAGCAGGTAGTCCCGCTTGAACAACAGGTCGTCGATGATGACGTTGTTACCCACGGCCGCAAACGCCGCAATGGCGCGTCGCATGCCCCTCAGCATCTGCTCGCCATGCTCGCCGAAGCGGATGTGTGTCAGACGCCCCTCCGCGGTATCCAGGGGCACGATATTCAGGCCACGGCCGCCGGGGCTTTCCGGCGGCGAATTGAACCCGCGAAACCGACCGGGCATGCCGTCCCGAAACTGATCCAGCGCAATGTGCTGGAACGGTTCGTCCAGGAGTTGCTGCAGCTTGTGCGCCAGCGTGGTCTTGCCCGAACTGGACGAGCCGTTCAGCAGGATAAGGCGGGGCCGAGTGGTCATCGCGGCTCTTTTCGTGTCTTCCCTGGGCGGATGGTATCGGGGAGCGGGATCAACCACAATTGCCGGCGTTTCGAAAAGCCGGCGCTATCTGTTTGACGCTTCACGTGGAAATTGATGTCCTTCCGGTCGGTCCCCCAAGCAATGACCGGGATAGCGGCTCAACCACCGTCGTTGGTGCGCTGGCTGATCACTGGGCGACGCTGTTACCCGAGGAGCAGGCCAGTTTCAGCGGGGTGAGTGCGCATCGTCGTCTCGAGCTGTCCACCACCCGTTATCTTGCCAGGCGGGCGATGGCGGCGCGCGGCCTGCCACCCGCACCTGTACTGCGTGCGGCGGATCGCTCGCCGCAGTGGCCGGCCGGCGTGCGCGGCAGTCTCACCCACAGCAGGGAACTGGTCGCCGCCAGTGTGTCGACGGGCCTGCTTGGCCTCGGCATCGATCTCGAACATCTCGGGCGTCTGTCGGAAGGCGGCACTGCCCGGATATTGACATCAACGGAGGCCGCATGGCTCGCGGCGCTACCCACCGCTGACCGACATACGCGGGCGACACTGGTGTTCAGCGCAAAGGAGGCGGTCTACAAGGCGATATATCCGACGGCGGGCGTGTATGTCGGGTATCGGGAGGTGGAAGTCGTGGTGGATCCGACCTGCTGGTCGTTTACCGCCCGTTACGTGGGTGACAATTCCCTCAACCGGCCGATTGGTCGCGGCAGGGGCGTTTGGTGGCATCTGGGCGACGCCATTCTCACCCGTTTCGAGATCGAGGGAGAGTCCTGATGCAGGCACTGCTTGGCCTTGTGGTCTTTCTGGGCGTGGCCTGGCTGTTCAGCCGCGACCGCGCAGCCACGCCGTGGCGTACGGTGGCAACCGGGCTTGCCATGCAACTGGTGTTCGCGTACCTGTTGTTTCATGTGCGTGTCGTGGCAGAGGCGCTGCTGGCGCTGAATGCCGTTGTTACCGGGGTAGAGACGGCGACGCGCGCGGGCACCGCCTTTGTTTTCGGCTACCTGGGCGGTGGAAACTCGCCGTTTCCGATCGCCGATGACAATGCGCTTTATCTGTTTGCGTTTCGCGTGCTGCCGCAGATCATCGTCTTCAGCGTACTGGTGGCGCTGCTCTGGTACTGGCGCATTCTGCCCACCCTGGTACGTCTGTTCGGCCGCGTGCTGACACGCACACTCGGTGTCGGTGGCGCGGTGGGTACCGCGGGCGCCGCCAGCGTATTCCTGGGCATGGTGGAAATGCCTCTGGTTGTGCGGGCGTATCTGCAGCGTATGAGCCGCTCGGAACTGTTTGCGCTCATGACGTGCGGCATGAGCACCGTGGCTGGTTCGATCATGGTGCTCTACGCGGCCCTCCTGCGGGACACCGTGGACGGCGCGCTGGGGCATATCATTTCCGCCTCCGTGCTCAATGTGATTGGCGCGATTGTCGTCGCCCGCCTGTTGTTCCCGCCCGGCGAAGAAGCGCCTACTGGCGAAGTACCGGATGGCCTCCGTTACCGCGGCCACATGGACGCCATTACGCGGGGCGCATTTGACGGTCTGCAACTTGCGGTCAACGTGGGCGCCATGGTGCTTGTGCTGGTATCGCTCGTGGCGCTTATCAACCACATCGTCGGCAATATCGAGGTGTTCGGCGCACCACTGAGCCTGGAACGGCTTACCGGTCCACTGTTTGCGCCGGTAGCGTGGCTCACCGGCATACCCTGGCAGGAAGCCGACGCCGCCGGCACGCTGCTGGCCAGCAAGCTGATATTGAACGAGGTGGTCGCCTACCTGCAGATGGCGGCGCTACCGGCAGGCACACTGTCACCGGCGAGTCAGATGACAATGACCTACGCGCTGTGCGGCTTCACCAATTTCGGCAGTCTCGGCATTCTGATCGGCGGGCTCACAACGCTGGCGCCGGAACGGCGCGATGAAATCCTGCGTATTGCGCCCATGACGCTGCTGTCCGGCACGCTCACCGCATCCATCACCGGTGCCGTGGTAACGCTGGTCGGGCTCATGCCGTGATTGCCGTCATCGGAAGACGCTAGCCAGCAGGAGACGAAGGAAAGGAACGATGCACCTGAGCGCGCTCTACCACTACCCATTGAAATCCTGCCGCGGCAACGCGCTGGCAACCGCGCAGGTCACCGAGGCAGGACTCGAAGCGGATCGTCAGTGGATGGTGACGCACCCCGACGGAAGCTTCGTCACCGGCAGGGAACAACCCAGGCTGGTGCTGATCGAAGCGACACCAGGTGCCTTTGGCTTACGGTTGACTGCGCCGGGCATGCCGGCGTTCGAAGTGGATGTCTCCCGATTCGCCACTCCCTGGCAAACCCGCGTCTGGGCCGATACGTTCGACGCGCTGAGGGGCGACAAAGCCGCGGATGACTGGTTCAGTGACTATCTGGGCATACCGGTGCATCTCGCCTACATCGGCGCTGCGTCCAACCGCGTGCTGCGCACCGCCCCGGGCATTCGCTTTGCGTTCGCGGACGGGTATCCGTACCTGCTCATCAGTGACGCGTCGTTGACGGACCTCAATGGACGGTTGCGCGTGCCTGTCGCGATGGGGCGATTCCGGCCGAATCTGGTGGTGACCGGTTGCACGGCCTTTGCCGAAGACGGTTGGCGGCACGTGCGTATTGGCACCGTCGAGTTTGAGGTCGTCAAACCCTGCGATCGCTGCGTGTTCACCACCATCGACCCACAGACAGGCGTGCCGGACCCGGGACAGCAACCACTGCGCACACTGGGAAGCTATCGCCGCACCGATGCTGGTGTGATGTTCGGCGTCAATCTCATTGCCCGTACAACAGGCAGGCTCACGCTCGGCGATCAGGTTGTGCCGAGCGTCTGATCAGGGCGTCCGGCGATCTGTCAGTAAGCCCGTATGGCATCGATGGTACGCGCCTCAGCCGCATCGTCGACGTCCAGATGCACGACCCAGCGTGGCCGGCTGACCAGTATGCCGTGCGCATTCATGTGAGCAAGGAAGGGCTTGAGTTGCCCGTCAGGCAGTCCAAGAAAGATCATGTTGGTGTGCTGCCGGATCTTGCCGGGAAATCGTTCCGAAAGCACCGCCGCGATACGTTCCGCGCGGACATGATCGACGACGAGACGGGCGATGTGCTTTTCGAGCGCATACAGACCCGCGGCGGCCAGGATGCCCGCCTGGCGCATGCCACCACCCAGCATCTTGCGCAGCCGCCTGGCTCTGGCAATGAACTCCACGCTGCCCAGCAGGAGCGAACCGACCGGCGCTCCCAGCCCTTTGGAGAGGCATACGCTGACACTGTCGCAGGGTTCCGCCAGCGCCTTTGCATCGATGTTCTGGGCGATTGCGGCATTGAACAGGCGCGCGCCGTCCATGTGCAGCGCCAGACCGAGTTCCCGGCAGAGCGTACCTGCGTCAATGAGATAGTCGCGGGGCAGAGGCTTGCCATTGCAGGTGTTCTCGATGCACAACAGGCGCGTTCGGGCGAAGTGGAAATCATCGGGTTTGACAACCGCACGCACGCGATCCAGCGGCACCGTGCCGTCCGCCGCCATGGGCACGGGTTGCGGCTGGACACTGCCAAGAACCGCGGCGCCACCGGCTTCGTACCAGTAGGCATGTGCATGATCGCCGGCAATGTACTCCTCGCCGCGCTGGCAATGCGACAGCACGGCCAGCAGGTTCGCCTGCGTACCGCTGGAGACGAATAGCGCGGCTTCCTTGTCGAGCAATGCGGCTGCGGTCGCCTGCAGCCGATTGACAGTTGGGTCTTCGCCAAACACGTCGTCGCCGACTTCGGCCCTGGCCATTGCCTCACGCATGCCAGGCGTGGGCCGGGTGACCGTGTCGCTGCGCAGATCGACGGCTGGAGCGTTAGCGGGCGCCATCGAAAAACTGCGTGAATCCGGCTGGTTCGTAGGGCCCGACGACAATCTGCTCGAATACGCCAATCCCTTCACGGCTGCCATCCGAGGTTCGCACCACCTGCTGCGTGTGCAGATTTTCCCGCGCCAGCGGGTCGAGTTGTCGCGGATCGAAGGATTCGCCGCCAACGGCCAGCTCGCCTTTCCACATGCCCTGACCCCATTCCGGGTGCCCGTAACCAAGCCCTTTCATCTGGAACTTGAGAATCGGTTCCATGGTAATCGTGCGGGTGTTTTCGTTCAGGTCCACGAGATCGAGTTCCACCGCCGATGCCAGGCGCGTACCACGGTGGTAGCTGATGCGGTGACGTGCTGTCGCCATGCGCTCGTCCCTTGCCTCGGTCGCCTCCGGCACCTCGGCTTCGCTGGCGTACAGCGGCGCGACGATGCCCTCACGCACCAGCGCCTCACCCCGCTGACCGTCAAAGAAGATGGCATGGGAGACGTGATCGTCCCAGAACAGCGGCGCCCACATGAACGCTATGCCATTCGGCACGTTGGGCGCACCGCCGGACTCCGGTTCGCCTACCTGGCGCACTCCCCAGGAGCGGTCCTTGGTGCCGAAACACGTATTTGCATCAACGCGGATTTCCCCGTCCGGGCTGCGGATGACACCCGACCAGCGACCAAATTGATCGAAGCGGGTGGCGTCCATCACGCGGCGCGTACCCGACCACAGCGTCTGGCGCGCCTCCTGGATGGCGGCAGTACGGGTGGAGAAGGTGAGGTCGCAGGCAACTCCGGTGGCGTTGTCGTCAAGAATCACGCGGGTGCGCCTGAGCGGTTCGATCACTTCCAGGCGAAACGGTCCGACCTGCATGTCCGTACGTTCCAGCGGAGCCCGGCGGGACCCGTAAAAACAGTGCTGTCGCATGTCCTTCTGCACCACGCTGAAGGCACAGTCGAGAATCCCGCGGTGCGGGTAGATTGCCATGCCGATGCCGAAGTAATACGAACCATCCGCCACGTAGCCATTGAACCAGGTGCGATCGTAGAGGTTACGATCCGTGGTCGCTGCGTGCGCGATGGGCTCCGGAGTCTGGTGAATCGGATAGTCGTCGAGTCTGTTCAGCATGATGATGGCACTCCCGTTGACGTGCCCGACGGCACCGTGAAATAGGACCGGGGACTGTACAGCGCAGGGGGGGGGCGCTGCCACAGCAGAGAGATGCTCAGGAAATCAGTGGGACGAGCGTCAGCAGCCGCCCACCCAGAGACGGCATCGAGTAACAGGATCGAAAAACGGGATCGGACTCAGTTCGCCGCCAGCGAGACGTTGTACACGCCAGCCTGCCGCGAAGCGTCCATCACCTGGATGAGCGAGTCGGTGGAAGAATCGGGGTCCGCATCCACGACGACCGGCGCTTCGGGATTCTCCGCGTGCAGACGCTCGATATTGGCGCGTACGGAGCGAATGTCCACGTCGTTCTGACCAATGATGATGCGGTCACGTGACGTAATGCGAACGACGATACTCTTCTTGTTGGGATCGGGATTGACCGGCTGGTTGTTGTCCGGCTGGTTGATGTCGATACCCACTTCCTTGACGAAGGTGGCGGTGACGATGAAGAAAATGAGCATGATGAACACCACGTCCAGCATGGGCGTGAGGTTGATCTGCTGTTCCTGAACGTCGTCGTTGCTGTTGCCAAACGGCCTGCGCATGATTCCCCGCTGATCCCCCGTGATCGAAGCGCCTAGTCTACTCAGCTTGGGTGATCGGAAACAACCGTTACCGACCACCTGTTGCCGGCCTGTCAACCGGCCTGGAAATTCAGCTTCAATCCACGCTCCGGCCAGGGCAGCGACACCAGTCTGCCCGTGGAACTCAGGGTGACGAAGGCTGTGCCGAGCCCAGGCCCGCCGAAGCAGATATTGGTGGTGACGATGTCAGGCAGCGGTACGAACCCCGGTGCATCGCCGCGTGGCGACAGAATCGTGATACCGCCGTCGATGATGGTGGCGACGCAGACGTTGCCACGTCCATCCACCGCCAGTGAATCGAACAGGTAATAACCAGGGCGACCGGGCAACAGGCGCCCCCCATCCGGTCTGTCCCCTCCATCCTTCTTGAGGACTCCCGGCTCCGCGATCGAGAAGGCCCAGACCCTGCCCGTCGGCGTCTCGGCGACATAGAGTTCGTCCTCGGTTGGCGACAGACCGATACCGTTCGGCCCCTCCATGGGGAAAATCACCTCGCGAATGAACGAGCCGTCGGCTTTGGCATAGAAGACACCGGTACGATCCCGCTCGCGCGGGCGTGTCTTGCCATGATCGGTGAACCAGAAACCGCCGTGGCGATCGAAGACCAGGTCGTTCGGTCCGCGCAACGGCTGCCCCTGGCAATTGGTGTAGAGAATCTCGGTGCGCCCGGTGGCGAGATCGACCTTCTCGATCCGTCCACCGCCATAGTTCTCGGGCTCTTCACCCGGGAACAGCAGGCCGTTGCGCTCGATCCACTGAAAGCCGCCATTGTTGCAGACGTAGACCGCGCCATCCGGGCCGATGGCGGCCCCATTCGGCCCGCCACCCAGCTCCGCCACCACCTCGACATGACCGTCACGTACGCGTGACAGGGTGCCGCGCGCAATCTCCACGACCAGCACCGAACCATCCGCAAGCGCAATGGGCCCCTCCGGAAATTTCAGCCCTTCGGCAAGAACAGTGAATTCAGTCATGGTGGCCTCCTTGTTCATGGCATGAGTCAGGGTATTCGTCCTCAGCTTTGCCTCGCCCGGGGCGGGGGGTTGCTCAAGCGATACGGAAAACAAGCTGTTACACTGCGCGCAATTTCCATCAACCTCAATCCCGACTTCGGTTGCCGCCCGTCAGCGCGTCATTCAGTCAATCGGAAAAAGGACCAGCCATGATCAGCCTGTTGCGGAGTTTCCTGCTAGTAACGCTTCTTGCGGCGCTGGCAGCGTGCCAGACATATGACGACCCGAACCGGCGGACACCCGGCGAGGTGACGGACGACACCGCCATTCTCACGACGATCAAAGCCAAACTCATCGCCGACCCGGACATCCAGGGCCTGTCGATCGACGTGGACGTCTACCAGGGGGTTGTGACGCTGGCCGGCCGTATTCCAAGCGAAGTGCTGCGGGCAAGGGCGCTGCGTATCGCCAGCACGGTAAAGGGTGTAACCCGCGTACATGACAGCCTGGCGCTGATCACCGAATAATCCGTCGCCACGGCCGGCTCAGTCGGCATTCGCGAGCCAGTCACGGGGCGTCAGTGCGTCCATGAGCGCCGCTTCCGGGCTGCCGTGCGGAATGGCCCGCTGATACTCCCAGGTCACCACCGGCGGCAGCGAAGCCAGTACGCTTTCGATACGGCGGCCGCTTTGCAAGCCGTAACGCGTGCCCCGGTCGATGGCCAGATTGAATTCCGCATACCGCCCGCGCCGGTAACACTGCCAGTTTCGTTCCCGTTCGCGATACGGCTGATCCTTTCGCCGTTCCACGATGGGAACATACGCCGGCAGGAAGGCATCGCCGATGCGCTGCACGAGAGCAAAGCTTGCAGCGTCCCCCCCTGTGGTCCAGTCGTCAAAGAACACGCCCCCCACGCCCCTCGGCTCCTGGCGGTGCGGAAGATAGAAATAGTCATCGCAGGCTGCTTTCATCGCCGGGTAGTGTTCGCCGGCGGCCGCCGCCGCGGTGCGGTGCCAGTGCACGATGTCCTGACGGTTGGCATAGAACGGCGTGAGGTCGAAACCGCCCCCGAAGTACCAGGTACCATCCACGCCGTCGACCACAAAATACCTCAGGTTCATGTGCGTGGTGGGCACGTACGGGTTCAACGGGTGCACGATCAGCGAGATTGCCGCGGCCTGGAACGGGCGCCCCGCCAGATGCGGATTGCGCTCTGTCGCGGATGGGGGCAGGGCCGCACCAATGCTGTGGGTGAACTGCACGGCGGCCTTCTCGATGACCTCTCCGCCAGCGATGACGCGAGGGCGGGATAACCCACCTCCTGGTGTTTCAATGTCTTCGCGCAGAAACCTCATCGTTGGCTCAAATGCTTCCAGCCGGGCGCAGATCGATTCCTGCAGCTGGATGAAGTAGTTGCGCACCTCGTGCATGTCGACTGCCATGACCTGCCTGTTTTGCTGTTCTCCTGGCAGGCATTGTGACGCGGGAGGTGCGGGACGCGAAATCCCTTATACTGCGCTGCCGTTTTATCCCGTCCGGGTGACTGCGCGGCAGACGAATTCGACGCTCGGCAACCCCGGTTCGCGGCGCAACCGGTCATCGGTAGCGGACCACGGGCGTTGCCTGGGGACAATTTCCAGCGCCGCGTCGCGCCGCCAAGGGGTAACCACAACCTGGTCTGGTTCTACCATGCAGATACCTCACCAGCAGACAAACGAACGAGAAGGGACACCATGGTCGGAATTGCCGCCTACGCTGCTTATCTGCCGCGCCTGCGCCTGTCGCGCAAGGCCATCGTCGACGCTCACCGCTGGGCGGATCCGGGCCTTGCCGGCAAGGCAAAGGGAGAGCGCAGCATGTGCAACTGGGACGAAGACGCTGTCACCATGGGTGTAGAGGCGTCCCGCGCCTGCCTGGGCGACCGCCGCACGACAAGCCTCATTGCGTTCGCCAGCACCAGTGCGCCATTCGCCGACCGCCAGCATGGCGGTATCGTTGCCGGTGCCCTGAACCTGGGCGAAGACCTGGCCTCCATCGACGTGGGCGCTTCGCAACGTGCCGGCACGAGTGCGCTGCTGCAGGCCTTTGCCGCCGTCGCCAGCGGCCAGCATGCGGACGCCCTGGTGATCGCCAGCGACAAGCGCCGCAGCAAGGCGGCCAGCGCGGGTGAACTGGACAACGGCGATGGCGCGGCCGCCATGTTCGTTGGCAGCGGCGCATGTGCGCTGGAGTTTGTCGCCGCGCACACCGCCACGGTGGACTTCATCGACCATTTTCGAGGCGCGGGCGAAGATTTCGACTACGGGTGGGAAGAACGCTGGATTCGCGACGAAGGGCTGGCCCGCATCGTGCCGGAGGCGGTGGGCAAAGCGTTGAAGAAGGCGGGGCTCGGTGCCACGGATGTCGCGCACTTCATCCTGCCTTCCACCATCCGCGGGGCCACGGCCAGTGTTGCCAAAGCGGCCGGCATCGCGAGCGACGCGGTAGCGGACACGCTGGCCGCCGAGGTCGGTGAAGCCGGTGTCGCGCATCCGTTCCTGATGCTCGGCGCACGGCTTGCCACTGCCGAACTGGTGGCGGGGCAGGCCATCGTGGTGTGCGGATTTGGTCAGGGATGCGATGCCATCGTGCTGCGCATAAATGACGCGGCGGGCGCCCGTGCGATGGGCAACGCCTACAGCGCCACACTGGCGACCCGGGTTGCGGAAGACAACTATCAGAAATACCTGGCTTTCAACAACCTCGTGGCCCTCGAGAAGGGCATGCGCGCCGAAAAGGACGATTTCAAGACCGCACTCACGGTCACCTACCGCAAGCGCGATATGCTCACGGGACTGGTGGGTGGCCGCTGTACAGTGTGCGGCACGCTGCAATTCCCGCGGGCGGACATCTGCGTCAATCCCCAGTGTCGCGCCACGCATACCCAGGAACCGCACCCCTTCCGGGAGGAAAAGGCCAGCATCGTCACGTGGTCCGCGGACTACCTCACGTATACCGCTGATCCACCGGCACACTACGGGATGATCAATTTTGCGAACGGCGGCCGTTTCATGACCGATTTCACCGACGTCAGCGTCGGTGAAATTGATGTCGGCACCCCCGTGCGGATGGTGTTCCGGGTGAAGTCCTATGACCGCCTGCGGGGCTTCGTCCGCTACTTCTGGAAGGCCGCACCGGCCTGCCGTGCACCCGAACGGGGACAGGCATAGAATTCAGCGCAATTTCTGACGACTACCCGGAGACCGATATGGCAGCAGGGATCAAGGACAAGGTGGCAATCCTGGGCATGGGTTGCTCGCGATTTGGCGAACGCTGGGATTGCGGCGCCGAGGAACTGATGGTCGAAGCGTTCTCCGAGGCAATTGCTGACGCGGGCATCGATGTCAGCCAGATCGACGCGGCGTGGTTTTCCACCCACTTCGAGGAAATCAATGTCGGTAAGGGCGGGCTGCCTCTTTCGATTGCGCTGCGACTGCCGAACATCGCCGTAACCCGAGTCGAAAATTTCTGTGCGTCCGGATCGGAAGCCTTCCGCGGCGCGGTATACGCAGTGGCGTCCGGCGCCGCGGACATTGCGCTGGCGCTGGGCGTGGAAAAGCTCAAGGACACCGGCTACGGCGGTTTGCCCGCGGGCGGCGGTGGCACCCTGAACCCACAATGGGCTGCCAACGGTTCGGCTCCGGGCAACTTCGCACAACTTGCCAGCGCCTACCGTGCCAAGCATGGCGTGTCCCGCGATGACCTCAAGCGCGCCATTGCACACGTATCCGTAAAAAGCCATGCCAACGGGGCCCGCAATCCGAAAGCGCATCTGCGCAAGCCGATCACCGAGGACCAGGCGTTGAATGCGCCGATGATCGCCGAGCCGCTGGGTCTGTTCGACTGCTGCGGTGTGAGCGACGGTGCCGCGTGCGCCATCGTGACCACACCGGAAATCGCCCGCTCGCTGGGCAAGAGCGACATCGTCAGCATCAAGGCGCTGCAGCTGGCATTGTCCAATGGCTCCGAAGCCGGTCACAACTCGTGGGACGGCAGCTACTTCCATACGACGCGCATCGCCGCAGCCAAAGCGTACAAGGAGGCCGGCATCAAGAAGGCGCGGGACGAAGTGAGCATGTTCGAGTGCCATGACTGCTTCTCGATCACGGAGCTGGTCACCATGGAAGATCTCCAGCTATCGCCGGAAGGCGGCGCCATCAAGGATGTGATGGATGGTTTCTATGACGCCGACGGTCAGATTCCCTGTCAGATCGACGGTGGACTCAAGTGTTTCGGGCATCCGATCGGCGCCTCCGGTATACGCATGTTGTACGAGATGTATCTGCAGCTCACCGGAAGGGCCGGCGATCGACAGCTCGCCAACCCGCGTATCGGCATGACCCACAATCTGGGTGGCTCCCCCATGTCCAATGTGGCCGCGGTGTGTATCGTCGGCGCCTACGACTGAGCCCATGAAGACCGAACTGGAAAGTGCGCTCGCCGCCCAGCGGGCGCTGGTCGGCCGTGCCTGTGCGCATCTCACGGGCGATCTCGACGGTGAGCAGGTACTGCTTTATGACCTGGCTTTCTGCCAGGCAGAGCTGGATGGCGCACAAGCGCTGAGACGTTTTGCGGCAGACAACACCGACGATGCGGCATTCATCGCGCGAGTGGCGGATACCTATACGGCCGAGGTACTGGCGCAGGTACATCAACGCCTCGCCGCCCGTCCCGCGGACTACGGCCTGACGCCCGGGGACCTCTTGCCGCCAGTTGCCAGCGAGTGGCTCGGTCATCGGACGCTTGCGGAGCTGGGCAGCGCTTTCATCGACCGCCTGCAGTCCACGCTGCCCGATGGGCTGGATGACGAGAAGCGGCTCATGCGGGACAGTTTCGAACAGTTCGGGCACGACGTGGTCGCGCCACTGGCCGCCGCCATACATCGCGATGACCTGATCATTCCGGATGCAATTCTCACACCGCTGAAAGCGATGGGCTGTTTCGGACTGTCCGTACCGACCCGTTTCGGCGGCCTGAAGCCGGACGATCACGAGGACAGCCTGGGCATGGTGGTGGTCACACAGGCGCTGTCCAGCGCCTCACTGGGCGCCGCGGGCAGTCTCATCACCCGCCCGGAAATCATGGCACGTGCAATCATGGAGGGGGGCACCGGGGAACAACAGGCACGCTGGCTGCCAGGGCTCGCAGCGGGTGAACCACTGTGCGCCATTTCCGTCACCGAACCCGATACCGGCTCCGACGTTGCGGCTGTCACCCTGCGCGCCGCGCGCGTGGACGGCGGCTGGCGGCTCACCGGCAACAAGACCTGGTGCACCTTCGCTGGCAAAGCCGGCGCCATCCTGGTGCTCGCACGCACACATCCCGACGCCCGGCCGCTGCACAAAGGCCTGTCGCTGTTCGTAGTCGAAAAGCCGGCCACCGACGGCCACGACTTCCGCCACGAACAACCACATGGCGGCTGCATGACAGGCCGGGCCATACCGACCATCGGCTACCGGGGCATGCACTCCTTCGAAGTCCGTTACGACGACTACTTCGTCCCGGCCAACAACCTCATCGGTGAGGCAGCGGGCGAGGGACGTGGTTTCTACTTCACCATGCGCGGCTTCATGGGTGGACGGTTGCAGACCGCCGCACGCGCCTGCGGCATCATGCAGGCCTCGCTGCAGGCAGCCATCCGCTATGGCCAGGCGCGCCAGGTCTTCGGCAAGGCACTGGCCGATTACCCACTGACACAGGTGAAGATCGCCCGTATGGGCATGAGCCTGCTTGCCTGCCAGCAGTTCACCTACCATGTCGCCCGGCTCATGGATGCTGGGCAGGGCGCCATGGAAGCCAGCCTGGTCAAACTGCTCGCCTGCCGGGCCGCGGAGTGGGTTAGCCGCGAAGCCATGCAGATCCATGGTGGCATGGGCTACGCCGAGGAAACGGACGTCAGCCGCTACTTTGTGGACGCCCGCGTACTGTCCATATTCGAAGGCGCCGAGGAAACACTGGCCATTCGCGTTGTCGGCAAGGACCTCGTCGCGCGGGCGCGCGCATGACGCTTTCCGTCGGGGTGCTGGACCAGTCCCCGATCATCGAGGGCGAGACCGCCGCTGACGCCCTGGCCAACAGCGTCGCGCTGGCCCGAACCGCGGAGCGGCTGGGTTATCACAGGTACTGGGTCGCGGAACATCATGCCTCCGGCAGCTTCGCTGGTTCCGCGCCGGAAATTCTGGTTGCCCACATCGCCGCGGCCACCCGCCACATCCGTGTCGGCTCGGGCGGTGTGATGCTGATGCACTACAGCCCGCTGAAGGTGGCCGAGGTATTCCGGGTGCTGGCAACCCTCCATCCCGACCGCGTCGATCTCGGCATCGGTCGGGCACCCGGAGGGGACCAACTAACCGCCGTCGCGCTTGCTTACGGGTCCCGCCTCGGTCTGGAGTACTTTGCTGCACGACTTGCCGATCTGCTTGCCTTTGTTCGTGGTACGACACCCTTCACGGAGGCGCTGGCTCCCGTGCAGGCGCTGCCGGAGCCTGCGGTCAGCCCCCAGGTCTGGGTACTCGGTTCCTCACCCGATGGCGCCATGCTGGCAGCGCATTTTGGCCTGCCTTTCTGCTATGCCCATTTCATCAGCGCGTCGCAACTGGAGAAGGCGTCGAAGGTCTATCGGCGTGACTTTCGGCCCAGCGCCTGGCTGGAGCGACCGCGCCTCGGTCTCGGCGTTGCTGCCATCTGCGCCGACACCGACGCCGAAGCCATGCAGCTGGCACGCAGCGGCGAAATGTGGCGATTGCGCTTCGAACGCGGCGAGTTTGCGCCGTTTCCGAATATGGAAACCGTTCTTAATCAAAAGATTACGGAAGAAGACGAGAAGCTGCTTGAAGCACGTAGACGGCGTCAGTTCACGGGCACCGCACCGGTTGTCGGCGCCGCGCTCCGTCAGCTGGCAGCCGACCACGGAGCAGACGAACTCAGCATTGTTTCGATCACCCCGGACTTTGCGTCGCGGCAGCATGTCTATGAGCTCCTGGCCCCCGAGCTTGGGCTAAAAGCTCGCCCCTGACACCGGAAAACGTGTACCGGTTCCCGGCACACGACGCCACGATTCGCTGGTAACATGCGCCGGCCACGACAGTCGGAGACCTACCCTTGGATGTGAGTTTTTCGGAAGCCGATCGCCAGTTCCAGACGGAAGTCCGCACCTGGCTGGAAACAGCCTGGCCGCAGTCGATGCGCGAAAAGCAGCGACGCAGCGCCCTGGAGCGTCTGTCCAAGGCTGATCGAGTGGCCTGGCAGAAGCGTCTTGCAGAGCGGGGCTGGGCAGCACGCAACTGGCCGGCGGAGTATGGCGGTGCACGTTTTTCGGCGATGCAGAATTACATCTTCGAACTGGAATGCGCCCGCGTGGGCGCTCCCGGCGTGATTCCCTTCGGTATCACCATGGTGGCGCCGGTGATCATGAAATTCGGCACCCCGGAGCAGAAACAGAAGTATCTGCCCGACATTCTCGCCACCAACGTCTGGTGGTGTCAGGGCTACTCGGAGCCCGGGTCAGGGTCCGACCTGGCGTCCCTGAAGACACGTGCCGAGGATCGCGGCGACCACTACGTGGTGAATGGCGTGAAGACCTGGACCACGCTGGCGCAGTACGCCGACTGGATTTTCTGCCTCGTGCGTACCAGTCAGGAAGCGAAGACCCAGCTCGGTATCAGCTTTCTGCTCATCGACATGAAGTCGCCGGGTATCGAGGTCAGGCCCATCATCACCCTGGACCAGCCCAAGCCGGGCTACCAGGAGATCAACATGGTGTATTTCACCGACGTTGTCGTACCGAAGGAAAATCTGGTGGGCGAGCAGGGAAAGGGCTGGACCTGCGCAAAATACCTGCTGGAATTCGAGCGGGGTAACGCCTATTCGCCTGCCCTGAAAGGCGCGATGCAGCACCTTGATGGCATCGCCAGGGCGACGCCGGATGGTCGGGGAGGGGTGATAGCGGACGATCCCGCGTTCAAGACCCGGTTCGATCAGATCCAGGTTGAGCTGCTGGCTATGGAATATACCGAGCTGCGCATTCTTGGCGCACTGTCAGCTGGCCAGAACGTCGGGCCGGAGTCTTCCATCCTCAAAACCCGAGGGACTGAACTGCAACAGGCAGTGACGGAACTGGCAATGGCGATCGCCGGTGCGTACATGGCGCCACTGGACGAGTCGACGCCCGCGGATGACGACAACTTCCAGGCCATCGGCCCGGCTGCCCACAACGGCGTTGCACAGGACTACTTCAACACCCGCAAGGTCAGTATTTACGCCGGCTCCAACGAGATTCAGCGCAACATCATGTCGAAACTGGTACTCGGTCTATAGACCACGGGTTGCAATACGAGCGGATCGTAAGCGCCAGCGTTCTCCAGGACGCTGGCGCTGACAAGCTATTTACAACCGCCGTCGAAACGCAACATTTTTTACCATCTGTGTACAGAGAATCATAACCTCATCACGCCCTCCGAAACGGACGCCCGATAAGATGTTGCCTTCTACTCAAGGATATCGGGCAACCGATGAAGATCGTGCATGTGGTCGGCGCGCGACCCAATCTGATGAAAGTTGCGCCGCTCATCGAAGCGCTCGCAAAAGAAGCCGAATCGCGCGGAAGGCATGTCGAGCAATTGCTGGTGCACACCGGACAGCACTACACACCAGAGCTGTCGAAACTTCTGTTCGATGAACTTGGGCTGCCGAAGCCGGACATCAATCTGAACGTGGGTTCCGGCTCCCACGGCGCGCAGACGGGGCGCGTCATGATCGCCTTCGAGGAGGTCCTGAGGGACAACCGGCCGGACCGCATGCTGGTGGTTGGCGACGTCAACTCCACCATCGCCTGTGCCCTGGACGCGGCCAAACTGGGCATCCCGATCGTGCACGTGGAAGCGGGTCTGCGCTCCTTCGACCGGTCCATGCCGGAAGAAATCAACCGGATACTTACCGATCAGATCTCGGACTGGCTGTTCACCACGGAGGAGGGTGCGCGCGACAACCTGCTGCGCGAAGGCATCGACGACAAGCGCATTCATTTCGTGGGTAATGTGATGATCGATACGTTGCTCAAGCATCGCGATGCCGCGCTGGCTCGCAGGACACAGGAGCGTTTCGGTCTCAGCGCCGGCAAGTATGGCGTCGTCACGCTCCACCGGCCGAGCAACGTGGATGACGCCTGTGGGCTGAAATCCCTCATTGCCGTCCTGGTGCGGGTCAGTCAGCAACTCCCCTTGTTGTGGCCTCTGCATCCCCGCACCAAGTATCAGATCGAGCAATTCGGCCTGCAGAGTCTTTTATCAAAAGGATGCGTCAAACTGGTCGACTCGCTCGGCTATCTCGATTTCATCTGCTGCACCGCAAACGCCCGTATGGTGCTGACCGATAGTGGTGGCGTGCAGGAAGAAACCACGATACTCGGCGTGCCCTGCATCACGATGCGCGAAAACACCGAGAGGCCCGTGACCGTGAGCCAGGGTACCAACATGTTGAGCGGGACCAATCCGGAAGCGATCTGGCGGGCATTCAACGATCATCCTCACATGCACAGCGCGGAACGCCGTGTCCCGCGTTACTGGGACGGTAAGGCTGCGGAGCGAATTGCCCGGATTCTCCTGGATTGATGGTCAACCCGGACGCTGCGTTTCGTGCAGCGACGGAAACGCGTTGAACAAAGGATGGTTTGAATGAGAGACCTCTACCAGCTTCTGCTAGACACATTGCGACAGATGTGGCGTTTCCGTCGGGCGGGCATGACTGCCATGTGGACGATCGGCTTGCTTGGCGGACTGCTTGTCCTCAGCCTGCCCAACGTCTACGAGTCCCAGGCGAAGTTCTACATCGACGCCAGCTCACGCCTGCGCGATGTCGTCAGCAAGCTTGGCATGTCGCCCAATGTTTCCTCACCGGTATTCCTCGTACGGCAGGCCCTGCTCGGACGTCCGCAAATCGAGGCGGTCATCCATACCGTTGGTCTCGACGACAAGGTGCGGGACGAAGAGGACATGGAGGCGCTGGTCGGCTCGGTGATGAAACGTCTCGAACTGGAAAGCGGCTCGGGCGACGAAGGGCAGAACCTGTTTACGGTCACCTATCAGCATACGGACCGTGACAAGGCGGTCGCCGTGGTGGAGCACATCCTCGAAGGATTCGAAAACAATGTGGTCAATCTCCGCGAGAAGGACAGCAGCCGCGCCGGCGATTTCCTGGTTAGTCAGCTTGACTACTACCGGAACCTGCTCAGCGAAACGGAAACCAAGCTGGAAAGCTTCAAGCGCGAAAATCCGGGTTTTGTTCCCACGGCTGATGGCAGCGGCGGCGTATTCGAACGTCTGCAGACGGCCCGGGGCGAGGTGGCGCGCATCGAACGCGCCCGCAAGGTAGAGTCCAACAAGCGCGACGAACTGCGACGACAACTCTCCAAGGTGGACCCCTATGCCGCGGCCAGTGGCAAGGAACAGTCAGAGCTCAATTCGCTGGTTCCCGGCGCCCGCACGCGCGCGATGATCAGCCAGATGGAAGCCCAGCGCGGCCAGTTGCTGCTGTCCTTTACCAAAGAACACCCGGACGTTGCCGGCATCGACCAGCAACTGGTCATACTCCGCGACCAGCTGAACAAGGAACTGGCGGAAGCGGCGACCAGTCAGGGGCCCGACGGCGCGCGCCAGGCATCCAATCCGGTCTATGTGCAGATCCAGCTGAATCTGAGCCAGTCGAACCTTGCCATAGCCGAACTCGACAGCCAGCTCAGCGATGCCCGCAAAGCCGTACAAGCACTGGAGACACGGATGAACTCCGCACCCGAGCTTGAACGCGCCTTCATCGAACTGACCCGGGACTACGACAAGTGGCGGGGTCTATACGATGAAGTGCGCCTGCAGGCGGAAAAGGAACGTATCGGACGCGTTGGGAATGAACAGGACGTCATCACGTTCAATGTGATCGAACCACCGAAGGCGGATATCACACCCGTGTCGCCAAAGCGCCTGATCCTGTTGATCGCGGTGTTTGTCGTTTCGCTGGCGGTTGCCGGCGGGCTGACCTTCGTGCTCAATCAACTCAATCCCGCATACTCGAGTGAAGGTATCCTTGCCCGCGAGGGAATCCCGGTACTCGGCAGCGTCTCGATGTTCATCAGCCCGGCGGTGGCGCTGCGCCGCAAAACCGAACTGACCGGCTTTCTTACCGGCACCCTCGGTTTCGTCGCACTGTATGCGGCCATCGTGCTGAGCATGAACTGGACCACACAGGCACTGGACAGCCTGTTGCGATAAACAGGCGAATCATGACGATTTCCAAGGTAAAGCTGCTACGCAAACTGCTGATCGTTCTGGATACCAGCACGACGGGTGCCGTCTACGCGGTGATCTGTGCTCTGGGCTTCCAGCTTGGCGAGCTGTCCGGCCCCGCATGGACGGAGCATATCGTGCTTCTGGTCGTGCTGGGACTACTTGCAGCCCCGCTGTCCGGGATGGTCAAACCGACGCTGGCGGGGCAGTCGGTAACCCGGATCATGCTCGATATGGGTCGCTACAACCTGCTGCTGTTCGCGATCCTGGTCGCGGTGGTTTTCCTTTTCGATCTGAAGCTCATCAGCCGGATGGTCCTGGTAACTGCGCTGGTTCTCAACTTCATCGCACTGGTTTCGGTACGTCTGTTCCTGCGCTGGTGGTATTTCAGCATTCGCGTCGAAAGCCGGGAGAACTACACCAAGGTCCTTATCGTCGGTTCGGGACCGCGCGCGCGTTTCTACCTGAACAACATCATGCCGAACTCCGAGTGGGGTATGGAAGTGATCGGTTGTGTCGATCCGGATCCCACGCTGGTGGGCCGGGTATGTGATGGGGCGACGGTGATCGGCACGCTGGACGACATCGATCGCATCATTTCCGAACAGGTTGTGGATGAGCTCGTGGTCGCACTACCACGTTCGCGTCTCAACGATATCGGCACCATCGCCGATGCCTGCCAGGAGCAGGGCATTGCGCTGAAACTGCTGGCGGACTTCTACGACGTGGGCGGCGAAGTCAGGCTGGAATATCACGATCGCGTGCCGCTGCTCAGCTTCAGCCCGGTGGTGCTCAACGAGAACAAGCTGGTCGTGAAGCGCATTGTCGATATCGTGCTGGTATCGCTGGCCTTGCCGGTGCTGGTACCGCTGTTCGTGCTGGTGGCGATCGCGGTCAAGCTCGACTCCGCGGGGCCGGTGTTCTTCCTGCAGGAGCGGGTAGGGTTGCACAAGCGGCGTTTCCGCATGATCAAGTTCCGAAGCATGTTCATCGACGCTGAAGAGCGCCTCAAAGATATCGAACATCTCAACGAAGCCGAAGGACCGATCTTCAAGATGACCAATGACCCGCGTATTACCCGCGTGGGTCGCTTCATCCGCAAGACCAGCCTCGATGAAATTCCCCAGCTCATCAATGTGTTCAAAGGTGACATGAGCCTGGTCGGTCCTCGGGCGATGTCCGTTCGCGACGTCAACCTGTTCGACAAAGGCATTCAGCGAAAACGTTTCAGCGTGCGTCCGGGAATCGTCTGCCTGCGTGAAGTCATGGGGCGCAGCAAATTGTCATTCGATCGGTGGCTGGAACTCGATCTCCAATACATCGATACCTGGTCGCTCGGACTGGATTTCAAGATTCTGCTGCTTACCATTCCCGTCGTCCTGCGTGGCTCCGGAGCCAGTTGAGGTGCCACGCCTTGTCTACGTGATGGCGGCCAGCCACTCCGGCTCCACACTTCTGGCCATGTTGCTCAATGCGCATCCCCAGGTGGTGACCGCGGGTGAACTCAAGGCGGTGAATCTCGGGGATCCGGAGCGCTATCGATGCTCCTGTCATGCACTGCTGAAGTCCTGTGATTTCTGGCAGACGGTGAATCGGGAAATGGTAGCGAATGGGCACGACTTTCGTATTCACGACCTCGCTCGTACACATTTCGACGTGTTCCAGTCGCCGTGGATTCAACGCCTTCTTCGACCACTCGTCCGCGCACAAGCCTGGGAACGACTGCGGGAACTCGCCC
This sequence comes from Pseudomonadales bacterium, assembly GCA_024234635.1. Lineage (GTDB taxonomy): Bacteria > Pseudomonadota > Gammaproteobacteria > Pseudomonadales > Azotimanducaceae > SYFY01. The sequence continues at coordinate 95,753 of JACKNX010000004.1, read as the reverse complement.
TTGCGCTATCGCCGGAATGGCGACATGGGCTCCCCATCATGCTGCAGCGCTCCCGCGACCTCGTACACGCCGTCGCACGTGTAGCCGGCGCGGAGGTGGTCGTGGAAAGTTCCAAAGTCGGCATGCGGCTGAAAATGCTGGCGGAGCATACGGACCTCGACATCCACGTGGTACGCCTTATCCGTGACGGTCGCGCCGTTGCGCTGACCTATATGCGACCCGCCGAATTTGCGGATGCCAAGGATGCTTCCCTGCGCGGCGGTGGAACAGGCGCGAATCACGACCATACCCTCGACATGGCCGCTGCGGCCAGAGAATGGCGACGCAGCAACGAGGAAGCCGAAGCACTGCTCGCACAACTTCCCGGGTTGCCGGTGATCCAGCTGAACTACGAAGCGCTGTGTTCAGATCCACTGCAGGAAGTCAATTGCGTATTCGCCGCGCTGGGACTGTCACCGATAGCCACGCTGGATGGTTTCCGCGATGTGCCCCATCACGTTATTGGCAACGGCATGCGCCTGGACTCGGATAGTCGCATCGTCCTGGACGATCGCTGGCGACAAACCCTGAGCGAGGACGAACTCCATACCTTCGCCGCGGTGGCAGGCGGGTTGAACCGCAGTTACGGCTATGTCTGACCTCTCCACGAATGCATCACCCGATCTTTCCGGCCGGGAGCGGCTGACCTGGAACGCCGCCGTTTCCTGGGCAGCGCAACTCGTGAGCATCGTGGTAGGTTTCCTGATGCCTCGTTTCATTCATGAAAATCTCGGTCAGACAACACTGGGCATATGGGATTTTGGATGGGCCCTGGTCTCGTATCTGTCACTGATCAACTTCAGCGTTGGCGCCAACGCGAGCAAATTCGTCGCGCAGTTCGCCCCGCGGGGTGAATACGAGCGTCTCAGCCGGATCATGGCAAGCGCCAATCTGATCCAGGTTGGCATTGCCCTGCTGCTGGCCGCAGGCGTTGTCGTTCTGTATCACCATGTACTGGACCTGTTTCCGGAAGGCACGCTCGAGGAAGAGCCGCATGTCAGGGAAGTGGTGCTGCTTCTGGGATTCAGCCTGTCACTGCAGATGCTCACGGACGCATGCAGGGGAGTGATCACGGGATTGCACCGATGGGATGCCCACAACGCCATAAACACGTTGCATTCTGTACTCGCCGCCGTGGGGATGATGATTGCGCTGTTTACGGATCACGGGATTCTTTCGCTCGGCGCCGTCTATTTCATCGCCACGATCATTGCGGAAATTGGCCGATATCTGGTATGCCGCTGGGCTTGTCCGCAGCTATCCCTCGCGCCACGTCTGGCAAATGTTCAGGACCTCCGCATGGTCCTGAGCTTCGGAATCAAAAACCTGGTGATCCTGTCCAGCGCCGTTGCCATGCAACAGACAGTGAGCATACTTGTTACAGCGAGACTGGGACCTGCCATGCTCGCCGTATTCGCCCGACCTACCGGGCTCGTGCGGCAGGTTGAGACATTCATCCAGCGCTTCTCTTTCATGCTCATGCCAACCACCAGTTCGCTGTACGGCATGGGACGACAGGCGGAAGTCTATGAATTCACCGTGGAAACCAGTCGTGTCGCTTGGGCATTGGCCATACCCCCGGCGGTCTACATGCTGACGCTTGGCCCCGAGCTGATATCCGCCTGGATGGGCCCGGAATACGTCAACGTTCCGCTGATCTGGATCGTCTCACTGGGAAGTTGCTACTCGGCTGCCAATCGGGTGGGCTATCGAATTCTGTCTGGCGCCGACGCCCATGGACTGACCTCGGTGATAGGCAGCGGAATCTACCTGTCCGCTCTGGTGGCGGCGGTGGTATGGATCGGCTACAACGGCGGCGGCATTCTCGCCGCGGCGACAATTTATGTCCTGGGCGATGTGCTCTTTCATGGGGTCGTTGTGCCTTTCTTCCTGTGCCGAACACTCAAGGCCAATTCATTTGTTTATCTATGGCAGTCAGGCCGCACCGCCGTTGCCATCGGTTTTGTCTGCTATGGCGTTCTGAGTCTTTTCAAGGCGTATTCGGGTCTGTCAGATCTCACGCTGGTTCTGGCCGGTGCCGCACTTCACGGCGTCGTTGTTCTGATTCTCTACTGGCGGTTCGTGGTCTCGCCGCGGCTCAAGGCAAAAATAGTTGCCGGCCTCTTCAAAGACTGACGTGTTCGAGCTGCGTACTTTTCCTTACCCGTATCGCGCCATGCTGGCGATCTGCAGCGATCTGGACGATACACCCGACCTGGCGACCTATCTGACCATCAGCCGATACCTGAACACAACCGAGATGACCGCCATCGGTACCGGTCTTGGCCTTGAGACCGGGAATACGATCTACTTTCACATGGCACCGGGAGAGTTTTCCTACTGGAATACCGATGAGGCCGGACGCGACGCCCTGCATGCCCTGATGCGCTCGGGGCATATTGACTGCTTTCATTCGTACGGCGATCTGGCAGTGCGGCGGGAACAGGCCGGCGTCTGCCTGGAGGCACTTGCCGCGAATGATTGTCATCCGACCATCTGGGTAGACCACGCTGTGGCTCCAACAAACTTTGGTCCGGACATCATGTTTGGTCGTGGCGATATTGCAGGAGATCCGGCCTACCACGCCGACCTGACGCTTGCCGCTGGCGTACGATATGTCTGGACGGGGAGGGTCACAAGTTGTCTGGGCCAGGAGGTGACGTACTCTCCCTGGACCGGGCTGGCCAGACGTCCCGATACCAGAGCAGCGCTGAATACCGCAAAAGACATAGCCAAGACCCTTCGGGGAACTCTTGGTGACGCCAAATACAGCATGCATGCGGGGAACCGTCTGACACGCTGTGTCACGCTACGCGATGGTTCTCGCGCAACAGAATTCATACGCTGCAACCCTCACCCTTATGGCGTTTCAGTTGGCGACCACGCGGCCGGAATTCATGAAGTCCTTACCAGGGAAGCCCTGTCGAGACTGGTAACACGGCAGGGGTACTGCATTCTCTACACACATCTGGGCAAACATGTAACACCGGGAAAAATCTTCACGGATGCCGCAATGGCCGCTTTTGAAGCACTCGCCGATGAACAGGGCAGGGGCAATCTCCTTGTAACAACAACTACCCGACTGCTGGATTACCACCAAATGCGGCAGAAGATTGTCATCAGTCAGAATGCACCGTTCCTTGATGTGGAAAGTCATGGCCAAACACTCGACGGAATGACGATTTACGACGTTCCTGAGGGGACGGTCCTGCGCATAGACGGCAAGCCGTCACTTTATCTCAGCAATCCGCCGGACCACCTCGGCAGAACCTCGATATCGCTTCCCTTCAGAAGGCTGACCTATCCACTGTAAACCAGTGGTCGACGCCACGATCGCTGCGGGCAGTATTCCCTGACGCGTCACTGATCCCGTGTAAGCCTGGACCGCGGGAATGCCCTTTGCGACAGACAGTTCTTTTACATCCGCGTCCGTTTTCCTATCACCAACCGGAAACACGTCACAATTTCAGCAGCAATCAGAAAAGTCGTTTGTCGTCATCTCTGTACCATGGAAATCATCACTGAATGCGAAGCACAACTGGCGCAGAGTAGTGGACGCGCAACAGGACGTGCTTCTGAGAGGAACAATGTCAGTTCAATCAACCAATGATCTGGTTAACGAACTCGCCAGCATTCGCCTTTTCGAAGTGCCTATTGCCAGCGTGACGATGAAACAGGCAGTAAGACTGGTCGAAGACTGCATACTGCATCACAAACGCCTCGACATTGGCGTAGTCAACGCTGCAAAAGTTGTCGCCATGCAGAAAGATCTGATGCTCCGGGAAAGTGTTCTGAGCTCTGACGTTATATTTGCGGACGGACAGAGCCTGGTCTGGGCGGCGCGACTTGCCGGCAAACACCTGCCGGAACGGGTCGCCGGCATCGATTTGATGTATGCATTGCTCGAACGCGGGAGCCAGGTTGGCTTCAAGGTCTATTGCCTGGGCGCCGAGGAGTGGGTCAACGCAAGAGTCGCCCAGAAAATCCGAGACGACTACCCCGGTGTACAACTCGTTGGACGCCGTAACGGGTATTTCTCGGCGACTGAAGAGCCAGAAATTGCCAAGGAAATCGCCGACAGCTGCGCCGATATTCTGTTTGTCGCCATGACATCGCCGCTCAAAGAAAATTTCATGGCCCGATGGGGAGACGCCATGAATACCACGGTAACCCATGGTGTGGGTGGGTCCTTCGACGTTTTCGCGGGCAAGATACGCCGCGCTCCACGTATCATGCAGAGCCTCGGGCTCGAGTGGCTCTTCCGCGTAATGCAGGAACCCACCCGTCTCTGGAAACGCTACCTGACGAGCAATTTTGCTTTCCTGCGTCTTCTTGCCAAGCCTTCACCACCAGAACGATGATTCGAACCACCGCCCTATGGTTGTTTATTGCTGGCGTCGGGATGCTGTCGTTCCGGGACTGGTTTCGCGCAACGCTCGGGCTTGTAGCGCTGATCGCGGTCGTTGAGCATCCTGACTTTCCAAAATCACTTGCCGGTATTCAGGGTCTGAATCCCTGGAACGTTCTTCTAGCTGTATGTGTCATCTCGTGGCTGGTGAACCGGCGAAAGGAGGGGATCCGCTGGGATTTCCCCGGAAATCTTGCCTTTCTGCTGCTGATCTACGTTGGTTTCATGATGACGGCCTTCATCAGGGCCTCTAACGATCTCGGTGCAGTAATTCAGTTCTCCATGCTGATGGGCAATGACGACGTTCCAACCTTCGCCGGTCTGTTCAGCGAACATGTCATCAACTGCCTGAAGTGGATGATTCCCGCCATCATGATCTATGACGGCTGCCGCAGCGAAAGGCGTCTTCTGGAAACGGTGGTTGTCATCGTAGGAGTCTATTTTCTCCTGGCAGTTCAGATCATCAAATGGATGCCTTTCTCAGCCATCAGTGAAGGAGATATGTCTGAGCGGGCGCTCAAAATTCTCTCCAACGAAGTCGGCTTCCACCGCGTCAATCTCTCCATGATGATGTCCGGAGCCGCTTGGGCAGCAATGTACGCTGCTGGTATATTCCAGCAGCGATACATGCGACTAGGCTTCTATTTTATGGCGTTCGCCATAACGCTCGCCATGACTCTCACGGGTGGTCGAACCGGTTACGTGACCTGGGTGATCATGGGCCTTGGGTATGCATGGCTTCGCAACCCAAAGATGCTCCTGTTTCTACCATTTGTCGCGATGATCGCTATTCCTATGGTGCCCGGGTTGAGTGACAGACTCTTTGCTGGGTTTGGTGACAACAAACGCGACCAGAACACGCTCATCGAGAATCAGCAACAACTGGAGCTCGGTGGAAAATCAAAAGTCGATCTCTATACCGTCACCTCCGGCCGCACGTTCGCGTGGCCATTTGTTCTCGACAAAATCCAGGAAAAGCCGTTGTTGGGATACGGCAAACTGGCAATGCAGCGAACGGGTCTTTCCTACTATCTGATGTCGACATACGGAGAAGACTTTCCACATCCACACAACATGTATCTGGAATGGACGTTTGACAACGGACTTCTGGCACTCATTCCCGTACTCATGTTCTATGGCACCATACTTACCTATGCGTTCCGCATGCTGCGAGGTCCACCAATCGAGTCGGGAGTCGGTGGAATGACCATTGCGCTCGTTGGTTCGCTGTTCATTGCGGGTATGGGCTCACAGACCTTCTACCCTCGGGAAGGGGCCGTGGCGATGTGGGTCGCTATGCTCGTCACCGTTCGCTGGTATTTTTTGAAATACAGCGCGCTCAAGGCCAACAAGGGAGTTCTGGCGGCAGTGAGCCCATATCATGCGTGAAAGTATTATCTACGGGGGACTATGGATCCTCGAAAGAGTGCTGCGTCTACTCGCAGCGCGCGAGCCAGCCGCAATCGTTCGCGCGCCACATATCGTTCTGACAGGGACGTTCCACTCCGCCAACTGGATACGTGCTCATTTGTTGCCCATGGTTAACAGTGGTGCGTTCGGACAAATTACGTTGATAACGACCAGCGATGTCGAGTACCCGATCGGCGTGCGTGTGATCAAGGCCTATCCACGGCTTAGCCAATGGTGTGGTGGAACCGTTTCCCGGCTCGTGACGTTCTGCCACATCGTGGTCAAAGAAAAGCCGGACTACGTGTCAGGTTTTCACCTCCTGTTTAATGGCTTACTTGCCATTCTTCTTGCTCGCATGATCAGTCGACGTGCCATATATTTCTGCGTCGGCGGCCCGGCTGAAGTAATCGAGGGTGGTCTGTTAAGCGAAAACCGCCTGCTTTCGTCGATGAAAAAGCCGAGCAAACGCATTGAAACGGTGCTGCTGTCCATCGCATCCAGGGCCGATCTGATCGTATGCATGGGCAACGGAGCCGCATCGTTTTACAGGAGCCGGACCCAGGCAACCGTATTGGTCAATCCAGGCGGTGTGCCGCCAGTACGGTCATCCGCGCAGCCGGAGAAAACGTATGATCTCATCTTTCTCGGGCGGCTCGCCCCAATCAAGAATCTACAGGTACTGCTCGAAGCGGTTGCCGAACTGAATAAATCGCATCCCGTGACGCTGGCCATCGTTGGCGCGGGCGAACTTGACAGTGCTTTGAAGTCACTGGCCGCCCGACTAGGTATCGAGAATCGGGTGACCTTTGCGGGCATGCAGAAAGACACGGTATCCTGGTTGCGCAGTGCGCGCATCTTTGTCCTTCCCAGCATATCCGAAGGCCTGTCACTCAGCCTGATGGAAGCCATGTCTGCTGGGCTTCCTGCTGTCGTCTCCGACGTTGGCGACCTGGGTGATCTCGTTCGAAATGAATTCAATGGCATCCTGCTGCAGGACGTAACGGGAGCCAAACTTGCCAGCGCCATAGCTCACTGTCTTGACAAAGCTGTCTATGAACGCTTGTGCAGAGGCGCGTCGGAAGCAGCCGCGCAGGTTCTGCTCAGTGAAGCAGAAAGCAGATGGAAGGGCCTGAATATTCAACCGCGATCGGAGAGCAGTGAATGTGCGGCATAGCAGGCATCGTCGGCACCACCGATACGGGTACCGTACATCGAATGTGTGATGTCATGCAGTACCGTGGACCGGACAACACCTCGGTACGTGCGTTTGATGGGGCAACACTTGGCATGGTGCGCCTCTCCATTATCGACCTCACCGGCGGCACGCAGCCTATCCCCAACGAAACCGGTGACATCTGGGTGGTATTCAACGGCGAAATCTACAACTACGAAGATCTGCGTGCTGATCTGCAGGCTCGAGGTCACCGCTTCCGGACCAGTTCGGATACGGAGACAATTGTTCACGCGTATGAAGAATACGGGGAAGACTTTCCAAACCACCTCCGAGGCATGTTCGCAATCGCTCTCTGGGATGAACGACAGCGTAAGATGATTCTGGTGCGTGACCGCCTAGGCGAGAAGCCCTTGTATTACCATCTCGCCAACAGGAAGCTGTATTTCGCCTCCGAAATAAAATGTCTTCTTGCCGCGGGCGTGCAGGCGGAATGCAACCGGGATGCCGCCGCTACATTCCTGGCCCTCGGTTATGTTCCTGCTCCGGAAACGGCCTACCTGAACATCTTCAAGCTCTGCCCCGGGGAGATGGCTATCTACCAGGACGATACGCTGCGTTTGCAGCGGTACTGGTCTCTGCTGCCACGGCAGATACAGAACATTGGCTACCAGGACGCTGTGGACCAACTCGACGACGGGTTACGTACCGCCATCCGCTACTGCTTGAAGAGTGACGTTGAGGTGGCAGCATTCCTGTCCGGTGGTCTGGACTCATCATTGATCTCTGCGCTTATGTGTGACGCGGGGGCAAGTGTTCGAACTTACTCCATTGGTTTTGACGATGCCGCAAGAGGGTTCAGCGAACTGCCTTTCGCGCAACGCGTCGCCGAGCATCTTGGCACCCGTCACAGTACGTTCGTCGTCTCGGAACGGGAAGCGCAGTCCCTGGTACCAACCGTCCTTGATCACTACGATGAGCCTAACGGTGAACCAACCTCGGTTCTGGTGAACCTGCTCTGCGAACGGGTGGCGCGGGATGTCAAAGTGGCAATGGGCGGTACCGGGGGAGACGAACTGTTTCACGGTTATCCGCGCCATGGAAAGATCGGCGCGCTCACCTGGGCGTCCCGTGTGCCCGACAACATTGCCACGTTGACACGCAGTTTGCTCGATCGGCTGCCAGATTCCACTTCCGGCAACCGGTTGATTCGACGAGCAAAGCGTTTCGGAAGAGCCTTGGGACTGTCGCCGGAGGCAGGTTACCGCCAATGGCTGCTGCTCCTGGACGCTAGCCTGGGAGCTGGAATGGTGCTCGGCGCACAGGATACTAACGCCGATGCCTTTGTCAGCCGTCGACTGAGTGAAGGCACCTCATTCATGCAGCGCATACTGGACGTTGACGTCGGCGGCTACTTGCCGGAGTTCCAGCTTACCTATATGGATCGCATGAGCATGGCAAACAGTCTCGAGGTCCGCTCGCCGCTTTGTGACTACACGATTGCCGAACTGGCTGCCTCCTTGCCAGCAGAGTACCGACTGCGTGGCAATCAGACAAAACGTATTCTGAAGGACGTGGCCAGACGTTACCTGCCGTCGGAGATAGTCGATCGGCCGAAGGTCGGATTCGACGCTCCGGTTGGTCTCTGGTTCAAGAGCGCGCTGCGCCCCCAACTCGAAACCACCCTCTCCCGTGATGCGGTAGCCCGGACAGGACTGCTCAATCCCGACAGGGTGAACGCGATGGTACAACTACATTTGGCTGGCAAACACGACTACTCAATGCAACTATGGAGCATTCTGTCCCTGGAACACTGGTATCGACGGCATATAGAGGAGGGCGGTCGGCTACCTGACACCAAAAAGGTGGAGGTAACAACATGGTCCCGTACCGCCTGACATCATGCCGACGCGAATCATACAGGCTGCAACACATAGCCGTTTTCGAGTTTCACCCGGCCACACCGGAAGATCTGGCCACCAGAAGGGACAGACCGTGAGTCTGCTCGGTTTGATGAAAAATACCGGCTGCTATGCTGCAATCCGCGCATTTCGTCAGGACGCGCTGACCGTACTGACAGCACACGGCGTGGTTCCTCCCGCCAGTCAGCTTCCCTGGCAGCCGCTTCGGGAGCAGGTGGACGTAGAGACGTTTGCCCGCCAGATCGATGTCATCTCGCAACATCATGAATGGGTGGATCTCGACGGCGCACTGCGGCATCTCCGTGGCGAGCATCGCTATCGAAATCCCGTACTCATGACCTTTGACGACGGCTATCGGAACAACCTGGACATCGCGCTGCCGGTTCTGGAAGCGCAGGGAATAAAGCCTCTGCTCTTTGTTACGACCGGCTATCTGAACAATGCCCGTCCGTTCTGGTTCGACCGTTTCGACTATGTCATCCAGCAGATCGATCGTCCCTGGACACTCCGTGTCGATACGCGGGAGTTCACCTTTCGTCCCGGCGTGGCATCCCAGATGGCCCGTGTCTACCAGCAGCTACGTGGCTATGCAAAACGCAAGGGGTGGGAGGACCACGAGTTCCACGACTTCTTCAGCGACGCTTGCAGGGAACTGGAGTCTTATACGGGAAAATCGCTTGCAGTCATACAGGCAGACGATCCCTGGTCAGCGACGGTTTCAGGGGAACAACTTCGTGATGCAGTTCATCGGAACGCGATCGATGTGGGTAGCCACACCATCGATCACATGCGAATCGACAAGTTGAATCCCCAGGACCGGATGCGTCAGCTTGTTGAGTCCCGGCGTATTCTGGAAGAGATAACCGGCAAGCCGTGTATTTCCTTCTGTTATCCGAACGGCGACTGGGATCACCAAAGCACCGTCGATGTCGCGCAAGCCGGATATCAGATCGCTTTCAGCGTCGATGGCGGTCTCAACAGGCCAGGCACCAATCTTTATACGATTCGCAGGGTATTCGTCCCAACACGGTTCTCCGAGGCACAGGTAGAGGCATTGTCGTGCGGCGCACTGAGCCTCAAGGAAAACTTCAACAACTGGCTGAGCTCAGTCTGATGCGATTTCTGTTGACACTCGATTACGAGTTGTTCTTCGGGCAACGTACTGGTTCGCCCGATGGATGCCTGATCTATCCAACACGTGTACTTGTCGAACTCCTCGAGCGACATGCGCTGCACGTTACGCTGTTCGTTGACGCCGGTTACCTGGAGCGTCTTGCCACCAGCGATACGCTTCTCCACCAGCGCCAGTACCAGCGCGTTGTCAGGCAGTTGAAGACACTGACGCAACGGGGCCACGATGTGCAACTGCATATTCATCCGCACTGGGAAGACAGTCATTGGGATGGTTGCCGCTGGATCATCGACTCACGGCGCTACCGCCTGCAGGACTTCGACGCCCCGGACGTCGCATCGATTGTCGCACGCTACAGCCAGAGGCTTGCAACGATTACCGGCACACGGCCTGTAGCCTTCCGCGCAGGCGGTTGGTGTCTGCAGCCGTTCGAGCACATTGCGGACGCATTGTATGCAGCAGGGGTACGTATCGATTCCACAGTCTTTGCGGGCGGCACGAGCGTCAACAGGGGCCGGGAGTTCGACTTTTCCAGCGCGCCGGATGCAGATCACTGGCGCTTCAATACCGACCCGCTGGTTCCCGAGCGTAAGGGACGATTTCTGGAACTGCCTATTACGGCGCACACGATTGGACCCGCGTTCTACTGGCATAGTCTATGGCGAAAATTCCGCAAGTCACCGGAAGATACCCCTCTGGGGGACGGCGGCGCGTTGGGAAATTCGGGACTTTACTATCTGCGGAAGCTGACAAGTTCCGAACGCACAGTGACTTCCATTGACGGACCTCGCGCCGACAGCCTCCAGGCTGCATTCAGGGAAGCATTGGAAACCGGCCGACGGATTTTCAATGTAATGGGGCATCCCAAGTCACTGACACGGAACAGTCTCAGACAACTCGATGTTTTTCTGCGCGAACACCGCGAAAACATCGCCGGAAGCACCATTCGAGAGCTGCTGAGAAGAGAGGACACTGCGACGGGAGTCGCATCTCGACGCAAGGCACATGGCTAGAATTTCATTTGTTAACTCGGCACATGTGCTTCCCTGTGAGTGGCCTGTACAGGGATCACGTTGCCTGACCACGCAGTCATCGTAGCGATCGGGCCGGAAGAGGAATAGACATGCAATCCAGGGACGCCACGACCTCGAGCATTCGCCAAGTTCTGCAGGACGCCGGGAATCTCGCCGTCGAGGTCGATTCCCTGACGGATATTGATGATCTTTACGACGCCGGTCTGACGTCATTGAACACCGTCAATCTCATGCTTGCAATCGAAGACCTCTTCGGCATCGAGTTTCCTGACGAGTTTCTCAACCGGGACACGTTCCAGAGTATCAACGCCATTGCCGACGCCGTTGTCTCGCTGGGTGGCGGCAGCCAGAAAGGGGCCGTTGCCTGAGCCGGGAAATCGCACGGCACCTACCACTCAGAACAATCAGGAAAACATGAGCAAGGAAGCCTCCGCAACCGTTGGTCAAACACTCGATGCCATCGTCGATCGAATTGGTCGGGAGATTCTCGCTCCCCTGGCGTCCGACGTAGACAGTCAATCGCGATTTCCTTCGGAAGCATTCGCCGCCTTCCGCGAAAACGGCCTGCTAGGTGCGTATGTACCTTCCCCCTTGGGCGGATTGGGCGTCAACATGCGCACGCTCTCGCACTGGTGTGAGACGCTCGGAAACTACTGCGCATCCACGGCAATGATATTTGCAATGCACCAGATTCAGGTTGCCTGTCTGGTGCATCATGCGGGCAATTCAGATCATGAGCTCGACCTTATACGTCAGATCGCCCGCGACCAGTTACTGCTGGGTTCCGCTACGACAGAAATAGGTACTGGAGGCGATCTGGGGAGCAGCATCTGCGCCGCAGAGCAGACGGGCGATCGGGTGAAGCTGGAGAAGCAGGCACCCGTCATCTCCTACGCAGAAGATGCGGATGTCATCATGGTAACGGCTCGCGCCAATCCACAGGCCACTGCCAATGACCAGGTTCATGTATGGGTAGAGCGTACCAATGCAACCATGCAGCAGATCGCCACCTGGGATGCGCTTGGTTTTCGTGGGACACGCAGTCTGGGATACCGCCTGTCGGCTGAAGTTACCCCGGAAAACGTAATGAGCGTGCCGTTCGGTCTGATACTGTCCCGTACGATGCAGCCGACCGCCCATATTCTGTGGTCTTCGCTGTGGCTTGGCATGGCTGAGAACGCGGCGTCGATAGCGCGACGCTCCATTCGCGCTGCATCAAGGAAAGCCCCCGTGCCACCGACCACGAGCCTGCGAATGGCCGAGATGGATGAGGCCGTTCAGCAAATGCGCGCCACACTGGAATCCGGTGTCGAGTCTTACCAGCAGATACTCGATACGCGAAACTGGCAACGAACCAGTGCCTTTTCCTTTGGCCTGGCAATGAACAACATCAAAATATCCTGTTCCGAAGCGCTGGTTGATATCGTCGGCAAGGCAATGGCGATAGCGGGTATCAATGCCTACCGGAACGATCATGAGCACACCCTTGGGCGCCACCTTCGCGATGCCTACGGCGCCATGCTGATGGTCAACAACGACCGTATTCGTACACACAATGCCGCCATGCAGCTGGCACAGCGCTGACCCGTGGGAAATGAACGAGGTGACACCCGCTGAGTCACTTCCTGAATCGCGGCACGCTTTGCATCGCGGTGGGCGGATTTGGGACGAATCGAACTGCTATCTCGATGTTGTCATCGAGTTGCTGCACTACCTGGGACATGAGCCCCTCGCGGCGTTGGGCATCACCGTATCTACGCGTTGGGAAGCCGATCAGTGGACATTCTGTAAGTTCAACGATGAAGACCTGCGCCGCCTGTTTGGCGTCGATATTCAGGAGCTCAATCCCTGGGACCGGCTCCTCGACCACGTTCAGGCACAGGTTGAGGTCGGCAATACCGCATTGGTGGAGGTGGATTCCTGGTTTCTGCCGGATACGCATGGTTCGGCCTATCGCCGGGCGCACGTCAAAACAACCATTGGCGTTCTATCCCTTGATACGGTGCGGGAGTCCATGTGCTACCTCCATGGCGCAGGGCGATACCAGCTAAACGGAGAAGACTTCACCGGAATCTGGCGCCTGTCTGCGGAGAACGATGGCGGACTACCGCCATATGTCGAGCTCGTAAGGCAGATGCACACGTCCCGTGCACCCGACATTCACGAGGCTGCCATACACATCCTGAAACGCGAGATTGATCGACTGCCCGCGACGAATCCGCTCGTCGACTTCACCGAATCCTTTGCTGCACGGCTTCCTGAGTTCATCCGCAGTGGCGATATGGAGCTGTTTCATCGCTACGCATTTGCCACGTTTCGCCAGATCGGTGCCTGCTTTGAACTGCTGGGTAGCCACCTGATCTGGCTGCGCGACCGCTGTTCCGCGCTGGACGGAAAGATCGCGGAAAACTGCAACGCCATCGCCAGTACCAGTCGTACGTTTCAGTTCCAGCTGGCGCGCGCACTGGCCCGGAGACGCATGCTCGACCTGAAACCACTGGAGGACATGGCATCCCGCTGGGAACGCGTCACGAAGAGCCTCCAGGAGGCTCTCCCTGTTTGCTGATTCCTCACCATGAACCAACCCGGTGTACTCGCCACGGACTTATGCTGGCAACTGTTCCAGGTCAACGCCGGAAGTCTGCGCAATCCGGAGGAACTGGATCACCTCATCCCGCAGTGGTCAGGTAGCGCGGAAAGTCTGAGTGCCGGACTACTTTCGGGTTGCACGGATCCGGACGCATGGGAGTGGTGGTACACGGTAGATCTCCCCGCAGGTGATGAGCGTCATATCGAGTTCCCCGATATCCATGGCACCGCTGTTGCCTGGCTGGACGGTAAACCGCTTGCTAGCTGGGCAAATGCGTTCGTTCCCTGGCGCATCACCATTCCACGATCGGATCGCTCCCAGCAGCTCGTAATTTCCATCCCGTCGATCGACGCCGGATCGAAAGAGGGAGGTACTAGACCACAATGGCGTACTGCACTGGTTGCCAACCAACAACTGCGACGACTGCGTCTATCGCTCGCCGGACGCATGGCATCCTGGCGCATGGGCACCCCCCTCGTGGGAATCGGGCAACTGCCGAAAATCTCAAGCGCACGGATGTACGCAGATATCCATCTGCGTCCCGTTCTCGAATCCGGGCAGGGGCAGTTGCATGTGGAGATCGCTACGGGACGACGGGCTTCACGCTGGCAGGTTGAGACCAATGGGCAACAGTGGGAGGGCGTACTCTCACCAGACGCCAATGGCGTATTCCGGGCATGTGCCTCACTGACCATTCCCGAAGTTGCGCCCTGGTTTCCACATACACACGGCACCCCACGTTGCTACGACGTACAAGTATCGCTGGACGACGACATTGTTCATCGCGCCAGCATTGGCTTCCGAACGGTGAAATTTGACGCTGAGTTCGGGGATCTTCACGTCAATGGCGTTCCAGTCTTTTGTCGGGGCGCATGCTGGCTGCCAACTGGTGCCAGCGAAACCGGCCTGGAGCGGAAGCTCGATCAGCGCCTGGAACAGGTGAAGCGGGCAGGGTTCAACATGCTGCGGGTCATCGGTACCTGCGGCTACGAGCGCGACGACTTCTACACCGCCTGCGACCGACTCGGGATCATGGTGTGGCAGGATATGCCTTTCGCCAACCTGCATTATCCACACGACGATGCGTTCCTCGCGAATGTCCGCGAGGAAGTGACGCACCAGGCTCGACGCCTGAGCCGCCATGCATGCGTTACCGTCTGGTGCGGCAGTAGCGATGGTGAGCAGCAACCAAGCCTGCTGGGTCTGGGCAGGGAACGGCGTGAACAACCGCTCTTTCACTCACATATTCCGGACTGGCTGCATACTGTCTGCCCCGAAGCCAACTATGTAACTTCCGCACCTGCAATCGGCGATCTTCCAATCCACATCGGCCGGGGAGTCACAAGTTACTTCGGTGTCGGTGCTTACCGTTTGCCACTTGATCATCGGAGTATCGACGCAGTTCGTTTCGCAACGGAATGTCTCGGCTTCGCGAACATTCCCGATGTCGCTTCGACGCGCCGTTTTTTCGGTTCCGATACGCCATCAACGGTCGATCCCGAATGGAAACTTGGAACGCCACGCGACAACGGCGCCAGCTGGGATTTTGACGATGTCCGGGATTTCTACACCGAACAGGTCTTCCAGAGCGACCCGACATCGCTGCGATTCAGCAATCCTCACCGCTATTTTTCTCTATCACGCATCGTCAGCGGTTATGCCATGGAACGCGTTCTCAGCCGGTGGCGTGCGCCAACATCCGTCTGCCGCGGGGCGCTGCTATGGATGCTTCACGATTGGCGCAAAGGTGCAGGCTGGGGACTGGTGGATTCCATGGGTTGCCCGAAGCCCGCTTATCATATCGTCAGCCAGTGCACGCAGCCCGTGCAGGTTCTGGTCACCGACGAACACCTGGACGGACATAACGTACATGTTCTGAATGAACGAGATACGCACTTGTACGCGCAATTGCTGGTCTCGATCATTCTGGCGGACGGACGTTGCTCAGCTACCAGATCAGTGGATGTAACGCTTGCCCCGGCCAGTGCAGCGACCTATTCAGTGGATGCGCTGTTCGACCGTTTCCAGGATACGACGTACACCTATCGATTCGGCCCGCAGCAGATTGCCGCTGTCGCCGGCACTCTGTTGTGCAATGGGTCGATTCTATCAAGCCAGGTTGCATTTTCCGGAACACCGATCCTCGCGCTACCTGAGGATGCCAAGCCGGAAATACACCTGGAGCGGATCGGTGACGATCAGGTTGTACGCATACGCTCTGACAGGCTGCTGCAATGGGTGCACGTAGAAAACGACGATGCAATCCTCGAACCGAACTATGCTCATCTGATTCCCGGCATGACTCACGAACTGGTCGCGCGCCGCCCACCGGAGAGCAAACGCCCCCTCAAGCTGAAAGCGTTCAACCAGGCGCGGAGCATACAGATCGCGGAGCCGACATCTTGAAGCGCCAGGCTGGCTGGCTGGGCACGCCAACGCCATCAACATTTGTCCAGTACCATCTGCCGAGCGATGCAGAAACGCAATCGGGTACAGGCGTTATCATTGTTCCGTCGCCCGGTCACGAATATTTCCACGGCTATCGCGCCCTGCGAGTTACCGCCGACACACTGGCGGCTGACGGGCACGCCGTGGTTCGGCTCGATCTGCGGGGAGTGGGAAACGCGTTGGATCCCGAGCCGGGCACAGGAACGTTTTCCGCCTGGCTCGAGGACATCGAACGAGCCCGCACGCACCTTATCAGGGAACACGGTATACAACGCATCGCGCTGGTTGGACATCGCCTCGGCGCGTTGCTGGCGGCTCGCGCAGCGCAACCGTCCGACCTTCTTGCGCTATGGGCCGTACCAGCTTCCGGTCGTCACTTTCTGCGTGAAATCAAGGCGCTGGCCATGACAGGAGGCGCAAGACCCGGGTCGGCGCTTGAAAGCGGCGGCATGTTGTACGACGACGTTCTCCAGGATGTCATCGCCAGTCTGGATCTGCGTACGTTGCCGATCAGTTGCCGCAACATATTGCTGATCGACAGACAGGACAGACCGCTTGATACAGCTGTCGCAGATACACTGCTCAAAAACCATCCTGATATGAGCAGAATCGTGGACAGCGACTATTCCACCTGTTTTCGTGAACCCCACGACACCACCATTGCCGTACAAACCATCGCTCGGATCACCGCCTGGATTGCAGCGTGCCGTGCACCTGACGCGCAGACTGGCCCGGCAGTAGCAGTGGAATCCAAGCTGTGGTCAAAGGTTTTTCTACCGGACGGCGGCCGTGAGCGTGTCTTGCGGGTCCATGGACTCTTCGCTGTCCAATGCCAGGCACCCGGCAATTCAACCGTGCTGCTTCTGAGCAATGCCGGCGCAGTCCACCATGTCGGCCCGAACCGGCTATACGTGCGCCTTGCCAGACAACTCGCTGGCGCCGGAATCGACACACTGCGATACGATTTCAGAAATCTTGGCGAAAGCGTCTGCCAGCCGATTCCGGATGACAACAATCATGCATTGAATGCCAGTGAAGAAAATCACCCGTATCCTAGCAGCGCCCGAGACGACGTCGATCTGGTCCTACGGTGGGCAACGGAGTCGGGATACACCCGGATAGTTATTGGCGGCCTGTGCTCGGGAGGCTACGCCGCATTCGACTATATGCGCAGTCACCCATCCGGTGGGAACGCTCCGGAAATCATGCTCATCAACCCACTCACGTTTCAGTGGCGCGATGGCATGTCGCTGGACATACCAGCCGAATACGCGGTTATTCGGCAGAAACGTGCGTATCAGAGCGCGGTCAAGGATCCCCGTCGGTGGCTGCGCTTCTTCAAGGGCGATATGGACTACGGACTGATGCTGCGTTATCTCGCCGATAGCGTCCTGATGCGTATCACCACGAAACTGACCTGGCTTGCCCGAATTCTCCGCCTGGTTCCGCCTCCGCCACTCGCACGTGACTTGCGAGCCATTGCGCAGTCAGGTTCGCTGATTCGCTGTTACTTTTCCACCAGCGATCCTGGTTACGACATCCTTCTTACCGCGGGGCGCAGCCTACTGAATCGACTGCAGCGTTCCGGGCAACTTGTTGTCCGGCACATTGCCGACGCGGATCATACCTTCAAACGCGCGCACAAACGGGATGAGCTCGTTGGCGCCATCGTCGAGGACCTGACGCATGGTCACCCAGGCACTGACGCATAAACCCTTTCTCATTCAACATTACTTCGAGCGGGCAGTTGCCGGGCATCCCGACAAGGTTGCCGTTACCTGCGGCCAGGAGAGCCTGACCTACGCGGAACTGGACGCACGCTCCAACGCCATCGCAAGGGCGCTGCTTGCGGCAGGTGCAGGCAAGGGGAAATTCGTGCCATTTCTCATGCCGAAGTCCGTCGATTCGATATGCGCGATGCTCGGCATCCTCAAAGCCGGTTGCGGCTATGTTCCTCTTGACGTGGATTCGCCGGAACAGCGGCTGGTGAGCATACTTCGCACCACGAACGCACGCTGTCTTGTTGTCAACACTGCGGGATGTGAGCGTCTGGTCCAGACTCCGTCGCTCGGGGACGGCATTGTCGTGATCGACTGCGCGGTCGAAGCAGATACTGCCCCGCTTGCGCCATCAGAACGAATATCCGTGGACGTTGCGTATGTCCTGTTCACTTCCGGTTCCACCGGAGCACCGAAAGGCGTGATGATTCCCCACCAGGCGATCATCGACTACATCGACTGGTGCGTCGTCCAGTATTCGGTAACGGACAAGGACAACGTTGCCAACCACGCCCCACTGTATTTCGACAACTCCACTTTTGACATCTACACAGCCTTCGCTGCAGGCGCCACGCTACACCTGGTGCCGCCATCGCTGAATGCAGTTTTGCCGCGTCTCGTGACCTGGCTCAGTGAAAAGCAGATCAGTGTGTTCTTTTGTGTTCCTTCCGTACTGACGCTGTTACTTCGCTCCCGCCGACTTCAGCGAAACTCGTTTCCAGCGCTGCGTGAACTGGTATTTGCCGGCGAAGTAGTGCAGGCCGACGTACTGACGGAGTGGATGCGCCTCTTCCCGCACGTGCGTTTTACCAACATGTACGGGCCCACCGAAATCACCGTGGACTGCACCTACCATGTGGTGCAGTCGCCGCCAGGAAATGAGCCGGTGCCCATTGGGCGTGCGCGCCCGAACATGGAGTTGTACGTGTACACGGAGACGGAGGAACTCAGCCAGGCTATCGGCGCCACCGGCGAACTGTGGGTACGTGGACTGTCCGTGGGCTACGGCTACCTCGGCGATGCCGCGAAGACCTCCGCGGCTTTTGTGCAACACCCCGACTCACCCTTTCCGGATCGCCTCTATCGCACGGGCGATGTGGTGCGCATCCGGGAAGACGGCGCACTGATGTTCCTGGGACGCGCGGATCAGCAGATCAAGTATCTCGGCCATCGCATCGAACTCGGCGAGATTGAAGCGCAACTGCAGGCACTGGAACAGGTGACAGAAGCCGTGGTGGTGTTCCGCCACGGTGACGATGCCGGGACGCAGGCCATTGGCGCGCTGGTATCAACTGCCATGCCATGTACCAGCGCACAGATCCTGGATGCGCTGAAGGCACGCGTGCCGACCTACATGCTCCCCCGTCGCCTGTTGTGCACGGAAGAGCCGTTTCCGCGTACGGCAAACGGCAAGTACGATCGCAAGGCGGTGCTGGCCCTGGTGTTCGGCGAATAATCGCTACAGGAAAGGAGGCGGGCAGGGCAGCGTACCTTGCCCATACCCGCTCCGGCTGTCTGTGCCTGGCAGCTGGTCATGTTGCAATTTCCAGCGCCGTCGCGCACGAAACTTCGTTCCAGGAGAGGCTGCTCAAAAAGCAGCCTGGTATGCCAGCCAGGGACGGCTGGCTCGCAAATGCATCGAAAAACGCTGCATCTGGCGCGAGTCGGCGAAGCCGACGACTGCTGAAACAAGTCCAGAAGGGATTTTTCAGCATCCTGTTGGCATCACCGACCCGTACGAATGGCGTCTTTCACCGCATCGGGAATCAGTGCACTCAGCCCATCCCGCTGCCGACGCAGGAACGTGGCCAGGCGGCGGGCGAGGGTAGTCGAATTGAGGTGACCGTCGAACCCCAATGCGCGGGCATCGAGACGAAGATTGAAGCAATTACTGATTTTTTCCGCTGTGGCCCTGGGGTCGGTTGAAAATTCATCGTAGTGCACGATCTCGTGAGGGATCCTGAGTCGGGCAATTGTTTCCAGCGCGGTATCGATGTGATGGTCAATGCGCCGGTATACATCCTGCCGCTCCGCTTCCGTATTGCGACGCCAGTCCAGGCGTACGAAGCTGTTCCAGATTTCCTCCGGGCGCCGGCGCAGCACGAGTACCCGTGTGCTGCCTGCATCAATCAAGGGCCACCAGTAAGCGAGTGTGTAGCAGAGGCGGGGGTCTTTCCATAACCACGGCCGATGCTGTTCATAGCGGCGGATGAAGTCCAGATCCGTGTCGCTTGCCTTCAGACGCTGCAGAGCATCGGCCTGTTGACTGGAAATCGGTTCGAACAACCAGGTGTTGTGCGCCTGATAACCTACCCGGCGAAACAGGCTGACATTCCGTTCGATGAGACCTTCCGCTTCAAAGTAGCCGGACGGGTTGTGTTCGTCGCCCGGACGCAACTCTTCTTCCGCGTGTTCCGCAAGAAAATACCCATGCCGCGCAAAAATGGCGGCTGACAAGCTCGTGCCCGAGCGCGGCATTCCCAGCACAATGGCGTTGAAAGGTCGAACTGTACCTGTTTGGCTCATGCAAACGTTCCTTCGTTGCGCCTGTACGTCGTGGGTATTCCCGGTACGCGACCCAGATCGTGGTGGAGCGTACCCTGCCGGCGCTGGCATTCGGTCTCTACTGCTTTGGCGAGTGGAGCGGGGTGAGACATGCACACCATTCCGGCCCGCCCGCGCCCCCTAGACTAGCTACGGGCGCGATACCCACAGGGAAAACATCGCGAACAAGTGTGCAATGCCCGGAAATGGATGACTGTGCCTGTAATCACAACCCTGTACGCCAGCCTGCTAGCCATCGTGGTGACCTGGGTGACCTGGAAGGGGAGCCGTTTTCATGCCGGCTTGCGGGTACCCTATCGATATCGCCCGGAAATTCTCGGTGAAACACCGTTCGCGCTGCTGTTGCTGCTACTCGCCGAGCAACTGCGCCTGCCACCCGTCGTATTGCATCTGGGCGGAATCCTGGTGCTTGCGGGTCGACTGGAGTCCGCGCGGATACTTCTGCACCACATGGGGAAATGGTCTGCGTCACCATCCCGCGGCAGCATTCTGACCTGGTCAGGCATTGTGATTCTCGGTGCAGCCCAGGGGCTGATGAGCGTCTGGCTGCTGGTGACCGGGAACTGAAGCGTTTTGTCCTGCGTGGCCGGTTGGCCGACTGAATGCCGTCGACGGTTACCAGTCCCTGAAATGTTTCCAGCTTTCCGTCTGGATGGCTGCCTGCAGTATGCCCAGCAGATCCCGCAGCCTGAGCGGTGAGGCTGAACCGGTTACCGTGATGGTACGGGGTACGTCCGTCGCTTTGTCGCCACCCACGACAATGACCACCGGCGCGCCTCCCAGGCCCTGACTGAGGCGCTCGGCTTCCTGTCTAAGTTTCAGTTCAAGCGGATCGGTTTCATGCATGCCGGGAATTGTGCGCGCAGGCGCCAGCAGCCGCCGCCGAATGCCGCACGAATCCCATAAGTTCGCATAATATATATTATGTTAAATATTGCGAAATGTTTTTTACCGGGCCTGGAATAGACACGGCTGAACGCGTTTCGATGGTGGTCAGGCCATCGCCGCGCCACCAGCCCGGCAGGCGGACGTTCGAAGCCTACTTTTCGCATGTTGGTGCGTAATCCAACCTACTTCCCAGTCGACAATCGGGTTCGACGTTACGATCCATGCGGTCAACGACGACAAGGACAAGCGCGTGCCCATCAATCTGACGCCATGGTTGTATCTTGGCTACCGGAGCGTGGGCTGTCGCGACCGGGGTCTGGCGGCGCTGTCGAGTCGTCGATGGACGCATGCGCCAGGCGGCCCACGCCAGAATCCACCTCCCGTATTCCTGCCTGGCGAACTCGATCGCATTCTCGACTTTGCGCCATCAACCAACGCGGCCCTGGAACGCCAGCTGCTGTTCAACAAAACCCTGGATCAGGCGCCCACGGTCGTGCACGAATTGCACAACGTCACACTGCACGCCGGCGCCGTCTGGCGTCACGATGTCTGCATCCAGCGCAGTACCCACTCACCAAGCTGGCTTGACTTCCGGCCCCTAGTGACGTCAACGCTCTCACACGCCATGCTGTCGGCCACCGCGACGAGTGCGCATGCCCTGGAGCCGCTGCTGATCGAGCGACTGGCGCACTGCCTGGGCGAACCGGTGCTCGGTGATCACGCGCAGGCGCCGGGCGACAGCCTGCCAGGGACCGCCATCGATACACTGCGTTCCTGTCTACCCTGGCGAGTTGCCCCCGCGGACGGCGTGCGGGTACGTCGCCTGCTTCTCGCGCAGGAGTCGGGCATGAACGCCTCGCAGCAGGATCGCCTGCTGGCCCTGCGTCACCTGCTTCAGGAAAAATTTGACATAACATCTCCGCGTACCATCGTCTGGCTCCGGTCCAGCCAGCATCCTGCCTTCGACATCGCCAATCCGGAACAGATGGCGGAACTCATGGACTGGCTCAACGGCGCAACGGTACAGGTCGACCGACTGCCGCCCGAGGAGCTGGCCGTGCACCTGCGTCAGGCGGCCTGCGTGATCGGTGATACCGGCACCCTGCCACTGGCGCTGTTGCTGGCACCCGCGACAGCAGCCCTGATCTGCCTCCAGGCGCCTTACGACTTTGCGAGCCCAACAAAGCCTGCCGCGGACACGATTGGCCAGACGTACGCTTTTCTCGTTGGCGAGCCCGAGGACGCCGGCGTTTACATCTCCTGCGAGCGTCTGGGACGTCTGATCGACGCCGTCACGGCACCGTCTACTGGCGATATTTATGCATTTAAATTGCCTTCAAGACGGGCACCCCGGGTCACTGCAGCCCAATGAATGCGTCCGGAATGCGACCATTTCCTGATCGCCTGATCGGGCGGAACTCTGGCTTCTTCAGGCTGTAATCCGGACAATGCGCGCGATTTCCGTGTCTGCGATGGCAATTCGATATCACGTGCGAACGACAGCTCTCCGGTTTCCGCAAGCCTGGCCCAAAAGCCCTTCTCCCGAGCACCGGGTCGGCAAGCACTGACGTGCCTCACGTCCGCATTCTCCGTCACTACGTGCATACGCCGTTTCTGTTCCTGGCGGGAGCGGAGATTGCGCTGGTTGCTCTCAATGCCTACCTGGGACACCTGCTGTGGCGCGGCGAATGGCCTCGCACCGAGAATTTTCTGTCGTTGGCGCTTGGCTTCGGTGCAGTGATCGTGGCGGCGATGTCCGCCATGGGCGTCTATGAGTCGCGGGTTCGCGAAGGCTTCACCGGAATGACGCTGCGTACGGCCGTCGCCATATTTCTCCTCGGCACGATCCTGTTCACGGTTTTGTTCTACGCGTTACCGGGGATGGTCCCGCATCGCGGCGTACTCGTCATCTCGATATTCCTCTCCTTTTTTTCCCTGCTCCTGTTTCGCTGGATCGTCTTCCAGTTTCTCTCGGAGGATGCACTGAAAAGTCGCATCGTGGTGCTGGGCACGGGCGGGCGAGCGCTAAAGATCGCAACACGCATGCGGCGTCAGGCCGACCAGCGAGCCTTCATCCTGGTGGGTTTCATCAATCTTCGCGATGAGGACAACCAGGTGCGTCAGCATGGCGCACGCATCATTGGCAAGCCTGACTCCATGCTGGCGTACTGCCGCGACAATGCTGTCGACGAAATTGTCGTCGCTGTGGAAGGCCTGGACGAAGACAAAAGCGTTCCGGTCGATCAACTCGTTGATTGCCGTCTGTCCGGCATCAAAGTCTGCGATGTACAGGAATTTTTCGAGCGGGAGGCCTGCAAGCTGGATGTCGATATTCTGCGCCCGACCTGGCTGGCGTTCTCCGATGGTTTCGTTACCAACCGTTGGCGCAGCATCAACAAGCGCATCTTCGATCTGATCACGGCATCCGTGATGCTGATCTTCACGCTGCCGGTGATGATACTGACTGCGTTATGTATCTATCTCGAGATGCGGGGGCGTCACTCCGTGCTCTATCGACAGGAACGAGTGGGCCGCAACGGCGTCAACTTCCGCGTCTACAAGTTCCGCTCCATGCGCGCCAGTGTCAGCGACAATGAAAGCGAGTTCGCCGCGCACAACGATCCCCGCATCACGCGCGTGGGTCGGTTCATCCGGAAAACCCGTATCGATGAACTGCCGCAACTGTTCAACGTGCTTCTTGGAGAGATGAGTTTTGTCGGCCCGAGACCGGAACAGCCCGTACACGTGGAAAGATTCGCCCGCGAAATCCCGTACTACGACCAGCGCCACCGGATCAAACCCGGTATCACCGGATGGGCACAACTCTGTTTCCCCTACGGCACTACTGTGGCGGATGCCAAGGAAAAACTGCAGTACGATCTCTACTACCTGAAAAACCAGAGCCTGTTTCTGGACCTCGTGATCATGATGCAGACAATCGAAGTCGTGCTGGTTGGCGAAGGCTCGCGCTGATCATGCCGGGAAATACGGAACCGCCGCCCGCCTCCCCCGCCACCGGCGACGCAACACCTCCGACTTCCCGGGTCGGGCTTGCCTGGGAGATAGCGGTATTCCAGTTCAAGCTGGCGCTGGACGGATTGCGTGATCTCCTGCTTGTTCCGGTATCCCTGGTGGCAGGCATCATCGGGGTGATCCTGGGCGGCGATCGACCTGACCGCTTTTTCCAGGACGTGCTGCGGTTCGGGCGCGCATCGGAGCGTTGGATCAATCTCTTTGGCGGACACGGGAGCGGCACTTCCGACGAGTTGATTGCGCCCTTGCAGGCCCGCGTGATGCGTGAACTCGACACCAATACCCAGTTGCGGCATGCCGGTGAAAAACTGGAAAAAAACCTCGACCGTGTGGCTGACAGGATCCAGCGCCAGGCAAACATCGTGAGCAACGCGAAACAGCACTCGGCCGCAAAAAAAGACGAACCGCCCCTGGGATGATCCGCACCCGGAATCCGCCGGCGAGCCGGCACTGTTGAAAGGCCTTCCTGCCCACGGCCGATAGCCGCACGTACTACGCGACACCGACGGCTCGACGCCTCGCTACCCAGCCACCCGCCCTCCCCTTGGCTGGACAACTTCACCATGGCGTCTAGCCTTCAGGGAACGCCCCACCAGCGGATTGACGCGCGGGGTATTGCAGCTTCGGTCGCAGACAGCGTTGGGCTGTGGGCAGTAGCAAAATCCAGCCGTCTACACGGAGGCAGCCGGCATATGCCAGAGAAGTCTTATCGCAATCGCAATGTTATTCCGTGGGTACTCGCGACGACGCTGCTTCTTGCCGCGTGTGAGGGAAGCCTTGGCGGCATGTCCGACCGTGAACTGCAGGAGAAAGCGCACGAATGCATGACGGAACAGGAACAGAGCCCCGGAATGGCCATTCAATGCGACAACTATCGCCGCGAATGCCAGCGACGCAGAGATGCCGGCCGTTTCGTCTGCTGATCGGTCTCCTGACGCTGTGTCTGTCGGCACATGACGTGCTTGCCCAGGACGGCACCCGTATCGAAGGCGCGTTCGGACTCTCCTTCGACCGCAGCCTGGCGGCCGGCGAACTCGGCGCCAGCCTCGATGGTTCACCCATTCCGCTGACGCTGCTTCCGGAACTGGCGCGAGCACTACCGCGAAATGGACTCTCGTTGCCGCCCGACTTGAATTTCGGCTGGCATCACTTCCAGCCAGCGTCGCTCCCATCCGCGTTGCGCGATCACCCATTGCGTTATTTTGCACTGCAAGTCGCGGATGCTCAGATTGCCGTAATCGCTGCCCTGATGCCCGAAAACTGTGGTGAACTGGCCGCGTTCTTCACCGACACCATCAATCGCAAGTACCAGGTCGTGGCGGAAACCGTGCCCCTGGACGCCGAGGGTCTGAACGTATTTGACGACATCCAGCGCTGGAGCAGCCGCGGCAGAGTAATACTCCTGGCCTGTGGTTCTCCCAGTTATCTGCTCTATGCCGATCCCTCGCAGCTCGAGCGCTGGCGTACGGAAATGGCTGCCAGGAAGAGTGACGCGGAGGTGCGACAGCGCATGCGACTGCTCGCCGCAGCCTCACATCTGCTTCCCGGAAGCGGCAAGGAGGTGACGGGTGCTTTCGGATTCCTGTTCTCCCGACCAGTACCCGATGCCGCGGAATTGCCAAAAGAGAAAATGGTTCCCATACCCGGCCCCACCCTGCCGCCGCCGTGGAATCATGCCGTCTACGAGGCACTGCTGGCGCCCACGGACCATCCAATCCGGCTCGCCGCGGAATTTTCCGGTGTGCCTTTCGATGCGGTGAAGACAATTCTGGAATCCCGCCTGGGAAAGCCGATGAAAACTTCCAGCCGACAGGTCCTCTATCGCGTCAACGGGAATCTGGTGTCCCTGCGCAGCACGAACGGCAGGGTTCGGCTCGCTGTTGTTGATGGCGAAGCCGATCGGGCGATGCGTGCCCGTACGGAAGCGCGCGCTCATGCCGCGTGGGAAGCCGACGTGGAGGCGCTGTGAGCGCTGATCGTCGTCGCGGGGCCGAACGCCGGAAGCACGACCAGCCCTTCGCCGGTACTGATCGGCGCCAGAGCGGCGAACGCCGGCAGACCGCGTTTTACGCGTTTCTGGCCTGCCGGCAACAACCGGGATTCAGACGGTAGCTGAAAGGATCGGCACGGCGTTCGACAGCATGTGCTTCGTCTGCTTCGCCAGGGACTGATTGCAGCGCCCGTATACCGAGCCCAGCCTGTCGAGCACGAAGCGCAGAAACAGCTCCCGCACCACGACTATGGACTCGGGAGCGAACTCCAGTCGCCGGCAGGACAGCACGAACTGACGGGCAATGCTCGCCGGCCCGATCGGCAACTGTTCCGGCGCACAGCTTTGACCGGTAATCGAGGCGATCTGTGTGCTAAGAAGGCTGAGCAAGCCATTGAAGTGGGCCATGCACTTTCGTGACATGGAGTCCGCGAGCTCTTCCAGTTCCGGTTCCAGCTGGGCAGCGTCTGTCTCGTGTCCCATCGCGCGACCGCGTTCATCGGCATACCAGTCGTTGACAGCAGTGCGCAGACACTCTGTGAAGGTCTCCATCAGCTGCGGACGCCGATGGCGCAACTCACGCATCATTTCGAAGCAGAACCGATGGTAGTCCGCCTGCTTGTTGCGATAGGCGAGCTCGAAAAGGCCGTCTTCGAGATTTGAGTAGAATCCTTCCATCAATCCTGTCACTTCCCCTATGACCAGGTCGTGCATCGCCACCAGGGAACGATGCGGATCAATGGTGCGAACCATTCAGCCCTCAGGCACTTCCCGACATTGGTGTGCAGTCTAAGAAAGCCACCGCCTGACAGACCGTGATCTCGTTCACGCGGAGTGCGCCATAAATGTGGGCGCTTTGTAGCAATTTTGTAAGGGGCGGGTGCCGAGCGCGCCCTCAGGGCGAGCCAGCCGCCGTGAATCGCACCTGGGCACTCACGTAACCTTGCCGCTCCTCACCGCGTATGGAGACCCAGCGTGCAACGACGCCATTGTTCTGCTCGAGCTGGGCGATCCACCGGTAGACCTTGTCGAACGCCTGGCCTTCGAGCACCACGCTCAGTATGCCGCCCGACTCCGGCTGGAGCCGGCCGATGGTGACATCCTGCGCATTGGCCGCACGGGTAACCAGCGGAATCAGTGAGGCATCGTCGGACTTCCCGCTCCCCGCCTTCCGGGCTGCGGCCTCATTGCTTTTTACATAGTCCAGGGTCGATTGCGCCTGCGCCATGCGCGTCGTGGCATCCTCATGCCAGTCAGACACCGGTTTCCACAGTAGAAACCACAGCAGGCTGACGGCCAGCAGAAGACTGACAATGGCAATGATGCGCTGGTCGCTGCGACTGCGGGAAAAATACTGCTGGCCTAATACCGACCGTTCGAACCATTGGCGCAAACGGATCATGAGGCGCTCCGCAGCAGAAAGTAGGCCCGCACCTGTTCCTTGTCCTGCGTCGCGTTCAGCAACTGGTTCTCGACCCCGGCCTGTTTCAATCGCCCCCCAAGTGCTTCGACCTTGCCATGATCCGGGAGCAGGACCTCGGTACGCAGCTCTCCGGTCTGACGATCGAATTCCAGCGATCGTACCAGGGTGGCGCCTTCCAGCGCGGCCGCGAAATCGGCACTCAGTTGCACGAAGCCGGTGTCGTTGTCCGCTACGGCTCGACCAAGTCGCGCCGCCAGAGAGCGTTTGACGTTGCGCACGTTGCGATCATCCGGAAAGATCGAGGAGTACACATCCCGCGCTTCCTGCTCCAGAACCTGTGCACGGTGCGAGGACCAGAAACCTTCCCCGATCATCAACACCCAGGCCACGAGTGCCCACATACCGGCCACCGCTGCGACGGACCACAACTGACGGTGCAGCGGGCTGTCCTGACGTGCCGGTGCGTACGCACCCTGGAGAAGATTGATGCCCTGCCCCCGTCGCCAGGCGGCAAGCAGAAATGCCATGACATCGCCACCATCGGCAAGTTGTTCTATCCGGGTTTCCGGCAACTGCGCGGACTCGAGATCCGTAAGCGCACCACCGGCGATGCGCACGGATGCCGGCGCAAGCGTCTGTAACGCCAGCAGGAGGTTGACCCGGTCGACAGTGGCGGCTTCCGTTGCCGTACGAATAAGGGCCGAGGGACCATCCACGAGGACAAATACCTCGCCATCGGCAACTGGCAACATCTCTGTGTCAGTGTGCAGATAGCCCGCCTCCACACCCAGGGAGCGCAGGCAGGCGAGCCAGTTCTCCAGTAGCATTTTGTCGATGAGCTGGCAGCGTGTCGGATGCCCCGCGCGAAGCACCTCGCTGGCGATATGCAGGCTGTCCACATCGGCAGTCGTGAACTCCTCCACGGCATAGGGCAGCGCCCGGCGCATCTGACCCGCATTCCGGCCGGGGACGGACACGCTGATTTCAAGCAGCTGATCGTGCGGCACCAGCAGCAGCACATTGGCGGGATCGTGAATCCAGTCCTGATGAGGATCGAGTAGATCCTTCAGACCACGATAGTCGGTGACGCCACCTCCCCTGCGGCCGCCGTCCTCACCCTGCAGCAACCACTGCACGGCCAGCGACCAGCCTTCCTCCTCCTGTACGGCCTCCGAGAGGAGGCGCAAACACAACAATGGCATCTACCGTTTCACTCCAACAAAGCGCAGTTACCTGCCAATGGACGCCGCCGCATCCGCCGTGCAGCCGAGCGTCACGAGGCCTCTTCCGTTTCCACCCGGATACGGGTATGGAACGCGCGACCATAGTCACGGCCTACAACCTCGACCGTCCCCTTCTCGCCATCCCGCCGAAGCAGTGATGACAGTATCACCGTCGCCCCACCCACCTCCACACGGGCATCCATGCGGAACCAGTCACTGGTAACTCGCAGCGAAGACGCCACAGCCCCGAAATCCGGGTAGGCGGAGACAAAGTCCTCCACGCTGCTCAGCGTGCGTGGGCTGGCTGCGAACTGAACCAGGCTTTCGGTATCCGCGTTGGCGACCAGCGCGGCGAGGACCTCGGCGGAAGCCGTATTGACGTTGACCTTCAGTGAGGTATCGCCCGGAAGCACACAGACGCGCGGTTCAAGCCCGCGCAGGGGGTCCTCCTCGCCGGGCTGCAGCATGAGACGAAGTTCCGAGACGCTGCTCAGAAGCTGATCCGCCGCGCGATACGGGGGATCGCTCAATTCGTAGTCACTGCTCTCTGCCCCGAATCCGTCGACAACCTGATCCTCATCTTCCCAGTCATGGATCCTGTCAGCCAGCGCCTCCGGGGCGCCCAGCCGCATCAGCAGCCGTTTCAGCGCCTCCCGGTTCGGCGCCGTATCGTCACCGCCACCAACCGCATTGAGGTTGAAGCAGCCCTGCAGATCGCGCACCTGGATCTCGATGTAACCACCCTCATCCACTTCGAACGGCGGTACCGCCGTTGCCCAGATTTCCTCCAGCGTATCGACACCTGCGCCCGTTTCCGTGAAATCCTGGTACAACACCTGCCGCACCAGCTCTTCGGCGCCTAGCGCATAGGCGCGGGCGAGGTCGGCAGAAAACGCGTTCTGTCCCTGGGCAATGAGCAGTGAATGATTGACACTCAAACGCACGGCAATGGCGCTGAGAAACGCAAAGAACATCAGCACCATCAGCAACGCCACACCGCGTTGCGCGCCCGGACCACCTCGCCTTGCGATTGCGTCCCGCCGGATGGAATCAGCCAACTGGCATCTCCCATACCCGCTCGAGGAGGCCAAACGGCGCCGCTTCGAGCCGCACTACGATGGCGACGGGAGGCTGTGCATCCGCTCCTTCACTGGCGATGGTAGGCCAGTAGTCGTACTGGTTTCCGGCTTGATCCATGATCAGGAAACGCACTGAATCGACGTTGGTCAGAAGCGTCTGCTGTACCGGTTCCGAATCAGCAACCCGGTCCAGCACCAGCCAGTACAAGCGCCGCAGTTCGCGGCTGTCCCGGTCGTAGACGTAGGCCACGCGCTGAAGGTCCGCGCGTCGCTGGCCGAGTGGATTGCGCCAGCCCGCGTGCGTGAACTCCAGCAGACCGTCATCATCCAGTAGCAGGGGGGCCTGCCTGTCGCCCAGCTCATCGCGCACGCCACGCGCCCGGTACTGCATGATGTCGCGGCCAAGCACCTGCAGTGCGCGCTGCCACTCAATCAGGCGGTCACTGCGTTCCGACAGTGCCACCTGCTGGCTGGCAACCTGGCCGATGAGTCGCGTGCCCATGACGCCGACAATGGCAAAAATGAACAGCGCAACGAGAATCTCGACCAGGGTGAAACCGCCCCACCCGCGAATCCGCCGGTTCATCCGTGCACACCGAGAAAGGCGGACTGGCTATCCAGCGGACCAATGGCCTTGCCTTCAGGCGAAATCTCATACACCGACAGTTCCATGCGTTTTACCATCGGATGGTTCGTCGCCTTGATCTCGCTGCGCAGTTCCCAGCGACGGCCACCGTTGTCGATACGCTTGATATCCCGGCCTTCGGAGATTTCACTGCCATTGCGGCGCGTCAGACGCACCCGCGTCAGATAGTCTTCCGCGACCCAGTGCGCAACCAGCCGGCGCTCCATCGTGAAGGTCTGACTGGCGACGTTACCCACGGTCGTCGAGACGATGATGCCCGCAATGGCAAGCACAACCATCGCAATCAGCAGCTCGATGAGCGTAAAGCCCGAGGTCACGAGGCTTCGTCCGCCGCCGCAGTGGCGCGTGCCCGACGCAGGCCGTCCGTCTCGATGACCCAGGCCTGCGCTCCCTCCGGCGGCAACAGCCGCAAGACAAAGGGCGTGGTTTCGCCGCTCGACAGCAGCAGCACCTGAGGGAGCAGGTTCTCGGCGTCGTCCCCTTCCGCCTCCGGCGCCGTGTCCGTTGCTCTCTCATCGGCGTCATCCCGTTGAGTGAACGCCAGGTTCTTGTCGTCAAAGCCATCCGTGCTGAGCTCGAGCCGGATACCCGCCGGCATGGTCTGTACGCTCAGCGGGCGTTCGTCGATCGGCAGCCAGCGCCCCGTTTCCTCGTCGAATTCCACAAAGCCGTAGTGCGATTCGTCCACGCGCAATCCCCATTCGCGATTACGCTGCAGCGCATTCGCGCGTGCCAGTTCGATCCGGTGCGCGGCAGCCTCCGCCGTCGCCGCGAGCTGCTGGCGATCGTTGATACCACCGAAGCTCAGCTGCACCACCGACGCCATGACGCCGACGATGGCAATCACCACGAGAATTTCGATGAGCGTGAAACCGCGCGTCTGCGCCATACCCGCCTCTCAGCCGGACTACAGATCCGCGAAATTGATGTCCGCGTCGAAGCCTTCACCGCCTTCCGTGCCATCGGCCCCAAGACTGAGCAGCAGGAAATCGGAACCACTGCGCTCGTAGACATATGGCGAGCCCCAGGGATCCGTCGGTACGGACTTTGCCTTTAGATAACCGTCCGGGCTGTAGTTCTTGGGTTCCGGAAAACCCGTGGGTTTTCTCACCAACGCCTCGAGCCCCTGCTCCGTTGACGGGTACTGGAAGTTGTCGAGACGGTAGAGATTGAGTGCCGCGCCGATGTTGCGCAGATCCGTCTGTGCTGCCGTAACCCTTGCCTGGTCAGGACGCGACATGAAGGTCGGAACGATGATGGCGCCGAGAATGCCAATGATCACCACCACGATCATGATCTCGATCAGCGTAAAGCCGGACACCGCGTTCACGCGCGGTATTCCCGCGAATCTGTCCCTATTTGTCATCGGAATACTCCTTCGCAGTCTTCAGATCGCCTGGTTCATATTCAGAATCGGCAACAGTACCGCCATGACGATGAATAGCACGACGCCACCCATGACGATGAGCATCGCGGGCTGGAACAGGCCGACCACCGTTGCCACCAGCCTCTCCACTTCGCTCTGCTGGTGACGAGCCACCCGATCGAGCATCGTGTCCAGTTCACCGCTCGCCTCGCCGCTGGCGACCATGTGCAAAAGCATGGGCGGAAAATAGCCCACGCCCTCCAAAGCACTGCGCAGGCTACTGCCTTCGCTTACCCGTTGCGTCGCCGACTTCAGCCGGTCGCGCAGAAAGGTGTTGGCAACGACATCCTGCGCAATGGACATGCCTTCGACCAGCGGTACACCGCTGCCACCGAGGATTGCCAGCGTATTGGCATACCGCGCTGCATTGGCACTACGGGAGATTCGGCGTACGAGTGGCAGATGCAGCAGCCGGTGATCCCACCTGAGGCGAATCTGCGGCTGACGCAACAACCAGCGCACCAGCAGGGCACCGGCCCCCGTCAGGCCCAGGACGACCCACCACCAGCTGGCAAGAAATTCGGACAATGCAATGAGTACCACGGTCATGGGCGGCAGTTGCTGCCCGGCATTTTCGATCACGGACACCATGTCCGGCACCACATAAACCATGAGCGCACCGACGATAAGGACAGCCAGCACGAGCAAGGTCACCGGGTAGATCAGTGCCATTTCCACATTGCGACTGGATTCGTACTGCCGCTCCAGATAGTCGGCCAGATTTTCAAGAACCCGGTCCAGATGTCCGGACTGTTCACCGGAGGCGACGGTGGAGCGATACAGGGCGGTGAAACTGCGTGGATATTCCGCCAGGCTTGCCGCCAGCGAATAGCCTTCAAGCACCTTGCTGCGGATGCCCATGACAAGCGATCGGACCCGTTGGTTGTCCGCCTGCTGGGCGATGGCGTGCAGCGCTTCCTCCAGCGGCAGGCTGGCGCGCACCAGGGTCGCCAGCTGACGGGTAATGAGCACCCGCTCCAGTCGGTTGATACCACGCCTGGCAAACAGCTCGCTGCGTTGACCACCCTGTTTTTCGGCAGCGGGTTGCACCTCCAGCGGTGCCAACCCCTGGTCGCGCAGTTGCTGGCGCGCCTGACGCTGGCTGTCACTTTCGATGACTCCCTTGCGTTCACGACCGCGGGCATCGAGCGCAATGTACTCGAACGCTGCCACCGCTCAGTCGTCCGTCCGCTGGCCAATGAGCCGATGTCTGCTGGCGACCATAACGACTTCAGGCTTGTTCAAGCGATACCCGCAGCACTTCCTGCACGGTGGTGACTCCCGCAAGCACCTTCTCGACTCCATCGGCGCGAATGCCGGGGCACTTCCTGCGCACATAGGCGGTGAGTTCCTGTTCCGAGACACGGTCATGCACAAGCTGACGAAAAGTTTCATCCACCGGGATCAGTTCATAGATTCCCGTACGGCCGCGATAACCGGAGTGCCCGCACGCCTCGCAACCGCCTGGTTCGTGCACCGTGGCACGAGAGACGCCCAGGAAGCGCAGTTCCGACGGTCCCGCCATGCGAGGGCGTTTACAATCCTGGCAGAGTACCCGCACCAGTCGTTGCGCCAGCACGCCAACGATACTCGAGGACAACAGGAACGGTTCGACACCCATGTCGACCAGACGGCTGATGGCCCCCACAGCCGTGTTGGTATGCAGCGTCGACAGAACCAGGTGTCCGGTGAGGCTGGCCTGGACAGCCACTTCCGCGGTCTCCAGGTCACGGATTTCACCAACCATCACCACATCGGGATCCTGACGCAGGATGGCCCGAAGACCACGGGCAAAGGTCATGTCCGCTTTGGTATTCACCTGCGTCTGGCCGATGCCCGGGAGGTTGTATTCGATGGGATCTTCGACCGTAAGTACATTGATGGCGGAGGCATCCAGCTCGGCTAGCGATGCATAAAGAGTGGTGGTCTTACCGGAGCCTGTGGGGCCCGTGACCAGAAAAATGCCATGCGGAAGGTGCACCAGCCGGCGCAGTACATCCATCCGCTCGGCGCTCATGCCCAGATTTCCCAGCTTCAGACGCCCGGCCTGTTTATCGAGCAACCGCATGACCACCCGCTCGCCACTGCTCGCCGGCATCGTCGATACCCGCACATCGACTTCCCTGCCACCGATGCGCACGCTGATCCGGCCATCCTGTGGTACGCGCTTTTCGGCGATGTCCAATCGCGCCATGACCTTGATCCGGGAGACCAGGAGAGGCGCCAGTTCGCGACGCGGCTGCACAACTTCGCGCATTACCCCGTCCACCCGGAAACGCACGACCAGGGTGCGCTCGAAAGTTTCGATATGGATATCAGATGCCGATTCGCGTATCGCCTCGGCGAGCAATGCATTGATCAGCCGGATAATGGGGGCATCGTCTTCCTGCTCGAGCAGATCGCCGGGCTGCGGCAGCGCTTCAGCGAGGGACAGGAGATTGATCTCATCGTCCATGTCCTCGACCATCTGGCGGGCCTGAGAGCTGTCACGGGAGTATGCATCGGTAATCAGGCGCTCGAATTCCGCGTCCGTGACGTTTTTCACCACAAGCTCGCGGCGTGCCACCCGCTTTACTTCCGCCAACACACTGAGCGCCGGACGTTGACGGCACGCCACTTCCACCTGATGGGACGGCATCGGCGTTGACGTCAGAACCACCCCATGGCGCTTGGCATAGGCAAACGGTAGTCGCGGCAAGGCGGCACCCTCTGCCAACCTGCCCCCGTTGCTGTCACCAGACATCGCTGCATCCATTGTTGCGGTGTTGAGAGAGTGAATCATATCAGGCAGTTGCGGCGAAAAGCGGATCTTGGCCGCGGAATGTGACGCTATGATAGAGTTCATCGCCGGCGCCGGCAGCCCCGGAGCGACCGGGGGTGCACAGGGACCCGGGCACACCTCAACGTACCTGGTTTCGCCTCTGAACAGGTGCCCGCAAGCGTGCATCGCGACGATGCGAGCACGGTAGCTAAGGAAGATGTGGCATTGACCCGCCAGCGCGTCGCGCCAGGCCGTCAGTAAAATTGCGAGTTTCGTATCAAACCAGACACCGCATCCATCGTTGCCAGTCTGCATGCCCGTCACGACAAGGGACTGGTTCGTTACCTTGCCGCCAAATTCGGCGATCCGGAGGAAGCGAGGGATATCGCCCAGGAAGCCTGGACCCGAATTGCCCGGCTGCGCGACCCGCAATCGCTCGAGAATCCAAAAGCGTTCCTCTTCCAGACCGCCACCAATCTGGCTATCGATCGCGTGCGCCACCTCCGTGTAGCGCAACGTCATGAGGAAACCAGCCTGGAAGAAGCTTCCGTGCCTGCGGCGGAGGAAAGCGCCATGCACGCGCAGTCGCTGCGCATCATCCAGGCCGCTCTTCGCACGTTGCCGGAAAAAACCCAGCGGGCATTCCTCATGCATCGGCTCGACGGCTTCTCCTATCCCGAAATCGCCCGCGAACTTGGCGTATCGGAAAGCATGGTCGAGAAATACATCATCCAGGTCCTGCGAACGTTTCGGCAGGCTCTCGGCGGATCATCCGCTGGCGCTGAGCCCCGCGTCCCGAACAACCGGGCGCCTCCCTGAGGCAAACCCGTCGTAACGTGACGCAGTGCAGGAAATTTTCCTTTTTCCAATGAGGGATTACTGACACTGATCGTCATATGGGGGTAAGCATCCCACTGAACACCGGGAACACGAAAACTCACGAAGAGAATTCCCAAGAGGACAGTCCGTGAAAGATATGGAGAGCCCAGGTAGCACCATGGAAGACACAGCCGCAGGCTGGGTCGCTCGGTTGCGCCGCCCGGAAGTGACGGAAAGCGACGAGCAGGCGTTCGCTGAATGGCTGGCAGAAGACGACCGGCACGGAAAATCATTTGACGAATACGCGGCGCTTTGGGCGCTGGCAGGCAGCCTCGACCAATCCGAGCGGGAGCCGTTGCCCCGACCGGCCTTCTGGCAGTGGATGGCGGTTGCGGCGTCTGCCGTGCTGGCACTGGGCCTGTTCCTGCTGGTCGCCCCTCAGGATGCCCACTACAGCACCCTTGCCGGCGAACAGCGCGAGATCCGGCTCGATGACGGCTCGGAGCTGTTCCTCAATACCCGCTCGGCGATAGATGTCGTCCGATTCGACGAGCGCCGCGAAGTCCGGCTGGAGTCTGGCGAGGTATTCTTCCGAATCGCCCGCGATGAGGCGCATCCGTTTGTCGTCCAGGCGGGTGATACCGAAATCGTTGTCCTCGGGACGCGCTTCAATGTTCGTCAGCTGCCGGCAGTGACCAGTGTGGAAGTCGAAGAAGGTATCGTGGCGGTGACGGCACCGGGTACCACGAGCCCTCACCTCCTCCACGCCGGAGAGGCTTTGCGGATCGAGGGCGATACCCGCACCGCCTATACGCTTGGCACGGACACCATAGCCGGCTGGCGCGGTGGTCAGCTTGTGTATACCAAACTCCCCCTGCGTGAGGTCATTGAGGATCTCAACCGCTATCTCCCCGTTACTGTCAGCCTGGCTGACGACTCGATTGGAGACGTTGCCGTAACCGCGGTGCTCCAGGTGGATGGCGAAGAAGACATGCTGGACGCAATAGCCAGCGGACTGAACCTGCGCTGGAACCGGATAGGTGACCGGCTGATTCTGCTCTCGCGGGGGTCGTGACCGCAGTCACGGGCAGTTGACGGCAACGACGTAAAATCCCCGTATTTTGCGGCGGGACGGGATAGCGCCGGCGGCAACCTGATAGGATTGCGCGCATCGTGACCGCTCACAGGGAAACGTGGTCTCAACGAACGGCCTGACAGCTTGCTCGCGAAGCAGAATTCGCCTGCTTGCAGGCGCGGTGGCCTCGTGCGTCTTCTGGATGCTGCCGGCATGGAGCATGTCGCCGGCCTTCCTGGATATCGCCTCAGGTCCACTCGACAAGGCACTGATTGAATACGGAAAACAGGCTGGCATTTCGATCGTTTTCGGCCAGGAAGGGGTCGAAGGAGTGCAGGCTCCCGCCATACGTGGGCGGTTTACGCCAGAGGCCGCGCTGCGCAAACTGCTGGACAATCTCTGCTTCAGTGCCGACTGGATACGGCCATCACTGGTCGCCGTAAAACCCGGCTGCCCATCGACTGACAAGGATGTTTCAACGCCCGCCACCCTTGCCGAGCAGGTGCTGTCGCTACCGCCCGGCACGGAGGAAATTGTGGTCACCGAGCAGCGTTCGACGGGAACCCTCCTGTCAGGTAAAGGCGTCAGCATTCCAGTGCCAATGGACCAGATCAGCCGACCGGAAATCGACCTTTCCGGACGGCAGACACTGAGCCAGTTGTTACGCTACAGCCCCGCCGTCGCCGGCAATTCCACAAGCACACTGGTCACCAATGGCGGTGACGGTTCGGCGACGGTAACACTGCGCGGCTTGCCGGCAAGCAATACGCTGGTGCTGCTGAACGGGCGCCGGCTGAATCCGGATGCCTTCTTCGGTCACGCAGTGGATCTCAATGTTCTGCCCCTGGCCATGATCGACCGGGTCGAGATCCTGCGTGACGGTGCAAGCGCGGTATACGGTTCCGACGCCGTCGCCGGGGTCATCAACGTTCATACCCGACGCGATATTCGCGGTCTGCTTCTGGACGCGTTCATCGGCAGCACAAGTGATGGCGCGCAGTCGACCCAGCATGTCAGTGCGTTATGGGGGTGGGATGGACAGGCTGCGACCCTCACAGGGGGAATAAGCCTCTTCCGGCAGGACCCGCTCTACTCCCGACAACGGGCACTGTCGAGTACCTCGGACGACCGCGGGCGGGGCGGGATCGACCAGCGCTCCAGCGCAACGCTGCCGGCGCGCATTCAGCTGGTGTCCGGTCCGGTCGTCTACGACGTAGCACAAGGTGGCGATCCGTCGCTGGCCAGCTCCTATCGCGCGGCTTCGGACGAGGATCGCTTCGAGTACCGCGACTACACGACGCTCAGCGTGCCATCAACACGCAGTGCCGTATTCCTGGATGGGCAGTGGCAACTGCACCCGAGTACACAAGCGTTCATCGAAGTTCTCGGCTCCCGCTACCAGGCAACCAGCCAATTGGCACCGACCCCATTGTTTACTGCGTTTGACAACCTCCCCATACCCATCGCCGCGGAGCAACCTTTCAATCCGTTTGGTGAAGTTATCGAGGATCTGCGCCTGCGCTTCGCGCCCTTAGGCGCCCGCAAACAGCACAACCGTAGCCAGAGCGCACGCGTGGTCGCGGGACTGGAAGGCGATCTCGGGTTCGGGCGCTGGGATCTGGCCGCAGTCTGGTCGCGCACCTGGGCACACGAGAAATTCGGCAACGGGGTAAATGCCCTTCGCGTTCAGGAAGCACTCTCACCGGAGTGCATCGCACCCTGCGTCGCTTTGAATGTGTTCGGTCCCGAGTGGTCTATCCAGCAGCCGATGCTGGATTACATCCGGACAGAGGCGAAGAGCAGCGGGGTCAGTGCGCTGAAATCGCTTACGTTCAACCTGGAAAGCGCCCCGTTCGAGCTGCCGGCCGGTCCAATCGATATTGCCTTCGGTGGCGAACTCCGCCGGGAAACGCTGTCCAGCCGCCCGGATCCCTTGCTGCAGGCAGGATTGCTGCTGGGAAGCGGCAATTTCCAACCGACCAACGGTTCCCGGGACATCTGGGAAATCTACGCCGAATCCCGACTTCCGTTGCTCACCCAGCGCCGCGGTGCCCGCATCCTTGAACTTTTTCTCGCCGCCCGCCATTCGCACTACAGTGAATTCGGCAACGAAACGAATCCACGTGTGGTGCTGCGCTGGGAGCCCGTCAGCAATATTGCCCTACGCGCTTCCTGGGCCCGTGCATTTCGCGCGCCGGATCTGCACCAACTCTTCGGCGGCACCGTACAGTCGTTCCAGCAGCTCAACGACCCGTGCACATTGACCGACAATGCAGCCCGCCTGGCGGGTTGCCAGCAGCCATCCGATCCCACACTCACCCAGTTCTTCACGATTGAAGGTGGCAGCGATGAACTCGAACCCGAGCGCTCCCGCACCATCAGCCTGGGCCTGGATGTCAGGGGCGCAATTCATGATGCAGCGCTGAAAGGGTCGGTCAATCTTTTTGATATCGACCAGAAGGATGTCGTCGATACCAATGCGCAGTTCATCATCAACGCCAACGCCGAGAGCGGCATGTTCAGCGACCGGGTCCTTCGGGATGCCAACGGCAACATCTCACGGATTCGCGCCAACCTGCTCAACATCGGGCACCGTCGGGTGCAGGGGGTGGACATCAGCGGCAGCATCGCCTTCCCTGTTGCCGATCGCGGTCACTTCGAAATTGCGCTTCAGGCAACGCATCTGGCCCACTTCAAGGATCAGGTCGCACCGGATCAGCCGACGCTCGAACAGGCAGGCACGTTCCGGGATGCTGCCGCAAGCGGCAACGGAGCACTACCGAAATGGAAGACAAATCTTGCCCTGCGCTGGCGCCGCAACTACTGGCGCGCGCAGTACGATATCTTCGTCGTGAGCACGCTGAAGGAGATTGTGCCGATTCGCGAAACCAGGCGGGAGATGGAGTTGTGGGCGATTCACAATCTGCAGTTCAGCTACCTGGGACCCACGACGGGCTGGGTCAGAATATCAATGGGTTTCAATAATCTGTTCAATGAACCGCCGCCATTCTCCGCTGCGGCATTCAATGACAGCTACGATTCCCGAACCTATGACATTACCGGACGATTCGGCTATCTGCGCCTCGAGCGCGCGTTGTAGATTGTCAGGACGCGCCGCGAACCGCCGAACACACCAAAGAATGCAAACGCCATGGGAGGGAATGTTATGTCAATGAACGACGTCGAACTTTCGGCGACACTCAGCCGTCGCGGCCACGCCGCCCTGAGCTGGGAAGAGATTGACGAGGCTGTACTGCCTAGCGGTATACGCACGCAGATGTATCGTGTTGGAGACCCAACCGATCCCGCGTCTCCGACGGTCTTCCGGGTATGGTTCCCTCCTCACTGCACGGTCGAAGCACACACGCACGCCTGCAGCTACACCGAAATCCTGCTCGAAGGTACACAGCGCGTCGGCGCACAGTGGCACAAGGCGGGAGATATCCGCATTGGTCTTGCGAACCGGGGTTACGGTCCCCTTGTTGCCGGTCCGGAAGGCGCACTGGTACTTTTCGTCTTTGCCGACGGCCGTTGGCCAGCCATCACCATTGGCAATAACGATGGCAGTACTCTTGGCAGCGACCTCATCGCCGCCCATCACGCCGCGCTGAACCAGGCCAGCAGCAACAGCAACTGAGCGAGCCAGCTTTCGACGGGCCGCGGGAGCAAGGCAACCGCAAGGCGCACTAAGGTGCCCGTCAACTTCGCCTGCCGTTTCTCTCAGTCGCCAACAATGTCAGCGAATGAGCGGCACAAGGATGTGCCGCCGCGACGGCGTAAGACGGCGCGTGGCGACCGGAGGGAGCGAGGCGAGGGCAGGATGCCCGCAGCCGTGGTAAAAAAGGGCTGCCGAAGCAGCCCTTTCTCTCCTCGGCGGAGCGCTTACAGAGACGCGGAAAGCCGCGTGAAGAAGTAACGGCCGACGGCGCTGTACAGGAACAGGTCGGTGTTGTTACCGGTACTGAACACGTACGGCGGATCGTTGTCGAACACGTCATTCACACCCACGACGACGCGGTACTTGTCGATGTTGTAGCCAACACGCAGGTCCCATTCGGTATGAGCGCCGACCGTACGGTAGTTGAAGGCGTTGTCGCCATCAAACCGCGGGTCCTTCATGTGGTGAATGTAGCGACCACGGATGTCGAAGTCCCAGTCGTGCCAGTCGATGCCGACATTCAGGTTGCCCCGAATGCGCGGGATGGAGCCTCGATCATCCGCACCGCCAGCGCCCGGGTAGAAGGTGTTTTCCTTCACGTAGGTACCCTGGAAATCGATGTCGAATACCAGCTCACCCACATCGAACTGGTAGTTGACGCCCACGTCCACGCCATCCGTCTTCACGGTGTCGAGGTTGACCAGCGCATTGGTCATGTCGGCAATCAGCAGCTGATTGTTGGTGGCGTTGTACACGGAGCGGAAACGCGAGCACTCCACGGCAGTCTTGCCGACAGCGCCCTGGTAGCAGTCGTCAACCACGGAATCGGATTCGACACGGCTGATGAGGTCATCAACCTGGATATCCCAGTAGTCGATGGAGATCGACAGACCTTCCACGAAGCGCGGCGTGAACACGATACCAAAGGTCGCCGTGTCCGCGGTCTCCGGGCTCAGATCCGGGTTCGACCCAGCCAGCACCGAGAACTGGCCCGAAAGCTGCTGCGCCGTCGCGGGAATGCCGTCGAGCGCACAGTTGGCGGCCACGTTGGCGTTGGTTGCGCCACTGCCATCGGCACAGGGGTGCGTGAAGAAGTCGAAGCTGACCGTACCACCACCGAACAGGTCCGTGATCTGCGGCGACCGGTAGGCGGTGGAACGTGCCGCTCGGATGCGGATATCGTCGGT
Source organism: Pseudomonadales bacterium (assembly GCA_024234635.1). Lineage (GTDB taxonomy): Bacteria > Pseudomonadota > Gammaproteobacteria > Pseudomonadales > Azotimanducaceae > SYFY01. The sequence goes on along the minus strand of JACKNX010000004.1, from coordinate 54,048 downwards.
GACCTGCCAGTTCAGACCAACGCGCCAGACTGTTTCGCTACCGAAGGTATCGTAATCCGACAGGCGGCCCTGCAGGTTCAGGTTCAGGTCCTGAAAACCGGGGACGTCCTTCAGCACGGGAATATCCAGTTCCGCGAACAGTTCGTCGGTCGTAAAGCTGCCACTCGTCGTAAATGTCTGGTTGGCAACTGACTCGCCCGCTTCCGTAACGGGGTCGGGAATTGCCTGACCGCGATCGGTTCGGGTTTCGAAGCCTACGGCGAGCTGCACTTCACCAGCGGGCAGTTCAAAGATCGGTCCGGTGGCCGTGCCGAAGAACCCGGTGGTCTGGAATTCGCTGGAATCACGCGTGATCTGACGCATGTACTCGATTTCAGCCGTGGTCCAGTTGCCTGGGCGCAGAACATCCAGTGCGCCTGACGGGTTCACCGCCGCGGCACAGATAGGATCAATGGCGCACGCATCGGGATCCACGATGCGATTGAAGCGCGCAAGATTCCACGTGGCATTGGTGCCGAGGTCCGCGTCGACACGGGTATAGAGGTAGGACAGCTCCCAACTCCAGCCATCCAGGAAGGAATCATTGGCGATGTCACCACGGAAGCCGGTGACCATGCGGATGGTGTCGGATTCCTGGTTGCTTCGACGAATGCCGATGGTGCTGCTGGGACGGAAGTAGAAGAACCCTTCGCCGAGTCCACCAAGGTTCGGGTTCGTGCCAGGCACAAAGGAGCCGTCGGGAAACGCCGGCGTGCCCGTGGAACCGGGGTTGCCGTCGAGGATCGACTCACCCTGCCGCTTGGAGTACTGCAACTCGATGAAACCTTCCACGCTGTCCGTGAGGTTGTAAGTACCGTAGGCAGCCGCGGTGTAGATTTCGTTGGCAACGTACAGGTCCTGTTCCAGCGCATAGTCGTAGCGGTTCATCTGCACCTGGCTGGGATCCGTGATCGCCTGGCCGGGTTGCAGCGATGGGCAGTTGGCCAGGTCGTTGGTGATCTCGTCACCACCAAAGGCCTTCGGTACGGTGCAGAAGACATCGTTCGTACCGAAATAGAAACCACCCGGCGAGAAGAAGCTGCCATTGTTCACCGTGGCGCCGAGCGCCGTGATGCTGGTGCGAGCCCAGTCTCGATCACGCTGCGGGATGTTGTTGGCGTAGGAATACTCCAGGCCCAGCATCAACGAGCCGCGGTCGGACGTAGCGCCCATGACGAAGTGGCCGTTGTAGGTCTGTCCATCGCCTTCTCCGGAGATACCGGTGCCGGCGCCGAAATCCACGCCCTCAAAACGTTCCTTGAGGATCACGTTTACCACACCGGAGATCGCGTCAGATCCGTAAACAGCGGAGGCGCCGTCACGGAGAATGTCGACACGCTCGATCATGGCTTGAGGCAGGAACTGAAGATCGACCGCCTGGTTGGCCAACGCATCAGCAAAGCTTGCGACCCGCTTGCCATTGATCAGGACGAGAACGCGGCTGTCGCCGAGATTGCGCAGGTCAATGGAGGTGGAGCCACCGCCGGACAGCGTGCTTTGCTGGTTGAAGCCGGCAGTACCGGCCACGGCTTGTGAACGAAGTGCCTCACCGAGGTTCGTGAAACCGGATTCCAGAATCGACTGGCCGGTGATCACAGTGATCGGGCTCGCCGAGTTGAAGTCGGAGCGCTTGACGCGCGAACCGGTTACCACGATTTCTTCCGTCACGCCTTCCTCCGCCTGATCATCGGCGGCGAAGGCTTGCGGAACGGCGAAGGAGGCAACTGACATCAGGGACATCGACGCCAAAGCGCGAGCCCATCTGTGAGTTTCAAAGGTCATTGTTATCCCCCAACTGGTTGAAGTATCCGCGTTTGAAAGCCATCAGGCATTCTTCCGCGTTGCCAGTAAGACGATTGACCGTCAGAACCCCTCAACGAAACCGCAATAAATAGCTAACAAATTGCAACGATTGGATTTTATCGTGTTATTTCAAGCGCTTGACGCCGATCTGCCGTCCGGTGGAAAGGACGCGCAGGTAATAGCCAAATCGCCCCCGCTCGATTTCGATCTCGGGGCTGTCCACCCGATAGCTGTAGTTGCCGGTATTGCGCTGCTGCCAGACCTGGCCGTTCTCCAGACGGAACACCGTGTGCCCGCTCCAGCCCGTGAATGCGCCCTTGACGCGTGATCGCATCACCTGGGTGGCATCGGGCGCCACGGACGGCTTTCGTGCAAGCGTTTCTTCCCCGAAAGCTGCATCAGGCAGCGCCGGGACAGGAGTCGCAGACGCGGCGTCAGCACGGCCCAGATAGCCGTTCAGGTAGGCCAGTTCTTCCGGCGTCAGACGATGCAGTCCGGCCCGGGTGAACTCTTCCGCCGACATCGCCGACTGCAGACTATCGGCCGGGCGGGCGCCCTGACTCGCCGGAACCGCCGCCAGCAACAGAACCATCGCCGCAATCGCCCGCTTTGTCATTCTGACCTCCGTACGTTGCCCGTGCCTTCGGGCGTCATCGGCTGACGCCGCTGGCACTTTACCGCGGAGCGCGGCCGAAACAACCCGGCCATCCCTTTCCGCCCCGGGACAAGGCGGTTGCGGCTCGCTAAACTCCGCGCGCAGCGGATATGAGGTCACAATGGAATTCACGGGCAGGCACATCCTCTCGGTGCACCAGTTTCAACGTCCGGATATCGACCGCATATTCGACGTTGCGGATGAACTCAGGCCCTATGCAATGCGCAAGCGCATCACACGGGTGCTGCAGGGTGCAATCCTGGCCAACATGTTCTTTGAACCCAGTACGCGCACCCGCATATCTTTTGCGTCGGCCTTCAATCTGCTTGGGGGCGACGTGCGGGAGACCACGGAAATCCGCGCCTCATCGCTCGCCAAGGGGGAGTCGCTGCACGACACTGCACGTGTGCTTTCCGGCTACAGCGACGTCATCGTCATGCGGCATCCGGACGCAGGGTCGGTCGCCGAGTTTGCCCAGGCCTCGCGGGTACCGGTGATCAACGGCGGCGACGGTCCCAACGAGCATCCCTCTCAGGCCCTACTGGACCTCTACACCATCCGGTCCGAACTGCGGGCACAGGACAAGGCTGTCAATGGCATGAAGGTGGCACTGATCGGCGACCTGAAATATGGGCGCGCGGTGCACTCGCTCTGCAAGCTGCTCGCGCTCTACGACAACGTCCGGTTCAATCTCGTCAGCCCGCCGGGCCTGGAACTTCCAGCCGAAATCACGGCGGAGCTGCAGAACCGTGGCCACCGCGTGGAGTTTTACAACGAACTCTCCGCCGGCGTGAACAACATGGACATCCTCTACGTGACCCGTACCCAGGAGGAGCGCTTTCCCTCGGAGGAGGAGGCCAATCGCTACAAGGGGCTATTCCGTCTGAACCAGAGCATGTACACCCAGCATTGCGAGCCCAACACGGTGATCATGCATCCCCTGCCACGCGATTCTCGCGCCAACGCCCAGGAGCTTGACGACGACCTCATCGAGAACCCGAATCTGGCCATTTTCAGGCAGACGGACAATGGCGTCATCATTCGTATGGCGCTGTTCGCCCTGGTTCTCAATATCGTCGATGCCGTCCACGACTACTCACACCCGGTGACCTGGTACACCGCAAAACGCGACGTCCCACGCTGAGCGCCAAGAACCAGGCGCCAGAAAAAGAAAAGCCGCTCACCCGAGGATGAGCGGCCGGTGCGGAAAGGCGCGCAATCAGCGTTTCGCGGGCGCTTTTTTCGGCACTTTCGGCATGCGGGTCTTCCAGTCGGCCGGAATCCGGGCATAACCCCGGCACTCCGCGAGAAACTTCAGGGCATCGTTCCAGGCGGTTTCCGCGCCCATTCGCTTCACCGAAAATTCGCGCACCATCGACTTGCCGCCGGCCTGGACCTGGACGCGAAAAGCCGGTGAGGGACGGTAAACGAGGTTGATGCCCCGGATTCCCGTCGTGTGTTTCTTCGGCGTAACGGCAGTGCGCACGCGCTTGTCTTTGGCCTTGGATTGCAGCGCCGCCCACTTTTCGTCGACACCTTTCGCCTCGCGACGAACCGCTGCCTGCTGGGTCTTGCTGAGGCCGATGAGGCTGAAGTACTGCTGCTGGAGCTTGCCGTCAATGCTGCGCGCGACGCGCAGCAAATTACCGCCATTCAATTCGTAAACTGCCACAGGGTCACTCCTCGTGTGTTGCGGGAGAGTTGTTAGGGTACTCCCTTTACCGCTGGGGCAAAAGTCGACCGGTGTCGACTTTTGTCAGTAAGTCGGCGTCAGAAACTCATCAGCGGTGCGCCGGACGTCGGTTCGCGAGGCCTTGTCGGCCCCGGAACCGCCTGCCAGCGTCACCCCAGTCGCACAAACCCGCCGAACTGCATCAGAGCAGGGATTCGAGTTCCGGCAATGCCTTGAAGAGATCGGCAACAAGTCCGTAGTCCGCCACCTGGAAGATCGGTGCGTCTTCGTCCTTGTTGATGGCAACAATGACCTTACTGTCTTTCATGCCGGCCAGGTGCTGAATAGCGCCGGAAATGCCGACGGCGATGTACAGGTCCGGGGCCACGATCTTGCCGGTCTGACCCACCTGCATGTCGTTCGGCGCAAAACCGGCATCCACCGCCGCCCGGGAAGCACCAATTGCGGCTCCCAGTTTGTCAGCAATGCCATCCAGCAGCTTGAAGTTCTCTTCACTGCCCATGCCCCGACCACCGGAGATGATGATGTTCGCCGCGGTCAGCTCCGGCCGCGCGGATTTCACGATTTCTTCGCTGACGAATTCGGAGATACCGGCATCCTTTACGGAGTCAACGGCTTCGATCGATGCGCTGCCACCTTCCGCCGGAACGGGGTCGTACGCCGTGCCACGAACGGAAACGACCTTGATCGCATCCGAGGACTGCACCGTCGCAATGGCGTTACCGGCGTAGATGGGCCGCTTGAACGTCTGCGCATCCACGACAGCCACGATGTCGGAAATCTGCGCCACATCCAGCAACGCGGCAACCCGGGGAAGGTAGTTCTTGCCGCTCGTCGTGTGCGCCGCCAGCACGTGGCCGTAGCCCGCCCCCACCTCGGCGACAAGACCGGCAATATTTTCAGCAAGCTGATTGCCATAAACGGCGTTATCGGCATGCAGCACCTTACGCACGCCCGGTACTTTGGCCGCGGCATCGGCCACGGCGCCCGAACCGGCACCCGCAACCAGAATATCGACGTCACCGCCAATCGCCTGGGCCGCGGCCACCGCAACGCGCGTTGCCGCCTTCAGTTCCTTGTTGTCGTGTTCAGCTACTACCAGGATGCTCATGCGATCACCTTTGCTTCATTGCGCAGTTTGTCCACCAGCTCCTCAACGGAACCCACTTTCACACCGGCGCCGCGCTCGCTTGGCGGCTCAACCGACAACACCTTGACGGTGGGCGTGAGATCCACGCCCAGATCGGAGGGAGCGACGACATCCAGCGGCTTTTTCTTCGCCTTCATGATGTTCGGCAGCGACGCGTAGCGCGGCTCGTTCAGACGCAGGTCAGTCGTCACGACAGCGGGAAGGGAAATGCGCACGGTCTGCAGGCCGCCGTCGATTTCTCGGGTGACCTCCACCTTGCCATCCGCCACGCTCACCTTCGAGGCAAACGTGCCCTGCGCCATGCCGGTGAGCGCAGCAAACATCTGGCCGGTCTGACTGTTGTCGCCATCGATGCTCTGCTTGCCGAATATGACAAGTTGAGCGCCCTCTTTCTCCTGCACGGCTTTCAGGGCCTTGGCAATACCCAGCGGCTGCGGCTCGGCGTCGGTTTGCACCAGAATCGCGCGATCGGCGCCCAGCGCCAGACAGGTGCGCAACTGTTCCTGACAAGCCTGGCCACCAACGGAAACCGCCACCACCTCCGTGGCCACGCCGGCTTCCTTCAAACGCACGGCCTCTTCGATGGCGATTTCACAGAACGGATTCACCGCCATTTTTACATTGCTGAGATCAACACCCGTGCCGTCGGATTTAACCCGCACCTTCACATTGGCGTCGACCACACGTTTGACTGGTACCAGTACCTTCATGTAGCCCTCTACTTGGTTGCGTTAACGTCGTTCAAATCGCTCGCCTGCACGGGCGAAACGGATGGAAGCGCCGTGCTTCCCACACGAATCCGATGCTCTGACCGGCGGGTCCGCAGGCAATCTCCGGGAAAGCTCTCAGCCGGCCACCGTGTTAGACACCGGCCGGCGCATCCCGAAGCCTTCGCGCGAATCGCAATTCTCACTGGCATCGATCGCCTGTTCACTCCGCACATCCCGCTACGTGCAGCGGCCTGTCGACGGGCCCTCTCCCGCGGTCACACATGAAAACGGGCCATCCAGGCGGCCCGTGAGCGTGATATGTCTGGAAAAAAGGCGCGGTATTGTCGCCGGTGCCCCGAGAGGGGTCAACCAGCCTCCTGCCCATCCATGGATGTCGGGTATAATCGGGCACTTTCATCCAAAGGTGCTCAGAGAGATGGACGACGCGGTACAGCGCGAATCGATGGAATTTGACGTGGTCATCGTGGGCGGCGGCCCTGGCGGACTCGCCACCGCCATCCGCCTGATGCAGATCGCGGAACGCAGCGGCCAGGAAATCAGCGTCTGCCTGGTGGAAAAAGGCTCCGAAATCGGCGCCCATATCCTTTCCGGCGCGGTATTCGAGCCACGCGCGCTGAATGAACTGTTCCCTGATTGGGCCGAGCGCGGCGCGCCGCTGACCAATCCGGTCACCGAAGACGACGTCTATTACATGGTCAACGACGTCAATCGCATCAAGGTACCGAAGCTGTTCATCCCCAAGGACCTGCACAACCACGGTAACTACGCGATCAGCCTTGGCAACCTCTGCCGCTGGCTCGGCGAGCAGGCGGAAGCCCTTGGCGTGAACCTGTTTCCAGGGTTTGCCGCCTCCGAAGTACTGTACAACGAGGACGGCAGCGTGCGCGGTATCGCCACCGGCGACATGGGCGTCAGCCGCGAAGGCGAACACAAGGGGACCTACACGCCGGGCTACGAACTGCTGGCCCGCTACACGGTCTTCGCCGAAGGGTGTCGCGGGCATCTCGGCAAGCAACTGATCGAGCGATTCGCCCTGGACGCCGATGCCAGTACCCAGCACTACGGTATCGGCTTCAAGGAGCTATGGGATGTCGACCCCGAAAATCACGTGCCAGGACGCGTGCTGCATTCGCTCGGCTGGCCGCTGGGCCATCTTCCGGGTCAGGCGACCGGTGGTTCCTATCTCTACCACCTGGAGAACAACCAGGTGTCGCTGGGGCTCATCGTTGACCTGTGCTACACCAACCCGCACCTGTCGCCATTCGAGGAGTTCCAGCGCTGGAAGCAGCATCCGCTGATCGCGAGCGTGCTCAAGGGCGGCAAGCGGGTTTCCTACGGCGCGCGTGCCATCATCAAGGGCGGCATCCAGGCGCTGCCGAAGAACATCGTCCCCGGCGGTATCCTGGTGGGCGACGACGCCGGCTTCCTCAACGTACTGAAGATCAAGGGCAGCCACGCCGCGATGAAATCCGGCATCCTGGCCGCGGATACGATCGCCGCGGCGCTGGCGCGTGGTGAATCGCACACCGAGCTGACGGAGTTCAAGGAAAACTTCGAGGCGTCCTGGCTCTACGACGAACTGCATCGTTCGCGCAATGCCGCGCCCAGCCTGCACAAATTCGGCGCCCTGATGGGCTCGGCGGCGGCCCTGGTGGACAGCTGGTTCGGCGGCAACGTGGCGTGGACGCTGAAAGACCCCATACCGGATCATGCCACGCTGAAGCCGGCCTCAGCCTGCAAGCCGATCAACTATCCAAAGCCTGATGGCGTGCTGTCGTTCGACCGGCTGTCCTCGGTGTTTCTGAGCAACACCAACCACGAGGAGGATCAGCCCTGCCATCTCGTCCTGAAGGATCCGTCCATTCCGATTCAGAAGAACCTGCCCACCTGGGACGAACCGGCCCAGCGGTACTGCCCGGCCGGGGTCTATGAAATCGTGCGGGAGGAGTCCGGGCCACGGTTCCAGATCAACGCCCAGAACTGCGTGCACTGCAAGACCTGCGATATCAAGGATCCATCGCAGAACATCACATGGGTGGTACCGGAAGGCGCCGGTGGCCCGAACTACCCGAACATGTAGCAGTTGTCCGGCGTGCGCGGGCGGGCTTCCGTCCGCGCCTCAACCGTCCGCGCGTCAATAGGGCAGATCGAAGGCCTGCCCACGGCTGTGCAGCCGGATCGCGCCACCGACATCTACTCCCAGGTCCAGCAAGCGATAGAACGCTGACCGCACGATCAGCGCCTCAAGCCCGTCCCGCACGTGCAGATATGGCCTGTCTCCGCGCAGGGTGATGGCATGCTCCGCATCCACCGTCACGTAATCACCGCCATTCGTCGTGAACAGGATATCGGTTGAGTCACCTTCGCCGCGGTACTCGAAATCCAGCGCCAGTAGCGGCACGTCGGCGACGTCGATCCGCAGCTTCTCCTGGGGAGAAACCAGAAAGTATGCATCGCCGTCCCGGCGCAGGACCGAAGCGAGGAGTCGCACCAGTGCAGGACGCTGGAACGCGGTCCCCTCGTGATACCAGGTACCATCGGCGGCAATACGGATGTCAATCACGCCTTCCCGCGTCGGCTGCCAGCGGGCCACGGGAGGTCTGCGGCGTTCTCGTTCCGCCGCTTCGAGTTCAGAGAAAAGATCATCCAATGTCTGCGCCGTCATGTGCGTGAAGTCTACCTGCCAGACACCTTGACTCAGCCACCCGTGAGGGTGCGTCCAACCGCGTCGAATGCCTGGCGCAACGTTGTCTCGTCCTGCCAGTCACGGCCGCGCAACCAGGGATCGATGTGCACTTCCAGCCGGGTTACGAGCGCGGCATCCGGCCGATGCACAACGTCCACGAGCAGCGTACCGCGATCGGCCGCGCGCGTGATGGCATCCCGACCGGAATCCAGGGACCTTTGCCACCAGGAGCGCTGGCCCTCCGCCACGGGTGGCGCCGCGCTCTCCGCGACATCCGGCCAATGCACCAGCAGACACCAGTTTGCCGTCGCATCGATCACATGCAGATAACTTGCCAGCCCCGCACCTGCCGCTGCCAGTCGTGGGTCGTCCACCCGGTTGTCCGCATGCGCTACCGTCACGGTCGCCAGCCTGGGAAGAACCCAGCGCTCGCTGCTCGTGACGGTCACATCACCCCACACACGAACAGCACGGAGGGAATCCACCAGATCCGGATGCGGCCGGGCGATGCTGCAACCAGCGACAGCGGCGGCGAGGACAAGCAGTATGGGCATGGAACCGACACGCATTTTGGCGTTCCCTCTTGACGTGAAATCAGTATAGGAAAAGCCGCTAACTCTTTGACGAACAACCGGCACGGACAAACACATGGTCCGTGTGGATAGGCTCTGTGGATAGGTTTCGTGGATAGGCGGTGTGAATAGGCGGTGTGAATAGACCAGTCTCAGCCGCCGATAAACTTCATGACGGTCACTTCGCCCTGAAACCGTACAGGTTGTTTGTCGGCCAGCGCGTTACCCAGTACCGCGACCAGCGCCGCCTCCGCTTCCCCATCCGGGAGCGCGAGCAGGGGGCGGATGTCGTGAGACCGCAGGCTGGACAGGCATCCGAAAAGGCGCCCGTCGGAGGACAGACGCAAGCGCGTACACGAGGCACAGAAAGGCTCAGATTCATTGGCGATGATGCCAAATACACCACGCCCGGGAATCTCGAACCGTACGGACGTAGAGTCGAAAGGCGCATCCGTCCGGGCGTATTCATAGCGGGAGCCAATGGTCTCCAGCAACTCGTCCATGCCGAGAAAGTCACGGTTGAACTGGTTGCCCGCACGCAGGTGCCCCATCTTCATGAGCTCGATGAACCGTAGTTCAAAGCCTCGATCCAGACAGTACTCCAGCATGGGCAGCACCTGATCCAGATTGGCCGAGCGCATGGGCACCATGTTGATGCGGATCTGTACGCCTGCTGCGGCCATGCGATCGATGCCTGCCAGCACCGTAGCCAGATCGCCCGAACGGGCAATTTCGCGAAATGCGCGGGGATCCAGAGTATCCAGACTGACGTTGATACGCCTGATGCCCGAGCCGATCAGCATGTCCGCCTTGCGCAGCAGAAACTGCCCGTTGGTGGTCAAACCGACATCCTGCAGCGGCAGGCGCATCAATGCCGGCAACACTGCGTCCACTTTCGGTGACAACAATGGCTCACCGCCGGTGACCCGGACTTTCTCCACGCCACCAACCGCCATGAGCAGGGATACCGCCCGCACGATGTGATCGGCGCTCAGCTCGGATTCCGCCGGTACCAGCTTCTTCCCGTTGGGCACGCAATAGGTGCACGCATAGTTGCATGCCGCCGTCAGGCTGATACGCAGGTTGCGGAAGGTGCGGCCGTGAATGTCGGTGATCATGGCCGCCAGTATGCCACGTCGGAAAGCGGAAATAGGAACCACGTCACTGGAAGAATTGCGATCAGGTGCTTTACTTCGACTGTCGCCGCCGGATCTCCCCCCCCCCAACGACCGGTGACGATACGGGATGCAGATCCCGTTTTGTGTGACTCCTAATGGTAGTTGCCCGGCGTCCCCCACGCCGGGCTTTTTTTTAACCCCGCCTACCGGCATCCCGACTTGCCTCGCTCTCAATTATTCGTAACGCGCCGCCTTGGACCGTCGCGGCAGCAGATCCCTGAAACGTCCACCTGCGCGCGTTGATGGCAACTGGATGTGCCACGCCACCACGTTGATGCGGCAGGCGGCGGATTGTCCCCGCTCATCCCGGCGACCTGGGACATTCAGGCGCGGGCATCGCTGGCGACCGGATGCGTCGCTGCATCAGGCTGATGGCTTGCGTAGCGGACTTTCCACCGTCGGCCCCGGGATCGAAACCGTTCACCGTCCAGGTAGCGATGCGATTACCGGAACATGGCTACACCGACTGCGGCTAAAAATAGACATTTATTTGACTGAAAGGCGCGAATCACCTGCTTCGCAGCGTGTCAACGAGCCGTTCAGTAAAGCGGGAGCCCCAGAAGACCCGGTTGCTGCCTTTGACCAACAGGGCGTCCTCAGCCCGCAGGTGCGCGGTGACGTCGCTCAGCAGGCGCTCGTCAGCAGCGGCTTGCCAACCCAGGCAATTGGGCAGATGACGCAGCACACGCATCCCCTCGCCTACCGCCCAGAAGCCGTCGAGCGGCTGTAGGTTCGGAGCCATTGTAAGGTGCAGCGATTCGGCATCTTCGCCAAGCTCCAGCATTTCTCCCAGCAATGCCAGACGCCGCCCACGTCCTGTAAAACTGTCGACAAAACTGCACAGGGAGGCGTTCATGCTGCCGGGATTGGCGTTGTAGCTGTCATCCACCACGATGATGCCGCCGGCGTCATGCCAGCGTCCCCGGCCGGCCGGGATGAGCTCATCCGGCAACGCCTGTGCCCGGTCCAGAGGCAACTCCAACGCCATGCAGACCCCAATGACCGCCGCCAGTGTCATCGCGCGATGGCGTCCGCCGGCGGGCACATGGGCTGAAAAAGATCTCCCTCCGAGGTCGTAGCGTGCGGTATCCCCACTGACGTCCACCAGCCGGACGTCCGCCCCGTATGAATCGCCAAAGGTCAACAGACGACAACCTGAGGGCGCCGACGCCTCAAGCGAGGCCTCACAGACGAACGTACCGCCAGGACGGAGCGCCCTGGCAATGGAAAGTTTCTCCGCCCGCAACGCGGAAATGTCCTGAAAATTGCCTATGTGAGCGGGATGCACGTTGAGTACCACGGACACGTCCGGGGCGACCAGTTGCGCCAGGGGCAGAATTTCGCCGGGGTGATTGGTGCCGACCTCATAGACGGCCGCCGGTACTTCGGCAGGCGTGCGGGCAACCGAAAGGGGTACGCCAATATGGTTGTTCAGGCTACCCGGCTCCGACCAGGCCTGTAGCGCCGCGGCCAGGAAGCTCTTGGCGGTCGTCTTGCCGCTACTCCCCGTAACTGCCACCACGGGGACGGCAAGCTGTCGACGTCGCCAGCGGCCGAGAGCCCAGAGCCCATCCAGGGTGTCGGCCACCCGAATACCGGGAAGCGCTGGCAGATCGCCCTCACGACTGACCAGAACTGCGGCGGCGCCCGCTTTCATTGCACTGTCAAGATAGTCGTGCCCGTCCCTGTCGCTGCGTGACGAAGCCTGAAAGCGGGGTCCGGGATCGCCGGCCAGCGCAACAAACAGATCGCCGCTCCGCAGTTGTCGGGTATCGATGCAGATGCCCTCGATACCGGATGGCGGCGTCCCGCCCAGGGCACGCCCATTGGTAGCGGCCAGCAGATCGGACCAGGTCCACAGCATCAGGGTGTCTCCGCAAAGGTGGCGAGTCTGGCCACTGTGTCTTGCCGCGACAAGCACGTCAAAACCCTGACGGTGGACCACTCGCACGCGCTCACCAATCCGGGTGGCCTGTGGCATGCTTGCGCCCCCATCGGCAGCAACGCACGGAAGTTCATGGCCAGGTCCAGCATATGGCAGCGCATCGGCAATGGCATCACCACGGCCCGGGAAGTGACCCTGAATCTCCTCTTCCTGCTGATTGCGGCCCTGATTCTGACAAGCCTGCTGAGTCGGTGCAGCGGGGTGTCGGTTGCCGACCGCACGGCCCTGCTCATTGCGCCGGAAGGCCAGGTCGTGGAGCAGGCAAGTTCGGATCTGTCGCTGGAAGCGCTGTTGTCCGGTGGCCGGCGCGGACAGGAAGTATTGATTTCGGACCTGCTCTCCGCCATCGAGCGCGCGCGGGAAGACAACCGGATCCGCGCCATTGTTCTTGATCTGCACCAACTCACCCAGCTGAGCGCCGTGCATGCCGACGCGTTGACAAGAATACTGCGAAATTTTCAGTCCGCCGGTAAACAGGTGCTGGCCTATGGCGATTTCTTCACGCAGCAGCAATACCGTCTGGCAAGCGCGGCCGATGCGCTGTACCTGCATCCCCAGGGGATGGTGCTCTTTGACGGTGCTGGCTCCTATTCCCTGTATTTCAAGGAGTTGCTGGATAGATTGAAAGTCAACATGCACGTCTTCCGGGCCGGCCGCTACAAATCGGCCGTAGAGCCTTTTACGGAAACCGGCATGTCCGATGCCGCCCGGGAGGAAAGCCGTGAACTGGTGGATGGCCTCTGGCAGGACTACGTCACCACCATCACCTCAGGCCGCAAGCTGCCGGACGATGCCTTCACCGCTTTCACCAGCAACATCGACCAGCGCGTGGCGGATGCCGATGGCAGCATCGCCGTAGCCACCCTGGAAGCCGGATTGGTGGACGAGCTGTTGACGCCGGATGCTTTCAACGCCCGCGTGGCGGACCTGGCCGGCGCGGATGCACACGGAAAGTTCAATGCCGTCAGCGTCGCGGATTACCTTGCCGCCACCAGCGGCGCAGGATCTCCCGCGGGCGAGGGAAACATCGCGCTGATCCGTATGTCCGGACCGATCTTTCCACGCGTCGACGGCGAACAGGTCATCGACGCCGACGAAATGACGGCGCTCATCCGGCGCGCCCGGGAAGACGACGGTATTCGCGCCATTGTCGTACGCATCGACTCACCCGGCGGCAGTTCCTTCCATTCCGAACTCATCCGCAAGGAACTCGAACTTGCCCAGGTCACGGGCAAGCCGGTTGTCGTGTCCATGGCAACGATGGCGGCATCAGGCGGCTACTGGATTGCCGCCACGGCAGACGCCATCTATGCCTACCCGCAAACCATCACTGGTTCGATCGGCGTGTTTTCGGTATTCCCCTCGTTCGCTGACAGCCTCGCTGAAATCGGCATCCGCAGCGATGGCGTCGGCACAACCCCGCTGTCGACATTACGCAATCCCTTCGGCGATCCCGGCGCGCCCTTCACGCGCATCATGCAGGCCAACGTGGACCGCCTGTACGGCGACTTCGTCAACCTGGTGTCCAGAGGCCGCAATCTTCCCCTCGACAGGGTGCGGGAGATCGCCGAGGGTCGTGTGTGGCTGGGTGCCAGGGCGCAGGAGATCGGCCTCGTGGATGCCATCGGCGGCCTGGATGATGCCGTGAACCGTGCGGCGGAACTTACCGGGCTGAAGGCGTGGAAGGTGCGGGAATTCACCCCGCCGGTCGATGCGCGTATGGCACTGTTGCGCTCACTCGCCGAGAGCAGCCTTGGCACGCAACTGAACAGCTTGCTGGCATCCCGGCCTCCGCCGGCGTTCTTGCCTTCCGGCGCATTCGGCCACTGGAAGACGTTGAGTCGACTGCTTGCGCCGGCGCAACACCCCATGGCCCTGTGCACGGCCTGCCTGGCGCTTCCCTGACGGCGGCGCCACCATCATTTGTCGTGGTAGCGCCTCCAGTAGTCGTTCACCGTGTCCTTGATCTCGCGGCGCATCAGCATCAGGCCCAGCAGATTCGGCAGCGTCATCAGTGCCAGCGTCACCGCCGATATCAACCACACGAGTCCGGTATCGACCACGGTCGCGAGGAAAAAGCCCGTCACGTAGAGCATCCGATAAGGCATGACGGCTCGCACGCCGAACAGGTAGGTGATGGCGCGATCGCCGTAATACGACCATGCAATGGCGGTGGAAAACGCAAACAGCACGAGTCCGAGCGTCACCGCATACTGGCCGAACTCACCCAGAAAGCTGCGCTTGAACGCTTCCGCGGTCAGCGGCACCGAATGCAGCAGCGAATGCCCGCGAAGCGAAACCCCTTCCGTCACCGGTTTGCCGTCGACTACCGCCAGCGTGCCGGTGAACGGCATGCCACCCTGTAGCACCCGCACCTGCTCGGCAATGGAACGGTTGTGCAGGATCGTGATGTCGCCCGTGCGCAGTTCGCCGTCCACCACGTCGATGCTCCCGGTGAACGGCTGTACAGGGTCATCCGCCGGTGGTATCAGATCCAGGTGCGCGAACAGTTCCCGCACGTGCCGGGGGTTCGCTTCGGTATAGCTGCCTTGCACGATCTCGGTATCGAAGGGGGCAAAATCGTTGGCGAACTTCTGCGTCCACACGCCGGATGACAGGATCACCAGGCCGGTCAGCGTGCAGATGACGATGGTGTCGATGAACGGTTCGAGAATGGCCACCATGCCTTCGGATACCGGTTCGTCGGCACGCGCCGCCGCGTGCGCGATTGGCGCGGATCCCTGTCCGGCTTCATTGGAAAACAGTCCCCGGTTGACCCCGCGGTTGAACGCGTAGGCAAACGTTGCGCCCAGGAAGCCACCCGCGGCGGAGGAACCGTTGAAGACATCGAAAACGATTCGCTGCAGTGACGGCAGGATGTTCTCGGCGTTGCTGATAGCCACACTGACCGCGGCCAGCGCGTAGAAGATACCCATGAACGGCACCAGCGTACCGGCAACCGCGGCGATGCGATGTATACCGCCTACGATGACCAACCCGAGCACGATCGCCAGCACGCCACCCGTGACCCACGTCGGAATACCGAACGACGCTTCCACGCCGGCGGCAATATTGTTGCTCTGAGGCAGGTTGCCGCTGCCGAAGGAACTGATCACCGTAGCCAGCGCAAACGCCACCGCCAGCCACTTCATGCCAAGCCCACGCTCCATGTAGTACATGGGTCCGCCAGCCATCAGCCCCGCATCGTCGGTTACCCGGTATTTGTGCGAGATGGTCACTTCCGCAAATTTTGTGGTCATGCCAACCACAGCCGTCATCCACATCCAGAACAGCGCCGCCGGCCCACCCAGATAAATGGCAAACGCAACACCGCCGATGTTGCCGGTGCCCACGGTGCCGGACAGCGCAGTGGACAGGGCCTGAAAGTGACTGGCATCACCCGGGGCGCCCGCACGGGTGTGTTTGCCGCGCAGCACCTGCGTGGCATGACGGAAGTAGCGGATCTGGGGGAAGCCCAGATACACGGTGAAGAACAGACCCACACCCAGCAATACGAACGGAAACCAGGCCGCGCTGCCCAGCAGGCTGTCGAGCCAGTTCAGGGCACTTTCGATTGCACTCACCGTTTCGGCGTCCGACCGAACAGGCCCCGGTACAGGGCATCGTAGAGTTGGTTCTGTTCCATCACACCGCGCACCAGATCCGCGCCTCTGCCGCGCGCGAAGGCCGCCACATCTTCGCCGCCATGGGTCTCCGACTGCATGGGAAACGTCGCCGGCTGCCGAAAATCACCGGCCTGCGTATCCACGTCCGCGTAGTCATCCAGCGGCTTGCCGCCACCGGGACCGTTGGCATACCCCAATGTGGGATAAGCGTACGTCGGCGCACCGCCTTCACCGCCACCCGGAATCACCGGCACCTTGCCCAGGATGGGATTGCCCCGCGGCGGGTAGCCCGCCATCGTCAACGTATGGCTGTGGTCCGCGGTCACCAGCACAAGACCACGCCTGGCGTCGATCGCCTCGGCCGCCACAGCCACCGCGGCGTTGAAGGCCACCACGTCGTGCAGCGCCCGATAGGCATTGCCAGCATGGTGACCGTGGTCGATGCGACCGCCTTCCACCAGCAGGAAGAAGTTACGGGACCGGGCCTTCAGCGTACGGATGGCCAGACCGGTCATCTCCGCCAGCGACGGTTCACCCGCCACATCCTTCGTGCGATCGGCTTCCCACTGCATGTGCGAGGGTTCGAACAGTCCCAGCACCTGGTCCTTGCCGGCCAGTGCCCTGAACTGCTCCGCATTCCACACGTAGGCGCGTCGTTTGCCACCTTGTTGCCAGGCAGCAATCAGATCGTTGCCGTCCGAGCGACTGCCCTTGATGTGCGGATACTCCGGATCGGACTGGTCGCCGGGCATGAACGCCGCGCGTCCGCCGCCCAGGATCACGTCGATGCCATCGCCATGCGCAAACTCCACCAGCTGACGGGCAATGTCCCGGCAACCGGCGTCCCGCGCCGCGGCGGGCATGTGTGTATCGTCTTCCCAGTCGCGTTCCGGCACGTGCGCATAGGTGGCGGCCGGCGTTGCATGGGTAATGCGCGTGGTCGTGACCACGCCGGTGGCGTAGCCGGTGTCTTCCGCCTGTTCAAGCAATGTCGGCAGCGCGCCTGCCAGGCTTTGCGCGCAGTCACCACGCGGTACGGCGGGGCTCACCGACAGGACACCGAAGCGCGTCTTCTCCCCGGTGATGATGGCGCTCATGGTGCCGGCCGAATCCGGCACCTGCATGTCGGTGTTGTACGTCTTGATCAGCGCCACGTTGGGGAACGTGTCAAATACCAGCTGGTTGTCCTCGCCGGAGCCGCCCTTGAGCTGACCGTCAAGGATGCGTCCCGCCGTAATGGTCGACACGCCCATGCCATCGCCGAGAAAGAGCACCACCTGACCGGCCCACGTGGACGGCGCGACCAGCAGCGCCACCAGCGCCACCAGCGCCATCCGAATTTTCATTCCCGTCATCGTGCCGCCTCCCGCATTGTCACGAATTCCTCCGCCGCCGTGGGATGAATGCCCACGGTGGCATCAAAGTGCGCCTTGGTGGCTCCGGCCTTCATCGCCACCGCCAGCCCCTGGATTATTTCGCCGGCATCCGGCCCCACCATATGCGCACCTACCACCCGATCGTCCGTCTGTCGCACGATCAGCTTCATGTAGGTGTGTTCCTGGCGGCCGGTGAGCGTGTGCTTCATGGCCCGGAAATCCGTCTCGAACACGCGGATGGGATACAGCGCCCGCGCTTCGTCCTCGGTAACACCCACCGTGCCGATATTCGGTTGGCAGAATACCGCCGTGGCCACGTTGCTGTAGTCCTGGCTGCGCTTCGGGCCGGTGCCGAACAGGTTGTTGGCGATGCACATGCCCTCGGCGATGGCCACCGGCGTCAACTGCATGCGATCGATCACGTCGCCGATGGCGTAAATGTTCTCCACCGACGTCTGGAAGTAGTCGTCCACCCGCACGGCGCCATGTTCCGTCAGCGCGACACCGCAATTCTCCAGGCCCAGCCCCTCCGTGTTGGGTACCCGGCCGATGGCGCACAGCACGAGGTCGGTGAGCAGGGAATCGCCATTACTCAGGTGCAGGCGCTTGCGGCCGTTCTCCAGCGAGACGGACGTCACCTGCGCATCGAAATGCAGATGGATACCCTTGGTCACGAGTTCGTCCCTGACAAATTCGCGCACGCCACTATCGAAACCGCGCAGGAACAGCGGGCCGCGATACAGCAGGTGCGTGTCCGCGCCCAGGCCGTTGAAGATACCGGCGAACTCGACGGCAATGTAGCCGCCGCCGATGACGGTGGCATGACCGGGAAATTCCGGCAGGTAGAACGCCTCGTTCGATGTGATGGTGTGCTCGGCGCCGGGCACGTCCAGCCGGAACGGACGGCTGCCTGAGGCAATCAGGATCCTGTCCGCCGTCACCCGCGTGCCGTCGACCTCCAGCGTGTGCGCATCCACGAAGCGCGCATGGCCGCGGTGGATGGTGACACCGGCACCGTTGAGGAGGTTCTCGTAGATGCCGTTCAGACGTTCGATTTCCTTCGTCTTGTTGTCCCTGAGCGTCGGCCAGTGGAACTGCCGCTCACCCACCTGCCAGCCAAAGCCGGCGGCGTCCTCGAATTCCTCGGCGAAGTGCGCGCCGTAGACAAAGAGTTTTTTCGGCACGCAGCCGACGTTGACGCACGTACCGCCCAGATAGGTGGATTCCGCCACCCCCACCCGCGCGCCCGCGCGCGCCGACATGCGACTGGCGCGCACACCGCCGCTGCCCGCACCAATGACAAACAGATCGTAGTCGTAGGCCATGATCACCGAGGCTCGATTTGAAGCGGACTACTATATTGGTTACCCGGGCTGCGGGCATCTTTTCCCACGGCTGCGGGCCTCCTGCCCTTGCCTCGCTCCCTCTGGTCGCAACGCGCCGGCTTATGCCGTCGCGGCGGCACATCCGTGTGCCGCTCACTTGCAGACGAGGCTGGAGACTGCGGGAGTTGCCTGGCCGGACTGGTTCGTCCGTGGTGGGCTGTTTCCCACGGCTGCGGGCCTCCTGCCCTTGCCTCGCTCCCTCTGGTCGCAACGCGCCGGCTTGTGCCGTCGCGGCGGCACATCCGTGTGCCACTCACTCGCGGGGGCATTAGTGGCGGCAAGTAAGGATGAATAGGTGTTCCCGGGATCGGCGGCGCGTTTGCCACGGCTGCGGCTCTTGAAACTGTATATCCATACAGATAATCTGGCCGACCCTGTATATATATACAGTTATCGCCATGACGATAACCTCACTGCTCGATCACCCGGATCTCTGGCGCGCCGATCGCCTGTACCGTGCTGCCGCCTACCGTGGCACGAGCATCCCCAGCGGCTTCCCGATACTGGACCGCTACCTGCCGGGCGGCGGCTGGCCCACTGGCGCGGTAAGTGAGCTGTGCCTGGCACAGCCCGGTATCGGCGAACTGCAGCTGCTTGGTTCCGCGCTGGCGCAGATTACGAAGAACGCCGGCCGCTGGGTACTCTGGCTCAACCCGCCCTTTCTGCCCTATGCCCCTGGTCTGACCGCCGCCGGTATCGATGCCGGGCGCATGCTGCTGGTGCGCACGGACAACAACACCCGTGCTGACAGAGGTGCTCCGCGTCAGCGGCAGACCCACGGGCGTCGCAGCCGGCAGCAAGAAAGTGCGGACGATCCCCACGCACGCGCCCTGTGGGCGGCAGAACGGGCCGCCCGCTCAGGCACCTGCGCCATGGTGCTGGCCTGGCTCGACGACACCCGCCTCGGGCAGCGGGAGGTGCAGCGCCTGCAGGTTGCCGCCCGCCAGGGCAACACGCTGTTCTGCCTGTTCCGCCCGCTCACCGCGCTGCGCCAGGCATCGTTCGCCAGCCTGCGGCTGCGGCTGGCGGCCGGGGAACAGACGGATGGGCGGCAACGGCTGGCCGTGGACATCGTCAAACGCCACGGCGGCTGGCCGGTGCAGGGGCTGCACCTGGAACTGGACCAGCAGCGCGCAACCCGTGCCGATGTGCTGGCTCAACTGGCCTTCTGGCGCGAGGAGCGGGCGCGGTGGCTGCCAAACCCCGGCGCCGCCTGGCCACTGCCCGCCAACACCGGATCCTCACCGAGGATCACGCACTGATGTTGTGGCTCGGCGTCCATCTGCCCGCCTTTGGCCTCGAAGTCGCCACCGGGGGCATGCTGCCAGCGCGTGAAAAACCACTGCCTGCATCGGATACCGACACGCCAGCGGCGGAAGAACAAGCTGCCGGACACGCCAGCGCGCAACCAATGGTGCTGGTGCGTGATCAGCGTGTGGTGGCCTGCAACGACACCGCCCGGGCGCTTGGCATTGCCCCCGGAAACTCCCTGGCCACGGCGCGCAGCCTGACGCCGGACACCCTGCGCCATCTTCAACAGAACGATGAGCGCGAAAGCCGGCGCCTGGCACTGCTGGCCGATGTGCTGTACCGCTTCAGCGCCGAAGTCAGCCTGGTGCCGCCCGGGGGCATCGTGCTGGAGGTGGGCCGCAGCCTGAAACTGTTCGGCAACGTGCAGGCGCTGGTGGATCAGGTGAACACCGCCTGCGCGGAGCTCGGCCACCAGGCACGCACGCGCCCCGCGGCAACGCCGCTGGCGGCACTGGCGCTGGCGCGCGCCAATGTGCCCGCCCTGCCCCAGGTGCGCCTCGATCAGCTTGCCCTGCCCGCAAAAACCGTGGAGCGCCTGGGCAACATGGGCCTCACTACACTGGGGCAACTGCTGACATTACCGCGGCGGGAGCTGGCACAGCGTTTCGGACGCGACTTCGCCGCTTATCTGGAACGCCTCACGGGCGAGCGACCGGACCCTCGCCCCTGCATCCAGCCCACCCGGCACTTTGCCGAAACACTGCATCTTCTCGAACCGTTGCGTGACAAGGCAGCAGTGCAACCCTGCATGCACCGGCTGCTCACCACGCTCAGCCACTGGCTCATCGGCCGCCAGCTCGGCGCCGAGGTGCTGCGCTGGACATTCGGCACCCATGCCGCCCGATCGCCGGAAACCGTTACCCGGGTGAGCATGACGGTGCGCTTTGCGCAGGCGCAGCGCGAAACGGCAGCCTTCGCCGCCATCTCGGCACTGAAGCTCAGCGCCACGGAATTACCCGAGGATGTGCTGGATATCCGCCTGGAAGCACAGCGGCTGCGCGCCTGGAAAGATCAGCCCACCACCCTGTTCCCGGAACTGGAGGGCGGCCCGGCCAGGGGCTCACCCGCGACCCTGGTCGACCAGCTGGATGCGCGCCTGGGCGATGGCGCCTGTCTGCGGCTGACCACGCTGGATCGCCACGCGCCCGAACAGGCCGGGCAGTCCGCCGGGCTGAATACGCGCCAAGCCGCGGCCCCCGCGCCGCTGGGCCGGCGCCCCCTGTGGCTGTTCCCCGCGCCGCGTCCGGTGCGGGTGGACAACCTGGTGCTGCTCGAGGGGCCGGAGCGCATCCAGGGGCACTGGTGGGACAACCCGCTCAGCCGCGATTACTTCGTAGCGGTCCATCGCGGCGGTACCCGCTGCTGGGTATTCGTGGATCAAACCGGCCAGTGGTATCTGCATGGTTATTTCGCCTGAAACGCCCGACGGCTTCGCCGAACTGCACGTCATCAGCAACTACAGCTTCCTGCGCGGTGCTTCGCATCCGGAAGAACTGGTGGCACGCGCCGCGCAGCAGGGCTACCGCGCCATCGCCATCACCGACGAATGCTCCTTCGCGGGCCTGGCCAAGGCCCACGTGGCCGCGAAGACCCATGACATCCAGCTCATCGTCGGCAGCGAGTTCCAGCTGGAGGAAGGCATCAAGCTGGTGCTGCTGGCCCCCACGCGCGCAGCCTACGGCCAGCTTGCCGCGCTCATCACGCGGTTGCGGCGGCAATCGCCCAAGGGGCAGTACCAGGCCACGCTGGAGGATTTCCGGTTCGGCCTCGCCGACTGCCTGACGCTGTGGCCACCCGGCAGTGCCTGCCTGCCCCATGCCGTGCGCACGAACGACAAACCGCTGGACCATGCCACCGCCCGGGCCACACGTGTGGACATCGACACCCTGATGGCCCAGGGCCACGCCATCAGGGAAGTACTACGCGCGGAAAGCCGCGGCAACCTGTGGCTGGCGCTGGAGCTGTTTCGCGACGGCACCGACCTGCACCAGACCGCTGTAGCGCTCACGCTGGCCACGCGCCTGGAACTGCCCATCGTGGCCAGCAACGACGTGCATCTGCACATGCCTGAGCGACAGGCCCTGCAGGACGTACTTACCGCCGTGCGTCTGAAATGCGTCGTGCGCGAACTCGGCACCGCCGGTTTCGGCAACGCGGAGCGACACCTGCGGCCTCTGGACGATCTGCGACGCCTCTACCCGCCGGAAATGCTGGCCGAAAGCCTGGCCATCGCCGGGCGTTGCAATTTCAGTCTGGACGAACTGCGCTACGAGTACCCCGAGGAACTGGTGCCGCCCGGCCGCACGGCCACGGACTGGCTGCGCGAACTCACCTGGGCCGGTGCGGCCGAACGCTGGCCACAGGGCGTACCCGCGGACGTCAGACAACTCATCGAACGGGAGCTGGTACTCATCCGCGAACTCGCCTACGAGTACTACTTCCTCACCGTGCACGACATCGTGCAGTTCGCCCGTTCGCAGAAAATTCTCTGCCAGGGGCGCGGTTCGGCCGCGAATTCGGCAGTGTGCTATTGCCTCTTTGTCACCGAGGTGGACCCTTCGCGCATGCACCTGTTGTTCGAGCGGTTCATTTCCAAGGAGCGCCACGAGCCGCCCGATATCGACGTGGACTTCGAACACGAGCGACGCGAAGAAGTCATCCAGTACCTGTACAAGCGTTATGGACGCGACCGCGCGGCGCTGGCCGCCACACTCATCACCTACCGACCGAAGAGCGCCATCCGCGACGTGGGCAAGGCGCTCGGGCTGGACCTGGATCAGGTGGATCTGATGGCCCGCTCCCTGTCGTGGTGGGATCGCAAGGAGGTGCTGGCCGAACGCCTGCGCGGCCTGGGCGTGGATCCGGAGGGCACCCGCATCCGCCAGCTCCTGTCACTGGTAAACGAAATCCTCGGCTTCCCCCGCCACCTGTCACAGCACGTGGGGGGATTTGTCATCTCACGTGGTCCGCTGTCACAGCTCGTGCCGGTGGAGAATGCCGCCATGGCTGAGCGCACGGTCATCCAGTGGGACAAGGACGATCTGGAGTCGCTCGGGCTGCTGAAAGTGGACGTGCTGGCGCTCGGCATGCTTACCGCCATCCGCAAATGCCTGGACACCGTGAATGCCTGGCGCGGCACGGCGCTTACCGTGTCGGCCATTCCCGCGGAAGATCCGGCCACCTACCGCATGCTGCAACGCGGCGACAGCATCGGTGTCTTCCAGGTGGAGTCACGCGCCCAGATCGCCATGCTGCCGCGCCTCAGGCCCCGCCACTTCTACGACCTGGTCATCGAAGTAGCCATCGTACGCCCGGGCCCCATCCAGGGCGACATGGTGCATCCATACCTGCGTCGTCGACAGGGGCTCGAGCCGGTGGACTATTCCAGTGACGGCGTGCGCCGGGTACTGGAGCGCACGCTCGGCATCCCCATCTTTCAGGAACAGGTGATTGAGCTGGCCATGGTGGCGGCCGGCTTCACGGCTGGCGAGGCGGATCAGCTGCGCCGCGCCATGGCGGCCTGGAAACGGCGCGGCGGGCTCGGCCACTTCGAAGAAAAGCTGATCAACGGCATGCTGGCCCGTGGCCATGATCATGACTTCGCGCAGCGTGTGTTCAAACAGATCCAGGGGTTCGGCGAATATGGCTTCCCTGAGTCCCACGCCGCCAGCTTTGCCCTGCTGGTGTACGTCTCCGCCTGGCTGAAGCGCCACGAACCGGCGGCCTTCTACGCCGGTCTGCTGAACAGCCTGCCGATGGGTTTCTACTCGCCGTCGCAGCTTGTGCAGGATGCCCGTCGCCACGACATCGAGGTGCGCGGCGTGGACGTCACCGCCAGTCACTGGGACCACACCCTGGAAACGCCCGCTGCGCCCGCAGCAAGATCGCGCTTTCACACCCGCCCTCAGCCTGCGCTACGGCTGGGCCTGCGGCGCATCAAGGGGCTCGGCGAAGCGGTCGCCGCCCGACTGGTGGCGGCAAGAGGACAGATGCCCTTTCGTGACGCAGCGGACCTGGCACGCCGCGCGGCGTTGTCCCGTCAGGAGCTGGAGTTCCTGGCCCGCGCCGGCGCCCTCGCCACGCTTACCGGTCACCGCTACCAGGCGCATTGGGATGTCGCCGGCATCGAATCGCCCACGGCCCTGCAGGCGGTGGCGGAGGCAGCCACCGCTTACCACACCGACGTGGCACTGCCGGCACCGGGCGAAGCCGGGGAGGTGATACACGACTATCAGTACCTGGGGTTGTCGCTGCGCCGACATCCGCTGTCCATGCTGCGTGACCATCCCGCTCTGGCCCGCTCCTGCCGTGCAGCGGACCTGCCGAACTTCCGGCACGGGCAACTGGTACAGATCAGCGGCCTGGTCACCGGGCGTCAGCGTCCCGGCACCGCCTCTGGCGTGCTGTTCGTGACACTGGAGGACGAAACCGGCAACAGCAACATCGTAGTGTGGCGTTCCCTCCTGGAGCGCTTTCGTACCGCGCTGCTCAGCGCCCAGCTACTCACCATCAAAGGTACCGTGGAGCGTGAAGGCGAAGTCATTCACGTCGTGGCGGGTTTCATCATCGATCACAGTCATCTGCTGGATGATCTGGTAGCAGCAGACGCAGCTGACGGAGAGGCTTCGACGCAAAGAACGGAAACAGCCGGTGACGGCACAGGATCGGTACGGGACTCAAGATCCCCGGTGACGGCCGGTGATGTCTTTCGATCCCGGGACTTCAGATAACAGGCAGCGCATCAGCCGCGGAAGAGGAAGAAACGGAAACCCGGCGGCTGGAACCCAGCGGGCTACCGCCAAACGCCCGGCAACTCGACCCGACGGGCGCGCTCAACCGCCCTGCCCGCCCCGCCTCCCGGCATCTTCGCGGCGACTGACCAGCTGGTGCAGGTCTTCCATCAGCAGACGCAGATACGCGAGATCTTCGCGTACTTCAGCCAGTTCGGATTTCATGCCGTGACCAAGACCGTCGATCGCCCGCTCGAGTGTTGCCAGCCGCTGGGTGAGATCCGCCTTGTCGAACAGACCGCGCGCCACCGATTCCAGTGGTTTGTCCGGCGCATCGAAAACCTCCTGACGCGCCCGCTCGCCTTCAGTGCGCTCCGGCTTCGTGTCATAGGTGCCGCTCAGGAATTCCTCGCCGATTTCCTCGGCCACGGCGTTCACGTCCTCGCCGTCGATCAGGTCGAGAGACTC
Source organism: Pseudomonadales bacterium (assembly GCA_024234635.1). Lineage (GTDB taxonomy): Bacteria > Pseudomonadota > Gammaproteobacteria > Pseudomonadales > Azotimanducaceae > SYFY01. The sequence continues at coordinate 28,700 of JACKNX010000004.1, read as the reverse complement.
GAGAAACGCAAACAGCAATAGCCGGTCACACAGGTTGTTGATGCGCCGCGGCACGCCATCGCAGAACTCGAAAATAGCCTCGAACGCACTGTCCGTGAAACGGGGGAAATTGGTCCAGCCCACCTTGGTGAGGCGATGTTCGATATACGTCCGGGTTTCTTCCAGACCGAGGGGATTGAGGTGATACGTCGCGATGACCCGCTGGCGAAGCTGTTCAAAACCTTCGGACAACAGTGTCTGACGAAACTCCTGCTGACCCAGCAGGAAAATCTGCAGCAGCGGTTTTCCGTCCAGCTGGAAGTTGGACAACATGCGCAGTTCCTCCACGGACATTGGTGGCAGATTCTGCGCCTCGTCCACGATCAACAGCACCCGTCTGCCGGCCCGGGCTTCCTGCTGGAAGGCATGCTCAAGATCTTTCAGCAATTCGGCTTTGGAGGACGCATGCGAGCGGATACCAAATTCCGTAGCCACGAACTTGATCAGATCTTCTTCATCAAGATTGGAGCTGACCAGCGTGGCAACCGCCATGCGCTTCTGATCCAGATCCTTGAGCAGCGTCTGCACCAGCGTCGTTTTTCCGGTGCCGACATTGCCGGTTATGACAATGAATCCGTCCGCCTGCGACAGGCCATACTGCAGGAACGACAACGCCCTGCGGTGCTCCTTGGAGGGGTAGAAAAAGGCGGCGTCGGGAGAGAGTTGGAACGGTTTCGCCGACAGGCCGAAATGTTGCTCGTACATCGCTGACCGGGCTGTGGGTGGTAGTGAACTCTAGCGGAGATATCCGCGCTTGTAGAGAGGGCGATGGAGGCGTGGTTGCCTGGACAACGAATTTGACAGAAATTGACGAGGCGCGGCCGGGTAGCGGCCTGATCATCTCCGCTGGGCAATCGGCCGGCCATGACGCTGGCGTCAAGCGCGAACCAGGCCCCCTTTACCCCGCGGCAGACAGCGCACGCCGCACCAGCGCTCTCAAGCGGTCTCAGGTTCCGGCTCTGTCACCCCGTAGCCGTAGCCATATCCGTAGCCATACCCGTAGTCACTGCCCAGCGGCCGGGTCGACTTGTTCAACACCACGGATACATTCGGGTGATCGCCCAGCATCTGCAATGCGTGCTGTACGGCATCCTTCGGTGTTTTGCCTGCCTCGACAACCACGAGAATCTGGTGCATGTATTGCGCCAGAACCCTAGCTTCCGTCGTCACCAGCATTGGTGGGCCGTCGAAGACAACTACCCGATTGGGATCAAACTTCGACATTGCGCGCAGAACCTTCAGCATGTTGTCGCTGGCGAAGAGTTCATCGATGTGTTCTGTCGGCACTCCGCATGGCAACAGTTCCAGCCGTTCCACGTTGGTGGACAGGGTAAACCGGTCGGGGTGCGTGCCATCCTTCTCCAACGCCTGAGTCAGACCTGGATAGTTGATGAGATCGAACTGGCGGGAAAGGTCCCGTTTGGCGATATCGGCATCCACCAGCAGTGCGCCCCGGTCGAATTCCGCCGCGATACTCATGGCCAGATTCGTCGACGTGTAAGTCTTGCCCTCACCGGGCAACGCACTTGTGACCATGATGAAGTTCGCGCAGCGTTGCCCCAGGTTCGCGCCCTGAGGATTGGCAATGGCGTCCTTGTGGATCTTCAACAACAGAGGGCGCTTGATGCGCCGCATTTCGCGCGCCAGCTGACTCCGCCCTTCCTGTGGGACAAGAAACCCGCGCTCACTCATTGCAGCGAGGTCCAGGTCGGAATGACCACCTAGGGCACGCCGACGCTGCGCCTTACGTGGCGGCAGCCGCCGGGACTCCGCATCGTTCATTGATTGCGGCGCCATATTCGGCGTCTGCCCTTCTTCAGACCGTTCCTGATTGAGGTTGTCACCAACCCGCTTTACACGTTCCATCGCTCTTTCCATGCGTGAGGCGCTTGTGCCAGTACATCGGGCATTGATGTTACAGAAAGGCGGCGCCCCAACTGTAAGAGTCCGCATGAAAATGTGAAGGATTGCAGGGTTTTTGTGACTATGAACACCAAACTTGCCACACTCGACAACCTGTGCGTCAGTTGGCTTCGATATACTCCCCCCACTCAACAAGCGCAGGACGCCCTTTCAAATGCAATCCTGGAATGGACCGACATCCGTTCGGCTGGCTGTCATGGGCCTCGGCTATGTCGGTCTCCCACTGGCGGTCGAATTCGGCAGAAAGATTCCAACAGTCGGCTTCGACATATCCACGAAACGCATCAGTGCACTGGCGGAAGGGATTGACGAAACCCTCGAAGTCTCTGCCGAAGAACTCAGCAAAGCAACTAATCTGACGTATTCGGATCGGGTGGAGGACCTTGCTGAATGCAACGTCTTCATCATCACAGTGCCAACGCCAATCGATCAGTACCGCAGACCCGATCTTGGACCGATGCTGTCGGCGAGCAAGACAGTTGGCGTTGTACTCAAGCAGGGTGACGTGGTGATCTACGAGTCAACCGTCTACCCCGGCGTCACCGAGGAAGAGTGCGTGCCGGTCCTGGAGCAGGTCTCCGGATTGAAACTGAACGAGGATTTCTACGTCGGCTACAGTCCGGAGCGAATCAATCCGGGAGACAAGGAGCACCGGCTCCCACTCATCAAGAAGGTGACCTCGGGCTCGACGCCCGAAGCCGCCGAGTTCGTCGACAAACTTTACAACATGGTCGTAACGGCGGGAACCCACAAGGCCCCCTCCATCCGCGTCGCCGAGGCAGCAAAGGTCATCGAAAATACGCAACGCGACATCAATATCGCGCTGATCAACGAGCTGGCACTGATCTTCGATCGTATGAACATCGACACACACGATGTACTTGCCGCCGCAAGAACCAAGTGGAACTTCCTTGATTTTCGCCCTGGTCTCGTCGGTGGTCATTGTATTGGCGTCGACCCCTACTACCTGACCCACAAGGCACAGGCCGTTGGTTTTCATCCCGAAGTGATACTCGCCGGACGTCGCACCAACGACAGCATGGGTGAGCACATCGCGGAGCGGGTGATCATGCTGATGACGCGCAATGGCATCAACGCCGTCAATAGTCGAATCCTCATTCTTGGCCTTGCGTTCAAGGAAAACTGTCCGGACATCCGCAATACCAAGGTCGTTGATATTGTTCAGACGCTCGCCAAATACAACGTGCAGGTGGACGTGCACGATCCGTTCGTGGAGCCAGCGGATGCAGAACACGAATACGGGCTCACGCTGGTGGAAGATCCCCAGCAGAACACGTATGACGCCATCGTTCTCGCCGTGGGACACACTGCATTTCGCGAGCTTGGAGCTGACATCAGAAAGTTTGGCAAGTCGGCATGCGTACTGTTCGATGTAAAGAGCCTGCTGCCGCGCGAATGCGTTACGGCACGGCTTTAAGCCAGGATCGGGAGACGGAAGCAAAATGAAAGTTCTGGTTACAGGCGCCGCAGGGTTCATCGGTTCGACCACTGCGCACAAACTGCTCGACTCCGGTTGCGAGGTGGTTGGAATTGACAACCTCAACGACTATTACGATGTCACGTTGAAGCAGGCACGCCTCGACAGGCTCACCCACCGGCACGGCTTCACCTTTGCCCGCGTCGACGTCGCTGATCGGGCCGCTATGGCGGACATGTTCGCCCACGAAAAGCCCGACCGTATCATCCATCTCGCTGCGCAGGCCGGCGTGCGATATTCGCTCGAAAATCCCTATGCGTACATTGATGCCAATGTCACCGGATTCCTCAACATTCTGGAGAATGCGCGTCATCACGGCTGCGAGCACCTCGTTTTTGCCTCCACCAGTTCCGTCTATGGCGCGCATACGAAAATGCCGTTCTCCGTACACGACGGCGTGGATCACCCGGTCAGCCTCTACGCCGCCACCAAGAAGAGCAATGAATTGATGGCGCATACCTATGCGCATCTATTCGGCATCCCCTGCACAGGGCTTCGATTCTTCACCGTGTACGGCCCCTGGGGAAGACCGGACATGGCCCTGTTTCTCTTCACACGCAAGATCCTTGCCGGCGAACCGATCGATGTCTTCAACTGCGGACACCACACACGTGACTTCACCTATGTCGACGACATCGTGGAAGGCGTGGTGCGCACGCTGCACCGACCTGCGACGCCCAATCCCGACTGGCGGGGAGACGATCCTGATCCTGCGACGTCCTCCGCGCCCTACCGTATCTACAACATCGGCAGCAACAATCCGATCAAACTGACACGCTACATCGAGGTGCTGGAGGAAACGCTGGGTATTCCTGCCAAGATGAACTATTTGCCAATGCAGCCGGGTGACGTTGCCGACACCTTTGCGGACGTTACGGATCTGATCGACGACATGGGCTTCAAACCACAGACGCCGATCGAAACCGGCGTCGCCAACTTTGTCGCCTGGTACAAGCGGTACTACAACTGTCCAGAGGTTGCGCACAACGTGCGCTGAGCGGATTGCGAATACCGCGACTGCGGGGCGAAAGAGGAAGCGAATCCTCGGCGTGGACTGCGCGGTAGCGCATGGTAAGCCGAAGCGGCCAGGGAAAGGAAATGTTTGTCCATGAATGAAACGAAGCAAACGGTCCTCGTCACCGGTGGCGCGGGATACATCGGCAGCCATATGTGTGTGGAACTGCTGCAGAACGGTTTCGAGATCGTGGTTCTGGACAATCTCTCGAATAGCAGCCGCCGTTCGCTACAGGCTGTGGAGACGATTACGCAGCGCAAGCTGACCTTTATCGAGGGCGACATCCGCGACTCAGACCAGCTCGATCGCATCTTTGCGGACCACGCCATCACCGCGGTCATCCACTTTGCGGGGCTGAAAGCGGTAGGCGAATCCGTGAGCGAACCGCTGCGCTACTATGACAACAACGTGCACGGCACCCTCTCGCTCGTTGAAGCGATGCGCCGTGCAGGCGTCCGCACGCTGGTGTTCAGCTCTTCGGCAACCGTGTACGGCATCCCCGCGACCGTCCCCGTGTGTGAGGAAGCGCCAACGGGTGCCATCAACCCATACGGCCAGACCAAACTGATGGTCGAACATATCCTTGAGGATCTGTTTCGTTCCGACCCGACCTGGCACATTTCGATTCTGCGGTATTTCAATCCAGTGGGCGCACATGCCAGTGGGGAAATCGGTGAGGATCCAAAGGACATTCCCAACAACCTGATGCCCTACATCAGTCAGGTGGCTGTCGGTCGCCTCGAGCATCTGCGCGTTTTCGGCAACGACTACGATACGCCGGACGGTACCGGCGTTCGCGACTACATTCACGTCGTCGATCTCGTGCGTGGACATCTGGCTGCACTACGATACCTGGCAAAGGGCCCTCGACTGGCCATCCATAACCTGGGTACGGGTCGTGGCTACTCGGTTCTCGAAGCCGTGCGGGCCTTTGAGGCTGCCAGCGGTCGCGAGATCCCCTACAAAATTGCTGACCGGCGTCCCGGCGATGCCGGCAGTACCTTCGCCGATCCCACGCGTGCACGCAACGAACTGGGCTGGGAAGCCGAGTATGACCTCGACCGGATGTGCCAGGACGTCTGGCGCTGGCAAAGCCGCCATCCGGAGGGTTACAGCTAGGCGACCAGCCCCTGCGTCGTGTCCGCGGCAGCAGGCAGAGAGCAATGTGTCGGGCCCATTGTTCGAAACGGCCCTGTGGAGCGCCTCGATACAGTCTGCACCGAGTACCTGTGAGCATTCCTGCACCGGAACTGCTCCGCAGGCTGCCTGGTCTGCGACGGAACGGTCGGAACTGCACCTGCTACACCACCGCTCACATCGTGTAACATGCGCGCCGTCCGGAGGCGTGGGGCTGCATAGCGAAGCGACGAAGTCGGGCAAGAGAACGCGGGAAGAGTGGCCGAGCGGTTGAAGGCACCGGTCTTGAAAACCGGCAATGGGCGACCATTCGTGGGTTCGAATCCCACCTCTTCCGCCATCCCAGTTCCGCCATCCCAGCGCATTCCACGAAGTGGAACGCGCCAATCCGGCATCCAGCAATCCACGCCGACCCTCCACTTCGCGGAGCGAAGTGGCATGGGGCGTGCGGGCGCTTCCCAACGGGCCCGACCCCACGGCCCTACGGCTCTACCCCAACTAACGGGGGATTGAACCGATATTCTCCAAACCCGATTGATGATGCCATCCCGGTATTTCATGCATGAAGCGAGCCTTGCCCGACTACCACGCCAGAGAGTGGCTGCCGGCCACTCATTCCACGGGCAATGTACTGAGCCGAAGGCCAGGAGGCGGCACGCTAACCACATCCATTCGCCACCACCTGGCTTCCGAAGTACCATCCCCGCTCGAATCGGGTAACCCGCCAGTGAAGTACACGCTCATCGTCCACAGCCCACCCAACGCCGGTGGTGGCAGCCGCAGCGCCCTTGCCTTCGCGCGTGCGCTCCTTGCCGCCGGCCACGAAACCACAAGGGTTTTCTTCTATCACGACGGCGTCGAAAACGGACTGGCAGGGCGTGTCACACCGCAGGGTGAGTCGGACCTCCTGGGAGCATGGGAAGCGTTCACCCGCGACACCGGCAGCGAGCTCGCCCTGTGCATCGCGGCCGCGTTGCGGCGCGGCGTTCTCAACGACGAAGAGGCGCAGCGCTACGACCGTGCGGGGCCGACCATTTCCTCCGCCTTCACCATTGTGGGGCTGGGCCAGCTCGTTGATGCCATGCTCCAGTCCGATCGCTGCGTGACGTTCGTCTGATGGCCACCGGGAATGTTCTACTCCTGCTGCGCCGATCCCCGTACGACGGCGCCTGGCTTGCCGAAGCGCTGGATGCCGCACTGGTTGCGGCCGCGTTCGACCAACGGGTTGCGGTGTTGTTTCTGGAAGACGCGGTCTTTGCCCTTCTGCCGGATCAGCACGGGGAGAGGCTCGGCGTACGCAGCCCCGGCAAAATTGTGCAGGCACTCGCCGACTACGAGATCGACAGGGTCTACGTGTGCAGCACCAGCCTTGCCAACCGCCGAATACGGCCAGACTCGCTGGTCATTTCAGCCGAACCGCTGGATACCGCCGCCCAGGGCCGACTTATCGCCAACCATGGCGTGGTCTGGAACGACTGATGGCAACGCTGCACCTGGTTTTCAGCGCGGACGGTTATCGCACCTGCCTGCAACGGTTGGCTGAAGGCGACGTCGTCGTCTTGCTTCAGGACGGCGTGTACGCACAATCCATCCGGCCGGGCACCAGCGTACTCTCAGACGATGTCATGGCCCGCGGCATGGCGAACTATCTGACCCAGACCACACCAGTCGATTGGGCTGATATCGTCCGCCTGACGGAAACCCATCAACCCATTGTCTCGTGGCGATGAGCGCACCTGCCCGCGACAAGGAAGGCTACCTGGTCAATCTGGCGGACTGGTCACCCGCGGTTGCCGAAGCCACGGCGAGGCTGGACGGCATCGCGCTTACCGATGCGCACTGGCGCATCATCCACCTCGTTCGCGATTTTCATGCCCGCACCGAAGTGTCACCCGCGATGCGTCCGCTGGTGAAACTGGTGCGCGATGCGCTCGGAAAGGAGTTCGGTAACAGCATTTATCTTCTGTCGCTGTTTCCTGGCAGCCCTGCAAAGCGTGTCGCGCGCATAGCCGGTCTGCCCCGCCCCACCAACTGCCTGTAGGTACTTCAGTCGTCGCCTGAAGCGGGTGACTCCAGCACATGCCGGTGCAGTACGACGTGTCCGACGATAACCGTACTTGGTCCGCTGATCGCGGCTGCCGTTGCCTGTTCAGCCAGGCTGCCGATGGTTCCGGTCAGCACACGCTGATTGCGCAGCGTGGCATTTTCGATGAGCGCCGCCGGTGTATCCGCGGGCATCCCGTGTTCGATCAACTGCCCACTGATATCGGGCAGATTGAACAGCCCCATGTAGAACACCAGCGTCTGGCCCGGCGCCACCAGATCCTGCCACCGAATATCAACGGATCCGCGCGCGCGATGTCCGGTGAGAAAGCGTACGCTCTGAGACTGATTCCGGTACGTGAGCGGAATACCTGCATAACTGGCTGCGCCGAGCGCGGCCGTAATGCCCGGCACAACGACACACTGCACACCCTCCTCCACCAGCGTCGCAATCTCTTCGCCACCGCGGCCAAAGATGAAAGGATCGCCGCCTTTCAGACGCACGACGTTCAGACCGGCCTGCGCTGCCTGCAACATCTGCCGGTGGATGTCTTCCTGGCGCGCACCGCTGAACGCCCGCTTCTTGCCAACGTACACGCGACGGGCATCACGCCGAGCGTAATCCAGCACCGCCGCGCTGACGAGATTGTCGTACAACACCACATCCGCCTGCTGCAGAAACTGCAGTGCTTTCAGCGTGACCAGTTCCGGATCGCCAGGCCCCGCGCCTACCAGGGCGACCCAACCCGTCGGACGAACTGGTTCCTGCAACAGGCGGGCGAACGTCTGCTCAAGCGCTTCAGGTGGCGTGTTGACCAGCGTCTCCCATGCGGACCGCGGCAACCTCTTCCCTGCGCGTTTCAATTCAGCGCGCTTGTTACCGAGAAACTCAGCCAGTTCGCCCAGACGGCGCGGCAGTATCGATTCGATCCGCGCCCGTAACATGCGCGTCAGCGTTGGCGAACGCCCGGAACTGGATACCGCCAGTACCACCGGTCCGCGATCGACGATTCCGGGAAATATCACCGTGGACAGCGAGGCATCGTCCACGACGTTCACGGGAATGTTGGCCGCTCTGGCCGCAAGGCTTACCTCGCGATTGACGTCCGGCACGTTAGTCGCTGCAACAACCAGACGTACGCCGCTCACATCTGCCTCGGTGAAGGCGCGATGCTCATGGCGCACGCCTGCCATCGACAGGATCTCGGGCTCGATATCGGGCGCAATTACGCGCACGCTGGCACCGGCGTCGCGCAGGAGGCGCACCTTGCGCAGCGCCACGTCGCCGCCTCCCACCACCAGTACTTCGGCGTCGGTCAGCCTGTGAAAGAGCGGCAGGTAGTCCACGATCAGGCCGGCGGATTCAGCTCCAGCCGCGTGACACCGCCCATATAGGGTTGCAACACCGCGGGCACGGCCACGCTACCGTCACCATCCTGATAGTTTTCCAGCACCGCCACCAGCGTGCGTCCCACCGCAAGCGCACTGCCATTGAGGGTGTGCACGAGTTCCGGTTTACCTGTCTCGGGATTCCGGAACCTGGCCTGCATCCGCCGGGCCTGGAAGTCGACAAAATTGCTCACTGACGAAATTTCCCGGTATTTCTGTTGTCCCGGCAGCCACACCTCCAGGTCGATGGTGCAGGCGGAGGAAAAACCCATGTCACCGGCGCAAAGCGCCATCGACCGGAACGGCAATTCCAGTTTTTTCAGGATCGCCTCCGCATGGCTCACCAGCTCATCCAGCGCCTGCCAGGACTTGTCCGGGTGCACGATCTGCACCAGTTCCACCTTGTCGAACTGATGCTGGCGGATCATCCCCCGCGTGTCCTTGCCATAGGAGCCGGCTTCGCTGCGAAAACACGGCGAGTGGCACACATGGCGCACCGGCAACATGTCGGCAGACAGGATCTGCTCGCGGTAGAGATTGGTCACCGGCACTTCAGCCGTGGGGATCAGAAAGCTGTCCTCCAGATGCCCGACGGCGAACAGGTCTTCGCGCATTTTCGGCAGCTGTCCCGTACCGTACAGCGCCTGGGCGTTGACGATATACGGCACCCACACTTCCTCGTAGCCATGCTCACCGGTGTGTGTGTCCAGCATGAACTGCGCAATCGCGCGATGCAGACGCGCAATCCCGCCCCGCATCACGGCAAACCGCGCCCCGGAAATGCGGGCGGCGGCGTCGAAATCGAGGCCCGCTCCGCTGGCCAGATCCACGTGATCGCGTGGCGTGAAGTTGGTCGCGGCCGGCTCACCATGGCGACGCATCTCCACGTTGGCGTGTTCGTCCAGCCCATCGGGCACCCGCGCATCGGGAATATTGGGCAGCGTCAGCAACAGCGCATCCAGTTCATCCTGGAGCGCCGCAAACTCCGCCTTCGCGTCATTCAGCCGATCGCCAAGCCCGGCCACCGCCGCCAGCAACGGTGCCGTGTCCTCGCCCCGACTCTTTGCCTGACCGATTGCCTTCGACTGCCGGTTGCGATCGTTCTGCAGTTGCTCCTGTTGCTGCTGCAACGCCTTGCGTCGCGCCTCCAGCGCATTGAACGCGGCAACGTCCAGGTTGAATCCGCGCCGGGCCAATCCAGCGGCCACGGCCTCCGGATCCTGGCGCAACAGTCGAACATCCAGCATGGTGTTTGTGGTTCCCCCGGCTTACATCAGAGCGTGTCGGCATGCCTCACGCCGGTCGCCGGTGTCGGCAACCGGCGCGCATGATACAGGCCCATCACGGCGGTGCCCAACAGCGATCAGGCGCCTGTGAGCCTGGAGCCCAGCCAGGCGGCGGCGATGCATCCAACCAGTGTCACCAGGGCGTAGCCGGCAGCAGTCGCCGCGCGTCCCGCGGTGAACAGGCTCACCGTCTCTATCGCAAAGGCGGAATAGGTGGTGAACCCGCCGAGCACACCGGTGACCAGCAGCAAACGGCCCCAGCTCTCGAACCAGGGCTCACCCGACGCCCAGCCGACGACAACGCCGATACACAGAGAGCCCGCCACATTTATCGCCAGCGTCGGCCAGGGGCCACCAATGAGCCCGCCCAGTCCGGAACCCAAGAGGAATCGCCCCACCGCGCCCGTGGCTCCCCCCGCGGCCACCAGCAGCACCTGGGCCAGCGATCCGCTCACCGGCGTTCTCCGCCGGTTTCACCCGCGGCGCGGTCGCGCGCCCGCAACGCCTCCAGGCGCTGCCGGATTCGACTCTCAAGCCCACTGTCCAGCGGTTCATAAAAGCGGGTGCCCACCAGTTCCCGGGGCAGATAGGTTTCACCGGCGGCATAGTGATCTGTTTCATCATGCGCGTAGCGGTAACCCTTGCCGTAGCCCATGGATTTCATCATTGCCGTCGGTGCATTGCGCAGGTGCATCGGCACGTCGTAACCGGGCGAATTGCGCACCAGGGTCATGGCCGCGCCAAATGCCGTATAGACCGCATTGCTCTTGGGTACGCTCGCCAGGTACACCACCGCCTGCGCGATGGCGAGTTCCCCTTCAGGAGAACCGAGACGCTGGAAGGTATCCCATGCGGCAACCGCCAGTTGAAGGCCGCGCGGATCGGCATTGCCGATATCCTCACTTGCCATGCGCACCACCCTGCGGGCAACGTACAACGGGTCGCAGCCGCCATCGAGCATGCGGCAAAGCCAGTACAGCGCCGCATCGGGATCACTCCCACGCACGCTCTTGTGCAATGCCGAGATCTGTTCGTAAAAGACATCACCTCCCTTGTCGAAACGGCGCGTGCGTTCTCCTGCTGCACCCTGCACGCAGGCGGCGTTCACCTGGCCGGGCGTTTCGCTGAATTGTGCGGCCGTCTCTGTCAGATTCAGCAGTCGACGTGCGTCGCCATCCGCCAGTTCACACAACATTTCCCGGGCATCGCGTTCGATGCTTACATCCAGCGCTGATGCCGCGCGATCAAGAATCGCTTCCAGATCGGCACGGGTGAGCGCTTTCAGCACGAGCACGCGCGCGCGTGACAACAATGCCGAATTGACCTCAAAGGAAGGGTTTTCGGTGGTCGCGCCGATAAACGTCACCACACCACTCTCAACGTGCGGAAGGAAGGCGTCCTGCTGCGCCTTGTTGAAGCGATGCACTTCGTCAACGAAGAGAACCGTGGCCACACCGCTGTGCTGCCGTTCGCGCGCCGCTTCCACGGCGGCCCGTACGTCCTTCACCCCGGAGAGCACCGCCGAGAGCGTCTCCAGGTGCATGTCACAGTAGTCCGCAAGCAGGCGCGCCAGCGTTGTCTTGCCGGTACCGGGTGGCCCCCACAGGATCAGGGACGAGAGTTGTCCTGCGCGCAGCGTCCCGGCCAGCGCGCCACCTGGACCCAGCAGATGCGCCTGTCCGACAAAATCCGCCAGCAGCCGGGGCCGGAGGCGATCCGCCAGGGGACGCTGATCGTTCACCCGCGAATGACTTCCGTACCTTCGGGCACTACCAGCTCGAAGGGGTTTGCCAGCGGGGAGAGACCCGCCGCCGGCTTGAATTCGATACGCAGCCTGCCGCCGAACTCGTCCGTCACGTCAAGTCGTTTCAGACGTGCATCGTGCAGCCAGATTTCCACCCGTTGCGCCTTGACCTCCGCGGCAACGGGCGCGAGCAGGAAATACTCGTCACCGGTGGCACCCGAGGCGGCGTCATGGGACAGCACGTCGAACTCCCCGGCAAGCGAGCCGCGCGGCTGACTCAGTATGCCGAGTGGCGTGCCGTTCAGCGCGTCGGTGAGCGATTTTTCGGTCACCTGCTCCAGATCCGCGTCATAGATCTTCAGCCACTCACCGTTGGAGACGATGACCTGCGGATAGGGGTCGTCCACCATCCACCGAAAGCGTGGTCGCGCCATGACAAAACGGCCCGAGGCAAACTCCACGAGTTGACCGTCCGCGTCATGCACGTACTGGTCGAACAGCAGGTCCTGATGATCAAAATCCGCCAGCACGCTTTCCAGCCGCGAGATATCGGCAACGTCCCCGTGCGCGGAAGCTGCCAGCGCGAGACACAGACACAGACACAAACACAACGAAAGACACCAGGCACGCATGACGCAAACCTACTCCCGATTGGGGACGAGCACCTCACGGCTGCCGTTCGAGTTCATCGAGCTCACCACACCCGCCATTTCCATCGCTTCGATCAACCGTGCGGCACGGTTGTAACCGATACGCAGTTTGCGCTGCACGCTGGAGATGGACGCCCGCCGCGACTCGAGAACAAAAGCCACCGCCTCATCATACAGGGCATCTTCCTGCTCCGTATCGCCCCCACCGTGGCCACCATCGAGTTGCACGAACGGCTCGTCGTCACCACCGGTGAGAACGCTGGGGTCGTACTGCGGTTCGCCGCGCTGCTGCCAGTCGGTGGCCACGCGATGAACCTCGTCGTCGGAGACGAATGCGCCGTGCACCCGCCCCGGCAATGCCGTGCCTGGCGGCAGGAACAGCATGTCGCCGTGACCGAGCAACTGCTCGGCGCCGCCCTGATCGAGAATCGTTCGGGAATCCACCTTCGAAGACACCTGGAAACTGAGACGACAGGGAATATTTGCCTTGATGAGGCCGGTGATCACGTCCACGGATGGCCGCTGCGTCGCCAGCAGCAGGTGGATACCTGCCGCCCGTGCTTTCTGGGCGATGCGCGCAATGAGCTGCTCCACTTTTTTGCCGACGATCATCATCATGTCGGCAAACTCGTCGATCACCACGACGATGAACGGCAGCGGTGCCAGCTCCCGTGGCTCGCCGTTTTCGTCCAGGGCCCCGGTCGGGTCCTCCAGCGGCTCGCCATTCTTGATGGCCTCCTTTACCGCCTTGTTGTAACCGCCCAGATTGCGCACGCCGAGCCCCGCCATCAGCTTGTAGCGCCGCTCCATTTCACCCACGCACCAGTTGAGTGCGTGGGCAGCATCGCGCATGTCGGTCACCACCGGCGTCAGCAGATGTGGAATGCCCTCGTAGATCGACAGTTCCAGCATCTTCGGATCCACCAGGATCAGCCGCACGTCCTCCGGCGTGGCCTTGTAGAGAATGCTGAGCAGCATGGCGTTGACGCCCACGGACTTGCCGGAACCCGTGGTGCCTGCCACCAGCAGGTGAGGCATGCGACTGATATCCGCCAGCACGGGCTGCCCGGCGATGTCCTTGCCCAGCGCCAGCGTTAGCGGCGATTTGGCTTCCTGGAACGCCTCGCTGCCGAGCAGCTCCTTCAGTCGCACGGTCTCCCGCACTTCATTGGGAATCTCGATGCCGACAAAAGATTTGCCGGGAATCACCTCGACGATCCGAACGCTGATCACCGCCAGCGAGCGCGCCAGATCCTTCGCGAGCGCTGAAATCTTCTGCACTTTTACCCCGGCGGCGGGCTGGATCTCGAAACGCGTGACCACCGGGCCTGGCAACACGGACACCACTTCCGCCTCGACACCAAAATCCCGCAACTTGATTTCAAGCAGGCGGGACATGGCCTCCAGCGACGCCTCGGAGAACCCGCCCTTGGCCTTTTCGTCCGCATTGTCCAGCAAATCGAGATCGGGCAGTCCTGCCCCGGCTGCGGACCGGAACAGTTTCTTCTGCATGGCCTTGCGCTTCAGCGGGGGCGGGCGTTGTATGCGCGGTCCGGTGCGCACGGGCTCCTCGGCCGCCGTTTCGTCCTCTTCCTCGGCGTACTCCTCGCCTTCCTCCTCGTACTCTTCGTCCGCTTCGTACTCGGCCTCGAGGTCTTCCTCCAGATCTTCCTGCTCGTCCTCGTCTTCCACGGTCGGACGGCTTCGCGCCGGTCGTTCGCGTTCGTAGCGATGCCAGCGATCCCGCAGATAGTCGTACAGCAGCATGACCCGCTCGTTGAAGCGGTGCAGCCAGTGACCCACCCGCTCGGCGACGTCAAGCCAGGAGAACCCGGCCGCTGCCTGTGCCCCGGCGAGCACCACGATGACGGTCAGCAGCGTCAACCCCACCCAGCCAAGCAGACCGAGCCCAAGCTCCCCGAACCAGCGCCCCACCATGCCGCCGTTGCCGGCTGGCAACAGCGGGCCGCTGGAAAAATGCAGTTGCGCCAGGACACAGGTGCCGAGCAGCACGCCCACCCAACCCAGCGTGCGGACCACGGTGACCGGCCAGGTCGCAGTTTCCTCCCGTCGCCACACCAGCCGCCAGCCGATCACGCCCAGCATCAACGGCAGCACCCAGGCGATCCAGCCGAACAGCGACAGCACCAGGTCAGCGAAGAGCGCGCCGGCATGGCCAATCAGATTGTGGGTCTCGACCCCGGCACCCGTGAAGGTAAAACCGGCGTCCTGGGGGGAGTAGGAACCAATGGCAAGCGCGGCGATCAGGCCGAGGCCGGCCAGGCCGACAAGGCCGATTTCGCGGAGGGGAATGCTGTCCTGCATCGATGCGAAGTCCTGTCTGTCGCAAGCAAATGGCTCGGGGTCGCGTCAGTTTCGTCGCATCCCCGAGCCGTGACGGCCGGAGTCTACCGCCTGGCAACTTGCCGGACAATCTGCGCGGCAAAGTCTCCGGATAACAGGCAGTTGCGGGAGACAATTACCGAACATGATCAGGATGGGCAGCGTACTGGCGCTGCCCTAGAATGCAGGCAGGCCAAACACGGACAAACTCATGCGACCGGACAAGAAAGCAATCGTCGACGAAGTCTGGGACGACGCCCGTATCGAGAGTTTCCTCGACAAATCCCCGATGGGGGAAGGCGAAGACCCGGATTACAGCCTGCTGCTCAATGCCTACCGAGGCATGCGCGCGGAAGACTTTGCCCGCTTCATCCGCCGCTACCTGGCAACCGGCAGATCGCTCGATGCGTGTGGTCGGGATGGCAGAACGCTGCGGGAAACCATCAGTGGCCATCGCCATGCCAGCGATTTTCTGCGGATACTCGACGCGGCCAGATGAGCGCGCACGCCCGCCACCTCCCCCGCTTTCCTTCTCCCCGGCTCGCCCCGAAGGAAGGCTTGCTGGCGCGTGGCGGCCTGCTGGAACCCGAGTGGCTGCTCAGCGCCTACCGCCAGGGCATCTTCCCCTGGTTCAACGACGACGGCGGTCCCATCCTCTGGTGGAGCCCCGATCCGCGCGCGGCGGTGCGCCCGGGTGCGGTACGCGTGACCCGCAGCCTGGCAAAACGCATTCGCAACCACCCGTTCCAGGTGGTCATGGATCGCGACTTCGCCGCAACCATCCGAAGCTGCGCGCAACGTTCGCCGCGGGAGGCTGGCGGCACCTGGATCACCCCGGAGATGCAGCATGCCTATTGCCGCCTCCACGCCCTGGGCTACGCGCATTCCGTGGAGGTCTATCGGGACGATCACCTGGTTGGCGGCCTGTACGGCCTGTCGCTCGGCAGCCTGTTCTTCGGTGAATCGATGTTCTCGCTGGACACTGACGCTTCCAAGGTTGCATTCGTCGCACTGCACATTCAGCTCCGCCGCTGGAATTTCACCCTGCTGGACTGCCAGCTGCCCAATCCGCACCTGACGTCGCTGGGTGTCACGACGATGCGCCGAACCGATTTTCTCGATCTTCTCGACGCGGGACAGCAACTGCCGGACCGGCTCGGCACCTGGCGCCTGGATGACAACTGGCGCGACGACCTGCCGCTTCTGCGCATGGATACCAGCGCGTGAAGTCCGAACGCACGGATCTGCGTTTCTTTCTCACACCGGAACACCCGTGCAGCTATCTCCACGACCGGCAGGCGAAGACCCTGTTCCTCGATCCCCGGGAAACCATTACCGCGGATCTGTATTCCAGACTGTCCAATCTTGGCTTTCGGCGCAGCGGCAGCCATCTGTACCGTCCTCAGTGCGGTGGCTGCGCGGCCTGCATTCCCACGCGCATTCCGGTCACCCAGTTCGCGCCCGATCGGTCACAGCGACGCACGGCGCGACGCAATCGCGACCTGCGTTTCGACGTCACCGAAGCAGTTTTCTCACCCGCGGCCTACGTGCTCTATGAACGCTACATTGCCGGGCGCCACCGCGATGGCGACATGTACCCGGCCAGCGAGGATCAGTTCCGTTCGTTTCTGCTCAGCCCATGGTCATCGACCTGGTTTCTGTGCGCCTGGCTGGACAACCGGCTCGTGGCGGTCGGGGTGTTCGACCGGCTGGGCAATGGCCTGTCGGCGGTCTACACCTTTTTCGACCCCGGGCTCGACTCCCGCAGCCTCGGCACCCAGATGATCCTCGAGGAGATCAACCTCTGCCGGGCGCTGCAGCTTCCCTACCTCTATCTCGGGTACTGGATTCGCGACTCGGAGAAGATGCAGTACAAGACACGGTTCCGACCCGTGCAACTACTTGTGAATGGCCGCTGGGTGGATTTGCCATGAGGTGAGGCGTTGGGGCAGAATTCGCCGTCGATTTTCAGCCCCCTGGAGCGCATGGCCAAAGAAGAACAGATCGAGATGGACGGTACGGTGGTCGACACCCTGCCCAACACCATGTTTCGGGTCCAACTCGACAACGGTCACGTCATTACCGCCCATATCTCCGGCAAGATGCGCAAGAACTACATCCGTATCCTCACCGGCGACAAGGTCAAGGTAGAGCTCACGCCGTATGACCTGAGCAAAGGACGCATCACCTTCCGCAAGTGATGACGGCGCTCCCATCACGCCGATGGACACGCTGATGGAGCGCTCCGCCTCAGCAGTTCCCGCCTGACTACCATAAACGTCTGTCCGGCAGGCGACGTCAGTGCACGACGGCTGCCGGCTCCTCTATTTCCACGACCAGTTCGCCGTCGTGTGCGGTCACATGCACCGTGCCGCCGTTACGGGCCAGACGACCGAACAGCACTTCCTCGGCAAGCTCTTTCTTGATCTTCTCCTGGATCAGACGCTGCATGGGGCGCGCGCCCATCTTTTCGTCGTAGCCTTCCCGCGCCAGCCATTCGCGCGCCGAGTCATCAACGTCGAGCATGACCTTCTTCTCGTCAAGCTGCGCCTGCAACTCGGTGAGAAATTTGTCCACGACCGTCAGGATCACGTCCCGCGGCAGTGACGAGAACATCACGATGGCGTCGAGGCGATTGCGGAACTCCGGCGTGAACATTTTCTTGATGGCTTCCATGCCGTCTGACCGATGATCCTGTTCGGTGAAGCCTATGGACGGCCGGCTCATGTCCTGAGCGCCGGCGTTGGTGGTCATGATGAGCACCACATTGCGGAAATCCGCCTTGCGACCATTGTTGTCGGTGAGCGTGCCGTGATCCATGACCTGCAGCAGCAGGTTGAAGACTTCCGGGTGCGCCTTTTCGATCTCGTCGAGCAGTACCACGCTGTGCGGGTGTTTTGTCACCGCCTCGGTGAGCAGACCGCCCTGATCGAAGCCGACGTAGCCCGGAGGAGCGCCGATGAGCCGGCTTACGGTATGGCGCTCCATGTACTCCGACATGTCATAACGCAACAGCTCCACGCCCATGATGCGCGCAAGCTGCCGGCAGACTTCCGTCTTGCCGACACCGGTCGGACCGGCGAACAGGAACGAGCCGATCGGTTTTTCACCCGCTTTCAGACCTGCGCGGGAAAGCTTGATGGCTGATGCCATCTGCTCGATCGCCTCGTCCTGTCCGAATACCACCATCTTCAGTTTCGATTCCAGGTCACGTAGCGCTTCCTTGTCGGACGTCGTCACCTGGGTGCTCGGGATACGGGCGATCTTGGCGACGACGAGTTCGACATCGCTGGGCCCGATGCTCTTCTTGCGCCGACTCGCTGGGAGCAGCTTCTGCGCGGCACCGGCTTCGTCGATGACATCGATCGCCTTGTCCGGAAGGAAGCGGTCATTGATGTACTTGGCGGCCAGCTCCGCCGCGGTACGCAACGCGCGGTCTGTGTAGCGGATGTCGTAATGATCCTCAAACCGGCTCTTCAGACCCTTGAGAATCTGGTAGGTCTCATCGACCGTCGGCTCGATGACGTCGATCTTCTGAAAACGACGCGACAGGGCCCGATCCTTGTCGAATATGCCCCGGTATTCCTGATAGGTGGTGGAGCCCATGCACTTGATCTCACCCGATGCCAGCATCGGTTTGAGCAGATTGGAGGCATCCATCACACCGCCGGACGCCGCACCCGCGCCGATGATCGTGTGAATCTCGTCGATGAACAGGATCGCACCCGGATCCTTCTTCAGTTCAGCCAGCAACATCTTGAAGCGTTTTTCGAAATCGCCGCGGTATTTGGTGCCGGCAAGCAGCGCACCAAGATCGAGCGAATACACTGTCCCATCCGCCACCACATCGGGCACCTGACCATCCACGATGCGCTTGGCGAGGCCTTCGGCGATGGCCGTCTTGCCAACGCCCGACTCCCCTACCAGCAGCGGGTTGTTCTTGCGTCGGCGACACAACACCTGAATGACGCGTTCAAGTTCCAGTTCACGTCCCACCAGCGGGTCGACCCTGCCCGCGCGCGCCTGCTCATTGAGGTTGGTGGCAAACGATTCCAGCGCGCCCTGTTGCGGCGCATCGCCGCCGCTGGCGGCGTCCTCGTCCTGCTCACCGCCACCTGGCTGCGGATTCGCAGCGTCACCACCAACTTTGGAGATACCGTGCGCGATGTAGTTCACCACATCGATGCGGGCGACGTTCTGTCCCTTGAGGAAGTACACCGCCTGGCTTTCCTGTTCGCTGAAGATCGCCACCAGCACATTGGCGCCGGTTACTTCCTTGCGGCCGGAGGATTGCACGTGGAACACCGCACGCTGCAGCACGCGCTGAAAACCCAGCGTCGGTGTCGTGTCACGATCGGTATCGCCGGCGGGAATCAGCGGCGTGGTGGAGTCGATGAACGCCTTCAGATCGGCGCGCAACTGGTCGATATTGCAGCCCACCTTCAGCAGGACATCCACCGCCACCGCGTTGTCCAGCAACGCCAGCAGCAGATGCTCTACCGTCATGAATTCGTGCCGCTTGCTCTTGGCTTCACGGAACGCGTGGTTGATCGTCACTTCCAGGTCTTTGCTCAACATCGCGACATCCTCGTACAGCGCGGGGTTCGAAGGGCCGAACCCCAATGCATTATGACCACCGATCGTCCCGGATTTCCGGTTTTCGTGCCGGTATGCTGACACAGTTCCGGCCCGTAGCATGCCAACAATGTCTGCCTGGCGCTCCGAATTTCCCGTGCCTCTGAATCTTAGATCAAGCCAGGTCGCACGTGTTCCCGGGCTCGCCACCAAAAGTGATTTGCGGGCGTCAGTCCGTCATTTCAATGGTTGACTTCAACGGATGGTGGTTGTCCTGGGCATAACTATTGACCTGTTCGGACTTGGTTTCCGCAATATCCCGCGGAAAGATCCCCACCACCGCCGCGCCTTCAGTGTGCACAGTCAGCATCAGACGTGTCGCCTTCTCGAGATCATAGGCGAAAAACTTCTGCAAGATGTGGACCACAAACTCCATGGGCGTGTAGTCGTCATTCAGCAGAATGACCTTGAACATCGGCGGCCGTTGCAGCTTGGGCCTGGCGGTTGCGGTGGCAAGGCCGCCGCCTGTGTTGCTGCCGCCTTCCTCATTGTCATCGTCACCACTGGCGCGGATCGGCGGCGGGCGTCGATAGAAGCAGTCGGTTGTCTGGTTATGCATGTGCATGGTGACGCCAAGTCTATGCACCCTGACGGCAATGTCCAAGCACCCCGCCAATGCAACCGCAACAACCACGGCAAAGAACACCCCAATACGCGACACGCTTGACTTTGCGCGGGGAAAGGATGAATAGTCGCGCCTGTTCGGGGGGCATGTTTCGAGGGCCATTGTGGCGATTGGCAAAGTTAAGTGGTTCAACAACGCCAAGGGGTATGGCTTTGTAGTTGCGGACGAGTTCAGAGATGACCTCTTCGCGCACTACTCATCCATCGTCATGGACGGGTACAAAACGCTGAAGGCTGGACAAGACGTCGAATTCGACGTCATTGACGGCCCGAAAGGCAAACACGCAATCAACATCCGGCCGGCGCCGGGCAGTGTACAGGTGCATCTGCCTGACGCTGGTGACGACGGCGTGGAGCAGGAACCCGGCCAGGTACGGCGTCAACAAGGCTGATCACGCATCCCGCATGCGGGATGCACGCGTCAGTTTTTCATCGACAGCTTGAGGCGCCAATGCGCGGTCGGCGCTATTGGCCGCCTTGAGCGCATTTCACTTCCGCAACCGCCGCGGCGGTCCTGGTTGTCCGGCGCATTGCACCGGGCGTCCTTTCTTTTACTTTCTGCTTTCTGCTTTCTGCTTTCTGGAGCGTACCAACGCGGCGCGAGGATGCAACGGGAGATTGTGGCGGGAAAGCCTCCGGGAGCTCGCAGCATCCCGGCAAGCAAGCGCGAAGGCCGGCATCACCGGCCTTCGCCGTGACCAGACGCTACATGGCCTCGATCATGGCATTGCCGAATTCACTGCACTTCAGCAGCGTGGCGTCTTTCATCAGGCGTTCGAAGTCGTATGTCACCGTCTTGCGCGAGATGGCACCTTCCATGCCCTTGATGATCAGGTCAGCGGCTTCCCGCCAGCCCATGTGCCGCAGCATCATCTCGGCCGACAGGATCAGTGACCCCGGATTTACCTTGTCCTGACCGGCATACTTGGGTGCCGTGCCGTGCGTGGCTTCGAACAATGCAACCGTGTCACTGATGTTGGCGCCCGGCGCAATGCCGATGCCACCCACCTGCGCAGCCAGCGCATCCGACAGGTAGTCGCCGTTCAGGTTCATCGTTGCAATGACGTCGTACTCGTCGGGCCGGGTAAGAATCTGCTGAAGCATGGCGTCGGCGATCACATCCTTGATCACGACCTGCTTGCCTGTCTTTGGATTCTTGAACGCATGCCAGGGGCCACCATCCAGCGGCTCGGCGCCAAATTCCTCGCGGGCGAGTTCATATCCCCAGTCCTTGAAGGCGCCCTCCGTGAATTTCATGATGTTGCCCTTGTGCACGATCGTCAGCGAATCGCGATTCTCGTCCACGACGTACTGCAGCGCCTTGCGAATCAGGCGCTTGCTGCCCTCTTCGGAAATCGGCTTTATGCCAATACCACAATGCTGTGGAAAGCGGATCTTGTGCACGCCCATTTCGTTCTGCAGGAAGGCGATCAGCTTGTCCGCTTCCTTGGTGTCCGCCTGCCACTCGACGCCCGCGTAGATGTCCTCGGTGTTCTCCCGGAAGATCACCATGTCCGTCTTCTCCGGCGCCACCACCGGGCTGGGTACGCCCTGGAACCAGCGTACGGGGCGCAGGCAGACGTACAGATCGAGTTCCTGCCGCAGCGCCACGTTCAGTGACCGGATACCGCCACCCACAGGGGTCGTCATCGGCCCTTTGATGCCAACGACAAATTCGCGCATCGCATCGAGCGTCTCCGCCGGCAGCCACTCATCTTCGCCATAGACCTCGAGCGATTTTTCGCCGGAGTAGATCTCCATCCAGTGGATTTTGCGCTTGCCGCCGTACGCCTTCGCCACCGATGCATCAACCACCGCCATCATCACCGGCGTGATATCCACGCCGATCCCGTCCCCCTCGATGAACGGAATGATGGGATTGTCGGGCACGTTGATGCCGCCATCGGCGTTAACGGTAATTTTGGCGCCATCTGCTGGCACCACGATGTGCTGATAAGCCATGAGTTCTCCGTTCCTGAAGACGTTGATTGACCGGACTGTCCGGCGGCGGCCTGCCGCCATCACCCGGGAGTCGCGCCGCCGAAGCGGATGTCGACCGGAATCAGGCGGAACAGGGTATCGCCAGGCGGGATTTGCCGGTGCTGGACCGGCGCCGATTATAGCCACCCGGGACCACCGGTGCACGGCGATCGGTCACGCCCCCCTATCTGCAGCCGCGTTTACCAGCGCGAGCGGCGCGCGGCATCGTCCGCCGTGGATTCGATCCAGACGTCACCGGACGGCCGACGTTCACGCTTCCAGAACACCGCCTCGGTTTTCAGGTAGTCCATCAGGAATTCGCAGGCCGCGAATGCCGCGGGCCGGTGCCCGGACGCCACCTGCACGTACACGATGCGGTCACCGGGCGCCAGGCGTCCGACGCGATGCACGATGACCACATCCGACAGCGGCCATCGGCGGGCTGCTTCCCCTGTTATCGTTTCGATGCTGCGCTCGGTCATGCCCGGATAATGCTCGAGCTCCAGCGCCGCAACCGGTTCACCGGGGCTGCCGCCACGTACCAGACCGATGAAGGTGGCAACGGCGCCGACGTCACCGCCAGCGCGGGCCTGCAGCGCCGTCAACTCGGCGCCCGGATCGAAATCCGTTTCACCGACGACGATCCGCACCCGCGGATTGATGTCGTCACGCATCGCCAGCCACACCCACGCGTGCCATGGCGTTCATCCTCCCGTCACCGGCGGCAGGAACGCAATCTCGTCACCATCGGCGAAGCTGGTCCGGCCATCCCAGAGTTGCTGATTGACCGCCAGGCGCACGTTTTCGGCGAACAGCGCGTCGATCGCCGCCGCAGGCAGCAGGGCCGCCAGGCTGGCCCGCAAGCTGTCCACGCCGGGCTCCGCGACGGTGACACTGACGGACGCGCGACCGGTCAGCTCCCGCAGTCGCGCGAGAAACAGCACCTTCAGGCCAATCACTCCCGCGCCTCCCAGGTTCCCGACTTGCCGCCCGACTTGTGCACCAGGCGCGTCTCGCGAATCACCATGCCCCGGTCCATGGCCTTGCACATGTCGTACACGGTCAGCGCCGCCACCGAGACGGCTGTCAGCGCCTCCATTTCCACCCCGGTGCGGCCCGTAAGACGGCATTCCGCCTCGATCACCAGGCAGTCTGGCGCCCGCACTTCAAACTCCACGCCCACCCTGCTGAGCATCAGCGGATGGCACAGCGGAATCAGTTCCGCGCAACGCTTGGCCGCCTGAATGCCGGCAATCCGCGCGGTTGCCAGCACTTCACCCTTATGCACGCGGTTCTCCACGATGGCGGCCAGCGTTTCCGGCGCCATGCGCAGCTCCGCGCGCGCAACCGCGATACGCGCCGTTTCCGCCTTGTCGGAAACGTCCACCATGCTTGCCCGACCGTGCTCGTCGATGTGTGTGAGTCTGCTCATGGCGGACATTGTAGCCGGTGGGCAGTGGTAAACTACCGGCCGTCATGAATCGCCTTCACCAATCCCAGCCCGCGCCCGGTGCCCGGGTCATCGTCGGCATGTCCGGTGGCGTGGACTCGGCCGTGTCCGCGGCGCTGCTTCTCGAGCAGGGGTACGCGGTGCAGGGCCTGTTCATGAAGAACTGGGACGAAGACGACGGTACCGAATACTGCACCGCCAAGGCCGACCTTGCCGATGCCCGGGCGGTCTGCGACCAACTGGGCATTGAACTCCTCACCGCCAGTTTCGCGGCGGAATACTGGGACGACGTGTTCGCCGCGTTCCTGGCGGCCTATCGCAACAATCTCACGCCCAATCCGGACGTGCTGTGCAACCGGGAAATCAAGTTCCGCCAGTTTCGCGACTACGCCCTGACACTGGGCGCCGACGCCATCGCCACCGGTCACTACGCGCGCCTGGCCGTTGCCGAAGACGGCATGCCCCGCCTGCTCAAGGGCGTCGATACCGGCAAGGACCAGAGTTATTTCCTGCAGGCTGTAACGGCGGACCAGTTGCGTAATGTCCTGTTCCCTGTGGGCGGATTATGGAAGCGCGAGGTAAGGGCCATCGCCGACCGGCTCGGCCTGCGGAATCGCGCAAAAAAAGACTCCACGGGAATCTGCTTCATCGGCGAACGCCGTTTCCGGGATTTTCTGGCGCAGTACGTGCCACCCCGTCCGGGCCCGATCCTCGACACGGAGGGCCGCACGCGGGGGCAGCACCACGGCCTCGCCTACTACACCATCGGTCAGCGCCAGGGCCTGGGTATCGGCGGCACGCGCGATTGCCCCGAAGCGCCCTGGTATGTCGTGGACAAGGTGGTGGAAGGTGATGTGCTGGTGGTCTCGCAGAACGTGGACACCCTGCTGGGAACCTGGCTCGCGGCCGCCGAGCCCAACTGGATCAGCCCGGCGCCGGCTTTACCGCTGCGCTGCCACGTACGCATCCGGTACCGCCAGAGCGATCAGGCAGCTACGGTGCAGGCCCGGGCGGACGGTCAGTTGCTGGTTCGGTTCGACACGCCACAACGGGCCATCACCCCGGGTCAGTACGTCTGTTTCAGCCTGGGGGAACAGGTGCTCGGGGGCGCTACCATCACATGCGGCGGGCGATGAACGGGGAAGGGACACAATGAGTGAACTGACGCAGATGCAGCTTCGAGCCCTTGCCTTCAGTGGCCTCAGTCACGCCGCGGAATGCGTGGACGATCTCGCCAACGCCCGCATCATGGAGCCACCGGAACACCTGCTGCGCGCCATCTTCACGCATCGGCAGAACAGCGTAGCGGAAGTATTCGAGCCGCTCAGCGACTACCGCCAGGGCATTGCCAGCACCTGTGATCTGCTGTCCGGGCGTCTGCAGGCACCGCAGCAGGCCCGGTACATCGCGCAACTGCTGAAACTGGCTGAGCTCCTGCGCCGCAACCGCGCCATGGTGGAACGGCTGCGAAAGTTGCTGGATCAGGCAGCGGACACCGGCGCCACCTGGGAGGCCGCCGCGGACATCTACAAGGAGACGATCAGCCGGCTCGGCGAACGCATCCAGGTCACCGGAATCGGTGATCGCCTGCAGCATCCCGAAACAGCCAATCACATCCGCGCCCTGCTGCTCGCGGGTATCCGCTTCGCCTGGGCCTGGCAGCAGCTCGGCGGCCGCCAGTGGCATCTGCTGCTGCAGCGCCGCGCGCTGCACGACACGCTCGCCGCGATGGTGACGACCTGACTTTCCCCAAACTCCTGGACACAGCTACCGATGACTATTCCGGCAACACCCCAACTGGCCGCCATCTCCGCCATCGACGGGCGCTACCGCACCCGGGTCAGTGACCTTGCATGGCTTACCAGCGAACAGGCATTGCATCGCTTCCGCGTGCAGGTGGAAGTGGAGTGGTTTCTGCATCTTGCGGCAAATCCCGCCGTTGCCGAACTGCCGGCCGTCAGCCAGGCGGATGCTGCCTCGCTGCGCGCGGTGTACCAGCAGTTCGATACCACGGACGCCGACGCCATCGCAGCCATCGAACGCACCACCAACCACGACGTCAAGGCCGTGGAGTATTTTGTCAAAGGGCGACTGGACCGTATCGCCACGCTGGCTCCTTACCGGGAGTTCGTGCATTTCGCCTGCACGTCGGAGGACATCAACAATCTGGCATACGGATTGATGCTGGCGGCCGCGCGGGAAGCCGTACTGCTGCCGCGCATGCAGTCGGTGATCGAAGCCATCGAGGCGCTGGCCGTCGACAATGCCGCCGTGCCGATGCTTTCACGCACGCACGGACAACCCGCATCGCCCACTACGCTCGGCAAGGAGATGCGTAACTTCGCGCATCGCCTCACGCGCCAGCGCCAGGCATTGGCCGACGTTGAAATCCTGGGCAAGATCAACGGTGCGGTCGGCAACTTCAACGCGCACTGCGTTGCCTACCCTGACGTCAACTGGGAGGCCGTGGCGGCAGCGTTCGTACAGTCGCTCGGACTCACCTACAACCCGCTCACCACACAGATCGAACCGCACGATTACATTGCCGAGTACTGTCACGCTCTGTCGCGCTTCAATCAGGTGTTGCTGGGCTTCAACCGCGACATCTGGAGCTACATCGCCATCGAGTACTTCACGCAGGCCAAGGTGGAAGGCGAGACCGGCTCATCGACCATGCCGCACAAGGTCAATCCCATCGACTTCGAAAACTCCGAGGGCAACCTGGGCATCGCCAATGCCCTGGCGTCGCACCTCGCCGACAAACTGGCCGTTTCCCGCTGGCAGCGGGACCTCTCCGATTCCACGGTGCTGCGCTCGCTGGGCACGGTGATCGCCCACGCCAGCATTGCCTATCAGGCGGCACTCAAGGGCATCGGCAAACTCCGCATCAACGCCGACCGGCTGCAAGCCGATCTGGACGATGCCTGGGAAGTGCTGGGGGAAGCAGTGCAGACCGTGATGCGACGCTTCGGCATGGAAGAGCCCTATGAAAAACTGAAGGCCGCCACACGGGGACGGGCACTGGATGCCGATTCCTACACGCGCCTGCTGGAAGCGCTCGACCTGCCCGCTGATGCCCGCGCGGCGCTGGACGGCCTTACGCCCCACAGGTACATCGGACGCGCCGCGCACCTGGCGGCCCGCCGCCCCTGATGGAAGTTCACGTCATCGAGGTTGACTGGTCGCGGTATCAGGAGCGCCTGCGACGGATCCGGCAGATCGTTTTTGTGCAGGAACAACAGGTACCCCAGGCTCTCGAATGGGACGGACTGGATGACGACGCCATCCACTTCATGGCCATTGACTCCGCCGGCAGGGATGTCGGCTGCGCCCGCCTGCTGCCGACCGGTCAGATCGGCCGCATGGCCGTGCAGCAGAACCAGCGCGGCCAGGGCATAGGCAGTCAGCTACTCGAGGCCGCGGTGGCGAAGGCGCAGGCGCTCGGCATGAATGACGTTTTCCTGCATGCCCAGACGCACGCCGTCGGTTTCTATCGTAAGGGCGGATTTGTCGAGAGCGGCGATGAGTTCCAGGAAGCCGGCATCCCGCACCGCAACATGACGCGTCTGCTTGCCATTGCCGCCCCCGGACTGCACATCACGCCGCGGCCGACCTATCCGGAGGCAGTCGCGACACAGGTATCGCGACAGGAACGCCATATCACGCTGTTCGATAATGAACAGGATGCCTGCAGGGCACTGTTGACGGGCATCGGTACGGCCCGCCGTGAACTCGTGCTGGTCAGCAGCCTGCTGGAGGGCCCCTGGTTCGACCAGGGCGCACTGGTGGAAGCAGTTTCGGATCTGGCGCGACGCGCCGCCGCGACCCGTGTGCGCATCCTCATCCAGTCCAGCGATCTGCTGGTAAGTCGTGGCCATCGGGTGGTCGAACTGGCACGGCGGCTCTCCAGCAAGATCACCGTTCGCCTGTTGGCCCCTGATGCCGAAGTGCCGCGCGGCGCGTTTGCCGCCTGGGACGAATCCGGATGCTGGCTGTTGCCCGACGAAAGTGAACCGGCTGGCGCCCTGCACGTGGACGATCCTGTCACCGCACGACGGCTGTTTCAAACCTTCGAGCGCCTCTGGTCCGGCAGTCGGGAGGATCCGGAACTACGGATTCTGCGTCTGTGAGACCACCGGCGCAGCGCTGGCGTAGCGGATTGTCGGTGGCGCGGTGGCACCACCCGTCACCACGAAGGTCATCGCCTCTTCCATCGTCCACTCGGTAAACGTCACCGCGCTCATCGGCACGATCTCGATATAGCCGGACGTCGGGTTCGGCGATGTCGGCACGTACACCGCGGCCAGTTCAGCATTGGTCGTGGTATCGCGCAGTGTGGTGGTCAGGAAGCCCACCGCCTTCAGTTCCGCCGAGGGAAAGTTGATCAGTACCACTCGCTGGCCGGTAGCGGGCTGCTGGCGGATGCTGTGCAGAAACCGTTTCGTGCCACCATAGATCGTCTGCACCAGCGGCAGACGGGAAACGATACTTTCCAGCATGTCCACCAGACGGCGGCCGAGCACAAACGAAGTCAGCAGCCCGATACCGTAGAACGCCACCAGTGTCACCAGCACCGCAACGAGATAACGCACGGTGTCGTCGTGCAACCAGTCGACCAGAACCGGCGCATGCTCGCTGAGCAACGGCGTCAGCAACTCGAGCAGTGGCGTACCGATGCCAGCCAGCACCTCGGCGAGAAAATCGAATACCAGCCAGGTTACCCACAAGGGCAGCACGGTAAACAGACCCAGCAGCAGATTGCGGCCAACATGCGAGGGACGCTCTTCAGGCATGGCAAACGCCGGTAACGTAGATGGCGCGCATTCTGCCGCATCCCGGCACCCGTTCGAAAACTTTCCGATACTGGTGTGAGCCCTTTTCCCCGCCGGCCAAACCCGTTAGCGTGGCGGGCTTTGCACACACGCCAAACCACACATACGCCAT
>JACKNX010000003.1 GCA_024234635.1 Pseudomonadales bacterium | reverse complement strand
TCCGGGAATTGTGGGCGTATCGCGAACTGGTACTCAACCTGACGCTGCGTGAGGTGAAGGTTCGCTACAAGCAAACGGTCTTCGGCATGGCCTGGGTGTTCATGCAACCCATTGCGATGATGGTGATCTTTTCCATCATCTTCGGGCGAATTGCGAAGCTGCCGACTGATGGATTCCCTTATCCGGTGTTCGTGTTTGCTGGCTTGGTACCCTGGCAGTTCTTCTCCAGTGCCGTCGCGCGTGGCTCGGACAGCCTTGTCGGCTCCGGTAGTATCTTGAAGCAGGTTTATTTCCCACGTCTGGGCATACCGCTTGCTGCCATCTCTTCGGCGGCTGTGGATTTCTGTATAGCGCTCGGCTTGGTGTGTGCATTCGCAAGCTGGTACGGGTACCTGCCCACACTGCGTTATCTCGCGATCCCCTTTGTATTCGGTTTGGCGCTCGTTGCTTCGCTTGGTGTGTCGTTGGTGCTCAGTGCAATGAATGTCCAGTTTCGCGACGTCAAACATGCTGCTCCCTTCCTCATTCAGATCTGGATGTACGCCACGCCGGTTGTCTACCCGCTTAGCATGGTAAAGGATGGATTTCTGCAGATACTGTATGGAGTTAACCCGATGGTAGGCGTTATTGAGGGCTTCCGATGGGCGCTTCTGGGAACTGTTCAGTTTCCGGTGCAGTCAATCCTCGTATCGCTAGTTGTGAGTCTTGTGCTGTTAGTGATCGGGGTGATCTATTTCAAGCGTATGGAACGCACTTTCGCCGATGTGGCCTGACCGACGATCTGCAAGTTCAGGCACCTGATGGAGAAGCACGACGCAGGGGTCATCTGTTTGAACAGGTGAATGAATCAGTCGTCAAGCTTCTCCAGCCGGTTTTCCGCCATCGCGGCGGCACGGAAGATCGCCCGTGCCTTGTTCATGCTTTCCTTCCATTCGAGTCGCCCGACACTGTCGGCGACGACACCGCCGCCAGCCTGGATGTAGAGCGTGCCGTCCTTGACGATTGCGGTGCGGATGGCAATGGCCATGTCCATGTTGCCGTTCCAGGCAAGATAGCCAACCGCGCCGCCATAGATTCCCCGTTTTACGGGTTCAAGTTCGTCGATGATTTCCATGGCGCGGATTTTCGGGGCGCCCGAGAGCGTACCCACCGGCAGAGTCGCGCGCAGCACGTCCATTGCCGTGGCACCGGGCTTCAGGCGCCCGATGACGTTGCTGGAGAGGTGCATGACGTGGGAATAGCGCTCGATGACAAACTTTTCCGTCACCTCAACGGAGCCCGTCGCAGCGACCCGGCCCACGTCATTTCGACCGAGATCGATCAGCATCAGGTGTTCGGCGATTTCCTTGGGATCGGAGCGCAGCTCCGCTTCAAACAGCGCATCTTCCTCCGGCGTGTGTCCACGGCGTCGGGTGCCTGCCAGCGGCCGGTTGGTGATCAGGCCGTCTTCCAGGCGAGCGAGGATCTCCGGGGAAGAGCTGACGATCTGGAAATCGTCCAGATCCATGAAGTACATGTAGGGGGAAGGGTTGAGACTGCGTAGCGCGCGGTAGAGATCCAGTGCGTCGGCGCCAAACGGGATGCTCATCCGCTGCGACAGCACCACCTGCATGACATCACCGGCACGGATGTACTCGCGTATGCGCTCCACGGCGTCCCTGAACGGCGCTTCGCCAAAGCCGGAAAGGAAGTCCTGCTCGTCGGTTGGGCGATTGGCGGTGGCGCGCGGAATGGCGGGCGGGGCGTCTCCGAGACGGCGGACGCGCTCCTTCAGCTGCTCCCGTGCGGTTGGCAGCGCCTGCGGATCGTCCGCATCCACCAGGCTGACGAGCTGCATACGGCCGCGTACGTTGTCAAAGACCACCACGTCTTCGGACAGCATCAGCAGCATATCGGGCGTTTGCAGGGTTTCCGGCGGTGCCGAGTGTTTCAGGCGCGGCTCGACGTAGCGCACCGAGTCGTACCCGAAATAGCCGACCAGCCCGCCGTAGAAGCGCGGCAGGCCGTCCACGGGGGCAACCCGGAAGCGCGCCTGGAATGCAGTGATGAAGGCAAGCGGGTCCTCTGTCTCCACCCGCTCCGTCACGTTGCCGTTGGTGATGACCTCGACCAGGTCGCCGGTGACGCGCACGATGGTTGCCGCGGGCAAACCGATCATCGAGTAACGACTCCACTTCTCCTCGCCGGGATAGGATTCCAGCAGGTAGGAGAAGGGGCCGCGGGCAAGCTTGAGATACGTCGACAGCGGCGTGTCGAGATCAGCGAGCGTCTCCACGATCACCGGAATACGGTTGTAGCCCGCAGCTTTCCAGCGCTCGAATTCCTCGGCTTGCATGATGTTGGTCAATGGCCTCCGTGCTGCCGGCGTATAACGCGATCGGAAAGCGCCGGATGCATGCCGGCGTCGAGAGGAGCGGGCGCACCTTAGCGACGGGTCGGAATCAGGTCAAGAAAGCTGGAAATCACCCCGTCCGCCCCCAGCGCATGAGCGGGAATTCCGTGGCTGTACCCGTAGTCGACGCAGACGATGCTGAGACCGGCGGCACGGGCGGCCCCGACGTCGGTCGCGGAGTCGCCCACGAACAACGCCTCTTCGCGCGGGACGCCCAGCTGTTCGAGCGCCATGAGAACCGGCGCGGCGTCCGGTTTCGGCCGTACGGCGGAGTCGCCGCCCACGAGGCAGGTGAAGCGACGGCTCATCGTCAGACAGTCGAGCAGATTGCGGCTGAGCCGCGCGGTCTTGTTGGTGACGACGCCGAGCGCCGCACCCCTGTCCGCCAGGTCGTCCAGCGTCCGCAGCACGTCGGGATAGGGCTGGCTGAAGTCGGCGATGTGGGCGTTGTAGTGTTCCAGAAACCGCTTGTGCAGCGGGTCGATTTCCACTTCCGCGATACCACTGGCATCCAGCGCCCGCTGGATCATCGCCCGTGCGCCGTGCCCGATGCAGTCGCGCGTGAGGTGTTCCGGCACCGGTGGATAGCCGAACGTCGTCAGCGTGTGGTTCAGCGCCTGATGCAGGTCAGGGGCGGTATCGACCAGCGTGCCGTCCAGGTCGAACAGGTATGCACGGTACGGTCGTTGCCAGGCGGGCTGAGCCATGCGTCGTGTCAGGGCAGTTCCGCCAGGGCCGCGCGCATGGCGCCTATCGGCTGCGCAAAATCGGCAGCGTTGAAAATGGCACTGCCGGCAACGAAGGTATCCGCGCCGGCTCGGGCCACCTCGGCGATGTTGGCGGGTTTGATGCCGCCGTCGATCTCCAGCCGGATGGGACGCTTCGACGCGGCAATCAGATCCCGCGCCTCACCCAGCTTGCGCAGGCTGTCGCGGATGAATGCCTGGCCACCGAAGCCCGGATTCACGCTCATGATGAGGACCAGATCCACCAGTTCGATGACTTCGCGCAGCAGGCTCACGGGCGTCGCGGGATTGAAGGCGAGACCAGCGCGCGCCCCGCCCTCACGAATGGCGGACAGCGTGCGATGCAGATGTTCCGTGGCTTCCGGATGGACCGTGATGAGATCCGCACCGGCAGCGAGGAAGTCGCCAATCAGTCGGTCGACGGGCTTTACCATCAGGTGTACGTCCATGAACGCCGTTATGCCGGACTTGCGCAGGCTCTCCAGTACCAGCGGGCCGATGGTGAGATTCGGCACGTAGTGATTGTCCATGACGTCAAAATGAATCCAGTCCGCGCCTGCTGCCATGACGGCGTCGATGTCCGCGCCGAGACGGGCGAAGTTGGCAGACAGTATGGACGGTGCGATGACGTATCGGGGCGTGTTCATGCCGCCAGTTTACGGGGCGGCCACCCCTGCTGTCGCCTGTCGAAGTCGTTCATAGGCGCCGCGGATTTCGATGGTGCGGGCAACGGCGGACTCGCGTTGTTCCCGGGAGGCGTCCAGGGGTAGCAGATCCGGGTGATGACGTTTGGCCAACTGGCGGTAGGCCCGCCGGA
Organism: Pseudomonadales bacterium; assembly: GCA_024234635.1. Taxonomy (GTDB): domain Bacteria; phylum Pseudomonadota; class Gammaproteobacteria; order Pseudomonadales; family Azotimanducaceae; genus SYFY01. Next base: position 337,570 of record JACKNX010000003.1, on the reverse strand, counting down.
TGCCTTCCTCGTCGACATCGGCGGCCACGCCCAGCACGGCGCGGGCATTTGCCAGTTCCCCCTGTTCGCGCTGCGCGGTGGCCCGGTCGCTCGCAATTGCCGCGGCGCTGCGACCCAGCAGGCTGGCCAGCAGGTGCAACGTCCGGTTGGCGGCGGGAGTGGGTTCCAGTGCGGCGATTGCGGCGAATGCTTCCAGGACCAGACCGTCCAGCACAGGCGATTGGCGGCGCAGGCAGCGACTGGCCATCTGGTGGAAATCCACGTCGCCCTCCTTGCCTTCGTTGAACCAGGCGATGGCGCGCGCACGATCACGTGGCGTGCAGTCCAGTCGCTCCATCACCGCTTTCGCGTAGGCGATATGGGCCGCTGTGACCCGACCGGCGGATTTGGCAATTCTGCCCATGCCTGTGAACAGCAGCCGCATGTGTGCATGACGGGAGCGCGCGGCATACCGTTCGGCCATTTGTTGCAACAGGCGATTGAGTGGAGAAACCATGGAGGAAGCGTACCAGCGGTCGGTGTCGCCTCCGCGTTGGAATCACCGGGGCGTGAATCAGCGCACGCTGGCGTATTGCGCTGGTGTACCAATGTCCAGCCATTGCCCCGTGTGCAGCGTGGCGCCAACGCGTCCTTCGTTCACCGCACGCCACAGGGGTTCGCGCCAGGAGAAGGGTGGGTCCGGCGGTGCGGCGAAGAGTTCAGCGCAGGCGACGGCAATACCGCAGTACACACAGGCGCCGCCACGACCCGTGACGCGACCATTCGCGCAGTTGAAGTCGCCGGCGTCGCGCCAGGCGGGTGTCGGCGTAAGCACGAGGTGGGCCAGGTCGTTGCCGAGCGTGCGCGGCAGAGAGGAGAAGTTGAAGTCCGTCACGATATCGGCATTGACGATGGCAAATGGACCGGTGCCCAGCAAGGGCAACGCCTGCACAATGCCGCCGCCGGTTTCCAGGGCGCGCCGTTCGCGGGAATAGGTGATGTTCACACCGAGGTGGGCGCCATCCCTGAGCGTGCGTTCGATCTGCTCGCCCAGATGGTGCAGGTTGATGACAATGTCATGCAAACCGGCGGCGGCAAGTGCCCGGAGGAGCCGCTCGATGATGGGTACGCCCCCCACCGGCAGCAGCGGTTTGGGTGTCGTCGCGGTGAGAGGCAGCAGGCGCTTGCCGGCGCCGGCGGCAAGCAGCATGACTTTCATCTGACGATGTCGGCAAGTGCCGTGATGCATTGCACGCGCAGCTGGTTGAGCCACGGGCCGAGTACGGTCGTTTGCGCATTGCGTCCGGCGAGCAACACACACTGTTCCAGCACCGGCGGGATGTATTTCAGGTGCGTTGACTTGCCATCCCTGAGGTGTAGTCGCGCGAAGATGCCGACGGCCTTGAGTTGACGCTGGAGGGCAGTGAGATCAAGCAGTTGCCAGGGGTCGTCGAAATGCAGCGGGGTACGGGCGAGATAGTGGCCCAGCCAATGGCGCACGGTGTCATCGTCGAAGTGCCAGTAGCAGTCCCGCAACAAGGACGCGAGGTCGTACAGCGCAGGTCCCGCCAGGGCGTCCTGAAAATCCACGACACCGGGACTGCCGTCGATCGCCAGTAGCAGATTGCGGCAATGGAAATCGCGATGCACCACGGTCACGGGTTGGCTTTGCACCGCGCCCAGCAGCGCCGCCACGCAGTTTGGCCAGGTGGGCGGCGATTCCTGACCCAGCAGGCCCGTGACGAACCAGTTGGTGAAGATTTCCAGCTCGTCCGACAGTCGCTGGGCGGTGTACGCCGGCACCACGCTTGGCGGCAGCCGCTGCAGGGTGCCCAGTATGTCGATCGCGGTCGTCAGGGCGCGCTCGGTGTCACCTTGCAGGTAGGCGTCGGCAAAGTGCCGGGTGCCCAGATCTTCCATCAGTACAAGGCCGCGTTCGTGGTCGCTTGCGATAATCCGCGGCACGGGTACACCGGCCGCGTGAAGCAGATGGGCCAGACGGACGAATCGCCCGCTGTCCTCGCGTGCAGGTGGCGCGAACATGGCAATCGCCGTATCGCCGCCGGCGAGCCGCAGGCGATGGAACTGGCGGAAGCTGGCTTCGGGCTGGATGGGCTGGGTGGACTCGATCGGCGTATCCAGAATGCCTTCGAGCCATTGCGTCAGTGTGTCGATCACGGCGGCATTCTGCCTTGGGGGATGGCGGGTCGCCAGCGCGCGAGGTGCGGAACGTCGCCTCGAGCGCTGAAATGCGCCGCGGGAGTGACTGCCGATGTCGCCCTCCTGTCGACGACAGGTGAGATGCAGCCCCGGACTCTTTATCATCGCGCGCCATGTCGTATCCCGTGCCCAAACTGCTGGCCAGTCTGCTTCTGTTGTCAGGGTCCCTTGCCCAGGCGGCAGACGCTCTGTCGTGGAACCGGCTTGAGGGCAGAAAGGGCGTGGAGGCGGCACCGGAATGGCGGTGCCAGCCCGATGCCTCGGGACAGGATTGGCAATGTGAGGGTGGCTCCGCTGACCAGCGTCCTCCCCCGGGCGATCTGCCAGCCGCGGCACCGGACATTCCCCTGGCCGTGGATCTGCCCGCAAGTCTGTTTGTACTCAAGGAAGACCTGGCGCCGGAGCAGGCGGCGACACTGCCGGGCTTCTGCTACGGCGACTATGTGCTGCCGGAATTTCCGCTGCCCGCTGATACGGACAGCAGCCGCTATCCGGTCGTCACGGAAGCGGATCATATCGAATCGGATCTGGGCAACAGCGTGACGCTGGAGGGTGAGGTCCGCTTCATGCAGGGTAATCGCTCCCTTCGGGCCGAGCGCGCCTTCTACGACAGTGCTGCGCGGCGGGTGGACCTGACGGGTGGCGTGCGTATTCTCGAGCCGGACATGGTGCTGCAGGGCGAACAGGCCAGTGTCCAGATCGACTCCCGGGCTGCCCGGCTCCACGGCGCCCAGTTCCTGCTCCCGGCCCCGCATTTTCGCGGTACGTCCGAGGAAGTCACGCGCAATGAAGCGGGTGATCTGGAGGCGCGTGACAACTCGTTCACGCGTTGTGAGCCGGGCGGTGACAGCTGGCGCCTCGATGCGCGCTCCCTCACCATCCGGCACGGCGAAGTGTTTGGCACTGCGCGCGACGCTGTACTGCGTGTCAAGAACGTGCCGGTGTTCTACACGCCTTACATCAAATTTCCAGTCACCGACGACCGTCAGTCCGGTTTCCTGTTTCCCAACATGGGTTATTCGGGGGACGACGGTATAGAGCTGGTAGTGCCTTACTACCTGAATCTTGCGCCGAACTATGACGCCACGCTGGTACCCCGCTACATGGGCGAGCGGGGCGTGGGACTGGATGCCGAGTTTCGCCGTCTGAGCCGCCGTCAGGAAATCACGCTCGCGGGCGGTTATCTGCCTGGCGATGATATCTACGATGGCGAGTACAGCCGGGACGATTTCCAGAAAGTGTTCCCCGGCCAGTCATTCCATCCTGCCGATCGCTGGCTGGCGTCCATCGACCAGAAGGGGCGCTTCGGCAACATCTACAGCTACGTGGATTTCACGGCGGTAAGTGACAGGGACTATTTCCGCGATCTGGGCTCCGACTTCACTTCCTCGGGGCAGATCGAGGTCGAGCGCAGGGCGGAACTGTCGTATCAGACCGACTGGTTGCGGGCGCGGCTGTGGGCACAGGATTTCCAGCGTCTGGACGAGGTCCGCGTGGATCCCTACAAGCGGTTGCCCGAACTGCAGCTTGATATGACGCGGCGATTCGGCCTCGTCAATCTCAGTGTCGCGTCGCGTCTGTCCGCGTTCGATCGTGATACCTCCGACGTGTCGGGACTGCAGGCTCTCACCGGACAGCGTTATCACGTGGAGCCGCGTGTCACCATGCCGCTGGCCTGGCCATTCGGTTTTCTCAATTTGTCGGCAGGCTACGCCGCCACGCACTATGACCTCGACCAGGATAGTGCCCAGGGAGGGCTCCAGGTCAGCAACCTGTCGCCCACGCGCCTGATCGGCACTGGCGCGGTGGACGGCGGGTTGTACTTCGAGCGCGATCTCCGCGCCTTCGGCCGTACGCTGACGCATACACTCGAGCCACGCGTGTTCTACCTGTATCGCGAGTACGACGACCAGGATCAGTTGCCGCTGTTCGATACCGGCGAGTTGACGTTTTCCTACAACCAGCTGTTCCGCTCCGACCGCTTTTCCGGACTGGATCGCATAAGTGACGCCAATCAGGCGGCGGTCGGCCTGACCTCACGCCTGCTGGACGCAAACAGCGGCCGGGAGTTCCTGCGCGTCAGCGTGGGTCAGATCAACTACTTCCGGGCGCGCCGGGTTTCGCTGGGAGGCATTCCTGCGAAAAACGAGAACCGCGGCTCCTCGGCGCTGGTGGCCGAGGCGGAGGCGAACATTGCGCGTTATTTCCGGGTCGGCGGGGGCGTTGTCTGGGACACCTACGAAAACGACGCCAACGAGAGTTCAGCCTTCATTCAGTACCGGCGGGACAACAATCACATTCTCAATCTCGGCTATCGGCAGCGCGCCATCGACGATGTGCGTCAATCGGACGTTTCCCTGTACTGGCCACTCAGCCGGCACTATGCCCTGATGGGCCGCTGGAATCACGACCTGCGCAGCAAGCGCACTATTGAGGGCTTCGTGGGTATCGAGTACAACGACTGTTGCTGGCAGGTGAGAGTAATGGCCAGGCGGTTTCTGGACGCACCGGCAGGCGCGAACCTCGTTGACGTGCAGTCTGACGAGGGCATCTTCATTCAATTCGTCTTCAAGGGGCTTGCCGGATTTGGCGGCAAAGTGGAGTCCGTTCTGAGCCGCGGCGTACGTGGTTACTACACGGACGCGCAGCCCGGTTATGTGAACTGGTAGGGCACCGATCATGAATCTGACATTCCCCTTACGCCGTTGGATCGCGATGGCGCTCGTTTCTCTGTCCGTGCTCGTGCCTCTGGGGACACGCGCGGAATACAAGGAGCTCGACGGAATTGTCGCGGTTGTGGACGACGACGTGATTCTTGCGTCGGAGCTGATGGAGCGGCTCGATATGATTCGCAAGCAGCTCGCATCTTCCGGAACGCAGGCTCCGAGCGACAGTGTGCTGGTCAGTCAGGTGCTCGAGCGGCTCATCATCGAAAACCTGCAGATGCAGCAGGCCGAACGTCGTGGCGTGGAGATCGACGACGAAACCCTGACGCGGGCGGTGTTGCAGGTGGCCGAAAACAACAATATGACGCTGGAACAGTTCCAGGCGGCGCTGGCGAACGACGGCCTGAGCTATCCCGTGTTTCGTGAGGATGTGCGCCGGGAAATGATCCTGAGCCGGTTGCAGCGGGGTATCGTCAACCGGCGCATTTCCGTCTCCGATCAGGAAGTGAAGGATCTGCTCAGCTCGCCGTTCTACCAGGCGATGCTCTCGGATGAGTTCCGGCTGGGCCATATCCTGCTCACGGTGGATCGGGATGCCGGCGAGGACGTGCTGAAGGCGGCGCTGGCCAAAGCGGATGAACTGGTGGCGTCGCTGCGCGCCGGTGGCGATTTCAAGCAGGCAGCCATTGCCAATTCGTCGGCAAGCACGGCGCTGGAAGGCGGCGATCTGGGTTGGCGCAAGGCGGCGGAGTTGCCCACGCTGTTCGCGGACGTGGTGCTGAACATGAAGGCGGGAGACGTGGCGGACCCGATTGTGGTGCAGGGCGCCATCCATATCATCAAGCTCCTGGAACAGCGTGGCGCCGGCACGCAGCAGGTGGACCAGACGCATCTGCGGCACATCCTGGTACGGCCGTCGGAGATTCGCACCGAGGCGCAGACCGAAGAGCTGGCCTGGAAGATCTACGAGCAACTGCTCAATGGTGGTGACTTCACCAAACTGGCGGCGGAGAACTCCGAAGACCCTGGCTCGGCGCTCAATGGTGGGGACCTCGGCTGGACGGATGGGCAGGAGTTTGTGCCGGAATTCCGCGATGCGATGAACGCCACTGAAGTGGGCCAGTTCAGCAAACCCTTTCAGACGCGCTATGGGTGGCATGTTCTGGAAGTACAGGAGCGGCGACGCCAGGACCAGAGCCAGGAAGCGCGCGAGGAGCTTGCCATGCGCGTGCTGCATCAGCGTCGGTTCAACGAGGAACTGGAAGCCTGGCTCAAGGAGATTCGTGACGAAGCCTTCGTCGAAGTCCGCATCTGACGCCGCACCGCTTGCAATAACCATCGGTGAGCCTGCCGGTGTCGGCCCGGAACTGGTCTTGCAACTGGTCAGCCGGCAGGACACTCCCCGCAACTGGATCGCCGTAGGCGATCGCGACCTGCTCGGGCAGCGTGCCTCGGCGCTCGACCTGCAAATTGAACTGCTGGATGCCCAGGCGCCGCTGCCGCGCTCCGGCGCCTGCCTGCGCGTGCACCACGTCGCTCTGCCGCGTCGGGCGACGCCCGGACGACTCGATCCGGGGAATGCGGCGGCCGTGGTGCGCACGCTGGATGTGGCTATCGAAGGTTGCCGTTCCGGGCGTTTCGCCGGTGTGGTGACCGCGCCAGTGCAGAAATCCGTCATCAATGACGCCGGAATTCCCTTCACGGGGCACACCGAGTACCTGCGCGATGGCAGTGGTGTGGAAGACGTGGTCATGATGCTGGTGGCGGACAGGCTGCGAGTGGCGCTGGCGACCACACATCTGCCGCTGCGTGCCGTGCCGGATGCCATTTCGCGTGCGTTGCTCTGTCGGCGACTGGGCATCGTCCACAGGGCGCTCATCGACCAGTTCCGGATCGCTGATCCCCGCATTCTTGTGGCAGGGCTCAATCCGCACGCCGGCGAAAGCGGACACCTGGGACGTGAGGAGATCGAAGTCATCGCGCCTGCGATAGCGGAACTGGCGGCCACCGGCATGCGCCTGCGCGGCCCGCTCCCGGCGGACACATTGTTTACGCCTGCGCAACTCGCTAACGCAGATGCGGTGATGGCGATGTACCACGACCAGGGCCTGCCCGTATTGAAGTACGCTGCGTTCGGGCGGGGTGTGAATGTCACGCTGGGGTTGCCCTTCGTGCGCACCTCCGTCGATCACGGTACGGCGCTCGACATTGCCGGACGGGGTGTGGCCGATTCCGGCAGCCTGGCGGAAGCCATTCAGCTTGCTGAAATGCTGGTCGCGTGAAGGCGAGGAAGCGATTCGGCCAGCACTTCCTGGTGGCGGAGGATGTCATCGGTGACATCGTCAGCGCGCTGGGACACATAGCTGACGACCACGTGATTGAAATCGGTCCGGGACATGGCGCGCTCACCGCGAGTCTGGCCGCCGCGCAACCGGCGTTGCTGACCCTGGTTGAGATTGATCGTGATCTGGCGCCGCGCCTGGCGGTACGCTTTCCGCGCGCCCGGGTGTTGAATCAGGATGTGCTGACGCTCGACTTTGCTTCGCTTGCACCGCGGCCCTACCGCGTGGTCGGCAATCTGCCCTACAACATCTCAACGCCGCTGCTGGTGAAGCTGCTGCGCGACACGACGCCCATTGCGGACATGCATTTCATGCTGCAGCGGGAAGTGGCGGACCGACTCGCCGCCGGACCGGGCTCGAAGGCATGGGGACGGCTGAGCGTGTTGACCCAGTATCACTGCACGGTGGAAAAACTCTTTGACGTTGCGCCGGAGTGCTTCGAGCCGCCACCCGCCGTGGTCTCCGCAGTCGTGCGCCTCGTGCCGCGGCGCGAGCAGCCGGACCGGGTTGATTCCGCCAGTCTGGATGCGGTGCTGCGCGCGCTGTTCAGTCAGCGCCGCAAGCGAATTGCCAGTGGCCTGCGCCAGCTTGCACCGATGGCGGCCTGGGAAGCCGCGGGGCTCGACCTCGACACCGGTGTTCGCGTGGAATCGGTTTCCCTGGATGATTTTCTGCGGCTGGCGGCCATTCACCGGACACTGAGGGGAGAACACGAATGATGGATATCCAGGTCGATGTAGAGACCACCTACGTGGAGCACGAATCGGATGTTCGGGGCAGGCGCCACTTCTTCGCATACACCATACGCATTGCCAATCGCGGCGATGCAGCGGCGCAACTGCTCGACAGACACTGGCTGGTAACGGATGGCGACGGTGGCGTTCGGGAAGTGCGTGGCGCCGGTGTGGTGGGTCAGCAGCCCCGTATCGAACCCGGTGCGAGCTACGTCTACACGAGCGCCTGCATTCTTGAGACGCCCGTTGGCAGCATGCGCGGCAGCTATGGATTTGCCGGTGATGACGGTGCCAGGTTCGAAGTTCCCATTCCCCTGTTTACGCTGCACGCGCCGAGCCTGGTGCACTGATCGTGACGACATATGCCATCGGTGACGTGCAGGGCTGTCACGCGGAACTTGTCGCGCTGCTGGAGACGCTGACGGTAACCCGCGAGGACCGGCTATGGTTTGTTGGCGACCTTGTCAACCGGGGGCCCGGCTCGCTGGAGACACTGCGTCTGGTGAAGTCCCTCGGTGACCAGGCGGTCGTGGTGCTCGGTAACCATGACCTGCACTGGCTGGCCATATACTACGGTGGCCATGACGCAAGACGTGGAGACACCTTCGACACGCTGATGGGAGCACCCGACGTGGAGGAACTCTCGGACTGGCTGCGCCGACAACCACTGGTGCATGTCGATGAGGCGCTCGGTTTCTCCCTGGTTCATGCGGGAATCCACCCGCGCTGGTCGCCGGGTGAACTGCGCACGCTGGCGCGAGAGGTTGAAGTTGTCATGGCGGGGTCCGGTCACGCCGCGTACTTCGCTGACATGTATGGCAACGTGCCTGCGAACTGGTCCGCCGAGCTCGAGGGCATGCCCCGGCTCCGGCACATCACCAATGTCTGCACACGCATGCGGTTGTTGCACGCCGATGGTTCGCTGGATTTTCAGTACAAGGAGGAGCTGACCACGGTGCCGGACCATCTGACCCCGTGGTTCGAACGTTACGCCAGCGTGCGTCCGGATGAGCGCATTGTCTTCGGCCACTGGGCGGCGCTTGATGGCGTCACGGGCCATGCCAATCTCATCGCCACCGATACCGGCTGCGTTTGGGGCAGGGAGCTGACAGCGGTCGATCTGTCGACGCTGGAAAGAGTGTCGGTTTCCTGTCGCGGGTGACGTCCGTCGTGCGCTGAAGGTGATCCGCAAGCTTGCCAAAGCGTGATCCACTTCTAGGATCAAAGATACGCCGTGGCGTAATTTCGAGGCAGACGTCTCCCGCGGAACGTCCGGAAAACACCAACTCGCAAAGGAGCGCGACGCATGGGTGTATTCGAGCACTACCAGCAACGGTACGATTCCACGCTTCAGGAAGAGTACTCCCTCAAGGAATATCTGGAGATTGCCCGGGCCGATCCGAGCACCTATGCCACGGCGGCCGAACGACTGCTTCTTGCGATCGGCGAGCCCGAGTTCGTGGACACGTCGCGGGACCCGAGACTTAGCCGGATATTCTCCAACAAGATCATCAAGCGTTATCCGGCGTTCGACGAGTTCTACGGCATGGAGGAGGCCATCGAGCAGATTGTCTCCTACTTCCGGCATGCGGCGCAGGGGCTCGAGGAACGCAAGCAGATTCTCTATCTGCTCGGACCGGTTGGTGGCGGCAAGTCATCGCTGGCGGAAAAGCTCAAGGCGCTCATCCAGCAGCAGCCTTTCTACGCGTTGAAAGGTTCGCCCATCAATGAGTCACCTCTGGGTCTGTTCAATCCATTGGAGGACGGACGCCTTCTGGAAGAAGACTTCGGCATACCGCGTCGATATCTGAAGGGGGTCATGTCGCCCTGGGCGGCGAAACGTCTGCGCGAGTTTGGTGGCGATCTGTCGCAGTTCAGGGTGGTCAAGCTGTATCCCTCCATCCTGCATCAGATTGCGGTTGCCAAGACCGAGCCCGGTGACGAAAACAACCAGGACATCTCCGCGCTGACCGGTAAGGTGGACATTCGCAAACTGGAGGACTTTGCGCAGAACGATCCGGATGCGTATTCCTTTTCAGGCGCCCTGTGCAAGGCCAATCAGGGGCTGATGGAATTCGTCGAGATGTTCAAGGCGCCTATCAAGGTGCTGCACCCGCTGCTGACAGCCACGCAGGAAGGCAATTACAACGGTACTGAAGCCATTGGCGCCATCCCGTTCGACGGCGTCGTGCTTGCGCACTCCAACGAGAGCGAGTGGCAGAGCTTTCGCAACAACCGCAATAACGAAGCGTTCATCGATCGCGTGTACATCGTGAAGGTGCCCTACTGCCTGCGCACGTCCGAGGAAGTGCGCATCTATCGCAAACTCATTGAGCACAGTTCGCTCAGGGATGCGCCTTGCGCCCCCGATACCCTGGACATGCTCGCACAGTTCACGGTGCTGACGCGGCTCAAGGAGCCGGAAAATTCCAGCCTCTTCTCCAAGATGCGGGTCTATGACGGGGAAAACCTGAAGGATACGGATCCCAAGGCCAAGGCGCTGCACGAATACCGCGACGCGGCGGGTGTGGATGAAGGCATGAGTGGTCTGTCCACGCGCTTTGCGTTCAAGATTCTGTCGAAGGTATTCAATTTTGATGCCTCGGAAGTGGCGGCGAATCCGGTGCACCTCATGTACGTTCTGGAACAGCAGATCGACCAGGAACAGTATCCCCAGGAAACGCACGACCGATACTTCCGGTTCATCAAGGAATACCTGTCGCCGAAATACGTGGAGTTTATCGGCAAGGAAATACAGACGGCGTATCTGGAATCCTATTCTGAATACGGCCAGAACGTATTTGATCGGTACGTGACCTATGCGGATTTCTGGATCCAGGATCAGGAGTATCGCGATCCGGAGACCGGCGACATTCTCGACCGCGCCGCGCTGAACGAGGAGCTCGAAAAGATCGAGAAGCCCGCGGGCATCTCCAACCCGAAGGATTTCCGCAATGAGATTGTGAATTTTGTGTTGCGGGCCCGGGCCAACCACAACGGTTCCAATCCTTCCTGGCTGAGCTACGAAAAGCTGCGTACGGTCATCGAGAAGAAGATGTTCTCCAACACCGAGGATCTGCTGCCGGTTATTTCCTTCAATGCCAAGGCGTCGCGCGACGAGCAGCGCAAGCACGACGACTTCGTGCGCCGCATGATCGAACGCGGCTATACGGAAAAGCAGGTCCGTCTCCTGGCGGAGTGGTACCTGCGTGTGCGGAAGTCGCAGTAAGTGACCTATGTCATCGATCGCCGGCTGAATACGAAGAAAAAGAGCGAGGTCAACCGGCAACGTTTTCTCGAACGGCACCGCAAGCACATTCAGCGCGCGGTGCAGGAAGCCGTGGACCGGCGCTCCATTACCGATATGGAACGCGGCGAGCAGGTGACGATTCCGGCGCCGGATGTCTCGGAGCCGGTATTCCAGCACGGCGCGGGCGGTGAGCGCACAATCGTGCACCCCGGCAACAAGGAATACATCGCGGGCGATCGCGTGCCAAAGCCCGAGGGTGGTGGTCAGGGCGGTGGCGGTGGAAAAGCGTCAAACGACGGTGAAGGGGACGATGCCTTTGCCTTCGAACTGACGCAGGACGAATTCCTGGGTTACCTGTTCGAGGGGCTCGAACTGCCCAATCTCGCCAAGCAGCGCTTGCGGGGAGATAGCACATTCCGCACCGTCCATGCCGGCTATTCCACGGACGGCACACCCGCCAAGCTTTCGGTGCTGCGCTCGATGCGCGTTGCCAAGGGAAGACGGATTGCGTTGTCCGCCACTTCTCGGCGGCGGTTGCGTGAGATCGCCGTGGCCCTCGAGGCGGCTGAACAGTCCGCGGATGAAGTCAGCCGGCGCCGACTGCTGGCGGAGCAGGAGAAACTCGAACGCCGGGTACGGCGGGTACCTTTCCTGGATACCACGGACCTGCGTTACAACCTGCACGTCAAACAGCCGCAGCCGACTTCGCAGGCGGTGATGTTCTGCCTGATGGATGTCTCCGGTTCCATGGATCAGCAGATCAAGGACATGGCGAAGCGGTTCTACCTGCTGCTCTACATGTTCCTCAAGCGCAACTACGAGAAGACCGAAGTCGTTTTCATTCGCCACCACACCGTCGCCAGGGAAGTGGACGAGCAGGAATTTTTCTACAGCAGGGAAACGGGCGGAACGGTTGTTTCCAGCGCACTGCGCCTGATGGCCGACGTGGTGACGGAGCGATATCCACCCGCGGAGTGGAATATCTATGCGGCCCAGGCGTCCGACGGCGACAACTGGAACGACGACTCACCGCTCTGCGGAAGGCTGCTACGGGAATCGCTGTTGCCGCTGGTGCAGTACTTCACGTACGTGGAGATATCACGCCGGGAACATCAGTCGCTGTGGCACGAGTACGAATCGGTCAGTCGTGAACAACCCGGCGTCTTTGCCATGCGGCAGATCCGGGAAGCAGGCGACATCTATCCCGTCTTCCACGAACTGTTCAGCAAAGACGTCAGGCAGGCATCATGAACTCACTGCTGCATGATCCCGCCGACAACGACTGGACGTTTGAGAAACTTGCCCGGTTCGATGCGGCCATCGGACGCGTGGCGGCGGGGTTCGGGCTGGATACCTATCCGAACCAGATCGAAGTCATCCGCACGGACCAGATGATCGACGCCTATGCCTCCATCGGTATGCCTGTCGGCTACCACCATTGGTCGTTCGGCAAACATTTTGCGGCCGTGGATGCCCGCTACCGCAAGGGGCACATGGGCCTGGCCTACGAGATCGTCATCAATTCCAACCCGTGCATCAGCTACCTGATGGAGGACAACACGTTACCCATGCAGGCACTGGTGATCGCACACGCCTGTTACGGTCACAACTCCTTTTTCAAAGGAAATTATCTGTTCCGGACCTGGACGGATGCCAGTGCCATCATCGACTACCTGGTATTCGCGCGTGGCTATATTGCCCAATGCGAGGAGCGCCATGGTGTGGCAGCCGTGGAGTCCATACTGGACGCCTGTCATGCGCTGATGAACTACGGCGTGGATCGCTACAAGCGCCCGTATCCGATTTCAGCGGAGGAAGAGCGGCGCCGACAACGCGAGCGCGAAGAATACATTCAGCGCAACCTCAACGATCTTTGGCGAACGCTGCCTAAGGCACAGGCTCTGGACGGCAGGGAAGAGCGTTGTTTTCCTGAAGAGCCTCAGGAGAACCTGCTGTATTTCATTGAGAAGCATGCGCCGTTGCTGGAGAGCTGGCAGCGTGAAATCGTACGGATCGTGCGCAAGCTCGCGCAGTATTTCTATCCGCAACGCCAGACCCAGCTCATGAACGAAGGGTGGGCGACATTCTGGCACTACACCCTGCTGAATCAGCTTTACGACGAGGGGCTGGTTTCGGATGGCTTCATGCTGGAAGTACTGAATTCGCATACAGGTGTCGTTGCGCAGCCTGCGTTCGATTCCCCCTACTACAGTGGCATCAATCCCTACGCGCTCGGTTTTGCGATGTTCCGCGACCTGCGCCGCATCTGTGAACAGCCCACCGACGAGGATCGCGAGTGGTTCCCGGAGATCGCCGGCAGCCACTGGCGCGAAACCCTGCAGTGGGCGATGCGTGATTTCAAGGACGAAAGTTTCGTACTGCAGTTTCTTTCACCCAGGGTGATGCGAGAGTTCCGGCTGTTCGCGGTGGCGGATGACGATCGCGAGAAAAGTGTCGAGATCGCTGCCATCCACGACAACCGCGGCTATCGTGCGCTGCGGGAGTCGCTCGCGCGGCAATACAATCTGGGTGAAAGGGAGCCGGACATCCAGGTTGCGCGGGTGGACATGAAAGGCGATCGCAGCCTGGCGCTGCACTATCGGCAGCATCACCGTCGACCGCTCGGCGATACCACCCGGTCCGTGATGAGCCATCTGCATCGGCTGTGGGGTTTTCCGGTCCACCTGGATATCGTCAAGGCGGACGGCACTGTTGAACGCGGCTGGTCGACGGCTGCGTAACCACTCGTCGACGCGGCTAAACCGGCCGGTCTGACATACACTTCCCACATGCAGATTTATCTCGTTGGCGGTGCCGTGCGTGATCAGTTGCGCGGGGTGGCAGTATCCGACCGTGACTGGCTTGTCGTCGGCAGCACGCCGCAAGCCATGCGACGTGCGGGATTCCGTCAGGTAGGGGCGGATTTTCCGGTGTTCCTGCATCCGCACGACAATGAGGAGTACGCGCTTGCGCGCACGGAACGTCGTACGGGACCCGGTCATCGAGGCTTCGTGACGGATTTTTCGCCGGACGTGACGCTGGAGGAGGATCTCAAACGCCGCGATCTTACCGTGAACGCCATGGCGATGACTCCGGAAGGTGAAATCATCGATCCCTATGGCGGGCGCGAGGATCTGCGAAGACGGTTGCTGCGAGCGGTCTCGCCGGCATTTTCCGAGGATCCGTTACGTGTCTTTCGTGTCGCGCGTTTTGCCGCACAGCTCGAAGGCTTTTCGGTAGTGCCGGAGACGCTGGCGTTGATGCGTGAGATGGCGCGTGGCGGCAGGCTTGCGGAACTTGCCCCGGAACGCGTCTGGCAGGAGCTGCGGCGGGCAGTGGATACCCCCTCGCCCTGGCGTTTCCTCGACGTGCTGCGGGACGCCGATGCGTTGCTGCCGTTTTTCGAGGAATGGCGCGTGGAGCCCCCGTTGCTGCGTCATGCCTTCCGTGGTGATGCCTGTCTTGCCGCGTGGTGCGAGCACCTCGATGGCGAGGCGGTGAGATCGCTTGCGCAGCGGTTGCGTATGCCGAATGCGGTGCGCGACTTTGTGTTGCATGTAGGCCTGGCTGCGCCCCTGCTGCCACGATGGCGCGATGTCGCTGCCGAAGAAATCGTGCGCCTGCTGGGGCGACTGCGCGCGTTCCAGGATGGCTCCGCGCTGCGGGCGGTACTGCGTTACCTGGAAAGTCGCCACGGTGTCCTGCTGGCAGCTTTCGAAGCACTGCTGGATGACCTCGCAGCAGCGCCCCGTGCAATAGATTTTCCGGGAATCGAAGGCAGAGCGCTCGGCGAGGCCATCGAGCGGGCGCGGGTGGAGCGTGTGCGGGAAGCTCAGCGCGCCCGG
Source organism: Pseudomonadales bacterium (assembly GCA_024234635.1). Taxonomy (GTDB): domain Bacteria; phylum Pseudomonadota; class Gammaproteobacteria; order Pseudomonadales; family Azotimanducaceae; genus SYFY01. Next base: position 322,534 of record JACKNX010000003.1, on the reverse strand, counting down.
TGAATGCGGATGCCCGCGGCGGTTGCGCCGGCGATGGCGGCCGGTTTCCTCACCGTGAGCGTGACGGCGCTGATGGGGTACTCGCTGAGAAGCAGTGTGGTGGTGGCCTCCGCCAGCGTTTCCAGCAGTTCGTAGCGGCCCTCGCGGATGAACGCTTCCACGCGCCGGGCAACATCACCGTAGTGCACGCTTTGTGTCAGATCACCGGTCGCCGCAGCCTTCCGCACGTCCACGGCCATGTCGATATCAACCCGCAGGGGCTGCTCCGTGTGCCGTTCGTGTGGCAGCACGCCAATGATGCAGTTGAATGTCAGCCCTTCGATGAAGATCGAGTCGTCAGGCATCCTCTGGTTCCCTGCAGGGTGCGCGCAGTTCGCTGATTGGCCAGCGGGCACGGGTTTCCACGGCAAGCCCGGATCGCTCACCGGCGCGCAGCCGCAGATAGCCAGCCCAGGCAATCATTGCGCCGTTGTCGGTGCACAGGTTCATGGGCGGATAGTGCACCGTCACCCCCCGCAACGTGGCCAGGCGCTCCCTGAGGCGCTGGTTGGCGGCCACGCCGCCCGCCATGACCAGTGCCTCGGCACCCGTCTGTTCCAGGGCGCGCCGACATTTGATGTGCAGCGTGTCCACGACGGCTTCCTCGAATGCGCGCGCAATGTCCCGGCGGTCCTGTTCACTGAGCGGTTCCAGGCGTCGGATCGTGGTCAATGCGTGGGTCTTGAGGCCGCTGAAGCTGAAGTCCAGACCCGGGCGATCGGTCATCGGTCGGGGAAAACTGAAACGGCTTGGATCGCCATCCACCGCCATGGCCGCCAGTCGCGGTCCGCCGGGATAGCCGAGGTCCATGAGTTTGGCGGTTTTGTCGAAAGCTTCCCCGGCAGCGTCGTCGATGGACTCGCCCAGGATGGTGTAGTCGCCCAGTGCGCGCACCAGTACGAGCTGGGTGTGGCCGCCGGACACAAGCAGGGCAACAAACGGAAACGCCGGTGGTTTGCTGCCCAGGAGCGGGGCCAGAAGATGCGCTTCCATGTGGTGCACCGCCAGCGCCGGGATGTCCAGGGCCCAGGCCAGGGAGCGCCCGAAGGTGGCGCCGACGAGGAGCGCCCCCAGCAGACCCGGCCCCGCCGTGTAGGCCACCCCACCGAGGTCGGTTGGCGTGATAGCGGCGCTTTCCAGGGCCTGGTGCACCAGGGCCGGCAGGCGCCGGGCATGGTCGCGACTGGCCAGTTCCGGGACGACGCCGCCATAGGCGGCATGCAGTTTGACCTGGCTGTGCAGGACGTCAGCCACGAGCCCCCTGTCCGGGTGGTAGACGGCCACCCCCGTTTCGTCGCAGGACGTTTCGATGCCGAGGATGTAGGTCATGGCAGGCAAGTGTTTCCGGCTTTTGCAACCTGGCGATGCAGTCGGTAGAATCCACCGCCTTTTTTACCAAGCTTAAGGGTTTTATGCCCCACGTTCGAGTCAAGGAAAACGAGCCGTTCGACGTCGCTCTGCGTCGATTCAAGCGGTCCTGTGAGAAAGCCGGCGTATTGTCCGAGGTGCGTCGTCGCGAGTTCTACGAAAAGCCCACCACGGTCCGCAAACGCAAGGCGGCTGCCGCGGTGAAGCGACATCAGAAGAAGCTGCAACGCGAATCCCGTCGTTTCGAGCGGCTGTACTGAGTGGCGCTTGCGGCGCAGGCCGCAGGCTGATCCCGGTGCATCGTTCAACGTATAGCCGTCCACGGACACCATGACCACGCTCACCGAACGCATTGCCGAGGCCACAAAAGTGGCCATGAAAGCGCGCGAGCGCGAACAGGTCGCTGCATTGCGGCTCATCACCGCGGAAATCCGGCGGGTGGAAATCGACAAGCGCGTGACGCTGGACGATGCCGGGGTGGTGACGGTGCTCACGCGCATGGTGAAGCAGCGCCACGATTCCATCGCTCAGTATCGCCAGGCGGGACGTGAGGAACTGGCCGCGGCTGAACAGTTCGAACTGGACGTCATCGCCAACTTTCTGCCTCAACCTCTCACGGAAGCAGAAATAGCCGAACTCGTCCGGGCGGCGGTCGCCGGCGAATCGGGCATGCAGGCCATGGGCAAGGTCATGGCGTCGCTGAAGCCGCAAATCGAGGGGCGGGCGGACATGGGCAAGGTCAGCGCGCTGGTGAAGCAGGCGCTCTCGAACTGATTCGAAGCCGCTCTTTCTTTGCGGCTCCCCGGTCTCCTCCGATCTACCTTGGCAATGCGCGCAGTTCGCCACAGAACTGCAGGCAATTTTCACTCTAGAATGAGTCTAGGGATGTGATCCCGGCGTTCGGCCGGCCTTTGCGATTTCTAGGTCATTGTGCGTCCGCCGACGCTACCAATGGATGTGGAGATATTGATGACGAATCTCGTGCCACTCGTACTTGCAGGCGGCTCCGGTACCCGGCTGTGGCCGCTATCCAGGGAGCTGTTCCCCAAGCAGTTCCACGCGCTTTTCGGTGGTGAAACACTGCTCCAGGGGGCGTTGGGACGCAGTCGACTGGTCTCCCCGCAGGCGCCGCTGCTCGTCTGCAATGAGGAACACCGTTTTCTGGTGGCGGAACAGTGCCGAGCCGCAGGAGTGGAGCCCGGTGCCATTCTGCTGGAACCGCAAGGTCGCAATACTGCACCCGCAATTGCACTGGCGGCGCACAGCGCGCTCGCCAACAATCCGGACGCGCTTCTGCTGGTGCTGCCCAGTGACCATGTGGTGCGTGATGAACATGCTTTCCAGATGGCGGTCGTTGAAGCGGCAAAAGCCGCCGAAGTCGGGAGGCTGGTAACTTTTGGACTGTATCCGTCCCACGCGGAGACGGGCTACGGCTACATCGAGGTTGCCGACAGATCAACCGGCGTTCAGCCGGTTAGTTCGTTTGTTGAAAAGCCCAGCGCGGAGAAGGCCGAGGCGTTTCTGGCGTCGGGTCGGTATCTGTGGAACAGCGGCATGTTCGTTCTGCATGCGCGCACCTACCTGGAAGAGTTGGCGCGCCTGCGTCCGGATATTGCCGCCGTTGTAGCAAAGGCGCATGCCGACGGTCGCGATGACATGGACTTTTTTCGCCCGGGAAAAGCGTTCCTCGATTGTCCGGCGGATTCCATCGACTACGCCGTAATGGAAGGTTCGGACAAGGTGCTGGTGGTTCCGGCGGATTTCGGCTGGAACGATGTGGGTTCCTGGGCCGCCGTTTGGGCGGAATCCGGACGTGATGCCGCAGGCAACCACTTACAGGGCGACGTGATCGCACAGGATACGAGGAACACGTATGTGCTTGCGCAGGAACGCCTGGTGACCACCCTCGGCGTCGATGACCTGGTAGTCGTGGAAACGCCCGACGCCGTTCTCGTTGCCGCTAGGGAGCAGGTGCAGGACATCAAAGGGTTGGTAAACGCGATGAAGGCGCAGGGTCGTTCGGAACTGACCCTGCACAGGGAGGTTTTTCGACCGTGGGGCAGTTACGAAACGGTCGATGAAGGTGAGCGCTACCAGGTTAAACGCATCTGTGTGAAACCGGGGGCGAGTCTGTCGTTGCAAAAACACCATCATCGATCGGAGCATTGGATCGTTGTGCGTGGAACGGCGGAAGTCGTCCGGGGCGACGACACATTCCTGCTCTCGGAGAATCAGAGCACCTATATTTCGGTTGGTGAGGTGCATCGCCTGTCCAATCCCGGCAAGCTGGAGCTGGAACTCATCGAGGTGCAGGTTGGACCCTATCTGGGTGAGGACGATATCGTACGGTTCGAGGACATCTACGGGCGCGGCAAGAGCTGATTCTCCCCGCATGGCGCATGCGCCATCGATCTCGGAACGACTTTGCGTGCAACGCCACGGTGTTCGCTGATGGGTGCGTTGCCCGCGGTCAATTGTCAGGCGCGATCGTTCACGCGAGTGTCTGCAGTGGGCGGCTGGTGTAGGCTGCACCCATCATGGCCGGCCGCATTCCCCAGTCCTTCATCAACGACCTGCTGGCGCGCGTGGACATCGTTGACGTCATCGAGCGGCGCGTGCCTTTGCGCAAGGCCGGCAAGGACTACAAGGCGCGCTGCCCCTTCCACGAGGAGAAAACCCCTTCCTTCACGGTAAGCCAGCAGAAGCAGCTTTATCACTGCTTCGGATGCGGCGCGAGCGGTGGTGCGCTTGGATTTCTCATGGAATACGACCAGCTGGAGTTCGTGCCCGCTGTTGAGGCCCTGGCAGCCCTGGCCGGCGTGGAAGTGCCGCGGGAGGCAGGTGGGCCGCCGAAACGCAGTGATGAAGGTCTGTATGCGGTAATGGAGCGTGCGAATCGCTATTTCCGCACAACGTTGAAGAGCAGCCGAACCGCCATCGACTATCTCAAGGGCCGCGGGGTGAACGGCGTGACGGCGCAGACTTTCGGTATCGGTTTTGCGCCGGACGGATGGAACAATATCGCCACTGCACTGCCTGACGTTGCTGAAGCCACCTTGCTGGAACTGGGCTTGCTCACCCGCAACGATAGCGGGCGGGTGTACGACAAGTTTCGCGCAAGGGTGATGTTCCCCATCCGCGATACCCGGGGCCGGGTCGTGGGCTTCGGGGGGCGCGTGCTCGGTGGGGACGATGGCCCGAAATACCTGAATTCACCGGAAACCCCCATCTTCCACAAGGGCCAGGAGCTCTACGGTCTGTACGAAGCCCGGCGCAGCGTGCGCAAGCTCGACCGACTCATCGTGGTGGAGGGCTATCTGGACGTCGTTTCGATGGCGCAGGCGGGAATATCCACCTGCGTTGCGGCGCTGGGGACCGCCATCTCAACCGAGCAGATGCGCAAGTTGTTTCGTTACGTGGATGACGTCGTATGCTGTTTCGACGGCGACCGTGCGGGACGACAGGCAGCCTGGCGGGCACTCGAGGCGTCCTTGCCGGTGTTGTCCGAGGGAAAGCGGGCGCGCTTTGTGTTTCTTCCGGAAGGAGAGGACCCGGACAGTCTGGTTCGAAAGATCGGTAAGGACGCCTTCCTTGCGCGGCTGGATGGAGCGATTCCCGCCGTGGAATATCTGTTCTCAACGCTCTCACAGGGCCTGAATCTTGACAGCCTGGATGACCGGGCCCGCCTCGTGTCGCTGGCCAGACCGCATATCGAAAAGGTGCAGGAGGGGGTACTGCGTGATCTGATGCTGCAGCACCTCCAGCGACTCAGCGGTTCCCGGCTGCCGCGCGCCATGCCGGTGCAGACGGCTGAGCGTCCCCGGCGGGCACCCGGACCGCCACAGGCGGCCGGCCGGCTGCGCGAGCGGCTGCACCTGATCACCTTGCGTTACCCGGAGGTGGTGGCCCCGCTTATCGAGGCCGTCGGGGACTTTCCGGCGTCTGGCGACGCAGATCCCATGCCGGTATTTCTGGCCTATCTGGCGCAGCAGCCCGGGGCGGTGATGGACGAACTGCTGGCGTTGTGGGTGGGCGAGCCAGGCTACGAGGAACTGCTGGAACTGACGGCGCGCCAGTTACCGGTTGAGGACCCGCTGAAGCTGGGTGAAGAATTCCTGGAAATCGTGCAGCGTCTGAGGGACATGGCGGCACGCAGCCGGCGGAGCGAGCTGCTCTCCCGGGTGCGGGAAGAGCCGAGCCAGGAAAATCTGCGGCAGTTGCTGGCGGAACGCCGTTCGGCCCCCGATACCTGATCGTGTGTCAGTCCCTTGTCGCAATAGCTGCCATCCCGCTGCAGAACCAGTCGGTGTTTTGACCAATCACGCCTTGCGATTGTCCGCTGCTAACCTTTAGAATCGCCGGTTTCTCCGGGCCACGGAAAAGTACCTTCACGCGGAGCAACTAAATCAACGCGCGCTCCCGACAGCGAGGTAAAGCCACTCCAGCAGGGCCTGATCAGCCGAACCGAATGGGAACAGGTGCGTCCACCCGCGCCCCTGCACGCCGTTCCACATGCAAAACCAGCTCAACCGAGGTGCCATGAGAAATTCACCCACCAGTTCTCAGCAGTCGCGATTGAAGGAACTGATTGCCAAGGGCAAGGAGCAGGGCTTTCTGACTTATGCGGAGGTCAACGACCATCTGCCCGATGACATCTCCGATCCGGAACAGATCGAAGACATCATCCGCATGATCAACGACATGGGTATCACGGTGTACGAAACCGCGCCGGATGCCGACGAGTTGCTGTCTTCCGAGGAAAACACGGCCGACGAGCTGGCCGCCGAAGAGGCTGCCGCGGCGCTGGCCGCGGTGGAGACCGAAGCTGGCCGCACCACGGATCCCGTGCGCATGTACATGCGCGAGATGGGGACGGTGGAACTGCTTACCCGGGAAGGCGAGATCACCATCGCCAAGCGTATCGAGGAAGGCATTCGCGACATGCTCGCCGCGGTTTCGTATTACCCGGGCACTGTCGATTACCTGCTGAACACATACACGGAAGTGAGCGAAGCCGGCAAGCTGGGAGACCTCCTGATCGGTTATCTCGATCCTACCGACGATGTGCCGGAAGCGGCGCAGGTGGTGCCCAATGACAACAGCGGCACAGAGGACGACGAAGAGGAGGAAGAGGGGGACAAGGGGCCGGACCCCGTGGAGGCCAAGCGTCGCTTCACCATCCTCAAGAAACAATGGGCCAAGACCCAGAAGGTCCTGAAGGAGCATGAGCGGGATTCGAAGCAGGCTCGCGAACAGATGGCGCAGCTTGCCCTCGATTTCTCGCCGTTCAAGCTCGTACCCAGGCATTTCGATGAGATCGTCGACATGCCGCGACAGGGCCTTGCGATCGTTCGCAAGTACGAACGCATCATCATGAACCTCTGCGTGCGCCAGGCTGGCGTGCCCCGTGAAGTGTTCCGCAGAGCCTATGTCGGCAACGAAACCAGCCAGGCATGGATCAACAAGCTGACGAAAGCGAAGAAAGACTATTCGTCACGCGTGGAGCTGTACCGTGACGAGATCATGCGGGCGCAGAAGCGTCTGAAGGCGGTGACCAAGGATACCGGGCTTTCGATTCCGGACATCAAGGAAATCAATCGCAACATGTCCATGGGTGAGGCCAAGGCTCGGCGGGCCAAGAAGGACATGGTGGAGGCGAACCTGCGCCTGGTGATCTCCATAGCCAAGAAGTACACGAATCGTGGTCTGCAGTTCCTGGACCTGATCCAGGAAGGCAATATCGGCCTGATGAAGGCGGTCGACAAGTTTGAATACCGTCGTGGCTACAAGTTCTCAACCTACGCCACATGGTGGATTCGCCAGGCGATCACCCGCTCGATTGCGGACCAGGCGCGTACCATTCGAATTCCGGTACACATGATCGAAACCATCAACAAGCTGAACCGGGTATCCCGGCAGATGCTGCAGGAGATGGGGCGTGAGCCTACGCCGGAAGAGTTGGGTCAGCGCATGGACATGCCGGAAGACAAGGTGCGCCGTGTGCTCAAGATTGCCAAGGAGCCGATCTCCATGGAAACGCCCATCGGTGACGACGAAGACTCGCACCTTGGCGATTTCATCGAGGACATCACCATTGGTTCGCCGATTGAGCTGGCGACCGGTGAGGGCCTGCGTGAAGCCACCCGTGAAGTACTTGGTGGCCTTACCGCACGGGAAGCCAAGGTACTGCGCATGCGTTTCGGCATCGACATGAACACCGACCACACGCTGGAAGAAGTGGGCAAGCAGTTCGATGTCACCCGTGAGCGCATAAGGCAGATCGAGGCCAAGGCGCTGAGGAAGCTGCGTCACCCCAGCCGGTCAGAGCACCTGCGCAGCTTCCTGGATGAGTGGACGGAGTCCGGCCGGCGGCGTTGAGAGTTGCGTTGGGCTGGCAGACTTGTCATCAGCGAGCGATGGCGCGCTGGTGTCGTGAAGGCGATGTACGGAAAATCCGATGTCTTCTGCGAAGGTGATTTGCTAGCCTTGCGCGGTTCGTAAAGGGCCTATAGCTCAGTTGGTTAGAGCAGTGGACTCATCAAATGGTGCGCTCACGACCGGAAGGCGTGAGATGAACGGGATGAATTCAGGGAAACCGTAGCGGTTCGGCCGCCGGCAATCCTGAGCCAAGCCGGTGGTAAACCACCGGAAGGTGCAGAGACTACCTGGGGGATGCACGGTGCTGTTGACGTGCGAGTTCCCTTAATGACAGGCAAGAGCGTCCCGCGCCCCAGACGCTACGCGTCGGGCGATGAGATAGTCCGCTCCCGGTGGAAACATCGGGGTAGAGTGAATCCATAGGTCCCAGGTTCGAGTCCTGGTGGGCCCACCACATCAGCGCATTCACCCGCAAAGCGGGTGAATGCGCAAATCCAGCGTCTATCAACCCGCGCCGACCCTGCGTTTTCTACCGTCACCATCGCCGAAGGCGGCGGTCACGGTAGAAAACGCCATGAGGCGCGCTTGGCCCCGTTGTTCTGCCTCTCCGGAATTCCGCCGCGGGGAAATCACTACTGATTGCGCCCTTCGCCTGCGGCGAAGTGGTATAAGGCGTGGGCTGCCAGACGCTGAACTAGCGCATTCCGCTTCGCGGAATGCGCTGGAGCTACCCCTGTCCGGATGCTCTCCTGTAGGCTTGCCTGCTTGAACCGTGCCGTCCAAAACAACGTACACGATGCAACCCAAGACAGTACCCACCCGCATGCCCTATTTGCCCGCTCACCGGTACGACCGCATCGACGTGCTCGGTTGGCTTCTCCTGGCCTGTTTCGCCGCGGTGTTGCTGTTGTCCTCCCAAAGCGGTGCCAGCATGGTCACCTACGTGCTGGCCCTGGTGGTACTTGCGGGCTACCGGCAATGGGCGGATATCGCCCGCACGAATCTGTTTGCCGTGATCTTTGTACTTCTCGCCTTTCTCGCGGCCTCAAGCTTCTGGTCGGAAGCGTTCAGCTGGCGACGATTCGGCTCGATGGCTGTCCGTATGCTCCTGGTCGCCACGTTCGTGCTTGGCATGGCCGAAGTGCAGTTGCGCGGCAAGGTGCAGTTCTGGTTGAGGCGTGTGATGACGCTGGTCGGCGGCCTGGCGCTGCTGGCCGCGGTAGTGCGCTATAACGTGTGGCCGCCCGTGGACGGTCGTCTGAACGGGATGGGACAACTGGATACGCATGTCATCGCCGCGCTTGTGTACGGCGCAGTTGCAATCATTTCGCTACAGGCCTTCCTGCACGAAGAAGGGCGGTTCTGGCGCGCGCTGGCGATCGTGACGATTGCCCTGGCTGTGTATGCGATCTACTTTTCCGATTCGCGCAATGCCTGGGTCAGCGTTGCCATCGGTGGTGCCATCATGTTGCTTGCCGAGCGGCTCGCGGATCGTGGGCGTTTCCTCAGTAGCGTCGTGTCGGTGGGGCTGTTGCTCGGCATATTGCTCGTCGTCCTCTTCCTCAACGACGCCACGCGGGACCTGCTGTTGCCGCGCGGTACCAGCTTCCGTCCGGAGATCTGGAGCCTGGCGCTCGATCGCATCGGTACCGCTCACATGTGGTTCGGTCTTGGCATCCTCACACCCAATGATTTTCTCATTGGCGACATGGTGATCCAGCACCCGCACAACATCTATCTGTCGGTGCTGTATCAGAGCGGCATCGTGGGCCTCGGCCTGTTTCTCCTTGTGCTGTGGATGACCTTGCGGGAACTGCTTTACGCTTACGACGATGCGGACGCGCGATTGGCGCTGGCGCTGCTTGGATTGGCGCTGCCGGCCTATCTGCTGGATGGCCATGAACTTCTCGACAAGATCGGCTCGACCTGGTTTCTCATCTGGTTGCCGGTCGCCATTGCCGTTGGATTGCGCTGGCGGCGCTCATTGCAACAGGCCTGAGCCGGCTGCCGGCTCAGAACTTGAGCAGACGCGTGGATAGATCGCTCAGGTCCACGACACCGATGGCGTTGTAGCCCCGCATGTGACCGGCGCACTCGCCGGGATTGAACACCAGCCGTCCGTCCGTCAGCTCGTGCCGATAGAGATGCGTGTGGCCGTGGATCACCACGTCGTGGTGAGGCGCGACAAATGTGTCTGCTTCCAGCGGGTCGTGCACCACAAGGATGTTGCGTCCGTGCCATGCAAGGTGCAGTGGCGGCGTCACGAAATGAAAGCCCAGCTCGAGCGCACGAACGGACAGCAGATGTTGCTCGCCCACATCGTTGTTCCCGAACACACCATAGAGCGGGGCGGTCAGGCGGGTGAACGCGTCCAGGGTCTTCGGTTGCGAGATGTCACCGGTATGGATGACCCGCGCTACCCCAGCCTCGTTGAAGAGCTCGACGATGCGGGCTACGTTCTTGAGGTTGTTGTGCGTGTCGCCAACGATACCGATTCTCATGACCGAAGATGTCGCGGAGTTGAAAGGAAAACGCCGGGAAATCCCGGCGTTCCCGGCTACCTCGAGGGATCAGACCTTTTCGAGTATGTGGATGCCGCAGGCACTGCCCAGACCGATGACGTGCGTGAGTCCGAGACGTGCACCTTCCACCTGCCGCTTGCCGGCTTCGCCGCGCAGATGCGTGGTGACTTCATAGATGTTGGCGATGCCGGTTGCCCCGAGCGGATGGCCCTTGGACAACAAGCCCCCGGAAACGTTGACCGGAATGCGGCCGCCCAGCGCAACTTCACCGGTATCGATCATGCGGCCGGCTTCTCCGTCGCCGCACAGGCCGAGATTTTCGTAGTGCAGGATCTCCGCGGTGGCAAAGCAGTCATGCAGTTCCACCAGGTCGATATCTTCTGCGCCGATACCCGCCATGTCGTACGCCTTTCTGGCCGCCAGTCGCGTGCAGGAATTCACGTCGGGCATGACAAGATCGCGTTCCTGCCACGGATCCGAGGTCAGTACCGAAGCGCGCACACGCACCGCCCGTTTCAGCAGTCCCAGCTCGCGCGCTTTCTTCTCGGAACAGATGACCGCCGCCGCGGAGCCGTCCACGTTGACTGAACACATGAGCTTGGTATTCGGGTAGGAGATCATTTCCGCGTTCATGACCACTTCCAGAGGTGTTTCGATCTGGTACATGGCTTTCGGATTCAGCGTGCTGTGGTGGTGGTTCTTTACCGATACCTTGGCGAACTGTTCGAACGTGGTGCCGTGCTTGCGTGAATGTTCCAGTCCCGCCTCCGCGAACACCGCGGGCATGGTGCCTGAGCCCAGCAGGCCTTCGCGCGGAATGCCGCTGCCGCCGCCAGCGCCGCCAAGCAGGCCCTTGCCCATCTGTTCAACACCTACGGCGAGAACCAGGTCGTACAGTCCGGCCTTTACCGCCGCCCACCCCTCGCGAAACGCGGTGGCGCCCGTGGCACAGGCATTGGAGACATTGACCACCGGTATCCCCGTCTGGCCGATCTCCTGCAATATCCGCTGGCCCACCATGCCGGCGGCCTGACCCAGGTTGCCGCAGTACAGGGCCTCCATGTCGTTGATGGTCAGGCCACAATCATCCAGCGCCATCAGCGCTGCCTGGGCACCCAGCTGCGGAACGGTTTTGTCCGGAAAGCGTCCGAACTTGATCATATCCACGCCGACTACGTATGCGTCGCTCATAACCTGGTCTCCTCAAGCGGATTTGGGTTGGAAGAAATACGAGAGATAGGAATTGCCTTCGCGATCCTTGCGGCCGAGGGCATCGCCGTAGATCACTTCCACGGGCATGTCGAAGGTAATTTTTTCCGGGTCCGGGTCGATATTGACGAGGTTCCCCTTGATCGCGGTGCCGTCATCCAGATCGACGATTGCGCTGATGTAGGGAACCTGGATGCCGGGAAACGACCGGTGCACGATGGAATACGAATACAGCTTGCCGGAGTTCGGCAGCCGTTTCGGTTTCATCTGGTCTCGGGCGCCGCACTTTGAGCACACGTGCCGTTCACCCAGAAACGTGGCGCCACACGCGCCGCACTGATACCCCTCGAGGTAGGGGTCGCCGTCGTCCGGGATCTTGAGATAACTGACTGCTGGAAGAGGTTTGGCGCTCAAAATAGTCCCCCTGGTGAAGTAGTTGCGCGGCTGTCGAATGCCCGTGACGCAAGGTGCGTGCGGGCGGAAACACCGACGGATTGACAAAGGCTGGACTATACCCTGCCCCCCGGACGCCGTTAAAGGCTCCCATTCCAGACCGGGAATGGTAACGTCGCTGTTCAGGCAACTCTCCGGGAGCAGGGTGATGCGATCAGTGAAGGTCAAAGACTACATGGCAACGCAGCTGGTCACGTTTCGTCCAGAGACGAACGTGGTGGAAGCCATGCGTGTTTTCCTCGACCAGAAGATATCCGGGGCACCGGTCGTCAACGAGGGCGGCGAACTGGTGGGCATCCTTTCCGAAGTCGACCTGATGCAGGTGGTCATTCAGGACAGCTACTACGACGAATCCGGCGGCATCGTGGCCGACTACATGAAGTTCCCTGTGGACACCATCGATCCCCACCAGGATATCTATACCCTGGCACTACGCTTCATCGAGGACGGGCGACGTCGTTTTCCGGTCGTCGACGGTGGAAGGCTGGTGGGCCAGGTGAGTCGGCGGGATGTCTTGCGCGCGGCGGAGGACTTCCTGTTGCGGCGCTGACTACCGGCTGGGAGGCCCTTCCTCCTTCAGGGGGCCTCCAATGCCCCGATCAGCAGCTCGTCAACGGTCTTCGGATTGGCCTTGCCTTCGGTACGCTTCATGATCTGGCCGACAAAAAAACCTTTGAGCTTCTTCCGTTTGTCCTTGTCCGCCGCCTGGTACTGCGCCACCTGATTGGGGTTGGCGTCGACAATATCCCTTACCAGCACGGCGAGTGCCTCACGATCGTCCAGCTGACGCAGGCCGGCGGCGTCGATGATGGCGTCCACATCACCGCCTTCACTCCACAGCCGGTCGAACACCGTCTTTGCCGTTTTTGATGACAAGGTCGCGTCGGCAATGCGGGCTGCCAGCGTACCCAGGGCCTGGGGGGTGACCGGGCTGGCTGCAATCGCCCGGCTTTCGCTGTTCAGGCGTCCCGCGAGATCGTTGACGATCCAGTTGGCGACTACCTTCGGTTCCGCGCCGGGAACGCAGGCGGCTTCGAAGTAAGCGGCCACGTCCGGATCCTCGGCGAGCGCGGTGGCGATGCCGGCGGCGATGGCATGCGTGCGTTCGTAGCGCGCGGCGCGCGCGGCGGGCAACTCCGGCATGGCGTCGCGAACAGCCTCGATGTAGGCCGCATCCAGCGACAGCGGTAGCAGGTCCGGGTCGGGAAAGTAGCGGTAGTCCTCGGAGTCTTCCTTCAATCGCATGGTGCGCGTTTCGTTGCGCTCCGCATCATACAGCCGGGTCTCGCGCTGGATGCTGCCGCCGCGTTCGAGCACGTCGATCTGGCGTTCGATTTCATAGTTGATCGCGCGTTCGACGAAGCGGAAGGAATTGATGTTCTTGATCTCGGTGCGCACGCCGAATTCACTGGCGCCGACCGGGCGCACGGAGACATTGGCATCACAGCGCATGCTGCCTTCCTGCAACTGGCCATCGCATATACCGAGACTGCGCACCAGTGACCACAAGGTGCGGAAGTACGTTGCGGCGTCCGCGGCGTTCCGCAGGTCCGGCTCTGAGACGACTTCCAGCAGCGGCGTGCCGGCACGGTTCAGATCGATGCCGGACAGGCCCGGCAGGACATCGTGTACGGACTTACCGGCATCCTCTTCCAGGTGCGCGCGCGTGATGCGCACGGCCAGCGGTTTACCGTCCTGCCCCGGAATGTGCAGCGTGCCCATGCCGACGATGGGTATGGCGAACTGGCTGATCTGGTAGCCCTTCGGCAGATCGGGGTAGAAGTAGTTCTTGCGTTCGAACACGCTGTTGAGATTGATCTGCGCATCGACTGCCAGGCCGAACATGATGGCCATGCGCACGGCGTCGGCGTTGAGTACGGGCAGGGTGCCGGGCAGCCCCAGATCCACGGCGCACGCCTGTGCATTCGGGGCCGCACCGAACCGGGTGGCGGCGCCTGAGAAAATCTTGCTCTTCGTCGCCAGCTGGACGTGCACCTCCAGCCCGATGACGGGTTCCCAGGTGGTCATTGCCAACCCTCCGGATGCCGATGATGCCAGTCGGTGTCGTGCTGAAAATCCAGGCCCGCGGCCAGCAACCGGTCCTCCCGGAAATGCGGTGCGATCAGCTGCATGCCCAGGGGCAGACCATCCACAAATCCGCACGGCAGGGACAGTGCCGGGAGCCCGGCCAGGCTTACCGGCGTGGTGTAGACGTCCTGCTGATACATCGCGACTGGATCGCGTGTCAGCTCGCCGCGTCTGAACGCAGCGCCCGGCGCTGTCGGCGTGAGCAGGATATCGACGTCGCCGAAGGCTCTGAGAAAGTCCTGCTGAATGAGCCGCCGCACGCGCTGCGCTTTCTGGTAGTACGCTTCATAGTAGCCAACGGAAAGCGCGTAGGTGCCGGTGAGGATGCGGCGCTTGACCTCGGCGCCAAATCCTTCACTGCGTGAGCGGACATAGAGATCGCGGACGTCGTGGGGATTGTCGGCGCGGTGGCCGAACCGGATGCCGTCGTAACGAGACAGATTGGCGGAGGCTTCCGCCCCCGCCAGCACGTAGTACACGGGGATCGCAGGCTCGGTATGTGGCAGGGAAACCTCGCGTACCCGATAGCCGCGGGCTTCGAATACCCGTCTGGCCTCGTCCAGCGACGCCGCGGCGGCGCCCAACCCGTCGAAGTACTCCTTTGGCAGGCCGATGGTCAGTGGCTCCGCAGCGGGCATGCGCCCCTCCCGCAGCCCGGCCAGCCAGTCTTCGTTTGCGTCGCTGCTGGTGGAGTCGGCGGCATCGAACCCCGCCATGACGCCCAGCAGCAGGCCCAGGTCTTCGACGCCGCGAGCCATGGGACCGCCCTGATCCAGGCTGGAGGCAAATGCAATCATGCCGTAGCGGGACACACGGCCATACGTCGGTTTCAGGCCGCTGATACCGCAGAATGCGGCTGGCTGGCGGATGGAGCCGCCCGTATCGGTGCCGGTGGCCAGCGGGGCCAGACCCGCCGCCACGGCCACCGCGCTGCCGCCGGAAGAGCCGCCCGGCACGCAGTCGATGTTCCAGGGATTGCCCACGCTGCCGAAAAAAGAGGATTCGTTGCTGGAGCCCATGGCGAACTCGTCCATGTTGGTCTTGCCCAGCAGTACCGCGCCCGCGTCGGCGATTCGGGCTGTCGCGGTGGATTCGTAGGGAGCCACGAAATTGGCGAGCATCTTCGAGCCGCAGGTGGTCAGCACATCCCGCGTGCAGAAGATGTCCTTGCAGGCGTAGGGAATGCCGGTCAGGGGTGACGCATCTCCCTGGCGCCTGCGGGCATCCGCCGCCGCGGCGTCAGCAAGCGCGCGTTCCGGGGTCACCGTGATGAAAGCATTGAGCTCGCCCTGGTAGCGCTCGATGCGATCCAGAAAGTGCCGGGTCAGTTCAACGCTCGAAAGTTCACCGGCGGTCAGCAGCGCGCTGAGTCCGGCCACCGGGGTGTGATGCAGCGCCGGCATAACTCAGTCCACCACCCGCGGCACGATGTAGTAGCCGTCGTGAACGTGTTCGTTACCCTGCTGGAACACGGTGCGATTCACCTGTTCCGTCACCGCGTCCGGACGCAGTCGCTGCGTGCGATCGAGCGGGTTGGCCATCGGCAGGACACCATCGGTGGTCACGCGCTGCATGCGATCGATCATCTCGATGATGCGTTCGAGGTCCGCGGTTGCCAGCGATCGTTCCGTTGCCGGCATGTCCAGTGCCGCCAGGTGCAGCAGGTGGTTGAGATCGATGTCGGTCATGAGTTTGTTGCACTGCCCGTTATTCGAAGACGGAGAGGAGGGGCCGCCCGGCATTCCTGGATTCAGGCCATCCAATCCCGGCTGCCGGTGCCCGTGCCCCGGCCGGCTCTGGCCCCCGAAACCGGTGTGCGCGGTTGTTGACCCGGAAAACAGGGCGGCAAAGCCTAATTGATTGAAAAGGGTTTGGCCATTACAGTGCCAAGACCTGAGTTGTACATGACTCAGGTCAATGGCCGACGCTCCGTCCGGCCTTCTTTCGCTTCCAGGACAGACAAGCGACACACGTTATATGTTCAAGTTCATTCGCGGGCTGTTCTCGCGCGATCTCGCCATCGACCTCGGTACCGCCAATACCCTTATCTATGTCCGTCACCAGGGCATCGTACTGAATGAACCCTCCGTGGTGGCGATCCGCCAGCAGGGTAATCAGAAAACCGTGGCGGCCGTCGGCCTGGATGCCAAGCGCATGCTCGGTCGTACGCCGGGCAATATCACCGCCATCCGGCCGTTGAAGGACGGGGTGATCGCCGACTTCCTGGTTACCGAAAAGATGCTGAAGTATTTCATCGCCAAGGTGCACGAAAACGCGTTCATCCGCCCGAGCCCGCGGGTACTGGTCTGCGTGCCGTGTAAATCCACCGAAGTCGAACGGCGTGCGATCCGTGAGAGCGCCCTGTCTGCCGGGGCCAGGGACGTACGCATTATCGAGGAGCCCATGGCAGCCGCAATCGGTGCCGGACTGCCCGTGCACGAGGCCGTGGGCACGATGGTGGTGGACATTGGGGGCGGCACCACCGAAATCGCCATCATTTCCCTGAACGGGGTGGTCTATTCGGACACCATCCGGGTGGGCGGTGACCGCTTCGACGAGGCCATCGTGAGTTACGTGCGCCGCACGCAGGGAAGTCTCATCGGCGAAGCGACGGCTGAGCGCATCAAGCAGGAAATCGGGGCCGCCTACCCGCAGAAGGAGGTCCGCGAGATTGACGTGCGCGGGCGCAATCTGGCGGAAGGGGTGCCGCGGGCGTTCGTATTGAACAGCAATGAAATTCTTGAGGCGCTGCAGGAACCATTGTCCATGATCGTGCAGGGCGTGAAATCGGCGCTGGAACAGTGTCCGCCGGAACTGGCCTCGGATATAGCCGAAACGGGGTTCGTGCTTACCGGTGGCGGCGCGCTGCTGCGCGATCTGGACGTTCTGCTTGCCGAGGAAACCGGGCTGCCGGTCATTGTCGCCGAAGATCCGCTTACCTGCGTTGCGCGTGGTGGCGGCAAGGCGCTGGAGATGATGGAGGAGTCCAACAACCCCAGCCTGCTCACGACCGAATAATGGTGAACGCGGGCAATCCCCGTCCGTACGTGCACAGGTAATTGCGGTGCCGGCGCTCGCCATTGCAGCGTGCCCCGGGCGGTTGATCTCGGTTTCCCCCCGGTCCGGCGCCAACCTACCGCCCGCATGCCGTCGATCGGATAACCGCGCTGTCGCCGATGTGACGCGCTGTCGTCGTGGAGGCCGCTATTAAGGCGTTGTTTCTTCGTCAGTCGGGCGCCGGCTATCTGCTGCTGGCCCTGGTGATTCTGTCCCTTGCGCTCATGGCGGTGGAGCAGACCACGCGGCTGCTCGCGCCCGTTCGCGCCACGCTGCTCACCGGTCTGATGCCCGTGACCGTGATTGGCGAATCGCCGTATCTGCTGGGACGCACTGCATCCGAGGCCATGGCGACCCGGGAACAGCTCCAGGCCCGCAACCAGGAACTGGAGGCACAGTTCCTGTCGTTGTCCCATCTCGCCCAGCAGTACCATGTGCTGCGGGCCGAGAATGAGCGTCTGCTGGCGCTGGTGGAAAGCCGGGCGCGGCTTCCGGCGGAAGTCATGGCCGCGGAAATCATCGGTATCGTGCCGCGCGAGAATACGCTCCAGGTGATCATCGACCGCGGCACGCAGGCCGGGGTGACCGAAGGCGATCCGGTCATCGACGCGCGCGGATTGTTCGGGCAGGTGGTCGAAGCGGGGGTCTACAGCAGCCGTGTATTGCTGGTCACGGACAAGGATCATGCCGTACCCGTGGAGGTCAATCGCAACGGGGTGCGCAGCATCGCCGGGGGCACAGGACGCATCGACCGCATGGAACTCGAATTTGTGCCGGTGACGACGGACATCGTCGTTGGGGACGAACTCGTGACCTCGGGCCTGGGCGGGCGGTTTCCGCGCGGCTATCCGGTGGGCACGGTAACCGAAGTGGTGGTCGAGACCAATTCGAGTTTCGCGCGCGTCACGGTAGCCCCGGCGGCGGAGCTGGATCGATCCCGGCATGTGCTGGTGGTCTTCGCACGCGATGGACAGGCCGCGGCAGACGGGGCGCAGAGCGGTGATGCCGGGTCCGCACCGGAGTCGGGTGTCGCGGATGTGCCCGGTGAACGGGCTGCGACCCCGGAGGGAGGGCAATGAACCCGACACGCGGTGGCTGGTTCATTGCCCTGTCGCTGTTCTTTGCGCTGGTTCTCTCGGTGCTGCATCTACCGGCCTGGTGGCCGCACTGGCTTGCCTGGTTGCGGCCGCACTGGGCCATCGTCTTCGTGTTCTTCTGGGTCCTGCATGTTCCCGGTCGGATGGGACTGATCTGGGCGTGGGTATTCGGGCTGCTGCTGGACGTATTGCTGGCCGATCCTCTGGGGCTCAACGCCGCGATCCTCGCCACCGTGACGTTCGTGACCTGGCAACTGTACGAGCGGCTGCGTATGTACACGCTCGCGCAGCAGTGCGCGACGGTGTTTCTCATGGTGCTCGGTGCCGATCTGATCAGCGGCACCGTGCATTTCCTGATGTCGGGCAGCGAACTGGATCCCGCCTTCGCGCTTTCGGCGCTTACCAGCGGTCTGGTCTGGCCGCTGGTGAATGCCCTGATGAGCCGCCTGACGATACAGTTTCGCGTCGTCTGACTTCATGCGCCGTTCAGCGCGACTGGACGACGCTCTCACGGTGGCCGGCGGCTTTGGCGGCGGTCACGCGCGCAGTCCGGTGGGCTCCCGCGCCCGGCGTGGTTCTGGCCGACACCGATGGCCGTGGTTGAGGAGGCAAACATTGTCTGGTGCGAAACATGCAGGGTGAGCTGGTTCTGGCGTCTGGTTCGCCGCGTCGGGCGGAGCTGCTGGCGCAGATACGGCTGCCGTTCCGGGTGATGGTGGCGTCCGTGGACGAAACGCCGCGAGCCGATGAGCGGCCGGATGCTTACGTGCGCCGCCTGGCTGACGCCAAGGCATCGGCGGTTGCAGCCATTGTCGGTGATGCCTCGTGGGTGCTTGGCGCGGACACGACGGTTGTGGTCGACGGACGGGTGCTCGGCAAACCGGTGGATGCAGCGGACAATGCCGCCATGCTGCACCGGTTGTCGGCCCGCACGCACCAGGTCTACACGGCGGTGTGTGTCGCAAGAGGGGCGCACCGGCGCGCGGTGGTGGTTTGCAGCGAAGTCGAATTTTCAGTCATCGAACCCGCGGCGGTAGCTGCCTACGTGCGCGGTGGTGAAGGTCTGGACAAGGCTGGCGGGTACGCAATCCAGGGATTGGGCGGTGTGTTCGTCAAACGCCTGAGCGGGAGTTACAGTGCGGTCGTCGGTTTGCCCCTGGCGGAAACGGAAGCCCTTTTGAGCCTGTGTGGATTGGATACCTGGCGAGTGCGAGGCAATGAAATCTGAACTTCTGATCAACGTCACACCGTTCGAGACGCGCGTTGCGCTCGTTCTCGACGGTTTGTTGACCGACGTGCAGATCGCGCGCGCCAGTGGCGGCAGTCTCACCGGCAATGTGTATCTGGGCAGGATCGAACGCATCATTCCCGGCATGCAGGCGGCGTTCGTCAACATCGGTCTCGATCGTCCCGGATTTCTGCACGTGCGGGATGTCACTGCGCGTGCCGACAAAGTCTCCCGCGGCGCCGAATACGTGGACCATGAGACCGGGCCGGCGAGCACGCAGAAGGCGAACCAGGAGGGCGAGGTCGACATCCGGGAACTGCTGCACGAAGGACAGCAACTTCTGGTGCAGATCAGCAAAGACCCGATTTCGACCAAGGGGGCACGGCTCACCACCGATATCGCTCTCGCTTCGCGATATGCCGTGCTGATGCCGTTCGATACGCACGTTGGCATTTCCCAGCGCATCGATGACGTCGAAGAGCGTGCTCGACTGCGTACCGCGATGGAGACTGTGCGTCAGGAACACGGCATCGGCATGGGACTGATCGCCCGCACGGTTGCCGAAGGGGCATCGCGCGACGTGGTGGCCTCGGACATCCTGTACCTGGCGCGCCTGTGGGAAAAACTCTGGGCGCGTCGTCGGGAAGTCGGCTGTCCGGCGCTGGTTTACGAGGATCTGCCGATTCACATTCGCGTCATGCGTGACATGGTCCTGCCGGACGTGGAACTCATCACGATCGATGAGCCGGATACCTATGAGCGCGTTCGACGATTTGTCGACGAATTTCTTCCGGAGTACTCGGAGCGGGTACACCGGCACGCGGAGTCCCGCCCGCTGTTCGAGCGCTACGGCATTGAAGACGAAATACGTCGGGCGCTCGAGCCTCGCGTGCCGCTGCGTTCCGGTGGGTACCTGGTTGTGGAACAGACCGAAGCGATGGTAACCATCGACGTCAATACGGGTGGCTTTCTCGGGTCACGCACGCTTGAAGAGACCGTTTTCCGCGCCAACCTCGAAGCGGCACAGGCGATCCCGCGACACCTGCGGCTGCGCAATCTGGGCGGCATCATCGTCATCGACTTCATTGACATGGTGGACGGGGAACACAGACGGCAGGTGCTCCGGGCCCTGGAAAAGGCCTGCGAGGGTGATGCTGCCCGCATTCGCATCGATGGATATTCGGCTTTTGGTCTGGTGCAGATGAGTCGCAAGCGTACGCGTGAATCGCTTCTGCAACAGGTCAGCGAGCGATGCGGCAGCTGTGGCGGCACGGGGCGCACGAAGTCCGCCGAATCAGCCTGTATCGAGATACTGCGCAGTATTCTTTATCACGCCAGGCAGGCCTGTGTTACCGGTGTGGTCAACGAATACCTGGTGCGCGCAGGTCAGCCGGTCATAGACAGGCTGCTCGACGAGGATGCGCCGCTCCTTTCGCTGCTGGCCAGTGAAATCCAACGCCACGTGCGGTTGCAGGTGGAACCTTGTTATTCCACCGCACAGTTCGATCTCGTCTGCGTGCCGGTGGAGCAGTTGCCGCCTTGAGCGCAGGCGGTTCGATGCACCCAATCGCGCGCTGGCTGCTGTTTCTTGCCAACTTTCTGCTGATCCTGCTGGCTGTCGTACAGGTCAGCGGCCGGGTGTTCATGCACTTTCTCGACGATCTGGAACCGCGAATCAACGCGCTGCTGCGGCCTCAGCAGATTCGCGTTGAGGGATTGCGCGGCGGATGGTCCCTGCTCAATCCGGTGGTCCGCGTGGATCGATTGATTTTGCCGGCCGGCGAGATCAGTGGCTTGGTGTTGCAGCCTGACCTGATCGAGTCTGCACTACGCAGTGAACTGGTGCTGCGGCGGGCGCTGCTGCCATCGGGACGCATCGCCTTCGAAAAAACCGATCGCGGCTGGTGGCTGGCCGGTATGCGCCGTGCCAGTGAAAGTCGCTTCGACGTTACCGGTCTGCTGGAACACAGCGATGACATTGCGCTGGACCTCGACCTGGAATTCCGTGGCGCGCAGACGCTGGCCCTCGCCGCATCGGTTCGGGTGGCGAATCGCGGCGGACGGCATCGACTCTTCGCACGGGTCGTAAACGGCCAATGCGCAACCTGCGCCATCCGTGTGGAAGCAGGACGACTCGATGCCATACCGCTGCTGCGTGAGCAGGAGTATGCGGTGCAGGTACGCGTGCACGATTTTGCTATCGGCGAGCCTTTGTTGCCGCGTGGCGAAGTGCGACTGGGAACCGTCGCGGCCGACTGGCGTCATGAGCGCGGTGAAGGTTTCGGCAGGCTGTCGACGGCGGCGGTCAGCTTTGCGTGGGGCGGTAGTGTGCCGGTGGCGGCTGATGGCACTTTTGATGTGTGGTCGCGTGACCGTGACATCGGCATGGTTGGCGGTCTGCGCCTTCAATCAGGGCAGAATCGGTTGCCGCTCGATGGTCTTGATGTGCGGTATCGGGACGGCGTGCTCACAGCGCGCGGGAATGCCCTGGAAGTCGCCCCTGTGATGCGCTTCGCCGAGGCTGTTACCGCGCCGGTGGAAAAGGTGGGCCGGTGGTTTGCCGGTCTGGGTGGTGGCGGGTCGTTGCAGGATTTGTGGCTCCGCGTTGCGGCGCCGGACAGCGAGAACGAAGGATGGCGACTTGGCTATGGCGCGCGGCTGCGCGACGGCAGCGTCGAATCCTTCAACGGCGTGCCCAGGGTCCGGCACGCTGGTGTGCGGGTGGTTGGTGACACTCGCGCCGTGCGCTTCACGTTGGAAGAACCCTCCGTTCACCTCGCCTTCCCGGAGCTGTTTCCGCGCGGCTGGGACCTCACGCAGGCCAGTGGCTCGGTTGTTCTGTGGTTTCGCCCCGGTTATTCCGCGGTGTTCGGCACAGGGCTGTCCGCGACCGTGTTTGGCCAGCAGGCGATAGGTGGTTTCAGCATTGCCAATTCGGTCGAGAGTGAACGCCGGCAGCTGACGCTCCTGATTGACGCCTCCGGTGCCACGGTTGAACAGGCGCTGGGCTTTGTCCCCAACAACCTGGGGGAAGGGTTGCTGCACTGGCTGCAGGACGCCCCTCGTGCGGGCCGCGTCGGTCCGGTGACGTTTGCCTATCAGGGACAGACCAGGGCAGCTGGCGTCGAACATGCGCGTCGGGTTGAGCTGCGGGCCGACGTCGAAGGCGCCGAACTGGCCTACCATCCCGATTGGCCTGTACTCGCCGGAGTGGGCGGTGCGCTGGCGGTCAAGGGCACCGATGTCTTCTTTACCGCCTCCGCCGGCCAGGGCGAAAGCGTCAGCCTTGCCGGCAGCGAGGTCGCCGTGCTCGATCACGGCGGCGAGATCAGGCTCAGTGTGATGGCGGAAGGTGATGGTGCGGGATTGCTCGATTTCGTACGCCACTCACCTCTGCGTGAGCAGGCACCCTTCCTTCGCCCGGAGTGGGTGTTGGCCGGTCCCGTACGGGTAAGCGGATCCGTATGGATTCCATTGCGGCAGACCGACGAAGCAACGCCGCGCAAGGCGACCGCCGATCTCAATGCCCGTCTGAAGGGCGCAAGTCTCGAACTTCCGGATCTGCGGCTGTCCTTCACCAATCTGCAGGGCGAGGTTGCTTACGCCACGCCACACGATGTCCGTGCAGTGGGATTGACGGGAAAACTGTTCGATGAAGATGTTCAGGTCGACATCCAGCCGGACGGGCCGAGGCTCTGGTTCCGCGCCCGTGGGGGGGTGCCCTACGAGCGGGCGCTCAGCATCGCCGGTTTGCCCGATCCCGGTTTCATCGAGGGCGCGCTGACGTATGAAGCCAGTGTTGGTATCGGTCTGGAAGGCAGCCTCCCCACCGAGATCCAGGTCAGTTCCGACCTTGCGGGGACGACGCTGTATCTGCCGGGAATGCTCGGGCGCGAGGCAGCGGACAGCACGCCGACCACCGTCAACCTTCAGCTGCTGAGCGACTACACCACGCTGACGTTTCAGTACCGCGACGTGCAGGGCTGGATGCACCTGAAAGAGCGGCCCTTGCGGGGTGCAATCGGCCTGTCGGTCGAGCCTCCGATGATCGATCTTGCGGAGGATGTGGTCAGAATCGGCGGGCACCTGCCGGAAGCTTCGCTGACGGCGTGGACGGCGCTGTTCACGAGCGATGGCATTCGTGCGCTGAGCGGCGGTGGTGAGCCGTTCGACAACTGGCGCGTCGACGATGTACGCATCGGCAAGGCATCTGTTGGTGATCTTGTTTTTGCGGATGTGCTCATGGATGCTGCGCCGGAACCGGGCGGCGTGCGCTTCGATTTTCTGGCGGACGATGTCACCGGCAGCGTGCGGGTTCCGGATTCGGCACCGATCGAAGTGCGGCTCAGTCGTCTGCGCTTTGCTGCCGACGAACGTCCTGCGCAAACACCGGTCGCCGGGACAGCAGCTTCCGGTGAGGCGATCCAGGTGCCAGTCTCCCCGCCGTTACAAGGTCCACCCGAGGATGCGGACCCCCTCAACGAATCGCTTGTCGCCGATATTCCCGAAGCCGATGTAACGCTCGAGAGCGTGTTCCTCGGCGACAGCGACTATGGCCGTTGGCGTTTCAATCTGCGTAAGCCGTCAGCAGACGTCCTGGCGGTTAACATCATCGAGGCCGAAAGTCGCGGCATGACCATACGCACCGACGAGCCGATGTTGTGGTTTGCCGGGGAAGACATGACTTCTTTCCATGGCGAGCTGGACATGGCGGATCTGTCGACCGTGCTGCCGCAGTGGAACTACGAGCCCAGCATTGCCAGTGAAAGTGCGACGCTGAAGGCAGACGTGCACTGGTCTGGTAGTCCGCTCAATGTCAGCGTGGCCGGTATGGCCGGCAATCTGGATTTTGCGGCCAGCAACGGTCGATTGCTGGAGGTGCAAAGCGGCAGCGGTGCTATGCGAATCATGAGCCTGTTCAGTTTCAGTGCCATTCTCAAGCGATTGAACTTCAATTTTTCGGACGTCATTGGCAAAGGGGTTGGTTTCGAGACCCTCAAGGCGTCCATGGTGCTGGACGATGGCATTCTGACCTTCGCGCAGCCCATGGAAGTGCGCTCCACCTCCAGCGACTTTCGGCTGGGTGGTGAAGTGAACCTGCACACGGGTAAGCTGGACAACGAGCTTGTGGTGACATTGCCGGTGAGCAAGAACCTGCCGTGGTATGGTGTCTATATCGCGCTGGCCAACCCCCTGGCGGGTCTTGGCGTACTGGTAGGCGAGCGCGTGTTGCGCAAGCCGCTGGAGCAGGTTTCCAGCGCGAAGTATCGCGTGCAGGGGACGCTCGATGAGCCCGATGTGCGTTTTGTGGAATTGTTTGCCAACAAGGTATCGGGCAAGAACGCCGCCAGCGCACCGCCTGCTGAGCAGACGTCAGCCCCCGCTGAGGCGGCAGCGGACGACGGGGTGATGAAAGACGGACCGGTGGCGATACCAAGAGGATGACGAGAGAGGTGACGACGACAGTGCTGAATGAAGTGGCCGATGAACTGCTGAGTCCCGCCGGGCTGGATCTGGGCGGTACGCAGGCGTTGCTCGGCGAACTGGCAAGCCATCGCATCGATCTGGGCGAACTCTACTTCCAGCAGCAGCGCATGGAAGCCTGGTCGCTGGAGGATCGGCTGGTGAAGGACGGCTCGTTCTCCGTGGACAG
The DNA here is from genome assembly GCA_024234635.1 of Pseudomonadales bacterium. Taxonomy (GTDB): domain Bacteria; phylum Pseudomonadota; class Gammaproteobacteria; order Pseudomonadales; family Azotimanducaceae; genus SYFY01. The sequence continues at coordinate 297,442 of JACKNX010000003.1, read as the reverse complement.
AGGTGTGGGCGTGCGTGCGGTTACCGGTGAAAAAACCGGTTTCGCCTATGCGGAAGACGTCAACCGGGACGGCCTCCTGGCCGCTATCCGAGCAGCGCGCGGTATCGCCGACAGTGGCGGCTCGGGCGTGGTTCGCGCCGCCAGCCGGGTGGATGTGCCACCGCTCTATTCGGGGCTGGATCCCATTCCGGGGCTCTCCGAGGCGCGCAAGGTTGCCTTGTTGCGGGAACTCGATGCGCTGGCCCGCAGTCTGGACAAGCGGGTATCCGAGGTGACCGTGCGCCTGGCGGCCAGCTATGAGTCGGTGCTGGTGCTGGCGACGGATGGTACGTGCGTCGCTGACCGGCGCCCCCTTGTGCGTCTGGACATTTCCGTCATCGTCGACAGCAATGGCCGGCGGGAACGTGGCGCATCGGGAGGCGGTGGCCGGTTTTCGCTGGCGGAAGTTGTTGAACAGGGTGACTACCACGCCCGAGAGGCGGTACGCATGGCACTGGTCAACCTGGATGCGTTGCCAGCACCTGCCGGTCCCATGACGGTAGTACTTGGACCCGGGTGGCCGGCGGTACTGCTCCACGAGGCGGTGGGCCACGGCCTGGAGGGTGACTTCAACCGCAAGGGTACGTCCACGTTCAGCAATCGGGTGGGTGAGCTTGTTGCGTCGCCGTTGTGTACCGTTGTAGATGATGGGTCCATTCCCAATCGACGTGGCTCACTCACCGTCGATGATGAGGGTACGCCCACCGGCGAGACGGTGCTCATCGAAGCTGGGGTGCTGAAGGGTTATCTGCAGGACAAGCAAAACGCCCGCCTCATGGGCGTGGCCCCCACTGGCAACGGACGACGGCAGTCCTATGCGCATCTGCCAATGCCTCGCATGACGAATACCTTCATGCGCGCGGGCGAACACGATCCGGGCGCAATCATTGCCTCGGTTGAGAAAGGCGTGTACGCCGTCAACTTCGGTGGTGGGCAGGTGGATATCACGTCGGGTCAGTTCGTGTTTTCCGCGACGGAGGCGTACCTCATCGAAAAGGGCAGAGTGACGGAGCCCGTTCGCGGCGCCACGCTCATTGGAAACGGCCCGGAGGTGATGCGTCGTATTTCCATGGTTGGCAATGACCTCATGCTGGACAAGGGGGTTGGCGTGTGCGGCAAGGATGGCCAGTCGGTTCCCGTTGGCGTCGGTCAGCCCACCCTGAAGATCGATGAGGTCAATGTCGGTGGCACGAAGGCCTGACAGGATGCTGAAGAAGTCCCCGCTGGACTGGTATCAGCTGTCGTCGGCTTCGCCGGCTGGCATACCCGGTTATTTTTTCGCTGTCGCGCATGGAACGGAGTTCCATGCGCGACAGCGCTGGCAATCGCAGTGTGGCCAGCTGCCGATGGCTCTTCAGGTGGAGGGCGTGACGGTGTTGGCCGCGTTGTCGCGCAGGAAGCGGAAGAGTGCGCGTTTGGCGCCGCGAAGCTGGGTGCTGTCGCTACCGGCATGGATACGGCGAAGCAGGGTCGAGAGCATGTCGCGGTCGGTGTCGGGGTGGGCTTGAAGGTATTCCGTCAGGGCACCCTCGTCGTGCAGCAGTCTGTCGCGCCATCGTTCGGCCTGGTGGTGTTCGTATATTGCCTGGGCGTCATCTCGCGCAAGGTGCGCCACGCGTGCACGAATGGCCGCTTCATCTTCGCCGCGAAGCAGCTTGCCTATCAGCAGCATCTGCCGGCGACGGGCGCCGTGACTGGTGAATCGCTGGTAGTCGGTAACCGCCTCCAGCAGCTCCTCGGGCAGCGCCAGTGCAAGCAGCTGATCCCGGTTCAGGTGGGTGAGCTCCAGTCCGAAGTCTGTGGTGGCATGCGCCCGGCGTTTGCGGGATGAGCGGGATTCTTCGTTATCGGGCGACAGGTCTTCGGTGGCGGTCATGAGCAGCAGAGAAGTGGGTAGCAATGGATATTAGCGAAAAGCGGGCGGAGCTCGAAGGGTTCACCGCACGCATTCTTGCGGAAGCGGCAAAGTGTGGCGCCACGGCAGCGGAAGTCAGCGCCAGCCACGACATCGGCCTGTCGGTGAGCGTGCGCAATCGTGACGTGGAGACCGTGGAGTTCAATCAGGATCGTGGATTCGGTATCACGGTGTACTTCGGTCAGCGCAAGGGCACGGCTTCCACGTCCGACAGCAGCGAAGACGCCATTGTCTCCACGGTACGGGCGGCGTGTGACATCGCCCGTTATACCGAGGCGGACGAATTTGCCGGCATTGCGGAGCCGGGGTTGCTCGCCCACAACTTTCCGGATCTCGATCTCTATCACCCGAGTACCGTAGATACCGATACCGCGCGAAGTCTGGCGCTGGAATGTGAGGCTGGCGCGCTGGCTGGCGCGGGTGACAACCTGCGTTCCGATGGCGCGTCTTTCAGTTCGCATACCGCGCTCAGGATGTATGCAAATTCCAATGGTTTCCTGGGCTCACACACGGGAACCCGATATGGCCTTTCCTGCGTGATGATCGGCCAGGACGCCGGTGGGGCCATGCAGCGCGACTACTGGTATGCGGTCACGCGCCGGCTGGATGAACTGGAAGCGGCGCGTACGGTCGGAGAACGGGCGACGCAGCGGGTGCTGCGTCGATTGTCGCCGCGCAAGGCGCCGACGGGAACCTTCCCCGTGGCGTATTCACCCGACGTATCGAGTGGCCTGGTCTCCAGTCTCCTCGGCGCTCTTTCCGGCGGGGCCCTGTACAGAAAAGCCAGCTTCCTGCTCGATTCGCTTGGCAAGCAAGTGATGCCGGAACGGTTCAGCGTCGTCGAGTTCCCGCATCGCAGAGGCGCGCTGGGCAGTGCGGCTTTTGATGGTGACGGCGTGGCAACGCGGGAAAACCGGTTCGTGGATGCCGGAATGGTCGCAAGCTATGCGCTTTCCGTTTATTCAGGTCGACGCCTGAAGATGCCCACCACGGGCAACGCAGGTGGCGTGCACAATGTGGAGATACTCGGGCCTGTGACGCCCGTGAATGAGCTCCTTCGCGCCATGAACCGCGGGCTTCTGGTGACGGAGTGCATGGGCCAGGGTGTCAACATGGTGACCGGGGACTACTCCCGCGGTGCGTCGGGATTCTGGGTGGAAAACGGCGAGATCGCCTATCCAGTTGACGAAGTGACCGTGGCGTCGAACATGCAGGACATGTTGCTTGGCATCAGCGCCATCGGCGATGACCCCGACAGACGCGGCAACATCCACACGCCCACCATGCTGATTGGATCCATGACGGTTGCCGGCGCGGGCTGACAAAGGGCGTCGGTACCAAAGCGCGTCAGAGCTCAGCCGTATACCCAGGTCGCCAGCCCCAGAAACGCGAAGAACCCCGTTACATCGGTGAACGTGGTAAGCACCACACCGCCGGCGATGGCGGGGTCGATGCCAAAGCGGCGCAGCAAACCCGGCAACAGCGTGCCGGCGAAGGCTGCCATCAGGATATTCACGATCATCGCGGTGGCGAGCACGACCCCCAGCATGTAGTCGCCGAACACCAGTGTTGCGGCGATGCCAACGAGAATGGCCCAGAACAGCCCGTTCAGGGCAGCCACCTTGAACTCCCGGTTGAGCAGGAATCCCAGGTTGGAGCGCCCGACCTGGCCGAGCGCGATACCCCGGATCACCAGGGTCAACGTCTGCGTGCCAGCGATCCCGCCCATGCTCGCAACGATGGGCATCAGCACGGCCAGCGCCACGACTTTTTCGATGGTGTGCTCGAAAAGGTTGATCACGGCGGAGGCCAGGAAGGCAGTGGCCAGGTTCACACCCAGCCACACCGCCCGCCGGGGGAAGGTGCGGCTCGCCGAGGCAAATGTATCGTCCTCGGCGTCCAGGCCGGCGTGGGCGAGCACGGCTTCATCGGCCTCCTCGATGATGACGTCGACTACGTCGTCGATGGTGATACGACCGAGCAGCCTGCCGTCGGGTCCCACCACCGCGGCGGACACCAGGTCCTGGGCGGAAAACAGACGCGCGACTTCCGTATCCGGCATTTCGACCGGGATGGAAGGCGCTTCGGCGTTCATGATCTCGCGCACGTTGACGGAAGGGTCTGATGTCAGCAGCTTGGTCAGCGGCAGCATGCCGACGTACTCTTCCTTGTCGTTCACCACGATGAGCGCGTCGGTCGTCTCCGGAATATCCTTGCGGAGTCGCAGATAGCGCAACACCACGTCCGCCGAATGCCGCGGCCGCACCGTGATGGTGTCGGTGTTCATGATGCCGCCAGCGGTATCGTCCGGGTAGGACAGTACGGCTTCCAGGCGTTGCCGGTCGCTCTGGTCCAGGGCATCGAGTACCTGATCCAGAATCGCCTGGGGCAACTGCTGCAGCAGGTCGGCGAAGTCGTCGGTTTCCAGCTCGTCCACTGCGGCGGCAAGCACCGCCGGGTCAATGGTTTCCAGCAGTTCCGCGGAGACATCGTCGTGCAGGTATTGCAGTACCTGACTCATGACGTCTTCGTCGACCAGGTTCCAGATGACACGCCTTACCTTGGGCGGTGTTGACTCCAGCAGGCGCGCAATTTCGTTCGGCCACATGGATTCCAGCAGCACGCGCGTCTCCGCGGTGGTGCGAGGCAATCCACCGTTGAATGCATTGCCCGGTTGTTGCTGGCTTTCCGCCACGCTGCGCGTCCCGTTGGTGCTGCTGATCGGTAAGTATGGAAGAGAAATGGGCCCGGACGTGGCGACCTGCGTCCCGCCGTCGGCCGTTCGCTGTCGTTAGGGCACCGGTCCTGGGGGGTGATCAGGGCGCGGCCGGTAGCCGCACGGTGTGCTGGACCCACGCGGTTGCGGGATAAGTGCCCGGGAGCGCGTCAATCGGGTTCCCCGAAACGGTCGGCCACCAGTGTGCTGATGGCTTCAAGGGCTTCTTCCGCGTCGTCGCCGGTCGTTCTTACGAGGAGTTCGGTTCCCTGGGGCGCATAGAGTGTGAGCACCGCCATGATGCGTTTGCCGTTTGCCGTCTGCCCTTCCTTGATGAGAGCAACCTCGCTGGCAAACCCCTGCGCCACATCAACCAGTTTTTTGGCGGAGCGCGCGTGGATGCCCAGGCGATTGACGATACGGATCTGGCGTTCAGCCATGGCGATGGATGGAGTCCGGCTTCGGTCGTGGCGGAGCCTAGGGGGCCGCGCGGCAGAATGCAAACGGCAAGCGGAATCCGCCAGACCGCGCCAGCGCCGCGGGCGGTGCTGTCAGAATGTGGTGCTGTCTGCCATCACACGCAGCCACCGGCGACGTTCAACGGGACGACGGCGGGGTTGGGTCAGCCGGTCTCCCGGTGGCGAACCAGAACGTCCAGGGCCTGTGTACTGAAATGTGCGCCCAGCTGTTCCGCCAGGTAGACGCTGCGGTGTTGACCACCGGTGCAGCCGACGCAAACCGTCATGTAGGTACGGTTGTTGTCGGCGAAACTCGGTAGCCAGCTCTCGAGGAAGGTGGCGATATCGCCCAGCATGCGTGTTACCTCGGCCTGGTTGGCGAGGTAGGCAATGACCGGCTCATCGCGGCCGGTCAACGGGCGCAACTCGGGTATCCAGTGCGGGTTCGGCAGGCAACGCACGTCGAAGACGAAATCCGCGTCCACCGGCACGCCGTGTTTGAAGCCGAAAGATCGGAACAGCAGCGACATGTGGTTCTGGGCGCGTCCCAGGACACGCACCCGGATCATCTCCGCGAGTTCCTGGGCGGACAGCCGGGTGGTGTCGATGGTCAGGTCCGCGAGGTCGGACAGGGGCTCCAGCAGTTGCGACTCCGCCTCGATGGCCTGTCGCAGATCGGTGTTCTGGTCGGTCAGCGGGTGACGGCGGCGGGTTTCGCTGAAGCGTTTGACCAGGGTCGGGCTCAGAGCATCGAGAAATACCACCTGGCAATCGACGTCCATGCGATCGAGAGACAACAGAATCTCCGGGAACCGTTCCAGGTCACGGCTTCTGGCGTCAATGCACACGGCAATTGCGCTGTCCTTCTGACGTGGATCGCGCAGCGCATTGTGGATCAGCGATTGCAAAAGGTTGACGGGGAAATTGTCGATGCAGTCAAACCCGTTGTCCTCCAGTACCTTGAGCACGGTGCTCTTGCCGGAACCGGAGCGTCCACTGATGACGATGAGCTGCATCTCTAGCCGTCCTGTGCGGTGCACCCTTCGATAAGTATGGCACGCAGATCTTCGGCGCTGCCGGCGACACGCAGTCGGGCGGAAAGATCTTCGTTCGAGAAGGCGCTGGCCAGCTGTGACAACACCTTCAGATGGGCTTCCGCTTCGCCTTCCGGAACCAGCAGCGCGAACAGGAGATCAACGGGTTCGCCATCGGGTGCGTCGAAGTCGATCGGCCGGGCCAGGCGCACGAACAGGCCCAGAATGCGGTCATGGTGTATCCGGCAGTGGGGAATGGCCACGCCTTCACCCAGGCCGGTGCTGCCCAGCCGCTCCCGTGCCTGCAGCGCCTGGAACAGATCCCGTGCGCGCAGCGCGGGGATGTGTTCGGCGAGCTGTTCACTGATCCATTCGAGCGCGCGTTTGCGACTCTGCACATCGACACCGATGTGCGTGCGGCCCGGTGCAAGAATGTCCGCTACGTCCACGATTCCACTTCATCCCCGGCTGTGGTGGCGGTTGACGTTCTTTTCCTTGTGCTTTATCAGCTGCCTGTCGAGTTTGTCCGCGAGCATGTCAATGGCGGCGTAGAGATCTTCGGTGGCGGCATCGGCAAACAGTTCCGCGCCACTGACGTGCACGGTAGCTTCCGCCTTCTGCACCAGCTTTTCGACGCTCAGCACCACATGGACGTTGGTGATGTGATCGGCGTGGCGTTGCAGGCGATCGAATTTGTCGGTGACGTAGGCCCGAAGCGGTTCGGTAACGTCGATGTGGTGACCGGAAATACTCATTTGCATGGTTCGGCTCCCTGATTGAGAGATTGAGTAACGTTGTTTCGTCGATGAGTGATCAAGCGCTTCACGTGATCCGCTTGCGTTCGTTGGAGGGTGGAATCCGCAGGGATTCCCTGTATTTGGCCACGGTTCGGCGGGCGACCTTTATGTTCTGTTTCGCCAGCATCGTGGCAAGCTGACTGTCGCTCAGCGGTTTGCGCGCATTCTCATCGGCCACCAGTTTCTTGATGAGCGCGCGAATGACCGTGGAGGAAACCTCGCCGCCGGTACTGCTGGCGACGTGGCTGGAGAAGAAGTATTTGAGCTCGAAGACGCCCCGCGGCGTGTGCATGTATTTGCGACTGGTGACCCGGGATATGGTCGATTCGTGCATGTCCACGGCGGCGGCGATATCGGCCAGAACCATCGGTTTCATGGCCTCTTCACCATATTCGAAGAAGCCGCGCTGCATCTCGACGATCTTGGTCGCGACCTTCAGCAGGGTATCGTGGCGGCTCTGAATGCTCTTCAGAAACCAGCGTGCCTCGTTCAGATGATCGCGAAGATAGGTGGCGTCCGAGGCGCTGGTCACGCTGCGCGCAAGCTCCGCGTACTGCTCGTTCAGGCGGATTCGGGGCAACGCATCCGCATTGAGCTCCACGACCCAGCGGGCGCCACGTTTGCCGGCCACCTTCCGCACGATCACATCGGGGACGACAAACTCCTCCGGCTCGGTGTTGACGGTCGCGCCGGGACGGGGATGCAGGGACTGGATGAGGCGCACCACGTCGGCGAGTTGCGCTTCCTGCAGCTTCAACCTGCCGCTCAGGGTGGCGTAATCATGTGAGCCCAGGCTCGCAAGATGCTCATCCACGAGCTGTATCGCTTCGTTGCGCCAGGGCGTGTCGGCCGACAGCGCGCCGAGCTGGATCAGCAGGCACTCGCGCAGATCGCGGGCGCCGACGCCGATCGGATCGAAATGCTGAACCAGCTTCAGCACGGCCAGTACTTCGTCGAGCTCGGTTTCCGGCAGGTCTTCCCGCACCGATTCCAGGATGTCTTCCGGGGTGGTCGTGAGCATGCCGTCATCGTCGATGGCGTCGATGATCAGGGTCGCCATAAGCCGGTCGTTGTCTGACATGGGCGTCAGGTTGAGCTGCCACAGCAGATGGTCGCTGAGCGTCTCCCGGTAGGTGTTGCGATCCTCCTGTTCCCAGCCCTCGCTGGGACCACTGGGCGCGCTGCTGCTTTCGTAGACATCCTCCCAGCGACTGTCTACCGGCAGATCCTCCGGGATGCCATGATCGTCCGCATCGATGTTGACATCACGCTCGCTGTTCTCCTTGCCGGTCTGCGGGGACTCCTCCTCACCGGTTGGCAGGCTCTCGAACGTGGGACCCTCCGCGCCGTCGTACTCGAGCATCGGGTTTTCGGTCACCATGGTCTGGATTTCCTGTTCCAGATCCACGGTGGACAGCTGGAGCAGGCGGATGGCCTGCTGCAACTGTGGCGTCATCGCCAGCTGCTGGCCCATGCGCAACGCCAGGGTCGGCTTCACCGATATCTCCCCGGAACGTGCGGCTTCGCCGGTCTGCCGCTGTTTTTTGCGGAAATCGTCACTAGAGGCTGAATCCTTCGCCCAGATACACGCTGCGTACCGTACTGTTTTCCAGTATGGCGGCTGGCGCACCATCCGCGATGATGTGGCCACCGTTTACGATGTAAGCCCGGTCACAGATATCCAGTGTGTCCCGCACATTGTGGTCCGTGATGAGTACGCCGAGACCCCGTTCGGCGAGACGCCGGATCTCCTTCTTGATTTCGGCGACTGAAATCGGGTCCACGCCAGCAAAGGGTTCGTCCAGCAGCATGAACGACGGCTGCGTGGCCAGCGCGCGGGCGATTTCCAGGCGACGGCGCTCCCCACCGGAAAGTTGTTCACCCTTCGATTTGCGTACCCGTTCCAGGTGAAACTCCTGGATGAGCTGTTCACGCAGTGCAACCCGCTGTTTGCGGGATAGATCCTTGCGCAGCTCCAGCACCGCCTGGATGTTGTTTTCGGTGCTCAGCGTGCGGAATACGCTTGCCTCCTGTGGCAGATAACCGATGCCCGCGCGGGCCCTGCGGTGCACCGGGGCGCGTGTCAGGTCCACGTCGTTCAGCGCGATGTGTCCGGCATCCGGACGGATCAGCCCCACGATCATGTAGAAACAGGTGGTCTTGCCGGCACCGTTCGGCCCCAGCAGTCCGACAATTTCGCCGGTCTTCACCTGCATGCTGACATCCTCGACGACCAGCCGGCGGTTGTAGGACTTGCGCAGATTGGCGGCGGACAGGGTGTTCAATGCGTCTGCCGAGCGGATGGCTGGAGGATCATGCGCACGGGGCCGGAGTCGTTGGAGCGCGCGGCGACGCGTCCCGCCTCGATGTCGTAGCTGATGACTTCACCTTTCAGTTCACTGCCGTGTTGCAGGAGCTGCGCGGCGCCGATCAGATCCAGCGATTCTGCCTGGGTGTGGTAGACGATCTGGCGGGCGTTCGCATGCACGTGCCCCTGGCTGCCTTCCAGTTCCTGCTGGTAACGCGCGGGAGAACCCGTGGCGGTGATACGCACCACCCTGTCGGCTTCGTATTCCACCACCATGCGGTCCGCGATCACCCGTAACGTACCCTGGTCGATGCGCACATTGCCCTGGTACACGAGCGTCTGTGAGCCGCGGTCGAGTTGCGCGTTCCGTGAGCTGATATGGATGGGTTTGTCTGAGTCGCCGGTGATTGCCCAGGCGGGCCCTGCCGCGGCAAGCAGGAGGTGACCGCACAGCGCCAGGCGTGGCCACCGGCGGTGGCGGGAGGTGAACGGTCGCTGGTCTGGGGCCGTCATGGCTGAAGTCGTGATTTGAACTGCGTTGGCAATACGATGGTGTAAACGGGCTGCTGCCTGTCGGAGGCAAGATCGAGTACACCGGTTTTCAGGCTGCCCTGCATGGTGGCAGCGAGTGTTCTTCCCACATCGCTGTCGATCATAACACTCACGGGAGACTTCGCGAATTGACGCTCCGGATACACGTCTATGGCCTCCGAGCGAATGGTCATGCTGGGCGGCGCGGAATCGGACCGAAGCTGGCGCAATACCACGTCCTTGCGCAATTCAACGAGATTCTCGGGCCGACCATCGCTGCCCGGTGTGCGCCGGATGGTCCCGTCGCGAGACGTCACGTCCCATGGTTGTCCACCTGCGTTGCTCACAAGCAGATACGGTTGTTCGAGGCTGGCTTCATCCGTTTCGCCCCGCTGGGCCATGCCAGCCGCTCGCAGATGGAAGGCGGGACTGCCGTCTTCGGCAAATTCGATGATCTGCGCATTGGTCAGGCTCAGATCCGGTTCGCCTTCCGCCGTGGCGATGGCGCTCCCCGCCTGGGGGGCCGGTGGCGCAAGCCAGTTGCTGGTCCGCAGCGTCCAGCCCATCCAGGCTACCAGTCCAAGAACCAGGGCCCAGAGCGTGGCGGTGCGGGCTGCGCTACTCATGGCCAGGGCCAGACACCGCGGGCGCGCAACAGCAGTTCGCACAACTCGCGAACCACGCCCTGCCCGCCGGCCTGTCGCGTGACATAACCCGCGGCTTTCAGGATCTGGGGGTGACCGTTGGGGACTGCTATGCCCAGACCGCAGTGCTCGAAAAGTTCGAGGTCGGCCAGGTCGTCGCCGACATGCGCACTGCGGGCGCGGGTGACGCCCGTGCGCTGCAGGAAGTCCTGGAATGCCGCTACCTTGTTTTCCTGCCCCTGGTAGAGGTAGCGGATGCCCAGTTCGTCGGCCCGGCGACTGACCACAGGCGAGTTGCGACCGGTGATGAGGGCAACCTGAACGCCGGCGCGCATCAGCATCTTGAACGCGGCACCATCCTGGACGTTGAAGGTCTTCAGTTCGCGGCCGTCATCGGTGTAGGTGATTCCACCATCGGTGAGCACGCCGTCCACGTCGAAGGAAATGGCGTCGAGGGCGGCGAAACCGGTCGGTTCTGTCGCGTCGGGCAGGGAAGGATTCAACGCACGCTGACCGGCTGTGGAGGAGTGCCTACTTTACCAGTCCGGTGTGGCTTGCGGCGGATTCATGCTGCGCTAGCGCACGGGCGCGTGGGGCGCGGGATGGAAATGCGGCTTGTGCAACGTCGCCGATGTCCGGAAGATTGCGCGCGGGCGAGCCGGGCGACAGCCGGCGTTCAGGATCGGGCCAGCAGACTGCCCGGATGTCGAGAGAGCCGATGTCAGATGAATACGTAATCCAGGTTGAGGATCTTTGTCTCGTGCGCGGCGAGAAAGTGATCTTTGACGGGTTGAATCTCAACGTGCCCAGAGGCGCGATCACCGCGGTGATGGGGCCAAGCGGCACGGGCAAGACCACGTTGCTCAGGGTCATCGGCGGTCAGCTCAGACCGGATTCCGGCCGCGTGCTGCTCAATGGCGAGGACGTGTGCACCATGAGCCGCGAGGAGCTGTTTCGCGCCCGCAGGGACATCGGCATGCTGTTCCAGTCCAGCGCCCTGTTCACCGACATGACGGTATTCGAGAACGTCGCCTTCCCGCTGCGGGTCCATACCAGTCTGCCCGAGGATACGATTCGCGATCTGGTGCTTCTGAAGCTCAATGCCGTTGGCTTGCGTGGCGCGCGAGACCTCATGCCCAGCCAGCTTTCCGGGGGCATGTCGCGTCGGGTGGCCCTGGCGCGCGCCATTGCCCTCGACCCTGATCTCATCATGTACGACGAGCCGTTCACCGGCCAGGACCCCATTTCCATGGGTGTCATCCTGGCGCTGATTCGCGATCTCAACTCGGCGCTGCAGACCTCGACCCTGCTGGTTTCGCACGACATCCACGAGACGGTTGGCATCGCCGACTATCTGTTTGTGATCGCCGACGGCAAGGTGATCGGCGAAGGGACGCCGCAGACGCTGAAGCAGAACGATTCGGAGCGCATTCACCAGTTCATGCATGGCGACCCGGATGGTCCGGTGCCTTTCCACTATCCGGCGGATGATCTGACGTTCGATCTGCTGAGCGAGGTGGAGTGATGCAGAACCTGTTGCGTCGCATCGGCAGTCGTGTGCTTGCCTGGCTGCAGGGGCTCGGCCGGGCGTCCGTGATGTGGGTGCTGGCGATGAGCTGGGTACCCCGCTGGTCGGAATGGCATCTGCTCATCCGGCAGGTCTACTCCATCGGCGTGCTGTCGTTGGCGATCATCAGCCTGTCGGCATTTGCCATTGGCTCGGTGATCGCGCTGCAGTTCTATACGCAGCTCACCCGGTTTGGCGCGGAAGATGCGGTCGGTGCCGGGCTGGCGCTGGTATTGCTGCGGGAACTCGGCCCGGTAGTCACGGGACTATTGTTTGCCGGCCGCGCGGGCTCCGCCATTACCGCTGAAATTGGCCTCATGAAGACCACTGAGCAACTGTCCATCATGGAAATGATGGGGGTCGATCCGCTGCGCCGAATCGTTGCGCCCCGTTTGTGGGGAGGCGTCATCAGCATGCCGCTGCTCACCGCGGTGTTCAATGTGGTGGCCATCTACGGCGGTTATGTGGTCGGCGTGCAGTGGCTTGGTGCGGACCCGGGTGGTTTCTGGAGCGGCATGCAGGATGCCGTGGAAGTATGGCAGGACATCGGCAAGGGCATGATCAAGGCCGGTGTATTTGCCGTGGTGGTCACGTGGATCGCGGTATTCCAGGGCTATGACTGCGAACCTACCGCCGAGGGCATGGGACTGGCCACGACGCGAACGGTGGTATCCGCGTCCGTGCTGATCCTCGCCATCGACTTTTTCCTATCCCTGGTCATGTATGGAGAGTTCCGATAATGCGCATGCGCACCATTGAAATCAGTGTGGGCGGCTTTGTCCTGGCAGGCATCCTGGCGGTGCTCTTCCTCATCATCCAGGTCAGTGGCGTCAACCCGTCATCGGGTGCCGACGAGACATACCGGGTGACGGCGCGCTTCGACGACGTCGCCGGTCTGCGGCCGCGAGCCAAAGTGTCCATGGCCGGCGTAACCCTGGGGCGGGTACGCAACATACGCGTGGACACGACCTACGGCGAAGCGATCGTGGAACTCGAAATCGATGGCAAACCCGGCAATCTCACCGCCGACACCAGCGCCAAGATCCTGACGGAAGGCATACTCGGCGCGCGCTACATCGGGTTGTTGCCAGGAGCGGATGAGGAGCCGCTGCAGGATGGCGGGGAAATCATGGAAACCCAGGGCGCCATCGTGCTTGAAAACCTGATTGGCCAGTTCCTCACCAGCCTTGGCAAGGACAAGGAATAGAGGTAAGGACAACGGTCGGTGTGTCGACAAGTGCAGTTGAAGAGGAGAGTGGAACCGTGAGCATTCGCCAGATCAGTATTGCCGCCTGTTTTTGCGTTCTCGGTCTCGTGCCCGGCATTGTGCCCGCCGCGGTGGAGTCGCAGACGCCGGAAGCCGTGGTGCGTAGAACGTCGGATGACGTTCTGAAGCTGATCGAAGAAGGCAAGACCTATATCAAGGAGGACCCGGATCGTTTCTATCGTGCCGTAAACGACGTGCTCGAGCCGGCAGTGGCCTTCGACAGTTTTGCGCGCGGGGTGATGGGTCCTTTCTGGCGTGATGCCTCCAAGGCGCAGCGGGACCGCTTCGTCGACTCCTTTCGCTGGGGGCTGCTTCGCACGTACGCGGCCGCGCTCACCGAATTCAGCGACGGCAGGGTGGAGGTGCTGGAGCCCACGAAGCCCCCGCGGTATCCCGATCGGCGTGAAGTGAAAATGGAGATTCATACCTCCAGTGGTGACATATATACGGTGCTGTACGCCATGGCGCTGGACAAGGATGGGCAATGGCGTGTGCGTAACCTGATCGTCGGTGGAGTCAACATCGGTTTGACGTATCAGAACCAGTTCAAGAGTGCCATGCGGGATCCGAAATATGGCGGCAGCATGGATCGTGTCATCGATGACTGGGCGACAGTGCTGGTCGACGAGAAGGAAGGTGCGAATGGCGGACAAAGCAAGGGCGATGCGGCCGGGGCGGATGCTGAGAGTTGATGCCCGCCGCGCCGGCATTCGATGGCGATGAATCAGCGGATTGACGGGATGACGGAAACGACCATGCTGGAAGGCGCGATCACGTTCGAGAATTTTGCGGTCATGCGTGGCCTTGGCGAACGTCAGGTGGATGGTGCGCAGGGCGAGGTGGAGATTGACCTCGGTCGGCTGGAGCATGCGAACAGCCTGACCGTCAGCGCAATGGTGGCCTGGTTCCGGCGTGCGCAAAAGCAGGGCAAGGCCGTACGCTTCAGGAACGTGTCTGGAGCGCTACGCAAGATCATTGGTGTATCCGGTTTGCAGGGTGTCCTGCTTGGAGAGAAGTAATGGGTCTCAGCGATGAGTTGCAGGTGGCGATCGAGAATGGCCTGCAGGATGCCGAAGTTGCACTCGTGCTCGAGGGCAACAAGCTGCTCGTTGAGGTCGTGAGCCCGGAGTTTTCCGGTTTGTCCCGCGTACAGCGCAGCAAACGTGTCTACCAGATCCTGGACGACTACATTCGCAGCGGCACGCTGCACGCCGTGACTATCCGGGCCCGGGCGCCTGGCGAAAATGGATAAGCTGCGCATTGCGGGCGGCCGGCCGTTGAATGGCCGGTTGCGTGTATCCGGCGCCAAGAACTCGGCGCTGAAGATCCTGGCCGCGTCACTGCTTACCGAAGCGCCTCTGGTCGTCGGCAACACACCGCACCTGCACGATGTGACAACGATGATCGAACTGCTCGGCAGTCTCGGCGTGGACGTCACTGTCGACGAAGGCATGCGCGTACAGGTGCAGGCGGCGAATGTACACAGTCAGCGTGCGCCGTATGAACTCGTCAAAACGATGCGTGCGTCGTTCCTGGTGCTGGGTCCGTTGCTGGCCCGGTTCGGCAGGGCGGAAGTTTCCCTGCCGGGTGGCTGCGCCATCGGCGCTCGTCCTGTTGATCAGCATCTCAAGGGCCTGCAGGCGATGGGTGCGGAGATCGAACTCGATGGCGGTTATGTGCGGGCGCGCACGCGAGGCCGGTTGCAGGGCCGTCACATACACATGGATATCGTGACGGTTGGCGGAACGGAGAACCTGCTCATGGCCGCTACCCTCGCGGACGGGGTGACCATCATCGACAATGCCGCGCAGGAACCGGAAATTGTCGACCTGGCGGAATGCCTGATTGCCATGGGCGCGCGCATTCGCGGCCATGGTACGCGCAGTATCGAAATCGAAGGCGTCGAGGCGCTGCACGGTTGCACGCACTCGGTCATGCCGGACCGTATCGAAGCGGGTACCTACCTGGTTGCCGCCGCGGCTACCGGAGGCCGCGTTCACCTTACCCACGCGCGGGCCGATATCCTCACGGCGGCGCTGGAACGGCTGGAGGCCGCGGGTGCGGAGGTTGCGTTTGGCGACGACTGGATCAGCCTGGACATGACTGGTCGCCGTCCGCTGGCGGTGGACATCGAAACCCAGCCGCATCCCGGTTTCCCGACCGATCTGCAGGCGCAGTTCATGGCGCTGGACTGCATCGCGGAAGGCACGAGCCGCATTCGCGAGAACATCTTTGAGAACCGCTTCATGCATGTTCAGGAGTTGAACCGGCTGGGAGCGGATATCGAACTGGTCAGCGCTTCCACCGCGCTGGTGCGGGGTGTGGATCATCTTTCCGCGGCGCCGGTAATGGCCACGGATCTGCGGGCTTCCTCCTGCCTTGTCATCGCCGCACTGGTGGCACGCGGGACAACGGTCATCGATCGCATCTACCATATCGATCGTGGCTATGAAACGATCGAAGAGAAATTGGGCGGGCTTGGCGCCGATATCGCCCGCGTCCGCTGACGAACGATCTGACCCGCGCGGTCTTTGAGGTAATTCCACATGAGTCTCACCATCGCCCTGAACCGGGGCCGCATTCTCAAGGAGTGCCTGCCGCTTCTGGCCCGGGCGGGCATCGAACCACTGGACGATATTCATTCCAGCCGCAAGCTGATCTTCGATGCTACCGGCGGGTATCGGCTCATCGTCATGCGCGGCTCCGATGTGCCCACCTATGTGGAGCATGGCGTGGCGGATGTGGGCATTACCGGCAAGGACACCATTCTCGAGTATGGCGATGGCGCGGATTTCTACGAACGCCTGGATCTGGGCATCGGCCGTTGTCGCCTGATGGTGGCAGCGCCCGTCGGCGCGGATATCGATACCGGACCGTTGCGCGTGGCTACCAAATTCGTGAACGTGGCGCGGTCGTGGTATGACGGACTTGGCCGTCAGGTCACTGTCATTCCGCTTGCCGGCGCGATTGAAATTGCGCCGTTGACGGGCCTGGCTGACGTCATCGTGGACATTGTCGACACAGGTAACACCTTGCGGGCAAACGGTCTGGAGGAGCGGGAGCGGATCGTCGACATCAGTACGCGTCTCATAGTCAATCGTGCCTCGCAGAAGACGCGTTTTGATGCGGTGCAGACGCTTGTGGAGCGGCTCCGCGCGGTGACGGCGCCTGGCTCATGATGCGTCGCCTCGATACCCGTGAGCCGGGATTCGACCAGCAGATCGATGCCATTACGCGCATCGACGAGCGTGAAGATCCGGAATTGTCGGCGCAGGTCGCGGCAATCATCGCGGACGTTCGGGCGCGTGGCGATGCGGCCCTGCTGGAGTACACGGCGCGATTCGACCGCTATGCGGTACGCACCGGGTCGGAGCTCGAGATCCCCGCGGCGGAACTGGCCGCTGCGCACGCGTCGCTGGCCGCCGCCGACAAGGCGGCGCTGGCGCTCGCGGCGTCGCGCATTCGTGACTACCACGACCGCCAGACCACGCCTGATTTCACCTGGCAGGACGCGTACGGCAATGCGCTTGGCCAGCGCTGGACGCCACTCGACAGGGTTGGTGTCTATGTGCCGGGCGGGCGCGCGGCGTATCCGTCGTCGGTGCTGATGACCGTGGTGCCCGCACGTTGCGCGGGAGTTGGTGAAGTGATTCTCGTGGTCCCTACACCGGATGGCGTGCGTAACCCGCTGGTGCTGGCTGCTGCCCACATCGCTGGCGTGGACAGGGTATTCACGGTTGGTGGCGCACAGGCAGTAGCGAGCCTCGCCTACGGGACGGAGACGGTTCCCGCGGTGGACAAGATCGTTGGGCCTGGCAACGCCTACGTGGCGGCGGCCAAGCGGCAGGTTTTCGGTCATGTCGGCATCGATGCCATCGCCGGACCGTCGGAAATTCTCGTCATCGCCGACGCCAGCGCACCGGTGGACTGGATCGCCATGGACCTGTTCTCCCAGGCGGAACACGATGCGATGGCCCAGAGCCTGTTGATTTCCGCGGATGCCGCCGTGCTGGATGCAGTTGACGCCGCAATTGCACGTCTGCTGCCAGCGCGCCCCCGGGCGGCGACGATCGAGGCGTCGCTGTCCGCCAGGGGGGCGTTGATTCGTGTGCGCGACGTGGCGGAGGCGGCGGCAGTCGCCAATCGCATCGCCGCGGAACACGTGCAGCTCATGGTGCGCGATCCGCATGCGCTTCTGCCGCTCGTGCGTCACGCGGGAGCCATCTTCCTCGGCGCCAGCACTGGTGAGGTGTTGGGTGACTATGTGGCGGGACCGTCCCATGTGCTGCCGACCTACGGTACCGCCCGCTTCTCCTCGCCCCTGTCCGTGTACGATTTTCGCAAGCGCAGTTCGGTCATCGAGTTGAGCCGCGAGGGTCTGCTGGCGCTTGCGCCCACGGCGGTGTCGCTTGCCATGTCCGAAGGCCTGGAGGCGCATGGCGCTGCTGCCGCCATACGACTGGCCGGCGTGAACGAAACAGCATCGGATTGATCCTGCGGCGATCGGTGGGCTGCCCCGTTGGCGCGTCGCTCAGGAACTTCGGGGGCGTTCCGCGGTGGTTGCCGTCAGGCGCAGGACTTCACCGTTTCTCTCGATGCTGAGCACGGTGTGGCTGCCTGGTTCCAGCGCGCCGATATAGCGTCCGACCGCGGCCGTGCTGGGCGGCATGTGTGCGTCGAGCGCCAGCAGCACGTCACCAGTTTGCAGACCGGCGCGTTCCGCGGGGCCGCCGGGCGTCAGCCCACTGATGCGAAATCCGTAGCCCGCCCGACCGCCCTTTGCTTCCTCCACCTCGATACCCAGCCAACTGCGGCGAACATGCCCGAAGCGGAGCAGGTCGTTCAGCACAGAGACGGCGAGGGCGGATGGAATGGCGAAACCGATGCCCTGGGAGCCCCCCGAGCGGGAAAATATCATTGTATTGATGCCCACCAGGCGGCCGTCGGTGTTCACGAGGGCGCCACCGGAATTGCCCGGGTTGATGGCCGCGTCCGTCTGAATGAACTCATCGTACGGGCTGCTGCTGATGCTATCCCTGCCGAGGGCGCTGATGATGCCCTGTGAAACGGTCTGGCCGATGCCGTACGGATTGCCGATGGCCAGTACGACGTCGCCTACGTGCGCCGCGTTCGAATCGGCAAATTCCAGTGGCGTCAGATCGTTCGTTGCCACGCGTATGACCGCCAGATCGGTTTCGCTGTCGGTGCCGACCAGGCTGGCGGGACGGAATTCACCGTCAGGCAGAGCCACGAGAATCTCGTCCGCGCCGGTGATGACGTGTTCGTTGGTGACGATATAACCGTCTTTGCGCACCACCACGCCGGATCCCAGGGAGCTTTCCCGACGCATGGCGCCCCCTCTGCCCAGGCTGGCGCACCACTCCCGGTACGCCGGCAACTGGCAGAAAGGCGGCCGCGCTGTCTTGCTGGAATAGATGCTGACCACGGACGGCGAGGCGACCTCGGCGGCGTTCGCGTAGCTGTTCGGCGCCGGGATGTCCCGCTGGTTCGTGCCGTAGCGGAGCATGAGCCAGCCAGCCAGCACGCCAATCGCGGCGGGAATCAGAACGAGTCTAAGGAGCTGTTGCATGGATCGCGAAATGGCCGGTTCAGGACAGCGGGAAGAAAGGGTAAAGTCCCGCGCCGACGCAAGGCAACGTGCACATACGAACCACACGCGCATGATCGGACCAATGGAAAGATATCGCCAGGCGGTGTCGGCGGGCGAGATTACTGCCGATCCCGGCCAGGCGGAGGTCATGGCGCGGCTGGACCGGATCTACGCCGAGCTGTTGATGCGCAGCGCTCCGCCCGGCCTGCTCGACAGGGTTTTCGGGCGCTGGCGGCGCCCTCGGCCACCGGTACGGGGGCTTTATGTATGGGGTGGCGTCGGTCGGGGCAAGACCATGCTCATGGACCTGTTCTGTGCCAGCTTTCCGGAAGGCATGGCGATGCGCATGCATTTCCATCGCTTCATGCACCGCGTTCACCAGGATCTGACGCGACTGAAAGGCACGCCGAACCCCCTGCAGGAAGTGGCGGCGGGTCTGTCCCGTGAGGGGCGGGTACTGTGTTTCGACGAGTTCTTCGTCAGCGATATCGGCGACGCCATGCTATTAGCGGAGCTGCTGCGTGGCTTGTTCGAGCGTGGCGTGACGCTGGTGGCGACCTCCAACGTGGTGCCCGACCGGCTGTATGAGAACGGCCTGCAGCGCAGCCGATTCCTGCCGGCGATCGCGTTGCTGAAGGAGCATGCCGACGTGCACTGGCTTGATGGTGCGGTGGACTACCGTCTGCGGGTGCTGGAGAAGGCCGAGCTGTACCACTCGCCGCTTGACGCCGAAGCCAACGCCTCGCTGGCTGCCAGCTTTGCAGCGCTTGCCGTCGAAACCCCGAAAGACGATGTCCCGATGGAGATCGAAGGCCGCATCATTACCGCCCGCAGGCTGGCGGACGATGTGGTGTGGTTCGATTTTGCCATGCTGTGTGAAGGTCCCCGCAGCCAGAACGATTACATCGAACTGGCGCGGGAGTTCCATACCGTGCTGTTGAGTGACGTCCCGGTCTTTACCCCGCGTCGGGAGGACGCGGCCCGGCGGTTTATCAGTCTGGTTGACGAATTCTATGATCGCTCGGTGAAGCTCATCCTCTCCGCGGAGGCAGGTATCGATGAGCTCTATCAGGGGGAGCGCCTTCGTTTTGAGTTCGAGCGCACCCGTTCGAGATTGCTGGAGATGCAGTCCCAGGAGTACCTCGGGCGCCTGCACAAGGCTTGATCCCGGCGAAAAAAAGCGGTGATGAGGTTGTCTTGCCCATGGCGCTCCGCTAACATCCGCGCTCCAAAAAATCAGGGGCGGTCCCGCCTTGAAAACCATCAGCATGAAACCCCACGAAGTCCGGCGGGACTGGGTGGTCATCGACGCCGAGAATCAGGTGCTCGGAAGACTGGCCACGGAAGTTGCGCGGCGTCTGCGGGGCAAGCACAAGACCTGTTACACGCCACATGTGGACACGGGGGATTTTGTCATTGTGGTCAATGCCGCGAAGATCGTCGCGACCGGCCGCAAGGAAACGGACAAGATGTACTGGCGCCACACCGGTTACCCAGGCGGTATCAAGTCCACGGCGCTCGGCAAAATGCGCGCGACGCACCCGGAACGGATGATCGAAATTGCCGTGAAAGGTATGCTGCCGAAGAATCCGCTGGGGCGTGCCAT
Organism: Pseudomonadales bacterium; assembly: GCA_024234635.1. GTDB lineage: Bacteria > Pseudomonadota > Gammaproteobacteria > Pseudomonadales > Azotimanducaceae > SYFY01. The sequence goes on along the minus strand of JACKNX010000003.1, from coordinate 276,949 downwards.
GTTCCGCAAGCTCAAGGTCTACTCCGGCGCGGAACATCCTCACGAAGCACAACAGCCAAGTGCCATTGCCCTGTAAGGGGTGATCGGCGCAGGCGAAACTGACAACAGCCGCGCTGGCAAGTCGGCAAGAGACTAGAGAGCATCCAAGATGGCAGAAGTGGACTACGGTACCGGTCGAAGAAAGACAGCCGCCGCGCGGGTATTCGTTTCGGGTGGTACCGGTCGGATCACGGTCAATGACATTTCTCTCGACGACTATTTCGGTCGGGAAACGTCGCGCATGATCGTTCGTCAACCCCTGGAAGTTGCCCAGCTGGTCGGCAATGTGGATGTTCGGATCACCGTACGCGGTGGCGGCGCGTCCGGCCAGGCAGGAGCCATTCGTCATGGTATTGCACGCGCCCTGGTGGAGCGTGATGAAACGTTGCGTTCTCCACTGCGACAGGCAGGTTTCCTGACGCGGGACGCGCGTGAAGTGGAGCGCAAGAAGGTCGGTCTGCACAAAGCCCGAAAGCGTCCGCAGTACTCCAAGCGTTAACCTCGTTCGGTCCTGGTGGCGTATGCCGCCGCCAGGACAGCCTCCCGGTTGTGGCGACAGCGGGTTGTCACCCCGCATGTTTTCGACAGCGTTTACCCAGCGATTTCGCTTCCATGTGCCCTGGCGTGTCCGTACGCCGGCGTAATCCGGTGCATGCCCGGGCATTCCAGGCTGGCGGGTCGGTGCCTGTGTTCGGCGGTTGTGGCGCGGCCAACGTCGTGTCGCGCGGCGGCAGTCCTGGGTGAACCAGACGCTGCGGTTGCTGTGGGCGGAGTGCTGGAAACGTTGCGCCCGGACTGGTTCGCGGGCTGGCGGACGTCGGCCGCTCGTGTTCGATGCAGCGTGTCCCGCTGCATGTGCGGGCCGGCCAGCAAGGGTTGGCAGGGCTGTCAGCTGTTTTTTTGGCGGCCGGTCGGGGCGAGGGTTGTAACGGAGTGTAATAACGGCCCGCAGGCGGCCGAACCGACAATGATTGGTGGTCTATTGTGTCCGCTGATCGTTTGTGCCTGTGTTAGAATTTCGGCGCTGTAGGTGCCTGTGTTATTGCCTGAAATTGTTCTGTTGGGAGCCTGATTTTGACAAGCGCAGAAGGTGTGGCTGATCACCCCGCAAGCAGGGGTGGAACGGTCGACAAGGGACGCCGCTACTTCCTCATCGGGGCCACTTCCGCGGTTGCCGCGGCGGGTGTGGTCGGTGCAGCGGTACCGTTCGTGGCATCGTGGAGTCCGAGCGCCAAGGCGCGCGCCCTCGGGGCGCCGGTGCGCATCGATATTTCCCGGTTGCAAGCTGGCCAGCTCCTGGGGCCGATGCCGGCATGGCGCGGCAAGCCCGTGTTCGTGCTTTCCCGCACCGAGGAGATGCTGACGGTCCTGGAAAGCAATACGGAAGACCTGCTCGACCCCAATTCGGACCGCACGTCTCAGCAGCCTGAAAGTTCGCGCAATGCCTGGCGCTCGCAGAAGCCGGCCATCGGCGTCTATCTGGGTTTGTGTACACACCTCGGCTGCTCGCCCAAATTCCACCCTGAGGTCGGCGCCACGTCGTTTGATGGCGATTGGAAGGGTGGTTTCTTCTGCCCCTGCCATGGCTCCAAGTTCGATCTTGCAGGGCGCGTCTACAAGGGCGTGCCCGCGCCGGACAATCTGGAAGTGCCGCCGTATCGGTATGAAACCGACAGCGTGATCGTCGTCGGCGAAGGTGAAGGAGCAGCGTGATGGAAAAAGGAACACCTTCCCAGAGCAAGGGCGTGCGCATGTGGTTCGACTTCGTCGGCTGGCTCGACGAGCGGTTTCCGGCCTCGGAGACCTTCGAATACCACATGTCCCGCTACTACGCGCCGAAGAACTTCAACTTCTGGTACTACTTCGGCGTTCTGTCCATTGTCGTGCTCATCCTGCAGCTCGTTACAGGCATCTGGCTGACGATGAACTACGTGCCGAGCGGCGCGGGCGCGTTCGCGTCCGTGGAATACATCATGCGCGACGTGGAATATGGCTGGTTGCTTCGCTACCTGCACTCCACCGGCGCCTCATTCTTCTTCATCGTTGTATACCTGCACATGTTCCGGGGTCTGATGTACGGCTCCTACCGCAAGAAACGGGAACTGCTGTGGCTCATCGGCATGGCGATCTTTGCCGCGCTCATCGTCGAGGGCTTCTTCGGGTACCTGCTGCCCTGGGGCAACATGAGCTACTGGGGCGCGCAGGTCATCGTATCCCTGGTCGGCGCCATTCCGGTTATCGGCCCCGACATGATGGAGTGGGTACGCGGTGACTTCCTGATGTCCGAAATCACCCTGAACCGCTTTTTTGCGCTGCATGTCGTCGCGTTGCCGCTGGTTCTGGTCATGCTGGTGTTCGTCCACCTGGTGGCGCTGCACCATGTCGGGTCCAACAACCCGGACGGCATCGAAATCAAGAAGCACAAGGGACCGGACGGCATTCCGCTCGACGGCATAGCCTTCCATCCCTACTACACGGTGCATGACATTCACTTCACCGTGATCTTCCTGTTTGTCTTCTGCGTGGTGGTCTTCTATTTCCCGGACGGTGGTGGTTACTTCCTGGAACGGCCCAACTTCGAAATGGCCGATCCGCTGAAGACGCCGGATCACATTGCACCGGTGTGGTACTACACGCCGTTCTACGCCATGTTGCGCGCGGCCACCTTCCCGTTGCTGGGACTGGATGCCAAGTTCTGGGGCTTTGTTGTCATGGCTGGCGCCATCGTCATGCCCGCGGTACTGCCGTGGCTCGATCGTTCGCCTGTTCGCTCCATCCGCTACAAGGGCATCCTGTCGCGCATCATGCTGGCGCTGTTCGTGATCAGCTTCGTGGTGCTGGGTTATCTCGGTACGATTCCGCCATCTGATACGGCAACCACGGTTGCCCAGATTGGTACGATCATCTACTTCGCCTACTTCGTGCTGATGCCGTGGTACACGCGGGTGGAAAAAACCAAGCCGGAACCGGAAAGGGTCACGTCATGAGCCAGATGAAAAACAAGGGACGTTTCTTCGGGATGGTGTCGGTGTTTGCCGGGCTCGTACTGGCTGGTGGCGTATGGGCCTCTGAAACCGCCGTGCATATGGAGCCCATGCATCCGGATGCGGAAAACCTCCCTTCCCTGCAGAACGGGTTCAAGCTCTACGCCAACTATTGTCTGGGCTGCCATTCGCTGAAGTTCCAGCGGTACGAACGTACGGCGGATGACCTTGCCATTCCGCATGACGTTGCACTGGAAACGGTGGTGTTCACCGGTCAGAAGATCGGTGAGCTCATGGTCAACAGCATGAATCCGGAAGGAGCCAAGTCGTGGTTTGGCGCACCGCCGCCAGACCTGACCATGGTGACGCGGGTACGTGGGCCCGAGTGGGTCTACAACTATCTCAAAACGTTCTATATCGATGAATCGCGTCCTTTTGGCGTGAACAACGACGTGTTCCCGAACGTCGGCATGCCGCATGTGCTGATGTCACTTCAGGGTGTGCAGCGCAAAGGTTGCGTGCAGAAGCCGGTTCTGTTGCCAAATGGCGCCGAGAAGCGGGATGAACTCATTCCCGGCAAGGCGGTGACGGAGGAGAAGTGCGGCCAGCTTTACGTCGAAGAAGGCTCGGGAGCGTTGGATGAGAAAGCCTACGATCAGGCAGTGTATGACCTGGTCAACTTCCTCAGCTACGTTGGTGAACCCAGCAAACTCGACCGACACCGTATTGGCATCTATGTGCTGTTGTTCCTGGTCATACTGGGCTGCTTCACATACCTGCTGAATCGGGAATACTGGAAAGACGTCCACTGAGTTGTGGAGCGGTCCCGTGCGACCGGGCCGCCGATTTTTTGGACCGACTTGCTGAAACGGACGGCCGCCTGGCCGTCCCGCGTTTCTGAGCACCGGAGTACTGCGCTGTGCACATGAGTATTGTTACCAAACGTTCCACGATGGCTTTTTTCTCTGATGCAAGAGACCACTATTCGCATCGTGTGCGCATGGTGCTTGCTGAAAAGGGTGTTACCGTCGAGATCATCGATATCGACCCGAACAACAAACCGGCGGAACTGGCGGAGGTGAACCCCTACAACAGTCTGCCGACGTTGCTGGACCGCGATCTCGTTCTCTACGAAGCGAACGTCATCATGGAATACCTGGACGAACGATTCCCACATCCGCCACTGTTGCCGGTTTATCCGGTGCAGCGTGCATTGTCCCGCTTGTGGATAACCCGTATCGACAAGGAATGGGCCGCCAAGATGGATGTGCTGATGACGGGTAAAGGGCGCGAAGCGGTACTCGACAAGGCGAGAAAGGAACTGCGTGAAAGCCTGATCGCCGTGGCGCCGATCTTCAATGAAAAGCAGTTCTTCATGAACGATGAGTTCAGTCTGGTGGACTGCTGTGTGGTGCCATTGCTGTGGCGTTTGCAGGAAGTGGATATCGTGCTGCCGGAGCGCACCACGAAGCCGCTCCAGAAGTACATGAGCACCATGTTCGAACGCCCCTGTTTCCGGGAGAGTCTTACGGAAGCCGAACTGGAAATGCGCGAGTGAAACCCAAGCGCCCGTACCTGCTACGGGCCATTGTCGAGTGGATACTCGACAACGGTCACACGCCCTACATCCTGGTCGCCGTGGATGACGCCGTTCAGGTGCCGCCGGCGTACGTACAGGATGGTCGGATAGTACTGAATCTCTCTCCAGTCGCTATTCGTGATCTCAGTATCGGTAATGACTTCCTTACCTTCGATGGTCGTTTTTCCGGCCAGTCGTTTCCGGTTTGCGTGCCTGTTTCCGCGATACTGGCCGCATATGCGAGGGAGTCTGGCGACGGTATGCTGTTTGAAGCGGAATACCCAACTGCCGGCGAACCTGCGCCTTCGACGGAGGTAACCGGGAGTACGGAGGCGAGACCAGCCTCCAGAGAAGAAGAAACCGATGGCAAGGCCAAAGGCGGCCACCTGAAAATCGTCAAGTGACCGTTCGGCAGCATGCGGGTGGTGTTGCCGCGTTGCTGACAGGTTTACTCCCGATGGTCACCCCTCCCGGTGCATGGCGGGCATCGATTCGCCAGCTCGCTTTATCAGGGCAGCAGGGCGTCGGATCAAAAGCCATGGCATCACTGTCCTGATCCGTCCCGGGCGTTGTGTGCGCCCCATAATGCGCCGTGCAATATTCCCGGGCGTTGTGATCAGCCGTCCAGGTACTCGAATACCTTCACGATCTTCTGAATGCCGTACACGGTGCTGGCGACTTGTACTGCCTTGTCAGCCTCGGCGCGCGGCAGCATCCCCATCAGATAGACGACGCCATTTTCGGTCACGACCTTCACGCGAGATGCCGGCGTTTCCTTGTCAGCGGCCATTTTTGCTTTGACCTTCGTCGTAATGTACGCGTCGTTGGATCTGGCGGGATACGAAATTGGGCCGCCAATGGAGAGTTCATTGTGAACAGCCCGTACGCGATTGATGGCGCCGGCAACCGTTCCTGCCTGTTCGCGCAGTTGTTCCGAAGAAACCTGGCCCAGCAGCAATACCAGGCCGTTGAAGCTGACGACATGAACATTCGTGCCCTTGAACTCGGCATTGGAGGCGCGAATATCCCGTTCCACCACGCGTTCCAGAAACTGATCATCCAGCGCCTTGCCCGGTGTGCGGGTTCGGGGATCATTGCTGAAGACGCAGGCGGTGAGCGAGAGAATCAACAGGGACAGTAGAACTGGTCGGAGTGGCTTCTTCACGGAATGCGTTCCTTGTCCATTGCAGGCGCGGCGCGTAGTTTGGACGCGAAAATGATATGACGTCAAATCGACACCGGTGGTGGCGATAGCTGGAAAAGCGCAACTGAAATACCTGGGAAGCGCGGATCAGGCGTTGCTGTTTTCCCTGGTCCACACTCGCCAATGCACTGTCGTGGCTCGCGCCGAGGCGCACACGCACTTCCACGAAGAGCAGCAGATCCCTGCGGCTGGCAATGATGTCGATTTCACCGCCGCGAATCGTGAAGTTGCGTTGAACGATGCGGAATCCGTGCAGGCGCAACCACCAGCGGGCGAACCATTCGCCCAGTCGGCCACGCATGCCTCGGGTGCGTCGCTCGCCTTGCGTCATTCGCTGGCGGGCCCCGCGATGGACGGGCATCGGTCGAAGGAGTCAGTCAGCCGACGTACGCGGTCAGCGTGTCCGCACGTCGGCCGCGGCAGCGCTCGAAACTCGGCCCCGCTTGATCCTGCCGATACCGAGTTGCCGATGAATACTGCCATCGGGCCGCATGGCAAGGAAACCGGTCGCTCCCCAGAGATCCAGGCGGGTTGCGTAGCCTGTGGTGGGTAGTCGACGTACAAGCGCGTAGGCGTCAGCCCCGAGCGCGTAAAACCCGAAGTCGGCCCGCCCACGCTTGTTCCAGGTTTGACTAAGGCGGTTCATGGTCGCGCCACCGTCAAGCAAGGCCGGAATTTCCACAACCCGCGCGCCGTTGAGCTCGCTGAGATCGGTGTTGTAGCGTGCGGACTGGGTGCCCAGCAGTATCGGGGTGTCGTTCAGGCCATGAAAGCGCAGCGCGGGACCCAGCGAACTGGTCTGTTCCGTGTCCGTGAGTGCCACGACGGCGTCCCACTCGTCGTGGCGGGTTTCGCCCACACGCACATTGCCGCCAAGCAGGGTCTGTATGGCAATGTTGCGTCGAAAGGCGTCGGTGATTTCCAGCGCGCCGCCGACGGCTTCGGTGGTTTCCCGGGCACTGGCCACGGTGATCACCTTGCTTTTGCCCTGCCAGTGTCGCTCGAGCTCCGCCAGGGCGCGGGCGGCCCAGTTCGCGTTCGTGAGTACGAACAGCACGCTTCGCGCCCGCTGACTCCGGAGCCAGGCGGCCATGGTGACTGCTTCATCCTCGATGGCGAGGCCAAACTGGTAGAAGTCATTACGCGGTGCCGGCCCGTTGAGGTAGTTCAGCGCCAGTACCGGTCGTAACGGATTGATGGTGGCAAGCGCCTGAACACTGTCGCGTACGAGCGGGCCGACGATGAATTCGGCATTCTGGGTGCCCGGTGCTTCCAGCATCTGCCCGGGTGTGGTTACCGCGACATCCTGGAACGAGAGGTTGGGACGCTGCATCGGCTCGTCTTCCAGCAGAGCCGACAGCATGCCATCGCGAACGGCTTGCCCGATGCCGCGAAGTGGACCGGAGAGGGGCAGCCACACGGTGATCGCGGTTGTAGCGGAAGGCTGATCGGCGGCCAGGTAGCGGATTGCCTGCGGCAGTTGCAACGACGCGGGGTGATCCGGGTGCGCGCGCGCCCAGTCGGCGTAAGCTTGCCTCTGGGCATCCAGTGATGCCCCGCCGCGAACCACTGCTGCAAGCTCCAGCCACCCTGTCACGGTGTTGTTGCCTACGAGAGGGACGAAGCCGGCGTCCGCGCTCGTCTGCCAGCGGATGAGCGCGGCCCAGACGGCATCGTTGGTGTCCGTCGACGCGGGGGCGTGGATCGCCGCTTCCACGCGTTGTTCAAAGGCGCACTGCAGTTGGCCGGCGTTGTCGCAGAGCGTTGCCCTCAGACGTGCGGTTTCGGCCGGCGGCAGTCGCAGGGTGCCCAGTCGTCGGGAAGCGTCTTCGAACAGACCCAGTGCCAGATCGGCATCGATCATCAGCGTGGCTGCGTGAACGGCGGTATCGCCGGACAGCGCAGCGAGGTCAATGTCGGCAAGCGCCAGTCTGGCCAGGTACGGGTCGCCGCCGGCAAGCCACAGCTCGGCGTTGTCGAGGGCCTCCCGAGCCCGCGTTGCGGCAGCCAGATGAGGCTCGGGCACCGGCGCGGGGAGCGCTTCGACCACTGGTGGGGAGACTGGGCGCTGCGGGGTGCTTTGGCAGGCGGACATTGTCATCATGCCAAGCAGAATCAGCAGCGTGCCGGGACGGCGACGGAGAATTAATCGCATGCCGGGAATCATCTATGTGGTTGCGACACCAATTGGAAACCTGGAAGACATCACCTGGCGAGCGGTCAATGTCCTGAAGTCGGTGGAGATAGTGGCGGCGGAGGATACCAGACATACCCGCACGCTGTTAGCGCACCTCCAGATTGCGCCTCCCCGGCTCGTGTCATTGCATGAGCACAACGAACAGGGACGATCGGCAGCGCTGGTTGCCGAGGTGGCTGCCGGGCGTTCGCTCGCGCTGGTCAGCGATGCCGGGACGCCGCTGATCAACGATCCCGGTCTTGAAGTCGTGCGTGCGGCCTGGGATGCGGGAATCCGGGTCGTGCCAATCCCCGGGCCGTCCAGTGTGCTGGCGGCCCTCTCGGTATCCCCTTTCGGCAGCGCAAATGCGTTGCTGGCCGGCTTCCTGCCCGTTCGCGACAAGGTGCGCGAGGAGGCGCTGTTGCGCCTGTGCCGGCACCCCGGAGCGGTTGTCTTCTTCGAAGCGCCACATCGGATCGTGGGTACGTTGGAGACGCTGGAACGCATCGCGCCAGCGCGCCGGATACTGGTGTGCCGCGAACTGACCAAACTGCACGAGACACTCCTGCTCGGGCTGGCGTCCGAGCTCAAGACGGTTGTGCGGGAGGAACACAGGGGTGAATTTACGTGTGTTCTGGAAGGCGCGGGTTCTGACGGGGATGCCGATTCCGTCGCGCGACTGGAGCTGGGCGACCGGCTCATCGCTGAGCTGAAGGGGCTTCTGCCGCCGCGGCAGGCAGCGCGCATTGTCGCCAAGGTGTGCGGGTTGCGCGCGCGGGAAGTCTACGCGCAGCTCACCGGGGAAGGGGCGTCGGAGACCGAAGAATGAGCGCCCGCGGTGGGGTCGCCAGGACAGAGCCTTGCCGGCCCGGTTGGCGGTCCGCTTTTCCGGAAGTCTCTCAGTGAGTGGCGTTTGCCGCGAGATGATGCGGGCCAATCGCAACAGGCGAAGCTGTTAACATTGCTCTCGATGAGTCGGCCAGGCAGTCGCTCCCTGCATCCGGAAACGGTTGCAGGCGGGAGGAAAGTCCGGGCTCCACAGGACAAGACGCCAGGTAACGCCTGGGGGGCGTGAGCCCACGGAAAGTGCAACAGAGAGTAGACCGCCTAAGCTGCGCGCCAGCGCGTGGCCGGTAAGGGTGAAACGGTGCGGTAAGAGCGCACCGCGCCGACGGTAACGTCGAGTGGCTGGGTAAACCCCGTCTGGAGCAAGACCAAATAGGGGCCCTATGGCGTGGTCCGCGCCGGGTCCGGGTAGGTCGCTAGAGGGTATCGGTGACGGTACTTCGAGATGAATGACTGCCCGACGGCCTTGTGTCGTCTGACAGAACCCGGCTTATCGGCCGGCTCATCCTTATTCATTTGCCCTGCGTCCGGGGGATGGCAAGGCCTGGCGTTGGGTTCACGTTGCAGCTGGTACTGCTGGCGCGGGGCGCAGCGTGCGCGTTCAGCAATTCTTTTTTATATCTGATTGTTCTAGTGCGGCAGGACTGAAAGCGCTTTTTCAGCTAATACCTCATGTTGTTTCGAGGTAGCTCTTATACCTGCATGAATTATTTTGAAATGCAACGAGAAGCGGGTTTGATCTGGAAAAAACCTGAGTTTTCGCCTGTTAGTGCCCCTGCTGCTTTGAATTCAGAGGCCCCCGCCGTATAGTGAGCCTTGTGTTCAAAAGTGGTGAAATCTGCTGGAAAGTGCTGGGAAATACCCCGAATGGGGTGATCCGGTGCGCTTCCGGCTGTCGACGCTCATGTTTCGTGGAACCAACCCCACCAGCGTGGATGCAAAAGGGCGGCTCGGTCTGCCTGTCCGGCTGCGTGAACAGATTCAGAAGGTTTCCGGAACAGATGTTGTCGTCACCATCGACGTTGAGGACAGGTGTCTCCTTCTCTACCCGCAAAGTACCTGGGACGCGCTTCAGGAAAAGCTGCAGGCGCTGGCCAATATCGGTTCCGGGGCACGACTGATCCAGCGGCTGCTCATCGGTCACGCAACGGATGTTCAGATCGATGGCAATGGTCGCATCCTCCTGCCCTCGCTGCTCCGTGAATTCGCGAACGTGGAAAAGAACGCCATTCTGGTCGGTCAGGGCAACAAGGTCGAGATCTGGTCTGAGCCCACATGGCGTGCACAACGCGATCTCTGGCTGACAACGCAAAAGGACGAACTGGCGCGCGCCAACGAGGCTGTCCGTGACATCTCCGTCTGAACCCTGCACGCCGGTGCCAGTGACGGCGGCGCATCACCCGGTGCTGCTGGACGAGGCCGTGGGCGCGCTGCTGGATGCGCAATTCAACCAGGAGGTGCGAATCTGGATCGACGGTACGTTCGGCCGGGGAGGACACGCGCGCGCCATCCTCTCACGGATGCGCGCCGGCGACCGGCTCGTGGTGGTCGACCGGGATCCCGCGGCGATCGAGGTGGCGCGGGAACTCGCGGCGCAGGACTCCCGTGTGCTGGTCATCCGCGGCGTCTGGACCGACGCCGTGGCGGCACTGGCGCGCGCGGGCATACGGGAATGGCATGGCGTTCTGCTCGATCTCGGCGTTTCGTCCCCGCAGCTGGATGCAGCGGAGAGAGGTTTCAGCTTCCGTCTCGATGGCCCGCTGGACATGCGCATGGACCCCGAGCAGTCGCCCTCCGCGGCAGACTGGCTCAACAGCGCTGACGAAAACGAGATCGCGCGCGTGCTCAGGGAGTATGGCGAGGAACTCAAGGCCAGGCGCATCGCCCGGGAGATCGTGCGCCGACGACCGTTGCAGACCACCCGCGACCTGCTCGAAGCGGTGACCCAGGTGCTCGGGCCGTCGCGAACCGGCCGCAGTGAAGCCACGCGTACTTTTCAGGCCGTGCGTATCCAGGTGAACGATGAGCTTGGCCTGTTGCGGGCGGCTCTCCCGCTGTGGTTCGGGGGCCTCGCCAGTCACGGGCGCCTGGTGGTCATAAGTTTCCATTCGCTCGAGGATCGGATCGTCAAGCGCTACTTTCGCGAACGCGTCGTGCCGCCGGCATTGCCCCGGCGTCTGCCGGTCAGGGCGGCGGCCGTGCCTGCCCAGGCGCGCCTGGTTGGGCGGTCGCGAACCGCGGGTAGCACTGAGACGGCGCACAACCCGCGCGCCCGCAGTGCCCGGCTGCGCGTTCTGGAGCGGCTGCTTTGAAGGCGGGCTGGCAATACCTCCTCTGGTCTGTGCTGGCACTGGGTGTGTGCGCGTCCGCGCTGTGGGTGGTGAATACCAGCCACGAGATCCGTCAAATGCACAAACGCATGCAGGCCGCCCGGGAAAGTTATGACGAGCAGTTGGCCATGCAGTCCCGGTTGCTGCTCGAACGCAGCGCCGCCGCCGCGCTGCCCCAGGTGGAGAAAATTGCCACCGAGCGGCTCGCCATGCAGTTTCCCACCGACATCCGGCGTGTTTTTCCATGAGCTGGCGCCATCATTTCCTCGCGCTTGCGTTTCTTGGCGGTACGGTGTTGCTGGGTTATCGCGTTGTGGATCTGATGGTCGTGCAACGCCCGTTGCTCCAGGCGGAAGCCGCGAAACGATCCGACCGCATGGAGCGCATGCCCGCAAGGCGTGGTGTCATTCGTGATCGCTGGGGCGAGCCGCTGGCCATCAGTACGCCGGTCTACAAGATTTTTGCCGAACCGAAGTACATGAAGGCGAACGCGGTAGTAAAGCCCGCTCAGGCCCGCGCACTGGCGCAAGTACTCGCGCTGGACGGGGACGATCTCGAGCGCCGCCTGAATGACCGGCGCATCGGCTACACGTTGCTGGCCAGGCAGGTGGAATGGAATGCCGCTCAGCGCGTGCGCGCCCTGGAAGTTCCTGGCGTACGACTCGAAACCACCTACCGACGCTACTATCCGGCGGGAGAAGTGGCTGTTCAGGTTGTCGGCTTCATGGGCCAGGTGCGCGACGCCGATAGCGACCGGGAATCCCTTGCTCCCGTCGAAGAAGGCCGGGGCGGCATCGAATTGGCCTTCAACGATCGCCTGCGCATGCAACCTGGCGTCCGACGTGTGGTGCGTGATCGGGACAGCCACAACATCGACGATCTCGGTGTCGTTACGCCACCCAAGGACGGTGAGGACGTGACGTTGTCCATCGACCTCAGGCTGCAGTACCAGGCGTATCGTGAACTGAAAGCAGCCTGTGCGGGTCACGACGCGGCGTCTGGTTCACTTGTCATGCTGGATGCACGCACCGGTGAAATCCTGGCGCTCGCCAACCAGCCATCCCTCAATCCCAATCAGCCACTACCCGCGGACCTCGCCGGGCTGGCGAACGCGGCGATCATCGCGCCACTGGAGCCCGGCTCCACGGCAAAGCCGTTCACGGCGATTGCCGGGCTTGAGTCGGGAAAGTTCTCCCCAGACAGCGAATTCGATACGAACCCGGGCTATTTCCAGGCCGGACGGCTGCCGGTTAAGGACCCGGTCAACTACCGAACGCTTTCCCTGACGGGTGTGCTCAAGAAATCCAGTCAGGTTGGTATCGTGAAGCTCGCCATGCAGCTGGACCGGGACGCCACCTACAGCGTTCTCAAGCGCGTCGGCTTTGGCTCGCGGACGGGCAGCGGTTTACCCGCCGAGCATTCGGGCTTGCTGGATGCGCGGCGGCTGGAGCGGGAGGTCGATCGTCTGACCTGGGCGTATGGGTATGGTTTTTCGGTAACGCCGCTGCAGCTGGCCCGCGCGTATCTGACGCTGGCCCGCGCTGGCAATCGACCGGAGTTGTCGATCCTGCGCGTGGATTCACCGCCGGCCGGCGAACAGGTGATCGACCCGACGATCGCCCGAACGATGATCAGCATGCTCGAGGCTGTTACGGAAGATGCGGGCACAGGTCATGGTGCGAGCATTGCCGGCTACCGGGTGGCTGGAAAGACCGGCACTGCGCGTATCTATGCGCGGAATCGGGGCTATGACGAGAACAACCACTCCGCGTTGTTCGCAGGTCTGGTGCCCGCCGAGAATCCAGCCATTGTCATGGTGGTGATCCTGAATCAGCCAAGCAAAGGTGTTTCCGGCGGTGGTGCCGTTGCGGCACCGGTATTTGCGCGTGTGGCCGAGCGCAGCCTTCGCCTGCTGGGAATTCCCCGGTTACCGTCACCAGGGACCGAAGAAAGTGATACACGATTGCTCGCCTCGCGGGGTATGCAATGAACCTGCGGGACCTGCTTGGTGGGGACGTGGCTGAGCTGGACGTATCCAGTGTTACCGACGATTCCCGTCGCGTGGCGCCGGGCTCCCTGTTCATTGCCGTGAAGGGGCATGTCACTGACGGACATGGCTACATCGCGGACGCGATTGCGCGGGGTGCCGTAGCGGTTGTCTGCGAACAGTTGCCGGCAACCCCGGTGAGTATCCCGTGCGTCGTCGATGCGTCCATTGCGGGCAAACGCGGGCAAATTGCGGCTCGTCTTCATGGTGAACCATCAGAGCAGATCAACTGCATCGGTGTAACCGGAACCAATGGCAAGACATCGGTTGCGTTCCACATTGCCAGCATGCTCGAAGCACTGGGACATCCCGCCGGCTACATGGGAACTGTGGGCTGGGGGCGATTCGGGCATCTGCAGCAGACGGACTCGACGACAGGAGGCGCCATCGTCAATCAGGAGCGGCTTGCATGTCTCCTGGAGGCGGGGGTTCGCCACGTGGCAATGGAAACCAGTTCGCACGCACTCGACCAGGGTCGGGTCGATGACGTCCGCTTCGCAGCGGGAGTATTTACCAATCTCAGTCGTGATCACCTCGACTATCACGCTGACATGGCAGCGTACGGAAGCGCCAAGCGCCACCTGTTCGAACTGCCCGGAATGCGACTGGGCATCATCAACAGTGACGATGAGTTCGGGCGTTCGCTGATTGCGGATATCGGCAAACGAATGACCGTGCACACGTTTGGCCGCAAGGGAGATATCACCTGGAGTCATCTGCGTCCCGGCGCGGCGGGCATCCGGGGACGATGGTCCACGCCCTGGGGGCAGGCGATTTTCGAGTTGCCGCTTGTGGGCGAATTCTCGGTTGCGAATGCAGCGGCGGCGCTCGGTGTACTTGCGGGTCTGGGCTTCGACCTCGAGGCCCTGGTCGACGTGCAGCGAAGAATGCCTGCGGTGCCAGGGCGCATGCAATTTTTCCAGGTGCCGGATGGTCCTGTTGTGGTCATCGACTACGCGCACACTCCGGACGCGCTGATGGCCGTGTTGTCCGCGCTGCGCAGGCATTGCAAGGGCGAGCTGATCTGCCTCCTCGGTTGTGGTGGCGATCGCGATGCCGGCAAGCGGCCGATGATGGCGGCGGTTGCGGAGGAGCTGGCCGACGTTCTGTGGTTCACCTCGGACAATCCGCGCAGCGAAGATCCGGAGGCGATACTGGACGACATGCGAGCGGGTCTCCGCGGGCGTGGCTGCGTATACGAGTGTGTGGACCGGGCGGACGCGATTCGGCGTGCGATTGCCTGTGGGAGCAGCGATGACATGGTGCTGGTCGCCGGCAAGGGACACGAGGACTATCAGGAGCTGGCCTCGGGACGCGTACCGTTCAGCGACGCAACTGTCGTGGGTGAAATTGTCAGACAGAAGGCGTACGACTGATGGGCCGGCATATCCTGCGCTACAGCGACGCAGATTCCGCCGGCCCGTCGAAGCCATCCGGCCGGCCAGGGCGGTCTTTCCGCGCGGATCACATGGTGTTCGGCTCATGACACGGTGTCGAACGGTCATCATCGGCCTGGGAGTCACGGGCCGCTCCTGTATACGGCACCTTCAGGGAGACGACCTGCTGGTCCTGGATACGCGATCAGACGACAGTCTGCTCGCTGATCTGCCAACGCATCCGGCGCTGGAATGCCGGCTCGGTATGCAGTCCCATGAGTTCAGTGATGCCGACCGGGTGCTTGTGAGTCCCGGGATGGCGCTGGATCATCCCCTGCTTGCCGACGCGCTTCGCCGTGGCCTGCCGATTCAGAGTGACATCGAGCTGTTTTTTGATGCCGCCGAGGCACCGGTGTTCGCCATTACGGGCACCAATGGCAAGAGTACGGTCACCGCGATGACTGCCGCATTGCTGGCAGCCGAAGGCTACCGGGTGCAGGTTGGCGGCAATCTGGGCGAGCCTGCTCTTGATCTGCTGGCCGGCGAACCTGATTACTACGTACTGGAACTGTCGAGTTTCCAGATCGAACGCCTGCGCGATGTTGCCCTCGCCGGCGCGACAGTCCTCAATGTGACGGAAGATCATATCGATCGTCATGGAGACATCGACACCTATGCGGGTGTGAAGACGCGGCTGTACCGACGCGCGGCAGTCTGTGCGTTCAATCGTGCCGACGCCCGGTCGCGTCCCGGCGTGGAAGTTCCTGGACGACGAACGAGTTTCGGCCTGGATGCGCCGGGTATGGGCGAATGGGGGCGACGCCGACAGCACGGTGAGCTCTGGTTTGCCCGCGGCGATGCGGCGCTGCTTCCGGTTGCCAGCCTCCGACTGGCGGGCTTGCATAACCAGGAGAATTTCCTGGCAGCCTGCGCGGTGCTGGACGATCTGACCCTGAGCGCGGGGGCTCTCGACCGGGTCGCTCACGATTTCCAGGCCCTGCCTCATCGTTGTGAAACGGTGGCCGAGAAACGCGGCGTGCGATTCGTCAATGACAGCAAAGCGACGAACGTTGGCGCGACCATTGCCGCGGTTCAGGGTATTGCACCAACTCTCGGCGAAGGCGGGCGCATCGTGCTGCTGGCCGGCGGCGATGGCAAAGGTGCGGACTTCGGCCCGCTGCGCGCGCTGGCAGGCAGTCTGCGAGCCGTTGTGCTCTATGGACGCGATGCAGGGCGCCTGCGCGATGCCCTCGACGGTGCGGTACCGCTCATCGATGCGGACGGATTTCAGGCCGCGGTTTTGTCCGCTGCCTCGGAGGCGCGGTGCGGCGATTGCGTCCTGCTGGCGCCGGCCTGTGCCAGCCTCGACATGTTTGCCAACTACGGCGAGCGTGGTCGCCGTTTCGTGAGCCTGGTCGGAGAACTGCCGGTATGAGCACCGCAATGCCATACCTGCCGCCAACGCCTGCATTCATCGATCGTCGCGGTGTTACCTGGACGACGCTGGCCTGGATGGGACTTTTGACCCTGGGCATCTGCATGGTGGCGTCCGCCACCGCGAATCTGCCCGGCTTCACGCGTACGCATCTGCTCTACCTTTTTGTCTCCCTGCTCGCCTTTGCCACCGTGTTGTGCCTGCCGCTCAACTGGTCGCGGAAACTGCATCAGGTGGGGATGTTGGCGGCGCTGGTTGTAGCTTCCGCCGTAGTCGTTCCCGGCATTGGAATCACGCTCAACGGGGCGACGCGCTGGGTGAGCCTTGGTCTTGGCACTTTACAGGTGTCCGAGGTGGCCAAGCCGTTGGTCGTCGTCTATATGGCCGGCTATCTGGAGCGCTTCGGTCATCTGCTCGGCGACCGCTCGCTGATGCTGTTCAAACCACTCGTGGTGGTGGGCGTGCTGTGCGGTCTGCTGGTTTGGGAGCCGGATTTCGGTGGTGCGTTTGTCATCGGCCTGACTGTTGCAGGCATGTTGTTTATCGGCGGAGGCCGGATTCGTCACTTCCTCATGCTGTCGGCCATTGCATTGGTTGTTGGCTGGCTGCTCGTGCAGGTCCATCCCCATGCAATGGCGCGTATGACGGCCTACGCCGATCCAACGGATGATCCGTATGGCTCCGACATGCAATTGCTGGGCTCGCTCTTCGCGTTCGGTCGCAGCGACATCTGGGGGCGCGGTCTCGGGGAGAGTGTTCAGAAGCTGGGTTTTCTGCCGGAGATGTACAACGATTTCATCTTCGCTGTCACGGCAGAGGAACTGGGCCTGCCCGGCGTGGCGCTGGTGATGTTGCTGTTCCTGGTGCTGGTGCTCGGTATCTGGCGGCGTGGCAGGGATCATCTGTTGGCGGAGCGACGGTTTGCGGGCTACCTGTGTTACGGCACCGGATTGATTTTCGCCCTGCAGTTCCTGGTGCATGTGGGGGTCTGCACAGGCAGTCTGCCCACCAAGGGGCTGACCCTGCCTTTCGTCAGCTATGGCGGCAACAGCCTGCTGTTCTCCTGCATGTTGTTCGCGATGGTGCTGCGTGGGGATATCGAGGCAGCCCATGAGATGCGTCAACCGGTTCGTGGACGGAGGGCTCGACGTGGCACCTGACGTCATTCGCTACGTGCCGGAAATGGGACGTGTACGCAACATCCACTTCGTGGGTATAGGCGGTGCCGGTATGTGCGGCATTGCCGAGGTTCTGATCAATCAGGGGTATCAGATCACCGGATCCGATCTGCAGGCTGGCGCCAATACCCGTCGCCTTGCGGAACTGGGTGCCCGGATCAGTATCGGCCATGATGCGCGACATATCGGATCCGCTGACGTGGTGGTCACGTCGTCCGCCGTGGACGAAACGAACCCCGAAGTGAAGGCGGCGTTTGAACAAAGGATTGCGGTCATTCCGAGGGCGGAAATGCTTGGCGAACTGATGCGCTACCGGCATGGGATCGCCGTGGCCGGTACGCACGGCAAGACCACGACCACGAGTCTGATTACCAGTGTGTTCGAAGCGGCGGGCCTTGATCCGACGTTTGTCATTGGCGGGCTGCTGAATCATGCGGGCACCAATGCGCGGCTGGGTGCTGGTCGATATCTGATTGCGGAAGCTGATGAAAGTGACGCTTCGTTCCTGTTTCTGCAACCCATGTGCGCAGTGATCACAAACATCGACCGCGATCACATGGCGACCTACGGGCAGGATTTCGACCGTCTCAAGGACACCTTCATCGCCTTCGTGCACCGGTTGCCATTCTATGGGACAGCGGTGGTCTGCATCGATGATCCGGAGGTGCGAGCGATCCTGCCGCGCATCTCCCGCCCGATGCTGACGTACGGCTTCAGCGACGATGCCGCGTACCGGGCAGTGGATGTGGAGGCGGCGGGGCTGCGCTGGCGCTTTCGTGCGGTGCGTCCGTCCAGGGCGGATCTGCGCATCGAGATGTCGATACCGGGTGAGCACAACATCCGGAATGCGCTGGCGGCGATTGCCGTGGCAACGGAAGAAGGGCTGGCGGACACAGCCATCGAGCAGGGTCTCGCGTCGTTCGGTGGCGTTGGTCGCAGGTTCCAGACCCATGAACTCCCGCACCCGGAAGGCGGTACCTTTCTGCTGGTTGATGACTACGGGCACCATCCCACGGAAGTGGAGGCTGTGCTGAAGACCGCCAGACGCGTGTGGCCGGAGCGGCGCATCGGCATGGTCTTTCAGCCGCATCGGTATTCCAGGACCCGGGATCTGTTCGACGAATTCGTGCGCGTACTTTCGCACCTGGATACGCTCATCGTGCTCGATGTGTATGCGGCGGGCGAAGTGCCGATCCCCGGTGCCGATGGCAGGGCCTTGTGTCAGGGGTTGCGTGCCCGGGGTTCCGTTGACCCGGTTTTCGCGGCCGACACCGCGGAAGCGCTCGAAGTGCTTGCCGGGCTCGTCCGCCCGGACGATGTGCTCATCGTTCAGGGAGCCGGTAACGTGAGCCAGGTGTCGCGGGAACTGATGGGAGAGCAGCATGGCGGTTAACGTGCGTCTGCTGATCAAAGCCGCGCTGCTATTGCTGCTGCTGGTCGCCGGCACGCTTGTGTGGTGGAGGCTGGATGTCCCCATTCGCGACGTGACGGTCAGTGGCCCGTTGAGCGAAGCGGAAATCGATCAGGTCTCTGGTGTCGTGCGCGATCAGCTGCACGGCGGTCTGTTGAGTGTCGACATCGGAGAGCTTGCGCGGGCAACTGGGCAACTGGCATGGATTCGCGATGTCACAGTCCGGCGCGTGTGGCCGGATCGGCTGCAGGTGGAGGTTGTGAAGGCGACGCCGATTGCACGCTGGAACCGCGATCGGTATCTCACGTCCACGGGAGGCGTCATCGACAGTCCCGATGTCATTGGTGGCCTGCCGGAACTCGAGTGTGAGCTGGCATCACCGATGGAGGCCGTGGGCATGTTCCGGGTGCTCGGCGAACTGGCGGCAGCGGAAGATCTGCACCCGGTGGCCCTGCATCAGGATCGCATCGGGGAATGGCAGATCTATTTTGCCAACGATCTGCGCGTGGCGCTGGGTGCGGACGACGTGGTGGCGCGCATGCACCGGTTCCTGCGTAGCTGGCACCATCGCAGCGCTGTCGGCGAGTCGATGATTGCCTACGTGGACACACGATACCCGGAAGGCGTTGCGATAGGTTTTCGCGAAATGGTCGCGAACAACACGGTAGTGAGCGAGTGATATGAAATCACTGAAGGCGAGATCCGAACCCACCAATCCACGCATCGTGGCGCTGGATATCGGTACCAACAAGGTTGCCTGCATCGTTGCCGAGGTCACGCCGGACGGCCAGCTGGAAATCATTGGCATTGGCTCGCATACGTCCAGCGGGCTGAAGAAAGGGATGGTGGTGAACATAGAGTCCACCACGCACAGTGTGCAGCGTGCCGTGGAAGAAGCCGAGTTGATGGCGGGGGGGCGTATCGAGTCCGTCTACGTTGGCATCGCGGGCAGCCATATCCGCAGCATCAACTCGCAGGGAAATGTCGCTGTCAGGGAACGCGAAGTGTCGCAACAGGACATCGAACGCGTCATGGAAAGCGCGCAGGCGCTGGCAATTCCCGCCGACCAGCGTATCCTGCACGTGCTCCCGCAGGACTACGTTATCGATCATCAGGAAGGCATCCGTGAACCACTTGGGATGTCCGGAGTACGTCTGGAAGCCCGTGTGCACATGGTCACCTGCGCAGTGAACGCTTCACAGAACATCGAGAAATGCGTCGAACGGTGCGGGCTTCGGGTCAACGACATCATTCTTGAGCAGCTTGCTTCCAGCTACGCGGTGCTCGGCGATGACGAACGCAATCTTGGTGTCTGCCTCATCGACATCGGCGGTGGTACCACGGACATTGCCGTATTCGCCGATGGCGCGATCCGGCATACCGCGGTGATTCCAATCGCTGGCGATCAGGTGACCAACGATATTGCCGTGGCCTTGCGCACACCGACGAACAGCGCGGAAGAGATAAAAATCCGCTACGCCTGTGCGCTGGCCCAGCTTGCGGGCGTCGACGAACACATCCAGGTACCCGGGGTCGGTGACAAGCCGGCACGTGAACTGTCACGTCAGGCGCTGGCGGAAGTCGTTGAGCCGCGGTACGACGAGTTGTTCACGCTGATCCAGGCGGAGCTCAGACGAAGCGGGTATGAGGATGCCATTGCCGCGGGTGTTGTGCTCACGGGTGGTGCCTCGAAGATGGAAGGAGTGATTGAACTGGCGGAGGAGATATTCCACATGCCGGTAAGCCTGGGCATGCCCAAGCATGTACAGGGGATGAAAGAAATCGTACGCAATCCGATCTACGCCACGGGCGTTGGTCTATTGCTCTACGGAAAGCAAAGAGAAGAAGAAAGCCGGGGGCGCGACAAGCGCGGCGGAAAGGGACGGTTCAGCAGATTCAGACAGTGGCTCGGGGAAAATTTCTGAAAGGAGACGATATGTTCGAACTACTCGATGGCGCGCCGCAGAATGCCGTTATCAAGGTAATCGGGGTAGGGGGCGGCGGTGGTAACGCCGTACAGCACATGCTGCGTCAGGGGGTTGAAGGCGTTGAGTTCATCGCTGCCAACACCGATGCGCAGGCGCTCAAGACAATTGATGTGAGAACCACGCTGCACATTGGCGGCGAGATCACGAAAGGGCTTGGGGCCGGCGCCGACGCCAATGTCGGCCGGCAGGCAGCCCTGGAGGACCGCGATCGTATCGAAGAGGTACTGCGTGGGGCGGATATGGTGTTCATCACCGCTGGGATGGGCGGTGGCACGGGAACGGGAGCCGCGCCGGTAATCGCGCAGATTGCGAAGGAAGCAGGCATCCTCACCGTTGCCGTCGTCACGCGTCCCTTCCGTTTCGAGCGACGTGACAAGGTTGCGGAACAGGGCGTGGCGGAACTGGCGAATATCGTCGATTCGCTGATCACCATTCCGAACGAGAAGTTGCTGTCCGTTTACGGTGAGCGATGCACGATGCTGGAAGTGTTTGCACACGCAGATGACGTGTTGCTGGGCGCCGTGCAGGGGATCGCCGATCTGATCATCCGGCCAGGTCATCTGAACGTGGACTTCGCCGACGTTCGCACGGTGATGGCGGCCATGGGCGTTGCCATGATGGGTACCGGTCGCGCGAGTGGCGACAACCGGGCGCGCGTAGCTACCGAGGAAGCCATCCACAGTCCGCTGCTGGATGATGTCAACCTTCAGGGAGCCCGTGGCATTCTGGTGAACATCACCGCCGGACCGAGCCTCAATATCGGCGAGTTCACGGAAGTCGGGAACATCATCGACGAATTTGCCTCGCCGGATGCGACGGTGATCATCGGTACTGCGTTCGACCCCGAGATGACCGACGAGATCAAGGTGACGGTGGTTGCCACGGGACTGGGCAGCAGCGCAGCGCTCAGCGTCGCCGTGGACAACACGAATGCCCGAACGGCGCAACAGCTTGGGCGTGGCGGCGCGGAAATCGACTGGGACGTACCTTCCTACAAGCGCACGTCGCGTGGGCCGAAGGAAGACAAGGACCTGCTTGATGTGCCTGCATTTCTGCGCAACCAGGCAAGTTGATGCGCTTTGGCGGATGCGGTCAGACGCCACGCTTCTGACCGCTGCCGCGTATTGTTCGGAGAGGACTCCCCGGTCCGGCTGAGTGCCATATTCCATGGCAGAACAGCGGGGCTGTCGTCAGGCGGCCCCGCGGCTCGGTCGACGCCGTAACTGTGCTGGAAACACTTTGTAACACATTGATCCGCTTCAGTGGTCGGCGACGCTTCGCGTTGCCTGTTACCATTCGCGCCCCGACGTGGCCCGGCTTGTCTGATCACGTCCTCCGATAATCCGATAAACAGAACAAATCAGCACGGCCGTGCCAGCGAATCAACACACGCTGAAAAACCCCATTCATGCCACCGGGACAGGGCTGCACACCGGGGAGGCCGTACGCGTGACGTTTCGTCCGGCGCCGGTGGACACCGGCATTCTTTTTGTGCGCACCGATCTTGCGCCCGAGGTCGTCATTCCGGCGCGAATCGACTACGCGGGCGAGAGCCGGCTGGCGACCAGGCTGGAGAAAGGTCCGGTCAGCATCATGACGGTCGAACACCTGCTGTCGGCTCTGGCCGGCATGGCGATCGACAATCTGCTGGTGGAAGTGCATGGCCCCGAACTGCCCATCATGGATGGCAGCGCCAATCCATTCGTGTTTCTCCTGCAGGCGGCGGGAGTGGAAGCACAGTCGGCAGCCCGCCGGTATCTGCGTGTTTGCCGGAAAGTTGTGCTGAGTGAAGGTGATGCGGAGGTTTCGCTGTCACCTCATGACGGTTTCCGGCTTGAATACACCTTCGTTCACGACCACCCGCTGATTCAGCACCTGATCGCCTCGTCCGCCGTTGATCTGACGACCATGTCCTATATTAAAGAGGTGGC
Organism: Pseudomonadales bacterium; assembly: GCA_024234635.1. Lineage (GTDB taxonomy): Bacteria > Pseudomonadota > Gammaproteobacteria > Pseudomonadales > Azotimanducaceae > SYFY01. The sequence continues at coordinate 254,425 of JACKNX010000003.1, read as the reverse complement.
ACGGGCGCGGACCTTCGGTTTCCTGGCGGACTACGAGGCCATGCTGGGCATGAACCTTGCAAAGGGAGGGAGCCTGAGCAACGCCGTTCTGGTGGACGATCAGGGCGTCGTGAACGAAGACGGGTTGCGCGGCCGCGACGAGTTCGTCAAGCACAAGATTCTCGATGCAATAGGCGACCTGTATCTGCTCGGAGCGCCGCTGCTCGGCGTCTTCCGCGGCGTGAAATCGGGCCATGCCATGAACCGGCGCCTCATGCAGCGGCTTCTGGACAGTCCGAATGCTTTTGAGATGGTGACGTTTGCGGCCGGCGACGACGTGCCTGGAGCGATCAAGAATGTCGATCGTCAGGCGGTTGCGATCTGACGTGTTGTGATCTGACGTGATTTGGTGCGGACGCCGATGGCCGGAACCGGTCTGGTCATGCGGTGGTGATACGGATACGCAATTCGCGCAATCCGCTGAAATGTGACAGACAACGTAGGTCGGCAAGGAGGTCGGCCGTTATAAAGCGCAGACGCGTAGCGACGGCGGCATTGGTGCATCCCACCACAAGTACGCCATCGGTAAGGGATAACGCCTGGCAATCGCCGGCGATGGACGGTGGGAGTAGCACTCGCAGTTCGCTGGTCCAGGCGTCATGAGCTTGCGCCTCAGCAAGAAGCTTGCGCAGGGTTGAAAATCGAGGGCGGTTCGGCGTCAGAAGTTGATCGATCTTCTGGGCCGGAGCGGGTTTTGAGGGAGGGCGGTTCGGTTTCACCGGGTCGGCTCCGAAAAGAAGAACGGGAACGGTCGACGGTGAGAATCATACTGGTTTCAGGACGGGGCACGACCCGTACGATCGACAGCCGGCAGGTGCTGACGATCGGCGGCGTGTGTCTGGCGATCCTGGTGACTGCCGCTCTGACGTGGCAGCCATCAGCGGATATGGTGCGACGATCCGTTGCTGCGTTCGCGCCTCAACTCGATCGTACGGTTGTCCGTCGGTGGGAAGCAGCAAGTGCGAACGATCGGGCGCGATTCTCCGAGCTTCGCGCCCAGGTGCAGGCAGAAAACGACGCCGCTGGTAAGTTGCTTGCGCAAATGGAGGCCCGACTCCTTCGCATGGAGGCGCTGGGCCAACGGGTAGTGGAAGTTACTGCCATCGATGCCGACGAATTCGACTTTTCCACCCTCCCCGCGACCGGGGGACCGGATGCCGACAACACCATTGCAGTGGACGAATTGTCCAGCACGGACATACGAAGGCAGATCAACTCGCTGGCCGAGCGCCTGCGTACCCGCGAGACGGAGCTGACGATTCTCGAGAGCCTGCTTGCGGACAACGAGCAGAAGGCGGAGCAGCAGCCGGCTGGGTGGCCAGTGGCCAAGGGCTGGATATCCTCCCCGTTCGGGCGACGTGTGGATCCGATCACGGGCAAGCGCGCGTGGCACGCAGGGATGGACTTTGCCGGCAAGGACCGATCGAACATCGTTTCCGTGGCCAGCGGTGTGGTCACCTATGCGGGGGAGCGGGACGGCTACGGCCGGGTTACTGAAATCACGCATGGAAACGGCCTGCTCACGCGGTACGCGCACCAGAATCAGCTGCTGGTAGCGACTGGCGATATCGTTCGCAAGGGTCAGGTGATTGGCCTGATGGGGCGTACCGGGCGGGCCACCGGGCCACACCTCCATTTCGAAGTGGAGAAAGATGGCAAGGTGGTCAACCCGGCCCAGTACCTCAAGCGGCGCAGTTGACGCAACTGGCCTCGCCAGGCGCCATGAAGGGCGCTCCCGAAACGTGCGTGCAATATCCGTTCAGCGGGAATGCCCCAATCCACGGTAAGATGCGCCCGTTTTTCCGCAACCCCCCGAGTTGTCGGCACGCAGACCATGTTCAAATTTCTGTTTGGTACAAAAAATTCCCGTGAACTGAAGCGCATGGGTCGGCTCGTAAAGCGCGTCAACGAGCTGGAGGCCACCTACGAAGCAGCTGCGGACCTGCCATCCGTTACGGCGTCACTAAAAGCGAGATTCGCCAATGGCGAGAGCCTCGACGATTTGCTTCCCGATGCCTTCGCGGTAGTACGGGAGGCCTCCAAGCGGGCGACCGGCAAGCGGCATTTCGACGTGCAGTTGCTTGGCGGTATTGCGTTGCATGAAGGCAGGATTGCCGAGATGCGCACCGGCGAAGGCAAGACGCTCATGGCAACCCTGCCGGCGTACCTGAATGCACTGAGCGGCAAGGGTGTGCATATCGTCACGGTGAACGATTATCTGGCCAAACGGGATGCCGAGTGGATGGGCGTCGTTTACGCGGCGCTGGGTCTGACCACCGGTGTGGTGCTGTCCAGGCAGAACCCTGTGGACAAGCGTGAGGCTTACCGTGCGGACATCACCTACGGCACCAACAACGAATTCGGATTCGACTACCTGCGGGACAACATGGCGTTCACGCAGGAGGATCAGTTCCAGCGCGGTCTGAACTTCGCCATCGTCGACGAGGTGGACTCCATTCTGATCGACGAAGCGCGCACGCCACTCATCATTTCCGGGCCCGCGGAAGAGAGTACGGAGCTCTACCGCAAGATCAACCAGCTCGTCCCGAAGCTGGAGCGCCAGGAATTTGTGGAGCGGCTGGGACCGCTCGATCGCCTCGATGCGGCGGTTGAGGACGAAGGCGACTACATGGTCGACGAGAAGGATCGTCGGGTGGAGCTCACCGAGCGCGGCCACCAGCGCGTGGAGGATGAGCTGGTGCGCATGGGCCTTCTGGCCGAAGGCGAATCGCTTTATGCGACTTCCCATCTGAACCTCGTGCATCACGTGCTGTCGGCGCTCAAGGCGCATGCAATCTTCCAGCGGGACGTGGATTACATGGTCGCCAACGGCGAGATTGTGATCGTGGATGAACATACCGGTCGCGCCATGCCCGGGCGGCGGTGGTCGGAGGGCTTGCATCAGGCGGTGGAGGCGAAAGAAGGCGTGCGCATTCAGAACGAATCGCAAACCCTCGCGTCCACCACCTTCCAGAACTACTTCCGTCTGTACGGCAAGCTCAGCGGCATGACGGGTACAGCCGATACCGAAGCATTTGAATTCCGGCAGATCTATGGCCTGGACGTAGTCGTCATTCCCACGCACATGCCTATGGTCCGCAAGGATCATAACGATCTGGTGTTCCTGACGATGCAGGAAAAATACGACGCCATCGTCGCCGATGTCGTCGAGTGCCGTGAGCGCAATCAGCCGGTACTGATCGGCACGGCGTCCATCGAGTCGTCTGAACTGGTGTCCAGGGAACTGGATCGTCACAAGATTCCGCACAACGTGCTCAATGCCAAACAGCACCAGCGGGAAGCGGAAATCATTGCCCAGGCGGGAAAACCGGGCAACGTCACCATTGCCACGAATATGGCGGGGCGTGGGACGGACATCGTGCTGGGCGGCAACTGGGAAGCGGAAGCGGCGGCGCTTGATCTCGATGAAGCGGGTCGCGCGGCATTGAAAGCACAGTGGCAGGCCTTGCACGATCAGGTACTTGCGTCTGGCGGCTTGCACATCATCGGCACTGAGCGTCATGAGTCGCGTCGTATCGACAACCAGTTGCGTGGTCGCTCCGGGCGACAGGGCGATCCCGGCTCGTCGCGCTTCTATCTGTCGATGGAAGACAATCTGATGCGCATCTTCGCCTCTGATCGGATGCGGGGAATCATGCAGTCGCTGGGGCTGAAAAACGGTGAGGCGATCGAAGCGCGGATGGTGAACAACGCCATCGAAAAGGCGCAGCGCAAGGTGGAAGGGCGCAACTTCGACATCCGCAAGAATCTGCTTGAGTATGACGACGTCGCCAACGACCAGCGACAGGTGATCTACAAGCAGCGCCGGGACCTCATGCAGGCGGATGACATCTCCGGCACCATCGAAGGCATGCGCGAGGAAGTGCTGCGTGAAACCATGGGTGAGTACATACCGCCGCAGAGCCTCGAGGAGCAATGGGATCTGCCCGGTTTGACGCGCGCGCTGAAGCTGGATTTCGACAGTGATCAGCCGGTTGCCGAGTGGCTGGAAGCCGATGATTCGCTGAACGAGGAATCGCTGTACGCAAAGATACTGGATACCCTGACGGCCCAATACCAGGCGAAGGAAGCCAACTGGGCCACGCTTGGCGTGGATATCCGGGTGGTTGAAAAGCAGCTTATGCTGCAGGTGCTCGATCAGCGCTGGAAAGAGCATCTCGCGGCGATGGATCACCTGCGATCGAGTATTGGCTTGCGGGCGTATGCACAGAAGCAGCCCAAACAGGAATACAAACGCGAGTCCTTCGAGCTGTTCCAGGAACTGCTGTTGAACATTCGCCGCGACGTGGTGCATCTGCTTTCACGCGTGCAGATCGAGCAACCCTCCCATGTCGAGGAGGAGGAGCGTCGTCGGCGGGCGGAGGCGGAGAAGCGGATGCAGTTTCAGCATGCATCCGCGTCGGCCCTGGCCGAGGAAGGGGGCGATGGGCAGGCCATGCCCGAGCAGCCGTCAGCCCCACAGGTGGAGACCTTTGTTCGCAACGAAGCCAAGGTGGGCAGGAACGAACCGTGTCCCTGCGGCTCCGGAAAAAAATTCAAACATTGTCACGGCAAGGTGGCCTGAACATGGCGGTGAACGTCCCGGAACTGCAACCGTTGCTGGCAATCCCCGGTGTGCGAATCGGTACCGCTAATGCGGGCATCAAGCAGCGTCAAAGGGATGACATGGTCGTGATGGCGCTGGACGAAGGCGTGACGGTGGCGGGTGTGTTTACCCGCTCGGTATTCCGAGCAGCGCCGGTGAAACTGGCCGAGGCCCGGCTGGCGCGGGCACGGGCGCTGGTGATCAACAGTGGCAATGCAAACGCCGCCACGGGTGAGGCCGGCGAACTGGATGCGGCGGCGGTTTGCGACGCGGTTGGTGAGTCGTTACCAGAGATCGAGGGGCTCGACGTCCTGCCATTTTCCACCGGCGTCATCGGTGCGCGGCTGCCGGTGGAGGCGATGCGCCGAGGTGCCGCGGAAGCAGTTCAGAAACTGCGCGAGGATGGCTGGAATGCGGCTGCCCGCGCCATCATGACCACGGACACCGTACCCAAGGGCAAGTCCGTCAGGGTGACGCTCGGCGATGGCGACGTTACCGTGACCGGTATCGCCAAAGGAGCGGGCATGATCAAGCCGGATATGGCGACCATGCTGGCGTTCATGGCCACCGATGCCGCCGTGCCTCGCAGCCTGCTTCAGCCGATGCTCCAGCGCGTTGCGGATATCAGTTTCAACCGCGTCACCGTTGACGGTGACACGTCCACCAACGACTCGCTGGTATTGATCGCAACCGGCCGGGGGAATGTCCGCATCGACGGCGCCGATGACCCGCGACTGGCGGAACTGGAGCGGGCGTTGACCGATGTGGCGCAGAGCCTTGCGCAATGGATAGCGCGTGACGGTGAAGGCGCCACGCGATTTGTCACGGTGCGGGTTCGCGGTGGTGTCACCAGCGCTGACTGTCTCAAGGTTGCCTATGCGATCGCCGAATCCCCGTTGGTAAAGACTGCCATCTTCGCGGGCGATCCCAATTGGGGCCGCTTCTGCATGGCCATCGGCCGGGCCGGTGCCGAGGTGGATCCCGGACGTGTTGCGCTGTACCTCGACGATGTGTGCATCGCGCGCAACGGCATGGTTGCTGACGGCTACCAGGAAGCGGATGCGGCGCGGGTCATGGCGCAGTCAGAGCTTACGGTGTTGGTTGATCTGGGCCTGGGGAGTGCCGAGGAGTGGGTGTGGACCTGCGACTTCTCGTACGACTACGTGAAGATCAACGCGGAATACCGCAGCTGAAGCATCGTCCGGCGGCGAATTGGCCTGTGAGCGGTACCGAACTGTCCCGCGGGGTGGGGCTAACTGGAAAAACAACAGGGCTGGGCGAAGCGGCGGCAGGGTCGGTCGTTGTTATACCCTGATCTGCCGCAACGGCGAGTTGTGCGATGAGTTGTGCGATCCTGGCCCGGTAACTCCTTGCAACTGGCAGATGCTGGGTCCGCGCTCAGTCCAGCTCATTGCGCGATTCCGGATCCTGTTCATCCATCGCAGGCTCACCGGGAATACGATGGGCCTCGCTGGCCCACGCGCCGAGATCCAGTAACTGGCACCGTTCGGAGCAGAATGGCCGCCAGGGGTTGCTGACATGCCATCGCACACTTTTCGAACAGGTGGGGCAGCGGATGATTCGCTCTGTGGTCGTCATGACCGCATTGTCGCCATTCCCGTCAGTTTTTCCAGATCCGTGACGTCGGCGGGTAAAAAAAGCGGTGCGTGAAAATCCGCCTGGTCCATTGCGGGATGTCCGTTCGTGCAGCCGGCCGGATCAGACGGGAAAGAAAAACTTCTGGATGTGGTCACCGGCCAGCAGACAGATCCACCCGGCTATGGCGAGATAAGGGCCAAAGGGCATGGGGTCCTGCCGTTGCATGCGCTTGGCCGCCATGCGGCCCATGGCATGCGCCAGCCCGCTTACGGAGGCGATGAGTAGCAGCGCCGGCAACATCGACCACCCCAGCCAGGCGCCGAGAGCAGCGAGCAGTTTGAAGTCGCCGTATCCCATTCCTTCTTTGCCGGTAATCAGTTTGAACGCCCAGAAGGTCGACCACAGCAGCAGATAGCCCGCGGCAGCGCCGTAGATTGCAGTATCCAGGGGAAGCTGACCGGTGATGGCATTGGTGAGCAGACCGAGCCACAGGAGTGGCAGCGTGAGCTGGTCGGGCAGCAGCATGGTATCCAGGTCGATCAACGTCGCCGTCAGCAGTATCCAGGAGAAGATGCAGGCGGCCCAGCCATAGGGGTTGAGCCCGAACCTGGCGAGCACCGCCAGCGCGGCCAGTAGCGCTACAAGCTCCACCAGCGGGTAGCGGGGGCTGATCGGCATGGCGCAGGCGCTGCAGCGTCCGCGCAGCATGATCCAGCTGACCAGCGGAATATTCTCCAGGGCAGTGATGCGGTGGCCGCAGCGCGGACAGTGAGAGCGGGGTACGGCCAGGTTGTAAGGCGTTGCGGTATCCGGATCCGCAATCTCAAGTGCTTCTTTCGCTTCGCGCACGAAAGCCGTTTGCAGCATTACCGGCAGGCGATGCACGACGACGTTGAGAAAGCTGCCGACGCACAGTGCCGTCCATGCAATCAGCGCAAACACCAACCATCCGTGGCTGAGCAGGTTTTCCATGACGAAGGGCTTTCAGCCGCCGCCAACCACCTTGCCGAGCTGGAAGATCGGCAGATACATGGCGATGATCAGGCCGCCGACAAGAACGCCCAGTACGGACATGATCATCGGCTCCATCAGGCTCGTCAGGTTGTCCACCGCGTTGTCCACCTGCTCCTCGTAGTAGGAAGCGGATTTGTCGAGCATGTCGTCCAGGGCGCCCGCCTCCTCGCCAATGGCAACCATCTGGATCACCATATTCGGAAATACGCCGGTATTGCGCATGGAGAAGTTGAGTTGCTGGCCGGTAGAGACGTCATCGCGGATTTGATAGACGGCCCGGGTGTAGACGGAGTTCCCGGTTGCGCCAGCAACGGAATTGAGGGCGTCCACCAGCGGTACACCCGCCGCGAACGTGGTACTCAGCGTCCGCGCGAAACGTGCAACGGATGACTTTTCGATGATATTGCCCGCAACCGGTGCTTTCAGTGCGAGGCGATCGATCTTGTCCCGCATGGGCTTGGAGCGTTTGTAGGCGGCCATGAAGCCGCCGATGATCGCGCCGATAGCCACGATCATCAGTATCCAGTACTCCTGAACGAACTCGGAGATATGAATTACGAACATGGTGAACGAGGGCAGGTCCGCACCAAAGCCGGCGAAGACTTCCTGGAACTGGGGCACCACCTTGATGAGCAGAATGCCGGAAACGACGAACGCGACCACGAGCACGGCGATCGGATAAGTCATCGCCTTGCGTACCTTGGCTTTCAGCGATTCGGTCTTTTCCTTGTAGGTGGCGATGCGGTCGAGCATTGTTTCGAGCGCGCCCGACTGTTCGCCTGCGTCGACCAGGTTGCAGAACAGTTCGTCGAAATACAGTGGGTGTTTGCGGATCGAATTGGCAAAGCTGTTGCCGGCGGCGACATCCGTTCGCACCTCGCGCACGAGTTGCGCAACCTTCGGTTTGTCCAGGCCGTCCGCGACAATGTCAAAAGCCTGCACCAGGGGGACGCCGGCTCGCATCATCGTGGCCATCTGTCGGGTGAACAGCGCAACATCGGCGGGTTTGACCGATCCGCCGAAGGAGCTGGTGCGATTGGACTTCTTCTTGACCTTGGTGGCGACAATGCCCTGCCGCCTCAGCTCAGCCTTGGCGAGGGCCGGATTCGGGCTCTTTATTTCGCCCTTGGAGCGTCGGCCCTGCTTGTCGGTACCTTCCCAGACGAATACGGCTTCAGCCATGTCGTAGTTCTCTCATTGTCAGCCGCAGTGGCGCCACGCCGTGCAGGCTGATTGGCGAAATCCTGGTGGATCGCCGATTCGAAATCAGTGCGTCCCTGCGCTCTGTTTGACGGCAAGCGCGGTGGCCGACCCTGCCCCGCCCGTAATTCGTTCCGTTCCATCCGTTGGCGATCGCAACAACGGCCGTGATCGGTGTGGTGACTCAGTGCCCGCTGGTTACGCGATTGACTTCCGCCAGGCTCGTCAGCCCATGTTTCACCTTGACCAGTCCCGACCGGCGCAGATCGTTGAATCCTTCCGTTTTTGCCTGCGCTGCAAGCTGAATGCTGTTGCCGTCCTCCATGATAATACTGGCCATGGGCGGCGTTATTTTAACTACTTCATAGATTCCCACCCGGCCCTTGTAGCCGTCGTTGCACTTCTCGCAACCCTTTTCGGAAGGCCCGAAAAGCTGGAAACCCTCGTTGATGTCCGCGTCGGTAAAGCCTTCTTCCTCCAATATTTCCCTGGGCACGGACATCGGTGTTCTGCATTGGGTGCATAGTCGCCGTGCCAGGCGCTGAGCGATGATCAGGTTCACGGAGGTGGCAAGGTTGAACGCCGGCACACCCATGTTGCGCAGCCGCGTCAGCGTCTCGGCGGCCGAGTTGGTGTGCAGCGTTGACAGGACCATGTGGCCCGTCTGCGCCGCCTTGATGGCGATCTCCGCGGTTTCCAGATCCCGGATCTCACCGACCATCACGATGTCGGGATCCTGGCGCAGGAAGGCACGAAGCGCAGACGCGAAGTCGAGCCCGACCCGATGATTCACGTTGACCTGGTTGATGCCTTCCAGGTTGATTTCAACCGGATCCTCGGCGGTGGCGATGTTGAGTTCAGGCGTATTGAGAATATTGAGCCCTGTATACAGCGAGACCGTCTTGCCGCTGCCGGTTGGGCCAGTGACCAGAATCATGCCCTGCGGTCGGTGCAGCGCATCCATGAACAACGCCTTCTGTTCGGGTTCGAACCCGAGCATGTCGACGCCCATCTTGGCTTGTGTGGGATCGAGGATCCGCAGCACGATCTTCTCGCCCCACAGCGTGGGGAGCGTGTTGACACGGAAGTCGATGGCGCGTGTTTTCGACAGCTTCATCTTGATACGGCCGTCCTGCGGAACGCGACGCTCGGAGATGTCGAGCTCCGCCATCACTTTCAGGCGGGCGGCCAGGCGGTTGCCGAGGTTTGCCGGCGGTTTGGACATCTCCTTCAGGATGCCGTCCGTGCGAAACCGCACCCGATAGGACTTTTCGTAGGGTTCGAAGTGGATGTCACTGGCGCCAATGCGGATGGCGTCGAGCAGCATCTTGTTGACGAACCGCACGATAGGCGTCTCGTCGGCGGCGGACGTTGGGTCGTCGTCCACCTCAGGACCGTCGTCCGACAGCGCCTCCATATCGATATCGTCGAGGTCGTCGGCACTTTCGAGGCCCTTCAGGCTCGTGTCTTCCTGCGCGTTGAGAAACTGCTCGATGATGATCGAGAGCTTGTCCTCTTCCACCAGCACCGGTTCGGTGGTGACACCGGTCTGAAACTTGATCTCGTCCAGTGCCTGCAGGTTGGTGGGATCGGAAACGGCAACGAACAGACGGGTGCCGCGGCGCACGAGGGGAAGTGCATTGTGCTGGCGGATCAGGCGATCCTTCACCAGGGCCCTGGGAATGGCGTCCAGGTCGAATGCGCCCAGGTCGAACAACGGCACCCCAAATTCCTCCGAGGCGCTGCGGGCAATGGCCCGCGCGTCCGCCAGGCCGTTGCGAACGATGTACGAGACGAAGGGCGTCGCTGCCTTTCGCGAATCCGCGGACGCGCGGCTGGCGACGTCGGTCGTGATGATGCCGTCGTCGACCAGGCGTCTGGCGAGCCCGCTCAGAGGTATCGGTTCCGAGGCCATCCCTTGATGCAAGTCCCTGTGATGTTGTTGGTGGTGGCTTACCGGGCAGGTTAACCAGCCATCGTTGCTTGTTAAAAGCGCCGGATTCCCTGTCCAATGGCGGACTTTAGCCGGTTCAACGGCGGGAAGTGTAAACGTGCGTCACAGGTGAGTCGATAAAGCAGTCACCTCAGCCGGGGTGATCCGCACGGTGCCGCCAATGATTGACACAGCGTGTCAGTGTGTGACGCGATAGGGGCTGTTGTCTCGGAGGCGGCCACTAATGACAATTAAATTGAATTCATGGATTGCGTATAAAAATCAGTCAGTTATCTGATGTGCGAGTTGGTTCAACGTTTGGCACGACGGTTGCTTGTAGGCTTCCCGAATCGCGCTTCAAGGCCGATCGCGGGTAGAACCCGGTCAAGTCAAACAGGTTAACGAGAGGTTTGTTGAACCATGAAGAAAGCAGTCGCCAAGGGTTTTACCCTCATCGAATTGATGATCGTTGTTGCCATCATCGGCATTCTTGCCGCCGTGGCGCTTCCGGCGTATCAGGACTACATCGAGAACTCGAACATGGCCAAGGTGCAGTCGCACTGGCTGGAAGGGGCCCGTTTTGCTGAAAACGAGCTTCGCAAGATTCAGGCCGACCTGGCCACGGGCCGCGTGGCGAGCCTGGCGGCTGCGGACGCCGTGCTCACGCAAGCTGCCATTCTGGCCGCACTGAACAACGGTGGTGGTGCAGCGCCTGGTGGTGGTTCTCCCTATGCCGCGGCGGTGAACAACGCGTCGGGTGTGGTTGGTGTTGGCGTGGTCGGCACGCTGGCGGCCGGCACCTGGGTGGCAACGTTCACGCGTCCGAACTACGGTGCATTCACCGGTGGCAGCACGCGCGTGGTCAGCTGGGCGAACATCTGATCCGCTGATTGGTTGATGCTTCGCGAAGAGGCCGCTGCCCAGCGGCCTCTTTTATTTTTGGCAGGTCATTTCTGGTTCGCGCTGGCGGGCCACAGCAGAGGGAATGCCGACATGATGGCAAGGCGTAGCGGTGGTTTCACGCTTATCGAGTTGATGATTGCGGTGGCGATCATTGCGATCATCGCGGCGGTGGGATTGCCGCTGTACAACGGCTACGTGCAGTCGTCCCGAGAGGGTGTGCTGATCAACAACATCGTGACGATGGAAGTGTTTCAGGAGGACTATCGGCTGCGCACGGGCGCCTACCTGACGACGGCGGCGAACCTGGCAGCCATCACGGCCGCCATCGACTGGCAACCGCAGAGCAACAATGGAACGACGTATGTCATTGCCGCCGGGCCGGGAGGTTCTTACCAGGTTACGGCAACGGACGCCGCGGGAACGGTCGTCTGCTACCGGTTGCCGGACAAGGTCCGATGCTGACCGGATGCGGATCGAGGGCGCACGTTCAGACTGTGTGTTCTTTCGCGATCCTGAAGCCGCTTTGCCGCAATTTGTTGTGTCGCGTTTCTCGCGCACACGCCCGATAGCCGGGCGACTGATGGCAACTTCATCAGCCCTCGCGGCGGTTTCCAAGTATCACTTTCCGCTATGACCCGCTCGAATACGCCGGCAACCATAACCTCCGCGGAAAGTGGCGGGCCAGGCCCGTTGATGAGCATGTCACTGGTCATCGCAGCGTTTCTCTGTGCGCTCGTTTACGTCGGTGCCCAGTACAATCTGATCTTCCTCGCGTTCAGCGCATCGCTGCTGTTCATGGCGGCCCTGCCTTCCGTCGGCAGACGGGAAGTTTCCAGTCCGGCGTGGATCTTCGTGACGCTGGCGGCATTGGCGTTGACGAGCTCACAGCTGTTCAGCCTTTCACCAGACTCCAGTTTTTCGGCGTTGTGGGGACCGGCTCTCGGCTTGATGGCGTTTCTGGCCGGGGCGCGAAGCGGCGTATTCCTGCGGATGGCGTGGCGTGCCGTCGTATTTGTCGTGCTGCTGCTGGCGCTGCGGTCCGTGTGGGCACTGGTGTTGGACGGGCAGCGCCCCGGCTGGCCGATGACGGATCAGAACAACTACGCATCGCTTCTTTATCTGGCGTTCATTCCCTTGCTCCATGAGCACCTGGTTGCGTCCTGGACGCGCTCGCCCTCGAGATACCCCTGGTTGGCCCCGCTCGTCAGCCTGGTGGGTACGCTGGTGATTCTGGCGTCCGGCTCACGCGTGGGACTTGCAGTGTGGCTCGGCTGTGGCGGGCTATGGCTGACATTGGCCTGGGTTCGTGGACTTTCCGTGAGGCCGGTGCTGACAATCTTTGCCGCAGGTGCGGCGGGAGCGCTCGTCCATCTTTGGCTGTCGCCTGAGCCGATTGCCGCCGTGGGTGAGGCAGACACCATAGCCGGGGGGATCGCGGTGCGGTGGACGCTGCTGCAGGCTGCGCTGTCAATGGTTCCCTCGCATGCGCTCACGGGCACCGGCTTCTTTGTTTTCCCCCTGCTGTACCGACAGGTGCGTTCCGATCTCGATGCGGAGTCCGCGGGATTGTTCGTACACAACGACTACGTGCAGTTCCTGCTGGAAGGTGGGCCAGTGCTGGCATTCGTGCTGGTCATCGCCGGCGCGTGGACGTTCTACCGCTTTGTGCGCGCCCTGTCCGCGCCGTTGGACAGTGCGCGCTTCGTGAGTCTTGGCTGCCTTGCGGCGCTCGGTGCGCTGTTCGCGCATGCGCTGGTCAATTTTGTGTTCTACACCCCGGTGCTGAGTCTGCTGGCCGGTTTCATGGCGGGATTGGTCGCGGGCGCCGATGCCAGCAGATCGCCAGCGAACGCGCGCACGCAATGGCTTTCGTACCCTCTCCTCGTGGTCACTGCGTGCGGGCTTGCATTTCTTTGGCTCGATGTCGCGTCGGGAGTCATTCTCCAGCGTCAGCCGGGCATGTCATGGCTGGTTTCCGAGACGCCTGATCCGGATCGCCAGGCTGACTTTGCCAGCATTGCCCACCGTCTGAATCCTGCGCGTGGCCTGCCTGCCCTGGGTCTGGCGGTGGCTGCCGAAGGACGCTTCAGAACGAGCGGCGATCCCGTGGCAGCGCGCCAGACGCTGCTGGCATACCGACAGGCCGTTGAAACGGACCCCTGGAACACGATGGCGTGGTGGCGCCTGCATGACTTCCTCGAGGCCAACCCCGGCCTGGCGACGGGCCCGGTGGCAAGCCCGACACCGGAGGCGATAGTGGCCCGGGTGCTGGAGCTCGATCCCCTTTTTGTGCCCGCCATTGAAGCCAGGTTGAGGGCCCTTGCGGGGGGCGATGATTCCGGTGCCGCGCGGCGCTTCCTGTTGGCGCATCTGGCGCATCGCTGGCTATGGTTCGCCTATGACAACAAGGAAGCGGCATTGCACTATATCGATCAGCTCATCAGCACCGCGCCGGATACGCCGGAGCGCCAATCGCTGGCCGCCCTGCGGGAGCGCATGCAGTCGGTCAGACCCTCCGTTCTGATTCTTTCACTGCACGATCATCTGGACGCCGTCAGGGCATGATGGACATTCGGCGCCGGCGCTTGTGCGTCACCGGTATGCAGCCCTCAGGTGGGCGCTGGCGTATACAGCACGCCCAGCGGTTCCATGTTCTCGCGACGAAAACCCAGAAACGCCATGTTGTAACGGGTGCCAAGGGGGAAGAATGCGTAGTCCTGAATCGAGCCACCGTTTTCCTTCAGCCACGCGTCCAGCGCGTGTACGTTGACGTCAAAGGCGCGTAGCTCGTCTTCAGGTGTGGCTCTGGCGAGTTCCAGCTGCGCGGGGCTGTAAGCCTGGTACAGCTCATGGTAGGTACGCAGTGGCCGGTTGGTAGTCAGCGCTTCCCTGCGTAGATCTCCCGCCGCCTGAATATCGTCGGGAATCCGCACGCTTACCCATTTCGGTCCCTTGCCGGGAAAGGCGCTGAGATCAGGCGGTTCGACGCCAAAGTCCGTGAAGTCGTCGCTGCTCATGCTGAAAAAGGCATCGTCCACCATCACCATCGCCAGCGGCCGTTCGCTGTAAACCACGAGTATCCCGCCGGCGAGGCACAGCGCCTGGAAGAGGCCGATCAGGGTGAGGTCGGTCGCCAGGCCGGGCTTGCCTTTGCGGAAGACGACGAGCGTAAGACATGGACCCAGCACCAGGTCCACCGCGGCGATGATGCGGATACCCTGCCAGCCACCGTCGGTCTCGAAGAAGAAGCCGGGATACCACCAGGTAAGGATGATTGCTGCCAGGACCAGAAACAGGGCCGCTGAGATCCCGAAATGAATAGCGAAGGCGCTGAGCCTGCTCACCGTATCGAATCCCGATCTTGTGTGGGACGGGATGTTATCGGGCGTCGGGTCCTGGCGCACATCGCAGGGAGGCGGGAGTGATACGCATCACAGTCACCCTGCCACCTCGTCCCGCCTGCGCACGGACAGGGCTCGTGGTTTCGCGCCGATACAACGGCCTTGCGGATCATCCGGTAAAGCGCATGGACAGATCCAGCGGCATCACCTGTTTGGTGATATTGCCGACGGAAATGTAGTCGACCCCGGTCTCCGCGAAAGCGACGATGGTCCTTTCATCCAGGCCGCCGGAGCTCTCCAGGGCAACCCGCCGATTTGTTCTGCCGACGGCTTCGCGCGTAGCTTCGACATCAAAGTTGTCCAGCATCACGATATCCACGCCAGCGTCTATCGCTTCGTCAAGCTGAGCAAAATTCTCCACCTCGACTTCCAGCTTGAGATCCGGTGCCAGTGCGCGGGCACGACCAACTGCCGCGGCTATTGAACCGGCGGCTGCAATATGATTTTCCTTGAGCAGGAACGCGTCGTAGAGCCCGATCCGATGATTGACGCCGCCGCCACAACGAACCGCATATTTCTGTGCCAGACGCAGGCCGGGGATGGTCTTGCGCGTGTCGAGCAGTCGGGTACTCGTGTGGGCGATCAGATCAGCATAACGGCGTGTAGCCGTGGCCGTGCCGGACAGCAGTTGGGCGAAGTTGAGCATGGTGCGTTCCGCGGTCAGCAGGCCGCGCGCCAGCCCGTCGATCTCGAAGCAGGCCATGCCGGGCTCCAGCCGGTCGCCGTCCTTGACGTGCCAGTGGATGCGCGCGGCCGGCTCGACGGCGAGCAGGGTTGCATCTACCCAGGGTCGGCCACACCACACGCCGGCCTCCCGGGTAATGACGCGCGCATGTGCCGTTGTCAGCGGATCGATGAGGGAAGCAGAAACGTCTCCGGCACCCACGTCTTCGGTGAGCGCGGCGCGCACGTTCGCGTCGATGGCAGCCAGCAGATTGGGATCGGTCACGTCAGTCCGCACTGTTCGGAAAAGTGTGGCGAAGTCTACTGAGTCGGGCCGCGTGGGGACAGGCGCCGGAGGCTATGATGGGGCACCCTGGCAAATACCATGCACATGCGGATTGATGAGAACCACTGGCTGAGGGGCATACGGAAAGTACCGTCGCCGAATGCGGACAGCCGGCCGGATGCCGCAGACATTGTCCTGGTGGTGCTGCACGGCATCTCGCTGCCCCCGGGGCGGTTTGGTGGGGCCTGTATTGAAGAACTTTTCACCAACAGGCTGGATCCGGCGGCGCACCCGTCGTTTGCCTCGCTCGATGGTGTCAGGGTGAGCGCGCATCTGTTGATTGACAGGCGCGGGCGGGTCACACAGTTCGTACCCTTTGACGCCCGCGCGTGGCACGCCGGTGTGTCGAACTGGCGCGGCCGGCAGAGGTGCAATGACTTTTCCATTGGTATCGAACTCGAAGGTACCGACGATCGGCCCTACACGCGTGCCCAGTACAGGCGCCTGGTGCCGGTGCTGCGCGCACTGCTGGGGCGGTATCCCAGACTCGGACTGGATTGCATCGCAGGACATGCGGAGATTGCGCCCGGCCGCAAGACGGACCCGGGACCCGCGTTCGACTGGGCTGGTCTCTACCAGCGGCTTCGCGCGTGAGCGTGCGCATCGGCGTCGATCTGGGTGGCACCAAGACAGAGGCCGTGGTGCTGGCGGCGAACGACCGGATTGTTGCCCGGGTGCGTGTCCCCACGCCCGCGCAGGATTATTCCGGAACCATACAGGCAGTCTGCGAACTCGTGGGGCGTCTGGAAGCGGAATGTCAGCCAGTACCGGCTGTTGGTATCGCCACACCCGGAACCATGGTCCCTGCAACGGGTCTGATGAAGAACTGCAACGCCACCTGGCTCAACGGCATGCCGCTGTCCGCTGATCTGGGCAAAGCCCTGCGACGACCGGTGCGCGTGGCCAATGACGCTGATTGTTTCGCGCTCGCCGAGGCCGCTTCCGGCGCGGGCAAAGGAGAGGCAGTGGTATTCGGCGTGATACTCGGGACGGGCGTTGGCGGTGGTATTGTCGTGCGCGGCGAGCTGCTCGCTGGTGCGTCGGGGCTGGCTGGCGAGTGGGGGCATACGCCACTGCCGTACTTCCGGTCTGACCGGGCAATGCCCGAGCCGTTGCGGGATCTCGAGCACCGGCTCGCGGATCGGGCGTGTTACTGTGGGCGCCATAATTGTATAGAAACTTTTCTATCCGGGCCCGGCATGGCGGCGACTCACAAAGAGTTGCACGGACAGGTGCGATCGGGTGTCGAAATCGGCAGGTTGGAAGACGAAAATTCGAACGCTACGTTCCATCTATACTGCTACATGCTGGCACGCAGTCTGGGCCAGATCATCAATGTCATCGATCCAGCCGCCATCGTGCTGGGAGGTGGTGTGTCGAACATGGGGGCGTTGTATCCGCGGCTCAGCGAGCTTGTCACGCGCTACGTGTTCTCTTTTTCACACGCAACCCGCATCATGCCGGCAGTGCATGGCGACAGTGCGGGTGTGATTGGCGCGGCCTGGCTTTGGCCGGCTTCCGACAGGACGGAGGAAGACAACGTTGAGCAACCAACGGGAATCGATTAGTCGTCGTGAAGTGACGCGCGACAATGATCCGGGGGAAACCCAGGACTGGCTGGACGCGCTGGAGCATGTGCTCAAGAATCAGGGGCTGGAGCGCGCGAACTTTCTGTTACAGCGGCTTTCAGCCCGCATGACGAAGACCGGCGCGTCACTGCCGTATACGATCACCACGCCCTACCGGAACACGATCCCTTCCAGCCAGGAAGCCTTCATGCCGGGCGACCTGTTCATGGAACGGCGCATCCGCAGCCTGATCCGGTGGAATGCGCTGGCCATGGTGGTGCGTGCCAATCGCCGCGAAGGCGAACTCGGCGGCCATATTTCCTCGTTCGCGTCATCTGCCACGCTGTATGACGTTGGCTTCAACTATTTCTTTCAGGGGCCAACGGCGGACTCCGCCGGCGACCTGATTTATTTCCAGGGGCACTGTGCGCCAGGCGTCTATGCACGCTCCTATCTGGAGGGGCGCCTCGACGAACATCACCTGGACAAGTTCCGGGAGGAAGTCGGCGGTCAGGGGTTGTCCTCCTACCCGCATCCCTGGCTCATGCCCGACTACTGGCAGTTCCCCACGGTATCCATGGGCCTCGGTCCGCTGCAGGCGATCTACCAGGCGCATGTCATGAAATATCTCGACGCGCGTGGACTTGTTCCTGCCGGCAACCGCAAGGTGTGGGCCTTCCTTGGTGACGGTGAGACTGACGAACCCGAATCGCTCGGCGCGCTGGGGCTGGCGGGCCGCGAGAAACTGGACAACCTGATCTTTGTCGTCAACTGCAATCTGCAACGCCTGGACGGCCCGGTACGGGGCAATGGCAAGATCATCCAGGAACTGGAGGGCAGTTTCCGTGGCGCGGGATGGAATGTCATCAAGGTGGTCTGGGGCCGGCTGTGGGATCCCCTGTTTGCCAAGGACACGCTCGGATTGCTGCAGCAGAGAATGGACGAGACCGTCGACGGCGAGTACCAGAACTTCAAGGCACGGGGCGGGGCCTACGTACGGGAGAAGTTCTTTGGTCAGGACCCGGAGCTGGCGGAAATGGTTGCCAATCTCACCGACAACGACATCCTCAGACTCAATCGTGGTGGACACGATCCCTACAAGGTCTACGCCGCCTATCACGCGGCCGTCCATCACAAGGGACAGCCCACGGTCATTCTTGCCAAGACGGTGAAGGGCTATGGCATGGGTGACGCCGGCGAGGCGGAAAACGACACGCACCAGGTGAAAAAGCTGACGTTTGATGAGCTGAAGTATTTCCGCGATCGCTTCGACGTACCACTCACAGACAAGCAACTGGAGGAGGTTCAGTACTACCGGCCACCCGCGGAGTCGCCGGAGATGGTCTATCTGCGTCGACAACGCGAGAAGCTAGGTGGGCCCATTCCCCGCCGCACCGTCGACGTCCTCAATCTGACGGCGCCGGATCTCAGCGCTTTCGCTACGCAGTTGCAGGGAACAGGTGAGCGCCAGGTCTCCACGACGATGGCCTTTGTACGCATTCTCTCCACGCTCGTGCGTGACAAGAATATCGGCAAGCGAATTGTGCCGATCGTTCCCGACGAGGCGCGCACGTTCGGCATGGAGGGTATGTTCAGGCAGCTGGGTATCTACTCCTCCGTTGGCCAGTTGTACGAACCGGAAGACTCAGACGAGATCGGCGCCTATCGCGAAAGCAGTGACGGTCAGGTTCTGGAGGAAGGCATCAACGAAGCCGGCGCTTTTGCGGCCTGGCTGGCGGCTGCGACAAGTTACACCACGCATCGTTATACGCTGGTGCCTTTCTACATCTACTACTCGATGTTCGGTTTCCAGCGTGTGGGTGACCTGGCATGGGCCGCCGGCGACTCCCAGGCCCGGGGTTTTCTGCTGGGCGGAACGTCCGGCCGGACCACGCTGAATGGTGAAGGACTGCAGCACCAGGACGGACATTCCCACATCCTGGCTTCCACCATCCCCAATTGCGTCAGTTACGATCCCTGCTACGCCTATGAACTTGCGGTCATCATTCAGGATGGTCTTCGTCGCATGCTTGTCGCGCGTGAGAACGTGTACTACTACGTCACCGTGATGAACGAAAACTATGCGCATCCGCCCATGCCGGAGGGCGTCGAGCAGGATATCCGCCGCGGCATGTACCTGCTCCGGCGGGTCGGCGAAGAGTGTTCGCAGCGTGTGCGGTTGCTCGGGAGCGGCGCCATCCTGCGAGAAGTGGAAGCGGCCGCGGAGATTCTGCATACACGCCATGGCATCGGCAGCGATGTCTACAGTGTCACCAGTTTCAACGAACTGGCGCGGGACGGCGCGGATTGCGCGCGCTGGAACATGCTGCACCCGGACGAATCGCCGCGGCTCAGTCACGTACAGCAGCTGCTGGGTGGCGAAGCACCGGTGATTGCCGCCAGCGACTACCAGCGTGCCTACTGCGAACAGATTCGCGGCCAGGTGAGCGGGGACTACCAGGTGCTTGGCACCGATGGCTTCGGTCGCAGCGATCGCCGTGACCGACTGCGTGACCACTTCGAAGTGGACCGGCGCTATGTGACGCTGGCTGCGCTGCATGCGCTGGCCAGGCGTCAGTCGTTGTCCGTGGAAACGGTCAGAAAGGCTCGGGACGATCTTGGCATCGACCCCGAAAAACCGAATCCACGGTTGTCGTGAGGTCCAGGGTGTCTGATATACGCGTGCCGGAACTCGGCGATGTGGAAGAAGTCGAAATCATCGAAATCTGCGTCAACGTGGGTGACGTTGTCAGTCGTGACGATCCGGTGGTGGTCATCGAGTCCGACAAGGCCTCGATGGAAGTTCCTGCCGGTCAGGACGGTACCATCACCAGCATTGCCGTATCGCTGGGTGATCGGGTGAGCGAGGGTAGTCTGTTGGCGCAGCTCGATCCGGCCTCGTCCGAAGCGAAGCCTTCGGAGTCCTCGCAGCCATCGGCTGAGCCTGCCGAGCCGGCTCAGCAGGCCGAGCCGGGCGCAGGATCCGGGGAGCCGAAGTCGACAGAGGCGGGTGGTCCGGCCCGGGCGGCGGGCGAAACGTCCGAGGCGCCGCGGGATGTGACAGTAACGTTGCCGGACGTCGGTGATGCCAAGGAAGTCGTTGTCATCGAGATTATCGTCGCCGTCGGTGACGAGGTTGGCAGTGGCGATCCTCTGCTTGTCGTTGAATCCGACAAGGCTTCCATGGAGATTCCGGCCACGGCTGATGGCGTCGTCACCGAGTTGCTGGTTGCGGTGGAGCAGAGCGTCAATACGGGCGATCCGCTCGTGCGTCTGGCCGCCAGCGGCACGGCAACCGTGGCGTCGCCGAAACAGCGTCCCCCTGAGACGCCGGACGAACACGCTCCCAGGGTGCAGCAGCGCATCGAAGCTGCCGCACCACCGGATGCAACCACGGTGCCTGAGACGCAACCGAACACGGATGTCTATGCCGGTCCCGCTGTACGACGCATCGCCCGCGAATTCGGTGTTGATCTGAGTCAGGTGAAGGGTTCAGGGGCACGCGGTCGCATTCTCAAGGAAGACGTACAGGGCTTTGTGAAAGGCCGGCTGCAGGCACCTCAGGCAGTTGCGGGTTCCTCCGGAAGCGGTATCCCGCGAATCACGCTGCCGGATTTCTCCCGTTTCGGCTCAATCACCATCGAACCGTTGTCCAGGATTCGTCGTGCAGGCGCGGAAAATCTGCACCGAAGCTGGCTCAATGTTCCGCACGTGACACAGCACGACGACGCGGATGTCACCGACCTGGAGGTCTTTCGCCAGTCGCTGAAGGAGGAAGCAGGCCAGCGTGGCGTAAAGGTGACGCCTCTGTCGTTCCTGGTGAAGGCGGTATGTGCGTCCCTGAAGTTGCACCCGCGCCTGAACGCTTCACTGGATACCGATCTCAGGAATTTCATCCTGAAGAACTATTTCCACATCGGTTTTGCGGTGGATACGCCGGATGGTCTGGTGGTGCCGGTCATCCGCAATGCCGATCAGCTCGGTATCTGGGATCTGTCCGCGGTGATCACGGAACTCGCTGACAAGGCCCGCAACGGAAAGCTGGGCATGGCCGACATGCAGGGCGGTACTTTCAGCATCTCCAGCCTGGGCGCCATCGGTGGCACGGGTTTCACGCCCATCGTCAACGCGCCAGAGGTGGCGATTCTGGGCGTTGGTCGACTGACAAAGAAACCGCAGTGGAACGGCAGGGAATTCGAACCCCGCGACATGTTGCCGCTGTCACTCAGCTACGACCATCGGGCAGTCAATGGCGCCGAGGCCGGGCGTTTCGTCGCGGATCTGCGCGCTACGCTTGCCGATCTCAGAAGGCTGGTGTTGTAGACGAGGTCTGTCCGCCGTCGATGGCGGTGTTCACCCGCCATCGTTGCGATTCGTGCCCCGCCACGTCGCTTCTATCCGTCCCGGCCCGGTAAGCGTGCGCGCCTGTACGAACAGCAGATCGCTCAGTCGGTTCAGATAGACCGCACAGCCGGTGTAGTCTTCCCCCAGCGCCCAGACGCTGCGTTCAGCACGTCGGCATACCGCCCGCGCGACGTGGCAGCGTGCGGCGGCTTCACCGCCACCGGGCAGCACAAATTCCTTCAGCGGCGGAAGCGCCGCATTCATGGCTGACACGAGTGTTTCCAGCGGGACTGCGTCCGGCGCAGGTGTCGCGCCTTCGGTTGCCAGACACGCGCCTACATCAAACAGTGCCTGCTGGATGCCGGGCAGATGCGCGGGCACGTCGGCAAGTGCCGCGCAGACCAGTCCGATGCACGAATTCAGTTCATCCACGTCGCCAAGTGCCTGAAACAGCGGATGGTTCTTCGGGAGGCGCCTGCCGCTGGCCGTGGCGGACGTGCCGCTGTCACCGGTCCGGGTGGTTACGCGGGTGATGCGGTTGGCCATGCGCAATTCCTTCAGTTGGCGTCCCGGAGCGCGTCCGCCAGGATCTCGTAAGATCGTCTGCGGGCCGCGTGAGAATAGATCTGTGATACGACGATGAGTTCATCCGCCCCCGTTGTGCGCACAAACTCACGCACGCCAGCGGCCACCTGTTCGGCATTGCCGATCGCGCTGCAGGAGCCGATCTGATCCACCATGTAGCGCTCGTCGGCGCGCAGGGACTCGAGGTAGCCGGGAATCGGCGGCGGCAGCTTGCCGGGATTGCCGGTACGCAACCGCACGAAGGACTGTAGCGCGGAACTCCGCAGCAGCACCGCTTCCTCCTCGGTGTCCGCCGCGCACACGTTGAACCCCAGCATTGTGTACGGACGCTCGAGCATCGGCGATGGCTGGAAACGTGAGCGGTAGACCTCCAGTGCCCGATGCAGCGCGGCGGGCGCGAAGTGCGAAGCGAATGCGAACGGCAGGCCCAGCGCGCCTGCCAGCGAGGCGCCAAACAGGCTGGAACCAAGAATCCAGACAGGTATGTGCAGCCCTCGTCCCGGCACGGCCTGCACGCGACCCGGGTCGTCGGAGAAGTAGCGGATGAGTTCCATCACGTCCTGGGGAAACTGATCCACATCGCCGGACAGTGTGCGTCGAAGGGCATGCGCGGTGATCTGATCGGTGCCGGGTGCCCTGCCAAGACCCAGATCGATCCGGCCGGGGTACAGACTCTCCAGGGTACCGAACTGCTCGGCAATGACGAGCGGCGAGTGATTGGGCAGCATGATCCCGCCGGCGCCGACGCGAATCTGCCGGGTTCCCCCGGCAACGTGCCCGATGACCACCGCGGTGGCGGCGCTGGCGATGCCAGCCATGTTGTGGTGTTCCGCCAGCCAGTAGCGGTGATAGCCCAGTGCCTCGGCGTGGCGTGCCAGGTCCAGCGAATTGGCCAGTGCCTCGCGGGGCGTGGCTCCTTCGGTGACGGGGGAGAGGTCCAGCACGGACAGCCGGCAGGGAGAGTTGATCAGCGGTTGCATGGCGGCGCTCAGATGACGTCCGCCGGATCGAACGTGCGTACGGTGACGGTACCGGTGTCGAACGACTGCGTCATGCCCTTGTAGGTGGCTTCCATGAAGGGTTTGGCCCCCGGGAAGCCCGAGCCTGCATCGGCGGAGCAGATGCTCATGCCGATGACGATGGGGATGAAGCCCTTGCTGGTTTTGAATGAGCGCATGTACAGGCTGTCGAAGATGCGTCGGAACGCCTCACTGGTGGCTGGCGTCGTGGGCTGATTCAGCACGATGGCGAACATTCCGGGTTCCGGCCGTGACACCACGTCCAGTGGTCGCACCAGTTGCCTGAGCCGGTTCCCTATCGCCGCCATGAGTTCGTCCTCCACGGAGGCGTCAAACTGCTGGGAGATGATCGGCAGGTTCTGGATGCCGACCAGGATCAACGTCGCTGTGCCGCCACGGGTTTCCGAGTGTTTGATGACATCCCCAAGGCGATCTAGGGTGTATCGCATGTTGCCAAGGCCGGTGGCCGCGTCCACCAGATCCGTATTCTGTGCATCCCGCAGTTTCCGGCGCAGCAACTGGTTGGCGTTGAGCAACTCATTGTTGCGTCGGGCAATACGGTGGGCTGCCATGACCCGCGGCAGCAGCTGGGTGCGCAGGTTTGCCTTGTTCAGGTAGTCGTCCATGCCCGCCTGGAAGCCGGCATTGATGGCTTCCGGATCGTCCCGGGCCGTCAGCAGGAATATGAAGGTGAAGCGGTGTGCCGACTCATCCATGCGCTTCAGCCGCCGGGCCAGCTCGATGCCATCCATGCTGGGCATCAGCCAGTCGGCGATGACCACTTCAGCCGGACGTTTCTCCAGCGAGCGCAGGGCCTGCAGCGGGTTGTTGGTGAAGCGCACGTTGTTGAAACCCCCGCTGCGCAATGCCTTGGCGATGATGGCGCTGGAAAATTTCGCGTCATCGACCACGACAATTGGAATGTCTTCCTTTGGCATGTAAGTTAGCGGGTGGGTACTACACAGGACCGCGAATGGTAGCAGGAACCATTGCCGCGCGTCCCGTGGTCGTCAGAGGCTTGAAATCCACATTTTCGTGAGGGCACATGCCATCGTTTGACGTCGTCTCGGAAGTCGACATGCAGGAAGTCAAGAATGCCGTCGATCAGGCGGGCCGGGAGCTGGAGAAGCGGTTCGACTTCAAGGGCGTGGATGCCAGTTTCACTCTGGAGGGGGAGACCATCGTGCTGGCCGCCTTCGAGGAGTTCCAGGTACAACAGATGGAAGACATCCTGCGGGACAAGTTTATCCGGCGCAGCGTGGACACCCAGGCCCTGGTCCCCGGCGACATCGAGGGGGCCGGCAAACAGAAGCGGCGCAAGTACAGCCTGCGCCAGGGGATCGACCGGGACAACGCAAAAACCATCACCAAGCTCATCAAGGACAGCAAGCTCAAGGTGCAGTCGCAGATCAACGGCGAAAAGCTCCGGGTCACCGGCAAGAAACGGGATGATCTGCAGGCCGTGATGGCGCTTCTCAGGGAGGCGGATCTGGAGCTGCCGCTCCAATTCGACAACTTCCGGGATTGAAGGCGCTCGATTCCGGGCTGGCGGCGCGCTGGCGCACTGCGCTGGCCGTCTATGCCCACACGGACGTGCTGGTGCTGGGGTTGCTCGGGTTTTCCGCCGGTCTGCCGTTTCTGCTGGTGTTCTCCACATTGTCCGCCTGGCTGCGCGATTCCGGCGTGGCGCTTGGCACCATCGGCTTCTTCAGCTGGCTGGGCATCACCTATTCCATCAAGGTGTTCTGGGCGCCCGTGGTGGACGGCGTACGTCTGCCGCTGCTGGGCGCGCTGGGTCAGCGACGCGGGTGGATGTTTGGTGCGCAGCTGCTCATCGCCGCCGGCCTGGTCGGGCTGAGCGGCACGGATCCCGTGGCCAGTCTGGTGCCCGTGGTGATGTTCGGTCTGCTGGTCGCCTTCGGGTCCGCCACCCAGGATGTGGCGGTAGACGCCTACCGCATCGAAATCGCCGGCGTGGAGCGTCAGGCAGCGCTTTCCGCCGCGTATATCTTTGGTTACCGGCTGGCGCTCCTGGCAAGTGGCGCTGGCGCCCTGTACCTGGCGGAAGTTGTGTCCTGGCGGGCGTCGTATCTGAGCATGGCCGCGTGTATGGCGGTCGGTTTGTGTACCACGCTGGCGGTTCGTGAGCCGGCGGCAACGGCGGTTCGTGGCAGAACAGCGCTCGCGGCGGACGGCGGTGGGCTGGTCGCCTGGGTTCGAACGATGGTGGCGGGGCCGTTCGTGGAGTTCTTTGCCCGCAACGGCGTGGCGCTGTCGCTGCTGCTGCTGGGGCTCATAGCGGTCTATCGGCTGAGCGATATCACCATGGGGGTGATGGCCAACCCGTTCTATCTGGACCTCGGCTTTTCCAAGGCGGAGATCGCCGGCGTGGCCAAGGTGTTCGGCTTTGCCATGACCATCGCCGGCTCCGCCCTCGGCGGGGTGCTGGTGGTTCGATTCGGGTTGCCGGCGATGTTGCTGTGGGGCGCCATGGCGGTTGCCGTGACCAATCTGGCCTTTGCCGGATTGGCGTTGCTTGGCGACGCCTCGTTGTCTTTGCTGGCGGTGGTAGTGAGCGCGGACAGTTTCAGTGGCGGATTCGCCAACGTGGTGTTCATTGCGTTTCTGTCCGGTCTCACCCATCGCAGTTACACGGCAACGCAGTACGCCCTGTTCAGTTCGCTGATGACACTGCTGGGCAAGTTCGTGGGTGGCTATGCGGGGGTGGTCGTCGAGGCGGTAGGCTATCCATGGTTTTTTGCGCTCGCGGCCATCCTCGGCGTGCCGGCCATGATCCTTGTCCTCCTGGTTGGCCGGCGGGCTCCTGACGTCACGGCCACAGATACCCCTCCGGCACCCGTTGTCCCCTGAATGGCACCCCCTCCGCCAGGAGCAGGCATCGCTGGCGGGCTTCGCTGGCCGCATCGCGACGCGAAATCGTCCGGCTGGCATTGAGGACGCGGAACCAGGGCAGGGGCGAACTGTCCGGTAGATTCGCCAGCAGGTGGCCGACATGCCGGGCGTAGCCCGGGTAACCAGCCTGCCGCGCGATCTCGCCATAGGTGCAGATACGCCCCTCGGGGATGCGGGCGATGACGTGCTCCACCGCCTCGATGAATTCCGGACTCATCCGGCCTCTGACGGCGGCACGGCGGCGTTGTCTTCCGCCGGGAGGTGAAATTGCTGCATGCGAACCCTTGAAACTCCGCTTTCCGTCCCTATCATTACGGCCCGTTCTTAGCAGTCTCCCCTTGAGAGTGCTAACCGACTAGAAACATCAGACCAGATTCCAATGAGATTGGGAGAAATGTAATGAAGATTCGACCGCTACACGATCGTGTCGTTGTGCGCCGTCTTGAAGAAGAAAAGAAAACGGCGGGCGGCATCGTGCTGCCAGACACCGCTGGCGAGAAGCCCCAGCAGGGTGAAGTGCTGGCCGTTGGCACCGGCAAGGTGCTGGAAAACGGCGACGTGCGGCCGATGGCCGTCAAGGTCGGTGACCGTGTGATTTTCGGCCAGTACGGTGGCAGCACCGTCAAGATCAACAACGAAGAACTGCTGATCCTGACGGAAACGGAAATCTTCGGCGTCGTCGAAGGCTGAATTCGGGCTTAGGAATACGAGAGGAATTACGCAATGAGCGCAAAAGATGTGAAATTCGGTGATGACGCCCGCAGCCGCATGCTGGAAGGCGTGAACATCCTGGCCAATGCCGTGAAAGTCACCCTGGGCCCGAAAGGCCGCAATGTGGTGCTGGACAAGTCCTTCGGTGCCCCCACCGTTACCAAGGATGGCGTATCCGTCGCCAAGGAAATCCAGCTCAAGGACAAGTTCCAGAACATGGGTGCCCAGATGGTGAAGGAAGTTGCCAGCCAGACCTCCGATGAGGCCGGTGATGGCACCACAACCGCCACCGTGCTGGCCCAGGCCATCCTGCAGGAAGGCCTGAAGTCCGTCGCCGCGGGCATGAACCCCATGGACCTGAAGCGTGGTATCGACAAGGCCGTTGTCGCGGCGGTTGAGCACATCAAGGGCATGGCCATTCCGTGCGAAGACTCCAAGTCCATCGCCCAGGTCGGCACCATTTCCGCCAACAGTGATGAGGCCGTCGGCCAGATCATTGCCGAGGCAATGGACAAGGTCGGCAAGGAAGGCGTGATCACGGTCGAGGAAGGCAGCGGCCTGGAAAATGAGCTCGACATCGTGGAAGGCATGCAGTTCGACCGTGGCTACCTGTCGCCCTACTTCATCAACAGCCAGGAGACGATGTCTGCTGAGCTGGAAGATCCGTACATCCTGCTGTGCGACAAGAAGATTTCCAACATCCGCGACATGCTGCCGGTGCTGGAATCGGTAGCCAAGTCTGGCAAGCCGCTGATGGTGATCGCCGAGGACATCGAAGGCGAAGCACTCGCCACGCTGGTGGTCAACAACATGCGCGGTATCGTCAAGGTTTCCGCTGCCAAGGCGCCGGGCTTCGGCGATCGCCGCAAGGCCATGCTGCAGGACATCGCCATCCTCACCGGTGGCACCGTGATCTCCGAGGAAGTGGGCCTGACGCTGGAAGGTGCAACCCTGGAAGACCTGGGCACCGCGAAGCGTGTCAGCTCCAACAAGGAAAATACCACCATCGTTGATGGCAACGGCGCGAAAGCGGACATCGAAGGCCGCATCAAGCAGATTCGCCAGGAAATCGAAGACACCTCTTCCGACTACGATCGCGAAAAACTGCAGGAGCGTCTGGCCAAGCTGGCCGGTGGCGTTGCCGTGATCAAGGTTGGCGCGCCCACGGAAGTGGAGATGAAGGAGAAGAAGGCACGTGTCGAGGATGCGCTGCACTCCACCCGCGCCGCGGTTGAGGAAGGTGTGGTGCCTGGTGGCGGCGTGACGCTGATTCGTGCGCTGGAAGCCGTGGCCAAGGTCAGAGGTGACAACGAAGACCAGAACGTGGGAATCGCTATCGCCACCCGCGCCATGTCCGCACCGCTGCGCCAGATCGCCGCCAACGCCGGCGCGGAAGGCTCGGTGATCCTGGACAAGGTGTCCCATCTCAAGGGCAACCAGGGCTACAACGCCGCAACCGGTGAATTCGTGGACATGATCGAGCTGGGAATTCTGGACCCGGCGAAGGTCACGCGTACCGCGCTGCAGGCTGCGGCCTCCGTAGCCGGTCTCATGATCACCACGGAAGCGATGGTCAGCGAACTGCCGGAAGACAAGCCGGCGGCGCCTGCCGGTGGCATGCCCGACATGGGTGGCATGATGTAAGAACGGCTTCGGTCGTTGCTCACGAACCCCGGCTTCGGCCGGGGTTCTGCTTTTTGGGGCTGCCGGAAGCCGCGGCGGTAGAACGGTCGGTGCCCTTTGGTTATAGTCGAAAGCCTCTAACAACACGTCTATGCATGGGGGATTGCAATGGACACTATGGTTCTCGATTACCTGGCCCGATGGGGCCACTTCCTGTTCGGTATCACCTGGATTGGTCTGCTCTACTACTTCAATTTCGTGCAGGGGGAATACGTCAAGGAATCTGATGCGGGCGCACGGGTAGACGTGCTGAGCAAGCTTGCGCCGCGTGCATTGTGGTGGTTCCGGTGGGGCGCCATGTTCACTTTCCTGACAGGTCTTGTCATGCTGGGCATTCGCGGCTCGGGTGTCACCATCGACATCACCGTCGGAGCTACGCTGGGCACGCTGATGTTCCTGAACGTCTGGCTCATCATCTGGCCGAATCAGAAGATTGTCATCGCTTCCAATCAGCAGGTGGCTTCAGGCGGGCAGGCGGATCCCGCAGCCGGTGCGGCGGGGCCGAAAGCGGCTCTGGCGTCGCGCACGAATACGCTGTTCTCCATTCCCATGCTGTACTTCATGGGCTCGAGCGCGCACCTGAGCAACGGTGCGATCAGCGTCAATCAGACATCGCTGGTCGTGGCGCTGGTCATCATCGCGGCGCTGGAACTGAACGCGATCTTCGGCAAGCAGGGGCCGATGACGACGGTGCGTGGCGTAATTGTCAGCGGTTTCGCATTGACAGCGGTTCTCTACGGCGTGGTCAAGTTTCTGTAGCCGTCAACGCACCTGCAACGAAAGGTATGGGCTCGCTTCGGCGAGCCCTTTGCTTTTGGAGGCTGTGAAATGACAATAGCCGCCCTTCCGCGAGGCATCTGATTGAGCCATGAGCGAACGACGTGAGCCTTCGACAAATGCGATGAATACAGCCGGTGAGCGCGACTACCGGATGCAACGGCGAGCGCCCGCGACGCCAGCCGGTGGCAGGAACATCGGCATGAGCGTCATTCTGGCGATCCTCATCGCTGGTCTTGCTGCCTCCGGCTGGTTCATTCTCAATCAGAAGGAGATGCTGGATCGTCAGAGCGCCCTGCTCGAGGAAGCGGATGGCCGCATCAAGGTAATGGAAGATCGTCTGCGGCTGACCGACGAAACCCTGTCGGAAACCGGCGACCAGACGCAGGAGAAGATAAGTTTCTGGGAGTCCGAGATCCGCAAGCTCTGGGCGGTGACCAACGATCGCAACAAGCGTCTCATCGACCAGAACCAGGCAGGTATTGGCAAACTGCAGAAGTCGTTGGCGGGCATTGAAGCGGAAATCCGCAAGCAACAGACGCAGGTGGATCGCCATGAGCAGGTGGCGGCGCGGCAGCAGCAGTTGCTCGATCAGCTCACTGGCATGGAACTGCAGATGCAGCGGCTGGTGGCTTCGCAGAACGAAATGATCCAGAAGTTCAATACCCAGCAACAGGGTCTCACGACGCTGCGCAACGATCTGTCGCGCCGACTTACGGAAACCGAGCAGGGCATTACTGCGATCGATGCATTCCGCGCCCAGATCAGCAATCGTCTCAACGAACTCGAGCGCCGCCTGCCGGCTCCCGTTGGCGGTTGATCGGCACTGACCTCGGGGCCGGGCGGACGCCTGGTCCGAGGTCATCCACCACCCTTCCTCCCTCCCTTCCAATCGTCCGGCATCGCGGCGATTTTTTGCTGCCGCAAGAACAGTGGCGATGCGCAGTCCGTAGATTTGACCACGCCGAGCGATACGCCCCAACCAGGCGATCGGGGGACGCAGGCGTAGATCATCCGGCGCCAGGGCGTCCTTCCGTCGTCATCGAAATGTGAACGCGGGCGGGTTTTGTGAAAATGCGCACAGGCATACTCCGGCCGATCGAGGTCATCGGACGACACGATGAACATGGGAGAACGACGACCGGTACTTTGCCTTTCCAATCCAGCGAACTCCGTGCTGGCGGCGTCCGCGCGTGAGCTCGATTGGCAGGTACTGCGGCATGACGAAGGCATGAGCGACGCGCACCGGGACTCGGTGGCGCTCGTTGTCATGGACGACATGGTGCCGGAGGCGGGTAGTCGTGTGCTGTTCCCCCATGCCCTGTTCGCGGCTTTGTCGTCCGATTCCGACGCTGACCTCGAGATCCCTGGCGCGGCCAACGAGGAGTCGCTGCGCCAACTGCTACGGCACAGTGAGACGCACTGGCGCCGCAACCTGAAAGTGACCCAGCTCGCCACCGAGGTCGGGGTGCGACGCCAGCGACTGCGTCAGTTGTCGGAGATTGGAACACTTCTGTCCACGCAGCAGAGCCTCGATTCGCTGCTGGAGACCATCCTGACGGAAGCGCGAAAAATTGCCTCCTGTGAGGGCGGATCGCTCTATCTGGTCGACGAGAAGGACGATCCTCCGTCACTCGTGTTCAAACTGGCGCAGAACAGCGCGTTCGAAGCGACCTTCGTGGAGACGCGATTGCCCATGACACCCACCTCGATCGCCGGTTATGTGGCGACTTCCGGTGGGGAGCTCAACATCGCGGATGTGTACGAACTGAGTCCGGACCTGCCGTATCGCTTCAACTGCTCCTTTGATGAGAAGGTGTCCTACCGAACCCGCTCGATGCTCGTGCTTCCCATGCGGGATCATCGTGATCGGGTGGTTGGCGTTCTGCAGTTTGTCAATCGCGTCGATCGGTCGGGACAACCGGCGGTGTTCGATGCGGAAATCGTCGAGGTGGTGCGCGCTGTCGCCAGTCAGGCCGCCATTTCCGTGCAGCGCAGTACGCTGGTGCAGAACATCAACGATCTGTTTGAAGGTTTTGTCAAAGCCAGCGTCAAGACCATCGAACAACGCGATCCGTCCACGAGCGGCCATTCCTTTCGGGTTGCGGAATCGACGGTTGCCCTGATGGATCTGTTGCCGGCCTCCGGTCTCAGTCGGTTCCGCGATATCGTGCTGGGTGAAGAGGAGCGTCGCGAGATCCGTTACGCGGCACTGCTGCATGATTTCGGCAAAATCGGTGTGCGGGAAAAAGTACTTCTGAAATCAAACAAGCTCGAGCCGGAGCGCTTCGCGATGCTCGAGTACCGCTTCGAACTGCAACGCGAACGTCTGCGGCGGCGCGCCGCGGAACGTGAGTTGCATCTGCTGCACAGCCGGCCGGTAGACTTTGAAGTGGCGCGTCGGCGCGTACACCGTGAGCTGGAAAAGCAGTTGTCCCGACTGAACGACTACTGGCAATGGTTGGTGAAAGCCAATGAACCCAATCTGCTGGAAGATGGCGATTTCCGGCATCTGATCGAAGTGCGCGAGGAGCGTTTCCTCGATATCGACGGTACCATCGGTGGCCTGATCGACGACAACGATCTGCTTTCCTTGTCCGTTCGGCGTGGTTCGCTGACGCCGGCGGAACGCCGGGAAATCCAGTCGCACGTCGTGCATACCAAGGAATTCCTGTCTCATCTTCCCTGGCCGCCGGAGTTGGCCGCAATTCCCGCCATTGCGGGCGCGCATCACGAGCGACTGGATGGTAGCGGCTATCCTGACGGGCTCATCGGCGAGCAGATACCGCTCGGTGCCAAGGTCATGGCGGTCTGTGACATCTACGACGCGCTGACCGCGATGGACCGTCCCTACAAATCGGCGATCACGCCGGATCGGGCCGCGGAGATTCTGCACGACGAAGCGAGACGGGGATTGATCGATCAGGACATCGTCAGTATTTTCGTCAACGCGAGACTGCACGAGAAACTGCTGAAGAACGGTACCCGCTAACCCGGTCGATAGCTGGGCTGGGGTCTGCGGTCGTCGGTTGCGTAGTGCGCCACGTCCGTTGCGGCGGTGACGATAGCTGACAAACGCAGCGCGCTCCGTCACTCCCAGAGGTCGAGCACCGGTACGTCAACCATGATGTCGCCGTTGTCCCAGATCGCACCGCGTTCGGTGATCTCCGCCAGTGCCCAATCGCCGACAGCATCACCCTCGTGCAGACGACGTGCGTTGACTGAGAGTGATCGGGCGGCGGGAAGGCTGGAGTAGAGATGTGATGAGTATCGGAACTGCAGGAGTTCCAGTCGTACTGCTTCCGGTGCGGAGTCGAGCCGCACCGGTTTGCGCTGTGGCGGTGGTGGCGGCGGTGGATCGATCGGTTGATACCAGCTGCTGGAGTCCACGTTTGCGGGTTCGTCATCGGACCGGGCGCGCGTTGCATCAACCGGGAGAATATCCGGCGCTCGGGCAGGTGTCGGGTCTGCGGGAGGTATGTCCGCGGAGGCGGCCACGTGTGTCGACCGGCTTGCCTGATGGTCCAGATACAGTCGCCAGCCAATGCCCCCCGCCAGGAGCACCAGACAGACAATCGTCGTAGTCACGCGTTGCGATGTGCGTTCACGCTGAGTGGCCCGTTCGTGTGCGCGCGCGGCTGCTTCATCCGGATCGTCGGCTGTCTGCCGGCGCCGGCTGGCTTCGACAATCAATGACATGGTCTATCGCGCCTCGACTGCTGGTACCAGGGTTGGCATGGATCGCTCCCCGGTACGTCGGAACAGGTGCACCCACGTGATTGGACCGGCGACGTTGTCAGGGGTCAAACCTTCCCGGGTCTGGAAGTCGGCCAGCGCAGCGGCGAGATTTTCGTCGAACAGGTTGATGATGGTGAATGGCAGTGTTTTGCCGCTGGCCTCTTCCAGCAGATCGCGCAGAATCGTCACGCTGTCGCTGATATCGCCCGGCTTCAGGTTTCCGCGATAAAGCTGCGGCCTCGGCCAGACGACCGTGTAGTTGCCGAACCACTTGTCCCGCAACTGCCGCATCGTCACGGAGCGTGGTTCGCCCGCAACGCCGATTAGCAGCGTCGAGTTTTGCATTTCCAGCAGGGCCGCGTACCAGGGCTCCGGCTGATCGTCCCACATTTCCAGCACAACGGGCAGATCCAGGGCCTCGATGTCGGCCAGTGTGCCATTGCGGGCGGAACACAGCAGATCCTGTGTCGGCGAAAACTCACAGGGTGCGGGTGCCGCGTCGATGGGATAGTTCGCACCCCAGCGCGCAAGCACGTCATGAAAGGCATGTCGCTGGAGCTGATAGCGCGACTGGTCTGGCCGCACCAGGGGTGCGTCGGCGAGTGTCGGGGGCTCCACGGGTGCGGATGCAGTGTCCGGGGCAGGGGCCTGAACTGGCGCCGACGCGTCGCTGTCGAATGCAGGCTCGGCGACCTCCGGTGCAGCTTCGGCGGCCGGTATCGGGTCAGGCTGCCGGGCGGCTGTGCGTTGCGGGTCCTGTGCTGGCCAGAAAACCCACAATGCAGCGAGGGCCAGCAGCAGTACAAGGGCGATGGCCAGGGACCACCAGGCGTTCCAGGTGCGGTTGATACCCACATGCAGCTCACGGGCCGCTGTGCGTACGAGTCGCGCGTCAACCTGTCGCTGCCGATGCGCGAACGCGCCGAGAAGTGCGCGGTCCGCAACAACGTTGATGAGACGGGGAATGCCCATGGTCAGGCGGAAAAGCGCCGACTGGGCGGCCGGTGTGAACAGTTCGGGGTCGCCGCCGGCTTTTGCAAGACGGTGGGCGATGTAGGCGCTGGTTTCCGCGCGCGTCAGTGGCCCCAGATGATAGCGCGCTGTGATGCGCTGCGAGAGCTGCCGCAGCTCCCGGCGGGCCAGCATGGCATCCAGCTCCGGCTGGCCGATGAGGATGATGCGCAGCAGCTTGCGACTGTCGGTCTCCAGGTTGGTGAGCAGACGAATCTGCTCCAGCACGGCGGGAGACAGGTTCTGTGCTTCGTCGATCACCAGCAGGGTGGTGCGTCCCTGTTCGTTTGCACGCAGGAGATAGGTGGTCAGTTGATCGACGTAGTTCTTGATCGACGCGTTGCCTTCACCCTCGGCGCGGATGTTGAGCTCGTCGCAGATGGTTTCCAGCAGCTCCTTGGCGGTCAGGCGTGGGTTCAGGATGAACACCAGGTCCATGTTCTCGGGGGTAAGGCGGGCAAGATTGCGCAGCAGCATGGTCTTGCCGGTACCAACCTCACCCGTCACCAGCACGAAGCCGCCATGCGACAACCCGTATTGCAGGTGTGCCAGGGCTTCGTCGTGCCCGGCGCTCAGATAGAGAAAGCTCGGGTCGGGTGAAATGGAGAATGGTTCCCTGTCGAACCGGAAGTAGTCGAGATACATCAATGGGCCGGGTTGACGGCGGACCCGTTGATGCGTTCATCCTTGACGCGCCAACGGTGATCGAGCCAGCTCGTCAGATGCCGCCGCAGGTCACGCTCGTTCTCGACGTTTTCCAGGGCTGCGGGAAGCGGCAGCGTCTCCACGTGCACGTCGATGCGGGCGCAGCGGCCCTGCAGAAACTCCCAGAAATTGGGTGCGCCATCCGGGTACACGATGGTGACATCCAGCAGCCGGTGGAACGTGGAGCCCATGTCGGCGAGCACGTACGACAGACCGCCAACTTTCGGGTTCAGCAGATGGCGATAACTTGTGGAGCTCTGCCTGCCATGTTTTTCAGCAGTGAAGCGTGTGCCCTCCAGGAAATTGAGCAGCGTCGACGGGTGCTCGCTGAAACGCTGACAGGCTTTGCGCACGGCTTCGCGGTCGGCATGTCGTAACGCGGGGTTCTTCGCCACCTGCTGACGGGTGACCCGCTTTACATACGGGAAGCCCAGGGCCCACATGCCGATGCCGATGAACGGAACCCAGATCAGTTGCTGTTTGGTAAAGAACTTGATTGGCGGAATGCGGTTCCAGAGTATGGACTGCAGGATGACGATATCGGTCCAGCTCCGGTGATTGCAGATGACGACATACCACTTGTCCGTCGAGACGGTATCGATGTCGGGCCAGTCCAGAGTCAGTTTCGTGAGACCGAAAAGCTGGAAGAGTCCGCGATTGAAACCGCACCAGAGAAACAGCCACACCTCCATCCAGCGTCGCCACGCCTTGCCGGCACGGCCGGGCAACAACAGCGCGACAAGCGCCATGGTACACAGGGGTATGCACACCAGTATGGTGAAGACGGCGATGATGAGAAGAACCGCGATTCCGCGCAACGACGACATGGCGGGGGTACGTGCTTGAACCGGCGTGGGAGTATACGGGGGTGGCGATGATGCGCCAAATCGGCGCGCTGGTGATGCTTGCGGCCAGTCTTCACCTGCTTGGCGGCTGTGCGACGCTCGGCTTCTATGGCCAGGCTGTTGGGGGACAGTTACGGGTGCTTTCCGCCCGACAATCCGTGCAACATCTGCTGGAGGCGCCCGAAACGCCTGCGTCCCTGCGCGACGATCTTCTGCGGACCCGTCAGATTCTGTTGTTCGCGGCGCAGGCGCTAGGTCTGCCTGCAAAAGGTCGCTATGACAGTTTTGTTGCCACCGGTCGGGACGCGGTGGTCTGGAATGTCTTTGCAGCGCCGGAACTGAGCCTGGAGCCGCGTCGCTGGTGTTATCCATTTGCCGGGTGCGTGCCGTACCGGGGCTACTTTCGCAAGGAAAGCGCGCAGCGCCATGCGCGGCGAATGCGGGACCGGGGCTGGGTGGTCCATGTGGGCGGCGCGGCGGCCTACTCCACGCTTGGTTGGTTCGACGATCCGCTTCTGGACACCTTCATCGACTGGTCCGAGGGCCAGCTGGCCAATCTGCTGATGCACGAACTTGCGCACGGAAAGGTGTGGGTGCGTGGCGATGCGGCGTTCAACGAATCGTTGGCGAGCTTCGTGGGCGATGCCGGTGCGCGCGCCTGGCTGGCGGACAAGCCGCAGGCGTTGGCGGCCTACGCCCAGGACCGGCTCGCCGAGGCCGGCTTTGAGCGCTGGCTTGCGCAGTTACGGGCGGCGCTGGCGGCGGTGTATGCGGCCGACCAGCCGGAGGCGGAGCGGCGGCAGGGCAAGGCGGCCGTTTACGCGGCACTTCGGCGTTGCTTTCTGACGCATTCACAGGCGTTTGGTAGCTCGCGTTATGCGCGAGTGGTCGAGCAGGCGGTCAACAATGCGTACCTGGCATCGCGCTCGACCTATGATCGGCATGTACCCGCCTTTGCGCGGCTGTTCGACGATTCCGGGCGGGAGTGGGCTGAATTCTGGGGCGCCGTTGACGAACTGGCGGCGCTGCCGGCCGATGCCCGCGGCGAGGCGCTCCATCGACTGGACGCCCGCCATTCCACGGAGCTAGGTCAGCAGCAGAT
The DNA here is from genome assembly GCA_024234635.1 of Pseudomonadales bacterium. Lineage (GTDB taxonomy): Bacteria > Pseudomonadota > Gammaproteobacteria > Pseudomonadales > Azotimanducaceae > SYFY01. The sequence continues at coordinate 217,720 of JACKNX010000003.1, read as the reverse complement.
AGCAGACGCTGGTGATGACGAAGACGCCAATGAAATTCAGTGCCACCCCTTCCCTGGCCATGGTGCTGGTGGCGATTTCCCCGGAACCGAACACGACGGCGTTGGGAGCGGTGGCCACGGGTAGCATGAACGCGCAGGAAGCGCTCATGGCCGTGGGGATCATGAACAGCAGCGGATTGATTTCGGCGGCGACCGCCGCGGTGGCCATGATGGGCATGAGCAATGTCGTTGTGGCGGTATTGCTGGTCATCTCGGTAAGGAAGGTCACCACCAGGCAGATGGCGGCAATCATGAGCAGCGTTGGCAACGCTGACAGTCCGGCCAGGGCGTTGCCGATGGTTGCCGACAGACCGGAGCTGGAGAAGGCCCCGGCAATGGCGATGCCCGCGCCGAACAGCAGCAGCACACCCCAGGGAATATCGCCGGCGGTTTCCCAGTCCAGTAACCGGCCGCCATCGCCGTCCGGGATGAGGAACAGCAGCACCACGCCGATAAAGGCCACCATGGCATCGTTGGCGCCAGGCAGATCCAGCCATGCGCTCCAGCCACCGAATGGTTCGTTGCGCGTGATCCAGGCCAGCGCCGTGCACGCAAACACGATGAGCACCCGTTTTTCCGCGGTGCGCCATTGACCCATCTCGGGTAGCGGATAGCCACCGCGGTAGGTCAGGTGGCGGGTCAGCCACCACCAGACCAGCGGGACGAGAACCACCACCACGGGCACACCGATGCTCATCCATTGCGTGAAGGAAAATTCGGTGCCGAAAGTCTTGGCGTAGATGGCCATGAAGACCAGATTTCCCGGGGTGCCGATTGGTGTGCCGATGCCGCCAATGGAGGCCGCATAGGCAATGCCGAGCAGGAGCGGCACGGTGAGTTCGGCGTCGGGGCCGCGATCGAGCAGCGCCATGGCGATGGGCAGCAGCATCAGCGTCGTCGCGGTGTTGGAAATCCACATGCTGATCAGCGCCGCCGCGATCATGAAGCCCAGCACCACAAGGCGGCTGCTGTGCCCGCCGGTCAGCCGCACCATGCCGATGGCAAGGCGCTTGTGCGCTCCGCTTCGGGCGAGCGCCGTGGACAGCAGGAAACCGCCCATCAGCAGCAACACCAGGGGGTTGCCGTACGCCAGCGCCACGTCGGTGTCGCGAATGACACCGAACAGTGGCAGCAGTGCGAGGGGAACGAGTGAGGTCGCGGGAATGGGAATGGGCTCGAAGATCCACCAGACGACGCACAGCAGGGTCACCCCCAGGGTTGTCGCCGGCGCCGCTTCCCAGCCGAGGTGGAAGCGAAGCAGCAAAGTCACCGACAATGCGAGCACGGGACCGGCCACAAGGGCGACACGGGCTGGACTTAACATGGGACAACGTCTTCGGCTCTGGACGACGAAGACTAAAAGGAAAGTTATGGTGGCTCAAACCGGACATGATGTTTCCGGTATTTACCTTGTCAGCATCACCGTGCCGGCGAAACCGCCGGAGGTGGCGCAGTGAGTGAATCCTTCTACTGGTACGATCTCGAAACCTCCGGTACGGACCCTCGCTGGGACCGTATCGTGCAGTTCGCCGGGCTGCGCACGAACGCCAATCTGGAGCCTCTGGGCGACGAATTTGTTACCGACGTTGCATTGCCCGACGATGTTCTGCCGGATCCGCGGGCGACCCTCATTACGGGTATCACCCCGCGGCGCACCCACGCGGGGCTCAGCGAGTGGGAGGCGTTCCGGCGCATCCACGCGGCGCTGATGACGCCGGGGACCTGTGCCGTGGGTTACAACAGCCTGCGGTTCGACGATGAGTTCGTTCGCTTCGGCTTGTTCCGGCATCTGCGTGATCCCTACGCGCGGGAATTCCGCAATGGCAACTCCCGATGGGATCTCATCGATCTGGTCAGGGCGGCGGGTGCGCTGCGCCCGGAGGGAATCAACTGGCCTCACGACGAAGACGGCTGGCCCGTCTATCGACTGGAGGAACTGACCAAGGCCAACAACCTGCAGCATGAGTCCGCGCACGATGCGCTGTCGGATGTCCGGGCGACGGTGGCGCTGGCACGGTTGATCCGCCAGGCGCAACCGCGGTTGTTCGACTACTATCTGGGCAGCCGTGACAAGCGTGCCGTGCGGCGCCTGCTGGAGCCGTACGGACAGCGCGTGTGTGTGCATGTTTCCGGCATGTATCCGAAGGAACGTTATCGGGTGGCTCCGGTGCTGCCGATCTGCCGGCATCCGGTGAATGCCAATTCGGTGATCGTCGCCGATCTGGCGAGCGATATCGAAGGGCTCGTTCGCGGCGACGAGGTCGAGCTTCGGCAGGCACTGTTCACCGCTGGCAATCCCGACCGGCCACCATTGAAGGAAGTGCGCACCAATCGATGCCCGTTCATTGCCGACATCAGCGTGCTGACGCCGGAAAACCTCGCGCGTACAGGTATTGACCTCAAGGAAGTCAATCAGCGCAGGCGCCGACTTGCGCAGCCCGCGGTGCTGCAGAAGATTGGGCGCATCTTTGCCGAGCCGCGCAATGGCAAGGCGGAGGATGTCGAGGCGTCACTCTATGACCGTTTTCTGCAGGACGAGGACAGATCGCTATGCAACGATTTTGTGCAGGAGGTCGAGCAGGGTCAGTGGCGGGTTCCGCCGTTTCGTGACGCGCGCCTTCCGCGTCTTGCCATGCGTATCAAGGCGCGCAGCTTTCCAGAGTTGCTCGATGCTGCCGAGCAGGCGGAATGGACGGCATTCGTGCGCGACAAGCTCGCTGCCACGCGTGTGCCCTGGCGAACGTTGACCGCCTTCGAGACGGAACTGGCGGCACTGCGGGCGGAAGGGGTGGCTCCTGAACTGGTAGCCCAACTGGAAGCGCATGGACGTGAACTGCGTACGCGATACGGATTGGTCTGAGCTGGCCGACGAGGCGTGATCGTCCGCAGGGAAACACGCCGGCGTCAGCGATACTTCTTCACCGTTTTCAGAAACGCGTTGTAGCTGCAACGCCTGGCATCGAAGTCGATATCCGCCGGAGGGTCCTGCACGATGCCGATGACCCAGTCACCCTGTCCGCGTACCGCGGTTGCCGCCACCAGATTGTCTTCCCAGGGGTAGTCACCATGGCGGTAGTCCCTTGGATTGTCGGCATAGGTCAGGATGTACTGCTCATTGCGTAGCGCATCCAGGACATACGGCGGTGCCTGCATTGCCTGCGCATCCGCCAGTGCCTGGGCACGGTGTGGACGGTCGCTGACAAGCAGGCGCAGGCTGCTGCCATCGGCGCGAAGCATGAGGAAGCCCTGGGGCTGATCCACCAGGTAGTACTCAACGATCTGGTGCTGATTGGTAATGCGCCGCAGGACACGACCCACTTCGTGGCTGAGCAGGAACGCAGGGGGATCCAGTGCCAGCGTATTCATGAGGCGTGCCGTGTGCTGCGTGAAATAGTCGTGCAGCAGTTCTTCGATGGTCGAGTAGATGTCGTTCACGGAGTGCTCCGTCGTCTTCGGAACAAAGCGATCGATGAGCCTGGCGTTGAAAGCCTGCACGGCGGTCTTCTCGTCGGCCACGCCGGTGAGCATGGCCTTCTGCACGTAGGGATCGCGGATTTCCGCGCAGAACTCCAGACCCGACATCAACGGCATGGAGTAGTCGATCATCACAACGGAGGTGCGATTGAAACGTTCGAGGTGGTTGATCTCCTGTTCGATGGTGCTCATGTCGAGCGTGATCGAGCGATTGCCGTGACAGTCGACGGCGGTGCGAAAGCAGCGATCCACCAGTGGCGGCAGCGTACTCGGGCGGTTCAGGAAGACGATGGCATCCGTGGGTTGCGCAAACAGCCGGTACGACCAGTTGACGGGCAGGTCCAGATCCAGGCTGCGGAGAAATCCCTCGTTGTCGTCCACGAAGATGACGGTGGTGGGGTGGAAAAAAGGGGCGATCTGAAAGGGCATGACTACTTCAGCAGATCCAGGAGCGCGCGTTTTTTCGGCAGGCTGAGCCGGCGGAACGTGCGCAAGAGCTGCTGCTCTTCGTCGGAGTAACTGCGTCGCAGTAGCGCATCCATGTGTCCCTGTAACGGTGGTTCGATCAACACCGCGTCCGCCTCGGAAGGCAGACCGCTGAAGGTACGCTCGAGTCTGGCGACAATCTCGGAGTTCATACTGCGTCGGTGATCCTGCGCTGCTTCTGCGATCCGGTCACGCATCTCCGTGGGTAGTCGTACCACGAACTTGTAAGGCTTTGACTTGTCCGGACTGTCGTTGCTTTCCCCGTTGCCATCGTTGGAATGGGGAAAGACGGCATCGTCCCTGTTCGATGTGCTCATCGTTGCCCTCCCGCATGCATTTAGGCATGGTGCGTGTCCTGCGACAAGTCGATGTCAGGGTGATATCAGATGGAACCCATACAGCGTGGCAATATCCGCCTTGCCGCCACTGTCCTCCTGTTGCGTGATGCATCGCCGGGGCCGGAAGTGTTCATGGTGAAGCGGCCGGGCAGCGGTGTGTTTCCGGATCTGCACGTCTTTCCCGGAGGAAAAGTCGACGAGGGCGACCACCTCGAAGCCATCTGTTCCGGCCTGGACGACGCCACGGCAAGTGCCAGGCTCGGCGTCGCTGCGGGCGGACTGCGCTACTGGGTGGCCGCCATTCGTGAATGTTTCGAAGAATGTGGCGTCCTGCTGGCGACGCGGGATGGAGTACTGCTGGAATTTGATACCGCGGCGGAGCGACAGCGATTTACGTCCTACCGCCGGGCCATCGAAGCCGGCGACATGACGCTGCCACAGATATGCAGGCAGGAAGGCCTCCTGCTGGCGTGCGACAGACTGGCCTATTTCTCACACTGGCTGACGCCGGAATCCGCGCCGAAACGCTTTGACACCCGCTTTTTCACGACAACGATGCCGACCGGACAACACGCGATCGCGGACACCGGCGAAACGGCGGAGGCCGAGTGGGTGCGGCCCGAAGATGCACTGGCGCGGCACGGTGAAGGCGCCTGGCAGATGATTCATCCCACTCTCGTCACGCTGGGGAGCATTACCGGCAAAGCAACGGTCGCGGACATCCTGGCCGGAGTGCGCGCCGAAACCCATCTGCCGGCGTTGACCGATGCGTTGCGTGCGCATGGCATGCGGGATCTGCGCTGACCGCCGGCTGGGTGACGTACGGATGGTTCACCGGATGAGCACGTACGGCAGATGACTGGTCTCGCTCGGAGTCAGGCGCCAGGGGACAATGCCGTGGAGATCCGTGGCCTGGACAAGCACTATGCTGACGGCCGGGTGCTGCGCCAGGTTTTTCACGGTTACGACGTCGATATCGCGCGCGGCCAGGTTGTGGCGGTATGCGGCCCGAGCGGCGTTGGCAAATCCAGTCTGCTCAACATGCTGGCCGGCCTGCTGATGCCCGACGCCGGTTCGATTCTGGTGTATCCCGCGGCCGGGTCCGCACCTCTGGCCTTGCATACGCTGAGCGCACCGCAGGCAGCCCGCTACCGTCGGCGCCACGTTGGCTATGTCTTCCAGTTCTTCAATCTGGTGCCGACACTGACCGTGGGTGAAAACGTGCGCCTGCCGCTCGCGCTGAACGGGCTTGAGGCGCTCTGGCCGGAAGCGCTCCAGCGCCTTGAACTGCTTGGGCTGGCGGATCGCCTGGGCGATTTTCCGGACGTCTTATCCGGCGGCGAACGGCAGCGTGTTGCCATCGCGCGCGCGCTGGCGCACCGGCCGGCACTGCTGCTGGCGGATGAGCCGACCGGCAATCTGGATGCCCGCAACTCCGACCTCGTCGCAGGCATGCTGTTCGACGAAACGCGGCGTTCGGGCGCCACGCTGTTGATGGCTACGCACGATCAGGCCCTGGCGGCAGCGGCGGACAGCCGAATCGACCTGCACGCCATGTCTCCGGCATGAGCACCAGTGCGGTTCGATTGCTTGTCATAAGCGGCCTGCGCTTTCTGCGTCGTGCCAAAGGCTCCTCGCTCAGCGTTTACTTCGGGCTGACGCTGGGAATTGTCTCCATTACCGGTGTGCACTTGTTGGGCGAACGGGTGACGGCTTCGCTGCAGCAGCTGACGCCAGCGCACCTGGCCGGAATCACGCACGTCCTCACGCGTGAAGACCTCAATGTGCGTGACTATGTCGCTCTGCGGGACGCCTGGCGTCGTGGCGCCATGCCCGGCGTGTCGGCGCTGGTGCCAATGCGGGAAGGGCAATCGCGGGAAGGCATCAACGTCGTTGGAACCGACTGGGTCGCAGCGCTGGATCTCGGCCAGAACAGTGATATTTCGCCCTCGCTCCGGTTTGAGCCAAGCCCGACGCCCGTCGCCCTTGTCTCAGGCGGTGTGCGGCCGCGGGGCGGTGAGCTCCTCCTCAACGGCGTACGCGTGCAGGTTGTGTCGCGTTCGCCAGCTACCGATACGGGTGGGATGCCAATGGCCGCCGTGGATATCGGTACCGCAATGGCGATTCTCGGCGGCGATCCTTCGCATCTGGATGGCGTGCTTGTGCGTTTCGAGGACGGTTGGTCGTTCTGGCGTGCGGCGCTGGAATCGGCGATGCCGGGAATCAGCGCCGGCCTGCCGGCCAGCGCGCCGGATCCTGGAGGGTCCTGGCGGGTGCACGCGCTGGCTTCCGAAGCACCCATGCGTGGATTGGCGAGTGCCGTGTTGTTCAATCTTGGCGCCCTCGGATCGCTGGCGCTGCTGGTGGCGCTGCTGCTGATGTTCCAGTCGGCGGTGATCTGGCTGCGACGTCAACGCGCGGTGCATGGGGCACTCACCGGCATCGGTGTAACCGACCGCGAGTTGGCCACGGGTTTTGTTCTGTTGCTCGTGCTGCTGGGGATTCCCGCCGTTGCGTCGGGGCTGTGGACAGGCCGGTGGTTGTGCGAACAATTGCTCGGGGTGATGGCGGGTGCGTCGTTTGCCGCAACCACCGTGGCGCTGACCACCGCCGTGGTCGTCAAGGCTATTCTGGCGGGACTTGCGGTCTGTGTGCTGGGTGGCGGTCTTGCGTGGTGGTGGGAGCATCGCGCCGGTCACCTGCCCCGGGCGCTTGGTCTGACGTTCGGCGTCGCCGCACTGGGCCTGATTGCCGGTTCGCTCCTGACGTCAGCGAGCGGGCTGCTCGGGATATTCGCCGGAATCTTCGCCGCGGCGCTGCTGGCGGCGTTCAGCGTGCTGCCGCTGCTGCGGCGCCTGAAATCGGCGATTGCGCGTGTCAGGGGACCACTATGGTGGCGACTGGGACTGCGGGAAGTCGTGTGGTATCCGGACGACCTGGCCGTTGCCTGCGCAGCCCTCTCGCTTTCCCTGGCGGTCAGTATTGGCGTTGGTGTGATGGTGGACAGTTTCCGCCAGGAATTTACCGCGTTGCTGGACCAGCGACTGTCGGCGGATGTCTTCGTCACGATGGTGGCGGGTGACGGAAGTGAGCAACTGGCGGTCGACATCAGCGCTTTGCCGGGTATCAGCGCGGTCCATGTGTCAGGGGAAATACCGATTCGAGTCGACGGGCTGCCGGTGCAACTGGCCTTCGGCGCGATGCCCGCCATGCAGGCCGCCCGGTACGGGCTGACGCGGGCGCTTGGTGACAATGAAATTCTGCTTTCCGAGGGCCTGGCCCGGCGGCTGGGACTTGCCATCGGGGCCACGATGACGCTCGGCGCGCGGCAGGTGACGGTGGCCGGAGTCTTCCCCGGATACGGTGAACCCGCGCCGCGGATTGTCGCCACCACGGCGCTCGCCCGGGGTCTTGCCGTCGGTCGCTTGCGCTTCGATCGGTTGAGCTTTCGAAACGCCGGGTCCGGCGCTGTCGAGCGGATGCTGCGAGCCCGGGATGATGTGCGTGTGCAGCGCGCCGCCGACATCCGCCGGACGGCGATGGTCACGTTCGAAAGCACGTTTGCCACCACTGACGCGCTCACGTGGCTGGCGCTGTTTGTCGCCGCGGTAGCGTTGTTCAACGCGCTTGCCGGCTTTCGTCTCAATCAGCAGGCCACGGGAAAGTTGCTGGAGACGCTCGGCTGGGGCTGGCGGTGGTCGCTGGGGGCCAGTGCCGTACGGGCGTCGTTGCTGGGGTTGATCGCGGTACTCATTGCCCTGCCGTTGGGGTATTGGCTTGCATGGGTGCTGTGCAGCGAGGTCAATCCCAGGGCCTTTGGCTGGAGCATCGGCTTCCTGCCCGCATGGCGGCCGGTGCTCGTTCCCCTGGCCCTGGCGGGTGTGGCCGTGCTGCTGGCCGGGGTGACGGGAAGTTTCGTCCGCGCCGGTCAGGGGCAGCGCATGGGCGGATCATGAGGCGTCTTTGCACGGCACTGTTGGTAATGCTGCTGGGTTGTGGCGATCACCCGGCTACCGGTCGACCTGGTACGCCAACGATCGGTGGGTTACGTGTTGGCGACGTGCTCGGAGCCGCCGATGCGGACGGTTTCGCGGTGGCGGACCGCGTGGTGCCGCTGCGTTTCCCTGCGGATCACGCCCAGCACCCGGCGTTTCGCAGCGAGTGGTGGTATCTCACGATTGCCGCCCGCGATGCGCAGGGACAAGCGATGGGCGTGCAATTCACGCTGTTCCGGCAAGGTCTGGAGGCGTTGTCGGCCAGCGGTGCGCAGCACCGTCAACCCTGGCAACTGGACGCGGTTTATCTGGCGCATGTGGCGGTGACGGATGTTGCCGCCGGGACACATGAGCAGCGGGAGCGTCTGAGTCGGCAGCATCCCTCGCTTGCCGGCGTTACGGCCGACGCGGACGTGATAGAGGTGTTTCTCGAGGATTGGCGGCTGAAACTCACCGGGTCCGGTGGCTCACTGGCGCTGGTGGCGGACACGCTCTCCATGGATCTGTCATTTCGAGCGACCTATCCTCCCGTGGCGCAGGGCGAGGAAGGACTGTCGCGCAAGGGTGACGGCCAGGCGTCCTACTACTACTCGTGGCCGGCGTTGCAGGTGACGGGTACGCTTGGCAGCGGCGCCCAGGCGCGATCCATCACAGGCGTCGGCTGGTTCGATCATGAGTGGAGCACCAGCGTGCTCAGCGCCGGCCAGCAGGGCTGGGACTGGCTGGCCCTGCACCTGGATGATGGGCGCGCGCTCATGACCTTCCGGCTGCGGCGTGCCGATGGCGCGCGCGATCCGTACGATCAGGGGTTGCTGGTCTCGCCTGCAGGGGTGAGCCGGCATCTCGCGGCCGGCGACTTTGCGATGCAGCCCCGGCACTGGTGGCGTGATGAGGACGGCGTTGCCTGGCCAATCGGCTGGCACGTGACGGTTGACGGGGAGTCCTGGACGGTGCGGGCGCTGGTCGACGATCAACGCATGCGCACACTGATTCCCTACTGGGAGGGTCTGGTAGCGGTGCACGATGCAGCCGGGGCTGACGTCGGAGCGGGCTATCTGGAACTCACCGGTTATATGCAGGACGACAAGTAGCTATAAGCGAAAAAATTGTTCACAATCCGACGCCATTCCGAGCATGTGCGGAACAGATCGCGAATGAACTACGCCGACCAGCCAGGCTGGCAATCGGAGACAATGACTATTGCCTCACTGGAATCTTCGGCTCCCGGACCGACTGAGGGAGCGGCGGGCAGACGGGTGATTCCTGCGGATGATGTCCGCATTCTGCTGGTGGACGACAAGAAGGACCTGCTGGAAAGTCTCTACCAGCTGGTGACGCTGCACGGCTATCAGGCAACTCGTGCGCTTGGTGGACAGGCAGCGCTCGATGCGCTGGCGGCCGACGCCTACGATGTGGTGCTGCTGGATTTGATCATGCCCGGTGTCAGCGGGCATGACGTCCTCGATTTCATTGCCCGCGAACAGATCGATACGAAGGTCATCGTCGTATCCGGCGACGCCAGCTTCAGCGGCGTGAAGCACGCGCTGCACTGCGGTGCGTTCGACTTCGTGAAAAAGCCCTACGAAGCCGCCGAGCTGATCGCGACCATGGAAACCGCGCTCCGGCAGGTGCGGCTGGAAAACGAAAACCAGGATATGGGCGCGCAGCTTCGCGCCAGCGAAGAGCTGCACCGGTTTATCGTCAACAGCTCGCCGGACCTGGTCTACATGCTGGACCGCAACGGCTGTTTTACCTTCCTCAATGACCGGCTCGGGCCGATGCTGGGTTTCGACAAGACGGAATTGCTGTCGCGCCACTACACGGAACTCGTGGATGCCGAGTACCTGGATGTGGCGGCCAACGTCTTCAGTGAGCGCCGCACGGGCACGCGCGCGGCCCGCAACGTCGAACTCAAGTTGCGCAGTTCGCTCAAACGCATGGGCACGCGCTTTACCGACGTGCAGTCGGTCTGGGTGGAGCTCACCGCGCAGGGTGTCTATACCGACCCCCGGGAACGCAACCGGCAGACCTTTGTTGGCACCTTCGGGACCATCCGCGATATCAGCGAGCGCAAGGAAGCCCAGGAAGTCATCAACTTCCAGGCCTACCACGACCTGCTCACGCACCTGCCGAACCGCGCCCTGTTGAAGGATCGTCTGGAGCTCGCCATTACCCAGGGACAGCGCAACAAGATCCGCCTGGCGGTCATGTTCCTGGACCTCGATCGATTCAAGGTGGTGAACGACACCCTCGGTCACACGATGGGCGACCGGTTGCTGAAAGCGGTTGCCAATCGCCTGCAGAGCTGCCTGCGCCGCGGTGACACGCTGTCCCGGTTCGGTGGTGATGAATTCACGCTGCTGCTGCCGGAGGTGCGCACGCGCGACGACGTTGTGGTCATCGCGGGCAAGATCCTCGACCGACTGGGCTCACCGTTTGTGATCGATGGGCACGAGCTGTTCGTGGGAGCCAGCATCGGTATCGCCATGTATCCGGAAGCCGGTGATTCCGCCGAGGCACTGATCCAGAACGCGGATATTGCGATGTATCACATCAAGAGCCGCGGCAAGAATGGCTACCAGTTCTTCACCGATGAGATGAACCACCGTTTCTCCACCCGCCTGACGCTGGAGCGCGAAGTACGCAACGGCATGGCGCGGGGCGAGTTCGAGGTCTACTACCAGCCCCAGGTGTGCCTTGCGAGCGGACGTATCACCGGCGTTGAGGCGCTGGTGCGCTGGCGACATCCGGAGCGGGGCATGCTCGGCCCCGCCGAGTTCCTGCCGTTGGCCGAGGAAACCGGGCTCATCATCCAGCTCGACGAGTACGTGCAGCGTCAGGCCTTCGCGGACGTGGCCGAGTGGGAACGTTCAGGCGTTGCCAACGTGCGCCTGTCCGTTAATGTCTCCGCGCAGCAACTCGAGAAGGAAGGCTTCGTCGAGCAGATCGTCGGCGCGATGCGCACGGCAGGGCTCAAGCCGCACCGGGTCAAACTGGAGATCACCGAAAATACCCTGATGCAGGACATGGAAGTGATCATTCCCAAGCTCAAGCAGCTCAGGGCGCTGGGTGCCTGTGTTGCCATCGACGACTTCGGCACGGGATATTCCTCCCTGAGCTACCTGCGCCAGTTTCCCATCAACACCCTGAAAATCGATCGCAGTTTCGTATGCGACATCCGCGAGGAAGAAGTGGATGGCGGTGCCAGCATCATCAACGCCATTGTGGCCATGGCACGAGGGCTCAAGCTCGACCTGATCGCCGAAGGGGTGGAGAACAACACCCAGCTTACGTACCTCAAGAGCCAGGGTTGCAGCGAAGTCCAGGGCTACATATTCAGTGAGCCGTTGCCGGCCCGGGATGTGTGCCAGATGCTGCGCGATGAACCATTCGCGAACATCGTGGTGACCGAACCGGTAGCCGCGGCTTCCTGATCGCGTCCCTGCTGGCGTATAGTGCCAGCCCGTTTTTTTCCCGGTATGCCCCTCTTGGACGGCTTCACCACACGAATCGTTCACAGTGACCGGCTGGACCCCATCGAGCACGGCAGTCTGCAGAAGCCGATCCACGCCACGGTGGCGTACGGCTACGACGACGCCCGTGATCTGGCGGCGGTGTTTCAGGGGCGTCAGGGTGGCTTTACCTACGGTCGGCAGGTCAATCCCACGGTCGAAGCGCTGCAGACCAAGATTACGCGCATGGAAGACGGCGTGGCTTCCGTCTGTTTTGGCACGGGCATGGCAGCGATCGGCACCATGCTGTTTGCCCTGTTGCGCAAGGGTGATCATTTCATCTCCAGCGCCTATCTGTTCGGCAACACCAACAGCCTGTTCATGAGTTTTGCCGCTCAGGGTATCGACGTGAGTTTTGTCGATGCCACGGACGTGGACGCCGTGCGTGCTGCCATCCGGCCGGAGACGAAGCTCATTTTCACGGAGACCATCGCCAATCCGGTGACCCAGGTGGCGGCCCTGGACGCCATCGGGGAACTCGCCGCGGAAAAGCAACTGCTCTACGTGGTGGACAACACCATGACCTCGCCATACCTGTTTCAGCCGAAGTCCGTTGGCGCCAGCCTGGTGGTGAACTCGCTGACCAAGTACATCGGCGGGCACGGTAACGCGCTGGGCGGAGCGATTACGGAGACCGGCCTGTTTGACTGGGCAGGTTTCAGCAATCTCTACGACATCTACAAACAGGGTGATCCCCGCAAGTGGGGGATCACGCAGATCAAGAAAAAAGGTCTCAGGGACTTCGGTGCGGCGCTGGGGCCGGAGGCGGCGCACCATATCGCCGTCGGCGCGGAGACACTTGCCCTGCGTCTGGAACGGCAGTGTGCCAGTGCCGCGCGCCTCACCGCGTTTCTGCGGGCACAGCCGTGGGTGAATGCGGTTTACTATCCGGGGCTGACAAGCCATCCGCAGCATTCGCGGGCAATGCGGCTGTTCCGTCACCCTGGGGCACTGTTCAGTTTCGAACTGGCCCATCAGGTGGACCTGTGGCGGTTTCTCAACGGTTTGCGCGTTGTCATCAAGTCCAGCAATCTGGGTGACAACCGCACGCTGGCAATTCCCGTGGCACACACCATCTACCATGAGATGGGCGCGCAGCGGCGGGCGAGCATGGGTATTGACGATTCGCTCATCCGCATATCCGTGGGTATCGAGGACGCTGATGATCTGGAGCGGGACTTCGAGGCGGCCTACGCCGCCGCAAGCGAGCAATAGGCAGCGGAAAACAGGGGGAACAAGGTGGGAAGACTGGAAGGCAAGACGGCCATCATCACCGGTGGTGCGGGTGGAATCGGCAAGGCGGCAGGTGCGTTGTTCGCGCGTGAAGGCGCCAATGTGCTGCTGGTTGACCTGAACGAACAGGCGCTGCGCGATACTGTTGCGGATATCGGCAGCAATCGCGTGCATTACTTTGTTGCCGACGTGACGAAGTCGGCGGACAACAACGCCATGGTCGCAGCAGCGAAGGAGAAGTTCGGCGGTGTCGACGTCTTTCTGGCCAATGCCGGTATCGAAGGTGACGTGAAGTCCATCGAAGAGCAGGACGAGGCGCGTTTCGATCAGGTGATTGCCGTCAACGTGAAAGGCGTCTTTCTGGGCCTGAAGTCAGTGTTTCCCGCAATGCGCGAACGTGGCGGCGGCAGCATTGTGATCACGTCGTCCGTGGCGGGTGTGGGGGGCACAGCGGGTCTTTCACCATATGTCACGAGCAAGCACGCGGTCATCGGTCTGATGCGTAGCGCCGCAAAAGAAGGCGCGCCACACCATATCCGCGTCAACACGGTGAATCCGTCGCCCGTGGAAACGCGCATGATGCGCAGTCTCGAAGAGGGCATGAGCCCTGGCAATGCGGCGGCCGTGAAGGCCGGCGTGGCCGCTGGTATACCGATGCAGCGCTACGGGATGCCGGAGGAAATTGCGCAGGTCATGCTGTTCCTTTCCAGCGACGACAGCAGCTGGGTTACCGGCGGCGTGTACATGGCGGACGGCGGCAGCACCGCCTGACGGATTGCGAGGATTCCACCTGCGCGAAGGAGTGGGTAATGCGTGAGGCGTTGCTGCAAACGGATCTGCCGCTACCGAACCGTCGTAGCGGCAAGGTACGGGATCTGTACGATGTGCGGCTGACGGACGGCAGCGACGCGCTCCTGATCGTGGCGACGGACAGGATCAGCGCCTTCGACGTCGTGATGGCCAATGGTCTGCCGGGCAAGGGTATCGTGCTTACGCAGATCTCCCGGTTCTGGTTCGACCGCTTCGCCGACGTTGTACCCAATCATCTGCTGTCGATGGATGTGGCGGATGTGCCAGGGCTGAACGCGACAGAGCGTGCGGCGCTCAATGGTCGCATCATGTTGTGTCGCCGGGTGAACATCCTGCCGGTGGAGTGCATCGCACGTGGCTACCTCGCAGGCAGTGGCTGGAAGGACTACCAGGCCAGTGGCCGAGTCTGCGGCCATGTACTGCCCACGGGTCTTCGCAATGGCGACCGGTTGCCGCAGCCCCTGTTCACGCCGTCCACAAAGGCGGCGGCCGGGCACGACGAGAACATCACCTATGATGAAGGCGTTGGCGTCATCGGCGCGGCAAACATGGCTGCGATTGCACACCTGACGCTGGATCTGTACGTACGTGCCCGCGACTACGCGCTGACACGTGGCATCATCCTCGCCGATACCAAGTTCGAGTTCGGCCTGTTGCCCGGGCAGGAGCAACCCATTCTCGCGGATGAGATATTCACGCCGGATTGCTCCCGCTTCTGGCCGGCAGACGACTGGGAGCCGGGACGGGAGCAGCGGAGTTTCGATAAGCAGATCGTCCGCAACTACCTGGAAGAGCTGGTGCACCAGGGGGGGTGGAACAAGACGCCGCCCGGTCCGGTTCTGCCCCCGGAGATCGTGGAGCGCACGCTTGGCAGGTACCTGGAAGCGTATGAACTGCTCACCGGCGGGCAGTTGCACCTCGATGATTTCTGATCGCTGAGGGGCATTTGGACTGGGCTGCCTACAAAGCCCTGTGCGCGCGCCCCGACGTGTTTTCCCGCGCCCTGCTCGAATGGACGCGGAGTCGTGTTGCCGATGATGCACTGCAGGCCGTGTTCGACACCCTCTTGAATCAGCCGCCCATCGGTAAGCCGTCAGACTTTTCCGGAGATGCGCGCACCGACATGTTTGTCGTAAGGTTTGACACCGGCCAGGCGCAGCGAATTATCGACCGCCTGGCTGGCGACGGACTGGATCGGCGTCAGAGGCACGCCGTGGTCGTGTGGCGGGAGTACCTGGCGATGTTCGCCGGGGCAGATTCGGAACAATATGGATTACTGGGGGAAATGATGCAGCCACAGGAGAGGGTGACAGCCCTGATGCAGGCTTTCGATGCCCGGGACCTCGATGCCATCGAGGCCTGTTTCGCACCGGATGCCGTCTACCACAACATTCCCATGGAACCCGTAACGGGCTCTGCCGCCATACGGGCTTCGCTGGCACCGTTTCTGGGTATGGCGTCTGAGATCCGTTTCGAGGTACTCCAGAGTGCCGCTAACGGCAGCGTTGTCATGAACGAGCGGGTGGACCGGTTTCTCGTCAACGGTCGCTGGATTGCCGTGCGGGTGATGGGTGTGTTCGAGGTATCCGCAGCCGGCATCACGGCCTGGCGCGACTACTTTGATCTCGCCGAGTTTCAGCAGCAGATGGGAGGGTAGGCGCGGTGGCCAGGCACCAGGTGGAAAGCGAAGTGGCGGGCTCGGTATGGAAGGTCGAGGTAGCCGCTGGGGATGCGGTAGCGGCGGGCGATGTGCTGATGATCCTCGAATCCATGAAGATGGAAATTCCGGTGGAAAGTCCCGTGGACGGCGTGGTCGAGGCGTTGCTCGTGGCGCCAGAGGACCAGGTGGCCGAGGAGCAGGTTCTCGCGGTGGTCGTCAGCGGCTGACCGTCTCGATGACCCGATGTGACCGCCGGGCGTGGTCCGCGGGCGATCGCTGCCAGCGGCGCAGGGGTTTTGCTCGGGTTATTCGCGGCTGGCGGCTGTGGTAAGTTACGCCCCCGCAAAATTGAGCAGAGACTACCCATGAGTGAACTGGTCACCATCGAAGTGAGCAGTGGCGTTGCGGACGTGCGGTTGAACCGCGCCGAGAAGTACAACGCGCTCAGCCCCGAGATGTTCAGCGCCATCATTGCTGCCGGCGAAACGCTGGCGCAGGCAAAGGATGTGCGGGCGGTGGTGCTCTCCGGTAACGGTCCCGGATTCTGTGCGGGACTGGACATGACCAGCATGTCCGGACTTGGCAGCGGCAAATCCAGTGGCGGTGGGCTGCTGCGACGGG
This sequence comes from Pseudomonadales bacterium, assembly GCA_024234635.1. Taxonomy (GTDB): domain Bacteria; phylum Pseudomonadota; class Gammaproteobacteria; order Pseudomonadales; family Azotimanducaceae; genus SYFY01. Next base: position 201,552 of record JACKNX010000003.1, on the reverse strand, counting down.
AAGACGATCTGCCGGACAATCATGCCCAGCGTCCTTCCATGGTCTGGCGACGGGTGCCGGTGCCGGTGATCTGTGCCATCCACGGTGTCGCCTACGGTGGTGGCTGCCAGATTGCGCTGGGTGCCGATATCCGCATTGCCAGCCCGGATGCCCGTATTTCGGTCATGGAAATCAAGTGGGGCCTGATTCCGGACATGGGTATCACGCAGTCCCTGCGCGATCTCGTGCCCCTGGATGTTGCAAAGGAGCTGACCTTCACCGGTCGGGTCGTGTCTGGCACGGAAGCGAAGGAACTTGGGCTGGTTACGTACGTGGACGGCGATCCGCTCGCGCGCGCGCTGGCCATTGCGCGGGAAATCGCAACCAAGAATCCGGACGCCATCCGCCGCGACAAAGCACTCCTCGAACAGAGTTGGCGCGCGGACCCGCGCACCGGACTCGAACTGGAGGCCCGGCTGCAGACGGAACTGATCGGTTCCAGCAACCAGGCGGAAGCCGTGCGCGCCAATTTCGAAAAGCGCACGCCCAAATTCACCGATCCGGCCTGAGCGCCCCGTCGTGACCTGGGCTCCTGAGAGCGAGGAAATACGACGTCGCCGCGAGCTGGCACGTCAGCAGGGCGGCGAAGCCGGGCTGGCACGCCAGCATGCGGCGGGACGTCTGAGCATCCGCGAGCGCATCGATGGCCTTCTCGACGCGGGCAGTTTCCAGGAGCAGGGCCTGGCCACCGCGGTGCCTGATGTCGACGACGATGGCCATGTGCGGGAATACGTACCCGCCAACTACGTACTGGGATTTGGTCGCATCAACGGGCGTCGCGTGGCGGTGGGTGGTGAGGACTTCACCCTCAAGGGCGGATCGCCCAACCCGGCGGGACTTCGCAAGAGCGTGTACGCCGAACACATGGCGATGCGCTACAAGGTTCCACTGGTGCGACTGCTCGAAGGCGGTGGCGGAAGTGTTCGGGGCAGTGGCAAGCAGGGGCCAAGCTGGGGCGAGCCGGTCTTCGCCGAGCCCCGATTCAAGGTGATCGCGGATGCGATGGCCAGCGTTCCCGTGGTTTCCGCGGCACTGGGTGCGGTGGCCGGCTTCCCGGCCGGGCGCCTTGTCGCGTCACATTTTTCGGTCATGACCCGCGACACCGCGCAGGTGATGACCGGCGGTCCGGCGCTGGTTGAGCGTGCCTTGGGCAAGCCGATCACAAAAAGTGAGCTGGGCGGCGCGGCGATTCATGCGAAGAGCGGTATCGTCGATAACATCGCGGACGACGAAGCTGACGCGTTTCGCCAGATTCGCCGCTTTCTGGGCTATCTCCCCTCCCACGTGGATGAGCGGGCACCGCGGGAAGTCTGTGACGACTCCCCCGAGCGCATGGAGCAGGAACTCCTGAGGGCCATCCCGCGTGAAAGCAACAAGGCGTATGACGCCCGCTCGATCCTGCGCATGGTGATGGACGAAGGCAGCGTCTTCGAGATGGGCGCGGGTTTTGGCAAAGGGCAGATCTGTGCCCTGGCCCGGCTCGCAGGTCAGCCGGTTGGCGTACTGATCAATAACAATCGTATTTATGCGGGATCGATGACCGCCGAAGCAGCCCAGAAATACAGGCGCTTCGTTGAGCTGTGTGATGTCTTTCACCTGCCGATCGTGAACTTCGTGGACCAGCCGGGTTTCATGATTGGTCTGGACGCTGAAAAGGCGGGAACCATCCGGTTTGGAATGGCGGCGGTATCAGCCGCCGTGCAATCGGTTGTGCCCTGGGCAGTTGTGCAGATCCGCAAGGGTTTTGGCGTTGCCACCGCCGCGCACTATGCCCCGGATTCCTATGTACTCGCCTGGCCATCGGTGGAAAGCGGCGCTTTGCCACTGGAGGGGGGAGTGGCCGTGGCCTTCCGCAAGGAGATTGCTGCGGCCGAGGATCCGGATGCCAAGCGCCGGGAACTGGAAGACATGATGCGTGCACGGCGGAATCCCTATTCCCGTGCGGAATCGTTCTCCGTGCACGAACTCATCGATCCCCGAGAGACTCGTCCGTTTCTCAGTCAGTGGGTCGAATGGATTCAACCCTTGCTGGAGGGGCTGAAAGGTCCGGTCCGCTTCAGCATCCGTCCCTGAGATTTGTTTCTGAACCATTCCGACCATCCCAACCACGAACCATCCGGCTCATCACAGCCGGTGCAAGCAAAGAGGTAATCAGATCATGACGTATTCGTTCGAAGGAAAAACCGCCATTGTTACCGGTGCCGGTGGTGGACTTGGCCGTTGCCATGCCCTGGAGCTGGCCCGCCGGGGTTGCAAGGTGCTGGTCAATGACCTTGGTGGCGCCATGGACGGAACCGGCGGGTCGTCGGAAGCCGCAAAAAAGGTGGTTGAGGAGATCAAGGCCCTTGGTGGCGAAGCCATTGCCAATGGTGGCTCTGTATCCGACGAGCAGGGTGCACGCAGCATGGTGCAGGATTGCATGAACGCCTGGGGCCGGGTCGACATCCTGATCAACAATGCTGGCATCCTGCGCGACAAGTCCTTCCACAAGATGGATACGCCGGACTTCAAAGTCGTTCTCGATGTGCACCTGAACGGGGCGGCCATGGTCACGCGCGAAGCGTGGCCGATCATGCGGGATCAGGGCTATGGCCGGATTGTCATGACGACCTCGCCGTCAGGCCTGTACGGCAACTTCGGCCAGGCCAACTACAGCGCTGCGAAGCTGGGTCAGGTGGGTCTCATGAACACGCTGAAGATCGAAGGCGCGAAATACAACATCCGGGTGAATGCGATAGCGCCGGTGGCGGCAACGCGCATGACGGAGAATCTGATGCCCGAATCCGCGCTGGCCAAGCTCGGACCGGAGCTGATCACGCCCGCGGTTGTGTATCTGTGCACGGAAGACGCGCCGAATGGCGTCATTATCCAGGCACAGGGCGGTCGATTCTCCACCGCGCTGATCGTTGAAAACGAAGGCGTCGATCTGGGTGTGGATGCCACTGTGGAAGACATTGCTGAGAACTACGGCAAGATCGTGGAGCTCAGCAATCTGCGTCCGCGCGGAATGCTGCAGCTGAACTAAAGCCTGACCGGGCGCTGAAAAAAAAACTTCCTGGACGTTTTCAGCGGCCGGCGGCTTCGCCGACTCGCGCCAGATACAGCGTTTTCCGCTGCATTCGCGGGTCAGCCATCCCTGGTTGGCTTCCCAGGCTGCTTTTTCAGCAGCCTCTCATGGAACTCCGGTTCCATGCGCGACAGCGCTGGCAATCGCAACGTGGCCGGCTGCCAACCTGTCAAGCGGCCCACTAGCTGTTTCGCGCGCCCGATGATTGGAACGGAATCGGCTGCCGAATGCGGCGCCGATACCGGTCATTTCCCAAACCGCTTGATGAATTATTGCGCGGCCTTTCTCAGCAGCTGCACATTCGCCATCACTGTCTCGCCTGTCTGCATCAATTCCGATTCATTGACGTGGAGGTGGTGGTGCAGATTGGCGATCCACTGCTGACCGTCCGGTGCCCGCCTGAGATGCCGAAGGCCTTCGCCCACGTACGGGCGTACCTGTGCGTTGAAGAAGCCCGAGAACTTTGCGCGCAGTTCGCCGGGCGTCTTGAAACCCTGTCGTGCGGCTTCACCCGTTTCGATGAATTCGGCGAACAATCGGGACAGCTTTTTCAGATACTGGGGGTCGGCCATCTGGCCGAGCAGATCCGCTGATCGCACCAGCGCGCCGAAGGAGTCCAGTTTCTGGTATTCCTCCTTCTTCGGTACCGGGAAGCGGGTCATCTCGATGTGACCGCACAGCAGGTCCAGATCGAGAAGCGGTTCGTTGCGAAAGCGTTCACGCACGAACATTCGGCTTCTGGCCACGTGATACGGCGTCATGAAGGCATCCGTACAGCCCTTTGGTGGCGCTACGCGATTCCCCGCATCGTCCGCGATACAGGATTCCGGCGTGTCCTCGGCAAGGAGGATGCGAATGTAGCCGACATCGTGGAACAGCATCGCAATGACGGCGTGCAGCCAGTCGGAAGGCGTCACGTCGCCGTGCGCCAGTTGCCGTCCCTGCAGCATGGTCTGACCGATATCGGTGACCAGCATCGTATGCTGAATGTCGTGATAGGGGCAGTCACATTCGAGCAGCGCGGACAGCGACGCGCGTACTGACTGGTCGAGGAGACGCATGTTTGCGTCCGCGACATTCGAGAATGCTTCCTCGAAACGGAGTCGCATGTAGGCGATGAATCCATCGATCATGCGGCTGTTGGGGTTGAACATCTGCGGACTGCCTTTCCCGCCGAAACTGAGGGGAATTCTAGTCAGCAGCGCCATTTGTCTGACGTCGACCAGTACGCAAAAGTGCCGCTCCTGTTTGTAAGTGAGATTTATGGAGCTTTGTGTTGGAGAACTGGTCTCAAAGTGACCTCTGTGCAAACATTGAGGTCTCTTTTCGAGTGTCAGTCATGTCACAGATTGATCTGCGTCATCTGCGAACGATGGCCGCATTGCGCAACGCGGGAAGCCTCGTGGAGGCCGCGGACAGGGTTTTTCTGACCCAGTCGGCACTTTCGCATCAGCTCAAGGACCTGGAAGACCGCCTCGGATGTGCGCTTTTCATCCGCAAAACGCGTCCCGTGCGTTTCACTTCAGCCGGCCATCGGCTGGTGAAGCTGGCGGAGGAGGTGCTGCCGCTCATTCATCGTGCTGAAATCGATCTAGCCCGGCTGGCGGGTGGCCACTCAGGACGCATCCTGATGTCCATCGAATGCCACAGTTGCTTTGAATGGCTGCTGCCGGCAATCGATTCCTATCGCGAGAACTGGCCGGAAGTGGAGCTCGATGTGGCCGGTGGGTTCCATTTCGCGCCGTTCCCAGCCTTGTCACGCGGCGATCTGGATCTGGTGATCACGGCTGATCCGGTCAACCAGGATGACCTCGTATATATGCCTCTGTTCAGTTATGAAGCCCAGCTTGCGGTAAGCAAGGATCACCCGCTTGCTGAAAGGGAGTGGGTGAATCCCGGCGATCTGCGGGATGAGACTTTGATCACCTATCCCGTGGAGCGTGATCGGCTTGATATCTTCAAATCGTTTCTGGAGCCTGCCGGTGTCGAGCCGGCACGCGTTCGAACCGCTGAGCTCACACCGCTGATGATTCAGCTTGTCGCCAGTGGCCGTGGAATCACCTGCCTCCCCAACTGGGCTCTGCACGAGTACCGTGAGCGTCACTACGTGGCTGTCTGTTCTCTGGGCGAAGACGGCATCTGGCCGACCTTGTATGCGGCGGTGCGGGCCGACCAGGCGGATGCGCCCTTCATTCAGGGGTTCGTGGCGACCGCCCGGGAAACCTGTTTCCGACACCTTGTTGGTATCGTCACTGCGGAACTCGATTGAACTCTGCGTGTTGCGCCGTGTGACGCCGGGGAAGTCTTCAGGGCGTGAGCTGGTCTTTCTGCCAGCCGTGTGATGTACGCGTCCACCGTATCCGATCATGCAGCCCGGTCGGCATGGCGAGATCGAGGCGTTCGATCATCGTCGGAGTCAGGTAATAGCCAACGGCTGTGTGCGGTGCCACCAGCGGGTCCGGCAGGGAAAATTCTCCCAGTTGCGAATGCAGCGCGTCGTGTGACGCTACCCTGGTGCTTTGCGGTTGCACGTGTGTGTAGAACCAGTCCAGGGTCTTTGGCATGGGTGGTCGCAGGTGCCAGCTTTCCGCAACGACCGCCGGGTCAACCGCCTCCAGACCTACGGCACAGCGATACTGGATCTGAATACTCGGCAGATAGACGCAGATGGCGGCGCTTCCCAGTTGCAGTTGTGCAACCTTCGGGCTCGTGGCGTTCATGAAGAGCGCCAGGCGGTCGTGCAGATCACGCAGCACAAGCGTACGCGCCTGGGGAAACCCGCTACCATCTACTGTTGCCAGCACGCAGAGCGCGGCCATGGGATCGCCAGCATCACGCGCCCGTTTGCGGTCCTGATGAAACCTGGCGAGCGCGTCTTCCATCTCGTGTCAGGATGGTTCGTCGGCGTCTGCTTCGGGCTTTGCCGGCGCAGCGGCCGGTTTGTTGTCCGCCTGGTTGTCAGCGGCTGCGGCCTCCGGGAGGCGACGGCGCAGCTCCGCGACGTCGCGTTGAATCTCACTCAGGCGGAATATGAGGTCGGGCATCTGGTCTGACATACGCCAGAGCAGATAGGCGATGAGTAGCAGGACGATGAAAGATAGAAACGTCATGGCAAACCTCTGCGAGTCGAAGAGCTGCCGCACGCCAGTACCGTACGGCCAGGTGCGCTATGGAACAGGAGCGGTCAGTGTACCGTCAATGAGCGGCAGCCTGAACCGGCAATTGCGCGGGGGCAGCCGTAACTTTGATCTCCATCAAATTGACCGGGCGCGGAGACCGATGCGCTGGCCGGCCGACTGGCTGGTGTGCGGGGGACAGAAGGAGCCAGATCGTGGATAGCGAAGTTGCGAACGGAGTCAGGCTGCTGGCGGCGCGCTCCGAACATGCGGAGGAGGCGGCTGACGTGATCGTTCGCTCACGGGAGGCCTACCTGCCGTATGCGCCCATGGTGCACTCGGTCGAAGAGACCCGTTGCTGGATGCGTGATGTGCTGATTCCTGGCGGCGGAGTGACGCTGGCGCTTCGGGGGCAAGCCATTGTCGGCGTCCTGGCGATTTCCACCGAAGCAGGCGTTGGCTGGGTGGATCAGCTGTACCTGCTCCCGGGAGCGCCGGGAGAGGGCATTGGTTCGTTGCTTCTCGCTCACGCGCTCACGCAGTTGCCGCAAACGGTGCGACTCCACACTTTCCAGGAAAACACACGCGCTCGCCGCTTCTATGAGCAACGAGGCTTTGTCCCGGTGGCATTCACGGATGGTCGTGACAACGAGGAGCGTTGTCCGGATGTCCTCTACGAATATCGCCAGCCTGACTGACCCGGTTGCTGTGCCCGGTCAGTCTTCGCTGTTGTCGAAATCGTCTTCATCGTCCTCGTCATCAACGGGATTTTCGTCCTGCGTTGCGAGCAGGAGGAGTTTTGCGCGCTCGAACAGCGCCATCTCGGATGGGTCCGGTGCGGGATATTCCAGGGGGAGTTTTTCCAGTGTATCCGCGATGACGCCCGCCACTATTGCCTGCATGACAGTCTTGTCATCCGCCGGAATGACATACCAGGGAGCGTATTGGGTGTGCGTGTTGTCGATGGCATCCTGGAAGGCGGCCTGATATTCGTCCCAGTGCTCCCGCTCGTCCACGTCACGCGGGTTGAACTTCCAGTGTTTGGCCGGTTCGTCGAGGCGGGCCAGCAATCGTTTGCGCTGCTCGTCTTTGGAGACGTTGAGAAAAAACTTGAGGACCACGACGCCATTGGTGCACAGGTGCTCCTCCATGGCAGTGAAGTCACGATAGCGTTGCGCCCAGAAGGCGTCGTTTACCGTCCTGTTGGCCAGCTGCTGGTTCAGCACCAGTTCGGGATGTACGCGCACGACCAGAACTTCTTCGTAGTAGGAGCGGTTGAAAATGCCGATGTGACCCTTGGCGGGCATCAGGCGCCAGTGCCGCCAGAGAAAATTGTGGTCATTGTGCTCATACGTGGGGGCTTTGAAGCTGTGCGTTTCAAACCCCGCGGGATTGACGCCCGTGGTGACCTTCTTGATGGTGCTGTCCTTTCCGGCCGCGTCCATGCCCTGAAAGATCAGCAGCAGAGCAAAACGATTGTCGGCAAACAGTTTCTCCTGCAGGCGGGCGATTCTCTTGACGGCATCCTTGCGGTGTTTGCGGGCGTCGTCCAGTCCCGCCCAGCGGGTTGGCAGGGAGCGGATTGTGGTCCCCGGCTCGAAGCGGAACAGCTTGGCGATCTCGTCGTTCTTCATGGCAGGGCGGGTCCAGGCCGGGTGCACGCAAAAAGGTGGATTCCCGTCGGAACCGGACCATATCCGGTTCCGGGGGCGTGAGGGTCGATTGCTGCTAGAACTCCATGATCGCGCGCCCGCTGATGCGCCCGCTTTCCAGGGCCTGGGTGGCCTCGTTGATGTCGTCGATGTGGAACCGGGCAGTCACCATGGCGTCAAGATTGAGCTTGCCCTTTTCATACCATTCCAGGAAGGTCGGGAAGTCCCGGTCCGGCGCGCATGAGCCGCCGATGCTGCCGATGTAGTGCTTCTCGTTCAGCAGTATGTCGATGGCGTTCAGCTCCACGTTCGTGGTGGGCACGCCTACCAGCACCGCGGTGCCACCGTCGGATACGCCAAAACGACCCGAGCGGCATGCGGGCAGGATCTGCTCCATGGTTTTGCGAATGCCGATGCAGTCGAAGGCGTAGTCCACCCCGCTGACGGGTGTCTGCAGTATGGTGAACTGATCGTTGCGCACGGTGAGTGCGTGGATGGCCGCAATGGGGTCTTCCTTGCCAGCGTTGATGCCGTGGGTTGCTCCGAACGCCTTGGCGAATTCCAGCTTTTCGTCAGACAGGTCGACGGCAATGATCGGGTTTGCGCCGGCAACTTTGGCACCCACGACAGCTGACAGGCCGACACCTCCAACGCCAAAAATGGCAACACTCTGGCCGGGCTGCACATTCGCGGTATTGATGACTGCGCCAGCACCCGTCATTACGGCGCAACCGATGATGGCGGTGACGTCCTTGCGAATGGTGTCCGCGACCTTCACGACATATTGCTCATCCGCCAGTGTGTGATCGGCCCACGTAAAGACGTTCTCGGAGATCGCAATGCCGTCGGATACCTGCAGTTCGGCCCGCACGGGTAGTTGTCTGGCAGCACTGGCGTTCCGGGGTACCCAGGTCACCATGACGGTATCGCCTTCCTTCACGTGCGAGACGCTGCTACCGGTCTTGAGCACCACACCGGTCGATTCGTGGCCAAGGATTACCGGATTGGCACGCGGCCGGTGCATCTGGTGCAGTTGTGAATGGCAGATACCGGACGCGAATTGTTTGACAACCACCTGGGTGGGACCCGGATCCGGCAGGGTGAGTTCTTCGATACGAAGGGTGGAAGTGGCTTGTGGCAGAACCACAACGCGAGCGGGTGTACCCATCGGCAGTCTCCAAGTATTCTGGTGTCCGCGTCGATTATTCAGTGACTTTCCCGGAGATGGAAGGGCGCATCGTGGGCCCCGCAACGGGAGATGTAATCGGCGGACGCATACGGCGGTATCTGCTACAACCCTCGCACGGGCATGGGCACAGGCAAAGGACGCTGAGGAAGAGGTCGAACATGGCGGAGAACTACCGACTGATTTTCAAGGGAGAGGTGGTTGAAGGGCAGCACCCTGCCGTGGTGCGCAAACGACTTGCCCTGGCCCTGAAGCTGGATGACCAGCGCGTGCAGGCGTTGTTTTCAGGCAATCCGGTGGTGGTGCGCAAACTGGCTGATGAGGAGACCGCCCGTCGCTTTCAGGCGATTTTTCAGAAGGCGGGCGCCAGGCTGAGGGTGATGCCGGTAGCGGATGATCCCGCACCCGGGATGGATTCGGAGTCGAAAGAGGGTGCCTGGATTCTGTTGCCAGCCGGCAGCGATGTGCTCACCGAGGCGGAGCGCAGGCCCTTCGTGCCGCGCGACGTGGAGACGGGGCACCTGCAACTGGAAAAGGCAGCGGTATTTCGCATCGATGCGCCAGAGGAACCGCTTGTAATCGACGTCCCGGATTTTGAAGTGATGGCGCTCGGTTCCCGTATCGGGGACGCGCGCGATGTCGAGCCGCCCGAAGTGCCACAAGCTGAATTCGACCTTGCAGCACCGGGTGCACGCATGGGGCCCGAAGCAGCAACCCCCACGGTTTCTCCCGCGCTTGGCGAAGGGTTCGACCTTGCGGAACCAGGGGCGCGGATGGCGCCGGAGTCACGTGCGGGACAGGTAGCTGTACCCGATACCAACCATATCCGTCTGGCAGACGATCAAACCGACTGAGGAGTCCACATGCGCCTATATGAATCCCCGTCCCCCAATGCGCGCCGTGTCCACGTTTTCATGGCGGAGAAAGGCATCGACATGGAAAGGGTGCGGGTTGATATCCGCAAGGGTGAAAATCTGTCGCCGGAGTACCGGGCCAGAAATCCCATTGGTCGCGTACCGGTACTTGAGCTGGATGACGGCACGTTCCTGGCCGAATCTGTCGCCATCTGCCGTTACCTTGAGCACCTCAATCCGGATCCCTGTCTGTTCGGCGCACCCGGACTTCCCGCCGCGCAGGTGGAAATGTGGCATCGACGTGCGGAGATCAACTTCTTCCTGAACGTTGCGTCGGCGTTTCGCAATATCACGGGCTTCTTCAAGGATCGGGAGACGTGCGTGAAGGAATGGGGGGAGGTCTGCGCAAAGACGGCGGCGGATGTCCTGCCGGTATTTGATGCGCAACTGGCGCAGAGTGAATATCTGGCCGGGGACACCTTCAGCATCGCGGATATCACCCTTGCAATCGCCATCGACTTTGCCCGAATGGTCAAGGTCGTAACGTTGCCGGAGGTGCCGAATGTCGATCGCTGGCACAAGCTGGTGGCATCGCGGCCGAGTTACTCGGCGGAGTGAATGGTGATCCTGTGTGCTGAATAGCCAGCATATTCGATGGCGCGGGCGACGCGCTCCTGGTCTGGCGCGAGCGCGACGATCGCGCCACCACCGCCACCTCCCGTGAGCTTGGCGCCCAGTGCGCCAGCACCACGGGCAATACTCACCAACTGCTCCAATGCGGGGGTCGATACGCCAAGGGCGTTGAGCAGTCCCTGGCAGATGTCCATGCATTCGCCAAGTGCGCCGAAGTCACCTGCCGTTGCTGCGGTTATGGCGACATCGGTGAGATTGCCGATCTCGGCGAACAGGTGTTCGCAGGACTGTTTATGGCGAGCGTGTCGAGCCCGTACTGCTGCGACCGTGTGGGAGGTGCTGCCCGGTTCGTGCGACAGGCCGATAACCAGAGGCAGTGGCTGCCGAAAGCTGATGAAGCGGAATGCCGGGCTGGTGTCGCGTTGATAGCGTAGCGCGCGCCCGTAGGTCGCCACCGTGTTGTCCACACCCGAAGGTGTGCCGTGTACTGCCTGTTCGCAGCGAAATGCCAGCGCGTTGATGCGGTTGTCATCCAATGCAAGACGGTAGGTTGCGTTCAGGGCGCGCACCGCGGCCACGGCCATGGCCGCTGAGCTGCCCAGCCCCATGCCGACCGGAAGGTGGGGGTACAGTTCGATGGTCGTGGGGTGATCCGCAAGGTCCAGCTCACTCAGAATGTCGCGAAGTGCGCCCGCGAAACCGGTTGCGCTTTCATCCAGATGCACGGAGTGATTCCAGCCATCGATGATGAGCCTGTGTTCGGCCGCGTCTTTACGGGCGACGGCCTCTACCGCCATTGGCAGGGGGACGGCTAGCGCAGGTTGACCGTAGACGACCGCGTGTTCGCCGAGGAGAATACTCTTTCCGCAGGCGCTTACCCGCGTTGCGTTCATTGTCTGGTTACCCATAGCCGCGGCAATTTCGCGGGCTTTCCATACTTTGATCTCGCCGCTGCTGACCAGCGCTTCCACCACCTTTTCGTGCAGTTGGGCAGGCACGCCTGCCGTGCTGACCACGCTGCGGGCATGCAGCTTCATGTGATTGGCCTGAATGCCGCGTGTACTCAGCGAGCGCAACGCAGCAAAATTCTGCGCAAGTCCAACGACGCCAAGGATGCCGGCGAGTTCGGCGGCGGATGGGGAACCCAGCAGGTGGTGATTGATGCGTACGGCCGGATTGGTTTCCAGCGATCCACCCACTGTACCCACTTTGATGGGAATGCTGATTTCACCCGCCAGGGCACCGTCAACATCTCGATACCAGCGGGTGAGCGCACGATAGCGACCGTCACGCGCTGCCCACGCGTGAGCGCCTGCTTCGATTGCGCGCCAGTCGTTGCCCGTGGCAATGGCCACGGCGTCAACACCGTTCATGATGCCCTTGTTGTGGGTGGCGGCCCTGTAGGGATCCACACGCGCCAGGTCATTGGCCAGAATGATGCCGTCGCGTACCTGTTCACCGGTGAAGTCACTGGTGACAAGCGCATCGGGCGCAAAGCGAACGGTGGCGTGAACCACGGATCGGTCCGTGAGATTGGAGAGAATGCGCAGGTGCACACGCCCACCGGTCAGTTCCGCCGCCAATGGGGCAATGCCTTCGCACATTGTGTTCACGAGATTGGCGCCCATGGCTTCGCGTGTGTCCACAAAAACCTGGAGTACCACCATGTCCTGGCCACTTTCCGGGGCTATGTGATGCTCAACGTGGATGTCACGGGCGCCGCCGCCACGAGCCACCATATTCGGGTGCAGCGCATTGGCGGCATGCAGAATGCGATCCCGCGCGCCCTGTAGTGCCGCGATTGCTGCGGGGACGTTGCTGACGCCTACTACCTGCACCTGCCCCATGAGAATGGGCTCGGGACTGTTGCAACGGAAGCCGCCGCCGGCGCGAGCCATGCGTGCGGCGCCGGACAGTCCGGCAACGATGGACGGCTCTTCCACCACCAGAGGAATGACATAGTCGCGGTCATTTATCAGAAAATTGAGTGCGACGCCCACAGGCAGCCCGAAGACGCCAACGACGTTTTCTATCATCTTGTCCGCGGTACGGGTCCGCAGCGTACCATTGCCGGCGGCCAGCAACGCTTCATCCTCAGTCGTCAGAAACCCGTTCCGAACGAGCGCGGTGATACGTTCCTGAATCGATAGCTGAAAGAAATTTGGAATACGCGAACTTCTATGGTTCGTACTGGAGCCCATCCAACGTACCTGCCAGTTGCAGCGACTGAAAACCGAGGCGTTCGGCTTGTCGCGAAAATTCATCCAGAGCGTCCTCGTCCACGCCGACGGGGCAAACCGCCATGCCTACATCCCCGCCTCCCGCGCCACAGGGTTTGTAGATCAGGCGCAGTGTAGCCGCCACTCTGGTCAGCGCCGCATGTCCAGGGGAAAAAATTCCAAGTCCCGCCGCTGCATCCAGTGCCTGCAGGCACTGCACGTAGTTCTGCCACGCGGATTGCGAAGTCATGGCATCGAACAGTTCAGCGCTTGCGACTGCAAGATCGTCCAGTGGTTCCACGCGGCCGCGTTCCCGCCAAACGGCGAACTGCGACAACTTGGCGCCCGTACTCGTGGCATGGCCCGAGAAAAAAAACCTCAAGGCAGGCAGGCGCACTGAGCTCAGCTTTTCAGCCTGGCCCTGACAGAAACGCACCAGACCGCCCAGCCAGGCGGCAGCAATATCCAGGCCGCTGCCGCTGCCCTGGAAGGCGCGGTGGGCGGCAATGGCGCGTGCAAGATCGAACGGCTCGTGCAGAAGGTGCTGCATCGCACCGTAACAGGCCACGAGGGCCGCGGCGCTCGAACCGATACCGAGCTTGATGCCACCACGAAAGAAGTCCGAGGTATCAAGTTCCAGGGACATTGGCGTTTGGGGCAGCCGTTGAAGTGCGCCGGCCGCCCAGCCGAATAATGCTGCTTGTGCGGGCAGCTGGCTGGCGGCCAGGCTCGCTACCGCAAGGTCCGGTGACTCGAAGCCGCGCGTGCGGAGGTGAAAAAGATCGTCGGTTGCTTCACTGATGGTGCACGTGGCGCGACGATCGATTGCAAGCACCGCGGCAGGGGCGCCTGCCAGAACCGCGTATTCACCCCAAAGCACGACCTTTCCTGGAGCACTGGTGCGTGCGGTGTCACGCATCGACGACGCTCGCGCCTGGACCCAGACCGACATTCATCACCGTGACGACTCCCGGTAGCGAGCGCAGGCTGGAGGCGACGGAGTCGGCGACCTCGGGGAGACACACGGCCTTTACCTGAGGACCTGCATCGATCGTGAAAAAAACGGGTACTCCAGCTTCGCGCAGGCCCCGTATCGTGTGTATCACGGCGAGGCTGGCTGGATTCCAGTACAGCAGCGGCGGCCGGGAACTGATCATCAGCGCGTGCATGGCCAGAGTACTGTGTTCAGCAATTGCCGCCAGCGCATTGAAATCGCGTTGCTCTACCGCGTTCCGGCCTTCGCGCCAGGCTGCCTGGGTGGAGTCGATCCAGGCAGGATAGTACGGAGAGGTGAGGCGTGAGCGCTCCATGCCATGCGATGAGCTGACAGTTTTGCGTTCTGTATCCGTGATGGCAATCACCACAGTGAGCGGCCAGTCAGAGGCCGGGCGCAGCGGTTGTGCGGCCCAGTCAGGCGGCTGCAGCGACACGAAGCCGCCAAATACGGAGCGCGCGGCGGATCCGGAGCCGCGCCTTGCCCATTGGCTGCGCCTGGTGGCATCCATATTCAGTCCGCAATGGGCGTCAATGGCGGTAATCAATGCGGCGAAGCCCGAAGCGGATGAGGCCAGGCCCGCACCGGTAGGGAAATTATTGGTGCTCTCGATGCTCAGTGGCGGCACCTGGAACTCCCGACGGAGTTGATCGAGGAACTTGGCAACTTTCGCATCGGTCGTCACCTGACCGTTCAGGCGTATTTCGTCCCGTGGCGCATCCTCCACCGTAGTAGTGGTGCACAGCGTATCCAGCGTGATGGACAGCGACGGCGTGGCGGGTATGTTGCCTGGTCCGTCAGCCTTTCCCCAGTACTTGATGAGCGCGATATTGGGATGCGCGATGACTCGCGTCACGGTCTTTGTTCAGGCTCCGAATGCAGGCGGCGGCACAAACCGGAACCCATCGTCTTCCAGACGTTGTGCCAGTTGGATGGTGATCAGGTCTCCATACTCCGGTCCGACGATCTGCACGCCGATGGGCAGCCCGTTGTCATCCAGGCCAGTGGGAATTACGGTTGACGGCAGCAGCGCGACGCCCGTCAGACCGGCCCAGAATACCTGTTGGAAATAGGGCAACTCGAGGTTATCGACGTGCAGGGTGCGCTGGGAAAAGTTGCGCTGGTCCTGGGGAAATGCGGCCGTGGGTGACACCGGGGCAATCAGCACATCATAGCGCTCAAAAAATTCGTGCCATGCCCAGCGCAACTGTTGGCGTGTCTCGTTCGCGCCAGCCCAATCGCGGAAACGGGCTGTCTGCTGGCGAAAAACCCGGGCGGCTTCAGACTGATCGTTCGGATCGTACTTGGCGGCCTGGTCGAGCAGGGCCTGGTAGAGCGGTTCGGGCAGTCGTGATGCCATGGTCGACTGGAGCAGCATCTGATACGCGTCATGGCTGTTGCCGGCATCGAAGGCGGGGCGCGCGGAGACATCTACCCTGGCGCCACGGTCGCTCAGAGCCTGGCCAACGGCTTCCACACGTTTCCGCACGTCCGCGCTAACGGGACATTGCAGATCGTCGGACCACACTGCCACGCGCAGTGACGACACGTCACGATCACCGAATTCCGGCAGGTTCAGGCTGTAGCCGCGCGCCATGATGTCATCGGGGCCAGCCAGCGCTTTGAGCGCCACCTCCAGATCGTGGGCGGAGCGCGCCATCGGGCCGATCACCGAAATATCCGTGTTCGTCCGCACGTCGCCAGGGCCGCTATGCCCACGCATGGACAGAAGGTTCCAGGTTGGCTTGTGGCCGAAGATTCCGCAGAAATGGGATGGGTTGCGGATGGAGCCGCCGATGTCCGAGCCGGCTTCGATGCCTGTGAGCCCGGCCGCGAGCGCTACGGCAGACCCACCCGAGGAGCCGCCAGGAGTTCGGTCCAGCGCATAGGGATTATTGGTGGTGCCGTAGATTTCGTTGTAGCTCTGGAAGTCCGCCAGGGACAATGGCACGTTGGTCTTGCCGTGCAGATTGACGCCGATGGACTTCATGCGCCGGACAGCTTCCGCATCGCTTGCCGCGATATTGTCCTTCCAGGCCGGATTGCCCCACGTTGTGGCGCATCCGGTGATGTTGAAGGATTCCTTGATCGTCATGGGTACGCCGTGCAGTGCTCCCCGCAAAGTCCCAGCCGCAACTTCCGCGTCCAGGCGCCTCGCCTCTTCCAGCGCACGGTCCCGAATATCGACCACTACCGCATTCAGGCTTGGGTTGAACCGGTCGATCCGATCGAGAAAGTAGGACAGTAGTTCAACACACGAAATATCGCGGTTGCGAATGTTTGCCGCGAGTTCCTTCGCAGAAGCAATGTTCGGTGATTTCATTCAGGGAGCGCCGGTCAGAGGAGACGCGATGGTAGTGCAGCCTGAACAGCGTGTCAGCGGGGGAAGCGGGCGTTCTGGGGACCCAAGGCCACCAAAACCGACCGAATTCGGGAGAAATTGCAGACATTTGCCATTGTTTTGGCCTTGAGATGGGCATAAACAGGTCCAGACGGTTCGTACTCTGGCGAACTGACGTGCTCAAGAAGAATCGGGAGGAGGGAAAAATGCTGTCATCAATCGGCGGTGGAGCAGATTCAAAGGTCGAACAGGAACCCAAATACGGCAGATTCCACCACTTTCTCGCAGACCTGGAGGACGGGTGCTTGCGGAGCTGGCAGTACTCCAAGGAGAAGTCGGTCTTCTATGGGGTGTTGGGGGTTACGCTAGTTCCGACTGCTTTTTTAATTGAACGTGCAGTAACCGTGCCGTCGTTTGACACTGCGATATTTCGAATTTTTCCGACGGTGTTGACTATTCCATTGCTTTTGTTCCCGAAGCTACCAAGCTCTATACGAGCTTGGTTCCACTTCTATTGGATATTCACGCTCACCATGGTCTTCCCATTTACGTATTCCGCTGTACTCATACTGAACGCAGCGATGGGAACCTCGGCAATTCACCCACTTTGGTTCTATGAGATGCTTTTTAGCATGTTCGCCTTGGTCCAATTTACGAGTCATAGCAGGCTCGCTGTCTTGTTGTTCCTACTCGGCGTTGCGTTTGGTGCATCAACCCTGTTGTTCGTTGATAAGCCCAATTGGGACTTGCTCTATGAGACGGCAATAGTGCCCGCCCCAATACTTGCGATTACGTTTCTGGTGTTACTTGTTTCGAATCGGCATATTTTCAAAGCGAGAGAAGAAAAGCTTCTAGCGCTCCGTTTTGTAGCAGGAAATATTGCGGAGGAACTTAGGAATCCATTGTCGACCATAAAGTACACAGTATCTGGAACTGAGAACTTGATGCCTGAGTTGGTACATGGATATCGTTTTGCTATTGAGGCCGGGTATGTTGGAAAAGGTCTCCGAGACTCGCAGTTAGAAACGCTTGAAGATGCGTTAACCAGCGTCAAGCGTGAAGTGGAACGCTCTGCGGCGATAATCGATATACTTCTTTTGAACTCTCTAGAAAGGCCAATAATTTCGCTTAAGGTAGGCTCAACGACAGCTAAGGCAATTGTTAGTGATCTTGTTGACAGTTATCCGTACAACAATAGCTTCGAAAAGAAGTCTGTTGAAGTGGAAGTGGAGGGCGATTTCGATATTTCGGGGCCGTTAATTTTGGTGCGACATACAGTCCTGAATCTTATGAAAAACGCAATACTCCACTCTCATAAGGCGAAGGTGCCCAGAGTTCGCATCTCAATAAACGGATTAGCGCGCGAAATTCGGGTGATGAACAACGGATCTTTTGTGCGGAGAGAAAATTTCCGAAGGATCTACGAGTACTTCTACACATCCGGATTGTCTGGGGAAGGCATCGGAAATGGATTGAGTTTCTGTAAGATGGTTATGGAAACGATAGACGGTGGCATCTCCCTCCGCAGTTCACCAAAGTACGGTACGGAATTCACGCTACGATTTCCAGAGACTTGCCCGAAACTCACTCCTAGACTGGTAGAGGCGCCAAACCTAAATTGGTAAGAATGGCAGTCGTTAAGCCTAAATAAGTGGGGGCTTCGTGAATATCTGGTCCGTCGGTTCAGAGTGAATCTGCCGAATTTAACACCCGTTGCCCACATTTAGAGGTCGATAATGACAAGTATGATGCTGTAATCGCGATAGAAGAAGATTTGTGCTAGGTCACAGATCAGGCGAGAGGTGGTTGTCTTATCTAATAGAGGCAATCAATCTTTGAGTGAACTTATATATCCTTGCCAAAGTAAATCGTTTTCTGGGCATGGTGGTGACCTTTACTCTCTGCGGAAGTCGGACGTCCGATTGAGCCAAAATGGCGGATGAAAATAGCGGATTGCTAGACAAGGTAGTCGAGCAAGTATTCCCATCGGTCCTGCTCGAGGGTACGCCCTGGTTAGGAATGTGGCGGGATAGAGAGCGCAATAGCTTCGTCAACGTAGCGCGTGTGTTCTTTCTATTTGCGGCTGCGCTCTATATTTCTCATTTTTTCTTGTTCGACCTTCCGATGAAACTCGAACCAGTGGAGAAGTGGTTCCAGTTTCGGTTTTTTATGGCCTCCCTTTGCATATTGACTGCTGTCTTTTATTTTTCTAGGGCATCAAAGGGGCCATTCCACAAAATCCCGGCAGCTATCACCTGCTTGTGTATCTGTTACTCACAGGCGAGAGTAACAATCTGGTATCCAGATGCCCCATGGCTTTACTGCTTTCTCTTTGTCGGCATCTGTAGTTTAGTACTGAGAGGCTCAGTGGTATCGAGTTCGGTATTCGTGGTGATAGCTATCGCCACTCAATGGGTATCCTTGATTGAAAGAGGGATCCCCTTGCCCACAATAGTTAGTGCTGGATTTGTCACGCTAGTGCTGGTTATTGCGTCAAGAAGCGGCTTGCTAGCTGAAGTTAGATATTTCCGGTTGACTCAGGAAAATCTAGACGCGCAGCGTAGAAATATCGAAATGAACATTGAGTTTACGGACCGAATTAAATCGTTCATTCCAGCGGAGATAGCGAAACGCCTAGACACGTATCTGACCAGTGGCGGTTCAACAGTGCTTCAGGCCATTGATGAAGTCCTAAGACCGCGGAGACGATTTGTCGCCTGCCTGTACAGCGACATTCGAGGATTTACAGAAGCATCCAAAGACCTTGAGAACTTTGTAGGTGGATTGGTTCTGCCGAATGTTAAGGAGTGCACGACAGCGATTGAGGAATATGGGGGTATACCTCGAAAGATTGGCGACTTGGTTTTCGCCTACTTTGATGGGGACTCCGCGTTCCAGAACCTGCTGAACTCATTGCAGTCTGCGTTTCAAATAGCGGAGATAAATGAGAGGCAAATGTCAGCTTCAGGGAAGGCAAAAGTCTCTCGGTACATATTGATATCGATTGGTGAGGCGTACGTTGGAAATGTTGGCGGGTTCGACTCTTCGGTCGAGATAACAGCCTTGGGAACGCCGGTGAATCTGCTAAGTCGAATTGACGAATTGACTAAACATCCTGGAATTGCTGCGAAGTTGACTTCTGGAGATATCGTCCTCACGGATGCAGCATATAAGATGATGATCGGTAAGGGAGTAAGTGTCGTTTCCGAGGTGCTTGACTTGCAGTCTTTCGGAATTGAGATTCGCAACTTTGCTGAAGAGAAACGAATTTACCGAATTCGTCCGACTTCCGACAATAAGGATATTGTTGGTGCGGCGCTCGGTCAGTTCATAGGACTTGATGGCGGGGGACACAACGGTGAGCGATCCAACGAGGCTGCGTAGTTTCACTAGCCCTGAGTATCGCTCGGTTCATGATTTGATCTTCCCTGCTGACATTCGCGATGAAGATCGAATCAAGGCTTGGTACAAAACTTCATCAACCATCGAAGAGTGGCTGGAGGTAAAACTCTGGCGTCTTAGTCCATTGGGTGTAGAGCTTCTTGTTGAGGCATCAACCTTGGTCCGATTGGCAGAGGTTCTAGACCTCCGTCTGCAGTTGGCGAATGGCGTATCTATACTGCAAGGGATAGTTGTTGCCAATGATGCGATGATCAAAGGAAAGCGCTTGATAGCGCTTCGTTTGCATCAAAGCACAACCAAACGCACCGATTCCGAAAATCGTCGAAGAGAGAGCCGATGGATATGCAGTAGTCAATTTCATCCTGTCGCAGTCGCGCCGAATCCCATCGTCTACAATGATTTTCTGTATTTCACCATAAGGGATATATCCGCTGTTGGTTTTCGGGCATATACAAGCTTGCGAAACAAGGTTCTAGTGCCAGGTATGCGGCTTGATCTACAGACAAGTTTTCCAATGGTTGGATATGTCCATTTCCCGGTGCAAATCGCGCGTACTGCTTTATCAAGTGAAAACGGAAAAGACTACCTTGAAGTAGGTATGCAATTTGAGAGTCTTTCAAAGTCTCAGAGAGAAACGATAGGGCAGTACCTGGTGCAGTTTAGCAATGCTATTTCCTACGAAGAATTGAAGGGCGCGGGTCTGAGGCCACTCTCGCTCTATAAGGCGGTGAATTTCTTCTTCATCAAGACCAAAGATGACTTCTTGCAAGCGCTTGAGCTCAGATATTTAGCAAATGCGAAGGCTGGAAAAATTCCGGAGAGTTACGCTATTGAACGCATGGCAGACAGCTATGATTCGAAAAGTAGGATAATTGGAGCGAATTTCAAAGGTAAGATGGTCGGCACCATTCGGTTGGGATTTCCGGAAGGAAACGAGCGTTTGGAGTTAGAGAAGTATGTTGAATTGCCGGATTGGTTCCCGAGAAAAGATGAAATTCTCGAGTGCAGCCGGGCTGCGACGCATCCCGAGTATCGGAAGGGCGATCTTTGGTACTCGTTAATTCAACAAACAACGGTTTCTGCGCTGCAGGCGAAGAGACGATATGCGGTGTTGTCTACTACGCCAGAATTGGTGGCGATGTATAAGAGAATAGGATTCAAGGAAGCGGGAAAGACATTTGTGATGCCGCTATATCCGGATATGACGCAGCATCTGTTGATTCTCGATCTTCCCAGAGCTGTTTCGGGTGGAGGGGTCGGATTGCTTGCTTGGACTATGGTCTGGAAGCCAGTAGCGGAATACGTCTGGTCGAATCACATATTCGGATCAGATGCATTTCTAGTAAGTAAGATGCGTCTTTACAAAATTCTAAGTCCATTGGCAAAATTCTTTATCCTTCTCGGCTCCCTTCGCAGCAGACGAGCGTAGCGTTTTGTACTCACTAAGTATCGTCTCCTCGCGCCTGTGTTGGAAGTTAGCGGCGTTCCGGAAGAATACGAATGGTCTCAGGAACCAAGTCCTTGAAGCGTTGTGGCATTGCTCAGTTGCTTCTGCGTCGGATAGTACACCGTAGTTTGGAAGTGTTCGAACGCAACTTGACCGTAGATTTCACTCAAGCCGGCTTTGTACACACGGCAATGTCGCTATAGCCTCTGTAGCATTCCTTAGCGAGCGATACTGTAAAACCGACTTTCTCTAGTTCGGATACAAACTCATTCGTACTATGTAGCCAGTAGAGTCCGTCATTCTGTGCTGCCGTTGTGCGCCTGTTCTGTTTTGCTGCTTCCCAGTTGCCCTTTACGATTTGATAGGTTCTTCGAATCCCATTCCTCTTCAGGGAATTCCACACCATATATCGAACCCAGTCATTCGTATTCTGCTGTCGCCCGAAATCGACGAGTATGAGTGCGCCTTTAGGCCGCAATAGGTCAAATAGTTTTTGCAGTGTTTTCTCGTGCGGGTGTATGGCGTAGACAGCGTTGGTACTTGTAATAAAGTCGAACTGGCCTGTACTAGGAAGCCACTCGAGGAATGAGTTCTCCACAATCTCGATATTTGATAACGCCGCATCTAGATACTTCCTCTTTGCGTAGCGATTCATGGATGAATCGATATCCAAGTGGGTGAAATGTGCCGCTGGATAGGCTTTTGCCAGTCTCGATAACAGGTTTCCTGTACCGGCCCCTACGTCTAAGAGCGAAAAGTCGAACGACTCAGTCAAATCTGACAAGTGAAACTGAACCATAGACATGATTTCTTCGTATGCCGGGTTTATTGAGCACATGCCATCGTACGCATCTGCATACTTTGACCAGAGCACCGCCGTGCTGTTTTGATCATCTGAAACACTTGTTATGACTGAATTCATGCGCATTCCCATCAAACTCTTGTTTTTTTGTAGTTCGCTGTTCATTTCACTGCGTTGACGCGACGACTCTTATCTCCACCCTAGCCCCCTCGACAGCTAGCTCCGTAACACCAACCGCAGTCCAGGCCGGGTAGGGCTCCTTCACGAATTCATCCTTGACCTTCATGAAGGTGCCGAGATTTGCGCGCAAGCCAACATGAAAGGAAGAAATCTCAACAATATCGGCCATTGATGCGCCGGCTGCCTGCACAACACTTCTAACCTTCTGCCAGGCTCGACGGAATTCATCTTCGGCAGATTCCGGTATCTTCCCGTTTTCATCGGTGCCGATCTGTCCCGAGCAGAGAATCAGCCCGCCGGCACTTGTGGCCTGCGCGAAATGCAGGTCGGAATAGAGTGCCTCGGAACCTGGTGGCACGATAATTTCGAATGGCATTGGCGACCCCTCCTTTGAGGCCGGCATGATATCTTGCCGGTCGCGTGGAAGGACAGGCTTCGAAGCGGATCGGAGGACCAATGCTGGTGATGGGAGACAAATTTGCCGTGTCGGAGCCCGAGCGAGCGGCATTCCTGGCTTTTGCCTGTGAGGTGGCGGTCGAGGCCGGTTCGCGTACGTTGCAGTGGTTCCGAACCGCTATGCACGTAGAGAACAAGCTTGATGGTAAAAAATTCGATCCCGTGACAGCAGCTGATCGGGCCGCTGAGGCTGTTGTGCGGGAGCGTGTCCAGCAACGATTCCCCACCCATGGCGTGCTTGGTGAAGAATTTGGTGCCACGGCTGGCTGTGGCCTCACCTGGGTCATAGATCCAATTGATGGTACGCGTGCATTCATGTCCGGCATGGTGCACTGGGGCCTGTTGCTGGCCCTTTTTGACGGTGAAGAGCCAATTGTGGGGGTGATGTACCAGCCTTTCACGCAGGAGCTCTGGTATGGAGACGGGCGGTCAGCATTCTATCGGCGGGGAGAAGTAGTCCAACCGCTTCGCACAAGACAGATTCAAAACCTGGGCGATGCTGTCCTTGGTGTCACAAATCCGAAACTGATTCCCGATGAGATTCATCGGCGTCGCTACGAGGATCTGGAGAAATCCGTACGACTGGCACGCTACGGCGGAGATTGCTACCTGTACGGCGTGCTGGCCATGGGATTCCTCGACATTGGGGTGGACGGTGGGCTGCAGCCTTATGACATTCAGGCGCTAATCCCCATTATTTGTGGCGCCGGTGGGCTGGTCACCAACTGGGACGGCGGCTCGGCAGCGTTCGGCGGGAATATCCTCGCATCGGGCTGTGTGGCGATTCATGAGGCAGCTTTGCGCCTTCTTCAAGCCTGATCTGCCCTGTTTCGGTGCGTCTTGAGATCATCCAGTGCGTCACTGCACCACTCCCAGCCTTGCACGGAGCGACTGGCCGCAATAGCGGGCCAACTAGCTGGGTCCAAATATCTGGCCCGATAGTTGCTTGGATCCGAACCATGTGTGCAGCAGCCTCTATTCTGAGAGCCCGCTGCGCATGCTTGTCGAATTTTCAGGCACCGGCCTCGTAATCGTCACCGCGAGGGGGCTTCACGGCGCATATGGACAACCGGGAAGGGCTGGCCTCCAGGCAGCCAGTTCGGCCATGTCTGCTATTCCGGGCAAATGCCATTCGCTGTCAGCAGGAACGGATTCACAGAGTCGCTGACCATCCGTATGTTGGTTTGTTTATCCCGTTTCCCCTTCCTGTTGTCCCGGCTTCCCGTTATCCAACCCGGCGATTCCGCAGATAGTCCGGATTGAGCTTGTTCCTTTTCTGGCACGATTCGTGCTCCAGGCTGTTCGTCCGAATGAAAACAACACAGACATCGGCGAACCAGGAGAAGCAACGATGAATTCCACAATGGGGCTGCACGACATCGTTCCGCGCGTGCAACTGGTTGAACCAACAAACAGGAGAGCGCTGTCATGCAGATGGTCATAGCCATTATTAAACCCTTCAAGCTCGACGATGTTCGCAGCGCCTTGTCAGACATCGGCGTACACGGCATGACCGTGAGTGAGGTGAAAGGCTTTGGCAGACAAAAGGGTCATACAGAACTCTATCGCGGTGCTGAGTATGTCGTAGATTTTCTGCCCAAGATCAAGATCGAAGTTGCGGTCGATGCGTCCATGCTGGACCAGGTCATTGAGGCGATACAGAAGTCGGCACACACCGGCAAGGTTGGCGATGGGAAAATCTTTGTCATCGCGCTAACCGAGGTACTTCGCATTCGCACCGGTGAAACCGGCGCGGAAGCCATCTGAATTGAACTGAGGAGTCATCTCGATGGATGCTTTGGTACAAACCAACTACGCGTTGGATACATTCTACTTTCTGATAATGGGTGCTCTTGTCATGTTCATGGCGGCAGGTTTTGCCATGCTCGAGGCGGGGCTTGTGCGCGCGAAGAACACAACGGAGATTCTCACCAAAAACGTTGTGCTTTACGCGATTTCCTGTGTCATGTATCTGCTCTGCGGTTACGCAATCATGTATCCGGGCGATGCGGGGGCGGGATCATGGATGCCAATCTTCGGTACGCTCATCGGTGATGAGAATACTGTGGATGCAGTTCTCGCCTCTGGTGGCGACACCTACTATTCCGTGCGCGCGGACTACTTCTTCCAGGTGGTATTCGTCGCCACGGCCATGTCGATTGTCTCCGGAGCCGTTGCCGAACGGATGAAGCTGTGGTCGTTCCTGCTCTTTGCTGTCTTCATGACAGGTTTCATCTATCCCGTGCAGGGTTTCTGGAAGTGGGGTGGTGGCGCGCTGGATGCCGCGGGATTCAATGACTTTGCCGGCTCCGGTCTGGTACACATGTGTGGCGCCACCGCGGCTCTGGTGGGTGTCCTCCTTCTGGGCCCGCGCAAGGGCAAGTACGGTCCTGGCGGTCAGATCAATGCCATACCCGGTTGCAACCTTCCACTGGCCACGATTGGCATGTTCATACTGTGGTTCGGCTGGTTCGGCTTCAATGGCGGTAGCGAGTTGAAGGTTAGCAATATCGATGAAGCCAATGCCGTTGCGCAGGTGTTCGTCAACACGAACATAGCGGCGTGTGGAGGTCTGATCAGCGCGCTGTTGCTTGCCCGGGTAATCTTCGGCAAGGCTGACCTGACGATGGCGCTCAACGGTGCGCTGGCAGGTCTCGTATCGATCACAGCGGAGCCACTGGCAGGTACGGCGGTAGCATCGATGCTGGTTGGTGCGGCAGGTGGCATCCTGGTGGTCTTTGCGATCATTACCCTGGACAAGTTGCGTATCGACGATCCGGTTGGAGCCATCTCCGTACATGGCGTATGCGGAGTGTGGGGGTTGCTGGCTGTTGCGCTCACCAATGACGAGGCAACGTTTGGCGCACAGCTCCTCGGGGTTGCGTCCATCTTCCTCTGGGTGGCCGTTGCCAGCGCCGTTGTCTGGTACATCATCAAGCTGACGGTTGGACTGCGAATTGATGAAGAAGACGAGTACCAGGGGGCGGACATTGCCGAATGCGGCGTGGAAGCCTACCCGGAATTCGTCAAATAGCGATCTGCCAGATGGGCCAGGGATGGCCAGGCTGACAGGAGTTTGTAGGCAAGGCTGCGGGGTTCCTCAGGGAACCCCGCTTCCGTTCCGGTATCAGCGCTCCTGGTCGCGGCCGATGTCAGATATCTCCGGAAGCGCGCAGTGCACTCAACTCGGCATCGGTCACGCCGATCGACTTCAGAACCACATCCGTGTCCGCGCCTACCTCCGGTCCCGCATGGTCCGTGCGTCCGGGTGTTGCGCTGAGTTTCGGTAGTATGGCGGGCACGTCCAGATCGCCTGTTGGTGTTGCCACACGCTCGAACATGCCGCGCGCCTGATAGTGGGGATCCTTGACCGCATCCTCGATGCTGTAAATGAGGCCGACTGGTACATCCGCGGCGTCCAGAATCTCCATTACTTCGAGGGCGGTGTGTTTGCGTGTCCAGGCGTCGATGGCGTCGTCGATCCGGGACTGGTTCGCGACCCGGCCGGGATTGTGCTGGCAATCGGGATCGTCTGCGATATCCGCGCGGCCGATGGCTCGCATCAGCCGAATGAAGATCGAATCGCCGTTGCCGCCGATCACGACGTACTTGTCGTCCGCGCAACCATAGGTGTTGGTCGGAACGATGCCGGTGATAGTCGTGCCAGACGCACCGCGTATCGCTCCAGTGCCGGAGAATTCGGGAAGTACACCCTCCATCAGATTGAACATGGACTCATACAAGGCCACGTCGACAACCTGCCCCGCGCCTGCTGTAACCCGTTGGCGGCCGATCAAGGACAGCAGAATGCCGATGACTGCGTGGATACCGGATACCGTGTCACCCAGGCTCAGATTGGGGCGTACCGGTGCATCGCCAGGGAAACCGTTCAGGTGTCGGAAACCGCTGAAGCCTTCCGTCACGGAGGCGTAGCCCGGTTTCCGGGCGTAGGGACCGGTCTGGCCATAACCGGAGATACGCGCGTAGATCAGCCCTGGATTCGACTCGGCGAAGGTGTCTGGTCCAAGTCCCCACTTTTCCATGGTGCCGGGCTTGAAGTTCTCGATGAGCACATCCGCCGTTGATGCCAGACGACGCACGATGTCGCGACCTGCTTCGCTGCGCAGGTTCGCGGTAACGGACTTCTTGTTGCGCGCCAGGCTGTACCACCAGTAGGCAGTGCCTCGCTCATCCAGTATTCGCCAGCCGCGTATCGGATCACCGAGCCCGGGCGGTTCCACCTTGATCACTTCAGCGCCGAAATACGCAAGCATGGTTCCCGTAAAGGGGCCTGCCAGGAGTTGTCCCACTTCGATGACCCGTATGCCATCCAGGGGGCGTGCGGTGTTCGTCATTCAGTCATACCACCTGCTGTTGGTCTTCATGCGGCTGGGTGCGACGTTCGGACCAGTCACCTATCACCCGGATCAGCAGTTCCTGCTCAACGGACTTTACGCGCTCCTGCAGGGACTCCGCGGTATCCCCGGGCAACACACTGATTTCGGCCTGGCGCAGAACAGGACCGGTGTCATAGTCAGCCGTTACCAGGTGCACGGTGGCGCCGGTTCGGACTTCGTGCGCCGCGAGCACCGCCTGATGTACCCGCAGTCCGTAGAATCCCACTCCCCCGAATTTCGGCAGCAGGCTCGGATGGGTGTTGATGATCCGGTTCCGGAATGCCGACAATGTCAGCGGTCCGAGCGGTTTCATATAGCCAGCCAGTACAACGAGATCGACGTCATGCGCCGTCAGCAGGTCGCGAATGGCAGCATCGCGCAACACGTCGTCCGGGTGGGTCCTGCCGCTGATGTGTGCGGTATGTACTCCGGCCTGACCGGCCCTGCGCATCGCGCCACTGTCACTGTTGTTGCTGATGACGATCGTCACCCTGACAGCTAGCTGCCCGGCACGTATTGCGTCGAATATGGCTTGCAGCGTGGTGCCGCCGTGACTGGCCAGCACGCCAATATTCATGTGCCAGCTACCCGGTAGATGGCCGTATGCAGTACGTCGGCCAGCACTCCATCGCCGTCCTGATAGCGTATCGCCAGGCGGACGAACTCGTGCCCTTTCTTTTTCCACTTCTCGAGCGGTACCGCCAGCACGTCCACATCCCTGTCGACAAGAAGCGGTCTGCGAATGGTGATGTTGCTGCCAACATGAATCCATGCCGGCATCACGAACTGTCGGACCAGCATGAAATTTGCAATGCCGAGAAACCAGTGCGGGTGTACGAAGGTGCGATAGTGAGGCAGCGTATCCGCCACCTGCATCGCGTTGCGATCATTGCTGCGTGCGTCCGTGGACCAGTGAAATACGGGGAACGGGTGATTGAGTTCTATGCGATCCCACTCAATTGTCACACGCCTGGCATTCGTTTCCCTGGCAGCGAAGGCGGTGGCATCCAGTTCAGGCGGCAGCACTTCTGGCATCTGGGTCGCCATCACGGCCAGCAGCTCGCCCTGGTCGTTGTGACAGTTCACCTGCAGGCCATCACCCTGCGGCGCCACACTGATTGCCAGGCGGTCGTCCACATAGGCAGGCTTCAGGAAGCGCACATCCGATACATTGCGTGTCAACCAGTCTTCCCCGAACGTTTCCACCAGTGGGTGGGTCATGTACCCGAAGACCGCCACACCAGGGACCAGCGCACCACGAAAGCCGAGTCGCGCGGCGATATCATCACTGTGAATGCGGTTTTCACTGCTCGTGGCGTGGTTTTCGGCTGTGACGTAGTAGGTGTCCATGTCGTCCTCAATGGGTTCCGTAGGCTTGCGCGGGTAACCAGGTCACCAGCTCCTGCCATTCGAAAATGACAACGATACCGATGAGCTGAAGAAGTATGAATGGCACCACGCCGCGGTAGATGACGGGCGTGTCGATTTCCGGTGGAGCCACTCCCTTCAGGTAGAAGATCGAAAATCCAACGGGAGGTGTCAGAAAGCTCGTCTGCAGACACACCGCAAACAGCACGGTGAACCAGACCTGGTTGAAACCCAGATTTTCTATCACCGGCGATACCAGTGGCAGGATGATCAGTGTCAGCTCGATCCAGTCGAGGAAGAAGCCCAACAGGAACGTTGCAACGAGAATGGTGATGACCACGCCCGTCGGACCAAAGGGCAGCCCCATCAACCAGCGTTCGATCAGTTCATCTCCGCCCAGTCCTCTCAACACCAGAGAAAAGGCGGTGGCGCCAAGAAGTATGGCGAAAATGAACGCAGTGGAGCGTGTTGTCTCCTGAAGAACGTCCCGCATGGCCGGCAAGTCCAGCGTACGTTTGAACAGCGCCAGCAAGAGCGCCCCGGCGGCGCCCACGCCGGCGGCTTCGGTGGGGGTTGCCCAGCCCATGAAGATGCTGCCCAGAACAGCCAGGATGAGAAACGCTGGTGGCAACATTGCCTTGAACAGGTTCAGTACCGCAATCAGGTCCAGGGGCTCGTGCCGGGCCGCCGGTGCCCCCTGCGGCCGGAAGATGCCATACAGAACCAGATAGCCGATATACAGCAGGCCGAGCAGCAGGCCGGGAAACACCGCGCCCAGAAACAGATCTCCCACGCTCATCGCCATGCGGTCCGCCATCATCACCAGCATGATGCTGGGTGGAATCAGGATACCGAGCGTACCTACGGCACAGATGGTGCCCGACGCCAGGGAGCGGTCGTAGCCTTGTTGCAGCATGACCGGCAGACCCAGGAGGGCCAGCAGCATTACCGATGCGCCGATGATCCCGGTGGTGGCTGCCAGCAACAGGCCTATCAGGGTGACTGTGATGGCCAGGCCGCCACGAATGCCACCGAGCAGTCGCGCAAAACTGGTCATCAGATCCTTCGCGATGCCGGAGCGATCCAGAAGCAGGCCCATGAGGATGAACATGGGCAGGGCAACCATCACCCAGTTCTCCATCACGTTCCATATACGATCCACCGACAGGGAAGCGTAGGACCAGTCGATGCTGACCGGCAGGTGAAAGTCGACGTTGAGCACGATTGCGACCGCCGTGAAGAGCACTGCCAGACCACCCAGGATCCAGGCGACGGGAAAACCGGTGAAAACCAGGAGTATGAATCCCGCAAACATGGCCAGCGCCATCCATTCGTTAGCCGGCATGGGGTGCGTCCTTCAGAAACAGAAAGCTCCACACTCGCGACAGACGCGCCAGCACCGATAGTCCCAACAGGATGAAGCCGCAGGGGAGTGCGGCCTTGATTGCCCATCGCATCGGCAACCCTCCGGGCGATGAAGAGACTTCCGACAGGTTCCAGCTGGAGATCACGAAAGGTATGCCGTAGATCACCAACAGGGTGATGAACGGAATCAGCAGCAGCAGAATGCCGTACAGCTCCACCCAGGCGCGCAGGCGGGGAGACATGCGCTCATGCAGTACATCGACGCGTACGTGCGCATCCGCCTGGTAGGCGTAGCTCATACCCACGAGAAAGCCGATCGAGTACAGGTGCCATTGCAGTTCTTCGAGTTCGATACGCCCCTCCGAGAACGCGTAGCGCAGCACCACGTTCACGACGATGGTGAGCAGCAGCAGCAACCAGATCCAGCTCAATACCTCCCCGACGCGCCGAATTCCTGCGTCCACACGCTGCGAGAAAATCGTGTGCGGGTACATCAGAAATCTCTCGGCAGGTATGCGTGCGATTTCCAGTGCGCGTATTCGCCCCGGAACGCCTTCTGTGAAGCGAGGATGCGCGCGAAATCGGGGTCCTTGGCTGCCTCCTCGTCCAGTACCTGGTCGGTGACCTTCCGCAACTCATGCAGCAGGTCCAGCGGGAGATCTTCTGCGCTGACACCCTTCTCGGGGAATTTTTCCATGACTGCGCCCTGCAAGCCTTCGGACCGTGCGAGGTTGCGGGTGATCCCCGCGGTGCAGGCGGTGTCCACCAGTGTCTGGTCCGCCGGGGAGAGCGCCTCCCAATGCTGGCGGTTTACAACCAGGTGTGACGCCGTAAACGGCTGATGCCACCCTGGGTAGTAGTTGAATTTGGCGACACGATCGAAGCCCAGAGTCTGGTCGACGATGGGCAGCGCAAATTCGGTGGCGTCGATGGCGCCTTTCTCCAGCGCCTGAAAAATCTCGCCGCCAGGGAGCATCGTCACGGAGGCGCCGAGTTGTTCGAGAACCTTGCCGCCGATACCGGCAAAGCGGATCTTCAACCCTTTGACGTCGCTCAGGCTCGTGATTCGGTGCCGGAACCAGCCAGCAGTTTCCGGCCCGGTCATACCGCAGTAGATGAGGTGTATGTTGTGCGGCGCGTACAGCGCTTCGCCCAGTTCCCGGCCGCCGCCTTCGTACCACCAGGCGCTGTATTCCCAGGGCTCCATGCCGAAAGGCACGGCGCCGAGCAGCGCAGATGCGGGAATTTTACCCTGGTCATAACCGAGCCATGTATAACCGGCCTCCACTTTGTTGTCCCGCACGGCGTCGGTCACGCTGAAGGCAGGGACGATCTCACCCGGTTCGAAAAGGCGTATGTGGAAGCTGCCGCCACTGGCTTTCATGATCTGATCAGCAACATAAACGGGGTTGTCGCCGAGCACCGGCAGTGTGGTCTGGAATACCACGGGCAGACGCCAGTGCACCCTGATCTCGGCACCGCTACCGCCTCCGGTGCTGGTTGTGGTTGCCGTGCTTGTGGTTGGGGGACGTATGGCCAGGCTGCCGATGAGACCGACCACGAAGGCCACCGAAACTGCTGTCAACGCCGCACCGTTGCTGAGGCCCCGCCTGCCGTCGCTCATACTGCTTTGCTCCCCCGGTCGATCCGCCGCGCAGTGGGGGATTATGCCCGAGTCAGCGAAATTCACTTACATTCACCCGCGGTGCTTTGCGTAGACTGCGCGCTCCACTACACTCACGCGCTTTTCTCGCCCGGCCATGCCGGGTTGATCGGGAATCGACGGGATCGAGGCCGGTGGTCAGGCGCCGGGTGCGGTGCGTTGAAGCGGGGCATGACGCGCCGTCCGTCGAAATCAGTCCAGAGGCTTACCATCTAATCCGGGGGTAGCATGCAGATCGGGGTACTCAAAGAGACCCTAACGGGTGAGTTACGCGCTGCGTTGACGCCGCAGAACGCCAAGAAGCTTCAGTCCAAAGGCATCGATATTGTCATCGAAAGCGGACTTGGCCTGGCATCCGGCTATGCGGACGCGGACTACACGGCCGTGGGCGCAACGGTTGGCGATCGCGCCGCTATTCTGGCCGGCAGCGATGTGGTGATGCGGGTGCGCAAGCCCTCGACGGAAGACATCGCCGCCCTCAAGTCGGGCGCCGTACATGTCAGCTTCCTCGATCCGTTCAACGAGCGGAGTCTGGTGGAGGCGATGGCCGCGAAAGGCGTTACCGCCATCAGCATGGAGATGATTCCACGCACCACGCGGGCACAGAAGATGGATGCGCTGTCCTCCCAGGCCAACCTGGTGGGTTACGTGATGGTCATCCAGGCCGCGTACCACAGCCCCAAGATCTTCCCGATGATGATGACGCCGGCGGGCACCATCGCCCCCGCGCGGGTATTTGTCATCGGTGCGGGGGTTGCGGGTCTGCAGGCCATTGCCACCGCCAAGCGACTGGGTGCCCGCGTTGAGGCATTTGACACCCGCCCCGTGGTTGCGGAGCAGGTGCGGTCGCTGGGGGCCAAATTCGTTGAAATCGATCTGGGTGACGTTGGTCAGACGGACCAGGGCTATGCACGCGAACTGACAGCGGAGCAGCTGGAGATGCAGCGGCAGGGCCAGAAAAAGGTCATTGCACAATCGGACGTGGTCATCACCACCGCTCAGGTGTTTGGTCGGCCCGCGCCGCGTATCGTGTCCAGGGACATGGTGGAAGCCATGCAGCCCGGCAGCATCGTGGTCGACATGGCGGTGGAATCCGGCGGCAATGTCGAGGGTTCGGTTGCCGGTGAAATCGTCGACATCAATGGCGTGAAGATCATAGGCATCACCAATCTGCCGTCGGAAGTGGCGCGCAACGCCAGCGATATGTACTCATCCAACCTGTACAACCTGGTGGACGAGTTCTGGGACGGCGAGAACAAGCGCCTTAACCTGGATCCGGAGGACGACATCGTCAAAGGCTGCGTCATTACGCGCGATGGCCAGATCGTCAATCCGACCATTGCGAATCACTACGCGAGGTAAGCCGTCATGGAAGCAATATTCCTGGCCTTCATCCTGATGCTTTCCATTTTTCTGGGTTTCGAGCTGATCTCGAAAGTGCCCGCTACGCTGCACACGCCGCTGATGTCGGGCGCCAATGCGGTCTCCGGGATCACCATGGTCGGGGCACTGTTGTCGGCGGGCAACGCGAACGAAATATCGACGGTGCTGGGCTGCCTGGCTGTGATCTTCGCCACGGTCAATGTCGTGGGTGGCTACATGGTTACCAATCGTATGCTGGCGATGTTCAAGAAGAAGGACGCCGCCAAGTCGACGGGAGGTAAGGCATGAGCCTGGAACTCATCAACGTCGGCTACATTGTCGCCGCGGTACTGTTCATCTTCGGTCTGAAAATGCTGGGCTCGCCGGCAACCGCCGTGCGGGGCAACTGGCTTTCCGCATGGGCAATGCTCATCGCCGTGGTGGTAACCCTGCTCGACAAGAGCATCGTTTCCTATGAGTGGATCATTGTCGGTGTGCTCATTGGTACGGTCATCGGGGCGGTCGCCGCGCAGAAAGTACAGATGACCGCCATGCCGGAAATGGTGGCCCTGTTCAACGGTTCAGGTGGTCTGTCGAGCCTTCTGGTTGGCTGGGCGGCGTTGCATGATGGCGGCGATTCGCTGTTCATTCTCATTACCGTCGCGTTGTCCATTCTCATCGGCGGGATGACGTTCTCCGGTTCGCTCATTGCCTACGGCAAACTGGCGGAGGTTATGACTAGCCGGGCCATCGTGTTCAGCGCCCAGCGGCTGGTCAACGCACTGATCCTGGTGGGTATCGTCGTCTCGGCCGTGTTGTTCTGCATGGATCCGGCGACTGATTCGATCTGGTTGTACGTACTTGTTGGTCTGAGCCTGTTGTTCGGCGTGATGGCTGTCATCCCGATTGGTGGTGCGGACATGCCGGTGGTCATCTCGTTGCTCAACAGCTACTCGGGGCTGGCAGCGTGTGCGGCCGGCTTTGCGATCAACAACAACATTCTCATCGTTGCCGGTTCTCTTGTGGGCGCCGCGGGCATCATTCTTACCAATATCATGTGCAAGGCCATGAACCGCTCGCTGGCGAACGTGCTGTTCTCCGGTTTTGGTGCCGTGAAAACGGCAACCAAGGTGGAAGGTGAGGTGAAACCCATCACCGCCGAAGATGCGTTCCTCATCCTCGAATCCGCGGCCTCCGTCACCTTCGTTCCAGGTTACGGCATGGCGGTTGCGCAGGCGCAGCACGTCGTCCGCGAACTGGGTGAGCTGCTGGAAGCCAATGGCGCGGAAGTCACCTATGCCATTCACCCGGTTGCAGGGCGCATGCCTGGACACATGAATGTCCTGCTGGCGGAAGCCAACGTGCCGTACGACCAGCTTGTCGAGATGGATGACATCAACCCCCGCATGAACAACATCGACGTTGCGGTGGTCATCGGTGCCAACGACGTGGTCAACCCCGCGGCGCGCAACGACGAGAACAGCCCGATTTACGGCATGCCCATCATCAACGTGGATCATGCCCGTACAGTATTCGTGCTGAAGCGTTCGATGGCCTCCGGTTTCTCCGGTGTGGACAACCCACTGTTCTTTGGTGAGAACACCCGCATGCTGTTCGGCGATGCGAAACAGTCCATCGCCAACCTGGTGGCCGAATTCAAGAGCTGACGGTGTCCCGACGGATCGCGCGCTTCGGGTGCGCGATCCGTTGATCCCGGCAATCCAGCTCGGTGGTTCAGGGAGCCGTGGACAGCTCGGGTGCCTGCACACCCGTGTAGCGATAGGTGGTGGTCTGTCGACTCTCTCCCGCCGTTATGGACTGGCGGTAGGGGCGGTTGTCGCGTTTGCCGATGACCAGGGTCGATACTGAAGGTGCCGCGTTACTGCCCGGGACCTTGGCGGTGTAGGTAAACACTCTCGCGGCAATACCGTCCACCATTTCCTCACCCTTGAAGGCGCACCCGGAGAGCTGGATTTCGTCGCGCTGCATGGCTGCCAGGGTCTCCCCTTCCACCGCATCGAGGTCCATGCCGGCGTCTGCCCAGCCGCTTTCCGTGTGCACGTAGAAGCGGCCATCTGCCTTGATGACCTCGGTTTCGAGATCGTCCATGGTGATCGTTGCATGCCATGCGGAGGCGCTAGATTTTGCCTCGCCAGCTGCCAGCAGCACCTTGCAGGCCTCGTCGAATGCAAGACCAGGGATGGGAAAAATCAGCGTCAGCGCAATGGTCGTGCGTCGGAACATGGTGCCTCCACGGCGTTCACCGGCGTGCAGATGTTGCCAGCAATGACGGTGTTGCGGTAGTCGCCGCCAGACGCTACCGAAACCGCGAATCGGCCTCTCGGATTTTTCATCCCTTTCCCGTCCCGCGGTCGCGGTATCCTTTGCGCATCGATAGACCAGGGAGATTGACGATGCAGGAAGTGCTCACTGCCGGACTCGTTCTCATCGTGACGCATTTCGGGATGTCCAGCGCCGCCGTGCGCCCGGCACTTGTGAGGGTATTTGGCGAGCGGGGTTTTCTGGGCGTGTACTCGCTGGTGTCCCTGGGAGCGCTGAGCTGGCTGATCTATGCCTACGGGCACGCGCCGCGATTCGGTTACGCCTGGTTCGCCGACCCCGCCCTGGACATCCTGCCGAAGGCGGTCATGCCAGTCGCGTGCATTCTCCTGTTGGGCGGGTTCCTGGTCAAAAACCCAACTACGGTGGGCATGGAAAATCTTCTGTCCGGTGACAACGAGGCCCGCGGTCTGCTTCGTATCACCCGGCATCCGTTCATGTGGGCGGTAGTGATCTGGTCTGTATCGCACATCGTTGTAAACGGCGACTACGTGTCACTCGCATTCTTCGGCACCTTTCTGGTGCTCGCCGGTGTGGGCGCCGTACTCATCGATGGCAAGAAGGCCAGAAAAATGGGGGCCGACTGGAGCCGGTTCGCGGCTGTGACATCCAATGTACCGTTCGCGGCGATCCTGCGTGGGCGCAACCGATTCGTGCCCCGAGAACTACTCGCCCCGGTGCTCGTGGGCCTGGTGGGCTATGTGCTGCTCGTGTTCGCGCATGAATGGATCGCGGGCGTGCCGCTCGTTTGAGCGTGCCGGAGTGAGACTCGACCATGCGCGGAAGTCGCGCGCAGCCGTGCACGGCGTTCGCTGGTCAGCCCAGCGCGGTATCCGCGGCGGTGGCCAGATCAACCCAGCGACCGCTGAAGAAATGATCGGCGCCGGCGATCAAGTGGTGCGTCACGCCGTCCATTCGCCGGGCGGCCGCTGTATCCACGAACTCGTCGCGGTCACCGTAGATCAGGTGGACCGGGCAGGCGGGCGGCGCGCCATCGAAGCGCATGTGACCCAGGGGCGGGGCTACCAACAGAACCCGCTCGAGACTCGGCAACTTGCGCGCCG
This sequence comes from Pseudomonadales bacterium, assembly GCA_024234635.1. Classification (GTDB taxonomy): domain Bacteria; phylum Pseudomonadota; class Gammaproteobacteria; order Pseudomonadales; family Azotimanducaceae; genus SYFY01. The sequence goes on along the minus strand of JACKNX010000003.1, from coordinate 165,605 downwards.
TCGCCCAGGCCACCGAAGCGCCGAACGAGTAGCCGCCGAGAATGGTCGGCGAATAGCCCTCGTTTGCCAGCAGCCAGGCCCACACGGCGGCCAGGTCTTCGCTCTCGCCTGTACCCCCGTCATGGTGGCCTTCACTGCCGCCGACGCCGCGGAAATTGAAGCGCAGGACGCCGATATCGTGGCCCTTCAGGGCGGTTGAGACGGCGTCCAGTACCGCGTCGTTCATGTTGCCGCCGTACAGGGGGTGCGGATGGCACAGCACGGCCCACCGGCCGCCGCCTTCCGGGCGGTCAAGGCTGGCTTCCAGTATGCCGGCCGGGCCGACGATGCTGACAAATTCGCTCATTCAATGGATCCCGGTCGGCGCGGTGTAGTACGTGACGCCATGTTGCACGGGCTGTAAATGCTTGTCATCCCGTTCCCTGTGACCCTTGAATTTCCCACCGCAGGGCTTATGGTGCCCGGTCCGAGTGAGAGAGAGGATGTCTGCATGCTCGAAGCACTGAACCTGTCGCGACGGTACGGAGACTTCGTCGCGGTGGATGATGTTTCCTTCATCATCCAGCCTGGGGAAGTTGTCGGTCTGCTCGGTCACAACGGCGCCGGCAAGACCACCATCATGAAGATGCTTACCGGCTATCTGGAGCCCAGCGCCGGCAGCATTCGGATCGACGGAGAGGCTGTCACTGATACTTCCCGCGCGGTGCGGGAGAAGATCGGCTATCTGCCGGAGAGTCTTCCAATCTATCCCGAACTCATCGTGGCCGACTACCTGGCGTACGTCGCCCGTCTGCGGGGGCTCGATCCGGCGCGTGCGGTTCCACCGGCAGTCAGGGCAACGGAACTGGAAGCCAAGCTGCTGGACCCCATCGCCACGCTGTCGCGCGGATACAAGCAGCGGGTAGGGGTGGCTCAGGCCATCCTGCATAAACCGAGTTTTCTGATCATGGACGAGCCCACGAATGGCCTCGACCCGTCACAGACACAGCATATGCGGGCCCTCATCCGTCAGGTTGCGGAGCACGCCACCGTGATTCTGTCGACGCACATCATGCAGGAAGTGAAGGCGGTGTGTGACCGGGCGTTGATTCTGCGGAGCGGACAGCTCGTGGTCGATGAGCGACTGGACAGTCTGGTGCAGACCCGCACGCTGAGGATTCGCGCCAGCGGTGATGGCGTTGAATCCGCGCTGCGGGGAATTCGCGGAGTTGAAGCTCTTGACGTCGTCGATGGCGCCTGGCAACTCGGAATCGCCGGCGATGTGAACGAAGGTGCCAGCGAAGTCGCCCGCGTCCTGGTGGGCATCGGTGCCCGCGTGCAGGAAATCGCCCCGGTTCAGCAGGATCTGGAAGCCGTGTTCCGACGTGTCAGTGAGGAGGTGCCGGCATGAGACTTTCGGTCATTCGCGATATCGAGCGAAAGGAACTCTCACTGTTCTTCTCTGCGCCCATCGGCTATCTGTTTCTCGCCGCGTTTCTGGCGGTGACACTGTTCGTCTTCTTCTGGGTTGAAGCGTTTTTTGCCCGCAACATCGCGGATGTGCGGCCGATGTTCGAATGGATGCCCCTGCTCATGATCTTCCTGAGCGCGGCGATCACCATGCGGATGTGGAGCGAGGAGCGACGCACGGGGACCCTGGAGTTTGTGGCCACACTCCCTGCGACGACGTGGGAGTTCGTGCTGGGTAAGTTCCTCGCCTGCTGGTTATTGCTGGCGCTGGCGTTGCTCCTGACGCTGCCGATACCACTCGTGGTGTCTTTCATCGCCGATCTGGACTGGGGGCCAGTACTGGCTGGTTATGTGGCCGCGCTGTTGCTGGGTGGCGCCTATCTGGCCATCGGCCTGTATGTCAGTGCGCGTTCGGACAGCCAGATCGTTGCGCTGATTGTCACTTCTCTGGTTGCTGGTCTGTTCTACATGCTGGGCTCGCCGCTTCTGGTTTCGCTCTCTGGCGGCTGGGTGGCGGATACGCTGCTGGCGATCGGCGCGGGTTCACGCTTCGAGTCCATCACACGCGGTGTGCTGGACCTGCGCGATCTCTACTATTACAGCTCCATCGCCATCGTCTTTCTTGCGCTCAACGTCTATGCCTTGACCAGGGAGCGCTGGGCGCCCGATGGTGACAACAGTGTTCACCGCGGGTGGCGCGTGGGCACGGCGCTGCTGGTCGGCAACCTGTTGCTGGCGAACGTATGGCTTGCCGACGTGGGCAGCGCGCGCTTTGACCTGACGCAGGGACGCATCTATTCGATCTCTGATGCCACGCGGGGTTTTCTTGGTCAGCTGCGTGAACCGCTGCTCATTCGTGGCTACTTCAGCGAGAAGACGCACCCGTTGCTGGCACCGCTCGTACCGCGGATGAAGGATCTGCTGCGCGAATACGAAATTGCCGGCAAAGGGCGGGTGCGTGTGGAAATCGTCGATCCGGCCAGCAATCCAGAGGCCGAGGACGAAGCCAATACCAAATACAGCATCAAGCCGGTGCCGTTTCAGGTTGCCGACCGGTATCAGGCCAGCCTGGTCAACGCCTACTACGACGTTCTGATCGTCTATGGCGACAAGTACGAGGTACTGGACTTCCGCGACCTGATCGAAGTTAAGGTCACGGGGGAATCGGATATCGATGTGCAGCTGCGCAATCCGGAGTTCGATATCACCCGCAGCATCAAGAAGGTGCTGTACGGATTTCAGGGCGGTGATTCGCTGTTTGCCAGCATTACAGATCCGGTGCGTTTCCAGGCGTACATATCCGCTGACGACAAACTGCCGGACGCCCTGGTCGCCTATCGCGGCGTTGTCGACAAGGTACTCGATGAACTTCGGCAGAAGGCCGGTGACAAACTCACCGTTGACGTGGTCGATCCCCAGGCGGGCGATGGGGCGGTTGCCCTGGAGATTCAGGAAAAGTACGGCTTTCAACCCATGGCGATGAGCCTGTTCGACACAAACCAGTTCTATTTCTACATGACGCTGCAGCAGGGTGACTTGGTCGTGCAGATTCCGCTTGTCGAGGGCCTGACGGCGGAATCGACCACCAAAGCCATCGAAGACGGTCTGAAACGGTTCGCGCGTGGCCTGCTCAAGCGCGTGGTGCTGGTCACTCCGTCACCGATGCCCGGACAGATGCCGTACATGCAGCCCCAGGGGAATCAGTTCAGCCAGTTGCGGGATCTTCTGGCGAGCGATTTCGAGGTGGAGTCTGCCACGCTGGATGACGGCAAGGTGCCGGCCAATGCGGAGATGCTGATCGTTCTCGACCCGGAGAACTTCAGCCAGAAGCAGGTGTTTGCGGTCGATCAGTACCTCATGCAGGGGGGCACCGTGGTGTTGTCCGCGGGGGCTTTTGATGCGCAGATAGCGGAGCAGAGTCTCATGGCGTCGCCGCAGACGACGGGACTTGAGGACTGGCTGACCGGCATGGGCGTGAAGGTGGATAAATCGCTGGTGCTCGATCCACAGAACTCACCGTTTCCGGTACCGGTGACCAGGCGCGTAGGTGGTTTCAGCTTTCAGGATCTGATGATGCTGGACTACCCGTACTTCCCCGATATCCGGCCGGAAGGCATGGCGGACCTGCCCATCTTCCAGGGATTGCCGCAGGTAACCATGCCCTGGGTTTCGCCGCTGACGGTTTCGGAGGAGGCACGTAAGGCGCACACGGTGACGGAACTGCTGAAGTCGAGCGCCGGCGCCTGGCATTCATCGGATACCAACGTGGTGCCCAAGTTCGACGACCAGGGGCTGAGCACGTTTGCCCCTGTCGGGGATACCGGAGTCCAGTTGCTTGCAGTGTCTTTGCAGGGACGCTTCGACTCCTTCTTCAAAGGCAAGCCCTCACCCTTGCTCGAGGAGTCACCCAAAGCGGAGGCTGCCGACAATCCGGATGAGGCGGAGGCGGCGAAAACCCCGGTTGCCAGTTCGGTGATCGAGCGCTCTCCGGAGTCCGCGCGGCTGTTCGTGTTCGGCTCCAATTCCTTCCTTGCCGATCAGACGCTGCGCATGGTTGGCGCGGCGGACGGTACGTTCTACGGCAACTCCGTGCAGATGATGGCCAATCTGGCGGACTGGGCGCTGGAGGACGAAAGCCTCACGGGTATTCGCGCCCGCGGCAATTTCAATCGCACGTTGCCGCCGCTGGAGGAGGGTACACGCCTCACCATCGAATATCTGAGTTACGGGCTGGCGCTTCTGGGCGTCATCATCGTTTACATCATCTGGCGTCGTCTGCGCGGTCGCAGGCGTGAACAGGTCATTGCGTGGATGCAGGGAGGTGCGGCATGAACAGCCGAATCGGCTTGCTGACGGGGCTTCTGGTTGCGCAACTTGTCATCATCGCAGCAGTGTTGTTGCTGGATGCACGTGAGGCGGGGAATGCGGCGAACCTGCTGTCCCTGACCCCATCCGAGGTGGATAGTGTGATCATCGCGGATGCCGATCAGTCCCTGACGCTGACACGCAACGATGGGAAGTGGCAGGTTGGCGCATTCCCTGCCGACTCGGCAAAAGTCGACAAGTTGATCTCCGACTTCGCCGGTTTCTCGACGCCCTGGCCGGTGGCAACGACAAGCGGTAGTGCCGAGCGGTTTGAAGTCAGCGAAGACAAATTCCAGCGCCGGGTGAGCTTTCGCAAAGGCGATGCGGTACTGGCAGAGGTGTTTCTTGGCACATCGCCCGGCTTCCAGCGCGTTCACGCACGTGCTGCGGGTAGCGAGGATGTATTTGCCATTGCTTTCAGCAACTATCAGGCGCCGGTGAAAGCCGAGGACTGGCTGGACAAGGCGATGCTGGCCGCGGTAGCACCCGTGAAATCGATTGTCAGCCCCGCGGGTTGGAAGCTGGAAAAGGGAACGGAAGGCTGGTTGCTCGATGGGGTGGCGGCGGATCAGGAGAAGGCCGGTCTGTATGCTGAACGCTTCGAGAATCTGCGCATTCTTGGTGAAGCAGATGCCGGTGCGCAGTCACAGGGCGCCGACAAGGGCACGTTTACGGTCACGGATGGCAGTGGCGACTATACCCTGCAACTCCATCAGGGCGCAGATGCCAGCGACTATACGGTGCGGTCGTCACGGGTTGATGGCGCGTTCAAAATGGCTGCCTATATCGCCGAGCAGTTGTTGAATGACGGTGGCGATCTGTCCGCGACGCCGAGCGAATCCGGCCCTGATCCGGAATCTCCACCTCCGGCAACGGACGCTGAATCAGACGACAATGTGGCGCCGGAGTAGATGCACCTTGTTCGCGGCCCTTTGAAATGTTCACGCCAGCGTGCGGATTGAGCGCATAACAGATTGAAACAAGGAGTCGCACGATGCGTCTGATACTGATCCTGCCGCTGCTGGCTCTGCTTGGCGGCTGTCTGTCTGCCGGTGGGAAGTACGGTGCCGATGCCCGCTGGCCCACCGGTGGCCAGGCCTGGCAGGCCGCCAGGGATGCAGCGCTCGAGCCCGGGACCTGGGTGCCTGTGGTGGCAACCGGCGTCCTCATGATCGACAACGCGGACGGTCACCTCACGGATTGGGCCATGCGACACCAGCCTGTCTTCGGCAGCAATGCGGACGACGACAGCAATGTGCTGCAGAAGGCAACGGCGGGATTCTGGCTGCTGACGGCGCTGGCCGCGCCGAGCGAAACACTTGGCGACAAAGTCGCCGGGTTGTCCTCGGGTCTTGCTGCCGTGGCGCTTGAAGGCGCGGTTTCCACGGGGCTCAAGGAAATCTCGGGTCGGGAGCGGCCGAACCGCCGCAATGACAAGTCCTTTCCCTCGGGACACGCTGGTCGTACCAGTGCGCTGGCGACGCTAACCGCCTACAACGTGAACGCGATGAACCTGTCCGAGCCTGCCCGCCTTGGCGCGATCGCCGGGGCTCAGTTGCTTGCTGCCGGCACCGCCTGGGCCAGGGTGGAAGCTGGCAAACATCATGTCAGCGACGTGCTGGTCGGCAATGCGCTCGGGCACTTCATCGGCGCCTTCGTGCGGAACGCCTTTCTGCCGGAAGGCGAAGGCAGGATAAACATTGGCTATGTGCCGATGGACGGTGGGGGGGCACTCACCCTGAGTCTTCTCCACTGATCTGACCGGGCGCGTGCATGTCAGCGCCAGTGAGTCAGTTTTCTAACAGCTGGCCGCGTTGCGATTGCCAGCACTGTCGCGCATGGAACTTCTTTCCATGAGGGGATGCTGAAAAAATCCCTCCCGGACTTGTTTCAGCGGTCGGCGGCTTCGCCGACTCGCGCCCAATGCAGCGTTGTCCGCTGCATTCGCGGGCCAGCCATCCCTGGCTGGCTTCCCAGGCTGCTTTCTCAGCAACCTGCTAAAGCATCGTCGAGCAGACCCTGTTCCGTCCGTTGTTCTTGGCGCGGTACAACTGACGGTCGGCGAGACTCAGCAGTTTTTCAATTTCCCGGGCTTCATGGGTGGCGGTAGCAACGCCGATGCTGGCTGTCACGTGCAGGGGGACACCGGCCGGGCTTAGGTACTGGTGACGTTCGATGGCGGTGCGCAGACGCTGGGCCAGTTGTACGGCGCCCTGCTGGTCGGTTTCAGGGAGCAACAGGGCAAATTCCTCGCCGCCCAGGCGGGCGGCGACGTCGCTCATGCGCTTCACCTGTGTTGCAACCCGTGCCACCGCGGCCAGGACAATATCTCCCGCGTCGTGGCCGTAAGTGTCATTGACCTTCTTGAAGAAATCGAGGTCAAACAACAGTACCGAAAGCGTCGTGCCATGACGGCGCACGCGCTCCACTTCTTCTTCCAGACGCTGCATGAAAATGCGCCGGTTGTAGAGGCCCGTCAGCGCATCGGTGTGCGCAAGTCGCTCCAGTTCCTTCTGCAGCTTGCGCAGCCGTCGTTCGTCCTCCCGGCGTACGGTGACGTCCCGGAACACCAGCACGACGTCAGACCAGTTCTGGGTCGGATCGAGCCGCGAAAAGGCGACGTCGTAGATCTGTCCGCCTATCGTGATCTCATCGTGTGCCGCCCCACGTTCGGTGAGCGAGGCCGGTGGCCAGTTGGACATGAACTGGGCAATCGTGCGGTCGATTACCTCCTCGCGTGGCATGCCGAACATGGTCAGCGCCGCCTGATTGGCATCGATGATGATGCCGCGATGGCTCGTCACCACCACCGGGTCGCTGAGCTGATTGACCACGCGGTCGCGCACGACGGGAATTGTGTCCAGCAAGCCGTTTTTCAGAATGCCGCGGTATAGCGCCCATGCACCGAGTGCGAAGCCCAGCGATGTCAGTTCGAGAGCCTGCCCCCAGGCTTCGCCAGAGAGGCTGGTGATGTTGCCGATGCAGGCCATTGCGGGGGCACACAGGACGGTAACGATCGGTCGCCAGTTGGACTGGGCAAGCGACAGCATGAACGCAAGTATCGCGCAGCCGGCGATGATCAGTATGTAGCCGTAGTATTCCTGGAAGGTGAACCAGGGCCCGGGGGACAACGGGAAGGGTTGTTCCAGCCAGACCAGGTGGTGCATGGGGTTGGTTGCACCGAGAAGGATCGAGACGAGCGGAATCACGGAGACAATGTTCAGCAGCGCCAGCGGTAACTTGAGCTGGCGTCGGGAGTAGCTGATGCAGAAGGCGAACCAGGCAACCGGCGCGAACACGAGCAATGCGCCGGCGATCTTCATTGCCAGCAGGCGGTGTGAGGGATCGGCCAGCAGCAGACCGCCCGCCTGCACCAGGGAGGCGAAACCGATGGATAGCATCAGCATGGAGAGCCCGTTTACACCGGGTACGTGATCGTTCCTGAATACCCGTGAATACACCGCCCCGGCGACGAGTGCCGCCAGCAGGGGGGGTATGGGCAGGAGCGTCAGCTCGAACACGGCAGGACGTCCTTTTTCTGCGGGATATTCGGCACCATCGGGAGTCCGGAACTACGGTTTCACAGGGTCGCCGATCAGGCCGGCAGGCACAAACGCAATCCCGTTTCCGGTGACGTGGATCACAACGGGTCTGTGCGCGGTTGCGGCAACGGTCGACGGGAATCGTCGTGCCGGATCGCGGGTTGGTCGCCAATGCGAATTGTGCGCCGGTTCTCGTTCCCTCCCGTCGACGGGGTTCGGGTAGCATGGCCGCTTTGCTGTCGGACCGGTTGCCATGATCGACCTGTACACGTTCGCTACGCCCAACGGGCGCAAGATCTCCATCGCCCTCGAAGAACTGGAGCTGCCGTACTCGGTGCGCGTTGTCGACATCGGCAAGGGAGAACAGTTTGCTCCGGAGTTCCTGCGCATCAGCCCCAACAACCGCATCCCGGCGATTGTGGACCAGCGCACTGGCGTAACGCTGATGGAGTCCGGTGCAATCCTGGTCTATCTGGCCGATACCTATGCACCCTGGCTCTGGGGGAGCGATCGCTGGGTGACGCTGCAATGGCTGATGTGGCAGATGGGCGGATTGGGCCCCATGTTGGGCCAGGTGCACCACTTCGTTAAATACAATCCGGGCAAGGCACCCTATGCGGAGGCGCGGTACCTGGACGAAGCCCACCGGCTGTATGGGGTGCTCGAGCGTCGGCTGGCGGAAGCGGACTATCTGGGGGGTACTTATTCCCTGGCTGATATTGCGGTCTGGCCCTGGGTGTCCCGTTTCGAGTATCAGACCATCGACCTGCGCGCGTACCCGGCGGTGTGCCGCTGGTATGGGAATATCGCGGAACGTGCGGCAGTCCAACGGGGGTATGATGTGCCCGCCCTCGGATTGGCAATTCCAAGTCCGGCTTCAGACTGAGTTCAGCCGGAGAAAATCAGGATGAACGCATGCGAACGGTCTGCCGGCTATCCCTGTCCCTGCTAGTTGCCGCCACCGCCGGACTGGTCACGCCGGCGGCGCTAGCCGATGCGCTGCGCCTGCGCTATGAAGCGACGATGGGCACCCTTACCGCGGGCTTCATCGATGTCGCCATTAACGCGGATGCACAGCGTTACGAGGTCACGGGAGAGGCCCAGTCCACCGGCCTGCTCGATCTGGTCAAGGAATTTCGCTCCCGGTTCAGTGCCTGGGGCCGGCTGCATCAGGGCGAACCCCAGGCTGAGCACTATCACTACGCCCAGCGCGACGTTAACAAGGAAAAGCAGGTCACCGTGGAGAAAGGTCAGGTGACGTATGTGCGCAATGGCGAGAAACGACCGACGACGGCCGTGCAACCGGGTATCGATCTGGTTGCCGCACTTTGGGTGGTGGAAGACTGCGCCCGGCTGCGCGATGTGCACACGGGGCGAAATCTCTATCAGTTCAGTCTGCTGGAGCAGTCAGCGGAGGGTTGCCGATTCAACGTGAAGTCCGAGGATCGGGAGTCGGACGTGGAAATTTTCTATGCCGAGCGCGGTGGCCGCCGTGTACCGTCACTGATCCGCTCCAGCGGCGTGTTTGACGGCGAACTGCATCTGACGGAATAGGCCCGCGGATACTGCCTGGCTTGCCAACCCCTGTCCGGCTCGACAGAATCGGGCGGATCCCACTACTTTACGAGGCTGACATGCGAGAAGCATGGATTATCGACGCAGTGCGTTCCCCCCGCGGCCGGGGCAAACCCGGCGTAGGCTCACTCAGCAACCTCCATCCACAGCGCTGCATGGCGCAGGTGCTGAACGGTCTGAAGGACAAGACAGGTATCGATCCCTCCCTGATCGAAGACGTGGTCCTCGGCTGTGGTACGGGCAGCGGCGACCATGCGCACGATATCGCACGCATGTCCGTTCTCGATGCGGGCTGGCCGATTTCCGTCACGGGTGTCACGCTGCACCGCTTCTGCGGCAGCGGCCAGCAGGCCGTCAACTTTGCGGCAACCGGCGTGATGAGCGGTCAGCAGGAGGCGGTGATCGGTGGTGGTGTGGAGTTCATGTCGCGCTACTCGCCGTTACATGCCAACGGGTTTCATGCCAACAACGAGCACCTGATGCGCTTGCATCCGCAGGTACCGCAGGGTATTTCGGCGGACTTGATCGCCACGCTGGAAGGCTTCTCCCGCGAGGATGTGGATCGCTATGCCGTGGAAAGTCAGACACGGGCGATGAAGTCCATCGAAGATGGCCGTTTCAGGAATGCGTTGATTCCGATTTACAACGACGACGGTACGCTGGCGCTGGATCGCGACGAGCATCCCCGACCGGGCACCACCCTGGAGAACCTGAAGGACCTGCAGCCGTCTTTCGCCAAGATGGCGGGTTTTCATGCGGAAGGCTTCGATCGGCCGTTCAACGAGATGGTGCAGCAGGTCTATCCGCAAGCCGGCAAGCTGAATCATGTGCACCACGCAGGCAACTCGTCCGGCGTTGTGGACGGTGCCAGCGCGGTACTGGTGGTGAGTCCGGAGTTCGCGAAGGCGCACGGCCTGAAACCCCGCGCGAAGATCCGGCAGATTGCCACCGCAGGTACGGAGCCGCTGATCATGCTCACGGCGCCCGCGCCGGCCGCGCAGCGTTGCCTGCAGAAGGCGGGCATGACCAAGGCTGATATCGATCTGTGGGAAATCAACGAGGCGTTCGCCGCGGTGGTGCTCAAGTTCATGAAGGACATGGACGTGGATCATTCGACGGTGAACGTGGACGGTGGTGCTATTGCGCTGGGGCATCCCATCGGTGCCACTGGTGGCATGCTGATCGGCACAGCGGTCGATCAGCTCGAGCGGCTGGACAAACAGACGGCACTCATTGCCATGTGCACCGGCGGCGGCATGGGTACCGCCACCATCATCGAGCGAGTATGAGCCTCAGCGCTTCCAGTCGTTTCTGACGGGCAGGCGCGGTGTACGGCCGCGCTTCGCCTCTTCCCCACACTGGTGCCGGCCAGGCGTCGTCATCCTGGCGCCGGGCGATCACGTGTATGTGTAGTTGTGGTACCAGGTTACCCAACGCGCCGATATTCAGCTTGTCGGCCTTGACCAGGTCCATGAGGCGGGACCCGCAGTGGCCCACTTCGCGCCAGATGACGTCCTGGGTATCCGCAGGCAGGTCGTAGATCTCGCGTACGCCGGCGAAGCGCGGCACGAGGATCAGCCACGGGTAGCGCGCGTCGTTCATCAACAACACGCGGCACACGGCGAGTTCCATGACCACACAGGTGTCCTGTTCGAGTTGCGGGTGCAACGTGAACTCAGGATGCATCGTGCGCTGGCTCATCGTGGCGGATGCCCGCCAATCCAGATCGGGCTCGACCACGCGATGGCGTCGTTGTTCTGCATCACGCGGACCGTGTAGTAGTCGCCCTGCGTCGTGCCTGTGTCGTCAACGTCGAAGCTCGCTTCGCGTGTACCGCCGGGGCGGAGGCGACGCACGGTGATTTCGTCCTGGTAGTCAACGGCTGGCATGCGTGCCGTCTGTCTTCCGTCGCGCAGATCCGCCAGGCGTATCGTGACGGATGCCGCGTCCACGGGCTGATGCTGGCGATAGATGGGCGGAGCGCCGCCGAATTCCATACCTTCGTCCAGTTGAATGCTGAGCGACGCATTGGCGCGCACGTCGTCCAGCGTCAGCAGCAGCGTGCTCGGTGCACCGCGGCTCAGAGTGGCGAACCGCCAGGTATCCGGGGCGTTCGCATCGGCGCTGATGCGTGACAGCGTGAGACTCTGTTGCCGGGCCGGACGTGCCGCCAGTACCCTGGCGCCAACGACCTTCAACAAGCCGCTCCACGGTCGCCAGCCGCGCGGATTGTCCCCCGGGTTCACCGGTTCGGCGCTTGAGTCGAAACTTACGGCGAGTTCCAGTGGCTCACCCTTGTGCCGATCCTCCAGGGCATAGGACTGCGTCCACAGCAGCTGGTCGTTCTTGAAGATGGCGATATTGTCCAGGGGGGCGGTGCCGATCACCTGACCCTGAAGTTTTCGATTGCGATCCATTGGCGCACGCTGACCCATGGGTGTGCCATTGGCAGTGAAGGACAGAATGATGCGATCCCCGGTGGTGGCATAGGTGCGCAGGCCACGCATGGCATCAAAGATACCGTCCGTCGTGCGCTCGCTCGCTAGCACCGCGCCAAGTCCGCCGCGCTGCGACAGCGACCCGCCAATGGGGGCCGAGTAGCCGGGTTTGGCCAGATGGTTGTCGGAAGCGGCCACGAAGCCCACCTGGTTACCGTGGTTGAGATACATGCGGCCGAACCATTCGAAGTTGCCGTGCATGGACATGATTTCCACCAGGCGGGTCAGCTCGGGATCCACCAACCGGTAATCGCCGCTCTGGTGAGCGTGAGGAATGAGCAGCACGTCCTTCTCAGCCACGGCGGCATGAATGCCCGCATACAGACGGCTCAGCGTCGGAAACTGCTGGCTGCCGAGGCGCGCCCTGTCCTGGGGTGTGCGAAACAGTACGTTGTGGTGGCCACCCAGGCGATTCTCCACGGTCCACTCGTAGCCCAGAAACGGCACGAACCTGCCTGGTTCGGAATAGGTGATGACCGTGCGGCGCAATGTTTCCCATTCCGCGTCGTCCATGAATACGTCGTGTTCGCTGTGCGTCACGTAGTCCAGGCGCGCGTCGTCGCGGGCCCAGGTCATGAAGCCCTCCGGTGTGCCGATGCCTTCGGCAAATCCCGAGTGGCCATGCGTATCGCCCCAGAAAATGCGATCCACAGGCGCGGTTTGCACCAGGATCGGATTGCCTTCGCCGCGCACATTGCCATCCATGCTCTCCACACGGATGTGCCAGGCACCTGGACTTGCCAGTTTCAGGTTGTCCACCAGGGTAACGGCGTCGCCTCCGGGCGGTACCTCCGCAAGCAGCGTGTCGTTCGCATAAACCCGCCAGCCCGGCATGTCGCCGGCCGCGCGATTGGCGAAGGCGTCCTCGCCGCGCACCGACAGCGTGAACGGCTCGTTCACGCCTACGATGGACGGCCCGAACGCGGCTACGCCGGTCAGCTCCGCGCCGACAATGCGGATCGGCTGGATGGGGAGGCTGAAGAACTGGTCTCCCGGCGAGAATGTGACGTAAACGGGCAGCGGCCAGGCATCCGTGGAAAAGCTGGGCAGCAACAGCCCCCGGCCACCGCCGGAGCGATCGCCATAGGTGATGGTGACCGTGTCGCCGGCGTTCAGCGAGCCGCTGGCGACGCGGAACACGATGCGTTTGGCGGTGCCCCGGAAGCCGCCATGCATCCCGGGAAACGGCACGCTGTCGGCGGCAAAATTCACCGCCGGATTGCTGCTGGTGATGGAGAGATAGTTGTCACCCGCGCTATCCGTGATCTGCCAGTCCGCGGCATTGCTCATGAAGTGGGCGGCGATGACAAAACCGCCGCCGGTGGGTATTTCCCGGGTGCCCACGGTGTAGGTTTGCCGGATCTCGGCGTGCGTACGCGCGGTGAACGGGCCCTGCGTCGCGGTGAGCGTTCCCAGCGCCGTCGGTGTGTCATCCATCAGTGACAACTCGACGATCAGGTTGTCCAGCATGTGGTCGATCGCAAGCCGCTTGCCGCGGGCGTGCAGCGCCTGAGTGGCGATCTGCGTGGCATGCACCGGTAGCTGCACTCCTGCCAGGGACAACCCATTGGCCCATTGCCAGACAGTCTCCGCGCGGGCGGCGCGACTGGTTTCGTCGGTGGGCGAGGTGTTGGCTTCCGCCTGCAGCTGCCTGACCGCTTCGCGAAGCGTGGCGGGCAGTTCGGCGCCCAGCGCCGGTGCCAGGGAAATCGTCAGAAGCACCAGAACCAGGAGGTATTTCATACTGCGGGGGTACCGGGAGTAGAGGCCCTCTTTATAGGCGCTTTGGCGGTTGGAGAAAACCGTTTGGTAGCAGCTCATGTCGGCGTCAGGTGCTGGCGGCGTGTACCTGTTCGCGCGTGCTTGCGGCAAGCAGGGCCTGGCCGGTGAAATAGAGTGGCAGACCCCAGGTGCCGGGAGGAAAGTCCGGCCGCTGGAACTGCCCGATCGCCACCGACAGGTCGGAGATGAAGAACAGGACGGCGCCCACCGGAATCAGCCACGTACCGCCCGCGAAACGGGCGCCCACCGCCAGCGCCACCATCAGCGAAATGACGCCGCCATAGAACGCAACGGGCAGGCGCATCGGCCCGGGAATATCCGGCCACAGCGCGCCGATGACGATCGCCGTCACGGGCAGCAGCATGAGCAGGGCCAAAGATCCGGCCGGGCGGTGCACGCCATGGCGTACAAACGCGGCGCAGTAGAACAGGTGGGCAATCAGGAACGCGCCAAGTCCCGCAATGAATGCACTGTCGGTCGTGCCGAGCAGGCAGGCATCGCCGATCCAGGACGCCAGGAGTCCGGCCAGAACCCGGTTCCCGTAGGCGCTGCGGCAGGCGCCGCTCACCAGCGCGAGCAGGAAGAAACCGGTGGACGCGGTCAGCTTGGCGACGATGGCGGCAAGCGGCCACTGGCCGAAGCCGGTCGCCACAAGCACGCCGCAACCGGCGATGAGCAGGATGATGGCGGTGCGTTTCAGCAACTCAGACCCCTGACCAGCGATCCCGGAATGTGAAGAACACGGCGCCGAGCAGACACAGCGCCGCCCACAGGTAGTCCAGCTTGAGGGGTTCCTTCAGGTAGATCAGCGCAAATGGCACGAAGACGGTGAGTGTGATCACTTCCTGCAGCATCTTCAGCTGGCCGATGCTGAGCACGCTGTAGCCGATGCGGTTGGCGGGCACCTGCAACAGATACTCGAACAGCGCGACACCCCAGCTCGCCAGCGCCGCCACCACCCACGGCCGGTGCGCCATTTCCTTCAGGTGGGCGTACCAGGCGATGGTCATGAACAGATTGGACAACACGAGCAGGCAGACGGTCGTGATGACGGGCGGCATGATGGATTGCAGATTCGATCCAGGGTGGCATGGCCGTGAGCTTCCGCCTAATCGTGGTACACGGCAAGGCAGTCGCGGGGTGATTGGCGTGAAACTATCAGCGCTGCGTTCTATTGCATGCGTGCCCGCCATGACGCGGGCGGTTCGAAGCTGCCGCTCCAGACCCCGGCGCGCAGTACCTGCGCCTGACGCTGTTCCTCGCCAAACAATTCACGACCATAGCCCACGGTGAGTGCATGCCCCTGTTCCACCATGATGCGGGACAGGCTGTTGGGCTGGTACGCCTCGCTGAGAAAGTCGTCCGGGGTCTTTGGCGGCGGCTCGTTCGGCGTTACCAGTTCGCAGGCGCCCACCACACGGGTTGCATTCACGGCAAAGAAGGGCAGACAAACGACCTGGTGCGTTTCGATCAGCTTCTGCAGCGCCATGACTGCCGTGCGTCCGCACGGGTAGTCTTCGCCAGCCATGTTCTGACAGATCTGATCACGTTCCATGGCGTCGATGCCGAACAGGTTGATCTCCAGGCCATTGACCAGCAGCGTTTCGCCATCGACGGCATTGGCGATGGCAGGGCCGATGAGGTTATCGGGTCCATCGTCCACGTCGAACTGATCGTTCGCCATGACCACGGCCACAATGGCGATGACCGCCAGCGACCAGCGTGGCCAGCCAATCGCAAGTGGCTGCTCATGGAGGTGCTCGAAGATGCGTTTGAGCGGCGGCACGACGCCGCGCACGCCGTACACGATGACCAGCAGTATCACCAGCAGGAAGCCGATGAGCAGTTCCCAGTTGAAAGCGGCGAATACGGCGATCTGCTGGGCGGCCACGCTGCCCGTGAGCGCCACGGCGTTACCGAAGAAGATGCCCCAGTTCAGCAGCAGTACCGCCACGCCGGTGAAGGGTGACCAGATATTCAGGTTGGTGCGATCGAAGACGTGCAGCACCGGTGGGTTGAGGTGGAAGATCTCGTGCACCATCGATCGGGGTAGCCGTGTGGTGTCGAGGACATACGCGAGCATGGTGAGCCGGTTCGCCGTCATCCAGAAAGCGAACAGCGCAAATGTTGCGGCAGCCACCGGCAGCGTCGCCTTGGGGACCTGGTATTCGCCGAGCGCGATGTAGTCCGAGTTGGCGTTGACGTTGAGCTGGTTCAGGCCGGCGAAGAAGATCGTGAGCACCGTGCCGCCGAGCGAGATCCAGAAGATGTTGGACAACGCCTCCATGGAGCGGACGAGCGCTGCCGCCTGGATGGAAAGTGGGCTCAGTTGCACTTCGTCCATGGCCTCGGCAATGACGTCCGGGGTGGTTGTTGCCTGGGGTGGCGCGTGCGGCGTATCCGCGCCTGCCGCCGTCTCTTGGGTGCTCATGGCGGCAGTAAGCAATAGGCGCCCCTGATGTGCAACTTGCCCGCGATGTGGGTAATCTTCCCGGCCTGTTTTTCCGGTTACCTAGGAGCACTGGCATGAAACTTGGCCTGATCAGCGGTTATTCCGGCCGCAAAATGGGACTCAACCTGGACGGCATCCGGTTCGCGGAAAGCCTCGGCTACGACTCGGTGTGGACCAGTGAAGCTTATGGGTCCGATGCGATCACGCCGGCCACGTGGATTCTGGCAAATACGACGAAAATCAAGGTCGGTACGGCAATCATGCAGATGCCGGCCCGTTCACCGGCGATGGCGGCGATGACGGCCATGACGTTGTCCGAACTGTCCGAAGGACGCTTCATCGTCGGTCTGGGGGCGTCCGGACCGCAGGTGGTCGAGGGCTGGCATGGCGTTCCCTACGGCCGGCCGGTTACGCGCCTGAAGGAATACACCCAGATCATGAAGCTCATCTTCGCCCGCCAGGGACCGGTAACCTACCAGGGCAGGGAATACCAGCTCCCCTACGCAGGCCCGGGGGCGACCGGGCTGGGCAAGCCCCTGAAGAGTATTCTGAAGCCGGAATACGATATTCCGATCTATTCGGCGTCGATCACCGACGCCGGCGTTCAGGCAGCCGCGGAAGTCGCTGATGGCTTCTTCCCGATCTGGATGGACCCGGAAAAATACTCCGTGTTTGCCGATCCCATTGGCAAGGGCCTGGCGGCGAGTGGGCGAACGCTCGCGCAGTTCGACGTCGCGCCGTTTGTCACGGCGATCATGGGCGATGACGTGGCGGCCTGCATGCAACCCATTCGCGGCAGCATGGCGCTGTACATCGGTGGCATGGGTGCCCGTGACAAGAATTTCTACAACAACTATTGCAGGCGCCTTGGTTTCGAGGATGCGGCCGTCAAAATCCAGGATCTGTTTCTGGCCGGGCGCAAGGACGAAGCCATGGCCGCGGTGCCGGCCGAACTGATCGACGCCTGCCATCTTGTTGGTCCGAAGGAGCGTATCCGTGAGCGGCTGCAGCGCTGGAAAGCCGCTGGCAAGACCGGCCAGGTGGGCAGCATGCTCATCGGTGGACAGCAGCCGGAAGTCCTGGAGCTCATCGCCAGCGAAATGCTGTAAAGCGCCATCGGCGCGCGAATCCGATACGCGCGCCATTTTCAGGCCGCAGGCGCGCGCTGCGTGTCCTGCGTCGGAAACGATCGCATGGAAACACAATGACCGAGTCACTCTCTCCCCGCGTGCAGGAACTGGCTGCACGCGTCCGCCAGTTTGTCGTGGAGCAGATCATTCCGCTGGAGTCTGAATTCCGCGCGGATTCCGGCAAACACAGCCATGGTCCCAGCGAGGAATTGAGGACGCGGCTGGTTGGCCTGGCGCGCAGCGCGGGCCTGGTGGCGCCACACCTGCCGGAGGAGCTGGGTGGTTACGGACTTACGCACAGGGAAACCGCGGCCGTGTTCAAGGCGGCGGGCTATTCGCCGCTGGCGTGTATCGCACTCAACATCATGGCGCCGGACGAGGGCAACATGCATCTGCTGCACAAGGTGGCAACACCTGAACAGCAGGAACGCTTCCTGCGTCCCCTGGCCGCGGGGGATACACGCTCGGCATTTCTCATGACGGAACCGGATGGCGGCGCCGGCTCCGATCCCGGCATGATGGCCACCACCGCTTCGCGTGACGGGGACGACTGGGTCATCAACGGGCGCAAGACGTTCATCACCGGAGCGCATGGCGCAGCCTTCGGTATCATCATGGCGCGCACGGAAAATTCCGCCACCATGTTCCTGGCGGACATGAATACGCCGGGCATCCGCATCGACCGTGTGCTCGATACCATCGACAGCTCCATGCCGGGTGGGCACGGCGTGCTGACGCTGGAAAACGTGCGGGTTCCCGCGGATCAGATCCTTGGTGAACTGGACGAAGGTTTCCGCTACGCACAGGTACGCCTGTCTCCGGCTCGACTCACCCATTGCATGCGCTGGTGGGGCGCCGCGGAGCGCGCGAACGACGTCGCAGCCGCGTATGCGACGCGGCGGCATGCGTTCGGCAAACCCCTGGTGGACCATGAAGGCGTGGGCTTCATGCTGGCGGACAATCTCATCGACCTGAAACAGTCCGAGCTGATGATCGACTGGTGCGCGGACGTGCTGGATGGCGGCGCGCTGGGTACGACCGAAAGCAGCATGGCCAAGGTGGCGGTGTCGGAAGCGTTGTTTCGCGTCGCCGACCGGTGTGTACAGATTCTCGGGGGCACCGGGGTGAGTGGCGATACGGTGGTGGAACAGGTCTTCCGGGAGATTCGCGCGTTCCGCATCTACGATGGTCCGTCGGAAGTGCACCGGTGGTCGCTGGCGAAAAGAGTGAAGCGGAATCAGGCGTATGCGAAGACGCTCGGTTGAGGGCGCTCTTACCTGAAGATTCCGGTGGCATGTGATGTCTGATTGCGATTCGGGCCTGGAAACACCGCAGCAGATTGCCGAGCGCGTGCGCGATCTGATGTGGGTGAACGATCGCGCCAGCCAGAGCCTGGGCATTGAGGTTCTGCGCGTTGCTCCGGGCGAAGCGGTGCTCAGGATGCGGGTACGCGAAGACATGCTCAATGGCCATGGAACATGCCATGGTGGGCTGATCGCCGCGTTCGCGGACTCGGCTTTCGGGTTTGCGTGTAATACCTATGACGAACTCACCGTCGCATCCGGGTTCGGGATCGACCTCCTTGCGCCTGCCCAACTGGGCGATGAGCTCACCGCGACAGCGAAGGAACTGTCACGGGCGCGCCGTACCGGCGTTTACGATGTGGACGTCAGGAACCAGGATGGAACGCGCATCGCCGCCTTTCGCGGTCGTTCCCACACCCTGCCGGGCAAGCGCATCACGCACGTCGGCTGAGCGCGGCGGGAAACAGGTTTCAGCAGCGCGTTGTCCCCATCCAGCCGGTTGTTGCCGTTGCCATCCGGGCCTCTCCCGGGCGACCTGGCGTCGAGGCAGCCGGCCGCAATCGCTGTTCCGTCCAAGGGCTTGTGCAGAAACAGACCGCGAGTGAGCGGTCAGCTCCCTTGTTGCAACAGTTTCACGGCCTGCGCGGACTTCAGGCGAGCAGCATCCTTGTATTCCAGCGCCTTTTCCGAGCTGGCATTGCCATCGAGGCCGCGTTTATACACGCCCTGGATGATCGCCGCCGAGCGAAACATGTTGTACACGAGATAGAACTTCCAGTTGTCGATCGCCGGGCGGTGCGCGTGCTGGCAGTAGTGCGCGATGAATTCCGCCTCCGTGGGAATGCCCAGCGCGTCGAGATCCGCGCCGGCAAGGCCGGCGTCGTTATAGGAGTCGCCATGCCAGTCCTGGCAGAGATAGCCAAGATCCGCCAGGCCATCACCCAGGGTGGACAGTTCCCAATCGAGCACGGCCACGATTCGCGGCTCGGTCGGATGGATGAGCACGTTCCCGAGCCGGTAGTCACCGTGCACGATGACCGGTGCGCCCTGTTCCGGAAGATGTTCCGGCAGCCAGGCGATGAGCGTGTCCATGTCCGCCAGATCCTCGGTTCGGGAGGCGACGTACTGTTTGCTCCAGCGGCTGACCTGTCGCTCGTAGTAGTTGCCGGGTCGCCCGAAGGATTCCAGACCCACCGCGATGGGATCAACCTTGTGCAGTTCCGCCAGCACGCGCGCCAGTTCGAGGTAGATGGCCCTTCGCTCGGCGGGACTGAGTGAGGGCAGGCGGGTTTCCGTGAACAGCCGGCCTTCCACCATTTCCATGACGTAGAACTTGGTGCCGATCACGGACGGGTCCTCGCAGAGGCAATACATCCGGGGTACCGGCACCGGCGTATTGGCCAGCGCCGCCATCACGCGATATTCGCGGTCCACCTGGTGGGCGGAAGGCAGGAGTTCGCCCGGGGGTTGTTTGCGCATCACATAGCGGCGGCCGGGCGTGATGAGCTGGAACGTCGGATTCGACTGACCGCCCTCGAACTGGCGCACGGTGAGCGGACCGGCGAAGTCGGCGATGGCGCTGGAGAGATAGTTGGCCAGCGCCGCCTCGTCGAACTGGTGGGCAGCGCGCACCGCGGTGAGTTGAACGTCGCTCATGATCCTCTCCTGTCATCGTTGCCGGGGCCTGCCCCGTCGGGGAGCGGGATGATAGCAAAGGATGGCCCTGGTCAATCGGCCGGCACCCCGGCGTTCCGAAACCGACCCTGCCCGTGTTTGGCTGCGCCTTGATCTGGCCCTGTCCGATCTGCGAGGCTTGCCGGGACTATCACGCAATTCCGATCGAGGAGGGAAACCATGGCATTTCAGAAACGGGTAGCGGTTACCGTACCTGCAGGCCCAAAACTGGAACACACTCGCGCGCGGCTGGAGTGGGCGGAGGCCAACGGTATTCCCGATGCCTGGTTCTCCGACTCCGGTGCGCCGGATACGCTGACACAGATCGCGGCGTTGGCGCACTACACGAAAACGCTGCGCATCGGTGTGGCGGTGACACCCGTATATACGCGTTCGCCCTCCGTGCTGGCGGCATCGGCGAATGTCATCGCCCAACTTCTGCCTGGCCGGTTCATCATGGGCCTCGGCTCGTCCAGCCAGACCATCATGGGACAGTGGAACGGCATACCGCTCGACAAGCCGCTCACCCGGGTAAAGGAGACCGCGCAACTCGTGCGCACCATGCTTACGGGCGCAAAGACGGATTTCAGTGGCGCAACGGTTCGCAGCCATGGGTATCGCCAGGCACCCTCGGAAAATCCACCGCCGATCTATATCGGCTGTCTGCGTCCGAACATGATCGAGATGGCGGCCGAAGTAGGCGATGGCGTGATCTTCAACCTCTGGCCCAAGAGCGCGCTGCCGAAGATGATCGAACACGTGAAGATCGGCGCCGCGAAGGCCGGCAAGGACTGGCAGGGCGTGGAAGTGGTGAACCGGGCGATGGTGCTTGTTACCGATGACAAGGAGTATGGCCGCAACCTGTTCCGTGCGGCGTTTGCACCGTACTACGCCACACCGGTGTACAACAATTTCCTGGCCTGGTCAGGGCATGAGGATGCCGCTGCGGCGATTCGCGAGGGGTGGGCGGCGAAGGATCGCGCAAAGACCACCAGTGCGCTGTCCGATGCCCTGATCGACGAGATCGGCATCATCGGCAGCGAGGACGAAGTGCGTGAGCGCATTCGCGAAGACGCCGCTGGAGGCGTGCATACGTCCATCATCGCGCCACTGGCCGGGAAGCCGGAAGACCTTGAGCGCACATTCGCGGCCTTCACCGCGGACAAATTTTCGTTCTGATTATCAGGGGAGGCAGTCATGACCTATGCGAAGATCATCGTCGACGATCCGCGGCCACAGGTGCGGCGCATCACGCTGAACCGCCCGGACAAGCGCAATCCGCTGTCCAACGAGCTGCGCAGCGAAATGTTCGATGCGCTGGAACAGGCAGACCAGGACGACAGCGTACGGGTTGTCATCATTCGTGGCGCGGGAAGCTGTTTTTCCGCGGGGTACGACCTCAAATCCAATGTTGCGCAGAAGCAGCCGTTTTACACGGCGGGCGGTCTCGGGAACTGGCCGCGGCATGTGGTGGACGGATTCTTCAAGATCTGGGACCTTGCCAAGCCGGTGATCGCGCAGGTGCACGGATACTGTCTGGCGGGTGGTACGGAACTCGCGACGGCGTGTGACCTGGTCTACGTGGCGGAAGACGCGAAGATCGGCTACCCCGTGGTGCGCTCCATCAGTCCACCGGACAACCAGTTCTATCCGTGGATCGTCGGCCTCAGGCGCGCCATGGAGCTCATGCTAACGGGCGATCACATGTCTGGCCTCGACGCGGTTGAAAGCGGCTTTGCCAATCGTGCGTTCCCCGCCGACGAGCTGGAAGAGCGGGTGCTGGCAATCGCCGAGCGCGTGGCGATGGTGCCTACCGACATCCAGCAGATCAACAAGCGGGCCGTGCACCGGCAGATGGACGCCATGGGGATTCGTGCGGGCATTCGTGCCGGGACGGAGATGCAGACGCTGGCAACCTTCACGGCCAGCACGCAGGCGCACCTGGCGGAATTGCGCAAGGGTCTGACGGATGCGCTGTCCAAGCGGGACCAGGCGTTTGGAGACTACCGCACCAGCAAGGACTGACGCGGATTCGGTCTCCCAGACAAAACGGGCCCTGACATGTCAGGGCCCGTGGCCAGGCGGTATCGGGATCAGTAGCGCCAGAGGAATTCCAGTTCGATCTGCCGGGACCGAATGGCACCGCCATTCAGATCGCCAAGGAATCCCTCGGCTGTACCGGTGTTCCCACCCGTACCCGGCACGTTGCCGGCACCGATGATCGCGGAACGATCGGAGAGATTCTTGCCGATCACCGCAACATGCCATTTGTCATCCGGCCCGCCGATACGGATGTTGGCGTCATACGTTGCATAGGCCTCGTACGTTGCCGTGGGGTTGGTGGCGCTCAGGATGGTCTTGCTCTTGTACTGCATGTTGCCGGTGATGCCGAACATCAGGTTGTCGTTCAGCGGCCGCTCGTAATTCACCTGGATGAAGCCGGACCACTTGGGCGCCCCGGGGCGGGTATTGCCCTTCAGGTTCTGCCGGATGTTCGCCTCGTTCTGCCCGGGCAGCAGGGTGCAGCCCTGCGCGGGCGTCTGGCCGACGTAGCAGAAGCTGTCGAAATCCGTGAATTTCGATTGCAGGTAGCCAATGGAGCCGCTGACCGTCAGGCCGTCAATGGGTGTTGCCCAGTCCACCTGCAGTTCAGCACCCTTGGTCTCGGAGCCGCCGGCATTTTCCGTGACGTAGGCAAACTGCTGCGAGTTGAAGAAGTCCACCTGCAGGTCTTTGAACTTGTAGTAGAAGACTTCAAACGCGGCGATCACCGAATGGTCGAACAGTGCGGCTTTCACACCGACTTCTCCACCCTTGTTGCTTTCCGGGTCGAAGACGAAGTCGAATCCACCGGGTGGTGACAGGTTGCTCAGAATGGCGCTGTTGGAAAAGCCACCCGATTTGAAGCCTTCCTTGTAGGCGGCGTAAAGGGTGAGATCGTCCGTGGGCTCCCAACGCAGCGTCAGTTCCGGAATTGCGTTCTTGAAGGTCTGGTCGAAGGACACACGGGTTGCCGGATTGTTCGGGTCGTACTGAATGAACAGGCCCGTGACGAAGGGATTAACATATGGCTGGATGAAGTACGAGTCCTTGGTCTCGTGGATGTAGCGCAGACCGCCGGTCAACTGCCACTGATCCGTGATGTCCCACACGATTTCGCCGTAAACGGACTGGGTTTCGCCATCCGTTTCGGACAGTTTGTTGTAGGCGGTGAACTCGTCCGCCGGATCGGCCAGTGGGGCGGTGTTGCGCGGTCCCAGCACGCCGACGCCAGGTACCGGAATGAAAGCGAAGATGACGTCCTGATCGAACCAGCGGTTGGTGTCCTGGTAGTAGCCGCCGAGGACAAAGTTGACGGGCGAATCGAAACGGGTCACCGCGCGTACTTCCGCGGAGAAGTTTTCGAAGGTATTGCGCTCGCCGGCGAAGATCGTGGTGCGTGCGCCGCCGTCCTGGTCGCCTACCCAACGCATCTTCTGATCGTGATAGTTGAGGATTGCCTTCACGTCGAACTTGTCGAAGTTCCAGTCCAGGGTGGCGGTTGTCACCCACGAGGTGTACTTCTCTCCCGGCGCACCCCCGCCGAACTGGTTCAGCAGCGGATTGACGGCGGCGATTTCGGGAGGCACGCCGTTCCAGCCGCGCGAGCCATCAAACGAGCAATCGACGCCAACCAGGGGAATGGGTTCCCGCAGTGGTGTCTGACGACCGGGAGGTTGCGGATTCACCAGCTGGCTGGTGTGCGCCACACCGCCGAGGGCAGGGCAATCGTAGAGTTCCCCGCCTCCTGTATAACCTTGTTCGAAGCGCCCGTAGGAGCCTTTCACGTTGTAGTGGAACCGTTCCGTCAGATCACCGGCAACGGTCAATCTGGCGTAGAGCGTTTCTTCTTTCGGGAAGAACCCGTCGGTTCGAGGATTGGAATAGAAATCGATGTTCCCGGTGGCGGCATCGAGCGTGCCGTACTGATCGGGAATGTTCGAGGCATTCTGCTCAATCCAGCCTTCCCGCATGGACGATCCCTGCACGGCCAGTCGTATGCCGATCTTGTCGTTGATCGGCACGGAGAGAATGCCTTCCGCGGTAGTGTCCTTCGATTCGGTTTCGTAGTTCAGCCGTACGCTCGCCTCGAATTCATCCCCGGGATTGTTGGTAACAACCGAAATCACACCGGCGGTTGAGTTTTTGCCGAAGTAGAGTGCCTGCGGTCCTTTCAGAACAGCGACCTGGCTGGTATCGAACAGGCCTTCGTTGATGACCCTTCCCTGCGGGTAGTAGACGCCATCGATGACAACCGCTACGGACTGCTCGATGCCGATACTGGTAGGTGCGGAGCCGATACCCCGGATGGAGATTGACGCGCCGCTGCCGCTGGTGGAGCGGCCGATGCTGAGTTGCGGCGTCATGGCTTCCAGGTCCATGAAGCTTTCCATGCTGAACAGGTTCAATCGCTCTTCGCCGACCGCCGTGATGGCGACGGGAATATCCCGCACGGTTTCCTCCGTGGCGCGTGCAGTGACAACAATTTCTTCGATTTCGGCGGCCTGTGCTGCGGTACCAGTACCAATAAGCAGGCCAGCCAGGACGCAGCGATGCGCCCGGGACAGCTGGAATGTCATAGTGTTCCCCCCAATTTCCCACTCACCAGGCCAAGGGGAGGCGCTGACAACTACATACGACTGCCAGGGAACCCCGAAGCCGCTCAGCGAGGGGCGGGTGTTCGTGCCCGTCCGCCCGCAAATTCAATAACACGTTACAGCGTTGTGATGGAACCACGTTGGCCGGTTGGCCGCAATGGCCTTCTTTTCAGCTGGTGGTCAGCCAAGCAGGGTGTCACGCAGTTTGTACTTCTGGACCTTGGTGCTGGACATGGGCCATTCGGTGACGAAATGAACCTGACGCGGCACCTTGAAACTGGCGAGTTGGGCCCGGCAATGCGCGATAAGTTCGTCCGCTGTCGCGGTTTCTCCCGGGTTGAGTTCCACGAACGCTGCCGGCACTTCCTGCAGCCGGGCGTCGGGAATGCCGATGACCTGCGCGAGCCGCACAGCGGGGTGACGCGCGAGATGGGATTCGATTTCCAGCGCGGCAACGTTTTCGCCGCCGACTTTCAGCATGTCCTTGAGTCGTCCGTGGAAGCGGATGGCGCCCCGTGCATCCAGGCTGCACAGATCACCCGTGCGAAACCAGCCGTCGTGGAAGGACTCGGCATTTTTCTCAGGGCTCTTGTAGTAGCCGGAGAATACCGCATACCCCTTCACCCAGATTTCACCGCGCGCTTCCACCGGCAACTCTTCCAGTGTGTCGGGATCCACAATCTTCACGTCGATGCCGGGGAAAGGAACGCCGCACGTTTCCAGGCGCTGTTCGAGCGTCTCGCCCGGATGATTGAAGGAGATCACGCCGCCGACTTCCGTCAATCCGTATGCCCCCGTCTGCACGGCGGCAGGGAAGGCGTTCTGGAAACGCACAAGCATGTCCACGGGGGCGACGTTGTTCAGGCGCCGGATGCGTGACAGATCGCTCGAGGCAAAGCGTGGGTGAGTGATGATTGCGTTAGTGATGGTCGGGAAGGCCGGAAAAGCGACGCTGACCTTTTCCCGCTCGAACAGATCGAGCGCAACACCGGCGTCGAAGTGCAGCATCGAAACCAGGGCTGCACCCGCGTCCAGACAGGCGAGCGCCGGCAATATGGCCGCCATGTGAAACATCGGCAGCGGCGCCCAGAAGACATCGGATTCGTTGAGGAAATAGCGGCACCGGTTCATGTTGCAACCGTTGCGAACGAGTATCTCGTGGCTGAGAAGACAGCCCTTGGGATTGGCGGTGGTGCCGGAGGTATACATCATGATCGCCGGATCGGAAACACGAATGCCCACGCGCAGCCGATCGACAGGTGCGTCTCTCCTGCTCAGTTCCTCAAAGCGGTCCTGGGTTACGAATCCGGGCCTGCGGGTTGCGCCCAGCATGACGACATGCCGGAGTTCCGGGGCGGCGGCAAGCTGCAGGGGGCGCGCGCCATCCGCATCCGCAAGCCCTGGGAGCGCATCCTCGAGCAACTGGCCGAAATCCGCATACTCGGAGATCAGATCGGTGGTGACGACCAGCTTGAGATCCGCGTTTTCGATTACATAGGCAAGTTCCGACGGTTTGTAGCGGGCGTTTATCAGTACGGCCACCGCACCGAGCAGGGTTGTGCCGTACAGGAACTCCATGAACGCCAGGCAGTTCGGGGCAAGAATGCCGACGTGGTCGCCCGGACGCACACCGAGCGCGTACAGGCCGCGTGCCCGTTCGTAGGCGGCAGTGGCCATCTGCGCGTGTGACTTCCTGCCGTCGGGAAAGATGAGGTTGGCGCGCTCCGGAAACCGGTCGGCCGCGCGTAGCAGGGTATCGCCCACCGTCGAGGCTTCAATGCGCATCGTGGTCAGATTGTCGGTGGTCATCGAATTCTTCCTTCCATACTCCCGTCGGGATCTGGAGCCTATCAGGGTCTCCGGTGGCAGGGGAGACTCCTGGCTGAAGTCCGTGGCGGGGGGGCTCTGGTAGACTGCGCTTCCATGAAAACCATCTATATCGTGCGGCACGGTGAAACGGAGTGGAACGCCGAGCGTCGCATGCAGGGGCGTCTGGATTCACCGCTGAATGATAACGGTCGCGAGCAGGCGTATCGGCACGGGCGGACATTGGTCGATCTGGGCGGCGTTGATTTCATCGTCGCCTCGCCGTCCGGCCGCACCCGCGAAACCACCGCCATCATCAACCGTTTTCTCGGTGTTCCGGTGGAGTACGACGAACGGCTGATGGAGCGTGACTGCGGCAACTGGTCCGGCTTCACGGTGGACGAGATCGCCGCCATGGACCCCGGGGAATGGTGGCTGCGCGACCGCGATCCCTACTTCCACCGTCCGCCGGGCGGTGAGAATCTGCCGGACGTCATCGACCGCATCGTGACGCCGCTGCAGCGTGTTCTTGCTGCTCCGGAGCCGCGGGTTGCGGTGATTACGCACGGCATCGTCTCGCGCGCGATCCTGACACATCTGCTGGAGCTGACACCCGTTCAGGCCAATCGATTGCGACACCCCAACAATCTGTTCTACCGGCTCACGCTCGGTACGGACGGGCTGACCACGGATTTTTTCCGCGATGGCTCCGGCCCGGTCAGTGGATTGCTTCGCCCGGACGCCGATGAAACAATCCCGGTGGCTGGTATGACCAGCGATTGAACAGTTGTTACTGCAAGAGTGAGGGGCACATGAAAGTAGATGGTGGCGTCGGATTCGATCTGGACAAGGTTGGCGCGGAGGCCCGGGCGGCGGAGGAACTCGGCTACTCGGGCATCATGACAGCGGAGACGTCACACGATCCGTTCTTCCCTCTGCTGGTGGCCGCACAGAACACGCAGCGGGTTGACCTGATGACGTCCATTGCCGTCGCTTTTGCCCGCACGCCGATGGTGATGGCCAACATCGGCCATGATCTCAACGCCGCATCGAAAGGCCGCTTCGTACTCGGTCTCGGTTCTCAGATCCGGGCGCATATCACCAAGCGTTTCAGCATGCCGTGGTCCGATCCCGCCGCGCGCATGCGTGAGTACATTCTCGCGATGCGCGCCATCTGGGCCTGCTGGCACAAGGGTGAGCCATTGACCTTCACCGGCAAGTACTACACGCACACCCTCATGACGCCGTTCTTCACACCCACCAACAACGAGTTTGGCGCACCGCGCGTGTTTCTGGCGGCAGTGGGGCCGATGATGACGGAAGTCGCCGGTGAAGTGGCGGACGGCGTGATCATCCACGCGTTTTCCACGGAAAAGTACATTCGCGAAACCACCCTTCCGGCGCTGGAACGAGGCTTCGCCAAGGCGGGCAAGTCGCGCGAGGACTTCGAGATCAGCTACCCCGTCTTCGTTTGCACAGGACAGGATGAGAAGGAACTGGCGGCTGCCAAGATCGCCACCAAGAAGCAGATCGCCTTCTATGGCTCGACGCCAGCCTACAAGCCGGTACTCGACAGCATCGGCGCGGGAGAACTGCAGGGTGAACTGAACCGGATGTCCAAGCAGGGCAGATGGGATGAGATGGGGCACGTGATCACCGACGACATCATGAATGCGTTTGCCGTGGTGGGTGAGCCGGCCAGCATTCCCGCTCAGATCAAGTCCCGCTATGGCGATCTCGTGGATCGCACCTCCGCCGCCTATGCGTCACTGCCCGTCGACGACAGACGCCGCATGATCGCGGCGCTGACGGCTGCCTGAATGACGCCGCTGCCGGAAGCGTTCCCGCTGCCGGCAGCCGCGCGAAAACCCCTGGGAGAACGAGACCGATGAAAGTTGACGCGGGACTGGGTAACGACCTCGGAAAGATTCCGAAAACGGCGCGGGAAATGGAAGCGCTTGGCTATGACGGGATCCGCTCGGCGGAGATGAATCACGACCCCTTCTTTCCACTGCTGCTGGCGGCTGAACATACCGAGAAGGTGGAACTCATCACCTCCATTGCCGTTGCCTTCGCGCGCAGTCCCATGGTCCTGGCCAACCTGGCGCACGACCTGAACGCGTACTCGCAGGGACGCTTTACGCTGGGTCTTGGTTCGCAGATCAAACCTCACATCACCAAGCGGTTCAGCATGCAGTGGGGGGCACCGGCAGCGCAGATGCGGGAACTGGTGCTGGCGATGCGGGCGATCTGGGCCAACTGGTACCAGGGGGAGCCGCTGCAGTTTGTTGGCAAGTACTACACGCACACGCTCATGACGCCGGCGTTCTCACCCGAAAACACCACCTACGGTGCGCCAAAAGTGGTGCTTGCGGCGGTAGGCACGCACATGACGGAGGTAGCGGGCGAGGTCGCGGACGGCATGATCATCCATCCGTTTTCCAACGTCCCCTACATCGAGTCCGTCACCCTGCCCGCAATCGAGCGTGGTCTGGCCAGATCCGGTAGAACGCGTGCGCAGTTCGAGCTGTCCTACAGCTGTTTTGTTGTCACCGGACGCGATGAGCGGGAGTACGAGGCAAGCAGGAAGGCAGCCAGGGAGCGAATTGCATTCTATGGTTCCACGCCTGCCTACAAGGGTGTACTCGAAGCCATCGGTGCCGGCGAGCTGCAGGCGGATCTCAATCGCATGTCCAAGCAGGGACGATGGCAGGAGATGGGTACGCTGATCGGTGATGATCTTCTGCACGCATTCGGCGTTATGGGTGAGCCGAAGGACATTGCGCCGCAGATGCTGGCCCGCTATGGACACTTCGTGGACCGCACCTCGGCGTCCTTCCCGGTGGAAGATCTGGACGCGCGGCGCAAGATTGTTGATGCGCTTCGTGCGGGATGACGTGTCAGTCGACGGCTGTGAGCGTATCGCTGCGATCGACACGTTTACAGGCTTGTCATGAGCTCTAGGCCCTGCGAAATGTCTCTCCGGACGGATTCCGGAACAGCCATTCCGGCGATCCGTCCTGTTCCGGTCAACGATGAACGGGCTCTTTCCTGAGGCACAGATACCTGGCGCAATCGTAAAAATGACGCGGAAAAGCCTGTGAGGGACGGGTTTCCGACGTCCGCGCAACTTGAAGCTATACTCGCAACAGTATGATTTTCTAGGCGTTTTCGTGCGTTTTGTAAGTTTGTGCGGCGGTTTGCGAAAGCGCCTATCGGCGAAAAGTCAAGCGTTTTAGGGGTAACGCCTTTATTTTTTCGCAGGTAAACTCCCGCTCCCAATGACTATGCGTATTCCATCATTGGTCTCCATGCGCCACCTTGCTGCTGTGAGCGGTGCGTTTACCGGGCTCGTCTTCGGGCTATGGACACTCAGCTTCTCTCTCGCCCAGGTGGTGTTTAACAAGGAAACCACCGTTTCAGCATTTGCGTTGCCTGCCATTGCCGTAAAGCCCGCCTGGCGGGAAGAGGCTGGTGAGTTTTCGGATCGTCTGCGCAGAGCGTTCAAGCTGCGTCGTGCGGTAGCTGATGAATACGCCATCTGGATTCTGCAGGCCGCGGAGCGTCAGGGGCTTGATCCGGATCTGCTTGCGGGGCTGGTCCATGCCGAGAGTACGTTCAGTGCGCGCGCACGCAGTGCGGTAGGCGCTGTCGGACCGGCACAGATTCGCCCCAAGTACTGGGGCGCATTCTGCGGTGGTGTCGATCTCAACAATCCCGAACAGAACATCCACTGTGGTGCGCAGGTACTGGCTCACCTGAGGGACATCTGTGGCGATGTCACCTGTGCGCTGAAAGCTTACAATGTCGGTCTTGGAGGGCGTCATCGGGCTGCTGGCGAGCGTTACCTGCGCAAGATCGAAAAGCGGCAAAAACTGCTGGCCATGCAGTCCGTCATCTGATCCCGAATGTGATGCCTGCCGAATCGGGGTCGCATCAAGCACTGTCGGGGGATTCTCATCGTGAATGTCTTTCGTTCCTTGTCCGTTATTCTGCTGAGCCTGTTCACTGGTCCTCTGTACGCTGAAGACGCCGCCCCCGTGCAGCCCTGGGCCGAACCCGATGTGGTTCTGGCCGCCGCGAGAATCGGTATGAGCGATGAGCAGAAAACCTCCTTCCGGGACAACGTCACAACGTTTTTCCAGTGTCGCGTAAAAGGCCTGCAGTCGCTTATGAAAGCGAGGGACCAGGTCGATCTCGCCCGCAAGGCAAGGAGCAAAACGCTCGGCTGCATACATCGCCTGGACAAGTCGATGAAAGGGCTTGTCACGGATGAACAGTACCCACGGTATGAGACGTATCGCGATACGCTGAAAAAGTACCTTCAGGAGCTGTGATGGTAGCCTTCGGCGCCCTTATATTTCCCACGACCTATTCCGTCCAGCCAGCCAGCCTGGCACGCGCGCTGGAAGCGCGTGGCTTCGAATCGTTGTTTCTTCCCGAGCACACCCACATACCCTCTAGCAGGCAGTCGCCGTGGCCGGGCGGCCGTGAACTGCCGCGCGAATACTGGCATACGTACGATCCCTATATCGCACTGGCGACAGCCGCGTCGGTCACCACGTCGCTGAAGCTGGGCACCGGCATCACGCTGATGACCGAACACGATCCGATCGTGCTGGCCAAGCAGGTTGCATCGCTTGACGTCCTGTCAGGCGGCCGGGTGCTGCTTGGCATCGGCGCGGGATGGAACGCAGAGGAAATGGCTAATCATGGCGTGGCGTTTAGCGACCGCTGGAAGGTGACACGCGAACGTGTTGAGGCCATGCGAGCCATCTGGACCCACGACGCACCGGAATACCACGGCCAGTTCGTGGATTTTGATCCGTTGTGGTCGTTCCCCAAGCCGGTGCAGGCCGGCGGCCCGAAAATCCTCCTTGGCGCGTCCAGTCGGTGGGTGCCCGACAGGATCGCGGCATGGTGCGATGGCTGGTTTCCCATCCATCAGGATCCGGCGCGCGCGAAGGCGCAGGGCGCGGTTGACTATCCGGCTGTCATTGGCGAAGTCCGGCGTGCCTGGCGACAGGGCGGCAGGTCGGGCGAGCCGGATTTCACGATCTTCGGTGTGGGAACAAATCCGGCGCGCCTGGATGCGCTGATCGGCATGGGCTTCAACCGCGTGGTGTTCGCATTGCCGTCCGCGGATGCCGACACCGTATTGCCGTTGCTCGACAAATACGCCGCCCTCGCGCACACGCGTTAGCCGGGACGGAATCCGTCAGCTGAACGCCAGAAGTGGGGACAGTATGTCAACCACATCCTGTTCACTGCGAATGCGGAATGTCTTCAGCCCTGCCTGACAGGCACCTTCCACGTTGGCTCGATTGTCGTCGAGAAACCAGATTTTGTCGGGTTGCTGCTGCATGCGTTTGCACACGTAGTGATACGCGTCCACGTGTGGCTTGCGGCGTCCGATCCGTGACGAAACGAAAACGTGCTCGAAGACATCGAGTTCCGGGTAGCGTGAGCGCCATGAATGCTCGTGAGTGGGATTGGTGTTGGTGAAGGCATAGAGCGGATATTTTCCGGCAAGTCGCCGCAACAGGGTCAGAACGCGCGGGTAGAGTGCCACGAAAAGTTCGTTCCAACCGGCTTTCCAGTCGCGCTGGCTCATGGTAACGCCGGTCATCGATTGCATGTGCAGAACATAGTCCTGGAAGCGAAGTTCCCCGATTTCGTGGCGCGCATAGGCTTCATCCGCACGCCAGCGATCGAGGAAAACCTGCTGGTCGACGCCGGCGCTGGCGGCCCAGGCCGCAAATACGCGACGCGCATCGGTGTGGATGACGACGTTGCCGAGATCGAGCAGTAGTGCCGATGGCTTGTCAGGCTGCGTCATTGTGTATGTGTCCTTGTTGTATGACGTATTGGTAACGAATCGTAGGGTTATCGTTACAAACTATTACCGTGTCACCTGCTGGCGCTGTTCGCAAATGTTCAGTTTCGGTTCATTCCCTGATGCGTAAAGTGGCAGCACGGTGGATGTCTGGTGTGGCTCGTGAAAGTGGATGTACGAGCCGCGGTACACCAGACACCACCCGGTTCGCCGCGGCATGCTCCCAACCGGGTACATGCTCCCTCCCGTCCCGGCCGCGGCGAACCCCCCTCCCACTGTCAGGTGTGCTCATCTCCGTGCTGCCCGACAGCTGTGCCCTGCAGAAGCGTGTCGAGTTTTGTCCGTAGCTGGTGCAGCTGATAGGGCTTGGCAAGGAAGTCCACGCCCGGCATGCCACCGAGGCGGACAGTTGCTTCATGGGCATCGAAGCCGCTGGACAGCAGTACCGGGAGGTCCGGCTGACGGGCGCGGAGAGCGCGCAGCGTCGCTTCGCCGCTCATTCCCGGCATGCTCATGTCCACGATGGCCAGGTCAACCTGTTGTCCCCGATCGAGCACGCGCAGCGCGGCTTCGCCGCCATCGACCAGGACAACCCGATAGCCACAGGTTTCGATGAGCTTTCCGGTCGTCGCGCGCACTGGCTCCATGTCGTCCACGACAAGTACCACCGGACTGGCATGGAAGGCGATTTCAGCCGTGGCGTCGGGCGGTGGCGCCGGCGCGGCATCGCGCCACGGCAGGAACAGCGTGAATTCGCTGCCCCGGGCCGGCTGGCTGATGACCGCAAAACCGCCGCCGTGGGCGCGCGCAATTCCCAGCGCGGCAGCCAGTCCCAGACCCCGTCCCGTGGGCTTGGTGGTGTAGAAGGGATCAAAGACGTGGCGACGGACTTCGCTGGACATGCCTTCGCCATCGTCGCTGACCTTCAGGAAACAGAAGGCGCCGCCGGGGCGTGTCATGAGCGGTTCCAGGTGGCTGGCTTCCTCTGCGGTGAGGTGACAATGCCCCGTGGTGACGCGAATGCGTCCCCCGCCGCTTCGCGTGGCATCGGCCGCGTTCATGACCAGGTTCAGGACGATCTGTTGCAGTTGCCCCCGGTCGGCGTCGACGATGACACCGTTACCGCTCTCCTGCAGTTCGAGTTCGACGCCCGACGGCAGGGAGCTGCGGGCCAGCGCGCAGATGCCCCGAACTTCCGTGTTCAGATCCAGTGGCGCCACGATGCGCGTGCTGCGGCCGGCGTAGGCGAGGAGTTCCCGGGCCAGTAAGGCGGCGCGCTCACCGGCGTCGATGATGTCATTGATGCCTTCCCGCCGCGGATCGTCCCCCATTTCCCGTTGCAGGATGCTGGCACGGCCGATGATGACGGCCAGCAGGTTGTTGAAATCGTGTGCCACCCCTCCCGCCAGCATGCCGAGACTCTGCAGGCGCTCGGCGTGTGCCAGTTGATCCTGCAGGGCTTCGCGGTGCGCTGCTTCCTCGCGAAAACGTGCAAGGTTGCTCTCTGCTGCCAGCCGCTGCTGCTCGCTTTCGGCCTGGGCTGCGTTGAGATGCTCACGGAACCGGATGGTCAGCAGGTGCAGGATGAGCGACAGCATCACCGCGCTGCCCCAGTTCGAAGCGCGAATCCGCCAGTCACCGGAAAAGTCGCTGATCAGCAGGCCGGTCAGGATCGGCAGTGAAATCAGCAGGCTGAGGCCCGCGAAGCGCCACCAGGAAAGGCCGAACAGGGCGATGGCGAGTTGCGACAACAACTGGCCGTAGTACGCGTCCTCCCGGTCGGCGAGACCGATTGCAGCCATGTTGTTGATCACCAGAATGATGGCGATGACGGTGACAACGCTTTCCGTCGGTGGGGTACGGTACCGCCAGCGCCAGCCGAGAATAAGGAACAGGATGGCCGTGGTGGCCGTCAGAACCCCAAGCGTGACGTTGTGCGGCGGTATTATCGTCCGCCAGTGGGAAATGCTGACCAGGGCGTAGAAAAGTGAGAACGCAAAGGCGGTCGGGATGGCCGAGTCACGTACCGCGCGACCAAACAGCATGACCTGATTGGTTTCTGCGGCGGGGCCCGGGGGTGGCCCGTTGGGCGGTATCTGGTCCGGCAACACGGTTCCGATATTGCGTGGCAGGCCATTCTGCCCAACGAACGTCGCCCAGGGAAACCCGGGGGCCAACCGCCAGGCGGCGCCAATCACGCGCGTATCGGCGATAGGGTCGGCGTGGCCATCGCGTCTCGGACTGCCGATACGGAATTTTTCGGCACCTGGCTCCAGGAATGGGTTGCGCGGGCGGGCTCGAGCGACCACTTCGGGCGCCTTCGCGTGAATTCATGCCGGAAGGCGCCACGTTGCCCGTCAGGGCGCGCTGGCGGATGCAGAGATTTCGACAATAACCCGTCAGACCGACTACGCTGCGCGATGACTTTTATGTGCGCAGAGAGGTTTGCGTCCGTGAGCACTATTGAAGAACGCGTGCGCGTGCTGGAGGACATCGAAGCCATCCGCAAGCTGAAGGCGCGCTACTGCGCGGCCTGCGATGCGGATCATGATCCTGATCTGCTGGGTCCGCTGTTTGCCGAGGACGCCTCGTGGGAAGCCAGCAGCATGGGCAGGGCCGAGGGCCGGGAGGCGATACGCCAGATGCTGGGAGATGTCGGCCGCAGCGGGCGAATCCGCAATTCCGCCCACAACGCCATCAATCCCGTCATCGAGGTGACCGGGGACACGGCCACCGGGCACTGGCGGCTCATCATGCTGTATACGGAGAATCTGGGTGGCGGCGAGGTGCGTCACCAGCGCATCATCGGCTGGTACCGGGAAAGCTACGTGCGCAAGCCTGAAGGCTGGCAGTTTCAGTCCCTGTACTGCCAGGTGGAGGAATCGGCCCCCTATCCGGTGCTGCCCGCATAAAGTTGTGGCGACAAGGCACCCGCCGGGAACTTGTCAGCCAGTGGTTTGTCTAACCCGACGAAGGCCGCTAGAGTCGGCCGGCAGTCTCAAAGGAGATGACGATGAACGATAGATTCCGTGATACCGATCCCCGCCGCCCCGTTGCCATCGCGCGCGTGGCGGATGACCGGACGGTGTTTCCGGGCCATGATACCGCGGGCCTGGCTGGCAACCGGGTGCTGGCCAATACGTACCGGTTGCTGTCCATGACGCTGTTGTTCAGTGCCGCGGTGGCGGGGGCGAGCGTTGCCCTCAACCTGCCGCATCCCGGGCTGTTGATCACGCTGGTGGGTTATTTCGGACTGCTGTTCCTGACGACACGGCTGCGCAACAGCGTCTGGGGCCTGGTCTCCGTGTTTGGTCTCACCGGCTTCATGGGCTATACGCTGGGTCCGATCATCGGCCACTACCTGGCGATGGCCAACGGCACGACGATCGTCGGCTCCGCCATGGCGGCAACCGGTGCGGCCTTCGTGGGTCTGTCGATCTATGCCCGCCGTGCGGACAGCCCTGACATGTTGCGTTTCGGCCCCTTCCTCACGGCCGGCATCCTGGTGGCCTTCGTGCTGTCCCTGGTAGCCTACTTCTTCGCCATTCCGGGCCTGTCCCTGGTGCTGTCCGGCGTGTTTGCCCTGCTGATGTGCGGGCTCATCCTGTTCGAAACGCAGAATATCGTGCGCGGCGGTGAGACCAACTACATCATGGCCACGGTGACGCTGTTCGTGTCCATCTACAACCTGTTCGTCAGCCTGCTGCACCTCATCGGCTTCGCCTCTGACGACTGACAGGAAGGGAATGTTCCGTGGGAGGCAGACCCCGCCTGTTGCCTTCCCCGGATCACCCCAGCAGGTGGCGCTGTTCCGCCAGGGCCGCAAGCGCGCGTTGATGGTTGCCCACGAGTCGCAGTACCAGGTGATCCGCACCAGCGCGCACGAAGGCCTGCAACCATTCCATCACGGCTTCCGTATCGCCCCCCTTGCATGCCTGGACGCGCCGCATCGCAGGCGCGGGAACGCCGTAGTACTCGGCGAGGTAGGCGTCGATCTGCGCCTCTGGATTGTTGTCAGGCGTGTCGATGCACACGGTGAGATAGACCGCGGTCGTTGCTGGTGGGCGCCGGTGTTCGCTGGCAGCAGCCAGCAGAAGCGTGTGCCGGGCGGCGATGGTGGCGGCGTCCGGTCCGATGGGAAACCACCCGTCAAACAGTCGCGCCGCGCGTTCTACGCCAGCGTCAACGTTGCTGGCAAGCCAGATCAACGGCCCGCCGGGGCGATGAGGCTGTGGCCCGAGCGTAACGTCCTGCAGTTGCCAGCGACCTTCCCACGTTACCGGTTCGCCGCGCCACAGGGCGCGGCACAGTGCAAACCCTTCCACAAGGCGTCCCACGCGACGTTCGAATGGCACGGATGCGGCGGCAAATTCCGCGCGTACGGGTGGCGCATCGGCACCAATGCCCGCGCCGATGACCAGCCTGCCCTCGCAGATCTGATCCAGGGTTGCCAGTTGCTGTGCCAGAACCACCGGATTACGCAGTGCTGACAGCAGAACTGCGGTTCCCAGTGTCGCTCCCGGCGCGGCGACAGCCACCGCGCCGAGGAGCGTGAGCGGGTCATGCCGGGGACGCGCGAACAGCGAATCACCAACCCACAGCGAATCGAAACCGAGGCCGCGGGCAATGCGTGCCGCGTCGAGCAGGTTGCGCACGCCATGTTCGCCGCGCATGACGTTCTCGCGGGTGGGCAGCAGATAGCCGAGCCGGGGTGGGTTGGTGGGTGTTGTCATTGGTTCAGAACCCTGCCTCGCCAGCCTGGATACGTGCAAACACCTCTGGTGTCAGCGGCTGGTACAGCGTCTCACCGGGCAACATCACATACAACGGCTCTTTCACGAGAGCGGGATCGAAGCCCTGCTCGCGCAGATCGCCCTTGACCAGCTTGAAGGTACCGGTTACCGCGAGTTCGGTCTGCACGCGCAGGAAAACGGGCCGGGCGAACGCAGGCAGCTGTCTTGTGACGTGGTCCGAGAACGTGTGCAGATCCAGCGTTGCGACTTCGGGCGCCAGGGTCAGGGACGCCATGCCGGCCTTGCCGTCAGTGCCTGGCACGGAAACGCCGTACACGTTGGAAAAATCCACCTGTGGATGCAGGTTGAGAATTTCGGCAACTTCGTTTGTGGACACGTTTTCGCCCTTCCAGCGGAAGGTGTCGCCGACCCGGTCCACAAACTGGAAGTGGATGAATCCGAAGGCAAAACCCACGTCGATGGTGCGCAGCAGATCGCCGGTGTTGAACCAGCAGTCACCCGATTCGAAGGCATCGCGCACGATCTTTTTTTCCGTGGCCTCAGCGTTCGTGTAGCCCTCGAACAGGGCGTCCTTGCTGACCTGGATGAGCGCCAGCCCTGCTTCTCCCGCGGGAACTTCGATGCAGTGTCCCGCGCTGTCGCGCACGAGACGGTCCTCATGCACGTCGTAGCGCGCCAGTTTCACCGGTACCAGCGTGGTGCCTATGGTGCAGTCCTTGTTGAGAATGTTGCAGAAACCAGCATTACCCTCGCTGGCACCATACAACTCGGCGATGCGCCTGAAGCCGAAACGCTTCTTGAACGCATGCCAGACGTCCGGGCGCAGACCATTGCCCATCATCGTATGCAGCGGCGTGTTTGCGTCGTCTGGTTTGTCAGGCGTACTGAGGAGATAGCGACACAGTTCGCCGATGTAGATGAAGTGGGTCGTGCCCTCGCGACGCGCATCGGCGAGAAAGTTGCTGGCGGAGAATTTGCGACGGATGAAAGTCGCCGCGCCGGAAACCAGGCCCGCGCCAACGCCGACCATCAGCCCGGTCGCATGATAGAGCGGTAGACAGTTGTACATGCAGTGCCCCGGCTTGAGCCGCAGGCCGCCCAGCGCCGACAGGCTGGCGGTGCCGAGATACCGCTTGTTGGACATGACCGCTGCTTTGGGCATGCCGGTGGTACCGGAGGTGAAGATATAGAACGCGGTGGTACCCAGCGTCAGCGATGCCGTGATGGCCGGTTCCGTGGTTGCGGCCACGGCGACGTCGGTGCTGAAATCCTGCGCCCAGTCGGGAGGCGAGGCCGTCCCGCCGTCCGCCACGAACAGGTAAGCCTGGCCCGCACCAAGTGACAGGTCCGCCCTGACGCCTTCGATATTCTCCAGTTTCTCCGCGCCGACGACGCAGGCCGTGGAGTTGGTGGTGGCGATGCAGTGCTCCAGCGGCCGGCCCGTGAGGTTGGTGTTCAGCAGCGCTGCAGTGGCGCCCACCTTGTTGAGGCCGAAGATGACGGCAAGATAGTCGATGCGGTTTTCCATCATGACGCTCACCGTATCGCCCGGCTGGATCCCGCGGGCGAGAAAGGCGTTGGCGTATCGATTGGTGAGGTCGTTGAACCCACGCCAG
The DNA here is from genome assembly GCA_024234635.1 of Pseudomonadales bacterium. Classification (GTDB taxonomy): domain Bacteria; phylum Pseudomonadota; class Gammaproteobacteria; order Pseudomonadales; family Azotimanducaceae; genus SYFY01. The sequence continues at coordinate 126,685 of JACKNX010000003.1, read as the reverse complement.
GTGATGCGCGTGCCTTCGCACGAATAGGCCACGTGATCCGGCAGACGCTCGGCGTTGCGCGCCACCAGCGCACCGATGCAGTCCTGTTCTTCGCCGGCGCGAGGCACCATCTGCTTCTTCAGTTTCAGCAGCAGCGGCAGGTGGGCCACGGTGCGAAGGGTGTCGACAATTCCCACGGTGGTCTCCAGGCCTGGACAATGAAGTGACGCCCGACAATAGGGCCACGCCCGACGTTGCGCAACCGCGACCACCTTGCCTATCCTGCGGGCGAATCATCCGGGGAGCACACATGAACGTCTGGCAGATCGGCAACGTCAAGATCACGCGAATCGTGGAAATTGAATCCACAGGCGGCAGCCGCTTCATTCTTCCCGATGCCACGCGCGATGCGTGCCAGCCGCTGACGTGGATGTATCCGCATTTCATGGATGAGGCCGGCAACCTGAAAATGAGCGTGCACGCGCTGGTTGTCGAAACCCCGGCGCGCCGCATCATCGTCGATACCTGCATCGGCAATGACAAGACGCGCAATATTCCGGCGTGGAGTAATCTGCAGACCTCGTTCCTCGCGGATCTGGAAGCGGCCGGCTACCCGCGCGAGTCCATCGACACCGTCATGTGCACCCACCTGCACGTCGATCATGTGGGCTGGAATACGATGCTCGTGGATGGCCGGTGGGTGCCTACTTTCCCGAACGCACGTTATCTCTTGGCAAAAAAAGAGTGGGCGTACTGGGATGCGAACGAGGAAGCTGGCGGGTACGGACCGGTCATCGCGGATTCCGTGCGTCCGGTATTCGATGCCGGCCTGGTGGACCTGATCGACGAAACCGCGGTGATCTGTCCGGAGATCCGGCTCGAGCCAACCCCCGGGCACACGGCCGGGCACGTCAGCGTGCACATTGCGTCAGAGGGCCAGGAAGCGCTGATTACCGGTGACTGCATCCATCACCCCTGCCAGATGACACGCACGGACTGGTGCTCCACGGCGGACTATGACCGGCATCAGGGCGAAAACACCCGCATCGACCTGCTGGCGAAATATGTGGATACGCCCGTACTCATCATCGGCACACACTTCGCCACACCCACGGCCGGGCACGTGAAGTGCCGTGACGAAGGCGGCTACTGGTTGGACGTGGGCGTGTAGGTTTCGTTGCTGTCCGGATAGGCCGTGCGATGCAGGCGCGCCATCCACAGATGGATGCGCCGGCGCATGGGAGGAATGTCGAGCGCAATGATCGCGAGCCCCAGCGGCAGCATCCAGAAGCCCAGAATCGGCAGAAAACCAAGTACGCCACCGAGTGTGAACAGTACGCCCACGGCGGCGCGCACGCCGGTGGGCAGATGATCGTTGGCCCAGCGCAGGAGCCGGAAAGTGATTTCAGCGATGCGCTGGCGGGCGTTCATGCGCACCCTTGCGCCGCGTCGTCAGGGCCGCGCCTCAGACCAGCTCCGGCCGTTCGCTTGGTGCCTCCAGGGGGTGCATGCGCCTGGAGAGGTTGGGGTCGATGGACGTGAAGCGGTAGCGCCCGTCCTCGTGCAGCGAGCGGGCGATGCGGTTTCGGTACATCAACAGGTGCAGGTGGGCAATTGCTTCGCCCAGCGCCATCATCGTCTGCCGCGCATCCAGTTGACGGGAAAACAGTACGGGCAGCAGATCGCGGGCCACCTGCGGCTCCACGCAGGCCTTCTCCACCGCCAGCATGCGGTCTTCGTGGTGGTCCATGAGCTGCCGCAGACGCACCCGCACGCCGTGAAACGGCAGGTTGTGCGCGGGGAGGATCAGGGTTTCCTCGGGCGTGCGCAGGAATTTGTCGATGGACTCCATCCAGTTGCGCAGCGGATTGGCTTCGGGTTCCGTGGGATGCACGCTGACGTTGCTGGTAATTACCGGCAGGATCTGGTCCCCGGAGATGAGAATGCCCAGCTCGTGGCAGTACAGGCTCATGTGTTCGGGTGAATGACCGGAACCCACCACGACACGCCAGTCGCGGCCGCCGATGCGCATTTCCTCGCCGTCCTGCATGCGTATGAAGCCACTGGGCATCTCGCCCATGCTCATGCTTTGCGACGACCGATGCGCCCACATGCGGGCAAGCTGCTCCATGTATTCACCGGGCATGCCGGCCCGGCGGTAGAACAGCTCTCCGAGCCAGGACGAGTGGTGGCTGCCGCCACTGCCGCCGAAGGCGCGCGCCTGGAAGTATTCGGCCTGCGTCATGTACAGCGGGCAGCGGAACTGGTCCGTTATCGCCCGCGCCTGCCCGGTGTGGTCCGGGTGCATGTGGGTGCAGAACACGCCTTTTACCTGCTTGCCGCCGAGTTCCGTGCGGAAGACGTCCTGCCAGATTTCCAGCGTGCGTGGATCGGCCAGGCCGGTATCCACCACAAACCAGCCATCGCTGTCCTCCAGCAGGTAGAGATTGATGTGATTGAGCGAGCCGCCCATCGGCATGGTGATCCACCGCACGCCAGGGGCGATCTCGACGGAGTCGCCGGGCTTGGGGTGGCTGTCGTAGGGGTAGCTCAGCTCGAGCATGATCTGGCACTTCATTCGGGTCGGTGCCGCATTATAGACCGCGAAGGCGGGATGCCGGGCGGCCTGTTTGCCGGGAGCGGGACAGGCCACGCACCCGGCGGGTGACGTGGCCCGCCTCGCCCGCCGTTGCGCATTGCATTAGCATCTGTCCCGTAAGAGGAAACAGGGGAGAGCGAGAATGGCCATGAATGTCAAACCGGTGCCCACGCTGGACGATGAGGTCAATGAAATCCGGCTGGCGACGGCGGAGATCGTGAACCGGGAAATCCTGCCCAACGAAGGCAAGCTGTGGGGCTGGATGTCGGACGGCAGCTCGACCACGCCCAAGGAAGTGCGGGACGAGGCGAAGGAACTGCGCCTGCAGATCCAGGGCAAGGTCAAGGCAGCCAGGCTCTGGGCACCGCACCTGCCACGGGAGTTCGGTGGCATGGGGCTCAGCTTCATGCAGCACGCGTACATGAACGAGGTGCTGTCCTACAGCCCCGGCGCGGCGTCGTTGTTCGGCGTGGTGGCGCCCAACTCCGGCAACCAGAAGATCCTGGTGAAGTACGGCACCCCGGAACAGCACGAGAAATGGCTGAAGCCGCTCACGGACGGCACCATGCAGTCCGGCTTCTCCATGACGGAGCCGCACAATCCGGGTTCCGATCCCACATCGCTTACCACCACAGCGGTGCTGGACGGTGACGAATGGGTCATCAACGGCCGCAAGTGGTTCACCTCAAACGGCTTTGCGTCGGACTTCTACATCGTGATGTGCCGCACCGCGGATCCGAAGGACACGACGGGACGGCACGACAAGATGACGCAGATCATCGTGCCGAGGAACACCCCCGGCGTGAACATCATCCGCGGCGTGCCGGTGTGGGGACGCGCCTCCAGTCACTGCGAAATTGTGTACGACAATGTGCGCGTGCCCAAGGAAAACCAGCTCGGCCGCACCGGTACGGGGCACCAGGCAGCGCAGGATCGGCTGGGCGCCGGGCGGGTGTATCACTGCATGAACTCCATCGGCTCCATGTGGCGCGCATTCGATCTCATGATCGAGCGTCTGATGACGAGGCAGGTGCATGGCGGGGAGAAACTGGAAGACAAGCAGTTCATGCAGGGTTTTGTTGCCGAGAGCTACATGGACATCCAGTCCGCCCGGCTCATGACAATCCACTGCGCGGAGAAGATGGAAGCGGGCGCTGATCCACGCGTGGACATCAGCGCCATCAAGATCTACGTGCCGGCCGCGTACCACCGTGTGGTGGACCGGGCGATTCAGGTATGGGGCGCCGCGGGCGTATCCGGCGACCTGCCACTGGCGGGCATGTATCAGGGGGCCCGTACCCTGCGGCTGGCGGACGGGCCGGACGAAGTGCACAAGATCCTGATCGCCAAACTGGTTTTGCGCCGGTACCACTCCGGCGAAAACTGGGATTTCGGGAACTGATCGCGGAGGCTGGCAGACGCAGGGCTGTGAAGGAGATTCCGCGATGGGAGACAGCAAGGTGAGCAACGATCCCTGGAAAGTATTCGATCTGCAGGCACTGCAGGCGCAACTGACGGATGCGCCGGTACAGTACCGGGAGTTTCTAAACGTACCTTCGCTGTCCTGCGGCCTCTACCGGTTGAAGGCCGGAGCGCGGGACATGCAGTCGCCGCATGACGACGACGAAATCTATTTTGTGCTGTCGGGGCGGGCGAAAATGCGGCTCGGGGATGTGGAGCGTACGGTGGGGCCGGGCATGCTGCTGTACGTCGGCGCCACCGAAAGTCATTCCTTCTTTGAAATCGAGGAGGACATGACGCTGCTGGTGTTCTTCGCCTCGTCGGGCAGCTGAGCTGGTGGCCGCGGCGTGCGGTTGAACGCTCCTCTTAGCGGGGGCGATCGCCCGCGATCACCAGGCGATGCATGATTCGCTGATGCCCGTCATAGCCGCCGGTGGCGCGATGCTGGGTGCAGCGGTTGTCCCACATGGTGAGCATGTTTTCCTGCCATCGGTGGCGGTAGACGAAGACGTCCCGCGTGGCATGCGCGCACAGGTAGCCCAGCAGGGCGTCTGACGCCTTGTTGTCCAGCTGCTTGAAACCGAGCGTGTAGACCGCGTTGATCCATAGTGCCTTGCGGCCGGTTTCCGGATGCGTACGCACCACGGGGTGTTCCTGCGTTGCCCAGGCGTCGTCGGAAGGAATGATGCGCATACTGCGCTCGCGGCCGCCGCCCGCCACAAAACCCTGAACGCTGTAGGGGCGTCGCGCGGAGTGCACGGCAGTGAGGCTTTCCAGGTCCTTCTGCATGGACGCCGACAATGCCTCGAAGGCCCGGTAGCCGTCAGCAAACCAGGTATCTCCTCCCAGGGGCGGCAGCACCCGCGCGTGCAGCATCGTCGCGCTTGGCGGGCACGCCTGGAACGACCAGTCGGAGTGCCAGGACGAGCCGAAGGGAGACACACGCTCATTCGCCTCTCGGCGTATTTCAAGCACGTGGGGATGGCCTTCCACCGGCAGTACGAAGGGATCGGAACCGAACGCGCCGAAAGTGAGGCCGAAGGATGCGAACTGGTGGTCGTTCATCGGCTGATCTGGAAAAAACAGCACCTGGTGTTGCAGCCAGGCGGCGCGCAGTGCGTGCGTGGTCTCCGCCGACAACGGTGCCTGCAGGGAAATGCCATCGACCCTGGCGCCGAAGCCGTCTGCATTGGGAGTTACTGACAACCGCATCAATCCCCCGGCGTTTCCGCGTGCCCTGACCTATATGCGCAGCGGCGTGCCGCTGTCATGAGGCCGCGCCCAGAAACCAGAAAGCGGCAACGGCAATGACCGCTCCGGCCAGGACGATGATGACGAGCAGTCCATACCCGGGGCCGCCCTCCACGTCTTTGCGAGGGCGGTCACGTTGCAGCAGAAGCACAACCGTCACGGCGAGAAGGACAATCAGCAGCCAGGGCAAAAAGGCGCGCATCACGTAATGGTGAACTGCTCGCCGCGCTGGCTCAACGGCGTTTTTCCGAAATGGCGCGAACCGGGGTGGGCGCTGCGACGCCATGAGGCTACCCTTGAGCGCCGCTGGCCGGTAGTGGCGTTCGCAGCGCCGTCGATGAGAGGGGAAATTTGGGGTGAGCTGGGTTGCCGAGCATTGGGTGCTGGTGGGGTTGTTTGCCGTGTACACGACGTTTCTGCTGCGCAATGCCGCAACCGGAGGCGCGCAGGCGCGGGATGCAAGCGGCTATTTCGTAGGCGGGCGCAAACTGGGCGGCGTGGCGGTGGGCATCAGTTTTTTTGCCACGTTTGCCAGCACCAACAGCTATGTGGGCCATGCCGGCAAGAGCTACGCATGGGGACTGCCGTGGCTGACGCTGGCGGTGTTGATCGTGCTGTTCACGTGGCTGAGTTGGCGGGCGGTGGCGCCTCGCATGCGGGCTCTGGCGGCGGACTTCGATGCCCTGACCTTGCCGGACCTGCTGGCGCTGCGGTTTCCGCACGCGAACGGCGGCAATCTGCTGCGGGTGCTGGCGGGTGTTGTTGTGGTGTTCTGCTCCGTGCTGTACCTGGTGGCGATCTTCAAGGGCGCCGGCAATGTGTTTGAGCTGTTCCTGGATGTGCCGTACGAAACGGCTGTGGGTATCACGCTGCTGATTGTGGTTGCCTACACGGCCATCGGCGGCTTTGTCTCCGTGGTGCGAACGGACGTCGTGCAGGGCGTGATGATGGTGGTTGGATCCATTGCCATGTTCTACTTCGTGACGCGCGCGGCGGGTGGCGTGACCCGGCTGCCGGAACTGGCGGAGTCACCTGAAACCGCGTCACTGTTCCAATTCGGCGCCGCAGTTCCCTTTGCCGTGCTGCTCGGCATGTCGTTGTCTGGCGCCATGAAGCTGCTGGTTGACCCCCGCCAGTTGTCCCGCTTCTTCGCGCTGCGGGATGCGCACCAGGTGAACGTAGGTGTGTGGGTGGCGGTGGTCGGTATCGCGCTCATCCAGTTCTGCCTGTTTCCCATCGGTGTGTACGCGCATTTCCTGCTGCAGGGCGTGACGGACACGGACCGGGTTGTGCCAATGCTGATCACCGATCCGGCGGTGTTTCCGCCGGTGGTGGCGGACTTCCTGATTCTGGCCATCATCGCGGCGGCCATGTCGTCCATGGACAGTGTGCTGCTGGTGGCGGCAAGTGTGCTCTACAGGGACCTTGCGGCGGTGGTGCGGCCGAGTCTGCCGGCCGTGCGATTCACCCGGATGGCGGTGGTGGGTTTTGCGGTGCTGTCCGCCCTGCTGGCGCTGGATCCACCGGGCGGCATCGTCGAAATCACCCTGTTCTCCGGCAGCCTGTATGCGGCCTGTTTCTTTCCAGCGGTATTGCTGGGCTTGCACTGGCGTCGTGGCAGCGCGGCGGCCGTCATCGTGTCGATGCTGGTGGGTGTGACAGTGCTGCTGGGCTGGCAGGCCACGCCGTGGCAGGCCACGTTGCATGAGGTGTTTCCTGCGCTGGTTGCATCGGTGGTGGCTTATGTTGTCGTGGCTTTGTTTTCGCCATCGGACGCGTCCGCTGAAACCGCCTGATCCGGACAAGCGTATGTGCGAATAGCGTTTTTTCCGTTCGCAGGCAGCGCTCGCAGGAGCTCGCTGTGCCATAGAGAGCCCGGAATTCAGTCTCGAGGGAGGAAACTGTCATGAGAGAAGCACTGATAGGACGGCTGATCGATCGGATCAACGCATTTGGAGATCTCATCCCGCAGATCAGTGCACAGGAAATGGACGTGATACTCGACGTTCCCAAAGACAAGTCCATTTCCCAGCATCTGTGGTGTGTCGTTGGTGCCCGTGAAAGCTACGCCCGTGCGATTTCCGTCGGGGAGTGGCAGGGCTTTTCCTGTTCGCTGCAATCCTTGGGGATAGCGGACTTCGAACAGGCGCTTCAATCGTCTGGTGACGCACTGGTTGCCGCTATTCACGCGGTCGAAAACTGGAATGAACGCCGTGACCAACTGCTGCTCGCGGTCGCCGAGCATGAGGTCATGCACGAAGGGCAGCTCATCCGTCATGTCTATGGCATGGGAAAAGAGCTGCCGGATTCATGGGTCTGGGCGTAGTCGCGGCAAGTAGCACGCCGGTGGCGAATCGGGAGGCGAGACACGATCTGCCCCGGCGCATGGAGTATTTCCATACCCCGGTGAGCGTTTACGTTCGAGGCAAGCGCAATGAAGTGTAGAAATCCCATCGTCATCCACTACGTCTACGACATGGAACGAGCGCGGACGTTCTATACAACCGTCTTCGATACATCCGTCAAATTTGCATCACCGGGATGGACGACCCTCGATTTCGGGGCCGTCGAACTTGCGCTCCATATCCTCTCACCGACATCCCGTGATACTGAACGCCCGTTGCCGCATGCGGGCTTGAACCTTGAAGTGGACGATATCGAAGGACTCCAGGAGCGGATCGAACGTCTCGGTGGGAGCCTCGTGGAGCTCCGCGAGCCACAAGGCGGCGTGCCGGTGCGCGTGGCGACGTTCAGGGATTGCGAGGGAAACGGCTTTGAGCTTCGTCAGGTGCCTGGGTCCCCGTCGCTGTCTCCAGAGTAATTGGCCGTTGTGTAGCCATTCCCCCGTTCAGCGTGGTCAACGTAAGGGCGCTGCTGTGACGATCGGCTGACGCCTCCAGAAGTCAGGGTTCCTGGTTGCACGGGGAGCAGCAGTTGAGGTGGAGAGTGGTACGGTTTGCGCCTGCCTCTGGGGCGCTCCGCGGCCCGATGGTCCCGGATGCGGGCGAACAGCGCAGAACCGCCTGGTGAGTCGGTTCGTTTCCCATGACGTGCGGGTGGTCGCAAATTGTTACCATCACGACATGACATACAGACAGTTGCATGGCCATGTGGAGCCCGATTTTGCCGAGGTTGCGGCAACCCTCGCCGGTTTCCTGCGGCGGCGACCGGGCGGCGCGGCCGCCTGCGTTTACCATCGCGGGCGGTGTGTGGTGGATATCTGGGGTGGGCAGCGGTCCCCGGATGGCACCCTGTGGGAGCAGGACACGGTTGCGCCGTCGTTCTCCACCACGAAAGGTGTCATGTCCACGCTCGTGCACATCCTCGCGGAGCAGGGGCGCCTCGACTATGAGGCTCCCGTGGCGCGCTACTGGCCTGCTTTCGCGCAGGGGGGCAAGGGTGACATTCTGGTACGCCATGTGTTGTGCCACGAAGCCGGTCTCTATCGTCTCGGCGACATGGTGCGCGAGCCGCGTGAGATGCTCGACTGGCCGCACATGCTCGATGTTGTGGCAGGGGCCGAGCCGGTGCATGCGCCCGGTGACGCGTGCGGCTACCACGCGCTCACCTACGGCTGGCTGACCGGCGGGCTCATCGAGGCGGTCACCAATCGTCCGCTGGCGCAGGTGCTGCGGGATGAGCTCGTGCAGCCGCTGGGACTCGACGGCGCTTTCATCGGCCTGGACGAGGCAAACCTGTCTCGCCGTGCGTTGCTGTTCTCGGGCGTAACGCGCGCGCCGCTACGCAGCGATACGGAAGACATGCGCGCAAAGCTTCTGCGCCTGTTCCGCGCCGGGCTGGGATTTGTTGGCGTTGACCTGCATGAATTTCAGGCTGCGCTCATGCCCTTCGACGCGCCGTTCGACTGGAATGACGAGGCCACGGTGCGGGCCTGCATTCCGGCGGCGAACGGTCAGTTCACGGCGCGCTCGCTGGCGCGCATCTACGCCATGATCGCGGGTGGCGGTCAGCTCGAAAGGCACCGTCTTCTGTCACCGGCGCGCGTGGCCGAAATGGGCGTCGTGCGCAATCGTGCGCGCGATAATGTGCTGTTCATTCCCATGCACTGGCGGCTCGGCTTCCACCGGGTTTTTACGCTTGGTCTGCGTGTCCCCCAGGCATTCGGGCATTTTGGTTACGGCGGCAGTGGGGCGTTCTGTGACCCGTCTCGGGAACTCGCCGTGGCGCTCACGGTGAACAGCGGCACCGGCACGCCAAGCGGCGATTCGCGCATGCCACGCATCGCCACGGCGGCCCTGCGAGCGGTGGACCGGCTTGGCTGAAACGCTGCGGGATTTTGTTGCGCGTCGTTCGCGCCTTGTCGTGATTACCGGCGCCGGAATCAGTACGGCCTCTGGCATCGGCGACTACCGCGATGCCAATGGCGACTGGAAGCGGGTGGCGCCCATGCAGCATGACGCCTTCGTTCGCTCGCCGCTGGCCCGCCAGCGTTACTGGGCCCGCAGTTTTCATGGCTGGCCAGCCATCGCTGGCGCCCGACCCAACGCCGCCCACCTCGCCCTCACCGCCCCGGCGTTTGCCAGCCGTTTGACAGGCGTGATCACGCAGAACGTGGATGGTCTGCATCAGGCGGCCGGTCAGAAGGATGTGCTGGATCTGCATGGACGGCTTGACCGGGTCATATGCCTCGGCTGTGGCAGCCGCTCGCCGCGCGCGGCGTTTCAGGACGCGCTGGCGGCGGACAATGACTGGCTGGTCTCCCTGCGCCACGAGCCCGCACCGGACGGTGATGCGGATCTGGCGCTGAGCGAAGGGGACATTGCGCGGGTTCGTGTTCGGGACTGCGCGGCCTGTGGTGGTGTGCTCAAACCCGATGTGGTGTTCTATGGCGACAACGTACCGCGTGCACGTGTTGATGCGGCTTATGCCTGGGTGGATCAGGCCGACGGTGTGCTCGTTGTGGGTAGCTCGCTGATGGTGTTTTCCAGCTTCCGCTTCTGCCGCCGCGCGGCGGAACGGGGAGTTCCGCTGGCAGCAGTGAACCTCGGCCGCACGCGGGCCGATGCGCTGTTCCAGGTCAAAACCGCGCAATCCTGTGAAACGGTGCTGCCTGAACTCGCCGAAGCACTGGCGTGATCGTGCGCTGCCCGCGCTAGCGCCCGGCAACGCGCACGACGCAGGCCGTTGGCTGCGCTGAGCCTCCCGGCGGCGAACCTGGCGGGCTTGGCACAAGCCGCCGGTTGGCGCACCATCAACGGCGGAATGTTGTGCAACGGAGGTGGCATGAAACCCCGCTACCCCACATTGATGGCCCTCGCGTCCCTGCTCGCCAGCATCGTGCCACCGGCGGCGCTGGGTAGTGAACCGATGGAATCAGAACCGGACCCACCAGCGGTACTCACGGAGCTTCTACCCGACGACGCCTACGGCGCGGGCGATAGCTGTCTGCTCATGCGCAAGGTTGGCCAGGTGGACGTACTGGATGAAAACCACCTGCTGTTCTGGGGTCGCAAGGACGAGGCGTGGATCAATCGCCTGTCCGTGCGCTGTCGTGGCCTGCGCGAAAATGCGTTGTTGGCGTTCGAACAACACGGCAGCAGCGTGTGCCGCAACGACTGGGTGAATGCGCATGAACGCGGTGCGATGATTGGCCAGGACTTTCCTGCGCGCTGCCGGTTGGGTGATTTTGCACCGCTCGACCCTCAGCAGGCGGCCATGGTGCGCAAGCAGTTTCGCCACCTGCGCGACAGCCGTCGCCGGGCGCGGAAGGATCAGGCGTCACCATGAAATCGCTCTGCGGTGTCGTTTTATTGCTCGCCGTCGGTTTGCTGCCTGTCGGGTGGGCGAGCGCAGACGAGCCCACGGAACCGGCGCCTGTGCCTGTGGAAACTGTACCTGCGCCTGCTGAACCCGCGCCTGTGCCAGCCTCACCCACCATTGAAGCGCTGCTGAAGGAAACGCTGACGGAAGCAGACTACGAATCCAGTCAGCGCTGCATTCAGCTCAACCGCGTGCGGCAGTCAGAGATTCTGGATCGCCAGCATGTGGGCCTGCGCACGTCGCGTGACAGCTATCAGGTCATTCGTCTGGCGAAGTCCTGTATCGGGCTGGATCGTGACGATGTGCTGTCGTTTCGCACCAACCACGGGCAGTTGTGCCGCATGGACATCATCCGCGGCGTGGACAGGGCGAGCGGTATTCCCGGCGCCTTCTGTTCCGTTGACAGTATCCAGGCCGTAACAAAGGAGCAGTACGCGTTCCTGCGGGCGCAACTGCGCAAGCAGCGGCGCCACGCAGCAAAACAGTGATCGGAGAATCGCTGGGGCGGATCCGTCGACCCGACTGATCCGTCCGCGTCAGGCCCCGAGAACGAGTTCCGCCAGCGTTTGCAGTTCCGCCGGGTTGCGCGCGGAGACCAGCAGCGACGTGACGGGGGTTTCCCGCCAGGCACTCAGCCGGTCGCGGATGTAGTCGCGGGAACCAACCAGCGCAATTTCGTCGGCCAGCTTGTCAGGAACCGCCGCGGCCGCTTCCGCCTTCCTGCCGGACAGGAACAGCTCCTGGATGCGGTTGGCTTCCGCTTCGAAACCCATGCGGGATATCAGCTCCTTGTGGAAATTGCGGTCCTTGGCGCCCATGCCGCCGACATACAGGGCCAGCATGTTCTTCACCGGCGCAAGTCCGCGTTCGCGGTCGTCGGTGATATTTACCACCACCCCCTGGGAAATCTCGAAGCCGGCCTTGGCGTTCGACAGCGACGGCGCGTACACCTCCTGGCGAAATGGCGAGTAGTACAGCGGCAGCCAGCCGTCGGCGATTTCGGCGGTCATGGCCACGTTCTTTGGCCCTTCGGCGCCCAGGAAGATAGGAATGTCCTCGCGGAATGGATGCAGAATGGATTTCAGTGGCTTGCCAAGTCCCCAGGCGCCTTCGCCCGTGTATGGCAGGGGATAGTGAGGGCCACTGCTGGTGACGGGTGCTTCCCGGCGCAACACCTGGCGGATGATGTCGATGTAGGCGCGCGTGCGCGCCAGTGGTTTATCGAACGGCGCGCCGTACCAGCCCTCCACGACCTGCGGGCCCGAGACGCCAAGGCCCAGAATCAGCCGTCCCTGCGTGAGGTGATCCAGGGTCATCGCGGCCATCGCCAGGGCCGTGGGTGCGCGAGCGGAAAGCTGGCAGACGCCGGTGCCCAGCCGGATACGACTGGTCTGTGAGCCAATCCAGGCGAGCGGCGTCAGCGCATCCGACCCGTAGGCTTCGGCGGTCCAGACGGAGTCGTAGCCAAGCCGTTCCGCCTCCTGCACCAGCGACACGAATCCCTGCGGTGGTTGCGCGCCCCAGTAGCCGAGTTGCAAACCGAGTTTCATGGTTTTCATGGTCGTTTCCTGCGGGTGAGATGCCAGGCAGTTTATCAGGCCGCTGCCCGACGGGTGGCAGCGACGGTTTCAGACGTCCGTGGGGAGACCCTGCGCCAGCCCCTTGCGCACGGCATCGCGCAGCGCCGCCATGGATGGCGGTTTGGCAACCGTCGCCGCGATGAATGCCGGTATCGGCTCCGTGCCTGCCGTGCCCGAGAGCAGTACCACCGGTAGTCCCGGCGTGATTGCGGTAATGGCCCGCGCCAGGTCGAAGCCACTCATGGCGGGCATGCGCTTGTCAGTGATCAGCAGAGGATGCGCCAGCGGGTGGTCGCGGAAGTGCTTCAACGCTGCCAGTGGATCGGAGAAGCCCTGCACAGCATGACCGAGCGCTTCCAGCAGATCGGTGACCACAGCGAGCACGTCGGGTGAATCCTCCACCAGCAGGATCGAGCCGGGTTTGCAGACCGGCGAAGGCTCCGCCTCGGCCAGTGGCAACAGTACGGTAAACGTGGATCCCTGGCCTGGCTCACTCATTGCGTCGATGAATCCGTGGTGGCCGCTGATGATACCGTGCACAACTGACAGGCCCAGTCCGCTGCCTTCACCGATGGGTTTGGTGGTGAAGAAGGGTTCGAAAATATGACTCAGCACGTCAGCTGTCATGCCCTCGCCGGTGTCCGCGATGCGCAGCTCCGCGAACGCGCTGGCAGCCATTGATCTGACGGGCTGCGGCAGGACCTTTCTCTGCAGCCTTATGGTGATGGTTCCCGAGCCGGAGCTGATTGACTGGGAAGCGTTGGTGATGAGATTGACCATCACCTGTTCGATCTGGCCGGCGTCGGCCAGTATCTGCACGGCATCCTCCAGGCTTGCCTGGATCGAGATGCCGCTGGGTATCGTCGCCCGCATGAGCGCCACCACGTCGCGGATCAGCGCTGCCAGATCCACGGGTTCGCGCGTGGCGGGCTGCTGGCGCGAAAAGGTCAGTATCTGCTGCACGACCAGGCGTGCCTTGTCGGCGGCGCTGCGGATGTAGCCCAGCTTGTCCTGCACATCGTCCGGGAGGTTCTGGTTCTGCAGCAGGGATGCATAGCCGAGGATCGGCGTGAGCAGGTTGTTGAAATCGTGCGCGATGCCCCCCGCAAGCGTACCCACCATCTCCAGGCGTTGCGCAAACTGCAACTGCGCGCGCAGCTGATGCACTTCCGTGATGTCCACGGCGATGGTCAGCAGGTTGTCACTGCCTTCCGGGCGCGTGCGGCTGACGATGAGATGTCGGGTGTTTCCCTCGGGGTCCCTGAAGTCGATCTCCTGAGGCTGCGATAGGTCGGTACTGGCGTCGATCACCAGCAGTCCGTCAGGTGCCCTCAGGGTTCGGGGAAAGCCGGCATCCAACAGTTCGCCGGGATCGTACCCGTAGAGCGCGGCGGCGGCCTTGTTGGCGAACAGCAGCGAGCCATCGCCGCGCTGGGCCACCACAACCTGGGGAATGTTGTTGATGGTGTCATTCAGCAGTCTGTGCGCACGCTCCGCCGCGTTCTGCGCGGAGAAGCGGTAGGAGGCCTCGTCCACGGCGCGACGCTTGGCTTCCAGCAGGTCCCGTATGAGGCGTTCAAAGGTTCTGCCCAGTTCCTGCACTTCGGCGGGCGCGTCTGGCGGTACGCGAATTCCAGGCGACGTGTCGTTGAAACCGGAAACGCTGCGCGTGAGCGCGGTCAGCGAGTGGACGGCCCGGCGCGAAAGGCGGCTGATGGCGATCCAAACGCAAAGCGTGACCAGCAGCAGGACACCCAGGGCGGGCATGAACTGCCGCCGCGCTGCCTGCCACACGCCGCTCGCTTTGACGTGCAGCGTTACCCAGCCCACGGGTTCTCCACCGCTGCGAATCGTCTCCAGGGCTTTCAGGTAGCCGTCGAGCCGGGCATCGGGCGAGGCTGGACACGGTGGGGTCCCCGTTGAGCGCGCTGCTGCTTTGAGTGCAACGGTGTCGTAGGCGCAGATTACGGTACGGCTGTCTCCCGTCTGCAGCAGATGCAGACGATGCTGAAGTGTGCCTGGCTGATCGAGCAGCGCGGGCGTTTCCGGTTCCTGCACCAGGGTGCGCAGCAGCGTGGTTGCCCATGCGCCGGTGACCTGTTGCCAATCGTAATAGCTATAAAGGATCAGGAAGGTGCCGTAGACGATACTGCCGAGCAGCAGAATCGACCCGAAGGCGTTCAGCAGGCCCCGCTGCAGCGTGTGGGGTCTGGTGGTTTTTTCCTCCTTGTGTCGCCCGGCGCTGGATTGCTGCGAATCCAGGTTGAAGTACTCCTCGTCCCCCTGCGGTAATTCGACCGTCGCCCGTGTTTGCTGCGGATTGCGGCTCCTGAGACCGGCGGGACACGAGTGATGGATAGGCTCAATCGTATGTTCCGCCGCTACTCCTGCCACCGGTGGTATAGCCTGCCGGGTGCTCGGCGCAGCTTAACGTCCGAGTGCAACAGGTGCCAGCATTGGCGTGACTCCGCCGCGCGGCGGTTGGCGAAGGCCAGGGCATGCGGCTGGAACACGCGTTGCGAGCGAATGCAAGATACGAACTTCGCGCGGGATTGCGTATTATCGCGCCCGCGGTGGTTTCCCACCGTACCAGCCGGTTTCTCAGGAGTGGGTCCACTGTTAGCAATGAGCGGTTATACGACACAGGAAGTATCCGCCCTCCTGGGACTCAAGCCGCATCAGGTCCGGCACTACGTACGGCGTGACCTGCTGCGTCCAGACCGGGGAGACAAAGGCGAGTTCCGCTTTTCCTTCCAGGATGTGGTGTTGTTGCGTACCGCAAAAAATCTGCTCGATGCGTCGGTAACGCCAAGACGCGCGTTCCGTGTGCTTGCACGCCTTAGAAGCAGTCTGCCCGATCCTGCCGGACTGTCCGCACTGCGCCTCGTGAAGTCCGGCAATGCGTTGATCGCCGGCACCGATAATCAGCTATGGGACGCGGAAACGGGGCAGGAGCATCTGCCTTTTGAGGTGCCTGCGAAAAAGGCCGAAGTGGCCACCATCCTCGGTGGCGATATCGTCGTCTCGCGGGACTCCCGCGAAATGACCAGCGATGAGTGGTACAACCTGGGTCTTGATCTCGAGGAAGCGGATCTCGACCGGGCGCCGGATGCCTATCGGCGCGCCATTGAGCTGGATCCGGGCAATGCTGATGCGCACGTCAACGCCGGTCGCCTGTACCAGCTCAAAGGCAATCTGCGGCAGGCCAAGCGACACTATGAGCTGGCGTTGCGTGCGGTGCCCGGACATCAGCTTGCCGCCTACAACCTGGGTACGATCTTTGATGAGCTTGACGAGCTGGAGCGTGCGCGCGACCACTACGAGCAGGCAACCGAGGTTCCCGACGCGCACTACAATCTCGCCCGCATCGCAGAGTTGAAAGGCGACGAGCTCGCGGCCCGTCGCCACATGCGTCGCTATAGGGAACTGCTGGACGCCATCGATCGCCGCTGAGCAGGCGCGTCAGTCGAGAACCACGCGGGTGGTCGTGTAGTCGTCCTTCAGGACATCGGGCAGATCGCCAACGCCAATCAGCAACTCGTAGTAGTTGCGCATCATCTCGGCGCTGATCCGATACCAGGTGGCCTGCGAATTGAACAGTCGCTCTTCGGCTTCGATGAGCTCCAGGATGCTGATATCGCCCATCTCCAGATTCTGCCGATTGAGCCGACGCAGTTCGCGGTTGGCGCGAATTTCATCCTCGGTTGCAGACAGTGTCAGGCGATTGGTCGTGATCTGGTTATAGGACTGCTTGATGCGGCGGTCGATGTCCTTCACCAGCCGTTCCTGATCCCACTCCAGCTCCTGCAGCTGGGCTTTCGTTTTCTGAATTCGCGCCCGGCGCACGCCGCCATCCAGGAGGAAATATTCCGCCTTCAGTTTTACTTCGGTTGTGTTTCGGGGCGCCAGGTTGCCGCCTTCGTCCGCGAGACCTTCCGTCTTGAAGTTGAGACTGACGGTGGGGCTGTACAGCGCCTCCTGGCCCCGGATTTTCAGCGCCAGAGCCTGCTTGTTCGAGGCATTGAGCAGAATATCGGAGTTGTTGGTCCGCGCTTCGTCGATGTAACCGACAAGTGTCCCCACGTTCAGCGTCGAGACGTTGAGCGGCTCCCTGGCGACAAAGTCGGGAAGGTCGCCGGTAAGGAATTCCAGATTGGAGCGTGCATCGTTGAGTTCCGCTGATATGGTGCTTGTCTGTGCCTGCGCTGACGCCAGTCGGGCCCTGGCGAAATCGAGCTCGATCTTGCTGGCGGCGCCGGACTTGTGCATCACTTCGATCTGCTCGACCATGCGCTGCATTTCCTCGACGAACTCATTCGCCACCGCGGCAGCGCGTTGGTTGCGCAGGATCTGCATGTAGGCGTCGATCGCTCCCTGGGTGATTTCCTCCACGACTTTGCGGGTTTCGAGTTCCGTGGTTCGGCGCAGTTGCTGTCTTCGATCTTCTTCCGATCGACCGACTCCCCCGTCATAGAGCAGGTGGCTGATGCGGAAGTTGATGTTGCGGCCTGGCGTAATGTCAGACGTGTCGGAAGTATTGGTTGCAGGGCGGTTGAATTCGGGACCAGCCTCGAGAACCATATCGACGGTTGGATAGTGATATGCCTGTGCCTCGCGCACACCCCAGCGGGCCTGCTCTTCGCGAGCGAGGGCCATGGCAACCTGGGGATTGCGCTCGAGAGCCTTCTGGAGAATGTCTTCCAGTGAATACACCACCCGACCGTCGTCATCGTTCGGGATCATGGTGTCCTGAATGCTCCCGCCCGCGCTCGCGGCGGCTTCCACCAGTGACTGGTATCTGGACACTGGGGTTTCCTCGGTCAACGTGCCGGACGCGGTCTCTCCCGAAGCCAGTTCGATGACATCACCCGCGATGGTAACCGGACCCAGAACGCTGTCGTTCAGCTCCGCTTCCAGGCTGGCCAGTGCTTCGTCCCGGGGCACGGGTTCGATGATAACCGCCTGTGCGGGGGGTGTGGTTTCCACCTCAGCGACGGCAGTTTCCGCGTTGGCGTCTGGCCCGGACGCCATGGACGCGTCGGTTGCCTTGGGCGCGTCGCTTGCCATGGGGGTGTCGCCGGAATCCGTTACGGCCACTCCGCTCAGTGCCCGTTCGGCAACGGCGGTAAGACCATCGATGGTCTGGTTCTCGAGGGCGGTGGTCAGTGCATGCGCATCGAAAACGGAATCCACGATCGGCAGGCCAGCAACCTCGGACTCAGGTGCCGCCTGCGTCTGAGCTTGAGCAGTCATGTCCTGATCGGCAACCGCCATTGGTTTGCTGCTGGATGCAAGGTCGGTTGCCGTAGCCGAAGCGTCCTCTTCGTGCGCAGCCTCCGTGGACGCCTCCCACGAAGAGTTGTCGGAGACAGCCGGTGCGGCCTCGGCGATCGACCCGGGTTCGACGGGCTCGGTGAGGCTGTTGAGGTTCGTATCGTCAAGCGGCGGTGATACTGCATCTTCAGCAGGAAGCGCTTCCGAAATGGCAACGTCCTTGGCGATGGCTTGCGGCAGCGTTTCCGGTCCGGTGTTGCCATCCTCGGCGGCGAAAACTGGCAGGTCGGCTTTCGTCACCATGTCACTGATTGCCTCGGCCGGGCTCGTCGGTGCACTGGTGGCGATGTCGGCGGATACCGCCACCTCGGGCTGTATCGTGGCAGTCCGCGGTTCGAGCTCCATTGCGTCCTGCCCGGAGGACTCCTGGTCGGTGACCAATGACGATAAGTCCGTTTCGTTGCCGGTGTCTGGTTCGATGCCCATGATTGCATCGTCGAACTCGGCAATTGTCGGCTCCGCGTCAGCGACGGATGCGGCATAGGGCAAGCCATAATCGTCCGCCACCAGCGGCAGCGACGACGCGCTGAATGCCTCGCGAATGGTTCCTGCCGAAGTATCGAGGATGTCGGTGGCGTCACCGGACCCGGACGTCGCCTGCGCGTACACATCAGTCCCGGCGCTGATCGTGTCGTGTTCGCTGACCGGTGCGGATGCCGTGGCCGTCAGGCTCTGGAGCAGTGCGGTTTCATCGTTCACAGTGGCGGCCGGTTGCGCAGGCATCGAGTCTTGGATGAGCCTGTCGGGAAGTTGTGCCCCGGCCACGCCGTCGGCAGAACCCTCGGACGGCACAACGCCAGCATCGGAAACGGGATCGGCTGGCGGCTTCACGGTAGCCGGCACCATCATGTGGTCGGGAGACATAGCGGCAACAGACAAGTCGACCGGGTCAACCATGCCGGTAGGTTGTGGTTGCGCGACCGCGTATTCCGAGATTCCGCCATCAGCGTCGATTTCCGTGGATTCCTGGGCAACCGTTGCGTCGCTGTCCGAGTCATCAGCGGCTGGGATGACGTCTGCGCCGTCAGTAACCAGTGTGTTTACCGTTTCCAGATTGGATCGGCTGTCCTCGAATTCATAGGGAGTGAACCCGGCATCGACCATGCGCGGGACCGTGTTGTCAGTTCGCGCGGGTCCGGAGGTGACTGATGTGGTCGTGGCGCCTTCCGCGGCGGGGGGCTCGGTTTGCGTCAGCGACGGGGTTTCCGGCACCTGTGGCTTGTCACAGTTGCAGTTCACAGCCGCTGTGTCGGTAGCTGCGCGAATGCTGGACCAGGACAGTTCCGCACGGGCGCTGCTGGTGGCCAACAGCGCAAGGAGCGAGAGTATCGATGTGGTTCTGCGAGCGAAACTCATTGCCGCGTCTTCCTCATTTCGCCACCGAGAGCGTTATCTGCGCCCAGTTGTAGTCACCATCGACCTTTTCGCTGCGCTTCACGCCAAACATGATCGACTGGCGTGCGAGTTCCGTTTTCAGCAACGAGTTACGCGTATTGAGGATCCGGGCCACCGCCACCTTGCGAGCTACCGTTTCGATGCTGCTGCGGGTCTTCGGAGACGTAATATTGGCCCGCAGTCGTCCGCCGTAGCGTGACAGGGCAATGTTGACGAAATTGACGATGGCGTCGCTGGTATCTTGAGTGACGGTGATGGAATTGGCGCCAAAGAACACCGTCAATGTCATGCCGTCGTCGGAGATCTTGAAATTCTGGTCGCCTTCCGATTCAGAGAAGCTGGCGTCGATCTCCATGGACTTCTGTTCGAGTCCGGCCACTTTCTTACGCAGTTCGTCGTTCTGCTCTTCCAGTACCACAACCTGTTGTTTGGTGACCTCCAGTTCCTCGACGGTAACGGGATCTTCCCTGCTCGTGAACGTGATTACGTGGAAAAACAGCGCCACGGCGGTGATGAGCACGAAGAACATGAACATCATGATGGTCGCCGACAGGATGTCGACGAACCCTGGCCAGGAGTTGCCTTCGATGTCGTCGCTGGAACTCATCGCTCCGGATTCTCATTCGGCTGCAGCGGCGTACTGTCGCGTAGCGTCGGTGGTAGACCCTGCAATGTGTCGTCGTGGCGCGCCCGCATTTCCTGAACGACCTGCTGTTCCTCGAGCAGGGTTTGCAGTTCGTCCACCAGCATGGAGAGCTGTTCCTGACTTTCCTGTACCGTGCGAGCCTGTGCGGCCTGGATGGTATCGCCCGTGGTACTGGCAATGGCTTCGACCGCGGCGCCCTGGTTTCGGCTTGCATTGAGCTTTCGTGAAAGCTCGACCGCCCGATCGTTGATTTCCTTGCGCACCACGGAGAGACCGCGAGCGTAGCCGCGACGAAGTTCCTTCAGCTCATCGTGGTTGGACTTGTTCAGGGCAAACAGAGCCCGGTTGTTCCGCATGACGCTTTGCATTGCAGTCAGCTGCTCGGCAATGGAGCCGATGAGCGTCTCGATGTGACGATTTGTGTGTGTGGCGGTCTGCACGAAGCCCGCAAGCCATGCCTTCAGTTCGTCGGAACTGGCAACCTTCGGGTCTGCCTCGGCCTTTCGTGCTTCCTGGCTCGGTGTCGGAATGCGATCGTCGATCCAACGACTGCAGTTTTCGATGAACCGGTCGTGTACGCCGCCGCAGAGGTAGTTGACGAAGCTGATCAGGAGCGATCCTGACAGGCCGAACAAAGACGAACTGAACGCCAGTCCCATACCCTTCAGCGGCGCGGCGATGGAGGCGAGAAACGCTGACATTGCTTCCGGATCCGCATCACCAATGCTGGACATGCTGCCCATGGCGACACCGATCGAGTCGATCGTATTGAGCAGACCAAGAAAGGTACCGAGCAAGCCCAACATGACCAGGATACCCGCGAGAAATCCCGTGTTCGCACGCATCAGGCTGACACGGAAACCCAGCTTTGACTTGATCATCCGGGCATCGTTGTCCGTGATGTTCAGGTGCCCCATCCGCGGCAGGTTTTCCAGCAAGTCCGCCATCTGCTTTGTATCGAGCAGTCTGCCCGTGGTCTTCAGCTGCGAGCGGAACCAGTTGAATTCTTTCTCCTGAAGCGGCTCCGTTCGCGATTTCACCAGGTCGATCGCGTGCATATAGCGGGCAGTTGCCCAGAGGCGAAGGTTGGACCAGATCGAACGGCCAACGCCGATCACGGCAATGGATATGATTGTACCGTTGAGTACCGCGCCGGAACCGAAGGCATTGGCGATCAACGACCAGCTTGAATAGGCAGCGACCACCGTCAGCGCAAACGTGCCGAATATTCCCCAGGTAACGTACTCAAGAAGATTCAGGGGAACGGCGCGATTGTCCGGATCGACGGAAATCTGACGTCGCAGCGAAAACTTGGGCTTCTTCATCCACAGTCCCTTGCACGCGGGCGTCAATGTCCTGACGCTCGTGAAATCCCTGTCAAAATTCGAGCTGGCGGGAACGATATCCTGCTGTTCCGGCCCACTATCAAACTAGCAGACGAACGCGTCGCTTCCAATGCAGGAAAACGCCTTGGCTGCTTCGTCGCGTAAGAATGGCTGCCTGGTGCCGGTTCTGCCGTGATGGCTGTCACGAATCGCTGGTACTACACGGACGCTGAGTGTGAATTCCACTAGTGTTGATAGGCGACCGGAGAAGTCGCCGTTCGCTGCTGCCTGAAGGGCGGTGGCGCACGTGTTAGCCAGGGACCGTAGCAGGCATTTGGGTACATGGTGCAGAGCAGATATGACCGATAAGAACAAAGTTATCGTCTCTTTCGATGGACTGGAAAAGGGCGAGAGCAAGACCGTCATCGTCGGACCAGGCGTGGACCTGGTATTCAAAGGCGTCGATTTCAAAGATGTCCAGGTGGATATCGTCGATGCCGACGTGGTGGTTTCCAAAGCGGATGGTACCCGCCTGGTGTTCCCGGGCATGGCGTTACTCATGTTCGAAGAGGAACTGGCACCCAAGATCTGGTTTGATGATGACCTGGTCCTCGGCAACGAATTTCTTTCGAAGGTGGGTGAAATCGGCAACCTGTCCGTTCAGGATTTCATCGCCATCAGCAGCATCCTGCGCGGCACCATGGAGGAAGACCAGCAACAGCAGGAGAACGAGAACAAGGAAGAAAGCAAGGACGAAGCTGCCAGCGAAGCCACGGCGGTTGCGGTAATGCAGGCGATCAAGGAGGCGATGGAGCAGACGCAGGCAGCGCAACAACATACGGCGATCGACCAGAAGAAGAGTGACGCAAAGAAGAGTTCCGTAGACGAGGAAGGTGTTTTCGTTGATCCGCGCCCTCCCATCGTCGAGAAGTCATCCAGCAGTGGTATCTCTTTCAATGTCGATGAAGCGCCGGAAAGCCCGGAACAGAAACCGCTGTTCGACATTCGCCTGCTGCAGCCGTCCAAGGTAAACGAAGTCCAGGATGGCATTCCGTTCGTGCGTGGCGGCGGTGGCTCGGAAGCGTCCGCGTTCGATCCAAGCAACGAAAGCCAGTATTCAACGGAGACCATCAACCTGGCGACGTCGAACGTCGATCTGGTCGTGGAAGCCGATCACAGCGGCTATTTCAGCGAAACCCGCATGACACGGGTAATCGAGTTGCAGCCGATCCTTCCGGCGGGGTTCAAACCCAGTCGCCTGCTCATCGAAGGGCTGCCCGACGGTTTTGTCATCGAGGGCGCCGTGCGTACGGCCAACGGCTACGAGCTCATCGATCCGTCGCTGGACGTGCGTGGCAACGTGCGCGTGAATCTGGTTTATCCGGTTCCATCCGATGACGAGTTCACCCTCCACATCAAGCTGGAAGCGCGGTTTGATGCCACTGCCCGGGACGAGAATGGCTTCCTCCTGGTGCCTCCTCTGCAGACCTTCATGGAAACGGAAGGCGACCAGAAGGTTGTCGTACGAAACGTCTTCGGAGCGGAAGATCTCAACTACTTCGATGCTGACGGCGATTTTGTCTGGGTTCTGGCGAACAACCCCAATGAAAACCGCATATTTACCGGTAGCGGAAACGATTCGATAACCGGGGCAGTGGCTACCGACGTGGTTGACGCAGGTGACGGCAACGACTGGATTTTCGGTGCCCGCGGTGACGACACGCTGATTGGCGGGCGCGGGAATGACACGCTGATCGGTGGCCTGGGCAGCGACCTCCTGGAGGGCGGAGCGGGTTCGGATACGGCGGACTATTCCGCCTATGCGGTGCGAATTATTGCCGATCTGATGGAAAGCGATAGTGGCGCTGCCTATGTCACGATCGATCCGGATGGCGATCTGTTCGAGGAAGATCGTCTGCGACAGGTCGAGAACATTCTCTCCGGGTCCGCGGACGACGTTCTGATCGGTGACGATGCGGACAACTCCTTCAACGGTGGTGCGGGCAGTGATCTGCTGATCGGCCACGGCGGTTTTGACACCCTCGATGGCGCGGGCGGTGTCGATACCGTCGACTACTCGGATTCCGCGAAAGCGATCACGGCCAACCTCAGCGAGACGACGAACAACGTCACCGTTGATTCCGGCGATATCGATACTGTTCTGAACGTCGAGAATTTCATTGCTACCGATTTTGATGACAGGGTCATCGGCTCGGCGGAGGCGGACACCATTTTTGGCGGTCTGGGAAACGACCGCCTTTCCGGGGGACGGGGCAACGACCATCTGGACGGTGGCGAAGGTGAAGGCGATTTCGCCGACTTCTCCGATGCGGTGACCGGGGTGGTGCTGAACCTTGGTGAGACGCCGGACGCCAACGGCTATACCACTGCCGTCATGGGCGCCGAAGTGGATCACCTGCGCAACCTCGAACACGTCACCGGTTCCGCTTACGCGGATCGCATCACCGGCAGTGACGCCGGACAGATCCTTCAGGGTGCGGGCGGTGACGACACGATCGCCGGCGCTGGAGGCGACGACACGATCGATGGCCAGGAAGGCAACGATGTCCTGGCCGGCGACGCGGGCAATGATCGCTTCCTGGTCAGCCATGGGCTGGATCGCCTCGATGGCGGTGCAGGCCTCGATACCATCGACTTCAGCGGCTTTGCCGATGCCACCGCGATCCATGTGGAACTTGCCGGTGCGGCGGATGGCACGATCGTCGTTACGGGTTCCGAAAACCAGATCGTCCGCAATCTTGAGAACGTCATTGCCACGGCGGGCGATGACACGCTGTTCGGCGACGCCAGCGACAACGTGCTGGAAGGACGTGACGGAAACGACGTGCTGGCGGGTGGCGCGGGTGATGACACGCTGATCGGTGGCGACGGACGGGACAGCGCGGACTACTCACGGGTGGGTTCCGGTGTCGATCTGGATCTCTCCACGGGCGTTGTGCTCGATGACGGTCAGGGTGGTCAGGATGTCATCCTGGAGATCGAGGATCTGACCGGCTCCAGTTATGACGACGTGCTCGTTGGTGACCGATTCGCCAACGTGCTGACAGGCGGTGGCGGCGATGATGTCCTTCAGGGGCGTGGTGGTGACGACACCCTCGTCGGTGGTCAGGGTTCCGATACGGCCAGCTATTCACAAGCCCCGCGGGGCGTGACGATTGATCTTGCCGCGGTAGCGCTGGTGGATGATGGTGAAGGTGGCGAGGACACTTTCATCAGTATCGAGAACCTGGAGGGCTCCAGCTTCTCCGATACGCTCACCGGTGATGACGGTGACAACACGCTCAGTGGTCTGGGTGGTAACGATACCCTGGATGGTGGTCTCGGGGTCGACCTGCTGGAAGGTGGAACGGGTGACGATCACCTCCTCACCAGCCTTGGGGCCGATACCTTTGATGGCGGCGAAGGGAGCGACTGGGCGGACTATTCCAGTCTTGGTGCCGCCAGCGCGATAACCGTAACGCTCAATGGCGCCTTCGATGCCGTGGCGACGATCGCCGGCCAGGACAACGATGTACTGCGCGGCATCGAGAACGTCTCCGGCACTGCGGGTGCGGATGTTCTGCGGGGTGATGTCGGGCAGAATTTCCTGTTCGGCAACGACGGCAACGACACTATTTCCGGCGGTTCCGGTGCCGACCAGCTCGATGGCGGCCAGGGCTTCGACCAGCTTCGCTTCGACGATCTGGCCGGCGCCGGCGTCGTGCTTGATCTGGCGACCAGTTCCGCGCTCTATCGCGGCGACAGTAGCGTCGACTCCTTTGCCGGTTTCGAAATCTACCTGGGTTCGCTGCAGGCTGACGAAATCATCAGCTCCGCCGCGTCCGATACCGTGGATGGCAATGCCGGCAATGACACGTTCTTTGGCGGCGAAGGTGTCGACACGTTCGATGGCAACTCCGGATCGGACACCATCGACTATTCGCTATACGCGACGGCCAACTTCATCACCGTAACGCTGGATGGCGCCAATCCCGTCTACGTCTCGGTGGACGGCGGCGACGATACCCGCATCGAACGCATCGAGAACGTCACCGGATCGGCCGGTAATGATCAGATAACAGGCGATGCGCTCGGTAACGTACTGAGAGGTTACATCGGCAACGATGTCATCGACGGTGCGGATGGTGATGACTCGCTGTATGGCGATGCCGGCAACGATATGTTCATCCACAACCTGGGTGACGACCTGATCGATGGCGGCAGCGGCAGCGATACACTCAACTATTCCTCGGCATCCAACAGTATCCAGGTGGATCTGGCGGCAGGCGAGGCGCTGAACGATGGCGATGGTGGCGTGGATACGATCGTCAGCGTCGAGAACGTCATCGCCACGAATCTGAACGACCAGCTTACCGGCAGCAGCGCGAGCAACACGCTGGAAGGACGGGGCGGTAACGACATCATCCGTGGCGGCACAGGCAGCGACCTGCTCGATGGTGGCGCCGGAGCCGCCGACCAGGCTCGCTTCGACGATCTCCTCGATGCTGGTGTCGTGCTGGATTTGAGCAACTCCACCGCGTACTACACCACGGATGGCAGCACCGACACGCTGGTTGGCTTTGAACTCTATTACACCACCAATCAGGATGACCAGATCATCGGTTCCGCGGCGCGGGACGAAGCCTTTGGCCTGGGTGGTGCAGATACCTTCTTCGCCTCCGCGGGCAATGACACGCTGGACGGTGGCCTCGGGCGGGATGTGATCGACTATTCGGCTGCTGGTGTGAATTTTGTCACCGTGACGCTGAACGGGGAAAACGATGCCACGGTAACGGTGAACGGTGGCGACAACGACGTCATTCGCGGTATTGAAGGGGTTGTAGGTACCGATGGCAACGACCTGCTCACGGGTGATGCCGCGGATAATTCGCTGGTCGGCGGTGCCGGCAACGACGTCATTCGCGGCGGGCGTGGCAGTGACCTTCTGGACGGTGGTGCCGACTTCGACCAGCTGCGATTCGATGAACTCACCGTGCTGGGTGTCGAACTGAACCTGGCCACGGGTACGGCATCGTTCGGCGGTGATGGCAGCACGGACAGCTTCACCGGTTTCGAGGAGTACTACACCAGCAACCAGAACGACATCGTCAACGGTTCATCCGCGGCCGATGTGGTCTTCGCGCTGAACGGCAAAGATACGTTCAACGCCAGTGCGGGCGTGGATACCTTCGATGGTGGCGTGGGTGGCGACCTGATCGACTACGCCAATCTGCCCGGTGCCACGCGCATTGTTGTCACGCTGAGTGGTGCAACGCCGGCAACGGTGACCGTCAATGGCGGCGATAACGACCTGGTGCAGAACATCGAAAACGTGCGTGGTACCGCGGGTGCGGACACGATAACGGGCGATGACGAGAACAATACGCTTTATGGTGTTGGCGGTGATGACCTGTTGGTGGGTGGTGTCGGCGACGACCTGCTCGATGGAGGTTCCGCCAACGATACGCTGCGTGGTGGCGAGGGTCTGGACACGCTGCAGGGCGGCAGTGGTCTGGATACCGCGGACTACTCCGGGGCGACGGGCGGGGTCACCGCGGACCTCAGCGCTTCCCTGGCGGTCATCGATGGCGACGGCGGTTCCGATACGCTGCTGAATATCGAAAACCTGCTGGGTTCCGGGAACGCGGACAACCTGCGTGGTAACGCAACCGTCAACACCATCGACGGCGGCCTGGGTAACGACGTCATTCGTGGCGGCGCGGGCTCCGACCTGTTGCTGGGCGGTGGTGGTACCGACCAGGCAATCTTCGATGACCTCGGCGGTGGGGTCATCCTGAACCTTTCCGCTGCGACGGCGACCAGCCTTGCGGACGGATCCGTGGACAGCTTCAGTGGTTTCGAGAGCTACCAGGCATCCAATGTCGCAGACACGCTGATCGGCTCGGCTGGAGCCGATGTCGTTTTCATGCTGTCGGGCAACGATCTGCTCAATGCTTCCGCGGGCTTGGATACGCTGGATGGTGGGGCGGATATCGACACGCTGGACTACTCGGGCCTGGCCGGCATCACGGCCATCGATGTCACGCTCAACGGCTCGATCAATGCCACGGTTACGGTCACCGGTGGCGACAACGACATCATCCGCAATATCGAAAACATCGTCGGCAGTAGCGGCAATGACCGTATTCAGGGCGACGGCAACACCAACGTACTTGAGGGTCGGGACGGTGATGATCGCCTCGTCGCCAGTCGCGGCGTGGACACGCTGGATGGCGGTGTGGGCAGCGATACGGCGGACTATGAGGTTCCCTCAGCTGCATCCTCCATTGCGGTTACGCTGGCTGATACGGGTGATTCCATCGTCACCGTAACCGGCGGTGACAACGACGTGCTTCGCAATATCGAAAACGTCATCGGTACGGCCGGTCGCGACATCGTGACGGGTAACGCGCTGGCCAATGTACTCAGCGGACGGGGTGACAACGATACGCTCAACGGTGGTGGCGGCAACGATACGCTGTTGGGCGAAGCAGGCAGCGACCTGCTTCTTGCCAGTACTGGGTCGGATGTGTTCGACGGTGGTATCGATGTCGATACCCTGGACTACTCCGGGCTTGCCGGGATCACCGGTGTGAGCTTTACGCTGGCGGGCGCAGCGGATGCCACCGTGACGGTGTCCGGTGGCAGCAACGATATCGTCCGCAATGTCGAAGACGTCATTGGTACGGCGTTTGCCGATGACATGACGGGTGACGCGGAAGACAACGTCCTGCAGGGACTCGGTGGTGCGGATCGCTTTGGCGCCAGTGGTGGTGCCGACACGATGGACGGCGGCGGCAGTGTCGACACCGTCGACTATTCACAGCTGGCGGGTGTGCTCTCCATCGCCGTCACGCTGAACGGCTCCACCAACGCCACCGTGCAGGTGGTTGGCGGGACCAACGACACGATACGCAACATCGAAAACGTCACGGGCAGTGGTGGTGGCGATACGCTGATTGGCGATGCACTGACCAACATCCTGCGCGGTGAAGGTGGTGCGGACTTCCTGTCCGGACGCGGTGGCGCGGACACCCTGATTGGCGGCACCGGCATCGATACGGCGGATTACAGTGGCGCTGGCAGCGCGGTTACCGCGGATCTCGGCGCGCAACTGGCCGCTGTCGATGGTGATGGTGGGGCCGACGTACTGCTTGAACTCGAGAACCTGCGTGGCTCCAATTTTGCGGATACGCTGCACGGCGACACGGGGGCCAACCTGATCGAAGGCGGGAGCGGCAACGACAGAATTCTGGCGAGCGCCGGTGCGGACACGCTGGATGGCGGCGCCAATGTTGATACCGCAGACTACTCGGGCCTGACGGGCGTCAACTTCATCAATGCCACGCTCAACGGATCGCTCAATGCCACTGTGGTGGTCAACGGTGGCACGAACGATGTCATACGCAACGTGGAAAACCTCGTGGGAACCACGGGGAACGATACGCTCACCGGCGATCTCAACGATAACGTGCTGGACGGTTACATCGGTGACGACTTCCTGCGCGGTCGTGCAGGTGCGGACATCCTGGACGGTGGCGACGGTATCGATACCGCGGACTATTCGCTGGCGCTGGGTGCCGTGGTGGCGGATCTCGGGCTCGGCGTTTCCGTGCAGGATGGCGATGGTGGCACTGATTCCTTCCTGAATATCGAGAACCTGCGCGGTTCCAACCTCGCCGATACCCTGACCGGGGATGCCAACGACAACCTCATCAATGGCAATGGAGGGGACGATACCCTCTACGGACGTGGTGGCGACGACACGCTGGATGGCAATGCCGGTGTCAACACCGCGGACTACGCAACCGCGGCAGGGCCGGTTGTGGTAGACCAGGCGCTTGGTCAGGCGATTGATGACGGCGATGGTGGTACGGATACGCTGATCAACATCCATAATGTCCGGGGCACCGCCTTCAGCGATACGCTCTATGGCGATGGGGACGACAATGCCCTGTACGGTCTTGGCGACAACGACGTACTGCGCGGTCGTGGCGGCTCGGACAGCCTCGACGGCGGTGCAGGTGTCGATACGGCCGACTATTTCGAAGCGGCTTCCGGCATCAACGTCAATCTCGGCCTGAACGTTGCCTCAAACGATGGCGATGGCGGCTCCGATACGTTCAACTCCATCGAAAACGTCAACGGTAGTCTGTTTGCGGACCGCATCGAAGGTAACAATGGTCCCAACGTACTGTACGGTGACGCCGGCAACGACCGGCTGCTCGGTGGTGGTGGCGCGGATACACTGGACGGCGGGGCGGATACCGACGTTGCGGACTACAGTACGGCCGCTGGCGCGGTCAGCGTCGATCTGGCAACCGGTCAGGCAGCCAACGATGGCAGCGGCAGCGTCGATACGCTGCTCAACATCGAGGATGTCACCGGCTCCGACTTCGCTGACCTTCTGCAGGGCAACGCGGGCGCCAACCGGCTCGATGGTGGTATCGGCAATGACACGCTGGCAGGGCGTGGCGGCAATGACTCACTGGTCGGCGGTGTAGACCAGGACACGGCGGACTACCGGCTTGCCGGTGCGGGCGTCAACGTCAACCTGCTGACCGGCGTGGCGACCGATGACGGCGAAGGCGGCAGCGATACGCTATCAAGCATCGAACACGTCTTCGGTTCAGCATCCGCTGACATCCTGCGCGGGAACAACGACAACAACTCACTTAGTGGTTTTGCAGGTAATGATACGTTGTCTGGTGGTGCCGGCGCGGATGTTCTGGACGGTGGGGCGGATATTGACACCGCCAACTACGAAACCGCGGGTGGCGCCGTTAGCGTCAATCTGTCCGTCAATCTGGCAGCCGTGGATGGCGATGGTGCTACGGACACCCTGCTGTCGATTGAAAACGTACGCGGTTCGCTCAATGCCGACACGCTGATTGGTGATGAGAACACGAACGTGCTCGACGGTAACAGTGGCAATGACGAGCTGCAGGGCCGGGGCGGCGTCGACACGCTCATTGGCGGCGGCGGCGTGGATACCGCGTCGTATGCGCTTGCCGCGGGCTCGGTGGTCGCTGACCTGGCATTGAACCAGGTCAGCAATGATGGTGATGGCGCAAGTGACGTGCTCAACGGCATCGAAAACCTCACGGGTTCGAACCAGGCGGACACGCTTTATGGATCCAGCGGCGCCAACCTGATCATCGGTGGGCAGGAGGATGACGTTCTGCGCGGCCGTGGAGGCGTCGACACGCTGGACGGTGGTGCCGACATCGATACCGCAGACTACTCCGAAGCGGCGAATGCCGTCATCGTCAATCTGTCCCTGGGTCAGGCCGCCAACGACGGCGATGGTGGCGCGGACACGCTGCTAAACATCGAAAATGTCACCGGCTCAAATGCTAACGACATTCTCACTGGTGATGCGTTTGCCAACGTGCTGGACGGAGGCATTGGCCAGGACACGCTGAGCGGTCGCGGCGGAGCCGATACCCTGATCGGTGGCGCGGACGTCGATCTGGCGGACTATTCGACGGCGGTCGGCGGTATCGTCGTCAACCTGGCGCTCGGTTCAGCGTCCAACGATGGCGATGGCTCTGCCGATACGTTGACGGGCATCGAGAACGTACGGGGCTCCGCCACGGATGACCAGATCACGGGCGATGGCGCGAAGAACCTGCTGCTTGGCGATGCGGGCAACGACACCTTTTTTGCCAGTGCGGGTCTGGATACGATCGACGGTGGTCTTGGCAACGACACCATGAGTTTTGCGGGTGTGGCCGCTGCGTCGGCAATCAGTGTGCAGCTCAACGGCGGTACGGATGCCCTGATCGATGTCACCGGGATGGATGACAGTGTGGTGCGCAACATCGAGAACGTCGTTGGTACGACGGGCGCGGACACCATCCGCGGCGACAGCCTGGTGAACACGCTGGATGGTGCGGCTGGCAATGACACGATCTACGGTGGCAACGGCAGCGACGTCCTGATCGGTGGCGCGGACAGCGACCAGTTGCGGTTCGACGATCTGTCAGGCGCGGGTGTTACCCTCGACCTGGCCAATTCGACGGCGCTGTTTGCCGGTGACGGTACGACAGATACGTTTTCGCTGTTCGAGTCGTATTACCTCTCCAATCAGGATGACACGGTTATCGGTTCCACCGGTGCGGACCTGGTGTTTGGCCTGGCCGGCAACGACACTTTCAACGCCAGCTCCGGCCAGGACACCTTCGACGGCAATGCCGGCATCGACTTCATCGACTATTCGGCGCTCGGCATCAACTTCATCGTTGTCACACTGAACGGGTCCTTGGATGCCACTGTCACCGTCAACGGCGGTGACAACGACACCGTCCGCAACATCGAGAACGTCATCGGCTCAGCGGGCAACGACATCATCAATGGTGATGCCCAGGCCAACGTCCTGAACGGCAGCGCGGGCAATGACACGTTGTGGGGGGGCGCTGGCATGGACTCCCTGCAGGGTGGCATCGGTGCCGACCTGATGCTGGGCAGCGCCGACTCCGACACGTTCGATGGTGGTGCGGATATCGACACGCTGGACTACTCCAGCCAGGCGGGAGTTACCTCGGTAGCTGTGACGCTGTCCGGCGCGACATTTGCGTCCGTCACCCTGTCGGGGGCGGACAACGACCTGGTAGCCAACGTCGAAAACATCATCGGCAGCAGTGGCAACGACGTGTTGGCCGGTGACAATCTCACCAACATCCTCACGGGTGGCGCCGGAAACGACACCCTCAGCGGGCACGGTGGTTCGGATACGCTGATTGGCGGCGCCGATACCGATACGGTCGACTATTCGGACCAGATCGGCATCAACTTTATTTCCGTTACCCTCAATGGTGCCAGCGACGCGGTGGTGACCGTGGACGGCGATGCCAATGACACGATTCGAGAGATCGAAAATGTCATTGGCAGTACGGGCAATGACCTGATCATCGGCGATCTGCTGGCCAATACCCTGAACGGTTTCGAAGGTGACGACACATTGGTCGGTGGCGCAGGCATAGACCTCATCATTGGCGGCGATGGCATCGACACGGCGGACTACTCCCAGGAAGTCGGCATCACGTCCGTGTTTGTCGATCTCGATGGCGCCAACACGCGTACGGTGACGGTTACGGGTGGGGCCAACGACACCATCCGCGAGGTGGAGAACGTCATCGGTACCGCGGGTAACGACACGCTGGATGGCGACCTGAACGACAACCTGCTGTTCGGCATGGATGGCAACGACCTCATCCGCCCGGAGCTCGGCAACGACACCCTGGATGGCGGTAACGGGATCAATACGCTGAGCTACAACGACCTGAATACGCCGGTCGTGGTGGACATGGGTGTGGTGTCTGGCGGCTACTTCTCCGTCACGGTGGGTGCCTATACGCAGCTGGCGACCAACTTCGCCAACTTCACCGGCTCCATCAACAACGACCAGATTACCGGCGATTCGCAGAACAACGTCCTGTTTGGCGACCGCGGCGTGGACACGATTGTTGGTGGCGGTGGGGCCGACACGCTTCAGGGCGGCGATGACACTGACACACTGACGGGTGGCACCGGCGACGACCTGCTGGAGGGCGGCGCTGGTGACGACTGGCTTATCGCGGATGCGGGCGCCGATACTTTTGACGGTGGCGCCGACGTCAATGACATGGTGGATTATTCGCAGCAGACCGGGATCACCGGCATCAAGGTCACGCTGAACGATGCCACGAACGCAACCGTCACGGTAACGGGCGACGTGAACGACGTCATTCGTAACGTTGAAAACGTCCGCGGCACCGCCGGTGCGGACATCATTTTTGGCGACAATGCAGCCAACGAATTCTATGCGCTTGCCGGTAACGATACCCTCAACGGCGGCGCTGGAACCGATTACCTGGATGGTGGTGAGGACAACGACCTGTTCCTCGGCAGCGCCGGGCAGGATTTCTACCAGGGCGGTTCCGGTGTCGACACCATGGACTTCTCCGCCCAGGCGGGAATCAATTTCATTTCGGTGACGCTCAGCGGCTCCTTCACCGCGGCGATCACCATCGATGGCGAGGACGATGACCTGGCCGCGAACGTCGAAAACGTCATCGGTACGGCAGGTAACGACAGTATCTGGGGGGATACCGAAGTCAATATCCTGCAGGGGCTGGGCGGCAACGACGAGCTGGCAGGTCGCGCTGGAAACGATACGCTCGACGGTGGCGCTGACATCGACCGCGTGCGCTATTACGAAGCCGCGGCACGGGTCATTGTCGACCTGTCCGCGGGTACGGCATCGGATGATGGCGATGGTGGCGTCGATACGCTGATCGGCATCGAGGATGTGTGGGGCTCAAGGTACAACGACATCCTCACGGGCGATGCAAACGACAACTCCCTGAACGGTTGGGAGGGCAACGATACGTTCTATGGCAGTGGTGGCGCCGACATCATGACCGGCTGGAGCGGCACCGATACGGTGGACTACTCCGCGCAGGCTGGCGTGAACTGGATTGCCGTGTCCCTCAACGGCGGAACCGCGGTAACGGTGACCGTCAACGGTGACGTGAATGACACCATTTCCGGCATCGAGAGGGTAATCGGCACGGACGGGAATGACCGCCTGACAGGGGACAACCTTGTCAACGTTCTGACTGGCGGTGATGGCGATGACACCATCGACGGCTGGGGCGGTAACGATACCCTGGATGGGGGAAACGGCGCCGACACTCTGTCCTACGCAGGTCGTGGTTCCTCGGTGGTGGCAAACATGAGCGCCGGCACCACGTTTACCGTCACGGTGGGTGGTTCGGAAACCGACACGGCGATCAGCTTCACGAATCTGATCGGTGGTCTGGTCGCCGATACCCTGACGGGTGACGCTCAGGACAACATCATCGACGGTCGTGACCAGAATGACCGGCTGGATGGCGGCGCCGGCAATGATACGGTGATCGGTGGCAGCGGCGACGACGTCATCATCGCCAATACCGGCAACGACACGTATACCGGCGACGGCGGCTACGACTATATCGACTACCGCAGTCAGTCCGGACTCGGCCATATCGAAGTGACGATGAACGGCAGCGGCGGCTATACCGCTGGCGTATTCAACGGCGTGGGCGCGCTCATCGAAACGGATATCGCAACCGGTGTTGAGTATATCTATGGAACGGCGGGTGCGGACCGGTTCGTTTCGGACAGCACGGGTACCGATTTCTCCGGCGAAGGCGGTGATGACACTTTCGTCGCCACGACGGGCAGCAATACGATCATCGGCGGCAGCGGTGTGGATACGCTGGACTATTCCACTGCCGCGGGTGCGGTATCCGTGGAAATGACAACGCTCTTCTTCGGCAGCTTCATCGTCAGCGATGGCGGTGGTGGCAGCGACCTGGTACAGGGTACCGAACGCTTCATCGGCAGTGCCCAGGGGGACAGCATCCGCGGCGACGCCAACCAGGCGTACATCGATGGCGGTGGTGGTAACGACTCCATCTATACCCGTGGTGCCGGGGCCACGGTGCTGGGAGGGACAGGCAACGACAGTATTCTCGTTCAGGCGGCGAACAACTCGATCGTCGCAGGTGATGGCAATGACTCCGTATCCGTCGACGAAGGCGCGGCGGTCAGCTCCGGACAGGTATTCGACGGAGGCAACGATACGGATACGCTCTCGTACGCCGCGGTGGACAGCGGTATCACCAGTCTTTCACTGACGCTTGCCAATACAGGTAACAGTACCGTCACCATCAACGGGTCGATTACCAACACCATCCGCAATTTCGAGAACTTCACCGGTAGCCGTGGCAACGATACGATCACGGGCAACACCGGGACCAACATACTCGGTGGCCACGAAGGGGACGATACCTTCATCGCCAGTGCCGGCGCGGACACGGTGGATGGCGGCGCAGGCAGCGACACGGTGGACTTTTCCGCGCTCGGCGCGACGTCCATCAGCGTGACGCTCAACACGAGCACCAGCGCCACGGTTACCGTGGGCGGTGGTACCAACCAGGTTGTGGTCAATGTCGAGAACCTCATTGGCACCGCGGGTAACGATGTGCTGGCGGGTGACAGCGCCAACAACTTACTGCGCGGTGACGCCGGCAACGACACCATCTACGGCAGCCTGGGTAGCGACAACCTTCAGGGTGGAGCCAATACCGACCTGTTGCGGTACGACACAATCGGCGTGGGCCTGGTGGTGAACATCGCCACGGGAACGGCCACCGCATCGGGATCGTTCTTCGACACCTTCAGCGGCTTTGAGCAGTACATATTCACCAATCAGGTGGACCTGATCACGGGTTCCTCCGGGGCGGACACTATCGATGCGGGTGATGGCGACGATACGGTCATCGGTACTGCGGGGGCTGATTCGCTGGATGGCGGCGCAGGCAATGACATCATCGATTACTCCGCACTTGGTGGTGTTACCGGTA
This sequence comes from Pseudomonadales bacterium, assembly GCA_024234635.1. GTDB lineage: Bacteria > Pseudomonadota > Gammaproteobacteria > Pseudomonadales > Azotimanducaceae > SYFY01. The sequence continues at coordinate 90,938 of JACKNX010000003.1, read as the reverse complement.
TCAGCGTCACGCTGAACGGCGGCGTTACCAGTACGGTGACGGTTACCGGCGGTCAGAACAACACCATCGTCAACTTTGAATCGCTGATTGGCTCCGCGGGTGATGACATCATCACCGGTGATGGCGCAAACAACGTGCTGGATGGCAGTTCCGGCGCCGATACGCTGAACGGCGGCGCCGGCAACGACACACTGTCGGGCAGCGCTGGCAACGATCTGTTCGTTGCCAGTGACGGCAATGACGTGATGGACGGCGGCATCAATACCGATACCGTGGATTACTCCGCGAGCAGTGGCAGTGCGATCGCGGTGACGCTCAACGGCGCTACCGATGCCACCGTGACGGTAACCGGTGGTGATAACGACACGGTCCGGAATATCGAAAACGTTACCGGTACGGGCGGCGCGGACGTCATCACGGGCGACGCCCTTGCCAACTTTTTGCGGGGTCTCGGCAGTGCCGATACGCTTGCCGGTGGTGGCGGCAACGACACCCTCGACGGCGGCGCCGGTAACGATACGCTTGATGGCGGCACCGGTGCCGACCTCATCTATGGCGATGCGGGCGCGGATGTCATCCAGGGTGGCAGCGAGGTCGATACGCTGGACTATTCGGCTTCCGGACTGACGGCGATCCAGGTCACCCTGAACGGCGCGACCAATGCCACCGTTACGGTGACGGGCGATGTCAACGACACCGTGGCCAATGTGGAAAACATTATCGGTACCACGGGTACGGACGTCATCTACGGCGATACGCAGGTAAACGTGCTCAGCGGATTCTCCGGAGACGACACCCTGTTCGGTGGTGCTGGAGCCGATACACTGGACGGTGGCGCGGATGTCGATACGGTCAACTATGGAACGGTTGGTGCGCTTGTCATCGTCAACCTGAGTTCCGGACTGGCGGTGGCCGATGGCACCGGCAGCACCGATACGCTGATTGCCATCGAAAACGTTGTCGGCAGTGCTTTTGCCGATACGATCACCGGCAGCGCTGGAGCCAACGTCCTGCTTGGCGGGGCCGGCAACGATACGCTGACCGGCCGTGGTGGCATCGACCTTCTGAATGGTGAAGGCGGCATCAACACCGCCGACTACAGCACGGCGGCTGGACCGGTGACGGCGAGCCTGCTGGCGGGTGCGGCCTCCAATGATGGCGATGGCGCCACCGATACGCTGGTCAACATCCAGAACCTGTTCGGATCGGCGTTGGCAGATACGTTGACCGGTGACGGCACCGGGAACACCCTGGCAGGGAATGGCGGCAACGATGTGCTGGCCGGGGGCGGCGGCGTGGACGTGCTTGACGGCGGTGCCGGAACCAGTGACACGGCAACCTATGCCAGCGCCGCGGGTAGTGTCGTCGCCAGTCTGCTCGCGCTGTCGGCCACGAGTGACGGTGATGGTGCCAGTGACACCTTCATCGGCATCGAAAACCTCACTGGCTCCGCGAACGCCGATACGCTTACGGGTGACACGGGAAGCAACATCCTCACGGGCAATGGTGGTAATGACCTGCTAGCTGCCGGAGACGGTAATGACACAGTCGTCGGCAGTGCCGGCAATGACTCCCTGGTCGCAGGCAATGGCGCAGACCTGTTCGATGGCGGTGCGGATACCGACACGCTCGATTACACAGGCTCTGCGGCCACCGCGATCACCGTGACACTGACCGGCTCCACCGACGCCACGGTACTGGTTGGCGGCGACGGCAATGACACCGTGCGCAACGTCGAGAACATCATCGCCACCGCCGGTGCCGATACGGTGACGGGCGACAGTGCGGTGAACATCCTGTACGGCATGGCGGGCAACGATATGCTGGCGGGTCGTGCGGGCAACGATACCCTGGACGGTGGTGCCAATACCGACACGGCCGATTACTCCGCTGCCGCCGGGGGCGTCACGGCAAACATCGCCACGCAAACGGCGAGCAACGATGGCGACGGCAGTAGCGACGTCTTCGTCAGCATCGAAAATCTGGCGGGTTCTGCCTTTGCCGATACGCTCTCTGGCGACGGCGCGGTCAACGTCCTCACCGGGGGCTCCGGCAATGACCTCCTCGCCGGCGGCGGCGGTATCGACACGCTCGACGGTGGTGGCGATACGGATACCGTCGACTACGGCAATGCGGGCGGCACCGTGGTGGTGGACCTGCAGGCCCAGGCGACGAGCAACGATGGCGACGGCGCATCCGATGTGCTGATCAGCATCGAGAATGTGCGCGGCTCCAATGTTGCCGACACACTGACGGGTAGCAGCGGCGTCAACACGCTGGTCGGCAACGGTGGGGATGACCTGCTCATCGCTGCGGCGGGCAACGACTCAGTGGACGGTGGTGCAGGGAACGATTCCATTGTTGCAGGTGACGGAGCAGATGTTTTCGACGGCGGCGCCAACGTGGACACCCTCGATTACACGGGCTCCGCCGCGACGGCTATCGCCGTCACGCTGAATGGTGCGACGAATGCCACGGTAACGGTGACAGGAGATTCCAACGACACCGTACGCAACATCGAGAACATCACCGCCACGGCGGGTGCGGACTCGCTGACGGGTGACTCCCTGGCCAACGTGCTGTCCGGCATGGGCGGCAACGACACGCTGGCCGGTCGTGGCGGTAACGATACGCTCGATGGTGGTGCCGCTACCGACACGGTGACTTATGTCGATGCCGCGAGCGGCGTGACGGCAAGTCTTGCCACGCAGTCGGCGAGCAACGATGGGGATGGTGGCAGTGATACCTTCATCAGCATCGAAAACCTGATCGGCTCGGGCAACGCCGACACACTCAGTGGCAGTACTGGCGCCGAGACAATCAGCGGCGGTAGTGGCGACGACCTCATCAGCGCCGGTACCGGCGATGACTCCGTTGACGGCGGCGCAGGCAACGATTCGATCGTGGCCTCGGATGGCGCCGATGTGTTCGATGGTGGCGCCGATACCGACACGCTCGACTACAGCGGCTCTTCGGCCACGGCCATCAATGTAACGCTCAATGGCGCGACGAACACCACGGTGACCGTCACGGGTGACGCCAACGATACGATCCGCAATATCGAAAACATCATCGGCACCGGTGGGGTGGATATTCTCACGGGTGACGCTTTCGCGAACATGCTCAGCGGTACCAGTGGCAACGATACGCTGGCTGGGCGCGGCGGCGACGATACGCTCGACGGCGGCGCGGATACGGATACGGTGAGTTATTTGCTGGCCGCAGGCGGCGTCAACGCCAGCCTGCTTACGCAATCCGCCACCAATGATGGTGATGGCGGCAGTGATACCTTCATCAGCATTGAAAATCTCATCGGGTCGAATTCCGCTGATACTCTGACGGGCAGCGTTGGCGCCAACATCCTCGCTGGCGGCGTCGGCAATGACCGTCTGTTCGGTCTTGGCGGCAACGACACGCTCGATGGTGGCAACGACACCGATATCGCGGACTATTCCGGTGCCGCTGCTGGCGTAACCGCGGACCTGTCCACGCAGACAGCGGCGGTGGATGGTGACGGCGGCAGCGATACGCTGATCTCCATCGAAAACCTGGTGGGTTCCAATCAGGCTGACACGCTGACGGGCAGCACCGGCGCGAACCACATTCAGGGCGGAAACGGCGATGATACGATCAGTGCCGGCGCCGGGAACGACACCGTGGAAGGCGATTCCGGGAACGATTACATCGTCGCCGGTGATGGTGCCGACATCTTCATCGGCGGAGCGAATACGGACACCCTGGACTACTCGGGTTCCGCGGCCAGCGCGATCAGCGTTGTGCTCAATGGCTCCACCAACGCCACGGTGACCGTGACAGGTGACGCCAGTGATACGGTCAACGGCATCGAGAACATCATCGGCACCGGAGGGGTGGACCTGATCACGGGTGACAGTGTTGCCAACGTTCTGTCGGGTATGGGAGGTAACGACACGCTGGCGGGACGTGGCGGGAACGATATCCTGGACGGCGGTGCGGCAACGGACACGGCGGACTATACGAATGCGGCAGGACCGGTGATCGCAAACCTGGGTACCCAGTCCGCCAGCGATGACGGTGACGGTGGCAGTGACACATTCATCAGCATCGAAAATCTGAAAGGGTCCGCCAATGCGGATACCCTGACGGGGGCCAATGGCGCGAACATGATCGAAGGGAGCGCCGGAAATGACACCATCGACGCAGGTGTGGGCAACGACACCGTATTCGGTGGCAACGACAACGATCTGCTGATCGGCGGCACCGCATCGACACATTCGATGGCGGGCTTGGCACCGATACGCTGGACTATTCGGCCAACGCTGGCAATTTCAGCATTCAGATGACAGGCAACAGTGGCACTGCGACGGTAGGTGCCGAAGTGGATACCTTCACGAGCATCGAAGGATTCAGCATGGGCTCTGGAGATGACGCCATAACGCTGGACTCCGCCGCCCTGTCCAGCCTTGCTTCGTTTGATGGCAATGGTGGCACGGATACCGTGGTGTTCGATGACGCGGGCGCGACTCTCACGGATTCGGGTCTCGATGGCGCGGATTTCGCGGCGGTGTTTTCGGACGTTGAGGAACTCGATTTCCGGAACACGGATCTCACCGGTGGCGACACGTTTGATATCGGCAACGACGAGATCGGCAGCATGAACAGTGGGTCGTCCATGACCATTCTGGTCGACACCGGCACGATTGCGCTGTCGGATATCAACCCGCTGACGCAGAGTGGTGCCACGATTACCAACGACATTACGGTGGGCAATGTTCGCACCGTCGACTGGAGTGACGGTACGCACCTGGAAATCAATGGCGGGCCATAGTGTTTGACTTGTGGGCCGCCTGATAAATTGCGTCGCTTGAGCGCTTCTCACAGGTTTTTTTGGCCAGGCGCGCCTCGCAGGTCATGGTGGTGCCATGTTCAAGGGGCGCAACGCCACCGGACCTACGGGAAACGCCCGCAGGGGATGGCTGAAGCGTCCCACTCCTGCCTTGCGGCTCTGTAACTTACGCCCGGTAAGCCCTGCCAGCCACGCCTTGGCCTGGAACGCTTCGGCCATCCTCAAATCACCGAACCTATAAAGCGGCCCGATAGCCCGCCGTACCTCGCGGTGCGCCGACTTTTCGGGGCGGTGTGAAATGTGTCGCATGCCGCCAAATTTCCGTCCCTGACAGTCTAGACTTTCTGCATGTGGCGGCTGCCTTGCTCTTCGGCGGGCAGCCGTAAAGCCAATCGAAAAGGACATTCGATGAACCGGGGAAAACCCGCTGATGCCTTGACCCTGTGCCTGCAGCAGCTGCTCAGGCATTACGATCTTCGACCCGATATCGACAGTTTGCGTCGAGTGCTTCCACGTCCGGCGCAGGCACTCGGAACCGATGATCTGCCGCTCATCTGCGAGCGCCTGAAGCTGGTTTGCGAGTCCGAGCAGGCAACCGAAGCGGATGCCGCGCGCTGCAGCTATCCCGTTATTCTGGTTGCACCGGATGGCTCGGCTCCGCGTCTCTACCTTCCTGTCGAAACCGGTTCGGCGCGTCTGTTCCACCCGGAAACGGGCATGCAGCCATGCCCACCGGGCTCGCTTGGAAACGCGGCTGTGCGGCTGATCAGCATAAGGCCGCGCGAGGAACGCACGATAGCGACGGCGGAACACATGGAGCGTCGCCATCCGGTCGACTGGTTCTGGGAGCCGATGCGTACCCACTGGCGGAGCTTCGCGGAAGTGCTGGTGTGTTCGGTGTTCATCAATCTGTTCATTCTGCTCATGCCGCTGTTCACGCTGAACGTTTACGATCAGGTGGTGCCGAATTTCGCCACGGATACGCTGGTGGTCCTGACGGTCGGCATACTTCTGGCCATGGTGTTCGACCTGCTGTTGAAGACGGCGCGTACCTACATTCTCGAACGGGTGGCCAGCAAGGTTGGCAGCGGTTTTGACGTCTCGCTGATGGAACGCCTCCTGTTGATCAACCCCGAAATGATGCGTCTATCGACGGGCGAGCGCGCCAATCTGTTCAAGGAACTGCAGGGCATCCGCGAGTTCTACGCTTCGCGACTGATTCCAACGGCGGTGGACCTGCCGTTCTTCGTTGTCTTCATGGTGGTGATGTACCTCATTTCTCCACCTCTGGTGGTTGTGCCCATCGCGGGCGCGGTGATCATCGTGGCGATCAGCGCGGCGGTGCAGATACCGATCAACCGGGCGACAGCCGCGCACTTCTCCTCCATGCAGAAGAAGTCCTCCCTGCTCACGGAAATGCTCAGCGGTACAAGCACGTTCAAGTTGTTCAACGCGCTTGGAAGTCGTCTGTTCCGCTGGAAGCTGGTGGCGGAGAACAGCTCGAGTTCGACCCGTCTCAATCAGTTCCTGCTGGGCCTGGTTCAGAACATTGCGCTGTCCATGGTGCAGATTGTGAATGTGATCGTGGTTGTCGTGGGTGTGTACCAGATCCAGGCGGGAACGCTCAGCATCGGCGGCCTGATCGCGTGCACCATCCTGTCCGGTAGGGCGATTGTGCCGATCGTCAATCTCGGCTCGGTGGTCAGCCGCTGGCAGCAGTCGCGTGATGTACTCATTGCCGTCGACAGGCTCTACAAGCTGCCACACGAAGGTCAGCGCGCAGTTGCCCAGTCCGCGGAAGGCCAGCTCGAAGGCAGCGTGCGCCTGAGCTCCGTCACCTACACGTACCCGCAGCAGCGGCGCCCCGCACTCGTCGGTGTGGATATCGCCATCAGCCCCGGGGAACACGTGGGGCTCATTGGTCCGAGTGGCGCAGGAAAGTCCACGCTGGCAGGTCTGCTCACCGGTCTCATGCATGGTTACGAGGGCGATATCGATATCGATGGCGTGCATATCGACGACATGGCGCCGGCCAGGCTGCGCCAGAACGTGGCCTTCGTTCCACAGACAGCGTTCATGGTGGATGGAACGATTCGCGACAATGTGCTGCTCGGCAGCGAGGATGCGGAAGAGGCCGCGCTGGATGAGGCGTTGGCTATTTCCGGGCTGGATATTGTGCTCAGACAGGCCGGTTACAGCCTCGACACGCCGGTTGGCGAAAACGGCATGCGTCTTTCCGGGGGGCAACGTCAGGCAGTTTCGCTTGCACGGGCGCTTGTGCGTAACCCCGATATTCTGGTGGTGGACGAGCCTGCCACGGGACTCGATTCGACGCTCGAGGCGCGACTGCGCGTTCGGCTGCAGGCCTGGCTGAAGGGTCGCACGTTCATCATGGTCACCCACCGCAGCTCGATGCTCGATCTGGTCGATCGCCTGATTGTGCTTGATGGCGGACGCGTGGCGGGCGACGGTCCCAAGAAAGTGATTCTCGAACGGCTTGCAGGTAACAATGCGCAGGGGCAGGAGCAGTCACGCGTAACGGCTGGGGGCCAGCCGATTCGTCACTGAGTGGACGGGTTGGGGTTGCCGGTTATCGTGAGGTGATCGGTCAACCCGCCCAGGCGGGTTGACCGGTTGGGACAGTGGTGGTCCGGCGCGTGGCTCAGAGCGCGAGGTCGCGCAGACGATGCAGCGAAGCCAGGTGCGCGTATATCGGGCCGAGATAACCAAGCGAACGCAGACGCAGGAATCTGTCGTTGTCAGGGCGCGGAATCGTCCCCGGTCCAGCAGGCTCAGGCCTTCGACTATCTTTACCGGTGTCACCGTTGCGGATGTTGAGTCGCTGCTCTTTCAGCAAACTCATTTCGAAGGACTTCCACGAAACGGCGGGTTGCCTCGTGGTCGCGCTGGTAGCTGGTGCAGAAAGTCAGCATGCGGATGTCGCCTCCGGACGGCTCTGCCATCGCTGAACAGCGGCACGCCTCCGTGGTGCTGAGGCGATCCGACGCCATGTCCGCGCAGAGTATGAGGTTGGTGCCCTGTTCGTCCGTTGCGAACGCAAACGGATAGCGGCGCACGTAGGCGGGAATATAGCTGCCTGCCCGCCAGTTGCCAGCCTCGTCGACAAATCGGTTCGATTCGCTGGAGAGTGCCAGCACCGCCACCGGCATCGGCAGACTGCCTGGTTCGTCGCCGTGAACGAAAGCGATCGGGTAATGGGCGCTGGCAACGGCGAACTCGCTGATGGCGAGTGGCACCGATGGCGAATTGCGGGCGAAGGTGAAATCGCTCCGTGCCACTACTTTCAGATCGGCGTGGTCCACGCGGGACAGCACGGTCGGCTGGTCGTAGAACAGCGGATTACGGGGTTGCGGTGTTGTCATGGGCAGTTCCTTCTGGTCGTTTTAGTCAATACGTCACTTGATGCGCCATCCTGGCGTCACTCGCCGTTGCGTGTACTTCCCGCCGGCGTCGGCCCCGCATGTTGTCACCCGGGGTCAACCGGACCATCCGTGGTCCGGCTGTTTTAGCAGCTGGCGACGTCACGATTGCCAGCGCTGTCGCGCATGGAACTTTGTTCCATGAGAGGATGCTGAAAAAGTCCCTCCTGGACTAGTTTCAGCGGTCGGCGGCTTCGCCGACTCGCGCCAAATGCTGCGTTTTCCGCTGCATTCGCGGGCCAGCCATCCCTGGCTGGCTTCCCAGGCTGCGCTTTCAGCAGCCTTGTCAGGTTTCCCGCAGCGCCCGCGAACCGATCCGGTTCAGTGGCTTCAGCAGGGCGTTCAAAACTGAAATTTTGCCGGTGAGGATGCTCACCTCCGCGGTCATTCCGGGCCGGATCGCCAGGTCTGGTCGATCCTGGATATGGTCTGTAGTCAGCGACACCCGCACCTTGAAGTGCTCGATGTTCTGATTGTCGATGAAGCTGTCCGGACTGATGTACGTAAGCTCGCCTGTTACGCCGCCGTAAACGGTGTAGTCGTAGGCAGTGATCTTGGTGAGTACGGGAAGTGTCGGCCAGACTTTGCCGCGGTCCAGCGTGCTGATCTGACCCTCAACGACCAGGACTTCGTTCGCGGGCGTGATTTCGGCAATCGGCGCACCCGCCTGGATGACGCCGCCGACCGTGTTGATGTAGAGCTTGTTGAGTACGCCGTCGATGGGTGACGGAATGGCAGAACGCGACACTTCATCCTGGAACGCGGAGATGCGCTCGCTGTACTGTTTCAGATCCAGTTTCGCCTGGTTGAGTGACTCACTGAGCTTGGCGTCGTGTTCCTGGCGTGTTTCCTTCAGCGTGCTTTCCAGTTCGATGTGTTCGGCGCGCAGGATCGGTATTTCGTTGCGGGCCTGCTCGAGCTGGGTGACAAGCTTGCGGTGGTTGGAGATGGCGTCCAGGTACTGGGCTTCGGAGGTGGCGCCGGACTTGTAGAGCTGCTGCTTGATTTGTGCCTGGCGCGCCGTAATGGTTTGTTCTTTTTCCAGGTTCTGCACGCGGGCTGTCAGTGCATCGAGCGCCAGTGTCTTCTGGCGCAGACGCTCATTCAGGGCGTTGATGGCTTCTTCGAACTGCCGGCGATTCGCGTCGAACAGCGCGGATTCCGACCGCGTGAGATCCGGATTCTCGCGGGCGAAACTTTCCGGAAACGTGATGGTCTGCGCGCCGGCGAGTTCGGCTTCCAGCCGCAGACGGGTGGCGATCAGCGACTGCTGTTCCAGGTGGGTTTCCCTGAGGCGACTTTTTGCCATGGTGTTGGCGACGAGGAACAGCGTTTCGCCGGCTTTCACCGTCTGACCTTCGTGCACGAGGATTTCTTCGACGATCCCGCCTTCCAGGTGCTGTACCGTACGGGCATTGCCGGAGGGCACAACCCTGCCCATTGCGCGGACGTGCTGGTCAATTTCGGAAAACGATGCCCATGCGAGGAACACCAGTACCAGTGCCACCAGAGTCCACAGCAGGGGGTGGTAGCGCCAGAAATCGTCGGTCTTTTCGAATACGTCCATGTGGAAAGATTAGCCGTCCCTTGCCGTTGGGCCAGTGATTCGCGACCGGCCCGGTGGCCCGCCCGAAGTGAATCATGCTAGTGGCTGTTCGCCCGGGAACCGTGATGCTGGTCACAGGTTGGTGACGGAAAACCGTCACGAAGGCGGGGTTTCGGGGGAAGTGGTGGGGACTCAGTCGAGCTGGACGAGGGGTATCAGTCGGGATTGCCTGCGACGCCCCCAGATTATCAGCCCTGCGAAACCCGCGGATGCCGCCAGCGTCACCAGGGCGATCGTCGTGGCCGCTGACACGGGTCGATCTGCGAAGGTGCCTGCCTGATAGACAATGCTGCTCACGGCGTAGGCGGTGGTTACGGACCAGACCGTGCTGATGACTGCCCAGGTTGCCCCGGTTTCCTTGTAGATGGCGCCTACCGTCGCGACGCAGGGCATGTACAGCAGGATGAACAGCAGGTAGGCGAATGCGCCAAGACGACCGTCGAACGTCGTGCGCAACGCATCGATGGTACCCATATGTATCGACTGCGCCTCGATCTGTGTTGCCAGGTCGCTGGTGTCACCAAGATCGATACCAAGCGGGTCGAGCAGTTGATCACGCAGGCCGGCGATGTTGTCGGGAATCGACTGGAAGGCGGCGCGCATGGTTGAGGCGATGTCGTCGCCACCGGATGATGCTTGCGGCGAATACAGCGCATCCAGCGTACCCACCACGACTTCCTTGGCGAAGATGCCGGAAAATATGCCTACCGTGGCGGGCCAGTTGTCCTCGCGTATGCCCAGGGGTGAGAACAGCGGCGTCATCGCCTCGCCGATTGTGCTCAGCACGGAGCGGGAGGTGTTCTGATTGCCGAACGATCCGTCGGTGCCCAGTGAGTTCACGGTATTGAGCACCACCACAACGATGACAATGGCTTTGCCGGCGCGCACGACAAAGCCTTTCAGGCGCTGCCAGGTCTGTACCAGCACGCCGCGCAACGTCGGGACATGGTAAGCAGGCAGTTCGAGGACAAAGGCGCCACTGGGCTGGCGGATGAGAAAGCGGCGCACAGCGAGCGCGGACAGTACGGCGACAGCCACGCCGATGACGTACAGGGCGAAGACGACGTTCTGGCCGCCCGAGGGAAAGAACGCGGTGGCAAACAGGGCGTACACCGTCAGGCGTGCCCCGCAGGACATATAGGGGGCCATGATAGTGGTGAGAATACGGTCGGGCTCCCGATCGAGCGTACGGCTGGCCATGACGGCTGGCACGTTGCAGCCAAAGCCGACGATGAGTGGCACAAACGCCTTGCCGGGAAGGCCGAGGCCACGCATCAGTCGATCGACGATGAACGCCACCCGGGCGATGTAGCCGGAATCCTCCAGTATCGCCAGCGCCAGGAACAGGCAACCGATCACTGGTATGAACGTGCCGACCAGTTGCACACCGCCGCCGACGCCGTCGGCCAGGAATGCAGTAAGCCAACCCGGTGCGCCGAGAGTCTGCAGCACCTGACGTGGCGCCTCCACGAACAGCGCCAGCCCCATCAGGTCGAACCAGTCGATGAACACCGCGCCGACGTTGATGGCGAACAGGAACATGAGGTACATGGCGGCCAGGAAGATCGGGAAGGCCAGCACCCGGTGTAGCGCAATGGCGTCGATCCGCTCCGTGAGTGTGCGCGTGACGTAGGTCTGTTTGACACAGGTACTGACCAGCCCGTCCACGTGTCGATACCGGGCTTCGGGGCTGTCGACGGGCGCCAGCGTTGCGGCCGGATGCGCTTCGATATTCTCGATGGCGTCCTGCAGCATGTTGATGCCTTCACCGCGGCTGGCTACCAGACCAACGACAGGACAGCCAAGATGCGAGGCCAGCGCGGTGGTATCGATGTGCATGCCGTGGTTGTCGGCCACGTCCATCATGTTGAGCGCCACCACGACGGGAAGCCCTCGTTCAATCAGTTCGAGGGTGAGGTAGAGGCCGCGGGCGAGACTCGACGCATCCACCACGTTGATGATGGCGGCGCAGGCGGTGTCTCGCAGGAAGTCGTGGGTGATGCGTTCGTCGATGGACTCGGCTTCGCCATCGATGCTGTAGGTGCCCGGCAGATCAATTACTTCCACCAGCCGGTTGCCGTGCCGGTAGTGGCCGGACTTGCGCTCCACCGTGACCCCCGGCCAGTTCCCTACGTGCTGGCGTGCGCCGGTCAGGGCATTGAACAGGGTGGTCTTGCCGGAGTTGGGGTTGCCGACCAGAGCAACCGGATTGTTCCAGACGAGGTTCGACACGACTCAACGTGCCCGCAATGCATGGACGGCCGTGGTCACGGCCGGCGCACCAGCAGGTCATCAGCCTCCATCGGACGCAGCGCCAGCGAGAAGCCGCGGAAGCGGATTTCCACCGGATCGCCCAGGGGCGCCCGGCGTTCCACGCGGAAGAGGGTACCGGGAATCAGGCCGAGTCTGAGGAGGTTGTGCGTATACGCCGTGCGGGACGCATAACCCACCACCACGGCGGTTTCGCCCACACGCAGATCGCGAAGGCACAGAGTGTGGTGGTTGGGTGACGGTACGTTCACGGAACCCATTTCAGCGTAAAGACCGCGCATTTAAATGGAAATAATTCTCATTTGCAACGAGGTGGATGCGTCGTCGCTCCGATTTCGTGCGCCGGTCAGCGCCCGCCAGGCGGCTCGTCTCAGTCGTCGTTGCGGCTGCGGCGGACGTAGAGCACCAGTTCGTGCTCGACGAGTTCGTAGCCCTTCTCAGCGGCGATTTCCCGCTGGAGGGCTTCGATCCGTTCGTTGATGAATTCCATGACTTCACCGGTGTCCACGTCCACCATGTGGTCGTGGTGCTTGTCCGGGGCAAGCTCATAGACCGAGTGGCCATCGTCGAAATTGTGGCGCTCGACGATGCCCGCGGTCTCGAATTGCGTAAGCACGCGGTAGACGGTTGCCAGGCCCACCGAATCGTCGGATTCCATGAGCTTGCGGTAGACGTCCTCGGCGGAGAGGTGGTGCGGATTGGCGTTTTCCAGCGTTTCCAGTACCCGCAGTCTGGGCAGGGTGACCTTCAAGCCCGCGCGTTTCAGTTCGTTGCCTTGCACCACATTCCAGACAGATTCAGCCGAAACCACGATAACGAAGCTTGTCCGGGGCGTCCACCCATCGGATCGAGGCTGTTCGCGCGCCACCGTGGGCCGCACAATGGCGGCAGCAACGGGGAGACGTGCAGATGCGTGAACGGGAAATTGATATCCAGACAGCCGATGGCGCGATGAACACCTTCATAACGCATCCGGAGGAGGGAGGGCCTCACCCGGTGGTCGTGTTCCTGATGGACGCGCCAGGCAAGCGGGAGGAGTTGCACGACATGGCCCGCCGTCTGGGCACTGCCGGCTACTACGTACTGTTGCCGAACCTCTACTACCGCCGTACCCGCTCTTTCGAGATGGCGCCCGAGCGCCGGGAGGAAATGTTCGGGCATATGAATTCCCTGTCCAATGCCATGGTCTGCGAAGACGTGAGCGCCCTGTTGGACCATGCAGCTACCGATGCGGCGGCGGCGCCAGGACCCGTGGGATGTGTCGGCTATTGCATGAGTGGTCCTTTCGCTTTTGCAGCCGCCGCGGCGTTGCCGGACCGAATTGCCGCGGCGGCATCGTTTCACGGCGTGCGGTTGTTTTCCGAAGCTGACGATTCGCCGCACCGTCAGGCACACGAAATCCGCGGTGAACTGTATTTCGGGTGTGCCGAAACCGATGAGTGGGCGCCGAAAGCGATGATCGATGGTCTTGACGCCTACCTGGCCGGCACAGGCGTCAGGTATCGCATCGAGTGGTACCCGGACACGCACCATGGCTTCGTCTTTCCGCAACGCGCCGGGATGTACCACAAGGCTGCTGCGGAGCGGCATTGGGAACGGCTGCTGGCGCTTTTCGCGCGGCAACTCGGCGGTGGCTGAATGATGCGGGCGCCAGGATGACCGTAGCGGTGTGGATGTCTCAGGCGGATGCCAGCGTGGGGACGTTGCGCCGCAGGAACGCCTCGATGTGATCGAATGCTTCCCGGGCTTCCGGCAGATGCAATACGAAGGCGTGCCACACATGCAGCATGAACGGCCAGGTGCCGATTTCAACCTGGCTGCCCTGACTGACAGCCTTGTTGCGGTAGCGCACACCATCGCCGGCCAGCATCTCCGCGCTGCTGATGTGTATCAGGGTTGGCGGCAGTCGGCTCAGGTCGCCCATGGCCGGGGATACCAGTGGATTGGATGGCCGCATCCGATTGCCTGCAAGCGAGGCCCACAACATCACCCAGCGGGGCAGGCGCGCCAGTGCATTGCCGAACATGGGGCCTAGCATCACGTCAGTCTCCAGGTTGGCCTTCAGCGTCGGGCTGGAAAAGGTGCTGTCGGTGGCGGGCGACAGAGCCACCGCCGCGTCCGCGGCGCGCAGACCGGAATTTCGCGCCCACGCGGTCAGCATCAGCGTGAGATTGCCGCCGGCGGAATCGCCGGAGACGATCAGGCAGGTTGGCGGGCTGGCGCCCTCGGGACCGTTTTCGAGGAGCCATCGATACGCCGTCTGGCAGTCTGCGATGCCCGCGTTGCGGCTGTGCTCCGGCATCAGACGATAGTCGATTGCCAGCACCGCAACCCGCAGGCGACGCGCGTATTCCGTGGTGATGGCCCGGTGGCTCCGGGGACTGCCCATGGTGAAGGCGCCGCCGTGGATGTAGAGCAGGCGGCGAGCGTTGTCAGCACCCGGTGCGAGCACCCATTCCGCGGCGACACCTCCTGCATCGACGGCGCGGAATTCCCCCTCGAAGACCACGTCATCGCCCATGGCGTCCATCTGACCGCGCAGATACGTGAGCATGGCCTTGCGGCTGCGTCGCGGCGCGGTCGCGGTGCCGGCGCGGAACATGGCGACGACGCCGTGGTGGGCGTCACTGGGTTCGGTGCGCTGCCCTGTCAATTCCGGTTGCGGAGTGTCGTACTGGTCCAGGCGCTCACCGTCCAGAACAAACCGTGTTGCCAGCCAGAGAGCGATCGGGATGATCGCGATGATAAGAAGTGTTGTCGTCATGGTATCTGTGGCGTGCCGCTATTGGATCATCCAGGTCCTTGAGCATGGCGGTTTGCTGCAAAGCTGCAGCCCTGTTGGCTGGGGTCAGCTACCGTAGGAAGCGGCGTCCGCCAAGCCCGCCCGCTGTGCTGCCTTGACGATACCAGCCCATGAACTCTCGTCGATCTCGATGCCCTCGACCAGCCTCCGTGCGCGCGTTTCCTGTTCCGGCTCACCAGGAATTCGCACCTTGTCAAAGCCTGCCGCCGGTGTGGTGGAATGCAGGTAGTCCACCATCGCCGTTACCTCTGACTGGAATTTTTCCAGACCGCCAAACGCGGCGGGATCGACGATGAGCATGAACATGTGATTGACGATGTGGTGACTGCGCAGGTTCTCCGGCTGCGCGGTCCATTCGCCGGCGAGACCACCTCCCAGCAGTTCGCACAATACGGCCAGGCCGTAGCCTTTGTGTTCGCCGAAAGGACCCAGCGAACCGAAAGGCTCGCTGAACATGACTTTCGGTGAGGTGGTAGGTTTGCCCTCGTGATCCACCAGGGCGCCCGCGGGTACGTCTACTCCTTTGTTGTGCGCAACGCGCACTTTGCCCAGCGCAATGGCGCTGGTTGCCATGTCCAGCACGATGGGCCAGGTGCCGGGCCGGGGCACCACGGCGCAGAACGGGTTGGTCGTCATGCGGCGCTCCCGCCCACCCCAGGGGGACACCTGCGGATCGTGGCCCACCACGTTGACGAAGTGCACGGAAACCATACCTGCTGCCGCGCATTGTTCGCCGTAGGCGCCAATGCGCCCGAGGTGGTGGTTGTTGCGACTGCCCACGCACGCCACGCCCAGCTCCCGCGCGCGGGCGATGCCCAGTGCTGTGGCTTGTCGCCCCACCACCTGGCCGAAGCCAAACTGGCCGTCCACGACGAGAACGGCGCCCTTGTCGCTTACGACGTTCGCCCGGGCATCCGGTTTCAGCAAGCCCGTGAGAATGTTGTTCACATACGCCGGGATCATGCCGACACCATGTGAGTCGTGACCCTTGAGGTTGGCTTCCACCAGATGTTCTGCCACCAGGCGGGCGTTCTCATCCGGAGCGCCGGCGGCGAGAAAGACATCGGTGGCGAAGCTGGTCAGTTGATCGGCATTGATAAGCATTGGGATACCCGGGTCGAGTTGACGTGTCTGGCTCGCCGCAGAGTCTTACGCAGCGGGCGCCTTGAAACAAGGAAGCGTCTGCGAACCGCGGCGCTACCGCAGGTGCTTGCGATTGGCGTGCCATCGGTTCAGGCTTTTTGGGGTTGTCGATTCCGGACGTCTTGGAGGTGTGCATGGACCATTGCGGTGAGCTTGAAACGCTCGCTTCCGGCTTCGGCCTGATCGAGGGTCCGCTCTGGCATGCTCAACAGGGGCTGTTGTTTTCCGACGTGCTGTTCGGCGGTGTATTTGCCCTGCGCGACGGCGCGGTTCTTCCGGTAGTGCCCCATCGGCGGGGTATTGGCGGCATGAGCTGGCATACGCAGGGCGGTTTGGTCGTGAGCGGCCGCAACATCGCCTTCAAACCGCTGCCGACGGGCGATACGGTGACGCTCCTTGACCGCGACCCGGACGACGGCCTGGTCGGCTTCAACGACATCACCACCGATGCTTCGGGGCGCATCTATGCTGGCGGCCTCGGTTCCTCGCCGGTGTTCGAAGACGGGCTTGGTCCGCGAGCGGGCAATCTCTATCTCATCGATCTCGATGGGTCGGCACGGGTCGTCGCCGCGGATGTGCGGCTGACCAACGGTCTCGGTTTTTCTCCCGATGGGCGCACGTTGTACCACTCGGATTCCGGGCGTCGTTCGGTGAATTGTTACGACGTGCACGCCGATGGCAGCCTTGGACCGAAATCGACCTTCGTAACAGTCGAGAAAGGTATTCCGGACGGTCTCGTTGTGTCGACTGACGGGGCGGTCTGGGTGGCGCTTGCTGATGGCGGGCATGGCGTCGCGGTGTTCGCGCCTGATGGCAGGCAGCGCGATTTCATTGGCATTCCCGAACCGATGTGCACGAGTGTGTGTTTCGGCGGTGATGATCTGCAGGATCTTTACATCGTATCCGGCTCGGAAGGTACCGGCAGCGACCGCGGCGGCGCGGTGCATCGCATCCGCGTGCCGGTAGCGGGTTTGCCCGTTGCGCCGGCACGCGTGAAACTGCCGGGCTGAGCGATACGATTACCCGGTGGCGAGATTGCGCTTGGTCAGGAAATCCGGGTTGTAGAGCGTCGACTGGTATTTATGGCCACCGTCGCACAGGATCGTGACGATGGTGTGTCCGGGCCCCATCTGTTCGGCGATCTTCACCGCTGCGCACAGGTTGATGCCGGTGCTCGAACCGAAGAACCAGCCGTCTTCCCGCAGCATGCGGTAGACCATGCGCACCATGTCGGGGTCAGGGATCTGCACGGCATCGTCGATCAGCGCGCCAGCCAGGTTCTGGGTCACGCGGGAGTTGCCGATGCCTTCGGTGATGCTGGGACCGGGCGTCATCTTCGCCTCGCCGGTGGTGACCCAGTTGAACAGCGCGCTGCCATGGGGATCGGCCAGCACCACGCGTGGGGCTGGCGACTGTTCTTTCAGGTAGCGGGAAATACCTGCGATGGTGCCGCCCGTGCCCACGGCGCAGGTGAAGGCGTCCAGTTTGCCGTTGGTTTGCGCCCAGATTTCCGGGCCGGTGGACTCGTAATGCGACAGGGCGTTGGCAGTATTGTCGAACTGATTGGCCCACACCCCGCCCGGAATGCTGGCGGCGTAGCGGCCGGCCTGCTTCTGGTAGTTCATTTCGTCGGCGTAAGGCACGGTTTTCACCACCCGTACCTCGGCGCCGAGGGTGCGCAGCAGGTCTACTTTTTCGCGCGACTGGTTGTCCGGCATGTAGATGACCGTGCGATACCCCCTGGCGTTGCAGACGTGTACCAGGCCAATGCCCGTGTTGCCTGCCGTTCCTTCCACCACCGTGCCGCCCGCCTTCAACGCACCGCTGCGTTCGTGCTCGCGCACGATCCACGCCGCGGCGCGATCCTTGACGCTGCCTCCCGGATTCATGAATTCCGCCTTGCCCAGGATCTCGCAGCCGGTCTCCCGCGACAGGGTTTCCATGCGAATGAGCGGGGTATTGCCGATGACGCCTGCGAAACCGGGTCGGGTATCCATGGTTCTCCTCAACTGCCGAAACCCGCATCCGCGTGCCAGTGGTGGCGAGTCGGTACACGGGTCAGTGAGCGGGCATTGTAGCGGACCGCCATTGCACCCCCAAACCGGGTACGACATCATCCGGCGCGGCGGTTTTGCCGGCACCACGACAACGCGGGGAACGACGGAATGGCATTCACGCAATCACGGCGCGCCCAGGCGCAGGACCTGGGGCTGAATCCGGCAGCGGTGGAGGCATTGCTCACCCGTGTGGGCAAAGAAGTGGCGGACGGACTGCTGCCGGCCGCACAGGTAGCCATTGCCCGCCATGGCAAGGTTGGCGTGTTCGAAACATTTGGTGAGTGCACCGAAGACAGCCTGTTCTGTCTGTTCTCCGCCACCAAGGCGGTGACCTCGGCGGCGGCGTGGCTGCTGTTCCAGGAAGGCCGTTTGCAGGAAGACGAACGGGTGGCGGATATCGTCCCGGCGTTCGCCAGCAACGGCAAGGACGTGGTAACCGTCGGCCAGCTCTTCACGCACACGGCAGGCTTTCCCGGCGCGCCCTTCCGGCTGGAAGACTGGCTGGACCTGGAGCGTCGACAGGCGCGGTTCCGGCAGTGGCGGCTGAGCTGGCCACCTGGTTCGCGGTTTGAATATCATCCCAGCTCGTCCATGTGGGTGATCGCACAGATCATCGAGAACCGGGCCGGCATCGGGTATACGCAGTTCGTGCGAGAGCGTGTCATGCAGCCGCTGGGTCTGCACGATCTCGTCGTTGGCCTCGACGGAGAAGCGGCTAATGCGCGCTGCGTGGATTGCGTGCATGTGGGTGAGGCGCTCACGCCGGAGGAGTACCGGGCGATGGGGTTGCCGGTGCCTCCGGTGACGGAAGTGACGGAAGCCGCCATCCTCAATTTCAACAAGCCCGCCAACCGGGCCATTGGTGTGCCCGGTGGTGGCGGTTTCGCCACGGCTGCGGATCTGGCGCTGTTCTACCAGGCGCTGCTGCACGGTGGCCTGGACGGAACCATGCTCTGGAGTGAGGCGACGCGTGCGGATGCGCGGCGCATTCGTACGGGTCAACTGCGCGATCCCTATCATGGCAAGCTCGCGAATCGGGGGTTGGGCATCATCATCGCGGGTGATGACGATCGTGGCTTCCGTGGTTTCGGCAAGACTTGTAGCCCGCAGACTTTTGGTCACAACGGCGCCGGTGGACAGCTCGCGTGGGTGGACCCTGTCTCCGGAATTTCGCTTGCCTATCTCACCAACGGCCATGACCGCAATGAAATTCGTCAGGGGCGTCGCGGCGTAGCCATCGGCAGCCTGGCAGCCGTTCTGACCAGCTGACGCCGCCGGCACGCTCCGCACGTGAACACACCACGAGCGCTTCCAGCCCCCGCGGCAGCGGGTTTACTTGTCTGGCTGCTGTCGATGCCGTGCGCAGCTGCCTGGCATGAGGACACGCGCGCCATCATGGGCACGCGCGTGCACGTTGAATTCTGGCTGGACGATGCGGATTCGCGAGGCCCGGCGTTGCTGGAGCGCTGCATGAACGAGATGTGGCGCATCGATCATGCCTTCAGCCCCATGCGTGACGACAGCGAACTGTCACGGCTCAACCGGGATGCCGGACGGGATTGGGTCGAGGTGAGCGATGAGCTCATGGATCTTCTGCAGCGGTCCCGCGCGGCGTCGGAGCGTAGTGGGGGCGCGTTCGACATTACATTCGCGTCGGTGGGTCGCTATTACGATTATCGCCAGGGGCGGCTGCCCACGCCGGAGGAAAAGAAGGCGGTTGCTGCCATCAACTACCGCTTCGTGGAACTGGACGGGGTGAAGCGACAGGCCCGTTTCGCGGATCCCCGGGTCTATGTCGATCTTGGCGGTATCGCCAAGGGCTGGGCCGTGGACCGTGTCATCGGCATCCTGCAGGCGGCTCGCGTGCGTACGGCCAGTGTCTCGGCCGGTGGCGACAGCCGCATTCTGGGTGACCGGCTTGGGCAACCCTGGACGGTGGGGGTTCGGGATCCGCGCAAGGCGGATGGGGTGGCCGTGCTGCTGCCGCTGGTCGACACCGCTGTCTCCACCTCCGGTGACTATGAGCGGTTTTTCGAGAAGGATGGCGTTCGCTATCACCATATCCTCGACCCGAAAACCGGCGACAGCGCACGTGGCGCCATGAGCGTGACCATCATCGGCCCGGACGCCACGCTGACGGACTCCCTGTCGACCACCGTCTTTGTGCTGGGGGCCGACAAGGGACTTGCCTTGATCGACACGCTTCCCGGAATTGATGCCATCGTCATCACACCAGCCGGTGAACTGCGTTACTCCCGTAGTCTGGAGCCGCTTTCGGGTCACCGAGAGTCTTCGACCCGGGAGTAGCCCTCGCCGATCGGCAATCCGTGTCTATTCTTGAAACGTGATCGGCGCCGCATTCTTACAAACACTTACCCAGTAACGTTGTCCTGTCGGCGGTCGCTTGGAAGGATTCCAGAGCACCGCTGACCGGTAACCAGGGAATGGCTTACCGCTGTAACAGGAAGTGCATGAACGGTGTCAGCCGGCAGTTCGGAATACCCAGCAGGAAGGGACGCTGGTTTGAAGGGAATTCGAACGGGTGAAAGGCAAGGGGATGTATTGCAGTTGTCTTCACCAGGTGTGTTCCGACGGCGCACTGTTTGCCCGCTACGGGTAAGTGACTACCGGTGGCAGGCCCCGGCGGCTTGCATCGGATCAGTCCATGGGACCCCGGTGGGATCCGGACTTCCGTAGGCACGGAAGCGACCGGACCCGAACAAGCCTGAATGCCGGCGACAGATCAGCAGGGTGCTGAAGGGCGCGTGCGCGCCGATTCAGCGACCGCAGGCAACTAGCTTGCATTGTCGGGCCGGTGAAAGCAGCACCGGGCTGAGACGGAGACCGCATCGGTGTCCGTTCGACGGACCGCCTTCGACGCGGTCGGCAGGAGGGCCAGGTGCGCCGACTATTCGCACTCTTGTTTCTGACGGCGTTGTTGCCGCTTCCAGTTTTCGCGGGTACGGCTGTTCAGGCCGCACCGGACTTCACCCTCAAGAGCCTCGACGGCAGCAATGTGCGCCTTGAAGACTTGCGTGGTCAGGTTGTACTCATCAACTTCTGGGCAACGTGGTGTGGTCCCTGTCGGCAGGAGATGCCGGTGCTGGATCGACTCTACAAGCGTTACCAGGACACGGGATTCACGATCGTCGGCGTCAACGTGGAGGGGGAGGCGGCACCCGCTCAGGCCCTGGCCACAAAAACCGGGGTGACATTCCCGATACTGCTCGATGATGCGCAAAAGGTCAGTAAACTCTATGACCTGAAAGCCATGCCGAGTACCGTGGTCGTCGACCGCGATGGCAATATGCGGTTTTTACACCGTGGCTACAAACCGGGCGACGAAGAGCGCTATGTTGCCGTCGTCAGGGAACTCATCAGGGAATGAGCACAGTACGTGGCGTCGCCGATTCCCATCGGCGCACGGAGAACAGGATTGCTGCGATGAAACAATCGGTCGGTGTTTGTCTCGGATCGGGTCGGCGGGCGGCTGCCGGGCTTGTGGTGGCGTTGCTCGCCGTGTCGTCGCCCGTGATGGCCGAGGACACGTCGCTGGCAGGCGACCTCGGTCAGATGAAACTCGATATGGCGGAGTTGAAGCGCGATCTGGTCATTCTGGAAGAAGACCTGCTGTTTCCGGCGTCATCGCAGATGTCGGTTTACCTGGCCGTGGATGTGGGCGAATTTTTCCAGCTTGATTCGGTGACCCTCGAGCTGAACGGCAAACAAATTGCTCATCACCTGTATACCGAGCGTCAGGCCGATGCGCTGGTACGCGGTGGCGTTCAGCGCGTGTACCTGGGCAATGTGAAGCAGGGTGACAATCAGCTCACGGCGTACTTTGTAGGCCGCGGGCCGGAAGGGCGTGATTTTCGCCGGGCGACCAGTGTGGATTTCGAAAAGGCGTTCGAGCCTACGTTCATTCAACTCAACATCGCGGATGCAACCGCGAGCCATCAGCCGGACTTCAGTGCAACGGTTGTCGAATGATTATGGAAAATCATGTTTCGTTTCCTGTGTGAACTGTTCCTTTCGTGTTCCGCCGCCGTCGGTGAGCCGCTGTCTGTCGAGGAGCTGACCTACCGTTCGGCGCTGTTCGACTATTACCAGCAGGACTATCCCGCGGCGCTGGTGGACGTTCTGGTGGCGGAGCGTCAGGGCCGCATAGGCAACGAGCGGGTCAAGTTCGATCTCGCCAGAGGCAGTCTCGCGTTTGAACAGGGCATGGTCGACTATGCCTTGAAGGTGTTCGATTCGGTGCCGGCGCAGGCGCTGACGGATCTGGACAGACTTCGCCTCGATTTTCACCTGGCCCGTCTCTATCACAGGCAACAGAACTGGGATCGCCTGGAAACCGTGCTCACCGAGCTGGAAGCGGCGCAGTCGGCGTTGAAAACCGACATGCATCCCGAGGTGGCTTTCATGCATGCGGACCTGCTTACGCGGCGTGGTGAGTACGCCCGGGCTGGCGCGATCATTGACGGCATCTCGGACAGCGAACCCTATCGCGCGTACGCGTTGTACAACTTCGGCGTCGCCCTGCGCGATGCCGGCCATGGCGCTGAAGCGGCGGACGTATTCAGGGTGCTGGAGGGAATGCCTGGCAACGCGCAGGAAGTTCGCGATCTGCGGCAGCGCGGTCGCCTGGCACGGGCGTATCTGTCGCGGGATGCCCAGGCGCTGGAAGACGCCCGCACCATTCTCGATGACCTGCCCGGCAGCAGCCGCTATCGCGATTCTGCCCTGGCGACCTATGGTTCGCTCGCCATGGACCAGAAAGACTATGAACTGGCGGCCCGCATCTGGCTGACGCTGCGGCAGCAAGGTGGCTGGCAGCCCAGCATTTCGCTGGCCCGGCTCGGCTTTCCCATGGCCCTGCAGGGGATGAGCGAACCCGGTCTGGTTCTGGCGCATTTCCAGACCTCGGAGCGTGAATACGAGCAGCACCTGCTCGATCTGACCACCGTGCGCAGGCAATCCGCGGATGCCGCCTGGGTGAATCGTCTCATGCGGGCGCTCGCCAGCTCCGGCTCCGTGGAAGCCGGTCTGGCCGATCTCACCCGTGAAGCAGGTGACCTGCTCGGTCGCGATGAGTGGTTGGGCTGGCTGAGTGCAGGCGACGTACAGACGCTTGTTGATGAATGGCGCACACTGCACGAAATGGCGCAGTGGCTTGGTAGCGTGCCGGATACGCTCGATATCTATGAACAGGTATCGCGTCGCCAGGCAGAGCGTGCGCAGGAACTCAGTCACGCGCTTGCCGACAGTGGTGTGCTGGACCAGGCCACGGCCATGCGGGACGAACGCAACCGGCTCACCGATCGGGCCGCGGCGCTCGATAGCGCGCCGCCGACGATGGACGAATCCTGGATGCTCTCGGTTGCCACTGACGAGGAGGCAGCCTCCATACGCAGGCTGCTGGCCATGCGGGAAGAGCTTGCATCGTCGCCACCCGCACAGACCGGGGCCTTGCTGGACCGGGTGAACCGCCTCCTCGGCGCACTGTTTTTCCAGTTGGCTGATGACTATCCGAATCGACGCTGGCAACTCGTGCGTCAGGGTCAGGACCTTGACGAGTCGCTTGCCGAGGTCGATGCAAGTGTCGGGCGCGTTCGACGGGCAGCCGCGGAACATCGTGAAGGTGTGGAAGCGGACCTGGCAGAATACCGGGCGCGCGCCACATTGCTCAGTGAACGGGTGAATGCGGCCATTCATGATCGCGAGATCGCGTTGGGTGATCTGTTGCAGCAGCATATGGCCGAGCAGGCGAAGCGGATCGAACAGTACTTGTTCATGACCCGCGTGGCGATCGCCCAGGCCAGCGATCAGCTTGCCATGGCGGAGGACAGCCGATGAAGCGCGGATTGCTGACGCTGATGGTAGCCAGCATCGTCGCTGGTGGGTGTGCGTCGACCGATGAGGGTGGTGGCAACGATACAACGTCGTTGCGACGCACCATTGCCCGGTTGCCGGTAGCCGACGTGGACGTGGCGGAACCGGCCGTTCCCACGCACAAAGAGATCCTCGACGCCTATGCCCGGGTGGAAGGGCGGCTCGATGCGCGTACCAATCAGGCCGTGGGCAGGCGCATGGCCGAACTTTCGATGGAAGCGGGCGAGGATGCGGATGCGCGTGGCGATCGTCAGCCTTACGAGGCCGCCATTCGTCGCTACGAAGCGCTGCTGGCTACCGATCCCGGTGAAGGCCGTGAGGAAATTACGTATCAGCTGGCGCGCGCCTACGATCTTGCGGGCAATACAGCCAGCTCGCTTCGCTATCTGGACTCCCTGTTGTCCGGGCATCCTGCCAGCGGGCATGCCACCGAGGCATACTTCCGGCGCGCGGAGATCCACTTTTCGGGCAGCCGCTACGATCAGGCCGCCAGCGATTATGAGATGGTCGTGGCCGCGGGTGATGAGACGCCGTTCTATCGCAACGCGCTCTACATGCTCGGCTGGTCTGA
Source organism: Pseudomonadales bacterium (assembly GCA_024234635.1). Classification (GTDB taxonomy): domain Bacteria; phylum Pseudomonadota; class Gammaproteobacteria; order Pseudomonadales; family Azotimanducaceae; genus SYFY01. The sequence goes on along the minus strand of JACKNX010000003.1, from coordinate 66,330 downwards.
ATTCAAGTTGAGTTCGCTTGACGCGGCGCTGAGTCATTTCTACGCGCTCATCGGTACGCTAGGCGACGAAGGCAGGGAGCTCAGCCGCGCGGAGAGTGAATTGCTGGACGATACCTTGCGGGTAACCGTTCTTGCGCTCGGCTACGAGGAAGGACCGCGCACCCTTGCCGACAGCATGGCGGTACTTGGCAACCCGCCGTGGCAGCATCGTGTCTATGCCCGACTGGCGGAAGACTACGTCACCAAGGAGCGGTATACCGACGCGGTCGCTACCTGGAAGGAATTTGTCCAGCGCAACCCGTTGGATGTCCATGCACCCGCAGCGCAGCAGGAAGTGATCCGCATCCTGGCCGGCGCGGATTTCCCCACCGACGCGGAGAAGGGCAAGGAAGATTTTGTGGCGTTGTTCGGGATCGCCAGTCCGTTCTGGGCGCAGCACGAGGGTGAAGTGCGTGCCAGGTATGCGCCGGTGCTGAAAGAGTACCTTGGCACACTGGCCACCAACAGCCACGCGGCGGTTCAGAAGCTGGCGAAGTCCAACAAGGCTACGAACGAAGACTACCTGGCCGCTGCACACTGGTACGAAGAGCTGCTGCAGACCTTCCCGGACAGTGAGGATGCCTCGCGGCGGCTGTACCTGTTGGGTGATCTCTACACCGACGCCGGCGACCATCAGCGGGCGGTAACCACCTATCAGAGGCTCGAGGCGGACTATCCGGACGCGCCCGAGGCCGCGGATGCCGGCTACGCTGTCATCCTGGGGCTGGATCGAATCCGGCAGGGGCAGCAGGGCGAAAGCGCGGAACTTGCGCGTCGTTTGCAGATCGATGCGCAGATGGCGTTTGCGATGAACCATCGCGATGACCCGCGTGCGGTTGCGGTTCAGGCGGCGGCGGCAAGCAGCCTTTACGAATTGCAGGACTACGCCCTTGCGTCGGACGTGGCGGTTAATCTGCTGACCACCTGGCCGCAGGCAGATAGACCCATTCGCGAGTCCGCCCTGGCCATTGTGGGGCATGCACGTTTCGAAGCGGGCGACTACGCAGGTGCCGAACAGTCGTACCGTGAGTTGCTGGCCATCGCCCGCGACAAGGAACTCAGAGCGCGCACAAACGAGAGTCTGCTCGCAGCGGTGTACAAGCAGGGCGAACAGGCCGAGGACGGCGAGGATGCGGCGGCGGCGCGGGAACACTATCTGCGACTGGCCGAGATCGATCCCAACTCCGAAACCGCCATCCGCGGCGCGTTTGACGCAGTCGCCCTGATGGAGAAACAGGGTGATACACGAGGCGCGGCGTCGCTTCTGTCGGAGCTGCGCAGCCGATACCCGAAGCACCCGCTGATGGAAGATGCGGGCATCCGGCTGGCGGGAATGTACGAAAAGAGCGGCGATGGCCTTGCCGCGGCTGGCGAACTGAAGCGCCTTGCCGAGTCCTCCGTGGACGCGGAAGTCAGGCGGCAGTCGACGTACCGTGCCGCGGAGCTGTTCCTCGCCGGTGGCGAAATCGTCGCTGCGACCAAGGAGTTCGCCGTTTACGCCAAGTCGTACCAACTGCCGTACGAACAGCGGTTCGAGGCGATGCACCAGCTCGAAACGCTGTATGGCCAGCTCAACAACGCCAGTGCGCAGAAGCAGTGGCGGCAGGAGATGGTGCGCACCTGGACGCGCAACAAGGCGAGTAACACGCCGCGCACCACCACGCTCACCGCCATGGCGGATCTGGCGCTGTCGCTGGAGAACCGACAGGCGTTCGATGCCATTGCCATCAAGGCGCCGCTGGCAAAGAGTCTGAAGGCAAAGCAGGCCGCACTCAGGAAGGCGGTTGATGGATTCGAGCGCGTCGCCGGCTACCAGGTGCAGGATGTCCTGACGGCAACCACGTTCCAGATCGCCGACCTCTACACGGCACTGGCGCGCTCCATCATGGCATCGGAGCGACCACGCAATCTGTCGGCGACGGAGCTGGAAGAGTATGACCTCCTGCTTGAAGAACAGGCTTACCCCTTCGAAGAGAAAGCCATTTCCCTGCACGAGCTCAACATGCAGCGAAGCTGGCAGGGCGTGTACGACGAGTGGGTGAGGAAATCGTTCGATGAACTCGGCCGACTGATGCCGGCGCGGTTCGACAAGAAGGAAATCGAGGTTGCTTATGTTGAAGCCATCAACTGACGTGCGCCCTGCCTGCGCACGCGCGCTGTGGCTCGGCTGTCTGCTCGTCGCGCTATCCGGCTGCGGTGTTTCCCGGGTGCTCCCCTGGCCGTCACAGGACACCCAACCGGTGACCGAAGGCGCGCAGGCACCCGTTCAGATCGTGGAGTCCACCGGGACGGCCAGCGGCGTTTCGGACGACCTGCGCGCCACCTACGATCAGGCACTGGCGGATATCAAGGCGAGCAACATCGCCTCCGCCAAGCGGCTGTTGCTGGACATAACCGCAAAAAATCCCTCGCTGGCGGGGCCCTGGATAAATCTTGCGCGTATCTATACTTCCGAGGACAACCTCACTGCTGCGGGCGAGGCACTGGATCATGCGGTGGCGGTAAGTCCGGGAAACTGCGTGGCGCTGAATGAATACGGTGTAGTACTGCGCAAGCTCGGTGATTTCGAGAAGGCACGTGAAAAATACATGAGCTGTCTGGCGGCTTCTCCACAAAACGCGAACACCTATTACAACCTCGGCATTCTGTATGAGCTCTACCTCGGTAGACTGGATGAAGCGCTTGCCGCCTATCGGCAGTACCTGCAATTGAGTCCCCGGCCGGAAGAGCGTGTACGTGGCTGGGTGGCGGATCTCGAAAGGAGGCTCGAGTCATGATTGCGCGCATTGTCATTCTCGTGATCGCCATTCTCCCGAATCTGATGCCCATCGCACAGGCCGCCGATGCGCCGCCGCGCGACCGCGTGCGCCTGGATGAAACCGTGATCTCCGGCAATCAGGAACTGCCCAAAGTGCTGTATATCCTCCCCTGGCAGGACACCACCTCCCGCCCGGCACTCGAGTTGCGTGCCGAGCTGGATCAGGCGGACATATTCCGACGTCTCGAGCCGCGCGCCTATCGCCGGGAACTGAAGTATCGAAATGAAATCGGGCAACTGGACAAAAAAGGGCAATAACGGCGGGGCGAGGCAGCTCCGGCGTCGCGGCCGGTAATGTATTCGGCAATCGGACGAGCCAGCGGGCGGATCCGGTCGGGTAATCCAAGGAGAAGACTATGGATCTTTTTTCATCGGTAATCGGGTTTTTCCAGGATGGTGGTGTGTTCATGTACCCCATCGCCATCGTGCTGGCCATCGGCATTGCCATCGCGGCGGAACGCTATGTGTACCTGGCCAATCAGGTGCGCATCAACAAGCGCGATTTCAATGCCATGTTGCCGCTGTTGCAGAACGGCAAACTGCAGGAACTGATGAAGGCCGCCAAGGCTTCGCCGTCCGCGATGAGCCGCATCGTTGGCGACGGTGTGGCGCGTTTCGCCCGGGGTACTCGCGAGCGTTCCGACATCGAGTACGCCATGGAAGAGGGGCTGCTGGAGATCCTCCCGAATATCGAACGCCGCACGCCGTACCTGGCGACATTTGCCAATGTCGCCACGCTGCTGGGACTGCTGGGTACCATCATTGGTCTGATCGCCGCCTTCACCGCGGTGGCGAACGCCGATCCGGCGGAGAAAGCGGCACTGCTTTCGCAGAGTATTTCAGTGGCGATGAATACCACGGCGTTTGGCCTGATCGTCGCCATTCCGTTGTTGCTCACGCACTCCATGCTGCAGAGCAAGACCAGTTCCATCGTGGAAAGTCTGGAGATTGCGATGGTCAAGTTCGTGAACCTGATGGACCAGGCACCGGCGGCACCGGCCGCGGCGCGGGCCTGACGGCAGGGCGGCTGGGCAAGCGAGTAGTACAAGCGAAAGGACGGGACCATGGCTTTTCGACGCCGATCAAAACGGTTCTCGGGTGATGAAGCGGACCTGGACGTAACGCCGTTCATGAATCTGATGATCGTGCTGGTGCCGGTTCTGCTCCTGTCACTGGTGTTCACCCACACGACGGTGATCGATCTCAACTTTCCCTCGGGGAGCAGTGCCGAGCAGATCGATCCGGACCAGGTGCATCTGGAGATTGCGGTGCATTCGGATCGTCTGGTGGTGGGCGATGGTCGTGGCGGTTCCATCAAGACCCTGCCGATTACCGAAAATGGCCACGACTACGAGCAGCTGTCCCTGGTGTTGCAGGAACTGAAGCGGCGCATGCCCGAGAAACGGGATATTGCGGTGCTGCTCGAAGACACGACCGATTATCAGACGCTGGTCAGCGTCATGGACAAGACCCGCTCCTACCCCACGGTTCAGGGGCTGGATGTGGTGCAGGCGGAACTGTTTCCCGTGGTTTCGCTCGGCTCGGCCGTTGCGGACGCCGCCCAGGTGTCCACGACCTCTGTCGTGGCCGCGGACGGAGCGTCATCATGAGCGCCTTTCATCATCGTCGGCGGCGTCAGGAACAGAAAAAGCTGAAGAAACAGGCAGCACTGAATCTGGTGTCGCTGATGGATATCTTCACCATTCTCGTCTTCTTCCTGATGGTGAACTCCTCCGAAGTGGAGATTCTGGAAACGTCGCCGGACATCAAGCTGCCGGATTCCACCTCGGAACAGAAGCCGGACAATCGACTGGTGATCAACGTCAACGCCGAAGACGTTGTGGTACAGGGGCGCAAGGTCGCCAGCGTCAGCTCCCTGGGCACACAGGAAGGCATGATCCTGGCGGAGCTGAAACAGGAACTGGAATACCAGGCGGCCCGACGCGGCGAATCCCCGGAATCAGGGTTCCCGATAACCATCATGGGCGACAGGGAAATACCTTACTGGCTGCTCAAGCAGATCATGTTGACGTGTCAGCAGACAGCGTTCACGCGCATTTCGCTGGCGGTCAATCGTATTGAAGGTGCCGTTGCGACGGCGCCGACCGAAACAGGAGTTGCGTCATGACAGCAGTTGCGCACCCTCAACCTTTTCTCATGCCCTGGGCCATGGGCGGCACGAACGATTCGACGTTCCGCCGCTGGCTCGGCGTCTGTCTGGTCGCGGTGCTCGTGGCCGGTATCGGCGTTCCGCTCGTCAATCTTCCGGAGGAGGAGAAAGAGGTGGTGGAGGAACCGCCGATCGAGCTTTCGCAGATTCTCCTCGACAAGCCGGAAATCGTGATTCCCCCGCCACCGCCACAGCCGAAAGTGGAAGCGGAACCGGAACCCGTCAAGCCAAAGGAAAAACCCAAGGAAATCGCCCCCACGCCCGAACCCAAGGTGGCGGACGTGAAGGAAAAGGCGAAAGAAGCCGGTCTCCTGCAGTTCAAGGACGCTTTCGCGGACATGCGTGAAACGGTGGATATCACACGCCTGCAGGACACCGCCGCTATCCAGCGCGGTACCAGCGACGCGGCCACCATCGACCGCTCGCTGCTGACCTCCACGCGCAGCACGCGCAGTGCCGGTGTGAACGTCACACGGCTGTCCCGCGATGTTGGCGGGGTTGCCCTGTCCGGCCAGGAAACCAGCAAGGTTGCGGCCACGCCCGGGGCAGTGGGCGGCGGTGGAGTACGTCTGTCGAATCATTCTCGTGGCGATGCGAGTGGGAACGGCAAAGCAGGCGATCCTCGCAGCCGTAGCATCGAGGACATTCGCCGTGTATTCGACCAGAACAAGGGCGCGATCTTCGCCATCTACAACCGTGCGCTGCGCAGCGATCCGACGCTGCAGGGCAAGGTCGTGCTGGAGCTTGTCATCAATCCCGCGGGCGAGGTGATGAACTGCAATGTCGTCGCCAGTGAGCTTGCCGACGCGGCGCTGGTGCAGCGCATTGTGAGCCGTGTTCGCATGTTCAACTTCGGCAGCAAGGACGTGCGTACGACGACGATCAGTTATCCCGTGCACTTCCTGCCGACCTGATCAGCGGACGATTGCCATGAAGCTTGCTCCCATCCTTATGCTTGCGACGCTTGTAGGCGCGCTGGTGGTGCTGCCGATGTTCCTGAAAGGGCCGAATGGGCAACCCATCATGCAGCCGAAGGACCTGGTGCCGGAACCGGTGCAGAAGGTTTCGCAGGCAATCGAGCAAAGCCGTACGGTGTATCGCTGGAAGGATGCCGACGGCGTGTGGCAGTTCAGCGACACCAGGCCGGAAGGCGTGGCGGATGCGGACCTGAAGACGCAGACCATCGCCAGCATCATGACGCTGCCTTCCACGGCCTTTACCGGCGATCAGAGCGCTCAGGCCACGGCCGCCAAGCGCGGTGGTGGGCCAAATGCAATCATGATCCCGCTACCCGGAACTGCCTCATCGTCCGCTGGCGTGGATGGCGTGCAGGGAGAGTTACCGGTTTCCTCCCAACCGGCGATGCAACAGGCGTTGGACGAAATCGCCACACGCTTCCCTCAGTTCAAGGCTATGTCAGACGCCATGGCGCAGGTGCCGTCCGAATAGCCAGGTCCGATCCCTCGGGGTGACGGCGCCTCTGGGTCCCTCCCCACAGCAAGCGATCCTCCGGAACCTCGTCTCGCCAAGGGTTGGCGTGTGTCCGTTCCGCGCCAGCGCTCCCGGCCGTGGCCCGCTCACTGGCTTCGTCGTTCGCTTCATCGTTGTCCTGCTCAGGGGCTTGTTGTCGTTGTTTTCTAAACTAGGGAAATAATTCCCTTTACAATAGGGAAAAAATTCCCTATAAATACGGGCATCCTGCTAGAGTAGAGATCCGAACATGAAAGAGACTGCCAAGCCGAGGCTGGTCGACCTGCTGCACCGGATGCTGGATGGAACGCGAAAGACGGCGCTGCTGGGTGTCGTGCTGATGGGAACAACTGCCTGTGGCGGCGGTGGTGGCGCCGGAGGTGGTAGCCCCGCCGTCGGCACCGCGTCCCCCCCGGCAACCGGGGGCGCCGTGACGGGCTCACCGCCCGTGACGTCCAGCGCAGCAACCGATGACGTCATTTTCGGACGCATAACCGGGTTCGGCAGTGTCTATGTGGATGGCAAACGCTTCGGGACCGATGAAGCGGCTTTCTCCAAGGACGATCGCTCCGCCAGTCAGTCCGACCTGCGCGTGGGCATGATGGTGGAAATCCGCGGCAGTCTGGATGCCGGCTCGGCCACGACCGTACGGTTCGAGGAGGACATCCGGGGGCCGGTGGATGCGGTGACCGTCGGCGAGCTCACGGTGCTCGGGCAGCGCGTGCTGCTGGCCGCGGATACGGTTTTCGATGACGGTCTGCGGCCTGCCGACGTCCTGCCGGGGGATGTACTGGAAATCAGTGGCTTGCGGGATGCCTCGGACGCTCTTGCGGCTTCGTTCCTGCAGCGCAAGGTGCCGGATGCGGTTACAGCGTTCAAGGTCATCGGCGCGGTGCGTGATCTGGACACCACCGCACGCACGTTTCGTATCGGCGGCCTGACGGTGGACTACGGCGCAGCGGAAGTGGATGACCGCTTCACCCTTGCGAACGACCAGTTGGTGGAGGTGAAAGACACGGCGCGTGCGTATACACCGGGGGAGCTTCGCCTGCTTGCGTCGAAGGTGGAGCCGGCGGGCGTGGGGCGTAATGCTGATGGCACCTTCCTGGCGACGCGAACGCGCGCCGAAGGACTGATCGGGGAAGTAGTGGACGCCGCCACGTTTACGCTCGGAGGCATCACCGTGCGGCATGACGCGCAGACCCTCTTCCGGTTCGGGGATGCCAGCCGGTTGGCGGCGGGAACGAAGGTACAGGTGGAAGGCAGTCGCCGCGAGGACGGGGGCATCGACGCGCGCGTGATCAAGTTCTCGCACAACGCAGCCCGAATCGATGGGGTGGTGGAAGGTGTGGACAGCGTGGCCCGTACGGTAACCATGCTCGGTGTCCGGATTGTGGTCGGCGCGGGTACGCGTCTTGAAGACAAGCGTGACGACGTGCGGAATCTTGCACTCGATGATCTACTGCCCGGCGATTTCCTGGAAGTGCGCGGCGCCAGCACGGATGACGTCGTGTTTGCGACCGAGTTGCGTCGCGACGAGGCGGACGATACCCGCGTTCGTGGTCCTGTGAGTGATGTCGATGGCGCAGCGCGTACGCTGTCCATTCTGGGGGTGCGCATCGTCACCGATGCCGGTACACAGTATCGCGCACATGATGACAGCAGCCTGACCGCAACAGCGTTTTTCTCCGCTCTCGCCGAGGGGCAGACGCTGGTGGACGCAAAGTGGCGTGGCGAGGTGACGGACGCGACGGTGGCCGTGCGCGAGCTGTCGCTGGAGGAATGAAGCTGCGGCTGGCACGAGTTGTCCATGCCGGGGAAACCAGGTGTACGTGGATAGGCCCGTGACCGTCTGACGACGTGTCACGGGAACCGGAACAACACAAGGCGAAGCAGATGGCGCAAGCTACGGAACAGGACCTGTCAGGCCGGCTGATGCGGGCGATGCGTCGCATCCTGCGGCCGCTGGTCCGCATTCTGCTGCGCAACGGCATCACGGCCATCGTGGCGGAAGAACTGCTGCGCAAGGTGTACGTGGACGTGGCGTTCGAAGAATTCAGCCTGCCTGGCAAGCCACAGACCCTCGCGCGTGTCTCCGTCATCACCGGCCTCAACCGCAAGGAAGTGGCTCGACTGCACAACCAGGACGCACTGGACGATGCGGACAGGGTCTGGTTCAACCGCGCCGGCACGGTACTGGCCGCCTGGATGACGGACCCCGGGTACCAGACGGACGCGGGCTTTGCGCTCGATCTGCCGTTTGCGGGCGGAGCGCCAAACTTCAGCGACCTCGTGAAGAAGTACGGTGGAGACATGTATCCCCGGGCGATTGCCGACGAACTCATTCGCCTTGGCGCGGTCATCGAGGTGGATGGCCTGCTGCGCATGTCGCGTCGCGGCTATGTGCCGGGTGCCGACCCCGCGGCGATGATCGATATTCTGGGAATGGACGTGAGTGAGTTCCTGGAAACCATCGATCACAACATCCAGGCGGGCGATGGCGCGAAATTGCTGCAGATCAAGGTGCTGGCCAGCAATCTTCCCGAGCAGTACCTCGCCGATTTCAACGCCTATTCCAAACGCCTGTCACTGAGCACCATCGATGACGTGACGGGCTGGCTGTCAGCGCGCGATGCAGGCAAGGACAACAGCGGTACAGATGCCCGCTATGCGGCGGGACTGGCCGTCTTTCAGATCAATCGGCTTGTGCGCAGGCGTGAGGACGAAGATCCGCCCGAACCGCGCAAGTCCGGAACAACCAGGGAGTGATGCGCTGCCTTCTGCACGCATCCATGACGAGTGAGGAAAACCATGCGACTCATCAATCGATCGATACTGCTCACATTCTCGGTGTTGCTGCTCGCTGCCTGTGGCGGCGGTGGCGGCAGCGGCGGGGCTTCTCCCCCGGTTGCCGGAGGCGCCAGTGGTGGCACTACCGGTGGAACAACGGGAGGAACAACGGGAGGAACGACCGGCGGCACAACGGGAGGGTCCACGGGGGGTGGCACGGGTACCGGTGGCGTGCCTGCCGTGGATACTGCCTCCGGTATCGTCCCTGGTGGCGTGGGCGTTGTATTTTCGGGTGGTCTCAGCGGTGTACAGCTCGATGTCGCGGTTGGCGGCACGGGTGCCTGGATGGGCGATATTCAGGCGTTCGGCTCGGTGATCCTCAATGGCATTGAGGTGGAAACCGACAATGCCACGTTCACGGTGGAGGGGCAGCCTGCCAGCCAGGCGGATCTCAAACAGGGACAGCAGGTGCTGCTCGTGGGCGATACGACCGCCAATACCGCCTCCCAGGTGAGCTATCGCGCCAACGTCAAGGGACCGATCACGTCGCTGTCGCTGACCGATGTCGAGAATGGCGTGGCCAGCCTGACCGTGCTGGGCCAGAGTGTGCGCACCAACGCGGCGACAACGTTTGCCAATGTTGGGCTCGCGACGCTTGCGCCGGGTGACCTGGTGGAAATCAGCGGTGTAATTGCGGATACGGGTGTCGTGGATGCAACGTTCGTCGAACGCAAGACCGCGCTCGCGGAGTACAAAGTCATCGGCATCGTCAGTGACGTGAACGCCACTTCCTTCCGCATCGGCGGTCTGACGGTGGACTATGCCTCGGCCACACTCAACGACTTTCCCAATTCAACCATCGTCAATGGCGATGCGGTGGAAGCGAAGGGCGCGAGCGCGGATTTCACCAGCCCATCGGCACTGGAAGCGGGTGTGGTGGAACGGCTTCCCATCCTGCAGATTGGCGGCAACGCCGTCGTGCGGCTGGAAGGACTGATCGATCGGTTTGGATCCGCTACCGACTTCGACGTGCAGGGCACACCGGTAACGACCAGCAGTGCGACGACGTTCAGCAATGGCACCAGCGGCAGCCTTGCGGTCAACGTCAAAGTACAGATCGAAGGTACCGGTGACGGTTCCGGTGGCATCCTTGCCAGCAGGGTCACGATCCAGCCGACGGAAGCCATTCGCGTGGAAGGCGATATCAGTGCGCTCGATGTCAATGCGCGAACGGTGACGGCGGTCGGTGTCACGTTCCAGTTGCGTGACCTCACGCGTATGGAAGACAAAACCAGCGCAAACGTCGATCCGCTGACGATCGACGATCTCAACGTTGGTGACGAAATTCGTGTTCGCGGCTATCTCGACGCGGATGTCGTGGTTGCGACGCGGCTCGAACGCGATGACGATCGCGATCGTGCACGTCTGCGTGGTCCGGTCACGGCATTCAACCAGGGGGCGCAGACGGTGACGATTCTCGACATCGTGACCACCGGTGCCAGCGGCACGACGCAGTATCGGGACGTGTCGGACAACAGCATTTCCCAGACGGCTTTCTACGGCGCCCTGCAACTGCAGCGCACGGTGCAGGCGACCTGGGATACGTTCAACTCCACCAGCGATGTCGTGGATGAGATGGAACTGGAAAACTGAGAAACGCGCTGACGGGCGCCTTGCCGGCGCCCCGTGACGTCCTGGAAGTTAACCTGTCGCCGGTGTGTTGCGGGCACCCGGAAAGCGTTCAAGCCCCAGCGTGGCGCGAACATCGCGCCCAAGTGCCGAGGTTGTATCGTCTACCGGAATGCCAGTGGAGTCGGCTATACGCACCATGCGCTGGAAGTTGGCGGCAACGCCGGCGGCATCGACAAGAACGCGTGAGCCTGCCTGTTCGAACAGGGCCGTGCGTGCGTTGGCAAGTCGTGCGGGTTCGCGCAGGGCGATTGCCTCGCCGAAACGCATGAGCTCACTGCCGAACGGGATGCCGCGGGCGGCACCGTCCGCGTCGCCATTGATCCCCGTCAGATCGATTTCGGTACCGGTTGTCTGCGCGCTCACACGGAGCATCGTGGCATGTGCGTTGGTTCAGTAGAAACACTGGTTGATGGCCGACACCCTCCCCGCCACCAGTTCCATCTGCATGCGGTTGATGCTGCGATCGGGATGACCAACGAAGTTGGCCATGTCGGCAAACGACAGATACTGGGCACCCGCCAGTTCTCGCCAGTCACGCATGGCCTGTGGCACCAGCGTCAGTGCACGCACCACGTTGGGTGCCCGGCCGCCGTTTGGCCAGAGGTCCGCTTCGTTGCCCACGGCGCCGTTGGCGGGCACGGTGGGCACGTAGCCGATGTCATCAGCGAGTACCGCGGGGCGGTAGCGGGATGGTTCGCCGGATTGCGGTTCAGGCAGCAATTCAAGCGCCAGCCCCAGGGCGCGGCTGAATTCGTCGATGCTGAACACGGCAACAACCACGCCCACAAGTTCAACGTAGGCCTCCAGCGACAGCCCCTCTGCGGCGTTCCCGGCAATCCAGCTGGCTGTGATGCGGGTCTGATCCGTGACGATACGGTGCACCGCGTCGATGGCGGCGTCCGGTAGTCCGCCTTCGTGAGTATGAGTGCCGCTGAACACATAGGGTGACAGCGCCTCTTTCCGGCGCGCGCAGAAGTCGCAGGTGAGCGCGTTGCGCGACTCGCGGGCGATGGCAACCCGCTGGGCGCCCGTCCACCAGCTGCCGGCTCGCGCCAGGCGTTGCCAGAAGGACCGGTGAGCTTCGCGGATGTCGTTGCGAATCGGGAAGGGCGCGTCTGCGTAGTCGAAGTAGGCCATGTGATCCTCCTGCTCGCCACAGCGATGTGAACGGAGGATGCGGCGATCCGTGGAGTCGTGCAAGGGTCGCCGGGGCGTGCCAACATCCGGGAAAAGGGAGCGGGGGAGCAGCGATGGCGCATGCGGAGATTCGGGCGGACGGCAAGCGACGCTGCCCGTGGGCAGAATCGGCCCCGGAATTTCCCGCGTATCACGATACGGAGTGGGGATTCCCGGTGGCGGACGACGTACGTCTGTTCGAAAAGCTGTGCCTGGAAGGCTTTCAGTCAGGCCTGAGCTGGCGAACCATTCTGGTGAAGCGGGATAACTTTCGCACGGCGTTTGCGGGCTTCGATTTTCACGTACTCGCAAGCTGGGGAGAGCCGGACGTGTGTCGCCTGTTGCAGGATGCGGGCATCGTGCGGCACCGGGGCAAGATCGAGGCGGTGTTGAATAACGCGCAACGGGCCTGTGAGCTGGTGACGGAGGCTGGTTCTCTCGCCGCGTTCCTCTGGCAATACGAGCCGGATCCGGAACAACTGCCCACTCCGCAGACCCGGTCTACGTGTGCGGAGTCCGTCGCGTTGTCCAGGGCGCTCAAGAAGCGGGGCTGGAAGTTCGTGGGACCGACCACGCTGTATGCGTTCATGCAGTCGATGGGCATGGTCAACGATCATGCCCTGAATTGCGCCAGCCGCGGCGAGGTTGCCAGGTCACGCCAGCAGTTCGAATCTCCTGCGGTGGCGGTGAAGTCAGCCATTGCGGCACGGCCGGAATGACAAACCAAGCGGCAGGCTCCGGAGAAGGTGGGCTGCGTGCGGTCCGGTGTCATTCACGATCCGGACCCTGGCGATCCGTAACTGATCTACTTCAGGCGAAGCATCAATTTCAGGCGAAGCATGAATGGTTGACTGGTGCTGGCGCGTTCCAGACCTCGTAGTTCGTCAGCATGTCAGTCAGAATGTCGGGCTGCTCAGGGCCGATACCAGAAGTTTGGTGGCGCCGTCCCCGTTGCCCGGCGCGCCAGTCTGGCCCACCGGCACAGATGCCGGCGCGTATCGCGGGGATCGATGATCTCCTCGATCTCGAAATATTCCGCGCTCCTGAACGGCGAACGCAGTCGGTTCAGCCGTTCCTTGATCTTTGCGAGGTGGGCGTCGTAGTCATCGCTGTCGGCGAGTTCCGCCTTGTAGGCGACTTCGATACCGCCTTCAATCGGCAGCGATCCCCAATCACCCGACGGCCAGGCCATGCGCACGTGTTCGCTGCCTGGCTTGTGGTTGGCCGCGCCCGCGACACCAAACGCCTTGCGCACGATCACGCAACAGAACGGCACACTGGCCTGACCGAGCGCCGCCAGCGCCTGGGAGCCGAAGCGGATGGTGGCGGCTTCCTCGGATTCCTTGCCGATGAGAAAGCCCGGGCAGTCCTCCAGGTGAATGAGTGGCAGATGGAAGGTGCTGGCGAGATCCACGAAACGGATCAGTTTGCGGCTGGCGTCCGCCGTCCACGCGCCTCCATAGACCTTGGGATTTTCTGCGAACAGGGCCACGGGTATGCCGTTCAGGCGCGCGAAGCCGGTGATGATCGAGCGTCCCCAGCGTCGGCCGATCTCGAAAAAGGAGCCCGTGTCCGCGACACCGTTGATCACGGTGAACATGTCGTACACCTTGCGCGGGTCCCTGGGCACGATATCGATCAGTTTTTCCTCGCGTCGCTCCACCGGGTCGGCACACTCCGTGACCGGCGGCAGTTCATCGGTGCATGACGGCAGGTAGGACAGAAACCGCCTCGCGCGCTCGAAGGCTTCCGCTTCGGTCTCCACTTCGTCGTCGATGGCGCCGTTGCGGGTGTGGATCTTCGATGCGCCCAGTTCTTCCTTGGACACGTCTCCCAGGCTGGCCCAGTCCACCAGGGCGGGGCCCGCGATCATCATCTGCGCGCTGCCTTTCACGATCACCGAGTAGTGACTCGTGGCCACACGCGCGGCGCCGATGCCTGCCACGGAGCCGAGCGCGAGCGATACCGACGGCGCCACGGCAAGATGGCGGACGATGGTTTCCCAGCCGCGTACCTCCGGAATATAGGTGCGTCCGGCGGTCTCGATGGTTTTCACGGAGCCGCCACCGCCCATGCCGTCGACCAGGCGGATGTGCGGCAGCTTGAGTTCGTACGCCAGCCCTTCGGCACGGAGGCGTTTGCCGGGAATGGAGGCGTCAGCCGAACCGCCACGTACCGTGAAGTCATCGCCCGAAAGGATCACCGGGCGACCGTCGATCTCCGCCGTGCCGAACACGAAGTTGGACGGCCGAAAGGTTTTCAGATTGCCGCCCTGGTCGTACTCGCCGGTACCGGCCAGGGTGCCGATTTCGTGGAAGCTGCTGGCGTCCGCAATGGCGTCTATGCGCTCCCGTATGGTCAGCTTGTTGAATTCGTGCTGGCGGGCAACTTTGTCAGCGCCACCCATTTCGAACGCCAGCGCTTCACGGTGGCGAAGTTCACGGATTTCCTCTTCCCAGCTCATCGGGGCTACCAGCTGTGTCTGTCGTCGGGGTGAAGGCCCGGACGGCGCATGCTCGTCCGGGCAGGTTCTTCAGGCGCGGGTGCCACTGAAGGAAGAGTTGCCGAACATGCCCAGCTTCACGTTGCCGTTCATGGCGTCGCCATCCACCGTGGCGCTGAATTCCAGTGTGATGGCCATGGGAGAAGTGATGTTCGCCTTCCAGGACACATTGTTGCCATCCACCTTGCCATCCAGCAGTTCGAGTTCGCCCTGCGCACCCTTGAGCTTGCCGGTAAGCGTGCCGCCGCTTGTGGTAATGGTGAGCGTGCCCTGTTGCGCGCCCATCGGGGTGTTCATGGTGGTGTTCCAGGTGCCGTCTGCGCTCATGCGAATTCTCCTGCAATTGGTTCGGTTGGTGGTCCGCGCTGTGCGACGTCCCGGTGCACGGGTGGCGGTCAGCAGCGGATCGTGCCGGAGTATGGCACGGAACCGACGGACGCTACAGACTGCGGTCGAAGCCCAGCACCAGCTCGTGCAGGGACAGGTCCGCATGCAGATGTGCCGGCCGCTGCGGGTAGGGACCGATTCTCAGTTCGCCCAGGTCCGCGTAGCGGTAGCGCAGATTTGCCGTCCAGTGATCGCCCAGCCGCCGGCTGACGCCGATGAGCGCCTGCCAGGCGAGGTCCAGACGGGCGCGCGTATCGTTGGCCACGAAATCGGTGCCATCGGTTTGCACGCCACGTTCGATGAATTCGCCGTCCATGACTTTCATGGCCACACCGGCACCAGCGCCGGCTTCCCAGGTCCAGTGTTGTCCCAGCCGTCCCTCGTAGATGCCGCTGAACAGCAGCGTCGTGGTGCTGAAGTTGGTGAAGAGGTTGGTTACGGTGTTGATTGCCGGTGACGGCGCCGAGAGATCCCAGTCAGAGCGGTAACGCCAGGTGAGTTCGCTCTCCACGCGCCAGTTCCCGAACTGCCGGCCCAGGGCAATTCCGATGCCGTTGGTCGCATCGTCGACATTCCTGTCCGTCAGCTCTCCGTCCACGAAATTGCCGATTCTGGTGCCCGTGCCCAGGGTGCCGCCGTGACTGCTGTTGTCCATGTAGGCATAACCGGCGGTGAGACGGCCACTGACGATCCAGTTGATGTCGTCAGCCAGTGCGGCGGGGCAGGCCAGAATCAGCAGCAGGGTGAAGATGTTCCGCATGAGAAGGGTTCCATTCCTGTCGTCGTTCCCCTCAACGTGCACGGAACGTCAGGGTGCCAATGGGCGCTATCGTGCCTGCATTGATACTGTCTCCCGTGCTGGCAGGCAAGCGCCGGGTACGCAACAGTTGCCGCGCTTGTCCTGTGTCACTTGCGGCACCGCTTGCAGCACCTCTTTCAGCACCTCTTACAGTGCCGCGGCAAGCGCCTGTTCCAGGGTGTCGAGCAGGGTGAACGTCATCTCTTCCCGCACGGAGTCGGGCAGCTTCTCCAGATCGGCTTCGTTCTCGCGTGGCAGCAGCACGTGCCGGATGCCCGTACGATGCGCCGCCAGTACTTTTTCCTTGATGCCGCCCACGGGTAACACCAGGCCCGCCAGCGTCAACTCGCCGGTCATGGCGATATCGCTGCGCACCGGGCGGTCCAGATAGGCGGAGACCATGGCCGTGGCAATGGTGACGCCAGCCGAAGGGCCGTCCTTGGGGACGGCGCCTTCGGGAACGTGTACGTGCACGCCGGTGTTCTCGATGCGGGCACGATCGATCCCCAGCGACTCTGCCGCGGCCCATACGTGACTGCGCGCGGCGCGGGCCGACTCCTGCATCACCTGCCCGAGGTGGCCGGTGAGGATTACCTTTTCGTCCTTGTGGGTGAGCGACACTTCCACGTACAGGACGTCGCCGCCGACCTCCGTCCAGGCCAGCCCCGTGGCGATGCCCGGACGCATGCCCGTGCGGTTGCGCTCGCCCTTGAAGCGTTCCGGTCCAAGCAGTTCGCGTACCCGGGCGGCATCCAGTGTGGGTAGCGATTCGTGACCTTCCACGACCATCCGTGCCCGTTTGCGCGCCAGGCGTCCCAGGGTGCGCTCCAGTTCGCGTACACCGGCCTCACGCGTGTAGCGGCGGACGAGGAAATGCAGCGCCTCTTCAGTGAGCAGGAACTGGTCGTCTTTCAGTCCGGCTTCATCGCGCTGGCGGGGTATCAGGTACTGCCGTGCGATGGCCTGTTTTTCCAGGTCGCTGTAGCCAGACAGTTCCAGCACTTCCATGCGATCGAGCAAGGGGCGGGGAATACCGTCCAGGGCATTGGCTGTGGTGAGGAACAGTACACGCGACAGGTCGTATGGCAGGTTCAGGTAATTGTCCTGGAACTCCCTGTTCTGCGCCGGATCCAGGATTTCCATCAGCGCTGCCGCGGGATCGCCGCGAAAGTCCCGCCCGAGTTTGTCGATTTCGTCGAGCATGATCACCGGGTTCGTGACGCCGGCGCGGCGCACGGCCTGCACGATCCGACCGGGCATCGCACCGATGTAGGTGCGGCGATGGCCACGCAGTTCCGCCTCGTCGTGCAGACCCCCCAGGCTCAGGCGCTCGAACTTGCGACCCATGGCGCGGGCGATGGACTGGCCGAGGCTGGTCTTGCCGACACCCGGTGGACCAACGAGGCACATGATGGGCGCCTTGGCCTCCGGGTTCAGTTGCATCACCGCAAGCGTTTCGAGAATGCGCTCCTTCACGTCGGTCAGCCCGTAGTGGTCTTCGTCCAGCACTTTCTGGGCATTACCGAGGTCCAGCTTGTCTTCGGTGGCGTCATGCCAGGGCAGTTCCGCGATCAGCTCCAGGTAGCTGCGCGCCACCTGGTAGTCCGCGGCGTTGGCGGACATCCGCTTCAGGCGCTTGAGCTCGCGGTTGACCTCGGTGCGCACTTTCTCCGGCAGATCCGCGGTGTCCAGCTGTGCTTTCAGCTCGTCCAGGTCGTCGCTGTCCTCGCTCTCACCCAGCGCCTGTTCGATGGCCTTCTTCTGCTGGCGCAATACATGTTCACGTTGCTGGCCCTCGATGTCCGTTTGCGCCTTTTCCGCGATCTGGCGGCGCAGTTCGGTCACGCGAAGCTCGTGCTGCAGAATTTCGTGGATGACCTGCATCAACGCCGGCGTGCTGTCCTGCTCGAGGACGTTCTGCTCCTGTTCCACGGACAGGTTGGCCAGTGAGGCGATGCGATACATCTGCGCGATGGGGTCGGCGATGCCGCCCACCAGTTGCTCATAAACCTGCCGGCCGTTTTCCTGGTCGTAGAGCAGGGCGATGCGTTGCGCAAGTTGACGATTTTCGCGCAACAGGGCGTCCACCTCGGCGGCTTCCGTCCCCGTTTCAGGCATGGTGAGCACGGGTAACGGTTCGTAGTGCGCGCTCAGATAGCCATCCGTGTCGCCCGCGATGAGCAGCCGTACGCGCTGTTCGCCTTCCACCAGCACCTGCGCGCCCTGTTTGCGTTTCTCGATGCGGTTGATTGTGACAAGTGTGCCGACGGGATAAAGCTGCTCCAGGGAGGGGTCTTCCACCTCTCCGTCGCGCTGGGCCACGGCAAGAAAGGTGCGTGACGCATCAGCAGCGGTCTGGATCGCCGCCAACGAACGTGCGCGTCCCACCGCCAGCGGCGCGACAATGTGCGGGAATACCACCGTGTCCTTGAGCGGCAGGATGGGCAGCGGGGACAACAAATCGGAGTCTGTCATCGTCAGGCAACCAGCCCCTGGAGGCGCGCGGCTTCATCCCGCAGCCATTCCGGCGTACCCAGTACCTGTCGGTTGAGGCCGATGCGTTTGAACCAGTAGTGCAGGCCGACGAGGTCCGTAAAACCCATGCCGCCGTGCACTTCGGTGGCGGTCTTGCTCACAAATTGTCCCACCTCGGCGATATGTGCCTTGAGATGACAGGCTGTCAGACGTGCTTCGTCCGGCAGTTCGTCGAGCGCGTGTGCCGCATACCACACGAACGCGCGGCACGGCTCCAGATCGGCAGCCATTTCGGCGCACATGTGCTTCACGGCCTGAAACGTGGCAATGGGCCGGTCGAACTGCTCCCGTTGCAGTGCGTAGGCGACGGCCTGATCCAGCATGTTCTGCGCAGCGCCCAGGGTATCAGCCGCCAGCATCACGCGCGCCACGTCGAGTGCGCGGGCAAGCACCTCAGGGTCATTTGACAGGCACGTGGCCGGGCTGTCGGCCAGAACAATTTCCCCCACGGGACGACTGGCATCCACGGTGGTGAGACGTCGATGCGAAAGCCCGGAGGCGTTGGCGTCCACCAGATGCAGGGAGCCGGCGGCATCAGCCACCAGGTAGACGCTGGCGGGGTAGTCCAGCACGAACGCGACCTTGCCGGTGAGCCTGCCGTTGCGGGCAACCACCGCGGTGCCCGCCCGGGCACCGGTGGCGCCGCTGAGCGCCAGCCCACAACGCACTTTGCCCGCTGCCAGTTCACCCAGCAGCGTGGCGCCGGGGTCGGTGGCGTTCAGTACGGAAGGCAGCACCACGGCGCTGCCGAGGTAGGGGGAGGGTGTGACGTGATTGCCGAGCGCTTCGGCCACGAGCGCCGCTTCCACGTGCCGCAGGCCCGTGCCGCCGGCGTCCTCGCTCACAAGCAGACCGCTGATGCCGATATCCACCAGCCCTTGCCAGATGTCCGTGTCGTTCGGATCCGCTGCGAACTTGCGCACCCGATCCAGTGGCGATGCGTCGTCCAGGAACCGGTTGACGGTGTCGACCAGGAGTGTCTGTTCTTCGGAAAGCCCGAATTCCATGGTTATTTCTGCTCCTTCGCGAGTTTCGGTTCGCGTGGCATGCCGAGGCCCCGCTCGCTGATGATGTTCTTCTGAATCTGCGATGTGCCACCGCCGATGATGAGCCCGAGGAAGAACATGAAGTGGTACTGCCAGCTGCCGCCGTCCCTGAGATAGGGATTGTCCGCGTAGCTGGTGCCGACCTCACCCATGGCATCGATGCCAAGTTGCTCCAGCGCGTGGCGCAGCTCCGTACCCTGCAGTTTGCCGATCAGGCGTGCCAGTTGCGCGTCGTTCCTGCCGTTCACCTTGGCGGACAGCACCCTCAGTTCGTTGAAGCGCATTGCCATCACACGCCCCTGGATGCGCATGGCCCGGTCGCGCAGCGCGCCATTGTCGATTACGCGGGCGCCGTCCACGGTTTCTTCCTGCATGAGGGCGAGCAGGCGATTCAGGCGGCCCAGTGTGGCGTTGGGATCGCCCAGTGAGTCGCGCTCGAAACCGAGGATGGAATTGGCCACCTGCCAGCCCTGACCCCGTGCGCCAACCATCTGATCCTTGGGCACGCGCACATCGGTGAAGAACACTTCGTTGAAATTGCGGTTCATCGTCATGTCGACGAGCGGCCGGATTTCGATACCGGGGGTGTCCATGCGAAACAGCAGGAAGGAGATGCCCTTGTGCTTCGGTGCATCAGGTTCGGTGCGCACCAGGCAGAATATCCAATCGGCCAGGTGGGCCGTGGAGGTCCAGATCTTCTGGCCGTTCACCACCCAGTGGTCGCCGTCGAGTTTGCCTGCCGTACGCAGGCTGGCGAGGTCGCTGCCGGCGCCGGGCTCGGAATAACCCTGGCACCACACCATCTCACCGCGGATGGTGGGAGGAATGAATTCGCGTTTCTGGGCTTCGGTCCCCATCTCCAGCAGGGTCGGCACCAGCATGGAGATGCCCTGGCCGCCCATGCCCGAACTCACCTGCGCGGCGGCAAATTCCTCGGCGATGATGCGCGACTTGAGAATATCCGGCTCGGCGCCGTAGCCGCCGTACTCCTTCGGAATGGTGCGGGCGGCGTAGCCGTTTTCGATGAGCAACGCCTGCCAGTCGAGCAATTCCGGCGCCTTCAGCTTCGTGGTTTTGGGCGATTTGTGGCCATGGGTGCGCAGAAAGGCGCGTACCTCTTCCCGGAACGCCTCGTATTTCGGGCCGTATGACAGGTCCATGTGGTGGTCCCCCTGGAATTGAATCGGTGGCTGGCGGTCCGCCGTGTCGCGTGGCCGCAGGCAGCGGGCAATGGTACCGCATGGCGCCAGCGTTGCGGCAGAATGCACGAAACCTGCGCCGCGCGACCGATGCGGCCGGCAACTGACGGGAGAGACGCCTTGAAAGACCAGACCATCGCCATTCACGCCGGCTACCAGAGCGAGCCCACGACCCATTCCGTGGCCGTGCCGATCTACCAGACGGTGGCGTACGAATTCGACAACGCGCAGCACGGCGCGGACCTGTTCAACCTGGCGGTGCCGGGCAACATCTACACGCGCATGATGAATCCCACCTGTGACGTGCTCGAGCAGCGTGTCGCGGCGCTGGAAGGCGGCATCGGAGCGCTGTCGGTATCCGCCGGCAGTTCGGCGATTCACTATGCCATCCTCAATCTGGCCGAAGCTGGCGACAACATCGTCTCCGTGCCGCAACTCTACGGCGGCACCTACACGCTGTTCGCGCACATGTTGCCGAAGCTCGGCATCGAGGTGCGGTTCGCCACCGACGACACGCCGGCGGCGCTGGAGAAGCTCATTGACGGCCGCACGAAGGCCATCTACATGGAAACCATCGGCAATCCCGCCGGCAACATCGTCGATGTGGCCGCCATTGCCGCCATGGCGCGTCGCCACGGTATCGCCACCATTGCGGACAACACCGTCGCGACACCGGCATTGCTCAAGCCCATCGAGCACGGCATCGATATCGTGGTGCACAGTCTGACCAAGTACATGGGCGGTCATGGCACGACGCTGGGCGGCATCGTGGTGGATTCCGGTAAGTTCCCCTGGGCCGAGCACGCCGATCGCTACCCCATGTTCAACCAGCCGGAGGCCAGCTATCACGGCGTGGTGTACGTACAGGCGCTTGGGCCGGCGGCCTACATCGGCCGCATGCGTACGGTGGCGCTGCGCAATACCGGTTCCGCACTGGCGCCGTTCAATGCGTTCCAGATTCTCCAGGGCATCGAGACGCTGTGGCTGCGCATGGAGCGGCACAGCGCCAATACGCTCGCCGTGGCGAAGCATCTGCAGAGCCATCCCGGGGTGGCGTGGGTGAGTTATGCGGGGCTGGAAGGGCATCCGCACCACGAACTGGCGAAACGGTACATGGGCGGTTCCGCGTCCGGCATTCTGCAGTTCGGCGTGAAGGGCGGCTTCGATGCGGGCGTGAAGTTCTACGACGCGCTGAAGCTGTTCAAGCGGTTGGTGAACATCGGCGATGCGAAGTCGCTGGCCTGTCACCCGGCGTCGACGACGCACCGCCAGCTGACGGAAGCCGAGCAGCGCGCCGTTGGTGTGACCCCGGAGGCCATCCGGCTGAGTGTGGGCATCGAGCATATCGACGATATCCTCGGCGACCTCGACCAGGCACTGGCGGCGGCGGGGTGAGTCGACGCAGCATCGTTCAGCAACAGGTTTCAAGCAATCAGGGAGACACACCATGGCATCACCCAGCATTGCCCATTACGGCACCACCATCATCGAGTCACCGCCGCCGGAGGGCGTGGATCAGAAGAGCATCCCCGCCACCGGCGCGCTGGCGGGCACACTGAGGCTGCTGGAAATTCTCGGCTTTGAACCGCTGCTCGAAAACATGTATCCGGGAATGGGGCGTCAGTACATCCGCCGGCGGGGTCAGCCCGGCGACAGTGATTACGTGGAGTTTGACGCGTTCACCTCCTACAGCGCCGTCGAGCGGCCGCAGACGCCCTGCCCGCGGATAGGTGACACGCTGTTCCGTATCACGCATCACAATCCGGTCGACGTTTTTCGACGCGCCCGCGCCGAAGGACTTGTGCATCCGCTTGTCAGCGATGCGGTCGAGTCGTTTGAGAGTGGCCGGAATGACTGGGTTCTGTTCCGCGGTCCCAACGGGCAGGGAATCGAACTCGGGCCGACGCAGACGGCGCGCGCCGACAATCACGTCATCTATGTCTGGACGGATCCTGCATCGCTCGACGCAACGGCGCGGGATTACGAAGCGCACTTCGGCGTGCTTCCTGCTGCTGCCGGATCGTTTCACGGGTTGGCGCACTGCACGATGCTGCGACGGGAGCGTCCCGGAATATCCATTGGTCTGCTGACACCGAATACCGGGGAACATGTTGCCCCGCGGTGGACGGACGATATCTTCCTGGAAGCCGGCTATTCCCACTTCCGTCTCGGAGCGCCGGACAAACAGCGTGCCCTGGCTGCCTCACGGCAGGCGTTTCCAGACGGTGGTGATGTGTCCTTCGTCTACTTCAGGGACTCCTATCTGGAACTGGTGCAGGTGCAGGCGGACGATCCAGCGCTTGCCTGATCGTTCCCGTCAGACCCGGCGGCACGCGCCGCCGGTCAGGGAGACTCGAACAGATCCAGCCAGACGATGTCGCTCAATGTATCGATCTGCCCTGTGCGGGTGATGAGTGACTGCACGCCAAAACGCTGAGTGCCACGGGAGACGAATCCCCTGGCGCTCCCATAGCGACCGTTGTCGTCCAGTACCACCGTGGTCTCGTAGTCCTGCGCATGCAGGTCGAAGTCGACGATTCTCACTTTGAGGGACGTGCTCACGCTGCGCTTGTCTTCCGTGGTCGTGATCACGTGCCGCCTGTTGCTGACAAAGACCCGGCTGACCGGTTGCGCGGCCGGGTAACCCGCGTCGGGATCACCCGCCACGTCAAGAGTCACGCCTGTCTCGAGCACCGTCACAGGCGTCCGGTCTCCCGGCGAGGCCGGGGGAGGGGAAGAAAGGGGAGGGGAAGAAAGGGGAGGGGGAGTGTCGCGATCGTCAGGCACCAGCGTATCGCGGTCTGCCGCAGGCGCGCCGGGGGAAGGTACTACGTCGGTGCTGACCTCCCCTTTCAGCGGGGACGTCGCTTCCGGAACGGCAGCCGGCGCGCTGGCGGATGGGCCATTCAGTGGCTCGCCGCTCAGTGAAAAGCGGATTGGCGGCAGATCCAGCGGACTGGTAGCGGAACCCTGTGTGGGCTCCTTTGTTTGTATGGCTGCCGGTTCCTCCCGCGGCGTCGCGGCCTCCTGACTGACCCCTCCCGAAAGTGTTTCTGATCTCTTCTGCTCGCCTGCGAGGCGCTCGCAGGTGAAGTACGCCTCGCGGGTCTCATCCCGCTTCCTGGTAAGGGCGGTTACTTCCTTCACTACCGCCTGGCTGGCGGGAAAGGTGGTGGACCGCAGCTGTTCGGCAGTCGCTTCGATTTCCCTGGTTTCGGCACGGTAGCGTTCAGCGAGCGGCTGACAGGCTGGAGAAGCCTGGTCAAATGGCTTTGGCGTATTGCGATTTGCGCTGGAATAAGTGTCCGCGGCTGCCGGTTGCACCCCGGTCAGGCTCGCGCTGAGGAGAAGCGTGACGGCGAGTGCGGCGGCGGTTGCATCAGTGGTCATTCCTCTCTCCTGACAAGGTGATCAGCAGAACAACGGGTCGATGACTTGCGGCAAGGTTGTCCGTCGTCCCCGATCTTTTTTTTTGGTACCTGGTCGGCAGGCTGTTCAATCAGGTACGCGCCGTACCAGCTCGATCGACCGGCCAACCGGTCGCTCGATCACCAACGCACCGAACTGCCGCAGCGTATCGTGACAGCCCGCGGCCAGAAAGCCGGGATTGGCGATCGCCTTCGTCAGCATTGGGAAACCTTTGTGCAGCGTTTCGAAAGCCTGCTCGTGCCCGGGCATTACATTGAATTCGACCAGACTGCGTATTGGCATTGGTTGTCTGCCCGAGGGATTGGCGCTTGAATCGCCGCGATGCGTCGTCAGGCCTGCCAGAGTGTCCACATGCCGATGGCGATGAAGCCAATCCCGGCGATTCGGGTGAGCCAGGCAGGATCGATGGCGTTCGACACGGCGGCGCCGGCGAGCACGCCCAGCGCGCTTGCGGCGATCAGCGCGGTGGAGGCGGCCAGAAATACCGTCAGCCGGCTGGTGTCATCTTTCGCCGCGAAGAGCATTGTGGCGAGTTGTGTTTTATCACCCAGTTCGGCCAGGAAGACCGTGGAGACAACGGTGAAAAAGAGTTTCAGGTCCATCGCAGTCTGTCGTTGTCGGAATGCCGCTAGGATAGCCCAACACTCTTTGTGGATGGTGTCCTCCGGCCGGTCTTCTTGGCGCCTCGGCTGGGAACTGTCCGTGCGCCGTCGTGCCAGGCGTCATCAGGCGCTTCGAAAACGGGCCTCGCCATCTGGGCCGGGCGTGATGTGAATGACCGTGCAGGGTTCGTCCGCTTCCAGTTTGTGCCATTCTCCCGAGCGCACGATGCAGGCTTCGCCGGCGCGGACAGGCACCGGATGCTGCTCGCTGTCACAGCAAATGCGCAGGGTGCCGGCCAGCACGATGAGGATTTCATCGCCGTCGGGATGTCGCTCGCCATCGTGCGGTGGCGGCTGGTCCATGGTGAACAGGCCCACGGTGAGGGCCGTCTATGCGTTCTGGCGGGCCCGGGCGTGCTGCGCGTGTCGAGACCGTAAGATTGCGGTGAATGTCGATGAGGGTTCGACTGAGGTCGACGCGCTCGATTGCGGCCACGGCTTTCACCTTTTCGCTGGATCTTTCACTATGGCACAGGTGAAGGTCGGACAGGCCATCGGTTCGTCCGGGCGTCTCGACAGGACGGTTCTGTCATGGTGGTACATCGGGATTCGGGGAGGCGCAGGTCGTGGTTGGGGGCATTCGGGTAGCAAGGTTTGAGGGTCCGATCCTCCCCGCCCCGGCCGTTTGGACGGTTCTGCAACCGGGTCGCCAGCCCGACGCGGCATACTCTGGACCATCCGCCGCTGGATCCGGTTCGCGGCGTACTGTCCGGGACGGCCGGTATGGCGATTATCAGCACCGCACACCCCGGGTGTGGGACCGGGCGCTGCCGGGCGCGTACCTGACGCTGAGGACCTATGGCTGAGTCACCCCTCGCGCAACTGCCAAGTCTGGGTCCGGCGTCGGCCGCGGCGCTGGCGGATGTAGGAATCCGGGACGAAGTGGCGCTGAGGGAAGCCGGTGTCGGGGGGGCGTTTGCGTTGCTGCGGGCGCAGTTCGGAAAACGCATCACCGTCAACTGGATCTATGCGCTGGAATGCGCGTTGCGCCATCTCGACTGGCGATTGCTGGAGCCGGAGAGGAAGGCTGCGCTGCGAGCCGAGGCAGGCGCAATCATCGCGGCGCTCGAAGGCCGTTGAGCCCGGCCGGCAATACGACCCGTTGCTATCCGTGAGAAGAGAGAGAACATTCATGGCCACGCAGAGTGACAAACGACAACACACCATGCTCGCCACCATGGCGCGCATGCAGGAAGACCACAACCGCCAGGTGCACCCTGACTGGCGCACGCAGGGGTACGCCTACTATCGCGCGGTGTGGGTGGAGTGCGCGGAATTGCTGGATCACTACGGCTGGAAATGGTGGAAGCACCAGCAGCCGGATCTCGATCAGGTGAAGCTGGAACTGGTGGACATCTGGCACTTCGGTCTCAGCGAACTGCTGCGTGGCGGGCGGCTGGATGACAACGTTGTTGATCAGCTTGTTAAAGCCGCGCAGGACCAGGGTGGCGAGGCGTTCCGGGACGCGGTGGAGCGCCTGGCTGTCAATACCCTGGCGTCGAAAGACTTTCCGGTAGCGGACTTTGCGGCCTGCATGGCCGCGCTGCCCATGGACTATGACGAGCTCTACCGACTCTACGTGGGCAAGAACGTGCTCAACCATTTCCGGCAGGACCACGGCTACAAGCAGGGTACGTACCGAAAATCCTGGCATGGCCGGGAAGACAACGAACATCTCATCGAATTGCTGGCTGAACTGGATGTGGGCTCCGACGAGGCGCCGGAGAAACTCTATGCCGGCCTGGCGCAACGGTATGCGTCGGCGCTGTAACGACAACTCTGATCTGCCGTCCGGATTGGACCGCCAACACCGTCAATCCGCTATTGCATGAAACCGGCAATCAGCAGGCTTGCTGCCAGCGGCACGCCCGCCACCAGGAACAGCACAAACGAATACGACAGCACCTGGTTGGCGCGCAGACCCGTCATGATGAGTAGCGGAATCACCACGAACGGGTGGATGAGGTTGGTCCACTGATCGCCGTAGGCGACGCCCATCACGATGAGTTCCGGCGCCGTGCCGAGCTGCTTCGCGGCTTCCAGGAATGCCGGGCCCTGCACCGCCCACTGCGCACCGCCCGACGGGATGAACAGATTGATCACGCCACCTGAAAGAAAGGCGATGAGCGGCAACGTCTGTGCGCTGCCAATGGTGGCGAACACGCCCGCCACCTGGGCGATGAACCCCGTGTTGAGCATGATGCCCATGACTCCCGCGTAGATCGGGTACTGGATGAGTGTTGGTACGATGGCGCGGCCCCCCGCCATCATCACGTCCGCCAGGTCCTTCGCCGAGCGGCACAGCAGCAGGCAGGCGGCGAGGAACGTCCAGTTGACGATATTGAGATTGAGATCCAGCCCGCGCGTGGCGAACCACCAGCCGACGTAAGCCACCAGGCACAAACCGGTCACCAGCGTCGGCCAGCGGGCATTTTCGAGTGCGCCGGCGAGACCGGCGCGCGCGGTCTCGCCGTGCACGATGCTGTCGAGTTCAGCGCCGGCCCCGGCCGTTTCGCTGTTTGCCGGTTCGGGCTCGACTGGCTCCAGGCGCGTGGCGGCCAGCGCCACCAGCGCGAGCGTGACGACGATGGTGAGCAGATTCAGCGGTGTGAAGATCGTGCGTGACACGTCGATGATGCCGCCCGTGAGTGCCATCATGGGGTGACCCTCGGTCGCGACGAGCAGCGGCGCCGAACCCGTATAGCCCATGTGCCACACGACAAAACCGCTGAAGGCGGCGCCGGCCAGCAGCGGATAGTGCACCGTGATGCCGCGGTCGTTGCAGCTCAGCGCCACCTGCCGCGCCATCAGCCCGCCCAGTATGGTGCCCAGCGGCCACGCAATCAGGCACACGATGCCCGTGAAGAAGGTGCAGAACACATAGGCGCCGCGCGCGGAAGACGGCAGCGAGGCCAGCCGTGCCAGCGGGCGTGCCACGGGGCCGAGATGGGCCAGCGTGTAGGCGAACAGGATGGTCAGGCATACCTGGGTGATGAACGGCAGCAGCGAGGACAATCCATCCCCCCACGCAACAAGCACTTCCACGGGGCCGGAGGGTGTCGTGCCAAGGGTGAGCAGCATGGCGATGAGGGTCATCAGGAGCCCGAAGGTGAACGGTTCCGGCAGGTAGCGGTCGAAGGCGCGGATGACGGTGTCGACGAAGGCACTCATGTCGGGTCCAGGTTGTTTCCCACGATTTTCGGATTCCGTACGGCGCTAACGGCAAGTTGCGTTCCGCCCGGCGGAGTGTTGGGGTACCTTACCTGTTTTCGGACTTCCGGGCTTCGCATGCGCATCGGCATTTCAGTGTGCTCCAACTACCGCGTCCGCGATCCCCGCGAAGGCGCCCGTTTCATGGTCCAGCGTGCCGCGGCGGCCCGCGCTGCGGGGCTCGACAGCCTGTTCGTCGGTGATCACCACGTCACGCCTGGCCCGTATTTTCAGAACGTGCCGATCCTGGGGCGCATGCTGGCGGAGTGGGGTGAAGGGCCGGCCGGTGCGCTGTTCCTGCTGCCGTTGTGGAACCCGGTACTGCTGGCGGAACAGATTGGCACGCTCGCGGCGATCATGCCCGGCAGGTTCATCATGCAATGTGGTCTGGGCGGCGACGAAGCGCAGAGTGCCGGTCTGGGTGTGGACTTCAACTGGCGCGTAGGCATGTTCGAGGAGAGCCTGCGCATCATGCGCGCGCTGTGGCGTGGCGAAACCGTGGATGCGGAGCGCTACTGGGCCGTTCGCGACGCCCGTATCAGTCCGGTGCCCGCTGAGCCGGTGGAAGTGTGGATCGGCGCGCAGGCAACCGCCGCCATCAATCGTACGGCGCGGCTTGGCGACGGCTGGCTGGCGTCACCCTCGTTGACCTTCGGGCAGGCGCGGGACGCACTGAATATTTACCGTCAGGCCTGCGCCGAGCACGGCGGCGGGCACCGGACCGCCGCCATTCGCCGGGATGTCTGTGTAGCCGGCACCAGTCAGGCTGCCAGGGCGGCGGTTGCGCCGGAAGTCGGCAAGGGCTATCGGGGTTTTGACGAAAACGCGCTCACCATCGGTTCGGTGGAGGAGGTCGTGGAATGCTTCGGTCAGCTCGCGGACCTCGGCTACTCGGATGTCATCGTGCGTAACATCAGCCAGGACCAGGCGATTGCCCTGGAAACCATCGCCCGTCTCGGCGAGGTGAGGAAGCAGCTTGCCTGACCGGGCGGGTACCATTTCCATGCGCTACGGCGGCACGCCGGGCCTGGTGCTGCCGGGGGGAGGCGCGCGTGCGGCCTACCAGGTCGGTGTGCTCAAGGCGCTGGCGAGCCTGGTGGACGGTCAGTGCGTCCCGTTTCGTACTATCGCCGGCGTCAGTGCCGGCGCCATCAATGCCCGCACCATCGCCGAGAAGGCGGACGACTTCGCCGGTGGTGTGGAGAAGCTGGAGCGACTGTGGACGGGTATGGCGTCCGGTGACGTGTTCACCATGGAATACAGTGCGCTGCAGGGCTTCCTCTCCCGTTCAGCCAAACCGGTATCGCTGCTGAACAACGCGCCGTTGCGTGAACTCTTGAACCGTGCCTCCGAACCCCCGGGGGCGCTGGCGCGTCAACTCGACAACGGCAGGCTCGACGGTCTGGCGGTGACAGCGTCCAACTATTCCACGGGGGAGGCGACCACGTTTTTCCAGGCACGCCCGGAACTGGTCGCCTGGCATACGCGACGCCGGCACAGCGTTGCCACGGAGATTCGGGTGGAACACCTCATGGCTTCCTCCGCGCTCCCCCTCCTGTTTCCGGCGGAAAAAGTTGGTGAGGAGTACTTCGTGGACGGTAGTCTGCGCATGACCCAGCCGTTGTCGCCGGTCATCAAGATGGGCGCCGATCGCATCCTTGTCATCGGTGTGCGCAATGAGTCGCAGACCGCGCACGACGTGGAGCGCCCCGGTATTGCGGAAATTGCCGGCTACACGCTCGATTCCCTGTTCTCGGAGAATCTGAATACGGATATCGAGCGCATGGAGGAAACCAATCAACTCATCGACAGCATTCCGTTCTGGCGTCGACGCAAGCTGCGCAAGCGTGCCATCCGCGTGATGGTGATCCGGCCGTCGGAGGACCTGCGGGTTGTCGCCGCCAGCCACTCCGTGATGATGCCGCGCGGGGCACGACTGTTCCTGCGTACGGTTGGTGGCTGGGGGCACGAGTGGCGCATGCCCAGTTACCTGTTGTTCGAAGGGCGGTTTGCGCAGGCGCTGATCGATCTTGGCTATCGGGATGGCCTGAAACTGCGCCCGGCCGTGCAGGATTTCTTTGCGTAGGCGCGCGCTGATCACGCTGGCGATCCTGCTTGCCGTGCCATTGACGGTCCCTGGCCTGGCCTGGCTGGCCTGGCCGTTGCTGTTGCCCGTTATCGGCCAGCAGATCAGCGAGCGGGCGGGTCTGGAACGGCTCGAACTGGAGGCTGATCGGCCAACGCTCTCCGGCTGGCGCATTTCCCGCCTGGCCGCTGAAGCGCCGTCGTTTCTTCTCACGGGCGACGATATCGAGATCGCGTGGCGCGCGGGTGAGCTGCGTCGGGGTCAGGTCGATGCGGTCGCTGCCGCCCGTGTGTGGATCGAGAAGCGGTCAGTGCCTGCGGAGGCGGATGCTGCGGGCCTTGGGCTGGCCGATGTCGCGGCGCAACTGGACACGCTGCCCGTTGGCAGCCTGCGCATCGATGACCTCGCGGTGCGTGTGCCGGCGCAGTCGCTGCTGCTGCGCGGCCATGCGGCGTTTGCGGACAAAACCATGTCACTGTCGCTTGCCTCGGTGGAAAGCCCTCTGGCGGTACCGCTGCGGGTGAGTGCCTCGCTGGATCCGGCGGGATCGTTTGCCGCTGATGTACTCACGCGTATGGAAACCGATGTACCTGCCCTGCGGGCACGCGGTCAGGCCGATGCACTAGGGCTGACCATTCAGTATGACTATGAGCTGAAAGACCCGGAGCTGGCGCTGCTTGCCGGCGTGCTGGAGTGGCCGGTTCCCGCTGGATCCGTGACAGGTGCGGGGACCGTGCAACTCGATCCGGCGATGTCGCTGCTGGGTGCCGAGCTGCATTCCCGGCTGACGCTGGTCCTGGCGACGGAGGCCCGGCGGATTGGGCCGGTGACGCTGTCGGCCGATATCACGTTCGCCGCGGGCGTCGATGGTGCCGATGACAGGGTGACCCTCGCGGTGCACGCGCCGGAAAGTGACGGCTTCCGGCTGGATGCGACGGCGACAGGTCAGGATACACGCCTTGCCGTGCGCGGTACGGTCGCATGCCCCGAATCGAGTGTTGCGCTGATCGCCGGTTATTTCGGGCGGCCTGGCATCACAGGACGCGGCTCGTTCGAATTTGCCGCGAATGGTGACTGGACCGCCCTGGAAGACAATCTTTCGATTGACGTGTCGGGCCCTGCCAGTCTGATGGTCGACGGCACCACCGCACTGCAGGCGGCGCCGCTGCGCGTGACGCATGATGCCGCGCAGTCGCCAGCCTGGCAGGTGGAAGCCACGCAGTTCAGCGCCGAGGTGACCGATGAGGACAGTTTGACCACCTGGAAGACGCCGGCATTTGCGATGGTCGTGACGCCAGGGAATGAGCTGACCGCAAGTTTCCGCTCGACAGGTACGTTGCGCTGGCGCGATGCCACGGATGTCTATGCGTTCAGCGACGTGTTCGTGGAAGCTGACGTGAATTCGCAGGCAGGCGAAGCCGCGGTGGCAGCCAGGCTCGGGTACCGCGGACACACGATACCGCTTCAGCTACAGGTGCCCACGGCAGGCAACATACGCTTTTCGAGTAGCGTACATTGGCAAGTCACCGAACCGCTTCTGGCGCCGATCCTGGAGAAGAAAGCCGCCTACGATGTGGTGGCGGGTATCATCGATGCGGTGGTATCGGGTACGGTGTTGCCGGAAGGTACCGAGCTTGTGGTTCAGGGTGCGTTCACTGGCATGGACGCAGTGTGGGACGAGTATGTATTCAAGGGCCTTGAGGGCGACTATCGCGTGCATGCGCCGGCAGCTGATGCATGGCGTGTCGAGATGCCGGCACTCAGGGTGAAAAGCGTGGACGTAGGTGTTGCAGTGACCAGCGTGCAGTCGTCGGTGAAGCTGAGCGAGGACATCGTGTCGATGGGGGCAACGGGAGGCGATCTGCTGGGCGGCACCTTTTCCATTCCGCCCTTCCGCTATTCGTTTGCCGATGGCGGCGCGACGCTCAACGTCAGTCTCCAGGGGATCGATCTGGGACAGGTGCTTGCGCTGGAAGGCGAGGACCTGCACGGGGAAGGCAGGCTGCATGCCAGCCTTCCCGTAACACTTGTCAATGACAGCCCGACAGTCACGAATGGCACGCTGCGCAGCGATGGCGGCGGCCTGATTCAGCTCGATCCGTCGCTTACCCGGCGCGTCAGCCAGCCCGGGCTGGACTTCGCGCTGCAGGCACTGGAGGACTTCCACTATGAGTCGCTGGAAGCGGATATCAGTTACGCAGAGAGCGGCGATATGCAGGCGGCGATCCGCCTGAAAGGTAGAAACCCGGCGGTCGAGAAGGGCCGTCCCATTCACTACAACCTGAACATCGGTGAGAATCTGCCGACGTTGCTGAAGTCGCTGCGTCTGCAGGATCAAGTGAATCAACAGGTGGAACGGCGCGTACAACAAGGAGCCAAACGATGAGGAATGCAGCAACAGAAACCGGGTGGCGTCATGGGCCCGGCATTGTCCGGGCGCTTGTACCGCTGACCTTGCTGGTTGTCGCCACGGCCTGTACGCCGACGGTGAAGGTTGCCACGGACGAACCGATCACCATCAATCTGAACGTGAACATCAAGCACGAGATCCGGGTCAAGGTGGACAAGGAGCTCGACGACCTGTTCAGTGAAGACAGCGGCCTGTTTTGAGGAACCGAGGATTTGAAGATGACGAAGTTCAAGAAGATTCTGTTGGGAAGTGCAAGCCTGGTCCTGGTGGCTGCCGCCTGGGCGGCGGATCTGGGCGCCAGCAAGAGCGCGGGTCTCGTCGGCGAGCGTGAGGATGGCTATGTAGGCTACGTCAACACAGTGCCCGCTGATGTGCAGACCATGGTGCAGAACATCAACAATCAGCGTCGCGCCGAATACGAGCGTATTGCCGCCACCAACAACCTGTCGCGTCAGCAGGTGGAGGCCCTCGCTGGGAAGAAGGCGATCGACAAGACGGCATCGGGTGAATACGTGTTCATCGGCGGGCAGTGGCAGCGCAAACCCTGAGAAGGTCGCTCCACGGTGATCCCTTCTCTCACTCCGGGGCATGGGTCGCATCTCGCGGTGCCCGAGAACGGCGCCGCGTTCATCCCGCGTGAGGACGGCGCGGGAAAACCCTGCGGAGGCGTTCTTCGCCGCGGGTCGAGCGTTGTTCCCGCCACGGTACGCTATCGAACCGGCGGATCGCGGGGCTCGTTGCGCGGGTAGCGTCAGCCGGCCGCTACCCGGTCGAGGCCAACCGGAGCGCTGCGCATGGGGTCGTGTTCCATGGGACCGACGTTCCTCATGCCGATTTGATAGCATCCGCTCTGTTTTTTCGGGTACGCCGGTAAGGCCGGCTGAAGCCAGGAGGGCAGGTAGCGGAACATGATTGGCACCATTGTCGATCAGTACAGAATCGTCTCGCGGATTGCCGGCGGCGGCATGGGCGATGTCTACAAAGCCATCGATCTGGAGCTGCAGCGGGAGGTCGCCATCAAGTGCGTGCGGCCCGAGTTGTCCGATCTGGAGGAGGTAGCCAAGCGGTTTCGCAATGAAGCCCGTACCCTGGCGCGCCTCTCCCATCCCAACATCGCCACCGTCTACCGGTTTTTCACCGACGCCGAGCGCCTGTTCCTGGTCATGGAGTACATCGACGGCACCCCGTTCGGCGGCAAGCTGAAGGGGCTCGGCGGGCTGCCCTTCGAGGAAGCCGTGTGGATGGTGCGTGACTCCCTGCACGGGCTTGGTTATGCCCACGAGCATGGTGTGGTTCATCGCGATATCAAGCCCGGCAACCTCATGCTCGATCAGCGGAACACGGTAAAAGTGCTGGACTTTGGTGTCGCGCATCTGATCGGTGGTACGCGGCTGACGCGTGCTGGCAGTGTGGTGGGTACGCCGGCCTACATGGCGCCCGAACAGATTCTGGGCAAGCCGGTGGATGCGCGCACGGATCTTTATTCCATCGGCATCGTGCTGTATGAACTGCTGAGCGGACAGTTGCCCTACCAGGGCGACAGCGAGTTCGAACTCATGCGTTCGCATCTGGAAAAGGCGCCGCCGCCCCTGCGCAGCCTTACCGGGTCGAATGTCCCGCAGCTGCTGCAGGACACGGTCGAACGCGCGCTGAACAAGGAGCAGTCGGAGCGGTTCCAGTCGGCCGCGGAATTTGATGCCGCATTGGAAGAGGCGATTTCCCGTTCGGAACGAACGGTGGTGAACGTCTCACGTACCGCCGTCGTACCGCCGCCGCCACCGCCGGCGGAGCCCACCACCGCGGCGGCGCGGTTCGCCGGGCTGCGGCTGACGCCAGTAACCTGGGCCGTCGGCGTGGCCGGTGTGCTGGCGGTTGTGCTGGGTGGCTACTTCCTTTTTGGCGGCGGTGACTCCCCGCAGTACTCCAGTGGGTCGGATGGTGTGGTCTCCGCGCCGTCCATGCGCGACCTGTCCCCGACGGCGGCCGACCCTTCACGGGCGATTCCTCTCACCGGAATGGCCAGCGGGTCCACGTCGCTGACGCTTGGGCTTGCGGGTAGTGCGCAAGACAGTCAGGCCGATCTGCAGGAAACCGCGCCGGTGCCTGGAGCGACATCGCCCCTGACAGGCGTGCCGTCGGCGGCCGCCAACCGTCCCCAGCCCATGGCGACGCAGCCCGCCCCACTGACGTCGCAGCCGCCGGCGTCGATTGCGGACACACAGGGGCGCCGACCCGTAAACGAGCCTGCCCGCCCAGATACCACGCCCCCTGTTCCGCGCGTGGGAGCAACTGTCACACCGATCAAGGTTGCCTATCACGACAAGCAGGGAACAGGCCGGTTCAGCAGGGAGGTCGGCTACAACGG
This sequence comes from Pseudomonadales bacterium, assembly GCA_024234635.1. GTDB lineage: Bacteria > Pseudomonadota > Gammaproteobacteria > Pseudomonadales > Azotimanducaceae > SYFY01. The sequence goes on along the minus strand of JACKNX010000003.1, from coordinate 31,544 downwards.
CGCTTTCACGCTCAACATACCGCGCGGTGCGGGGACGACGCTGCGTGTCGATGAAGTTGTTGAGGTCTACAAAGGCGGTCGGCTGGTAGCCACGCAGGCCATCAAGTCCGAAGCGCGGCGGGCTGGTACCTTCAAATCCAAGGAACGCATACCTGGCATCAAACAGCTGGCGCCGGGTGCGTATGACATCAAGCTCCTGTTCATGGCCGAGGGACGTACGCTCGGCAGTTACAAGTGGCGTGTGCAGGTTGTGGACTGAAGCAGGTTCTGTTCGTCTGGCCGGACTGCTGATCAGGTGCCGGCAGGCTGGCCTGGGTCGGACAGGGTAATCGGGCAGGGGGGAAGCAAACACGTCATGACGGACCTGATAGGCCAGTCGATTGGCCACTACCAGATCACCGAACGGCTCGGGCGCGGTGGCATGGCGGAGATCTACAAGGCATTCCACAAGGAACTGGAGATCTACCGTGCGATCAAGTTCATCCGTGCGGAGTTCGGCGGCTCGGAAGATTTCCGGGCCCGGTTCCTGAAGGAAGCACAGGGTGTGGCGCGACTGCAGCATCCGAATATCGTGCAGATTCACGACTTTGGCGAATCGGACGACCGTTACTACATGGTCATGGAGTTCGTCGAAGGACGCACGCTCAAGGACGCACTGCGCGATAGCGGTCAGATGCCCATCGAAAAGAGTGTGGAACTGGTCAAGACCGTGGCCGGCGCACTGGCCTATGCCCACGATCAGGGCCTTGTGCATCGGGACATCAAACCCGACAACATCATGATCGACGCGCGTGGGCGCCCCGTGCTGATGGACTTCGGCATCGCCAAGCTGTTGACGGGTGATGCCAAGATCACCCAGACGGGGCACCTGATCGGCACGCCGGCGTACATGGCGCCGGAGCAGTCCAAGGGTGAGGACGTGGCGCCGGCCACCGATATCTATGCGCTCAGCGTGGTGCTGTTCGAGATGCTGACCGGGCACACACCGTACGAGGCGGATACGCCCATGGCCGTGGTGCTGAAGAGTCTGTCGGACCCGATGCCGATGCCACGCAGCTTCAATACGAAGATCAGCGAGGAGCTGCAGGGCGTCATCCTGAAAGGCACCGCCAAGAGCGTGACCGAGCGCTATCGCACCGCCAGCGAGTTCGTCGCGGGGCTCGACCGGGCGATGGACAGGTATCGGGCGCGCACGATGGAAGAAACCGTGCGTCTGCCCCCGCCCGGTGGAGCGGTCGTGCAGGGCAGCAACAAAGGCGCGCTGCTGTTGCTCTTGCTTGCCGTACTGGCTGTTGGCGCCGGAGGCGTGTGGTGGTGGGTCCAGCGTGACAACGGTATGCGGGCTGTTCCGCCGGAGGCTGAACCCGCCATGTCGTCTGCCCCGGAAACCGTCGCGTCGCCGGTGGAGACAACCACGCCGCAAGCCGTTGCCGACGGGGCCAAGTCGGCGGAAGGTGCGGCAGCACCGGCTGAAATCGGGCAACCCCCTGTGGCAGCGTACGAACCGGAGGCCGAGCCCGAGCCACCCGCACTGGCATTGACCCTGGATATCACGCCGGCGGACGCAACCGTGATCATCGATGGCGATGCGGGTCGCTACGCACCGGGCATGCAACTGCCACCCGGGACCTATGCGGTGCAGGTCATGCGCGACGGTTATGTGAGCTGGTCGGGCGACGTCGTTCTGTCGGATCGGGACGTGGCGCAGTCGGTGCGGCTGCAACGTGCGGTAGACACACAGGCCCTGGCGCGCGAGGCCGCGGCGAAGCGGGATGCCGAGGAACAGCAGGCGAAACAGGCAGCCGAACGCGCGGCCGCGCTGGCCGCCGAAGAACAGGCGCGCAGGGCGCAGGCGGCGGTCGTTGACGTAAAGACACTGGTGGCACGAGCCACGCCCGTGATGGTGAAGGTGCCAGCGGGCCGCTTCACCATGGGTTGTCAGCCACCGGACCCGGGTTGTCTCGACGAAGAGAAACCCTCGCACGAGGTGACGATTCGCGCCTTCCGTCTGAGCCGTGGCGAGATCACCTTCGCGCAGTACGATGCCTTCGCTGACGCAACGAAACGGGCAAAACCGGATGACAAAGGCTGGGGGCGTGACAACCGGCCGGTGATGAACGTCAACTGGATGGACGCCATCGCCTTCACGGAGTGGTTGTCCGGACAGACGGGCGTGCGTTATCGGCTGCCCACGGAAGCAGAGTGGGAATATGCGGCTCGCGCAGGCACCACGACGGTCTATTCGTGGGGCAATGACGTTGGCTTCGGAAACGCCAATTGTCCTGGCTGCGGCAGCAACTGGGATGGTGATCGCACCGCGCCGAGCGGAAGTTTTCCGGCCAATGCCTTTGGCCTGCACGACATGCACGGCAACGTGTGGGAATGGGTCCAGGACTGCTGGCAGCCGGGCTATGCGGATGCTCCGGGCGATGGCTCGGCGCGGAGGACCACAACCTGTTCCGCGCACGTGTTGCGCGGTGGATCGTGGCTGGACAACCCCTCGTATCTGCGTGTTGCATACCGCAACTGGTTGGGCAGTGCGCTCAAGGATGTGAACATCGGGTTCCGGGTCGCCGTGGATGAGTGAGCCCGGGTGACTGCAAGACAACGGCATGACGGAGGCCTTCACACGTGCGGATAATTGCGTTTGGTGCGCATCCGGATGACTGCGAACTCTGCTGTGGTGGTACCACTGCCAAGTGGGTGCGTGATGGTCATGCGGTGAAATATGTGTCGCTGACCAATGGCAATGTGGGTCACTTCACCAGGCATGGGGACGAACTGGCGGCGATCCGCCGGGCGGAGGTTGAACAGTGCGCGCGGATTCTGGGAATCGAAACGCAGGTTCTCGACATCAACGATGGCGAACTCGAACCGTCGCTCGCCAATCGCCAACGGGTGATCCGCCTCATTCGCGACTGGCAGGCGGATATTGTGCTCTGTCACCGTCCCAACGATTACCATCCTGACCATCGCTATACGGGGCAGCTCGTGCAGGACGCCGCGGTCCTGCTGTTGGCAAAATTCTATCTGCCCGACGTTCCGGCGCTGGAACGCAACCCGGTATTTCTGTATTACGCCGACGAATTTCAGAAACCGGTGCCGTTCACGCCATCGGTTGTCGTCGGCATCGACGATGTGATCGACGTCAAGCGCGCACTGATTGATGCGTTGCCTTCGCAGTTTGCTGACAGGGACTCGTGGATGGGTGCCCGCATGCAGGGGCTGCCCGATGACGATGACGGGCGTCGCATCCATATCCGGGAATGGCTGCTGGGGCGCGAGCGCCGCATTGCGCAGCGATTCCGAACGCAGCTGGCTGACCGCTATGGCGCGGACGATGCCGGTCGCATCACGCATGCCGAGGCGTTCGAGCGCAGTGAGTACGGCGCCCAGCTCAGCGACGCCAAGCTGGATGCGTTGTTTCCCCGCTGAAAGCGGGGTGTCGTTTGCGCGATCTGGTGTTTGCGAGCTCAGGCCAGGGGTTTGGCGAAGAAGTCGAAAAACAGCACCATGATCACCATGCAGATGGTGACGGTCAGCAGCATCACCGGCGTGCATCGACGAAACCACACGCCAGGGGTGATGGCAAAAGCCCGGTTGCCGGTTTCCTGTGCCAGGCGTTCCGAGATGGTGACGATGTAGACGTTCGCCGTGGATCCGATGTGTGTCCCGTTGCCGCCCATGCCAACACCGGCCGAAAGCGCCCACCACAGCGGCGTGACGTTTACCCCCTGTGCCTCGATGCCCAGGATTATGGGGATCATGGCCGCGGTGAACGGAATGTTGTCGATGGCTGCGGACAGGATTGCCGACACCCACAGCAGCAGGACGGACGCCAGCAGAAGATCTTCCTTCACGAATGGCACGATGAACTGACCGATGTACTGCAGAAAGTGGCTGTGCTCGACACCGCCGACGATGACAAACAGCGACATGAAAAAGAGCAGCAGGCTCATTTCGACTTCGGCGAAAAGCGAATCGAGGTGCAGATCCCTGGCGAACAGGATCAGTAACGTCATGCCCACGACAGCCACCACCCAGGCTTCCCAGCCGAGCTGTTTGTGCAGGATGAATCCCACCACCATGAAACCAAGCGCGACCAGCGCCGAGTACCAGTTGCGTCTGTCCTTGATTTCCGCGGTGGGCTGATCGCTCATGTCTGGCTTGATCGCCAGTTCACGGGCGAACAGGAAGCGCAGGCCGACCAGCGTCCCGGCCCAGGCGATGAACACCATGGCGCCCATGTGCAGGAAGAAGGAATTGAAGTCGATGTTCGCGGCGGAGCCGATCATGAGATTGGGTGGGTCGCCAACCAGCGTCGCAACACCGCCGGTATCGGTGAGCAGTGCCGCTGCCAGCAGATAGGGAATGGGGCTGACCTTCATGGCCTGGCAGATAAGGATGATGAGCGGGCCGAAGATCACCACGGTGGTGACGTTGTCGAGCAGCAGTGACAGGGCCGTTACCGCCGTGCCCAGCAGGCAGAGCAGCAGAAACTGCCTGCCGCGGGCGAACCGGGCGATGCCGAAAGCCATGACCTGAAAGCCACCGGTGGGAATCATGATGGCGATCACCGTCATCATGGCGCCGAGCAGAAACACCACGTTCCAGTCGATGGCGTGCAGGGCGGATTCCGGGCCATAGAAACCAAAGTACTGACCGGCCAGCGTCATGGACGCCGCTCCTACCAGCGCACACTTGGTGCGGTGGAAGAAGTGGACGCCTTCCGTGAAGATTGCAATGAAGGTGCCGGCCAGGATCAGTGCCGAGACCAGCATGTCGGTGGACCAGGTGAGTGTCTCCAACGTGGCGTTGCCTCCGTTCGGTGAAGCGGATTGAACTTTCCATTGCACGTCAGTTCCAGGCGCACGCGCCGGCCACAGGTCTGCCGAATTGTGTGACCTTGAGCCGGTGTGGATGGTTGGACGGCACCTTCGTCCCGGAAGGCACAACCCTGGAAGAGAGCAAACGCCCAGATGCTGGCATGCCGTCAGCGACGCTTCAAGCGGCTAACAAAGAAAAACACGCAATGATGTACTGCCGTGTCATGCAGTTGTCACGGCGTGTAAAAGTGTTGCTGCTGCAACTCCCGTCGGGCACCGGATGCGCAATCCGCCGATGCTCGAAGGTGGTATTGCTATCCGATGAGCACGCCGGGATTCATCAGGCCGTTCGGGTCCACTTCGCGTTTCACCGCGGCCAGTGAACGGGCGAACAGATCGGGTCGTTGCCGGTCGTAGCCGGGGCGATGCATGCGTCCGACCGAGTGGTGGTGCGTGACGGTGCCGCCAGCCCGCACGACGACGTCGTTGGCCACGTCCTTGATAGCCTGCCATTGCTGGTGTTCGCCGCCGGGCCGGGCGATGCCGCTGAAGCTGTAGTACGGCGCCGGCCCGTCCGGGTAGACGTGCGTAAAGCGGCAGGAGAGTGACCAGCCGTCGCCACATTCGCGGCGCAACACGTCAGTCAGGGCGGCTCGGACCTGCGCGTCGAATTCCGCGAAACGATCCCAGGTAACGGCGGTTTCAAACGTGTCTGCCAGCAGGCCCAGGCCATTGGTGGCGCCGGCGTTGACGCCAATGAATGCATCGCGCCAGGCGCCCACCGCGCCGCCGCGTCCCGTTGGCCTGCCCTGACCATCGTCGATCAGAATGTCGATGTCGTCGATGCGGCCGCCGGCATCCCTTGCCAGGGTAACCGCTTCCCGCATCAGCGCTCCCTGTGGAAAGTCCGCGGATTCGAAACCGATGATCAGGAGGCTTTGCCGGCCATCGAGTCCGGCGTTCTTCGCTTCCACCGGGTCGAGCAACCGCAGGTTGGCGGGCCACAGCTTGGCCTGCACGATACGCCGCGCCGCGTCAGCGCCGGACAGCCAGTCGGGATAGATCACGCCTGCCGTCGCTCGGAAGGTGGGACGCTTCTGCAGACGCAGCCAGCATTCGGTGATGATGCCGAGAATGCCTTCTGAGCCGATCACCAGCCGATCCGGGCTCGGACCTGCACCGCTGCCGGGCAGTCGCCGGGATTCCCACCAGCCGCGCGGCGTCAGCATGCGGGTGCTCTCCACGAAGTCGTCGATGTGCGTGTGGTTGGTGGCGTAGTGACCGCCTGATCGGGTTGCTACCCAGCCGCCGACGGTGGACCACGGAAAGCTCTGCGGAAAGTGGCGCAGCGTCAGGTTCATGGGTTTGAGATGGGCTTCCAGGTCCGGGCCGAAGACGCCGGCCTGGATGCGCGCCGCGCGCGACGTCGTGTCTACCTCGAGTACGCGATGGAAGCGATCCATGTCGATGGTGACAGCTGAGTCCACGTGCTCCGGAATGCGTACGCCCCACACTACCGTCGTGCCGCCACCATAGGGAATGACGGTGTGTCCGTGGCTGTCGCACCAGGCGAGCACCGCTTCCAGTTCCGCGTCCGAGGTGGGGTGAGCCACCGCATCCGGAGGTTGGGGGAAGTCACCACGGATCGCCGAGAGCAGTTCCAGCGGGTGCCCGCCCCAGGTATGCAGCACCCGCTCTGTGTGGTCGGTGGAGACGAACCCGCCCAGCGCCGCTGGTACCGTCACGCGCGAAGGCCGCAGTCGTATCGCGTCGATGGCTGGTATTGGCGGTGGGGTTACCGGTTTGCCGAGCCGTTGCGAAACGGCTGCCGCGGCCCGTCTGCGGTCGGCGTCCGAGGGTTCGTCCGCTTGCCAGCCCCATGTCCAGAAGCTACGAGTCTGTTGCCATTTCGCCATACCCTGTTCTCCTGCTTCCACCTTACGCAGCATGATCGGACCATGGATGCGCGATGTGAAGGTGGACGCCATACGCATATTCCGATTGCTCAGCGGGCGCGCCGGTGACGACTGCCCCTGTGTCTCGGGCGAGCGGTCGGGTACAGTCATCCGGTGTCGTCTCGGGGGAGGGGAAAGCTGTCATGAACCAGGATATCGATGCCGCGTCGCCGAAATACCTGCGCGGCAGATACGCCATCGTTGGTGTCGGGGAAACGGAATATACGCGGGGGTCCGGTTGCACGACGCGCGCGCTCGGCACCCGAGCGGTGCGTGCCGCCATCGAGGATGCAGGGCTGACGCCTGCCGACGTGGACGGCATGCTCTCCTACAGTTACAACGATTCCACGCCATCGCCGGTCATCGCCGGCGATCTTGGCATCCGCCTCAACTTTCACATGGACGTCTACGGTGGCGGATCCAGCACCGAGGCGCTCGTTGGCATTGCCATCGGTGTGATCGAAGCCGGGATGTGCAAAACCGTGGTTATCTACAGGGCCATGAACGGCTTCAGCCAGGTGCGCATAGGCGGCACAGGCAGTCGCGGTGCACAGGCGGGGCTGTCGGGCGACAGCCTGTTTACACGCGGCATTGGTCTGATGAGCGCCGGCCAGATGTTCTGCCAGTCGTTCATGCGCCACATGTACGACTACGGCACCACGCCGGAGCAGGTGGCGCACGTCAAGGTCATCCACTCGGAGCATGCATCGAACAATCCGAAGGCGTACTACCGCAAGCGGGTGACGGTGGAAGACGTGCTGGCCAGCCGCATGATCGTCAAACCCCTGCATCTGCTCGACTGCTGCGTGGAAACCGACAACGGCACGGCCATCGTCGTCACCCGCATCGACCGGGCGCGGGACTGTCGACACGTACCGGCGGTGATTCAGTCCGTGGTGGGTCGCTGCATGAAACCACGCGGCGACATGCACTATCAGTCCGGACCCATCTCCACGGTTGCCGGCGCGTATGCGAAGGACATCCTGTGGCCGAATGCCGGGGTGGGACCCGAGGACATCGACATCACCGGGTCCTATGATGCATTTACGTTCACGACCCTGTTGCAACTCGAGGACTACGGCTTCTGCCGTAAAGGGGAGGGTGGCGACTATGTCAGCAATGGCACCATGCGGCTGGGCGGCAGGCGGCCCAACAATACCAGCGGCGGTCATCTGTGCGAGGGCTATACGCACGGCATCGCGATGGTGATTGAGAACGTACGGCAACTGCGTCACGACGTGGACGACAGCTGTCCGCCTGGCCCCGACGGTCGCCGCCAGCACACGTACGATTACCGGGAAGGTGGCTGCCGTCAGGTGAAGGATGCCGAGTTGACGGCGAACATGGGTTGGGCGCATCCGGGGATGGGCTCTGCCATGGTGATGGCGCGCGGTGCGTAGGCGCTGTTCGATCGTTTGCGTTTCGGGGAGGAGACATGGCGCTTGACGGTGAATATCTCGGTATGGCCGTGCATATCGATGATCTGGACCAGGAAAATCTGGCGTTCTATGGCTTTTGCGGCAGGCATGAACTGCGCGTGCAGAAGTGTCGTGCGTGCGGGCTGTTGCGGTGCCCACCTACCACGGCGTGTCCGTTCTGCGCTCATGCGGACAGCAATTGGGTGCCGGTTTCCGGGAAAGGCGTGGTGTATTCCTACGGCGAAGTCAGCCACGCCATTCAGGGGGCATTCCGCCGCGCAGCGCCCTATCTGCTGTTGCTGGTGGAACTGGACGAACAGCGGGGCCTGCCCGGGCCCCACGACGGCCTGCGCTTCCAGGGCAACCTGGCGGATACGCGGGGTGAACTGGCTGACGCTGCGCTCGTGCGAAGCGTCGGCATTGGTACGCGGGTGAAGGTCGTATTCCGTGACATGGGCGAAGGGCTGGCCATGCCGCTGTGGATGGTGGACCCGGATTCGCCGCAGCCCGAGCGGCCCTGGCGTTATCCGGATTAATCGGCCCGGCCCGCGATGAACACCACCAGTGTCCGGACAACCGATCCGTTGTCCTGGTCGGTGATGGGGTTGTACGGTCTGCCAGTTCTGGTTACCGGCTTCATGGGCTCGCTGATGAGCCTTTACCTCATGAAATACGCTACGGACGTGCTGCTGATTCCGCCAGCCGTGCTCGGCACGCTGTTTGGTCTGTCGCGAATCTGGGATGCGGTAACGGACCCGATGGTGGGTTATTTCAGTGACCGCACGCGACTTCGCTTCGGTCGGCGACGAAGCTGGATACTTGCCGGCGTGCTACCGACGGCGGCAACGTTTGGCATGCTGTTCACCTATCCGGACGGGCTTTCGGCGACGCAGGCAGTGGTGTGGATGGCAGTGGCGGTGTTCGGCTTCTATACGTCGTTTACGCTGGTGACCGTGCCGCATCTGTCGTGGGGCGCGGAATTGTCTGCCGATCCGCATCAGCGCAGCCGCCTGTTCGGCGTGCGCTACGGGATGATCACGGTGGGCGGCATGTTCGCGCTTCTGTGCGTGGGCTGGCTCACCAGCCTGGAAAGTCAGGGTTCATCGTCGCTGCGATCGGTGGCATCCGCTATCGCGGTTACCGCTGGCGTGGTGATGGCGGCCTGCTATGTGACGCTGGTGGTGCGATTGAAGGAACGCAGCGACGGTTTCCGGCGCCCCGACCGCGGGTTCCTCGTCGCAGGCCGTGAGGTACTTGCCAACCCGCATGCCCGCATTCTGCTCATCGTCAACTTCATCGAGCAGGTGGGAGCAGCGGCCATCGGCGCGTCAGCCCTTTTCGTGGCGCGATATGTCATGGACCGTGTCGAGATTGCTCCCTATTCGATCATCACCTACCTGGTGGTTTCCAGTCTGTCCGTCCCGCTCTGGGTACGTCTTGCCGGTCGCTACGGCAAGGCGCGGGTGTGGCTGTATTCCATGGCGGCCACCGCAGTAACGTTCGGTTGCATGTTCACCCTGGCATTCGTGCCGGTTGGCCTTGCTCAGGTTGTGGTGCTGATGGTGTTGAGCGTCATCGCCGGTTTTTTTGCAGGGTGCGGCGGCGCGCTGGGGCCATCCTTGCAGAGCGATGTGGTGGATTACGATGAATACGTCACCGGTGAGCGCAAGGAAGGGGCCTATTTTGCGATGTGGAACTTTTCGCAGAAGAGCGCGGGTGGGGTGACGCTGATGGTGACCGGATTTGTACTGAGTGCCGCGGGCTTCGTGCCCAACGCGGAACAGACCCGTACGGTGCAGATTGCGCTGGCCGGCTTGCTTGGGCTGTTCCCGCTCATCTGCTACACCATCGGCGCGTTGGTGTTCACCCGCTTTCGACTGGATGCGCGTGGTCATGATGAAATCCGGACCGCGTTGTCGGCCCGCCGGCAGCATTCCGTGCCCGGGTAGCGATCACCAGGCGATGGTGCTCAGGGTGGACAGAAAATACCTTTCAACGTCTGGAGCACCTTCCGGGCGGGGCCATCACACAGGGAGTAGGTCACGGTTTGCCCTGATTTTTCGGTATCCACGAGTCCATGTTCGCGCAGCACCGCGAGGTGCTGTGACAAGGCGGATTGACTGAGCACTACCCGGGCATTCAGTTCGCCGACGGACAGAGGGCCCTGAAGCAGAGTACAGAGGATCGACAGTCGCTGCTCGTTGGCCAGTGCTTTCAGCAGTGCCGCGGCGTCGCCGGCATGCCGTCTGAGTTCCTCGGCGTCGCTGCCGGCGTGTTTCCTGCTGATACGACTCATGGACGTTCTTGCGATTGAATACGCCGTATTATATTAACGTTGACTAAATTAGCAATAACTAATATAAAAGACGCCGAACAACGGGAAGGGTCCATGAACAGCACCGTCCGCATCGCCTTCAGTCTCCTGCTCCTCCTGGACGTCAGTCTGGTTCAGGCCGCAACAGAACTCCAGACACATACGGTCGCCCTGCGCAAAACGGCTCTGGAACGTATGCTCGACGGCACGGTGGAAGCCGTAAATCAGGGCACGGTATCCGCCCAGACCTCAGGCCGGGTGGCGGAAGTACTGGTCGACGTCAATGATTATGTGCCGGCCGGAACGGTGATCGTACGTCTCACCGCCACCGAACAGAAAGCGGGGCTCGGGCAGGCGGAGGCAGCGCTTCGCGAAGCGGAAGCGGCGCTGAAGGAAGTGCGCAAACGCCATGATCGAATCGTCGACCTGATGGCGCGACGGCTCGTATCGCAGCAGCAGGTGGATCAGGTTGCCGCTGAGCGGGACGCGGTAGCCGCACGGGTTGCATCGGCAAGGGCGGCGGTCGATTCCGCGCGTCAGGGCGTGCGTTACACCGAGGTACATGCGCCGTATGCCGGTATCGTCACCCGCCGTCATGTGGAAGTGGGTGAGACAGTGGCGCCAGGCACGCTGCTCATGAGCGGCCTGTCGCTGCAGTACCTGCGTGTCAGTGTCGATCTGCCGCAGCGCATCGTTGCCTCCGTGCGAACGCTCAATCAGGCGCTTGTGTACGTGGACGACAAGCCGATTCCTGTCGAGAAGATCACCATCTTTCCGGAGGCGAACGCCGGTTCCAACACGTTCCGCACGCGGCTCGATCTGCCGGAAAACGCGGGCGACCTGTATCCCGGGATGCTGGTGAAGGTGGGATTTGTCGTGGGCGATACGGAACGTGTGCTCATTCCCGCTTCAGCGCTGGTGGAACGCAGCGAAATAACCGCTGTCTATGTCGTGGGGGAGGGCGATACGGAAAGTCTGCGCTTGCGCCAGGTACGCGTGGGACACCGCTTTGGCGATGAACTGGAGGTCCTGGCCGGACTCCGCGCCGGTGAGGTGATAGCAACCGACCCGGTAACCGCGGTCGGCCAGCTGGCCATGCGTCATGAGTGACGCGAAGGAGATCCCGGGTCCGAATCGCCTGGGTGTCAGCGGACGTGTCACGCAGGCATTTCACGCCAACCGGATCACGCCGCTGCTGGCGCTCGCCGCGCTGCTCATGGGGGTCTTTGCGGTCCTTGTCACGCCGAAGGAGGAAGAGCCCCAGATCGACGTGACGATGGCCAACGTGATCGTGCCGTTTCCCGGCGCCAGCGCGGAGGAAGTGGAAAGCCTGGTGAGTTCGCCACTGGAGCAGGTACTGGGGGAGATCAATGGCGTGGAACATCTGATGTCCACCTCCCGGCCCGGGCTTGCCGTGCTGACCGTGCAGTTCGAGGTTGGCGAGCCGCGTACCGAGGCAGTCGTGCGACTGTACAACGCCATCTATTCCAACCGCGACTGGCGGCCTGCCGGAGTAGGTATTCTCGAGCCGCTCGTCAAACCCAAGGGGATTGACGATGTGCCCATCGTCACCCTGACGCTCTGGACGCCGGAGACCGACAAGGGGGCGCACGATCTGTTGCAGGTGGCGCATGGAATCGAAGCGGAAATAAAACGCGTCAAGGGAACGCGCAATGTGTACACCATTGGCGGCCCCGACAACGTCGTGCATGTTCGTATCGATCCCGGTCGGCTTGCGGGCGTCGGCCTGTCGATGGATGTACTGGTTCGCGCGTTGCAGGCAGCCAACGTCGTGCTGCATGCAGGTTCCCTGGTCGGTAACGACATCGCGACTCCGGTGCAGGCCGGCACCTTTCTCGCCGATCGCGATGCCGTCGCCGGTCTGGTTGTCAGCGCGCGCGATGGACACCCCGTGTTTCTGGCGGACGTGGCGGACATTGTCGAAGGTCCGGACCAGGCGGAGCGTCTGGTATGGTTTGGCGAAGGCGCCGCCATCGACGAGTCGTTGCTGCCACCCGGCTCCGTCAGCCCTGCTGTTACCATTGCCGTGACCAAGCAACCGGGGAGCAACGCGATCGATATCGCCGATGCGGTGCTTGCCCGCCTTCGGCACCTGCAGGGCACCTACATACCTGATGGTGTGCGCTACACCGTCACGCGAAATTACGGGGTCACCGCCAACGACAAGGCCACCAAGCTGATCCAGAAGCTGGTCTTTGCCACCCTGTCAGTGGTGGTACTCGTGATTGCGGCGATGGGTTGGCGTGAGGCGGTCGTGGTAGGCGCGGCCGTGGTGGTAACCCTGGCAGCGACGCTGTTCGCTTCCTGGGCCTGGGGGTTCACGATCAACCGCGTCTCGCTGTTCGCACTCATCTTTTCCATCGGCATTCTGGTGGACGATGCCATCGTGGTGGTGGAGAACATCCACCGGCATCGGCAGCGAGGTGGGAAGCTGGGTGATCTCATACCGCGCGCCGTGGACGAAGTGGGCGGACCAACCATACTCGCCACGTTCACCGTCATTGCGGCGTTGCTGCCCATGGCCTTCGTCAGTGGACTGATGGGGCCGTACATGAGCCCAATTCCCATCAATGCCAGCATGGGCATGGTGATCTCGTTGCTCGTTGCGCTGGTGTTCACGCCCTGGCTCACGCATCGGCTGCTGCGTTCCGCGCGTGAAGCCCAGGGGGCATCTGGACGCGAAGCCCGTCTGAGCGCGGCGATCAACCGTCTCTTTCAGCGGTTCCTGACGCCGTTTCTGCGTGGCGAGCGCAGTCGCGCGAAGCGCCACCTGCTGTATGCCGGCACCGTGCTGGCGATTTTTCTGGCGGCCAGTCTGGTGGTGGTGAAGCTGGTGGTGCTGAAAATGCTGCCGTTTGACAACAAGTCCGAGTTTCAGGTCGTGCTGAACATGCCGGAGGGAACGGCGCTGGAAGCCACCGCGCGTGTACTGGACGAGCTGGCGGTGCAGCTCGGCAAGCTGCCCGAAGTCAGCGATTTTCAGGTGTACGCCGGCACGGCGGCACCAATCAATTTCAACGGTCTCGTGCGTCAGTACTACCTGCGCCAGGCGCCGGAGCTTGGGGATATTCAGGTGAACCTGGTGGACAAGCAGCATCGTCAGCGCGACAGCCACAGCATCGCGCTGGCTGTGCGTCCTGCGCTTGCCGCCATCGGGGCCAGATATGGCGCGAGTGTGCAGGTGGTGGAAGTACCGCCCGGGCCACCGGTCCAGGCACCGATCGTGGCTGAGGTTTATGGCCCCGACTACGGTACCCAACGGGTGTTCGCCCGCCAGTTGCGTGACCGATTTGCCGCCACGGGCGACATCGTCGATGTGGAGGACAGCGTGGAGGCGGATGCGTCCCGGCTGGTTGTGCAGGTGGATCGCGCTCGCGCGGCGTTGCTGGGCGTCAACCAGGAAGAGGTCACCCGGACACTGGCGGCGGCGCTGGGCGGCTACGACGCAACCTATGTGCATGCAGGTCGCGAGCGGTATCCCATTCCGGTTCGACTGGAGCTGCCGGTGGCGAACAAGGCGGCGATCGATGATGTACTGGCAATGAAAGTTGCAGGTGCTGGCGGCAATCTGGTGCCGCTTGGTGAACTTGTGCAGGTTAAACGGACCGGCTGGGATGGCGCGATTCATCACAAGGATCTGCTGCCCGTGGCTTATGTGACCGGTGACATGGCCGGTGAGCTCGACAGCCCGTTGTACGGCATGTTTGACCTGGTGGGACAGCTGGACCGGATCGGAACAGCCGGGGGCTCCGCGGCGCAGTTCTTCACCGGTCAACCCGATGACCCGCGTGTTCTCAGCGTGAAATGGGACGGTGAGTGGCAGATCACTTATGAGACCTTTCGTGATATGGGTATCGCCTACTCCGTTGGTCTGATCCTGATCTACCTGCTGGTTGTTGCGCAGTTCCGCTCCTACGCCGTACCGCTGATCATCATGGCGCCCATTCCGCTGACCGTGATCGGGGTGATGCCAGGCCATGCGTTGCTGGGCGCGCAGTTCACCGCCACGTCGATGATCGGCATGATTGCGCTGGCCGGCATCATCGTGCGCAACTCCATTCTCCTGGTGGATTTCATCGACGCCGCGCTCGCCGAAGGCAGGGATCTGGCGGATGCCGTCATCGAGGCGGGTGCCGTCCGTGCGCGGCCGATCGTGCTTACCGGCATTGCCGCGATGACCGGCGCCTTCTTCATCCTGGATGACCCGATTTTCAACGGGCTCGCGGTGTCGCTGATCTTCGGCATCCTGGTATCCACGTTACTGACGCTGATCGTCATCCCGGTTCTGTATTTCAGCTACAGGCGACGGCTGCCGGTGAGCGCCAGCGCCGGCAACGGGAGCTGAGGTAGACTGCCGCGTCATTATTTTGGGGGGGCGGGGGAACTGCATGGATTTTTCGCTGTCGGACAATTCGCGCGAGGTTCTGGAGCGTGTCAGCGATTTCTGCGAGCGCGAGGTCCTGCCGCGCAACCGCGAGATGATCCAGGCGTTCAAGGTGGAAGCCAACTTCGATCCCGCGCTATTGACTCCCCTGCGCGCACGGGCGAGGTCGCTGGGCCTGTGGAATTTTGCCATGACCGAACTGGACGACGGTGTGGCGGGCTATCCGCTGTCCAATCTGGACTACGCACCCGTCGCCGAGTATCTGGGGCGCATCCTGTGGTCATCCAAGGTGTTCAACTGCCAGTGGCCTGATGTGCCGAACATGGTGGCACTCCAGCAGTGCGCGACGCCGGAACAGAAAGCGGTGTGGCTGCGTCCGTTGCTGGATGGTGACTGCCACTCCGCGTTTGCGATGACGGAGCCGGAAGTGGCGTCCTCCGACGCCACAAATATCGCGACGCGTATCGAGCGGGATGGGGATTGCTACGTGGTCAGCGGCACCAAATGGTACATCTCCGGTTCGGCGCATCCCCAATGCCGGTTTTACATGGTGCTGGGGATATCCAACCCCGAGGCGTCCGCCAACCGGCGACACAGCGTGGTCATGGTGCCCCGGAATGCCGAAGGCGTGACGATCGGACCGCGCAGCACGTTTTTCGGCTTTACTGAGCCGGCCGGGCCGGCGCACGCACTGCGTTTCGATAACGTGCGCGTGCCTGTCGGCAACCGCATTGGCGGCGAAGGCGATGGTTTCCGTGTTGCGCAGGCCCGGCTTGCGCCTGCGCGGTTGCACCACTGCATGCGTGCTGTCGGGCAGTGCGAACTGCTCATCGAACTGATGCTGCAGCGTGCGGCCGAGCGACGGACTTTCGGCAGGGCGGTGATCGACTACGATACGCTGCAGGGGTGGATCGCCCTGTCACGCGTACAGGTGGAGCAGATCCGTCTGCTGACCTGGAAGACCGCGTGGCTGGTGGACACGCGGGGCAGCCAGGGGGCGTTCCGTGATCTGGCGATTCTGAAGGTGGCGGTGGTGCAGGCCTATCGCGCCATCGCGGATCGGGCGGTGCAGGTGTTTGGCGCCATGGGCGGCAACGACATTTCGCCGGTATCGGAAAGTTATGCCTGGTCGCGCGCGTTTGCCATTGCCGACGGCCCGGACGAAGTGCACCTGCGTACCATCTTCAACCGCGAAGCGATACCCGCCTCAACGATTGCCAACTCCCCCTATATGCCCGGGCCGGATCTGCTGTTCCGAACGTCTGCAGGTGGCGGTATTCCGGAATGATCAGCTAACGGACGTTGCTTGCGACGTCAGCCGGTCGGCGAGCCGCTGCACCGCGGCGGGCAGTTCGTAGCGGTGCGGCGAATAGCCGGGCAGCATGCTTTTCACGCGCGGCACCGCCCGTGACAGCAAACGCAGGGTGCGATCCTTCGACGTGATGCGACAGATGTCGCCAAACTCCCTGATATCCCGCGGATTCATGATTGCGGTGACGTCATCGATGAACGTCGCCATGTGGTGCTGCGCCCGCCAGCACATCAGCGCCCGATAAGGCCAGCCGCCGAACAGGTGCTCATAGAGATCGAAGGCGATATTGCGGTGTTCGATTTCCTCCAGCATGTGCCACTCCCACAGGCTTCCCAGCGCCTTGTCGGTTGCCGGATGACGCAGAAGGCCGCGACCCAGCAGCGACAGGGCACCCTGGGTGGTATTGGCTTCGAAGCCTTCGACGAAACCTATGCGGAAGCGATCGTCCTTCTCGGCGAGGAATCGCTCAAAGTCGCCGCGCAGGCGTTCATAACGTTCCCTGAGTCCGGGGTAGTCGCGGGAGAAGAACAGCGTATTGAAGCGTTCGTGCTGCTGGTAGTGCTGGGCTTCCTGGCGACTGAACCGATCCGCGGCTTCGCGCAGTCCGGGGTCGGTGACGCGGTCGAGGACGCGTCGCACGGATTTGACGATGAAGGGCTCGAGCAGTGCGACGTAGAGGCCCATGCCTGTCATCGCATAGGAAAAACCGGCGTTGCCGGCCAGGTACACGGGATGGAAGTCGGCGGTATCCGGCACCGAAAAGGGCATGCGACGTACGGGGATTGCCTGCGCGGTCATGAAAGCACCTGGTCAGCGGGAGGTCCCGCATGGTGACACAGCTGTTCGCAACGGGCGAGGTTGCTGAGGGCGGCTCCAGTGGGCCGCCGTTCAACGTGCGGAATCTATTGTCCGGGCCAGTCCGAAAACCCGGCGAACGGGTCGTCGTCCGGCTGCTCGTGCCAGATGTACTCCACGCTGCTGGCGAGTTGCCGTGCAGCCTCCACGCCATGGAGACGGGCCACTACCGCCAGGGCCATGTCCGTACCCGCTGAGACACCGGACGAGGTGAATACCTTGCCGTCCTCCACCCAGCGTGCCTCGACGACCCACTTCACCCGGTCGCTCTGTTTCGCGGCAAGGGAGAAAAAGCGCTTGTTGGACGTGGCGCGCAATCCATCGAGGGCGCCGGCCCTGGCCAGCAGGGCGGAGCCCGTGCAGACGGATGTCGTGAGTTCGCTGGTTGCATGGGCGTTGCGCAGATAGGTGATCAGCGCCGTGTTGTCGAGCTCGGCGATCGTGCCGAAACCGCCCGGGACCATCAGGATGTCCAGCTTCGGCGCATCGGCGAAGCCGTATTCCGCCATCAGCACGGCACCCTGCGTGGATTTAACGGGTCCGGCCGTAGCCGCAATGGTGACCAGTCTGAAATCCGGCACGTAAGACCACATTTCCATGGGACCGAAAACGTCCAGGACCTCAAACCCCTCATACAGAACGATACCTACTGTTCGTTTGCTGGTCGCGTTGGTCGACATGCGTTCATTTCCCCTGTTGCGAACCGTTGGATCGAGAGCCGCGGCAACATACTGCTCCGCGCTGGCGCCAGCGGCGGCGTGTTCTTCACGATTGGAGACACCATCCCCGTCCGCGTCGCCGTCCGGCGCGAAGTAGTATGCCATGCGCTTTGCGACATTCATGTCGCCGGTGAGCGGGGCGCCGAACATCGTTGTCATATGGCTGATGGACGCGATGCCGTCGTCGGTGCCGATCATGAGGTAGCCGGTCACCATCTCGGCGGTTGTTGGCCATCGGGCCGCCAGTGACGCCGTGTCGAGACGGGTCCGGGTCAGCAGGGCATCGAAAACCGCACGCGCCTCGCGGTGCGAGACGCCGCCCCGGGCGGAAAAGTCGATAGTCGGGTCATTCACGACGGCGGCGACCAGGGCCATCTCGTGGGCGTCCGGCAGCCCGTTACCCGACGTGTTGTGGCCGTCCGGCGCGCCGTTGCCGTCCACGGTTGCCGGATCGAAATTCACGCCGCGCAGCGCGGCAACGGGATCGAATGCGGTGCTGTCGTCAGGCCAGGCGGACATTGCCGCAAGCAGGCAGGTAATGGCGGCAATCCGCAGGATCAACCGCGCGTAGGAGTGCACAACGTTGGTATGGTTCAAGCGATGGCCGTGAACTGAAGCAGGAAGCGGATGGTAAGTGACGCACCCGCCCGTTCGGGTGCGTCATAGTGTCGCGCCACTGTGCGCTGATCAGGGAGGGCGACAAACCGGTGCAACGGCACCCGTCTGCCCGGCTACCACGAACCCGTCTGCAGCGTCAGGTAGGCGGCCCTCGGCTGCACGGGTACGACGAAGGCGCCGCCAAGATACTGATAGGGTTCGAAGCCGCCTCTGTCGAACAGGTTCTGTACGGACACGCGCAGCATCGCGGGGCCGAAATCGTAGGCCACCTGGGCGTCGGCCAGAACGAGTCCGTCGACGCGGGCAGTATTGGGCAGCGTAAGTTCGCGGCCGGACATCGCTGTGACGCCCGCGCCGATCTCCAGGCCCTCGAGGGCCGTGCCCGCGAACCGGTAGCGGACGGCCAGTCGGCCGGAATGCCTGGGTACGGCGCGAAGCCGATCGCCTTCTGGCAGAGCGTTGTCGCGGCTGACCTCGGCGTCCGTGTACGCATAGCTGGCCAGGATTGACAGGGCCGGTGACGGCTCGTAGATCAGATCCGCCTCAATGCCGCGCGCGCGTTGCTCACCGGATTGCCCGTACACGAAGGGCAGCACGGGGTCCGGGGTGATGACGTTCCGGCGCTCCACCTGGTAGAGCGCAAGCGTGCCGGTCAGACCCTCGATCGGGGAAGCAAATTTCAGGCCGGTTTCCCATGAAGTGGAAGTTTCGGGCTTGGGCTCGATGCCAAAGAATCCGGCGGCAACCACGCCCTGGAAACCCCTGGCGTAGCCCGCAAACAGGGACAGTCCGTCCAGAAGTTCGAAGGTGGCGCCGACCCGCGGCGTCAGCCGCCTGTCCGTGTCGTCCGTGACAAAGCCGGAAACGTTGCTTGTGATATCCAGCTGGGTCCAGCGCAAGCCCAGGGTGACGTCGAGGCGGTTGCCGATGCTGACTTGGTCCTGTACGAACAGGGCGGTGGACGAGAGTTTGTCCCGCTGGTCCGAGAAGAGGGGAGGGGGGGCGCCGTACGTGGCGGTCGGATTCGCGGCGGTATAGTCGAGAAACGCCCAGAAGGCATTCAGCGAGAGAGAGCCTTTGTAGTCGGTGTCGTCCCAGTCGATGCCTGAGAGTATCTGATGGCGTATCGCGCCGTCTCCTAGCAGCGCGGTAATGCTTGCCGTGGCGAAGACCTTGTCCGTGTCGGAAGTCAGCAAACCGTTGCCGAAGTTGTAAAGCGTGCCGGCAAGCTGGCCGAAGGGAAAGGTGGACCACTCGTCGATCTTGCCGTCATAGGTGCCAGCCGCGGCGTTGAGTTCAATTCGGTCGGTCAGCCGGTGGGAAAGAAAGGCGCCGATCTGGTTGTTCTCCACTGCCGTTTCCGGCGCATCGCTGGCGCCTGCAAACACCTTCCGGCTGATCAGTCGGGCGGGTTCAACCAGTTCCGAGGGCAACCCTGCGTATTCCTGCTGCAGAGAGCGATTGAAGCGGCCCCGGAGTACCAGCCGCGTGTCCTCGCACGGCGTCCAGGCGATGGAAGGAAAGATGGCCCGTTGCTTGCTGTCGACGACGTCCAGAAAGCTGTCGGCCTGCTCGATCATGCCGTTCACCCGTACGGCTAACTGGTCCGTCAGCGGCAGATTGATGTCCGCGGCGCCTCCGAAAGTATCGAAGCTGCCGGCGCGAATGGCGACGGAGCCCGCGGCTTCAGGCACGGGATCGCGCGAAATCAGGTTGATCAGCCCGGCAAGCGGCGCGCCTGCGCCGCCACCGAACAGGGTGCTGGCAGGCCCCTTGGCCACCTCGATGCGTTCCACGTTGATCAAGGTGCCAGGGTCCGCTGCTCCTGCCGGAAGCTGGTAGCTGGGCAGGCCGTCGAAGTAGTAGCTCACCGCAAACCCGCGGACCAGCGTGGGTTGCAGCACCAGTTGCATCGGGCTGGAGGGCGCCACACCGGAAACGTTGGCCAGTGCGCTGGGCAGGTTCTGCAGGTCCTGTTCCTCGATGAGATTGCGGTTCAGCGTTTGTATGGACTGGGGAATTTTCTCCACTGGGGTGGGAGTCCGTGTTGCCGTCTGCGCAACCGGTTCGTGAATGCCCGTGCGCTCGGCCGTGACCACGATCGTCTCGATTGCCCAGCTGTCGCCGTTATCGCGGGCGACCTCCGCCGCAACGTTCGCGGCGCACAGGCAGAGCGCCGACATTGCGATGGACGCAGTGGAGGTTTTCAAGGACATTTCTCCTGGTGAACCAGCACACGCTGGTGGAATGGTGAATGGCGCGCAGCTGCGTCGGCGGGCTGTTGCCGGTGAGGCGGGAATGATAATGAGCGGACAGGACGAGACCCTGCGGCATAGGGTCGCAGGCAGCGGTGGTTTCATCCGCAACCTCTGGTACGTGGCGGCCTGGAGTCACGAGTTGGCGGACACGCCTATCGGCCGCGTGCTCCTGGAAGAACCCGTCGTGTTCTACCGTCGTGCCGATGGTGCGCCGGTGGCCATGGAAGACCGTTGTCCCCATCGGTTTGCGCCCCTGTCGATGGGGCGCGTTGAGGGGGATGATCTTCGCTGCATGTATCACGGTCTGCGCTTCGGCTGTGATGGCGTGTGTCGTGAAATGCCGGCGCGCGAACCCGCTCCACCCGTGCGCGTGCGGATCTATCCCACGGTGGAACGCTGGGGCTGGTTGTGGGTGTGGATGGGCGATCCGGCGCAGGCCGATCCGGAGAAAATTCCGGACGCGTTCGGGCTTCAGGGCGCTTATGACATGCGTACGGACGTGATGGATATCGACGCCTGCTGGGAGTTGCTGAACGACAACCTCTGCGATCTCTCCCATCTGGATTTTTCCCACGCGACGACGCTGGGCGCGTCGAGCGCGGTCAGGTGGAGCGAGCGCAAACCCCACATCGAGGAACTGCCGGACGGTCTGCGCATCACGCGCTGGTTCGAAGATGCGCGCATGGCGCCTGGACACCCGCTGCCGGTGGATACCCTCAGCAGCTACCGCTACCTGCTGCCGGGTTTGTTCCTGATGTCGATGGCATGGTATCCGGCGGGAACGGCGGCGCGGTGTGGATATGCCGAGCCTGTGGAGCCGCCGCTCTCCAGCCGCGCCGATCAGCAGGCGGTGACGCCGGTGACGTCACGACGTTCTCGCTACTTTTTTGCCACCGGGGTTGCGCGGCCCCAGGCGAACCAGCGACTGCTGGACGGCATCGTTGCGGTGGTCACCGCCGCGTTTGCCGAGGACAAGGCGATCCTCGAGGCTCAGCAGAAGATCGTGGATATCACGCCGCCGGAGCGGCAGCGGTTCGCAACGCCGCACGACGCAGCGTTGCTTGCCTTTCGACGCCTTGTCAGGGCGCGACTGGCGGCGGAGGCCGAAACGGATGCCGCACGCTGAGCGTCCCTGCCCGGCAGAGACCTCGGAACAGCCGGAGCGAGCCGTTACTTGAAGTCCGCGGCACTGTGCCGTTCGACAACACGTGTCTCTTCGGGGCCCCACGATCGATTTACGCGGCGCCCACGTTCCACGGCCGGTCTGGCTTCAATTTCCCTGGCCCAGCGAATGACGTGTGTGTAGGACGCCACGTCCAGGAATTCCGCCGCGTCGTAGATGTTGTGCAGCACCAGGGCGCCGTACCACGCATAGTTGGCCATGTCGGCGATGGTGTATTCCTCGCCGCAGAGAAAGCGGTTGTTCGCCAGACGCTGGTTCAGCACGTCCAGCAGTCGCTTGGTTTCCATGGCGTAGCGGTTGATGGGGTATTCCCATTTCTCGGGCGCATAGGCATAGAAATGGCCGAAACCGCCGCCGAGGTACGGTGCGCTGCCCATCTGCCAGAACAGCCACGAGTAGCACTCCGCGCGCGTTGACGGATCGGTGGGCAGGAAGTGACCAAATTTCTCGGCCAGGTAGAGCAGAATGGCGGCCGACTCGAATACCCGCGTGGGTGGATTTGTCGAGCGGTCCAGCAGCGCCGGAATCTTGGAATTGGGGTTGATGGCGACAAAGCCGCTGCTGAACTGATCACCCTGACCGATGTTGATGAGCCAGGCGTCGTACTCCGCGTCCCCGATGCCGAGTTCCAGCAGTTCCTCCAGAAGGATCGTCACCTTGACGCCGTTGGGGGTGGCAAGCGAGTGAAGTTGCAGCGCGTGCTCACCCACGGGCAGTTCCTTGTCGTGGGTGGCGCCGGCGATCGGCCGGTTGATGTTGGCGAAGCGGCCACCACTTTCGGTATCCCAGGTCCATACCTTGGGCGGGGTGTAGGGTGATGAGTCGGACATGATCTGACGGCTCCTGTTGCTGAAGGTTTGAACGCCGCTGCGGGCAACTGGTGGCAGAGCGTATCACGGCCGGCGTTGCGGGTAGCTCCCCATGCCGGCTGTGATAGGCTCCGGGCGGGAACAACCGGGAGCGATTCATGACGCGATTTGATGTCGGCATCGTGGGTGGTGGCATTGGTGGGGCGGCGCTCGGTCAGTACCTGGCGCGCCATGGTCTGCGGGTTCTGATCGCGGAAAGGGAAGCCGTGTTTCGCGACCGTGTGCGTGGGGAATGGATGGCGCCGTGGGGCGTTGCGGAGCTGAAACGCCTCGGGCTCTACGAGCGCTTTCTTGCAGCTGGTGGACATCACATCCGCCGCCAGGTCGGGTATGACGAACTGCTTTCCGCGGCCGAGGCGGAAGCGCGCGAGATTCCGGTGCACCTGCTGCACCCGGACATCCCCGGTCCACTGGCCCTGGAACATGTCGTCATGCAGAACGAAGCGCTGGCGGCGGCGGCGGATGCCGGCGTCGACGTGCGGCGTGGCGTGTCCGCGAAGCTCACGGGGAAAGCGGGCGACTATGGTCTGGCGATCTCAGGCGCGGAAGGGGGGGAGACCGTCGCCTGCCGCTGGGTGGTGGGCGCCGACGGACGCTCCTCCGCCATTCGTCGCGCACTCGGGCTGACGCTCAACGAAGCGCCGCTTGACCATCTCATTGCCGGCCTGCTCATCGACGGTGCTGACGGCTGGCCCGAGGATCAGCAGTCCATAGGCGTCTTCGGTGACATGCAGTACCTCATATTCCCGCAGGGCAATGGCAAAGTCCGGCTGTATGCCGACTACACCTATGATGGTGCCGCGCGATTCAACGGTGAAAATGGTGCCGCGGCGATGCTGGCCGCGTTCGATATTCCGGCGCTCCCCAACAGTCAGGCCATTGCTCGCGCGCGACCGATCGGCCCCTGCCGCTCGTATCCGAGCCAGGATGCCTGGGTGGACGAGCCGGTGGTGGAAGGCGCTCTGCTCATCGGGGACGCAGGTGGCTACAACGATCCGATCCTGGGGCAGGGTCTGAGTGTCACGCTGCGGGACGCACGCATCGTCGGCGAGCTGTTTGTAGGACATGACACCTGGTGCCGGGAGACCTTCGCGCCCTACATCGCGGAACGGCGGGAGCGGCTGCGCAGACTGCGGGCCGCTGCTGCCTTTGTGACCACGCTGAACGGCCGCTATGGCACGGAGGACAAGGCACGCAGAGAACGGGCGTTCGCCAGCATGGCCAGCAGCAGTCAGCCCATGCATCCTGGTTTTGCCGCCTATGTGGGTCCGGAGGCGCTGCCGGCCGAGCTGTTCGAACCGGAGTACTACGAAGCAGTCTTTGGCACGCGCCGGTATTTCGTTGCCTGACAGGCTGCGAGACGCAGCCTGTCGCAGCGGATAGCGACTCTTACACCACGCCGTAAGCCAGCATGGCATTTGCCACTTTGACAAACCCGGCAACGTTTGCGCCCTTGAAGTAGTCCACGCCTTCCTTGCCTTCACCATACTGCACGCACTGGTCGTGTATACGCTTGATGATGCCCTTCAGCCGGTCATCCACTTCGCCCCTGTCCCAGGAAATACGCAGGCTGTTCTGGCTCATCTCAAGGCCCGATACGGCCACGCCTCCGGCATTGGCGGCTTTCGAGGGCGCGTGCTTGATGCGCGCATCCCGCAACAGGCCGATTGCGGCGGGATCGGTAGGCATGTTGGCGCCTTCGGAGATGGCCTTGCAGCCGCCGTTGATGAGCGCCATGGCGTCCGACGCGTCAATCTCATTCTGCGTTGCACAAGGGAACGCCAGATCGCATGGCACAGCCCAGGGCCGCTTGTCGGCATGGTATTCGCCGCCAAACTGCTTCACGTATTCGCTGATGCGCCCGCGTCGTTTGTTCTTCAGGTCGTTCACCCACGCCAGTTTCTCCGCGTTGATGCCTTCCTTGTCGTAGATGAAGCCATTGGAGTCAGACAGCGTCACCACCCTGGCACCGAGCTGATTCAGTTTTTCCACGGTGTAGGTGGCCACGTTGCCGGAGCCGGACACCAGGCAGACCTTGCCGTCAATGGACTCACCGGCGTGCGCCAACATGTTTTCCATCATGTAGACGGCGCCATAGCCGGTAGCTTCGGTACGAATCTGGCTGCCGCCGAATTCGAGCGCCTTGCCGGTGAGCACGCCCTCGAAGCGGTTCACCAGACGCTTGTACTGGCCGAACATATAACCCACTTCCCGGGCGCCAACGCCGATGTCGCCGGCCGGTACGTCCGTATCCGGGCCGATATGCCGCGACAGTTCGGTGATGAAGGACTGGCAGAACCGCATGACCTCCGCATCGCTCTTGCCCTTGGGATTGAAGTCCGCGCCGCCTTTGCCGCCGCCCATCGGCAGGCCGGTAAGGCTGTTCTTGAAGGTCTGCTCAAAGCCAAGGAACTTGAGGATGCTCTGGTTCACCGACGGATGGAAACGGATGCCGCCCTTGTACGGGCCGATCGCATTGCACCACTGCACCCGCATGCCACGGTTCGTTCGTACATTGCCCTCGTCGTCCTGCCAGCAGACGCGGAAAATGATGATGCGATCGGGCTCCGTCAGCCGTTCCAGGATCTGCATGTCCTGGTAGACCGGCTTGTCGGCGATGAAGGGAATGATGTCGGTGGCGACTTCCTGTACCGCCTGATGGAACTCGGTTTCGTTGGGATTGCGGCGGATAAGCCCCTGCATGAAACGCTCGAGCGCTTCGTCGTGCTTGGCCATGGATGCTCCTTCCTTGTTGAGGGTTCGGTGACCGGATCGTTGGAGTCCCTGACGCGACGAACTGGCCGCGACGCAATGCTGCACCGCAACTCAATGCTGCACCGCAACGCGGGAAATGAACGTCTCCGCTGCCTGACACCAGGGCCGGGTTCAGAAACGTCGGTTGGCTCTCTCTCGATCTCGCCCGTTCGAGCGTACTCCTCGACCGGGAGCCGGGCCAGCGATGGTTCCTGATGAAGCGTAGCTAATTTTTGCATTCCCTTGGGGTGCAGCTGCCGGTTTCACCGTTGGCCTTGCCGGCGGGGGTTCTATAGACTCTTGGCCGTTGGGGGATGCATGGAGCAAACCGGCGTGAGTCCGGAGCAACACGGGGAGCAGCATTTCGGTATTGCCATTGTCGGTTCCGGTCCGGGAGGGCTGAGTGCCGCGGCAAGAGCCGCCTTTCATGATCGGGAGTCCGGTGCCGTCACGCCGAGTTACGTGCTGCTCGAAGGGTTCTCCGCGCACGCGAAGACCATTCAGCAGTACCAGAAGGGCAAGCACGTCATGGCGGAGCCCGGGTTTCTGGATCTGCGCAGTGATTTCGGCTTCAGGGAAGGCACGCGCGAATCGATTCTGGACGGTTGGTCGGCGAGTCTGGCCGAGAACACCGTCAATATCCGTTATGGCGCTGAAGTCACCAGGATAAGCCAGGAAAATCATGTATTTACCCTGCACACGGCGGATGGTGGCCGGCTGACGGCAGACAATGTCGTGCTGGGCATCGGCACGGCCGGGAACCCGCGCAAACTGGGCGTGCCCGGTGAAAACCTGCTGCTCGTGCAGTACCAGCTCGACGATCCGGACGAATACCGGGGCGAGACGATCGTGGTGGTTGGCGCTGGCGACGCGGCCATCGAGAACGCCTTGGGATTGTCGAAACAGAACCGGGTGATCATCGTCAACCGGGGGGCGGAATTCAGCCGTGCGAAAGAAGGCAACCTGAACGCGGTGCTGGCGGCGATCAACAATCCCAGCCTGCCTTTCGATTGCCTCTACGAGTCGAATGTGAAGGAGGTCGTCGAGACGCCGGATGCGAAGACACCGCTGGCCGTCACGTTCAATACTCCGGAAGGCGAGAAGACCATTGATTGCCATCGGCTGATTGCCCGTCTTGGCGGGGTGCCGCCACGCAAGTTCGTCGAATCCATCGGTGTGACATTCCCCAACGACAAGCCCGACGCAATCCCGGAGCTTTCGCGCACCTACGAAACCAACGTACCCGGTCTCTACATCATCGGCGCCCTGGCCGGCTATCCGCTCATCAAGCAGGCGATGAACCAGGGCTATGACGTGGTGGAATTCATCCGCGGCAACCTGATCAAGCCGGCGGACCACCCGTTGCTGGAATACCAGTTTCATTGCATGCCCTTCCTGCGGGATGCCGATGACGTGCTGGCAATGTTCCAGCAGCGCATTCCCATGTTCAGGCAGCTCAACGCCCTCGCGTTCCGGGAGCTGCTGATCGAGAGCAACGTGATGGTCGCCTACCCGGCAGGTCCGCTGCTGGTCGAGGCCCAGGCCAAGCTGAAGGCGCTGCAGGCGCAACTGGCGGATCGCAATCCACGGCCACGCACGCCGCGTCTCATCCGCGAAGGGGACTACCTGTACCGTGCGGGCGAGTATGCGGCATCGTTCTTCACGATCATCGAGGGCGAGGTGCAGGTCGAGGAGGACGGCTACAGCCGCACCCTCGAGCGCGGGCAGTTCTTCGGCGAGTCCAGTCTCATCAGCGGCAGGCCTCGCATCGACAGCGCCAGGGCCGGAGCGAGTTGCATCCTCATCGAGACGCCGCGGCGAACGATGGTCAAGCTGCTCAGTTCGAATGAGGAAGTTCGGGCCGGCGTCGACTGGATCTTCGTGGTGCGCGAGCTCCGGCGGCAGTTCGCTCCGGAAGCGGAATTCACCGATCTGCGCGAGATTGCGCTTGCGTGTCCCATCCGGCAGTACAGGGCCGGCGAGGCGTTGTACGCGCAGAATGACCCCGGTGACGTCATGCATCTCGTTAGAAGGGGATCGGTGACCCTGACCCGTGCGGTCGCAGGCGGGCCGGAGACGCTGGTCGCGGAACTGCGATCGGGTGAACTCGTGGGGCAGATGGCGCTCATGGGCGACGCGGTGCGGCGTGAAACCGCGGTGGCATCGGTCGCCACGGAAACCATCGAGATCGATCGCCGCAATTTCCTCGCGCTGATGAACAAGCGCGGCGCCAGGGTCGAAAGTCTGCAGCGCAAGGTCAGCCAGCGCCTGCTCACCATCTCGGAAATGGAAGTACGCCAGGAGTCTGGAAACCTCATGCGTTTCCTGATGAACCAGGGGCTCGGCGAAGCGACGGACACGCTGATCATCAATGAAAGCCTGTGCGTGGGGTGCGACAACTGTGAAAAGGCCTGTGCCGAAACACACGGTGGCATTTCACGGCTCAATCGCAGCGCCGGTGCCACCTTTGCCCGCATCCATGTCCCGGTATCGTGCCGGCACTGCGAGCATCCGCATTGCATGAAGGATTGTCCGCCCAATGCGCTGCAGCGGGCGGTCAATGGCGAAGTATTCATCAGTGATGCGTGCATCGGTTGTGGCAACTGCGAGAAGAACTGCCCGTACGGCGTCATCAAGCTGGCTTACGAAGCACCGAAAAAACCCGGGCTGCTGCAGTGGATACTGTTCGGCATCGGGAGCGGCCCCGGCGAAGAAGCCGGTTACCAGCCGTCCAAGTCCGCGAAGGAAAAAGGCAAGCGCGCGGTGAAGTGTGATGCCTGCATGAACCGTCGCGGCGGCGCCGCTTGCGTGGCCGCGTGTCCCACCGGGGCCGCCCAGCGACTCTCCCCGGAACAGTTCATCGATCTGCTGGGGTAGCGCATCATGTTCGAGAACATACTCCGCTACCGCAGCGCACGTTATTTCTGGTGGTCACTGGCGCTGGTTCTGGTTTGTGTGGGCATCTATGTCACGCACGGACGCGCGGAACCGCCTAACGGCGGCACGTGGCAGGGTTATACGCTGGGTACGGTCGGTGCATTGCTCATCGTGTGGCTGACCTGGCTGGGCGTGCGCAAACGCCGGTACGGAGGTGGGGTCGGTAGTGTCCAGGGCTGGACCAGCGCTCATGTTTACCTGGGCACCGCCTGCCTGGTCATCGGCTCCCTGCACAGTGCCCTGCAGTTTGGCTGGAACGTGCATACGCTGGCTTACGTGCTGATGTGCCTGGTGATCTTCAGTGGTTTCTTTGGGCTCTACGTTTATGTGAACTACCCCCGGGTGCTGTCCGACAATCGGCTGGGGGGCAACCGGGAATCGCTGTTCGGCGAACTGTTCGAACTCAACGAGCGCGGGCTTGCGCTGGCGCGTCGTTGCTCGGTGCAGGTACAGCAGGCCGTGAACAGCGCCATCGAGCGAACGGTGGTTGGTGGCGGGGTCTGGGCGCAGCTCAGCGGTGCCGATCATTCCCGCATTGAAACGGAACCGGGAAAACTGATTCCGCATCCGGATCAGCAACTTGCCATCGACACGATCGCCAGCCTGATCCCGCGCTCGGAAAAAGCCCAGGAGGTCGTGGCGCTGGAAGAGCTGCTGTCCGTGCTCTGCCGCCGGCAGACGATTCTCCGGCGATTGCGCCACGACATCCGCATGCAGGGATGGTTACAGGTGTGGCTGTACGTGCACGTTCCCGTGACCATCGCCCTGATCGGTGCGCTCATCGTGCACATCGTCACCACGTTCTTCTACTGGTAGGCCGGCATGGACGTACTGCTCAGGGAACTTGTTACCGGCCCCGATGGTGGCGAAACCTTCCAGGATCGCGAGCTGTCCGGTGATCCCATTACGCTCGGCAGTGGGCAGGATCAGACGCTGCAGCTTATCGGCACCGGCATTCGCGGGCGCCATGCGCAGATACGCATGGCGGGTGGCAAGCTGGCGGTGTCATGCGCTCGCGGTGCCCGCCTGCAACAGGATGGACGCGACGTCCGCGGCGTCAGCCTTGCGGAAGGCGAGGAGTTCAGTGTTGGCGGCCACCGGCTGAAACGAATTCCCGCGCCGGCCGGATTTGCCGCCGCGCTCGAGCTGATTCGCGACAGGGACGTGGACAGCGCCAGTTTCGAAAACGCGTATCTGACGCGCCTTTCCGATACTTGGTTGTCCAAACGCGCGCCGGCATGGGCAATGCTCGTACTCATCGTCGCGCTGGGGCTGTGTCTGCCGCTGTGGTTCGTGCTCGACGGCGATGACACCACGCCGGATCCGCAGGCGGCGTTGTTCACTGATGCCATCTGGACCAGTGGTCCGTTGCATCCTGTCCACAATCAGGCCATGGGCAACGATTGCCAAGCGTGTCACAAGGCGTTGTTCGAGCGCGTGCCTGACACGGCCTGCCAGGAGTGCCACACGACCATCGCCGATCACGTTGCCGGTGAACACATGACGGCGCAGAGCCGCCAGCCTGATCGCTGCGCGACGTGCCACAAGGAGCACAACGAGCCGACGCTGCTGGTGATCAGTGCGGACAGCCTGTGCACGGACTGTCATGCCGATCCGGACGCGCTCGCCGGTGCCAACCCGCATCTTCGTGCCGTGTCGGCCTTCGACGGGACACGCCATCCGGGTTTTGAAGTTGCGCTGCAGCGCTCTGAACGACTCGCACGCGACGAATATGCATGGCACCTCGTCGAAACCGCGCTGGATGGTGCAAGGGAGACCTCCAACCTGAAGTTTCCCCATGACGTGCATCTTGCGGGGACCAAGGTGAAAAAAGCGAATGGCGAAAAGCTCGGTTGTGTCGACTGTCACCAGCTGGCGGCGGACAAGGAGCATTTTGTTCCCGTGACAATGGCCGCCAATTGCCGCGAATGTCATGAGCTGACCTTTGACGCGGCCAATCCGGAGCGTCAGTTACCCCACGGCCAGCCGCACGAGGCGGTCGCCATCATGGAGGCGCATTTCATCCGGTATTACGCCAATCCATCGCGCGGCATCGTTCCGAAAAAGCGCGAAAGGCGGCGGCGTGCCAACCAGGCATATCAGCCGACGCCGGCCGGTGTGTGCACCAGCGGTGCAACACAATGCGCCGTTGAGCGCACACGCGCGGAAGCGGAGAACCAGTTCACGAGCAGTGGCTGCGTCACCTGTCATGAAGTCACCGACAATGGTGGCGGGGACGTTTATACCCGGTTTGAGGTGTTGCCTGTGAAGCTGTCGCACGACTTCATGCCAACCGCCCGCTTCGACCATCAGTCGCACCTCACCCAGCGCGACAAATCCGGGGACGATGCATGTCTGACCTGTCACGACGCAACGGACTCCGAGACGAGCGCGGACGTGCTGCTTCCGGGTCTGGACAACTGTACGGCGTGTCACTCCGATGCGGACGCGGATGCGCCTGAAAGCGTGCCGCTCGACTGCATCGGTTGCCATGCCTTCCATCCGCCGGGTGAACGCCTGGAATTCACGGAGCGATTCAGATGAAAACAAGCAGATCCACGAAGGATATTCGTCGCGGGCTTGCCGCAGCAGCGTTCTGTACCGCGCTCGCCGCCTGTGGCGGCGGTGGTTCAGGCGGCGCCCCGGGCGCTGATCCTACGCCCACGGCGTGTTCGGGCACTTGTGCGGATACATCCTCGCTGCTGACGGTGGCCGATGTACAGACGGTGATTGCGCGTGGCGTCGCCGAGGCGAAAGCACGGAATGTCCAGGCCACGATCGCCGTGGTGGATCGCGTCGGCAATGTTCTCGGCATCTATCGCATGGCCGGACAGGATCCGACGGTGCACATCGCCACCACGGTCGACGAGAATGGCGATGCGGTGGTGCGCACGGGTCTGGAAGGGATTCGTCTGCCCCTGGATGCGGCGGCGGCGGTCACCAAGGCCATTACTGGAGCCTACCTGTCTTCGGAGGGCAACGCCTTCACCACGCGTACCGCGAACCAGATCGTGCAGCAGAACTTCAATCCGGGTGAGCGCAATCAGCCTGCTGGCCCCCTCTTTGGCGTGCAGTTCAGTCAGATGGCCTGTTCTGACTTTTCGCGTCGCTTCAACGGTGT